>NZ_SEUI01000009.1 GCF_008370255.1 Pseudoalteromonas sp. FUC4 | reverse complement strand
ATGCCGAACTCAGTAGTGAAACGAAACAGCGCCGATGATAGTGTAGCATTTGCTATGTGAAAGTAGGACATTACCAGGCTTCAAATTAAAGAAACCCGTTACAGCAATGTGACGGGTTTTTTGCTGTCTGGGATTTAATAAATAGCCAAGAGCCCATGACGAACTCAGTAGTGGCCGCTTTCGTACATCCTGTACTCCACGGCATTTGTATTCCTATACATCAAACAAAACAGCTCGAAGGCGAGCCCCACGGAAGGCCGCCCCGACACAAAGATAGTGTAGCATTTCACTGTGACTCTCCACCGCTGTGGGCACTACGACATCACCAGACTTCATATTGTAGAGCCCGATTCGAAAGAGTCGGGCTTTTTTACGTCTGCAGAAAAGTAAAATACGCGCAATTAACAGACATTCATACCAACACCCATCACGTAGGTCGGACGAGCGTAGCGACTCCCGACGCTAAAATTACATCTAGAAGTGTGCAATTAATATTTTTTAAGTAGGGTTGTTAATGAAGGCTGAGATATTTAATCGTTAATCGTTACTTAAAATTTTATCTAGTTGTCCTGTTCTCAGTTTTATATAGATACTTCTAATAAAGTACTTAAGAAAGCTGTACTATTACAGGTGTTTTAAAATAACTATAACGAGAAACATATGAAATTATTAACTGCAGCAACTTTAATACTTGCTTCATCGACAGCTTTTGCACGCCCTGCACCGTTAGTGTCTATTCCTACTCATGATGCCTTTTTTAATAGTATTGCAGCGCATTGCGGTAAAGCTTTTGAGGGTGGAGTAGCGGTAGATAATGCAAAAGGGCCAAGCTCATTTACAGATAAAAAGCTGGTTATGCATGTACGTAAATGCAGCGACACTGAGTTACAAGTACCGTTTCATGTAGGAGACGATGCATCACGTACGTGGATCATAACGAAAACGGGTAGTGGTTTGAGTTTAAAGCACGATCATCGTCATAAAGATGGAACAGACGACGCATCAACTATGTATGGTGGCCATACGCTTGATGCAGGGTTTGCGCAAATGCAGTCGTTTCCAGCAGACCAATACTCTAAAGAGTTATTCGTGAAAGAAGGCATTGCACAGTCTGTAGGTAATACATGGCAAATGTATATTTACCCAGAAGTATTTACTTATCGATTAATTCGCCAAGGGCGTGAGTTTAAGGTGGATTTTGATTTAACTAAACCGATTACTCCACCATCAGCACCTTGGGGTTATAAAGATTAAGGTTTCTTACTCTTGTTTTTATCTTCTTTAGTTTCACATTGGAGTAAAACACTTAAATCTGGTTGGTAAGCGCGTGGTTTTGTTGGAAAGCGTTCGTACTCTTGCACGCCTTCAAGTATTTTCAACATAAAGGTATTTCCGCGGCATAGGCGGTCAGCATGGCGTAATAAAAATACACTTTGATTGGTAAAGTGTTTGTAATCGTCTGACTGGATTTCTATTTTATAGTTGTCTTCGCCAATTTGTGTTTGGTAATAATGTACTTTGTTATCAAAGTCGTAGAGCTTCTCGGTTTCGACTTTTTTAGCAAGTGCAGTATTTGCACTCGAAAGGGCCACCAGCGTAGCGCCTATAAATAAGCGTGGTGTGTTTATTCCTTTCATAAAATGTATCCTTTAATTTGCGAACTTTATACCCATTAATAAGAGTAATAAGGTCGATTTCTTTACGTATTAGTCTAACACCCAAAAAGGGAAAGTGTGATGTTCAAACAAATAAAACAACTTTTTGCTGTATTCGATGAACAGCAGCCAAGTATGCAAGATCACGATTTAAAAACAGCGGTTGCTGCATTATTAATTGAAGTTATGCGCGCAGATACCAAGCTTGAACATGATGAACAACGAACCCTGACTGTAACCTTAAAAAAGTACTTTAATTTAACAGATACTGAGGTTAATGAGCTTACTAATAACGCGGCAAGCAGCTTAGATGATTCGATAGATTACTTTCAGTTTTCAAAACAGATTAATGAGCATTGCAGCGCGGCGCAGCGAATAGAAATAATAGAGTTATTATGGCGCTTAGCGTATGCCGATGGAGAGATAGATCCCCAAGAAGACTACGTAATACGTAAAGTAGCAGGGCTTTTATATGTAACGCATACCGATTTTATCGCCGCAAAACTCGCGGCGACAAAATAATTAGTTATTTAGGCGTGCAAGTTATCTTAACTTACTGGCAACGCTTACTAACTGATGAGCGAGGGCTGATACTTTTTCAGCCGTTACGGGTTCATTAATTTGCCCATTTTCATCAAACAATGTGTGTACAGCGGGTACTGCAAGTTGATCGGCAAGTACTAATGATCCAATACCGCTTAATATATCACGCACATGATTTAAACCGCGTAATCCGCCAAGCCCACCAGGCGATGCTGCAAACAAAGCGACCACTTTATTACGAAAAGCAGGAGCAGCACCTTGCTCTGTACGCGATGCCCAATCAATCGCATTTTTAAGTGCTGCGGTAATAGAGCCGTTGTACTCTGGGCTTGCTAGTAAAATACCATCGGCAGTACGTAGCTTATCTTTTAAAAGCTGCACATCGCTTGGTGTGCCTTGTGCTTCTATGTCTTCGTTAAATAATGGGATGTTTAATTCATTTAATTTTATTACTTCTACTTCAGCACCTGTTTGTAGAGCAAAGCGTGCTGCCTCATTAATAATTTTTTGATTAAAGCTTTCTAGGCGAAGGCTGCCTGCTAGGGCGATAATTTTTGGTGCTGACATGTTAATAACCTTTTAGTGTTTAAATCTATAACGCTAATGTAGCAAAATTTTGCTTGTAGAAAACCTTAATAAACGCAACACTTATGTGCGTATACGCACATAAGTAAAAGGTAGGTAGCATGGCGATAAAATTTGAAGATTGGCAAGACGTTAAAGTTGCTTTTGAAGTAGCACGGTTAGGCACGCTGACAGCGGCGGCCGAGGAGCTTAATGTGCACCACAGCACAGTGCTTAGGCGAATTAATAACCTTGAAAAAAACTTAAATGCACGGCTTTTTCATCGCCATGCTCGTGGCTACAAGGTCACTGAAATTGGCACCAAGTTATTTGCAGCGGCGCAAACTATTCATAGCTCCTTAGAGCAGTTACATAACGATATAGTAGCGGCCGATAGCACTCTTAGAGGTAGTTTGTTGCTAACGACGGTAAGTGGCTTTATGGATGTACTTGGTGATGTATGTGAGCAATTTCAGGCGCTACATCCGCAAGTGCAGCTTGAGGTCATTTTAGAACAAAAAAGGTTAAGGCTAGATCACGGACAAGCACATATTGCAGTGCGTGCAGGCCCAAGACCTGATGAGGGGGATTATATTGCCCAGCATTTAGCGCAGCTTTCGTCGGGCTTGTATGCTAATAAGCGTTACATTAATAAGCATGGAATGCCTAAATCGTTAAGTGATTTACAGCAACATAACTTTGTATCGGGCGTGGCGGGTTTTAATGCGCGAGTGCCTTATTTTACATGGGTTGATGAGCACGTTCCCGCAGCGCAAATAAAGCTGCGTGTGTCTGAAACCGCAGAAGCGACTCGTGCAATAATTAAAGGCTTAGGCATAGGCGGATTACAACATGACGTAGCGGCGCAATATCCTGATTTAGTGCCTATATTGCACAGTGAGTTAAGCTGGCCTACCGATGTATGGTTAGTCACGCATCACTTAGTGCATCGCACTGCTAAAGTACAAGCTTTTGCAGGGTTGCTAAAAACACATTTTAGTAAGTTAGCTGCTAATCAATAGCTTTAGCTGTGTTTTAAAATGATTATAGTGTTTTTTTTACTTCTATCCCTAGGCGTTTAGCCAAGCGTACTAAGTTAGCTCTATCTAATTCAAGTACTCTTGCTGCTGCTGACCAATTGTAATTATGCAGCTTTAATTGATCGGTAATTACATTGTATTGTAACGATTCTACAGCTTGCTTTAAAGGTTGGTTGATTAAGGTGTTGGTTGTACTTTGGCTTGCTACTAGAGGGTTTTGCGGCGCACTCGGTGTCAAATCACAGTGCTCGCTTGTAATGGTTATTATTGGATTTTGCCATTGGCTTTGTTTTGCTTTTAGGGCGCTGCGGCTAATGACATGTTCAAGCTCGCGCACGTTACCTGGCCAGTTGTACTGATTAAGCAATACTTGCGCTTCAGGGCTTAGTTTTAATTGTTTTATCCCTAATTTACGGGCTGTTTGCTCAATAAAATAACCAGCTAAGAGTGTTATGTCGTGCTCGCGTTTACTAAGTGGTGGCACAGTAATAGGGTAGACACTGAGGCGATGGTATAAATCGGCTCTAAAGCGACCTTGAGCTACTTCTTCTTTTAAATTTCTGTTGGTTGCAGCAACAACGCGTACATCTACGTATTTTGGCGTGTCTTCACCGACTGTTTGTATTTCGCCACTTTGTAGCACTCGTAATAATTTACTTTGCATGGCAAGGGGGAGTTCGCCAATTTCATCTAAAAATAATGTACCGCCATCAGCTAATTGAAATTTACCTTGGCGCGCATTTTGTGCGCCTGTAAAAGCCCCTTTTGCATGACCAAAAAATTCACTTTCGGCAAGGCTTTCGGGAAGCGATGCACAATTTAAGTGAATAAGCGGTTGATCTTTTCGAACTGAATTTAAGTGAATATTACGCGCAACGAGTTCTTTCCCTACCCCTGTTTCACCTAATATAAGCACGCTAAAGTTAGATGCTGCAACGAGTTTAATTTCGTTTTTAAGTGTTTGCATTAGCGGGCTTTGACCAATAATTTCGCCGCCATCTCTTGTTAATGCCTCACGGTTTAGCTCTTGCACTAGAGCGCTGGAATGCTGTGCATGCTGCTTGTAGTGGGTAAGCTCTAAAGCTGTTTTAAAGTGCGCACTGCATAGCGTTTGTAAGGTGTTTAGTGTATCAGCACTTATGCTGTTAAATGCATTGGCGTTAAGGCTATCGAACGTAAGTACGCCAAGTAGCGCGTTTTTATCATAAAGAGGTAAACCTAAACATGCATGTACCGGTATGTCGCCGGTTTTAGCTAATAGTAATCCGTCGTATGGATCGGGTAGTGGGCAGTCGTGCGCAAATTGCAGCGCAAGTGTGCTTTTGCAAATAGCTTCTAGGCGAGGGTGCTCTACTATTTTAAATCGCCTACCAAGACTGTCGGACATTAACCCTTTAATTGCCAGTGGTTTTAATTGCTCGCCCTGAAGCACTAATAACGCACTTGCATCACTAGGAATCACCCGCTCAACCGTTGCTAGTAATTGATCAAAACTATGCTCATGCAGTGTACTTTGAGCAAGCTCTAGAGCAACTTGGGTAAGGTTGAATTGCTGGTTCATGTCAAAATGACCTATTTGTGTTTTTATGAATTAATTTATAGTAGGTCATAAAGACTCATAGTGTAAAGTGATTTAATTTAACTTATTGAATTTAAATGAATAAAATCATTGGCACAGTATGTGTAATAGCTAAGTAACGTAGTTAGTTACAGAGATTGCCATGAACACACTAATGCTGAATAATTTAAATAATCAAACACAGTTTAGTTCACTATACGAAACAGTATTATTTGCTGCCAATACTGCATTAGCTGTGAGTTTAGTGTGTATTACGGTAAGTATTTTAATTAGCTACCCGTTTGCTGAGTACTTTTCCATGGCGGTGCAAGTATCAGCTCATATTGGTACTATTGTTATTGCTGCTATTTTAAAAGTAAGTTACGTACTGCGCTGTGTTGCACAACATGGTTTAGGGCAGGAGGTACGATAATGCGCCCTATAAACTTAACTGAGCCAATGCCAGCACGCGTTGCTATTCATCAAGTATCTCAATGGCCGTTATGGATGCTCGCTTTTAGACCTTTCTTTTTAGGCGGTGGCTTATTGGCATTTTTGTCAGTGGGGTATTGGCTACTTATTTTAACAGGCCATGCAAGTTGGCACTTATCGATACCTGCGACATTATGGCACACGCACGAAATGCTTTTTGGCTTTGTAGGAGTTGTAGCTGCTGGCTTTTTACTTACCGCTGCACAAACATGGACAGGCGTACCGAGCATAAGTGGCAAAGCACTTATGTGGCTTACGTTTATATGGCTTGCAGCACGCTTAGCATTTTTTGTAGTACTGCCTGATATTGCTCATTTTAATTTATATGCTGCACTTATATTACAAGTTATTTGGTGGCTAGGTGCCATAACCGCGTTGGCTAATATGTTATTAAAAGCTAATAGCAAAAGTAACTATCCGTTTTTAGCTATTTTAGCTGTGCTTTGTGGGCTTAATGTATTGTATTTAATACTTATTTTACAGAAAAATATGCAGCTTGCACTTGGTGTGGTTGATACCGCAGTACTGGTTATTACTTTACTAGTTGGCATTGTTGCGGGTCGCGTTTTACCATTTTTTACCGCTAAAGGTCTGGGTTTAACCGAGCAAGTACGCACTCCTAAAATAGATAAAGCGGTGATGTATTTATCTATTGTGGCTACCACTTTATTTTTCATCAACAAGCTGTTTTTGAACACGATTAATCCTGCGTTAGTTGTTGCAACTGTTGCTGCGCTTCACCTACTTAGGGCTGGTTTTTGGTGGGATAGCAAGGTATTGAGAGTACCTTTGTTATGGTCTTTGCATTTTTCGTACCTTACGTTAGGTGTAGGGTTAATGATGGTTGCATTTAGCTTTTATAGCAGTGCAATACAATTTAAAGATGCGCTGCACCTAATCACTATTGGCACAATAGGTATGATGATTTTAGCAATGATGACGCGTATATCGCATGGTCATACAGGGCGTACACTCGCTATTCCTCATTACATGGCTGTTGCTTTTGCATTTTTGCTTGTGGCTGCTATTACTCGTTCATTACTCCCTTTTATTATTGGGCCTCACCTTGCTTGGCAAATAAGTGCTTTGCTGTGGTTAATGGCTTTTTTATTATTTTTAATTCACTGCACACCTATATTAACGCGGCGTCGTGTTGATGGGCGTCGTGGTTAGTTCATCCATAGGAAACACATATGTTATCTGATAAAACCATTGAGATTGTAAAAAGTACTGTTCCATTATTAGCGCAGGCAGGTACGGTTGTTACAGATCATTTTTATAAGCGTTTATTTAGCCATAATCCTGAGCTTAAAAATATTTTTAATATGGCGAATCAAGATACAGGTCGTCAGCAATTTGCACTTTTTAATGCCTTGGCTGCGTATGCACAAAATATTGATAATTTAGCCGTATTAAAAGAAGCGCTAACACGTATTAACCATAAGCATACCAGCTTGAATATTTTACCTGAGCATTACCCAATTGTAGGTGCGCATTTAATTGGTACGCTAAAAGAGCTTATTCCTGAGCAATTTACTCCCGATGTTGAGTACGCATGGCGCGAAGCTTACGGCGTACTTGCCGATATTTGTATTGCCGAAGAAGCTGCTTTGTATGAGCACAGTAAAAATAAACACGGTGGCTGGGTGGGCACTCGCCAGTTTGAAATAACCAACAAGCAAGTTGAATCAGAATTAGTAACAAGCTTTACACTTACGCCGGTTGATGGTGAAGCTGTTATTACACATAAACCAGGGCAGTATTTAGGTATTAAAGTTAAGCCAGAGGGCGCTGAATATGAAGAAATTCGCCAGTATTCTATTTCACAAAAAAGTAATGCTAAAAACTACCGTATTAGTGTTAAAAAAGAGCTACAGCCAAAGCCTGGCATGGTGTCTAATTATTTACACTCATTAGAGCAAGGCACTATTGTTGAGTTATACCCGCCGGCAGGAGATTTCTTTTTACGTAATAATACAAACCCAGCGGTACTAATTTCAGCAGGTGTTGGGCAAACGCCAATGCTGGCTATGCTTGAAACGCTATTAAGTGACAACTCTAATCAAGAGGTTATGTATTTACATGCCTGCGAAAATACTCAGCAGCATTCGTTTTCAAAATATTTAAATGAGTTAAGTACAGTTTATAACCGCTTACAAACAATGACGTGGTTTAACCAAGCGACAGAGGGCGCTGACTTTACTGGGTTAATGAACCTAAATACAGTACAAGCACAGCTACCATTGAGTAATGGCGACTTTTACTTATGTGGTCCTGCCGGTTTTATGGCATTTATAAAAAACCAGTTACTTGAGCTAGGTGTTAAAAACGAGCAAATTCATTATGAAGTGTTTGGTCCGCATCAAGACTTGTAATAACGCTTTAAAATAGAAAAAGGCGTGCAGCGATATGCTGCGCGCCTTTTTTATAAACTTTAAAGTGCCTTATAATTCTTTACAGGTAACACCTTCAAGTACTGTAGTAAGTTCTTTTTTAGGATAGTAAAGCTCGCATTGGTTATTACGTAGTTGCAAAATAAACTTCTCAGATTTTATATTATGCGCGCCCATAATTACTCTACCATCAGGCCTTTTACTCATTGCGTGATCTATTAGTAACTCACTGCGCTTAGTAAATACCGAATCGGCAAGCGTTACTAATGCGCCTCCCTTAGCTTGTTGAATTGCCTGTTGTAGTGTTGCAACAACGCTAGGGTTAACACTCGTTAATATAGCGGGTTTAGCTGGCTGACTATTTATACTGGTATCTTTTACACCTTGGCATCCGCCTAAAGCGAGTAATGTAGCTAATGGGAGTAATAATTTAGCCATTACCTTTCCTCACTCAGTGTTGGCCACGTTAAGTCCATATTGCGCAGTGTAAATTGCGAAGGTACGTTTAAAGGAGCGATTGATTCACGTGAGCTTGAAAAGTTTGCTGGCTCTGTTTTTGCTACAGTAGCCGTTCTAATTGGACAACTGCCATTTTCGACATGAAATAATGCAGTGGCTAAAACAGCTTCGTTACTATCGCCTAATTGGTGATCAAAGTCGTCCTCAATCTCACAGCCTTGTACATCGGCATCAAACTGTGGCGTAGAGGTTGGTGTAAAACCTGCAGCGTATTCACCAAATCCTTTACTATTTACGCCACTAAATTGAATAGTGTAATAGGTTGTTGCGCAGTTATGAGTTGGGGTAAAGCCATACGGCTTACCGCAGGTTGTGTCGCCAATTAAAATAACTTCTGCGTCTATACCTTTTAAACCATTGATAAAAGCTTCTGATGCCGAACAGGTACCTGATGTGCTTAATACATAAACCTTTGATAGGTTTAAATCGGGTAGGCTTTCTCCAGTACTAAAAAAAGTAGAGTAATCTATTTCTTCATCAATAAATGGAAAAGGCGAATCAACGGGCTGTTTATCGTTTTGTTGGGTTTGATAATAAAAGCGGTTGTTCACGTTAGCATTACCGGCAACCATATAAGCCAATTGCGCCGACAGTGCTAATAAACCGCCGCCGTTATATCTAAAGTCTATTACAAGCTCATCAATACCATCGGTTTTAAACTTATTTACCGCAGCAATAAGGCCTTCTTGGGCAATACTTATATGGCTATTAAATTGCATGTAACCCACGCTTGAGCCATTTGCAGTCGGAATCGTTTTAACATTTTGAACAGGTGTTTGCTCAATATTGCCAGCGGTTACATTAAATGTTTTTTCGGCGCCATCGTTACTGCGTACAACAATAGTATGTGAATCGCCGTTAGCTGGGCTAAATAAACCTTCGTTAAGTGTGTCTACACCCGACTCTGTATTGGTATTAATGCTAACGCCGTCAACTGAAAGTACGGTATCACCGCGCTGAAAGCCTTTATTGCTAGCTGGAGAATCATCTTCAAGATAAGCAACACGTAAAATACGATCGGCTGTATCGCCAATAAACGCCCAATTTATACCGTAACCAGAAGTAACGCCCGATTGCGCTTCTTGAAAGTAATCTTCAGTAGGTTCTGAAAAATGAAAGTTATCTTTTTTTGCACCTGAGTCGGTAAGCTGCTCTGTTTTTAATTGGGCAAAATAATCGGCTACTGTGGCAAAGCTTTCAGGATCGTTATCGGCAATCTCATCATACCAAAGGTAGGTTTCGTCGCTCCAAGAGCGAAGCCAGAGTTTTTCGTAAAGGGCAGAACCGGCTTGATCTGGGTAAGGCTCGTTGTTATTAAAGGGATCGTTACCCGTACGCGGGGTTTCGCAAAAGTTTTTTAAATCGTTAGAGGGTTCAAATACCCCCGCAGTCCATGTTGGACTGCTACTAACTGGTGTTGTAACTATAGGTGTGGTAACTACAGGAGCACCGTCGATACCGCTACCGCCGCCACAACCTGTTAGAGCAAAGCCCGAAAGTGCTACAAAAATGGCAAGCGAGGTTTTATTATTTTTAAACATAATTAAGGGCTTTTTTGTAAATAAGTTGTTTAAAATATTACAACACTCGCTTATTTATTCAACATTTATAACTTTGATTTATGTAAATGAGTGTTAAAGCTTGCTCGCACTACTCGTATCGGCAAATGCTTGCTTCTTCCAGGCGTTAAATAATTTTTGTTGTTTGTCTGATATTTTTAAACCGTATGTTTTTTGCATATAAGCGTAAGTGTCGGCGATACGTTTACGTGCATAAACAGGCGGTTCAACTACACGTTGCTTAAAATTTACTTTTACTTCGCAGCGGCCATATTGTGTTGCGTTTTCGCTAAGCATACCAAAACGATAATTAGAGCGATCGGCATTAATTTCGCCAATAGCTGGCGCTAAGTTATTTATATCAGCTTCCATTTTTCTAAATTTAGCACTTACTTTACGGCAGTTTTTACGCCCGCCATCTTGCCAGCATTGTAGCTGGTGACCAAATTCCCACGCCGGAACAATGTGCTCCCATTCAATACGAAGAGCTCGTACATTTACTTTGCCTGAGCGGGTAAGGGTGTTTCTAGGAATGTAACCACAGTTAGTCGGATCGGGGGTTAGTTTTTTACCTTCTTTTTTAATATCACAGCCGCAGTAAATGCTTTTAGCGTTATCAGGTAGGGTTTTAATTAAATGTCTTTTAGCGGTTGAAAAACGGGTAAATTGTTCGGCCGATACCGAAACGCACACACAACAAGCCAATAAGGCCAGAATAAATCGAGTCATATCCATCACAAATGTGAACTACAGGAATAGGCAGTTTAAAGCCTTGAAGATAAAAGATAAAGTTAACTTAAGGCCTACGCTAAAATTACTAAAAAGTGCCTGATTAATTTTTTACTCAATATGATGATTTGTATTGCAAATGAAATTTCATCCACGGTACTTCCTAGGACTTATTTACTTTTTGATGAAAGGACGCTAACTCTCAAAAACCAAATTATTACTTTGATTTATTCTTACTGTTAATTCTGATAAATCGTTTTAGTCGTATATTTTGTATAAGTAGTAATATTCCACTTAGGCAAAAAAGTACGCTGGTTGCTGCAAAACTAATAAGCAGTGGATTATTAAAATCCTCTCGCTCATCGTAATCCATAATATGTAACATCCAAAAAAAGTCGAATATTCGCCATAGCGTGCTGCGAACGGTAACAACTTTGCCGTTATTTTCTGACAAGTACAGTGTTGTGTTAAATGTGTCGTCAAATTGTACCCGCCAAACATTGGTTTTATATCCAACTTCTCGCGTACCTTGCTTTAGTAGTACGGCGCTTGTAACGTGAGCATCAATAAGTAAGTGTGCTTTAGCATTTGCGGTAATTTGTATTTTAGTTGGCGGTTCAAATGGTCGGCCTGTTATACCATTGAAGCTTTGCTGTTCGTTATTACCAAAGACAGTAATAAGTGGTGTAGTTAAGAAGTTCTCAAAAATTATTTGTGTTGGATTAACCACCTGAGAGGCAATATCGTCAAGGGAAGCAACATAATCAGCCTGCGTAAATGGATTATTGAGAGTACGTGTAGCAAGATGCTCCCCATGAACTTTATCAAGAGGGATTGCACTCATAATTAAACCACCTAGTAACCATGCTAAAATTTGTAGTGCTAACAAATAACCTAACCATTTATGTAACTTGCGAGCATGTTTAAATATTTTTTTATTCATGTTTTAGTCTTATTATTTTTAGAAGCTAGTTTATTACATTAATGGGATAAGTTACTGCGACATTTTGTCGCAGTTTAAACTATAGCTTACTGTAATCATTTAAAAATAAAAAAGATTACACTTAAATTGCTAACATGACTTATCTGTTTAATTGAGCTGAATGCTTGATATCCAGCTAGCTTTAAATGCTAAAAAATACTTAAAAGCTGCGAAATATCCATATAAAGTGGTTAATAGGGCATAGTTGATTTGGTATAACGGTAAAACTGCGTTAAAGTTTGCAATGAAATTATTAGAGGATAAATACGAAACGATGTCGGAAATTCAATTTTTAAATGTAGATCTTGAGCTTGAATCAAAGCAAGATATTAGTTTGCTAGTGGCGGACTTGAAAAAAGTCGCGACGATTTTACATTATGACAAAGACGAATACCGTCAATTAGCGCGTATTGAAGCTACAGGTGAGGTTAGCACACCTGATAAAGCCATAAACCATATATGTGAGCTTATTGAATCGTGTTCGCGTAACGCGCTAAAACAATGGTTAAGCTGTTCACGTAGAACGTTTGATATTGGTTTTGAATCAGGTACTTCTCCTAAGTGCTTTAACCAAGCTTTAGATGCAGATACATTATTGCGTATATCTGCGATTGGTGCGGGTATGGAAATTACCATTTACCCACTCGAAAAGTAACTATCTTCGCTCTACGACTGCTGCGGTCATTTTTGATACGCAGCACAGCTCATTGCGGCTATTTGTAATTTTTATTTCCCATACTGAACTACGTTTACCTATATGAAATGCTCTAGCCGTTGCTGTTAAAGTGCCGTTGCGAGATGCTTTTAAATGACTTGCGCTAATTTCCTGCCCCACGCAGTAAAATTTTGTAAAATCGACAACAAAGTTAGCGGCATAGCTGGCAACTGTTTCGGCAAGTACAACGTTAGCACCGCCGTGAACCATCCCCATAGGATTATGATGCTCAGGAATTGCCGGCATTGTGGCAACCAAGTAATCATCGCCAATTTCTGTGATTTCTATCCCCATAGTTTTCATCAGCGTACCTTGACCGTTTATACCTTCATCTAGCTGTTTACAAAACTCTAAAGTAATAGGTTGATACCAAATACTCATAACGACTCCTTTGCCTTTTTAATCATTTATAAACTTAGCTTTAGTTATATCCCTAAAATGTACACAAGTGAAATTACTTTAGCTATTTTAAGGCTTAATTTAAATTTGCGATTTTTATTTAACTGTATATACTCACAGTTAAATGTACTGTATGGAAAACCAGTTGTATGCGACCATTAACGAACCGCCAAGCTCAAATACTCGAACTAATTAAAGTTTTTATTAAAGACACTGGTATGCCTCCTACACGTGCTGAAATAGCGCAAACATTAGGTTTTAAAAGTGCCAATGCTGCTGAAGAACATTTAAAAGCACTTGCTAAAAAAGGTGCAATTAAAATGAAGCCAGGTGCAAGCCGTGGTATTCAATTAATTGAAGAAGAAGAGCCAGAACAATTAGGTTTACCGCTTATAGGGCGTGTTGCTGCTGGTTCACCTATTTTGGCGCAAGAGCACGTTGAAAGTCACTGTAAAATCGATCCATTAATGTTTAAACCGGCTGCAGATTTTTTACTACGCGTTAATGGTATGAGCATGAAAGATATTGGTATTATGGATGGTGATTTACTTGCTGTACATCGTACTCAAACCGCTGAAAACGGACAAGTTGTTGTTGCCCGCCTAGACGAAGACGTAACTGTAAAACGTCTTGAGAAAGCGGGTCGTAAAGTATTACTTCATGCTGAAAACGACGATTTTAACTCTATTGAAGTAGATCTTGAGAATGAGTCTTTTAATATTGAAGGCTTAGCCGTTGGCGTTATAAGAAACGCTGATTGGATGTGACTTTAAAAATAGCTTTTAAACAAGCAGTTTTATAAATGCGTACTAATTAGTACGCATTTTTGTTTTAAAATTTGTACTAAAAATAGGGCGTAAACAGCCCACTGACTATTTAAGCTGTAAACTTTTTTGCACTTATATTCTCCCTCTCCGAATGCGTTAAACCCCTTTGTTTTTCTCGTTTTTTGAACTTCCTGTTGCCTGGCTGATTACTGATCTTTTATTAATTATCAAATATCACCTGGTTGTTTTTTATACTAAAACTTGCTTGTTGTTCATTTTTTAGCTAATTGTTAATGTGCTGAGCTAATAATAACTCACAGCTTTTTAGTTTTGAGAACACACAATATACACAAACCCGTTGTTGGCGCAGCAAAACCAATCAATATTAAATGAGATTGGCTAAAAAAATAAAAATAACGAATTGGCGTTTAAGCCGTATGCCTCTTCGCTTTGCATTCGCAATAGCATCAAAGGAGCCATCACATGGGTAAACTGACCTCTACCTTGTGGCTTATATTATGTGTTTTTTCGCACCCAGTTTTGGCTAACAGCCAATACAATATGCGCAAAGGCGTAACCGATATAAGCAATAATGTATATCAGCTGCACATGACCATATTTATAATATGTTGTGTGATTGGGGTGATAGTGTTCGCAATTATGTTTTGGGCACTTATTCATCACCGTAAATCTAAAGGGGCTGTACCTGCCCAATTTCACGAAAGCACTAAAGTAGAAATACTTTGGACTGCAATTCCGTTTGTTATTTTAATTGCTATGGCAGTACCAGCTACTAAAACCCTAATTGCAATGGAAGATGCCAGCAAAGCTGATCTCACTATTAAAATTACGGGTTCGCAATGGAAATGGCATTATGAATATATGGGTGAAGATGTAGAGTTCTACTCTATTTTATCTACCCCGCAAGATGAAATCACAAATCTTGCAGATAAAAATCCTAACTACTTACTTGAGGTTGATAAACCTCTTGTACTGCCAATAAATCAAAAAGTACGATTTTTAATGACTTCTGACGATGTTATTCACTCTTGGTGGGTACCTGATTTTGCAGTTAAAAAAGATGCGAATCCCGGCTTTATAAACGAAACATGGACGAATATAAACGAAGAAGGTACTTACCGAGGCCAATGTGCTGAGTTGTGTGGTAAAGATCATGGCTTTATGCCCGTTGTGGTGGTCGCTAAATCTGAGGCTGATTTTAAAACATGGCTTGCAGATGCAAAGCAGGCTAAACAAAAAGCAGCATTAGCAGATGCCGCATTACTTGATAAAACCCTCCCAAAAGAAGAACTAATGACTTTAGGCGAACAAGTATATATGGCTAATTGTGCAGCGTGCCATCAGCCTACGGGCATGGGGTTACCGGGTGTATTTCCTGCACTTAAAGGCAGCCCGATAGTGCTTGGCGATATAAAAGATCACATTGATGTAGTTATCCATGGACGACCCGGTACGGCAATGCAAGCTTTTGCCAAGCAGTTATCTATAAAGCAATTAGCTGCGGTTGTTACTTATAAACGTAATGCGTGGGGTAATGATACGGGTGATGTTATTCAACCGAGTCAAATACAGACAGCACTTGATGCTAAAGTGGAGGCGAACTAATGAGTAGCATAGTAGAACAACCTAACGCCAATGAAGCTCATCATGCTCATCACCCAGCTAAAGGTTTTAAACGCTGGCTTTACACAACTAATCATAAAGATATAGGTAGTTTATATTTAATTTTTTCGCTGACCATGTTCTTAATTGGTGGCGCAATGGCCATGGTGATCAGAGCTGAGTTATTTCAACCAGGTTTACAGTTGGTCGACCCTCACTTTTTTAATCAAATGACCACAGTGCATGGTTTAATTATGGTGTTTGGTGCGGTAATGCCAGCCTTTACAGGCCTCGCTAACTGGATGATACCACTCATGATTGGCGCGCCAGATATGGCATTGCCAAGAATGAATAACTGGAGCTTTTGGATTTTACCGTTTGCGTTTTTAATCCTATTGGCATCGTTATTTATGCCTGGTGGGGGTCCTGCATTTGGTTGGACTTTTTATGCACCACTGTCTACAACATACAGTAACGATAATACTGCATTGTTTGTATTTGCCGTACATATTATGGGGATTAGTTCAATAATGGGCGCAATCAATGTGATTGTAACCATAGTGAACTTACGTGCCCCCGGCATGACATGGATGAAGTTGCCCTTATTTGTATGGACGTGGTTAATTACTGCCTTTTTATTAATAGCGGTAATGCCAGTGCTTGCAGGGGCTGTCACTATGGTACTTACCGATAAGTATTTTGCGACCAGCTTTTTTGATGCCGCAGGCGGTGGCGACCCGGTGATGTTCCAACACATTTTTTGGTTTTTTGGTCATCCCGAAGTATACATAATGATTCTTCCTGCCTTTGGCATTATATCTACAATAGTACCTACCTTTTCTCGTAAAAAACTTTTTGGCTATGCCTCAATGGTATACGCCACATCCTCCATAGCACTATTGAGCTTTATTGTATGGGCTCATCATATGTTTACCACTGGGATGCCGGTCGCTGGCGAGTTGTTTTTTATGTACGCGACCATGCTTATATCGGTACCTACAGGAGTAAAAGTATTTAATTGGGTTGCCACAATGTGGAAAGGCTCAATAACTTTTGAAGTGCCAATGCTTTTTAGTATTGCGTTTATTGTGCTGTTTACCTTGGGTGGTTTTTCGGGATTGATGCTGGCAATTACACCTGCTGATTTTCAATATCACGATACTTATTTTGTAGTGGCACATTTTCATTATGTATTAGTAACAGGGGCTGTATTTTCGATAATGGCAGGGGCTTATTACTGGCTGCCCAAGTGGATGGGCAATATGTTTAATATCACGCTAGCTAAATGGCATTTTTGGCTATCGCTGGTGAGTGTGAACGTATTGTTTTTTCCTATGCATTTTGTAGGGCTTGCCGGTATGCCGCGTCGGATTCCCGATTACGCTCTTCAATTTGCCGACTTTAATGCAATCATAAGTATTGGTGGGTTTGCCTTTGGTTTATCGCAATTGTTGTTTGTAGCTGTGGTAATTAAATGCGCGCGTGGCGGTGATAAAGTGCCTGCAAAAGTATGGGAAGGGGCAGAAGGACTTGAGTGGGAAGTTGACTCTCCAGCGCCATATCATACTTTTTCTACGCCGCCGGTTATTAAGTAATGATACACGCACCGCTACTCAAACGTTTGGTACTTATTTGCATAGGCATGTTTGCCTTTGCCTTCGCTTTAGTACCTTTGTATGACGTGTTTTGTGATGTAACAGGGCTTAATGGAAAGCCTTCGCTTGAGCAAGCAGAGCAAAGTACACAAATAGTACAAAACCGAGACGTTGGCGTTAGCTTTACTACTCACGCACAAAGTGGTGCACCGTTTGAAGTTAAATCAAAAGAATACAGTGTAGTGGTAAAACCCGGTGCAATGCGTGAAGTAATGTTTAGTGCTAAAAATAACAGCAACCTAGATAAAGTAATGCAAGCTGTACCATCAGTCTCGCCAGGTAAAGCGGCAAAGTATTTACATAAAATAGCCTGTTTTTGCTTTGATCAGCAACCTCTAAAAGCAGGGGAAGAGCTTGAATTTAAGTTACTTTTTTATGTTGATACCGCACTGCCAAGCGACATTGAAGAATTAACTTTATCTTATACCGTATTTGATATTAGTGAACAGCTGGTGGCAAGTAATAACTAGCTTTTTAAACTAGTGTGAAACTAGGAGTAAATAAAATGAATCAAGAATATGAGCATTATTACGTCCCTGAGCAAAGCCCGTGGCCTATTGTAGGTGCTGTTGCATTGTTTTTTATTGCAGTAGGGGCTGGCTTAACAGTTATGAGTGTAGGTAAAGAAGGTGGTAGCGGGGTTTATCTGCTTTATGCCGGTATTGCTGTACTTGTGTATATGTTGTTTAGCTGGTTTAAAAATGTAATTAGTGAGTCGGACCAAGGTTTGTACTCAGCACAAATGGATCGCTCTTTTAGACAAGGTATGAGCTGGTTTATTTTTTCTGAAGTTATGTTTTTTATGGCCTTTTTTGGTGCGCTTTTTTATGCACGGGTATTGTCGGTACCTTGGCTTGGAGGCGCAGGCAATAATGCAATGACTAACGAGGTATTATGGCCAACTTTCGAAGCTGTTTGGCCGCTAGTTTCAACACCTGCTGGCGAAACTACCCAGGCTATGGGCTGGCAAGGCTTGCCGCTTATAAATACCTTAATACTGCTTACTTCCTCAGTTACTTTACATTTTGCCCACGTAGCGATGGAAAACAATAAACGCACTCCACTTAAAGTTTTTTTAGGCGCTACTATTTTATTGGGCGTTTGCTTTTTAGGGCTGCAAGTTGAGGAGTACATGCATGCATATAATGACCTTAACCTAACGCTAGATGCGGGTATTTACGGTAATACGTTCTTTTTATTGACTGGTTTTCATGGCATGCATGTAACGCTAGGAACCGTACTTTTATTTGTAATATTTTTACGGATATTAAAAGGGCACTTTACTAAAGATAAGCATTTTGCTTTTCAAGCAGCTGCTTGGTATTGGCACTTTGTTGATGTGGTGTGGCTGTGTTTGTTTGTATTTGTATATGTGCTGTAGCGTTTATTGGCGAATTATTTGCTTTAATAAAACCAAATTTAAGCGCTGCAATAACAACAACTAAAACAACGACCGAAAACAATACGCGACGACCTAAAAAGTGAGACATAGGTCGTCCCTCAGTTTTCCCTGACACCATAATAAACAATGCTCTAAATAAGTTAAAAAGTATAAATATTAACAACAGTACGATAATAATTTTAATAATCACTGGGTTGACCCTTTATGCAGTTAGTTTTATGGCACAAACAAAAGCTTAGCTCACTAATCACACTTTGTATGGTTGTGGTTGTTGTACTTGTGTGTGTGCGATTAGGGTTTTGGCAGTTGGAGCGAGGCGAGCAAAAACAGCAGCAACTAACCGCTATTGCTAATCAACAGACTCGTGGTGTGATGAGCTGGTCTCAATTACTTAACCTGCCTGATAGCTGGAACAAAACAGGTGTATTGGTTGAGTTAAAAGGGCGGTTTGTACAAAACCAATATTGGCTTTTAGACAATCAAGTTTATAACGGACAAGTAGGGTACGACCTACTTACTTTACTAAAGCCAGACAACGAAGAAAAAGTGATTTTAGTTAATTTAGGATGGGTAAAAGCACCTATATCTAGAGATACACTGCCAAAGGTTACTCTGCCTACAGGTGTTTTTATTCTTAAGGCGCAAATAAAAGAAAATAACTTAAGTAGCTTTACGCTTGAAGATAAAACTACAAATAACGACCTACCTACAAGAATCCAATCTATCGACTTGAATATGCTGAGCACTCAAAGCCAGCAATCATTAATTAATTTTATGGCTTACAGACAAGGTACTGGTGATGAGATTGCAACACCTCATTATGAGGCAGTTGTTATGAGCCCTCAAAAGCATAATGCCTACGCTGTGCAATGGTTTTTAATTGCTGTCGCATGTGCTGTTGTGGCTATTTTTGCGAGTAAAAAAAGGACACATAATGAAAAATAATCCCCTTTTGTTGTTTATAGGTTGCTGCGCAATCCCATTGGTTTTGGCATATGGCGCATTAAAGTTTGATTGGTTGCCTACTGCAATTACTAATAATGGCGAGTTTTTAAGCCAAGAAATAAAACTTAAAAATTGGCCGAAAAATAATCCCAAGCAATGGACTATTGCACTTAATTATTCAAACGAATGTAACACCCCATGCAGCGAACAGCTCAATGCACTTAATAATTTATATGTGGCACTTGGTAAAAACCAAGGCAAGGTTGATATGGCCGTAATGGGAAGCCTCGACAATAAAAATCTACCATGGAAAATTATTACCGAGCAACAGAGTTTAAATCCTGCAAGTTTATATTTAATTGATCATATGGGATTAGTGGTACTTGAATATCCCTTTAAGGCCGAGCCACAAGAAAACCGTTTAGTACAAAAAGGGTTATTAAAAGATCTGAAAAAATTACTTAACTATTCTCGTTCTAGCTAATTAAGTTGAGCTTAAGTTGGAGTATCTGATGTATAAAAATTATAAAAACTTAGTATTAATAACAGGATTACTCGCTTTGATTGTAGTTGCTTTGGGTGCGTACACCCGCTTAAGTGATGCGGGTTTAGGGTGCCCCGATTGGCCTGGTTGTTATGGCTTTTTAACGGTACCTAAGCATGAGGCTGACATAGCCTTAGCAACTCAAAGCTATCCCGATATGATGTTCGAAACCGCAAAAGCGTGGAAAGAAATGATTCATCGCTACTTTGCAGGTGCTTTAGGCTTACTTATTTTAGGTTTATTTGTGTTGGCTTTTTTAAAACGCCAATATCCAACTACGCCAGTTAAATTGCCTTTGGCTTTACTTCTACTCGTGGTGTTTCAGGCTGCCCTTGGTATGTGGACAGTAACCATGAATCTTCAGCCGCTTATTGTAATGGGCCATTTATTAGGTGGCTTTAGTATTTTGTCACTTATAACGCTTTTATATTTACGGCTAACCGCAAAACCTATTATGGGTGGCGATAGCAGCGCAAAACGCTATTTTGGTTTAAGTTTAGTAGCACTCAGTGTATTAATTATCCAAATTGCTCTTGGTGGTTGGCTGGCTGCAAATTACGCCGCTCCGCATTGTAGTGGTTTGCCATTGTGTAATTACGCACAACCGTTTTCATTGAGTAGCGTATTTCAATTACCACTTGAGCACAGTAATTATGAATTTGGTGTGTTATCGCAGCAAGCGCGTATGTCTATTCATTTATTACACCGCATTTGGGCATTGGTTACTTGCATTGTTCTGGCGCTAATTATGTGGAAAATATACAGCCAAGCGTACTCTAAAAAAATTAAAAATTGCGTTGTGAGCGTATTACTGACCCTGCTTTGCCAAATTAGCTTAGGGCTTATATTAGTACATTGGCATATTCCATTGGGAGTTGCACTGGCGCATAACTTGATGGCAGCCATACTGTTATTAAGCATGGTTAGGTTGTGTTATTACCTAAAATCACGCACATAAAGGGGAAATATAATGGCACTTATAATTGATAAAAAAATACTGCTACCCGTTAATACTCAATCGCTAATTTCGCGTGCACATAACTTGCTGCAAGACTACTTAGCAATTAGTAAATTTAAAGTGGTAGCCATGTTGGTGCTAACAGCTTGGGTTGGTTTAGCGTTGGCTCCCGATGTAGGGCGCGGTATGGTCGTACAGTTTATTAGCTTGTTAGGTATTGGGCTACTTTCTGCTGCTGCAGCGGTTATTAATCATGTGGTTGATAGTGAGATAGACTCAAAAATGGCAAGGACTCGTCATCGCCCTGTGGCTAAAGGGCGTTTAAGTAAAACACATGCACTTAGTTTTGCAGCTGTTATTGGGGTTGCTGGTTTTATTATGCTAATGGTGTGGGCTAATACCTTAACCGCTATATTAACGTTATTTGCATTGGTAGGTTATGCATTTGTTTATACATCATTTTTAAAGCGTGCAACGCCGCAAAATATTGTTATAGGTGGGTTGGCTGGCGCAATGCCTCCATTATTAGGTTGGGTGTCAGAAACAAACCAAATGGCAGCAGCCCCTTGGTTACTCGTAATGATAATATTTACATGGACTCCGCCACACTTTTGGGCACTGGCTATAGCACGAAAAAGTGATTACGAACGCGCTAAAATCCCCATGTTACCAGTAACCCATGGCATCGATTTTTGTAAAACGTGTGTTGTTGCTTACTCTGTTTTACTCGCTGTAGTTTGTGTATTACCTTATTTAATTGGTATGTCTGGATTAATATATTTGATAGGTGCATGTGTATTAAATGCCGTGTTTATATATAAGGCGGTCAAATTAAAAACTGCTGGAAATGATGAGACTGCAATGGACTTATTTCGTTTTTCGATTATTCATTTAATGGTACTCTTTGTAATCTTATTTATAGATAAATGGCTCCCTTTATGAAGCAGTTATGGCTTGGATTAATTGTTATTTTAGTTTTATTTTTATCGGCATGTTCAAATGAAAATAGTCCGCCAGATGTAGATGCATTAGTTTACGAGAATGCAAAGCCACTGTCTGATTTTACGCTAAACGATCAGCGCGGCGAATTAGTGACTAAGCAACAATTTTTAGGACAGTGGAACTTAGTATTTTTAGGCTATACAAGCTGTCCAGATATTTGTCCATTAACCCTTGCTAAGTTAAATGCTGTTTATAAAAACTTACAAGCAGATTACCCGCTGCAAGTTTGGTTTTTATCGGTTGATCCAAAACGCGATACACCAGCTAAACGAAAGCAATATATAGATTACTTTAATCCTGACTTTTTAGCTGTATCGGGGGAGCATAAACACCTTTTTCCTGTTGTTAGAGAGCTTGGTTTAATTTACGCCATTAGCGATAGTAGTGAATCAGAATATGCAGTTGATCATAGTGCCTCGGTCGCTATGGTTAATAAAAATGGAGCAGTTAGAGCTATTTTTAAACCCGAGTTTAAACAAGGTAGTGTGCCATTAATTAATGCGACTACTTTAACTAAAGAGTTTAAAAAAATAGCTGATTACTATAAAAACTAGTTTTTTACTTTTTACCAATTTTAAAGGAGCTTTAGGCTCCTTTTTTTGTTTTTTAACGACGATTTAAATTTAATTAAGCATTTTATGGCAATTTTAATAACTAGGGCTAAGCTTTTGTTATGAATTGAATTGACAGGGAATGCACTTACTAAATGCTAAAACTTCCGAGCGAACTTGCTATCACGCAAGTTGAAACACTGCATCAAGATTTACTGCACGAACTCAATAGCAACGATGATATCTGTCTTGATATTAACGATGTAATTTCTGCTGATACAGCCTCAATTCAACTTTTATGCGCCTTACAAAAACACCTACTTACCATACAGCACAAAATCATTTGGGTAGGCAGTAGCGAGGCCTTAACACATACAATTAATAAACTTGGCTTAAGCCAATACTTAACAATCGAAAGTAAAAGTTAGGGGTATATATGAAAAGAATTTTAGCGGTTGATGACTCAGCATCGATGCGTCAAATGGTAAGTTTTACATTAAAAACCGCAGGGTTTGATGTAACCGAAGCTAAAGATGGCAGTGAAGCTCTCGCTATTGCCAAGCAGCAAGACTTTGATGCCGTGATCTCAGATGTAAACATGCCAATAATGGATGGAATTACATTAATACGAGAGCTGCGTACTTTGCCTAGTTATAAATTTACACCACTACTGATGCTTACAACCGAGTCGGGTTTAGAAAAAAAAGTAGAAGGTAAAGCTGCTGGGGCAACAGGTTGGATTGTTAAACCATTTAATCCCGATCAGCTACTAGCGGTAATTAAAAAAGTTATTCGCTAAGGAGCGCAGTGTGAGTATAGATTTAAGTCAATTTTTTGAAGTTTTCTTTGAAGAGAGTTTTGAAGGCCTAGATACCATGGAGGCTGAGCTATTAAACTTAGTGCCAGGTGAGGAAGATTTAGAAACTATGAACACTATTTTTAGAGCTGCTCACTCAATAAAAGGAGGCAGTGGGACATTTGGTTTTAGCTCCGTTGCTGACTTTACTCATGTACTTGAAACACTACTAGATCAAATTCGCCAAGGCGAACGAGAGCTTAGTACCGAGCATGTTAATTTATTACTCAAAGCTGTGGATTGCTTACGCGCTTTACTTGCTGCACTTCAAGGTGAACAAGAGCCAGATTTAACCGAAGCAGATTTGTTAAAAGTACAATTTGAACATGTACTTGGAATGACAAACGAAGCACAAGAGAATAAACCTCAAAGCTGTGAAGAGCAAACAAGTAGTAATACCTATCAAATAGACTTTAAACCTCATCATCATTTATTTAAAACAGGAAACGAGCCACTGTATATGATCAGTGAGCTTGAAGAGCTAGGCGAGTTAGAAACCACTGTATTTTACGATGAAGTTCCAGAAATCACCGACTTAAGTAGTGATGAATGTTTTTTACATTGGCGCTTTTTTTTAAGCACCAGCCATGATGAAAAAGCCATAAAAGAAGTGTTTGAATGGGTTGAAGATGATGCCGACATAAAAGTTGAACTATGTGGAGGCTTATTTGGCAATGATGAGCTAATACAACCTAATCAAGATGAGATATCTAAAGCTGTTGAGCTTGAAACATCCGATTTAATAAAAGTAGCTGAGCTACCTAGTAAGCCAAAGCAACCCGCTGCTAATAAAGATAAAAAACCTGCAAGTACACCAGAGTCTACCTCCATTCGAGTTGGTATTGATAAAGTTGATTCGTTAATAAACATGGTTGGCGAACTTGTTATTACACAAGCCATGCTAAATCAACTCAGCGAACAAGAAATCACACCAGCCACAATCACTTTACTACAAGAAGGCTTAGCACAACTTGCACATAATACGCGTGATTTACAAGAAAATGTGATGCGTATTCGTATGCTGCCAATTAATTTTGTATTTAGTCGTTTTCCTCGATTAGTGCGAGATATAGCGCAAAAGCTAAATAAGCAGGTTGAGCTAAAGCTGATTGGAGAGCAAACCGAGCTTGATAAAACAGTAATGGAAAAAATATCTGACCCTATGGTGCATTTAGTAAGGAACTCACTTGATCATGGGTTAGAGACTGTTGAGCAAAGGCTGGCGGCAGGTAAAGATCCCATTGGCACAGTAACCTTAAATGCATTTCATCAGGGTGGAAACATTGTTATTGAAATAATGGATGATGGGCAAGGCTTAAATACAAAAAAAATAAAAGAAAAAGCCATCGCTAACGAATTAATCTCAGCTGATAACCATCTCAGTGACGATGAAATAAATGAGCTTATTTTTATGCCCGGCTTTTCGACAATGGATGAGGTAAGTGACTTATCTGGACGTGGAGTTGGGATGGATGTTGTTAAGCGAAATATTCAATCATTAAATGGCTCAGTGGAAGTAACCTCAGCGCCCGGTGTTGGTTCTACGTTTACTATTAGATTACCACTTACTCTCGCTATTTTAGATGGGCAATTAGTTAAGGTGGCTCAGCATACTTATATTATTCCGCTCATTTCTATTGTGGAGTCACTGCAAATTGATATTGCAAAAGTGAGTCGAGTGGGTAAAAGCCTTGATGTATTGAGGCTTCGAGACGAATACATTCCTATATTAAGGCTCTACGATATTTTTAATCATAAAAATGCCATTGAATCACTCGATAAAACGTTGCTTGTTGTTGTAGAAACAGATAACCAAAAGGTGGGTTTATTAGTAGATGATTTACTGTCTCAACAACAGGTTGTTATTAAAAGTTTAGAGGCTAACTACCATAAAGTGGATGGTGTATCGGGTGCTACCATTTTAGGCGATGGGCGTGTATCGCTGATTGTGGACATTAGCGGTTTAATAAAGCTCTCAGGCTTAAAAAAGCCAGGTAGCCAAGAGCTAACTATTGAAACGCAAGCCACCTTGGAGGCGTTATGAGCTCAGATAAAAGCCAGTTAAGTAACCAATTAAATCTTCAGCAACAGCAAGGTGTAAAACAGTTTTTAACTTTTATTATGGCTGATGAAGAATACGGCGTTGATATTTTAACAGTACAAGAAATTCGCAGTTGGGAAGAAATTACAGTACTGCCCAATGCACCTGAATTTGTAAAAGGTGTTATTAATTTACGCGGAACAATAGTGCCAATTATAGATTTACGGTTGCGCTTTGGATTGCCAAGTGTCGACTATGGGCCATTAACGGTGGTTATCGTTGTCAAAATAGAGTTTGAACTAGGTAGTAAAATTATAGGTGTTGCTGTTGATGCCGTCTCTGATGTTTACAGTATTGCGGAGCAAGATGCGAAAGCGGTTCCTAGTTTATCTGAATCGAATAATTGTGAATATGTAGCTGGGTTGGTGAATGTTGGTGAAAAAATGGTAGCGCTAATTGACCTGCAAAAAACAATGAATATTTAGCAAATAGAAACTAAATGAACAATAAACTTAAAGGTGGTGATGAGCATGGGATGGTTTAGTAATCCAAAGCAGTCAAAATCAAGTAATGATTTAATTGTAGACGCATTGAATAAATCATTAGCGGTGATTGAGTTTGAACCTAACGGAAAAATAATTACTGCAAATATGAATTTTCTAAACGCGATGGGCTATCGTCTTGAAGAGGTTCAAGGCCAGCATCACTCTATGTTTGTTGAACCAGATGAAGCTCAGAGCAACGATTATAAAAACTTTTGGCAACGCCTGCGTAATGGCGAGTTTATCTCAGATGAGTTTAAGCGTAATGCAAAAGGTGGAGCTGAGGTATGGATCCAAGCAACTTATAACCCCATTGTTGATGAACAAGGGCAAGTATTAAAAGTGGTTAAGTTTGCCACCGACGTGACTGAGCAAAAGTTAATAGCAGCAGAAGCTTCAGGGCAAATTAGTGCTATAAGTAAATCTCAAGCGGTTATCGAATTTAATTTAGATGGCACTATTATTGATGCCAATGATAACTTTTTAAACGCGCTTGGCTATCAACTTAGCGAGATTAAAGGTCAGCACCATAGGCTTTTTATTGAACCCGAACATGCAAATAGTATCGAATATAAAGAATTTTGGGCCAAACTAGGTCGCGGTGAATTTGATTCAGGGGAATATTTAAGAATAGGAAAGCAGGGTCAGGAGGTCTGGATTCAAGCATCTTATAATCCAATTTATGATATGAACGGCAAGCCGTTTAAAGTAATTAAATATGCATCTGATATTACTGAACAAAAAGAGCTTGAAAAAGAATCTCGCAAAGCCGCTGATTTAGCAAATGCGCTTAAAGTTTGCCAAGCAAACGTAATGATTGCTGATGAAAACCTTAATATAGTATTTGTGAACGACCGTGTTCAACAAATGCTAAAAGTCCGCGAAAAAGAATTACAAACCGTATTGCCGAGCTTTTCTGTTGATAATTTAATTGGCACCTGTGTTGATGATTTTCATAAGCACCCTAATCACCAACGTGAATTATTAAAAAACCTAGATAAGCCCTATAAAGCCGAGCTACTGTTAGCTGGTGTCAATTTTACCTTGATTGCTTCACCTTGGATCAGCCAAGACGGAAAGCATTTAGGCACCATTGTTGAGTGGGAAGATAGAACTAATGAAGTTGCGCTTGAAAAAGAAATCGCTGAGCTTATTGGCGCTGCAGGTAATGGCGAATTAGATACAAGAGTAGCGGAAGATGGGAAGGAAGGGTTCTTTTTACGTTTGGCTCAAGGGTTAAATAGCTTAGTTAAAATAGTTGATGATGCCGTTGCCGACACTGGCAATATGCTCGATGCGATGGCAAGTGGTGATTTATCAAAACGTATTGAAAAAGAATACAAAGGTTCTTTTGATAAGCTTAAACGCGACGCAAATGCAACAGCAGATAAATTAACAGAAGTGATTAATCGCATAAATTCATCGGCAACGTTAGTAGCCAGTGGTGCAGAGGAGATCTCTCAAGGTAATGCTGATTTAAGCCAACGTACAGAAGAGCAAGCCTCGTCACTCGAAGAAACCGCTTCAAGTATGGAGGAAATGACCAGTACCGTTCGTCAAAATGCTGATAACGCAAAAGTAGCAAACGACTTGGCAGAAGAAACCTGTGAAAAAGCAATTCAAGGTGGTGAAGTTGTTAATAGAGCAGTTACGAGCATGTCGGCAATTAATGAGTCGAGCAAAAAAATTGCAGATATTATCGGTGTAATAGACGAAATAGCGTTTCAAACGAACTTATTAGCGCTTAATGCCGCAGTAGAGGCAGCAAGAGCGGGTGAACAAGGGCGAGGCTTTGCGGTTGTTGCAGGTGAGGTTCGTAACTTAGCGCAGCGCTCTGCGGGAGCAGCGAAAGAAATTAAAGAGTTAATACGAGATAGTGTAGGCAAAGTAGCTGATGGCTCTCAATTAGTTAATGAGTCGGGCGCTACACTTAAAGAGATTGTTGTGTCGGTGCAAAGAGTGACGCAAATGATTTCTGATATTACAGAGGCATCTGAAGAACAAAGTGCAGGTATTGAGCAAGTTAATAAAGCTATTTCTCAAATGGACGAAATGACGCAACAAAATGCCGCTCTAGTAGAGCAAGCCTCTGCCGCTGGTGAGTCTATGGCTGAGCAAGCTAATGAGATGCGTCGATTACTTAACTTTTTCTCAGTAGATCAGCAAGAGATGACAATGATGTCATCAACTATGCGAACCCCTGAACTATCTCATAAGCCGCAAAGTCGTTTTGTGAGTAATAAGCCCAGGGGCGATAACTTTGTAGACTCAACTGATGAGTGGGAAGAGTTTTAATATTTATCCTTTTTATGCCTCGTCTAATAAATAGTTACAGCGAGGCACTACTTGTTAGCGTTAGGTTTAATTGAGAGCGAACAATGAAAGAGTTTTTGTGTACCGACCACGACTTTAAAGAAATTGCCAGCTTAGTTTACAGCGCATGTGGAATTGTATTAGGGGAGCATAAGCGAGAGATGGTTTATTCACGCTTAGCAAGACGTATTAGGGAGCGTAAATTAACTGATTTTAAAGCTTACTTAGAGTATCTGAATAGCCATAAAGATCAGGAGTTTGATGCCTTTATTAATGCAATAACAACGAACTTAACGTCTTTTTTTCGTGAAATACATCATTTTGAATTTATAAAATCTGAGCTTGTACCGGCTCTTTTAAAGGCCAATAAAAACAGTAAACGAGTAAGAATCTGGTCTGCAGGTTGCTCCACAGGGGAAGAGCCCTACAGCTTGGCGATGACTTTAAATAATGCATTTCCGAGCAATTGGGATGTAAAAATACTAGCAACCGATTTAGATTCTAATGTATTGGCAAAAGCACAAAAAGGTATTTACACCGCAGCGAATGTTAACGGCTTAGATGACGTGCAACTTAAGCGTTGGTTTTCAAAAAGTAAAGACGGTGAAAACTATAAAGTTAGAGATAAACTAAAAGAGTCTATTTCTTTCAAGCGTTTAAACTTATTACAAGATTGGCCAATGAAAGGATCATTTGATCTTATTTTATGTCGTAATGTTGTTATTTACTTTGATAAAGAAACAAAAGATCAGCTTTTTAAGCGCTACGCCAATATATTAAATGAACAAGGTTATTTGTTTTTAGGTCACTCAGAAAGTATGGGTAAAGAGCATTCGCAATTCAAAAATTTAGGGAAAACTATGTACCAAAAGGGACAAAATGCACGCTGAGTTTAGGCCGGTATTACCTAACTTTGAACATATTAAACGATATTGGGATTCGGGCCGAGGTAGCGTTGTTGCTAAAGTACTTCCGGGTGAGTTTTATGTTTCTAAAAATAATGAACTGATCTCTACTGTTCTGGGTTCGTGTATTGCGGCTTGTGTATACGATGAAGTACTAGGTATTGGCGGGATGAATCACTTTATGTTACCAATTCAAAAGGGAGTAGAACTTAAAAATGCGCATAGTTTAAGTTGTCGCTACGGTAATTGGGCTATGGAGTATCTTATAAACGAAGTTTTAAAAAATGGCGCGTCTCGGTGTAACCTAAAAGTAAAACTTTTTGGCGGGGGTAAAATTATTAGTGCGATGACTGATATAGGGCTGGGTAATATTAGTTTTGCAGCGGCGTATATTAAAGAAGAGGCATTAAATCTAGTTGCCCACGATATGGGTGGACCATGGCCACGAAAAATATTTTTTCATCCGAACACCGGTAAAGTTCATATGAAAAAACTTAAAAACCTACATAATAATACGATTGAAAAACGCGAAGTCCGTTACTTACAAAACCTTAAAAAGCAAGAAGTAGTAACCGATATAGAGCTGTTTTAGGAGTATGCATGATTAAAGTATTAATAATTGACGACTCCCCTTTGATTAGGCGTTTACTCACTGAAATATTACAACAAGCTAAAGACATTACAGTAGTGGGGAGCGCAGAGGATCCCTATGAAGCTCGCGAAATGATAAAAAAACTCAGTCCTGATGTATTAACGCTCGACGTAGAAATGCCAAAAATGGATGGTATTAGTTTTTTAAAAAATTTAATGCGATTAAGGCCAATGCCAGTCGTGATGATTTCAACTCTGACGCAAAAAGGCTCTCCTATTACACTCGAAGCACTCGAATTAGGGGCTGTTGATTTTATAGCTAAGCCTACTAATAACGTAAGAGAGCAATTGAGCCAATATGCATCACTTGTCCAACAAAAGGTGCGAATAGCTGCTGGAGCAAGAGTAAGAAGCTATAAAAAAACGGTCGTAACAAATGAGCCTATTAATACTCATTCTCAGTTTTTACTTAATAAAGTAATAGCGGTAGGTGCTTCAACGGGAGGGACTGAGGCTATAAAAGAAGTGCTTATTAAAATGCCACAAAATTGCCCGCCCATTGTAATTACTCAGCATATTCCTCCTGTGTTTAGCGCTTCATTTGCTGAGCGAATGAATCGTACATGCACGATAAATGTGAAAGAGGCTGAACATGGCGATAAGCTTAGCGCGGGCTGGGCTTATATAGCACCGGGAGGGTTTCATTTAAGTATTAAAAAACGAGGTGTTAGCCTGTATTGCCAGCTTGATGATGGCGAGCCGGTGAACAGACATAAACCTGCGGTAGATGTGTTGTTTAACTCATTAGTCGAAACTGGGGCTAAAAACGTAGTTGCAGCCATACTAACAGGAATGGGGAGTGATGGCGCAAAAGGGTTGCTTGCACTAAAACAAAGCGGAGCATATACCTTGGCTCAAGATGAGTACTCGTCTGTGGTATGGGGTATGCCTAAGGCTGCTGCTGAGCTAAATGCAGCTAACGAGATAGTTGCGCTGGATAAAGTAACCCAGCGGCTTTTACATCAGGCCGTTAAGGTTTAGGCGCTTGGATTACCCAAGGCTGCGAAAACCAAAAGTAATCACCAGGGCTTGAAATAGAAGGGGCTGTGCAATTAAAACGAGAACGCCCTTTATTAAGCACCTTTGGTGAGGTGATTTCGACAGTATTTTTAGTTATCCATTTTAAATCTGCTTGGCCTACGCTTGATACATAACAGGCAAATTGGCTCTTATGAAAATCACCCATCTTAAATTCAATTGTGAGCGTGGGTGGATTTTGCTGTGTAACGCTATCTTGATAAGTTAAATTGGTGATATTAAACGCGCGTGAGTTAAGCTTAGTAATAAGGGTTTCTAGTTTACTGTAAAAGCCTGATGCAGGAAAACGCGGTAAGCGGCTAAAATTAGAATCTTTATTTACAGCGCCTGAGTGTTGGCCAATACCCACAAAACCAAGCTCTGTCACGAGTGCTTGCAACTCGTTATTAAACTCACCATACGGGTATGCTAAGTATTTATAATCGTGGCCTATTTCTTCTTTTATGCGCTTTTGAGAGCTAAGAATATCTTGCTTAATACGTGATTGCCATTGTGCATCGGTTTCGTTTTCAAGCTTAAGGTGTAAGTAATCATGTTGCCCGCTATGATTGGCTATTAATGCCCCTTTTTTAGATAACTCTTTAAGCTTATCCCACCCCATTACGTAACTCATGCCTTCGTCTATTAATTTAGGATTTACAAAGATAGTGTACGGGTAGCCAAACTTTTCTAAAATAGGCGCGGCTTGTTCATAGTTATTGTTATAACCATCATCAAAGGTGATGGCGAGTGTTTTATCAGGTAAAGTTTCACCTTGTTGAAGCGCGCTAATTAATTCATTAAGAGGAATAACATTAAAGTTGTGCTCTTTTAAATAGCTTAAATGCTCCGTAAATGTATTTGCGCTAACGCTCGTTACTGCGGGTAGGGTTTCACTAACATGATGATACTGTAAAATAACGGCTGCTTGAGCCCGTAAAGATACACCAATGAGGATAAATAATACTAAATGAAACAATTTCTTATACATAATAAGGCACACCATAAAAGCTTGCTGTTGTTAGCGGGTCCGATGATACTATCAAATATCACAGTGCCGTTGTTAGGAATTGTTGATACTGCTGTAATTGGGCACTTAGGAAGCGCTCATTACTTAGCTGGGATTGCCCTTGGCTCTGCAGTTATATCTATTTTATTTTGGCTTGCTGGCTTTTTAAGAATGAGTACCACGGGGCTCGTGGCACAAGCATACGGAAAAAACGATTTAACCCAACTTGCCGCTTTACTTAAACGAAGCTTATTACTTGCAAGCGCAGTGGCCGTGCTATTAATTGTGTTATCCCCATTAATAAAGCACGCTATAGCTTACCTCTCCGCAGCCAATGGCGACGTACTTGCCCAAGCTTATCAGTATTTTAGCATTCGTATTTTTAGTGCTCCAGCAGCATTATGTAATTTAGTGTTACTGGGTTGGATGCTTGGTGTGCATTATGGTCGAGGTCCATTTTATTTATTACTCGTCACTAATATTGTTAATATAATACTCGATATTTATTTTGTTGTTTATTTAGATTGGGCAGTTGCAGGCGCTGCATGGGCGTCACTTATTGCTGACTATACAGCACTAGTATTTGCACTGTTTTTAGTAGTTAAACTAGCTAAAAAACAAGGCGTTGAGCTAAATGTACCGAATTGGTTGAGTATTAGCAAAATGGCTGAATTATTGAGTTTGAATAGAGATATATTTATTCGCTCTTTAATACTGCAATTATGCTTTAGTTTTATGACATTTTACGCAGCCCGTATAGGCGAAACCACATTAGCTGCTAATGCTGTTTTACTTAACTTTTTAATGTTGGTGAGCTTTGCTCTTGATGGTGTTGCTTACGCCTCTGAGGCAAAAGTAGGGCAAGCTAAAGGCCAAGGAAGTGTTAAAAATATAGAGCTGTGGGTTAAAATAAGCGTATTCTGGGGTATGCTTTTTGGTGTGTTATATAGCCTATTTTTTGCATTATTTGGCAATACCATAATCAAGCTTTTAACTAATGTGCCAGAGGTTATTCAAGAAGCAACGCATTATTTACCATGGATAATAGTATTACCAATTTTAGCCATGAGCTGCTTTTTGTTTGATGGTGTTTTTGTAGGGCTTACGCGAGCAAAGAACATGCGTAACAGTATGATACTTTCAGCTGGAGTTGGCTTTTTTGGTGTATTTTGGGTGTTTATAGACTGGCAAAATAACGGGTTATGGCTGGCTATGAGCTGTTTTATGTTAATGCGCGGGGTTACACTAATAATTAAATATCACCACTTAAAAATAAATAATCAGCTATTAGATTAAATAAATGATTTATTTCCAGAGGTCGGGGTCGTGGTGTTTAGGACCCATATCTTTTAAAACTTGTGAAAAACGATTAGCAAAAATACCGCAGTAGCCCCAACCGGCAAAAAATAATGCGGGGAGTAAAATTGTAACGCCAATTATTTGTAAGCTGTAGTGGGTGTAATACCCAATAGATATGAATATCACGGCTAGCACAAACAGTGCTAAGCCGCGAAAAAAGCGCTTTAAGCTCAGCTTAGGATTGCTCCCTAAGCGATAGATAAGCTGCTTTAGCATTTACAAGGCCTAATAGTAAGAGTGATCGCCCGCTTCGTGTTCTGTTATATCAGCAACACCGGTGATTTCTTCAAACTTAGCTATCATTTCTTTTTCAATGCCTTCTTTTAGTGTTACATCGATCATAGAGCAACCGTTACAACCACCACCAAACTGAAGTATAGCTATACCTGCAGCTGTAATCTCAACAAGGCTTACTTGACCACCGTGGTTAGCAAGTTGTGGATTTACTTCGGTTTCTAGCATGTGCTGTACACGTTCGTTTAACGATGCATCGTCACCTATTTTACGCGCCTTTGCATTTGGTGCTTTTAGCGTTAACTGAGTACCCATTTTGTCGGTAACAAAATCGATTTCAGCTTCTTCTAAAAATGGCGCACTTTCTGCATCTACAACGGCATCAAAACCGTTAAAGTTTAGGCGAATATCGCTCGCTTCTACAGCGTCTTCTGGACAATAAGACACACCACATTCCGCTTGTGATGAACCAGGGTTTACAACAAACACACGAATATTGGTTTGTTGTGATTGATCTGCTAATAGTTTAGCAAAATGCGCTTGCGCTGTTTCGGAAATAGAAATCATAAAACCATCTATACTTGACTAAATTACTCGGATAATGCGTATCATACTCCGCTCATCGTGTTGCGGCTAGTGTTGAGCGTAAAAAGTTGGCATCTATTTTAAGCAATGGTAGCGTGCAAACAACGAACATTTTTTGAGTGATTTATATGCGTTTGGTATTAACATTAATGGTGGTGTTGCTTAGCTTTTCAAGTGTAGCTAAGCCACTTTCGTATTATTTTGAACAAGATGTAAAATTTGACCCTTCAATTCCTACCCCTGAGCAAGTACTCGGTTACGAAGTAGGAGAGTGGCATGTGAGACACGATCAGCTAGTACGTTATATGGAAATACTTGCTGATAAAAGCGACCGTATAAATTTTGAAGTGATTGGCCGCACACATGAACAACGCCCACTTGTTATGCTAACAATTACAGCAGCTGGCAAGTTATCAAGCATAGAGCAAACACGCCAAGCTCACTTAGCACGCTTGAGTAACGATGGATCAGATGCTAATTCTACAAAACAGCCTGCCGTTGTATGGATGGGATACAGTGTGCATGGTAATGAGTCATCAGGTAGTAACTCATCTTTGCTGGTGGCATATTACTTAGCTGCTGCACAAGGTGCTGAAATAGATGAGTTATTAAATAACACGGTTATTTTACTCGACCCTTCGCTTAATCCTGACGGACTTGCTCGTTTTGCTAATTGGGCTAACAGTAACCGAGGTATGAACTTATCAAGCGACCCTAAAACCCGTGAACATGTTGAAAACTGGCCAAGTAGCCGTACCAATCATTACTGGTTTGATTTAAATCGTGACTGGTTATTACTACAACATCCTGAATCGCGCGCGCGTATTGCTAAATTTCATCAGTGGAAACCAAATGTCTTAACAGATTTTCATGAAATGGGACCAAACAGCAGTTACTTTTTTCAGCCAGGTATTCCTAGCCGTAAGCATCCTATAACACCGGATGAAAATGTAACTTTAACTAAAGCGATTGCTAACTATCACGCAAAAACGTTAGATGAAAATAACGCACTTTATTTTACGGAAGAAAGCTTTGATGACTTCTATTACGGTAAAGGCTCAACTTATCCCGACGTAAATGGTGGTGTAGGTATTTTATTTGAGCAAGCGAGCTCTCGCGGGCATATTCAAGATACTATAAATGGACCTTTGAGCTTTCCCTTTACTATTAAAAATCAATTATTAACGAGTTTATCTACCTTTAAAGCCGCTGTTGATAACCGCCAAGCATTACTTGATTACCAAGCTAAGTTTTATAATCAAGCCACTGATTTAGCCAGTGATGAAAGCTTTGAAGGTTATGTAATTGAGGGGGCGGATGACAACACTCGTATTAAAGATTTTTTAGGGTTGTTGAAACAGCATCAAATAGATGCTTTTTCGCTTACTAAATCACTTAAGGCAAATGGCAACAACTATACAACCAATAGTTACTTTGTGCCCTTAGCCCAGCCACAGTACCGCCTAATAAAAGCTATTTTTAGCGAGCAAAAAAACTTTGCTGATAACACCTTTTATGACGTATCTGGCTGGACTTTAGCGCATGCGTTTAACTTACCTTTTGCAAAAGTAAAAAGCAGTTGGGGTTTAGAGGTTGCAAGCACACCGTGGCAAAAAGCGGTAAAACCTTCTTTTGCCGCACTTGAGCAAAGCTATGCGTTTGGCTTTTCGTGGGATGATTACCTAGCACCTAAAATGCTAAACAGCCTTTTAAAGCAAGGTATTAAAGCGCGTGTTGCGCTAAGTCCACTAACAGCCAAATCAAACTCAAGTGAAGTAAGCTTTGATGCTGGTAGTATTATTGTGCCAGCAGGCTTACAAACGAATAATGATTGGGTTGGGATATTAAATAAAGCACAAAACGAATTTGGAATTGCAATCAAGCCTATTAACTCAGGTCTTACAAACAAAGGAGCCGACTTAGGGTCTCGCACAATGGCGGTTGTTAGCGAGCCAAAAGTATTATTGGTAGGTGGTAAAGGCGTAAGCCAGTACGAAGCTGGGGAAGTATGGTATTACCTCGATCGCTTTGTCGGTGTTGCGCCAACAATTGTAGAAATGGAGCGTTTAAGCTCTATCGAGCTCAGTAATTACAGTCATATAGTACTTGCTCATGGAAACTACAATAGCTTATCTGATGCCGATAAAGTGGCTATAAAAAGCTGGGTAAGAAAAGGCGGTGTTACTTGGGGCCATAAAGGCGGTGCTAAATTTTTAGCTGATCAGCAATTACTCAAAGCAAGCTATCTATCACGACAAGATGTAGCAAGTGCATTTAAAACCAAAGGGTTAAGTTACGCCGATAAGGACCATTTAGCGGGGCGTCAGCGCATTGCCGGGGCTATTTTTAATACTAATGTAGATTTGACTCATCCACTTACATTTTCACTTAAGCGCAATACATTGCCCGTATTCAAAAATAGTACTTGGCTGCTAGAAGCTTCCGATGCGCCGTTCGTAAATGTACTTACCTACACTAAAAAACCGTTATTGGCAGGTTTTACTGATGCCGTTAATGTTGAGCAAGTTGCTGGTGGTGCTGGCTTAATTGCACACTCATATGGACGAGGTACTGTGATTGGTATGACCGACGATCCGGTATTTAGGGGTTACTGGTATGGTACTAGTCGACTACTAAGCAATGCACTCTTTTTTGGTCATACGTTTAGAGTAAATGGTGGGTAAAATTATTTTGTACTTTAAAGCAGGCTGTTAAGGCCTGTTTTAAAGTACAAGCTTACCTGCGTTATTAATTATCTTTAATATGACATTTTCATGAATTTACAATACAGGCGCATTTTAGTTCGTCATTTTAATTTACTATCTACCCTCTTTTAAAAGCATTATCGCTATAGGTTTAATTATGGTTTCCAGAAGACAGTTTCTTTTAAGTGCAGGTACGCTCGCATTTATCGGCCTTTCTAAAAGCGCATTTGGTAAAGTTACTTTAGCTAACTTAGCAGATAGCGTATATGCATACGGTGGTTTAATTCCTGATACAAAAAAATTACTCGATTTACCTGCTGGCTTTAGCTACAAGGTTATTTCGCAATTGGGCGATACTATGGATGATGGTTTAAATGTACCGGATAAAGCCGACGGCATGGGCTGTATTGCACTTGATGGCGACACTGTAGCGTTAGTTCGTAACCATGAACTTTCACCTAAAAATATTAAACATGCAGCAACGAGTATTAAGTTGCATAAAACGCCTTTAGCTTACGACGTATTTGATGATGGAGTAGCGCTCCCAGGTGGTACAAGCCACATAATTTACAACATTAAAGAGCATAAAAAAGAACAAGAATTCCTATCGCTTTGTGGAACAATACGCAATTGCTCTGGTGGTATTACACCATGGGGAAGCTGGCTTACCTGTGAAGAAACCGTGGCCAATCAGGCTGATGGATTAGGTAAATCTCACGGCTATATATTTGAAATACCCGCTACTGCAAAAGGTTTGGTAGAACCAGAGCCACTTGTTGCAATGGGACGGTTTAACCATGAAGCAGCTGCAATAGATCCACGCACAGGCATTGTTTACCTTACTGAGGATAGAGGTGATAGCTTATTTTATCGATTTATCCCCAATGAATTTGGCAAGCTCAGTAAAGGTGGCAAGCTACAAGCAATGGTTATTAAAAAGCACTCGCAATTTGATACCCGCAATTGGAGTGAATCAACAATGCTTAAACATACACCGATGGATGTTGAGTGGATTGACTTAGATGAGCCAGAGAGCCCAAAAGATGATTTAAGAATTAGAGGTTATAAACAAGGGGCTGCACTGTTTGCTCGTGGCGAAGGTGTACACTGGGGCGACAACGAGCTTTATTTTTGCTGCACGAATGGTGGTAAAAAACAGCTTGGTCAAGTTATGAAATACCAGCCATCAGAGTTTGAGGGTAGGGAAAGTGAAGGCTCTGCCCCAGGTAAGATAGAGTTGTTTGTAGAGAGTGAAGATGAATCATTATTTAATTTTGGTGATAATTTAACAGTCGCACCGAATGGCCATCTTATTGTTTGTGAAGATCAGTATACCGATATTGTTGATAACCATTTGCGTGGGGTAACACCAAGCGGAGATGTTTATACATTTGCCCGTTTAACTGAACAAACAGAGCTTGCGGGCGCGTGTTTCTCTCCTGACGGTAATACACTATTTGTAAACGTATATTCACCAACTAAAACATTAGCAATAACGGGTCCGTGGAATAGCTTTAAAAGATAAAAGGTTAAACCTGTTGAGTTGATAATTTTAGAATCGATTAACAGGTTTAATATACATGGTAGATAAAAAGTAAATTAATTTCTCGACACAAATATTGGTAACGTTATATTATATCTATTATGCAGAGCTTCACATTACATTCACTTCGAAATCAAACAACACTAATAAAATATGCATTAGTGCTTGTTGTGCTATTCAGTGTTTTTTCTGCTTGGCACGATACTTCTCACGCATTAAAGACAGATCAAGAATGTGAACTCTGTTTAAGCTCTATTGATTTAGAGCATTCAATACCCGCCAAAGTGACTTTGTTTGAGTCAGACTTTCATTCTTTTTCTTTAATAAAATTAAATAGCCAGCACTTTCACAGCGTGTTTGTTGCTATTACAGGCAATAGAGATCCACCGTTCGTTATTTTTAATTAATCAGTTAAACGTATTTTAAACGCTCGTTATTTAACAATAGTGAGTGTGTTTTATTGTGTATTTTTAGAGATAACAACATGAAAAATAACTATTCACCTTTAGTGCTAGCCTTATTAACAGCAATGAGCAGCACCGCATATGCAGCCGACAAAAACATTCAAAAAGATGAAACCGATATAGAAAGAGTGTTAATTACGGCTTCTCCACTAAAACGTACCGTACTTGAATCAAGTACCCCTGTAACAATTTTAAGTGGCGAAGAGTTAGATCAAAATCAAGCCGCAACGTTAGGCGATACTTTGAAAAGCGTACCTGGGGTACACAGCTCTTATTACGGACCTGTAGCAAGTAGCCCAATAATTCGTGGCTTAGACGGACCCCGAATCAAAGTTGTTCAAAATGGTTTAGGTGCATCTGATGCATCGCGTGTAGGGCCTGATCATCAAGTTTCAACCGAAACATCTACTGCTACTCAAATTGAGGTATTAAGAGGCCCCGCTACGCTTTTATACGGAAGCGGCGCTATTGGCGGGGKGGTGAATGTAGTTGACAACCGCTTACCCGTACAAAGGCAAGAAGGTGTAAGTGGTGAAGTATTTGCGCAATACGATAATGTGGCTGATGCTAAAACACTTTCAACAGATTTAAATGCAGGCTCTGGTGATTTTGCTTTTCATATTGATGGATATACCCGAAAAACCGACGATTATAAAATTCCGGTACCGGCTGATATTGATGAAAAGGGCGGAAGTACTACGCTTACTAACTCAGACATTGATGCAAGTGGCTATAACTTAGGTGCGGGTTGGATAACCGATGATACACGCGTTGCGTTTTCGTATGGGCACATGGACTCTGAATACGGTTTACCAGGCGAAGAAGGCGTGTTTATAAAGCTAAACCAAGATCGCTACCAAGGCGTAGTTGACTGGAATAATTTAGATGGCTTTATAAAAGCCGTGCATTGGCAAAATGCATATACGGACTACGAACACTCAGAAATTGAAGGTGCAGAAATTGGCACTACGTTTAAAAACGAAAGTATAGAGTCTAGATTATGGGCTGAACATGCACCTGTATATGGCTGGAAGGGTGTTGCTGGCTTACATTATAATAAAAGTGACTTTGAAGCTATTGGTGAAGAAGCATTTACCCCACCGACTAAAACAGACAGTATTGCTGCATTTTTAATGGAAGAAAAAGAGGTTGGTGCTTTGTTATGGCAGCTTGGAACGCGTGTTGAACAAACAACGCATAATGTAAATAATGACTTTTTTACTGAGCTCAGTGCATCAAATGATATTTTGTTCGACAACAAAGATTACACAGCAGTATCAGGCTCTGCTGGTGTGGTTTGGAGTATTAACAAAAATCATTCATTAGCCTTTAATTATGCTTACTCGCAACGTGCACCATCTGCTTCAGAAATATATGCATATGGGCCGCATATTGGCTCAGGCACATATGAAGTGGGCGGTGGGTTTGAGCTTAATAACGACAATGGTCAGTATAATGTGATTCAAACAGACGAAAGCATGGATAAAGAGGTCTCAAATAATATAGACATTACTTATCGCTACAATGCAGACACCTGGAATGCTAATTTTAGTGTATTTAATAATAATATAAATAACTACATTTTTGAAGACTTTACAGATTTAGTTATTAGCGATGGCGCCTTTATTTCATCGACAGACTATGAAAACCAAGTTGCTATATCAGGAGAGCCGGATGAAGAAAGTGACGGCTTGCCAGTGGTGTTATTTTCACAGCAAAACGCGCGTTTATATGGCTACGAAGCACAAGTTGATTGGCATTTAAATGATGATTGGCGCTTAGAGGTATTTACTGATTATACCCGCGCTAAATTAGATTCAGGTGGTAATGTACCAAGAATGCCACCAATGAGATTTGGATCATCTGTTCACTACGAGTATGGAAATTGGCATACCGAAGTCGAAGTTATTCGTAACGCTAAGCAAGACAAAGTAGCCGAGAACGAAACGCAAACAGAGGGCTATACAATGCTATCTGCCTCAGCTAATTATTACCTTGATTTAGGTGATGTCGATATGACTATTTACATTAAAGGCGATAACTTAACGGACCAAGAAGGTCGAGTGCATTCGTCATACTTAAAAGATGAAGCACCTCTACCTGGTCGTTCAGTTAGCCTAGGTATAAGAGCTCGTTTTTAATCGTTAAAACTAAATAGGTGTTAAACACGTTGTAAAAGCCCAAACGTGTTTAGCACCGGCTTGCTTTAAGGCGTGTGTAGCTGCATTAAGTGTTGCCCCTGTCGTCATCACATCATCAATGATAGCGACGGTTTTACCGTTCATATCCTCTGTACAAATAAAGGCATTTTTTAAATTTTTGACTCGCTTTGCTTTTGAAAGTGCAGATTGCGCTTGGGTTTTTTTATTGCGTATAAGACTATTATTTAAAGGTGCGTATTGAGACAAAAGAGGCTGCCATACTTGGCTTACCTGATTAAAGCCGCGTGTTACGAACCGACTTTTATGAAGAGGTAAAATAATAAAAATATTTGGTAAAGCGGGACTTTGCTCAAAAAACTGCGCCAACTGCTTTTTAATAGTTTGCTGTAATGCTTTTTTATAATGGATTTGGTTATTAAATTTTAACCGTTTAAGCCAATGCTCAAAGGGCGGTTGATAAAAAGCGCAGGCAAATAACTTATCAAACTCGCAGTTAGGAAACATCTCAACAATATCGGGTCGGTGCAGTAAATTAGTATGCTTACTAAAATCAAATAACGGTAAATCTTTAAGGCAATAATCACACAACCCTAAATTAGCTGTAATCGGGCTTTGACATTGCACGCAATAAGAGGGAAATAACCAATTTAAAACGGCTTGTTTCACAGACTCGCTCCTTGCATTGCAATCGCCTTTTTAAACGTTATGATGAGCCTAAGTTTGGTAAAGGTTAGGCAAATATGCAAAATGAGTTAGTGTTATTACATGGTTGGGGAATGAATCAGGGTGTATGGCAGTTAGTACAGCCAGAACTTGAGTTTTTATATTCAGGAAATGTACGTAGCCTTGACCTACCTGGGTTTGGTAATAGCGATGTGTGCCCAAGCCCTTATACTTTGCATGATGCAGCAGAAATTTTAAGTAAGCAATTAAAGCCGAAGAGCATTTTAATGGGATGGTCGTTAGGTGGATTATTTGCACTTTATATTGCTAAGCATTGGCCTGAAAAAGTATCTAAAGTTATTTTAATAGCATCGACTCCTTTTTTTGCTGAGGCAGATAATTGGCCCGGAATAAAAGCGAATGTATTGGCGCAGTTTAAAGAGCAGTTAGTTAATCATCGAGAAAAAACAATAGAGCGCTTTTTAGCTATTCAAGCAATGGGTAGCGAGTCGGCGCGTGATGATATAAAGCAGCTTAAACAATTGCTAAATCAGTACAGCGCACCCCAAAGCGATGCCCTGAGTGCTGGTTTAGATATTTTACAAAACGACGATTTACGTGACTTATTTACTCATTGCCCAGTCCCTATTAGAGGAGTATTTGGCCGGCTTGATGCTTTAGTACCATATAAAGCTATTAGCAAAATGTCAGCACTAAATGCTGATTTTGAATATGAAGTACTAGATAAAGCGTCTCATGCACCATTTATTTCTCATAAAAGTGAGTTTTTATCTGTCGTTAAATCAATGCTTTAAAATAGAGCTAAGAATAGCGCTGTTTAAAGCTTTATTTTGAGCAGAACCTGAGCGATAATTAAACAATGTTTATTTGGTGGAGGTTTTAATATGCCAATCGGATCAGTATTTAATAGTGGTGTAGAAGGGTTTAATCGCGCTAGCCAAGGTATTGAAAAAGCCAGTGCTGAGATTAACCGTGCCAGTATAGAACAACAAGATGACGCGCAATTAGCGCAACAACGTCAGCTTAGCGCAGCACGCCCTGAAGAAGCGATTACTGCACCAGTAGCACAACCAGCTCGTGTTGATGAGGCGCTTGTTAACTTAAAAGTTGAAGAGTTTAATGCCAAGGCAAACACGCAATCAATTCAAACTGCCGATGATGTACTTGGCACGTTAATCGATATTAAAGTCTAGTATTATGAATATTGTCACGCCATTTCCGTCTATCAATATAAACACCGCAAATGTTTATACGGAAACCGCACGGCGTGACAACCAGCTACGCGAAGTTATTCCGGCTCCTGCTTCAAGCAGTGCGAGTAATACTGAAACCAAAGCGCAAAGTGATGCTGAAAAAGCTAAACTTCCAGGCAGTAATAGTGACGTATCGATTTATGATGCCAGCGGTAAACTAGCTGACGATAAAGCAATTGAGCAGCGTGAAGGCAATTCAGAAAATTCAGAGAGCGCCGATCAAGAGGCCGAGCAAGAAGCGTCTCAACAAGAAACTGAGCAAGAAGAGCAACAGCTCGAACAAGAACAACAGCAAATTAAAGAACTTAAAGCTCGCGATACGGAAGTACGTGTGCACGAACAAGCTCATGCTGCTGTTGGCGGGCAATATGCAGGATCGCCTAGCTATGGGTATGAACGTGGTCCAGATGGCACCAACTATGCTGTAAGTGGTGAGGTACAAATTGATGTATCTGAAGTCCCCAATGATCCGCAAGCCACTATCGATAAAATGCAAACCGTGCGCGCTGCCGCATTAGCGCCTGCAGAGCCTTCGGGAGCTGATCGTTCTATTGCTGCAGATGCTACGCAAAAGCTAGCAGCGGCTCAGGCTGAGCTTGCACAACCTGAAAAAGAAGATGACGAAGACGCAAAAAGTAAACTTGAAGCTTCATTCTCTAGCGATGAAAGCGGCGATACAAAAACAGCTAAAAGTGACGAGCAAACACGTGATGCCGATGTTGAGGCACGGGCGGGGCGTATTGCTAACTTTTATCAAATGGCTACATCGCCAGCGAGCCAAGGTAGTTTTTCAGCGTTAAGTTAATAATTTAGCAAAACATAACCACAAAAAAAACCGCTTACGCGGTTTTTTTTGTTTTAGCTTAGCTGTACAAGTATTATTTTTTTACTTTAGCATTAGCGAACGCATCGGCAAATGCATTACCCATTAACGCATTACCATTGTCACGTTTAGGCTTTGTAGCACGAGTTTGCGAATTATTAGCACGTGTTTGTGGCTTTTGCGTAGCTGGAGCTGCTGACTTGCTTGTGTCAATTTCGTCATCTAAGCGCATAGTAAAGCTTATGCGCTTACGTGCAGCGTCTACCTCAACTACTTTAACCTTTACAACATCACCCGCTTTAACAACTTCACGCGGATCTGATATAAATTTATTAGTAATCGCGGAAATATGAACTAAACCATCTTGGTGTACACCTACATCAACAAACGCACCAAAGTTAGCAACGTTTGAAACCACGCCTTCTAAAATCATACCTGGTTTTAGGTCACTAATTTTTTCAACACCGGCTTTAAACTCAGCTGTTTTAAATTCAGGGCGAGGATCTCGACCTGGTTTATCAAGCTCAGTAATAATGTCGGTAACGGTTGGCAAACCAAATTTATCGTCAATATAATCGTTAGCAGCAAGTTTAGTTAAAAAGTCACTGTTACCAATTAAGCTACTTACATCTACGCTGTTACGTTCACAAATACGTTTAACAATAGGGTAAGCTTCAGGATGAACTGATGAGTTATCTAGTGGATCGCTACCATTGTTGATACGTAAAAATCCAGCCGCTTGTTCGAAAGCTTTTGGCCCTAAACGCTCAACCTTTTTAAGCTCACTACGTTTAGTAAATGTGCCGTTAGCATCGCGATAATTAACGATATTTTGCGCTAATGTTTTGTTTAAACCAGACACGCGGGTAAGTAGCGGTACTGATGCCATGTTCAAATCTACGCCAACTGAGTTTACACAGTCTTCAACAACTGAAATAAGGCTTTGGCCTAACTGGCTTTGCGATACATCGTGTTGGTATTGGCCAACACCAATTGATTTCGGCTCAATTTTAACTAGTTCAGCAAGTGGATCTTGAAGGCGGCGTGCAATAGATACAGCACCTCGAATAGAAACATCTAAATCAGGAAATTCATTCGCGGCAAATTCAGACGCTGAGTAAACTGATGCGCCCGCTTCGCTAACCATTATTTTATTAAGTTTTAGCTCGGTATTGGCTTTCATAAGTTCAGCAACTAATTTATCTGACTCGCGAGATGCTGTACCGTTACCAATCGCAATAAGCTCTACTTTATGCTGACGACAAAGTTGCTCTAATGTACGCAACGATTTATCCCAGTGGTTTTGTGGTGCATGAGGGAAAATAGTTTGTGTAGCTAGCAATTTGCCTGTACTATCAACAACGGCAATCTTACAGCCAGTACGTAAACCTGGATCAAGACCTAAAGTAGTACGAGGGCCGGCAGGTGCTGCCATTAATAAATCTTTTAAGTTTTTAGCAAATACGTCGATTGCACCAGCTTCTGCTTTTTCGCGCATTGCTGCAAAAAATTCATTTTCTAGGTGTAACCCTAGCTTAACTTTCCACGCCCATTGAACAACGTTTAATAACCAAGGACTTGCCGCTTTATATTTAATATCTAAACGGTAATGCTCAGCAATCATGTTGGCACATAGTTGCGCTGAATTTTCAGCGCTAGGCTCTGGGTTTATATTTAACTGAAGTACACCTTCATTTCGGGCTCTAAGCATTGCAAGCGCACGGTGAGAAGGTACTTTTTTAAGAAGTTCTTGATGCTCAAAATAATCACGGTATTTCGCACCGGTTTGCTCTTGGCCTTTAATCACAGCACTTTCAATAGCACCGTTTTGACTAATATGGCTTCTAAATTTAGCTAGTAATTTTGCGTCTTCAGCAAAGCGTTCCATTAAGATGAATTTAGCGCCTTCAAGAACCGCTTTTGTATCTGCAAAGCCTTTATCAGCATTTACAAACTGCTTTGCTTGTTGCTCTGGGTCAAGGTTAGCATCTTTAAATAGTGCATCCGCAAGAGGCTCTAAACCAGCTTCAATTGCTATTTGGCCTTTAGTACGGCGCTTAGCTTTATATGGTAGGTATAAATCTTCAAGTTCTGTTTTACTTTGTGCATTGGTTATATCGGCACTTAGCTCTGGCGTTAATTTATTTTGCGATTCGATTGTCGATAAAATAAAACTACGGCGCTCTTCTAGTTCACGTAAATACGATAAACGCTGCTCTAAAAGGCGTAATTGGGTGTCGTCTAGGCCGCCTGTAACTTCTTTTCTGTAGCGGGCAATAAAAGGAACAGTTGCGCCTTCATCAAGTAACTTTGTTGCAGCAACAACCTGTTGCTGCTGTGCGTTTAACTCACCGGCTAAACGTGCAGAGATATCGCTCATGCAAAAACCTTTTTATACAATAAAATAAGACCAGAAGCGTGTTACTGGCGCTGTTAATTGCTTGAATAATATCACAGGAGGTAGTAATGAAAAGCTCTTAAAGCAAGCTATTTTACTTGCTTTAAGATGGTTGGGTCGGGAGCAAATCAATTCAACTAAAAGAGCGCCCTAGTGAGGGTGCTCAATGTTTTCTAATACTTCACTGAAAGAGTGAGCAATAGGGCTAATATGCAGTGGAATATGTAATGTTTTAGCTATTTGGCGAGCTGAAATTAAACCACAAATTTCGTTACTCGCTGTTGTAACCAATAAAAACATTGTGCCCTGATGCTCCATCGTTTGCAGTGCATCACCAATGCATGCATAGCTCAAGCTTTGCATACTTACACCTGTAAGGCGGCTAACTGGTGTCATAATGTCACGTAAGCTTACTTCGCTTCGTTGCATATTTAAGCGCTCTGCAATAATAGTAATTTTAGAGCTTTGTAAATCGGCGCTAGAGACTAGGCCAATTAATTTTTGGTGTTCGTCTGTTACTAAAACAAAGTCAGATTGTTGTGCACTTACTTGTTTAAGTGCATCTGTAATCGTTGTTCCATACTCTGCACGAATAGGTGTTTTTTGAGTAAAGTTATTCACCATTTTTAGCGCTGGAGATGCTAAATCAATTAATGGTTGATCATCTGCAAATGTGCTAGCAATAACACCATGAGAAATATTTTGGGTACGTAATTCTTTAAAGTTAGACATAGTAGTCACCTTAGTAGTTATAAAATTTAATTAAGTGGTAAATTAATGAATTAAATTAAATAGCTAGGTGGTCCGCGTTGGTACGCAGTGCTAAAAGGTCTGTTTAGATTAGTGCTCTTATAAAAAGAATCTACGACATTAGGAAGTGGTTGAGGCGACCTAAAGGTAATCGTGTTAACGTGAGAGTCCACGTCAAAATCGAGGTTTGCTTGGTCAGGAACATCACAAGTAATAAAGTGATTAGATAGTTTAGCGTTATCAAGGTTTACGTCAGTGTTGCTGGCATGCAGCGTCAAACTTACACTCATTAAAAGTGCAAACAATACGGCATTACTAAATATGCGCTGTACCATGTTTGACATAATCACGACCTTAATTAACTGCTTTCAAATTAAACAAATCAACTTGAATAATTCAGTTATAGCTTATTGCTTTAATTTACACAATCAAAAGTTAACATGATCTGAATCAAAACTTTTTATTACTTTTTTTGGTAATCGATACTGTTTACATACCACTGCTTTTTTCCCTGAGGAGTGGTCACTTCAAAATCGTCGTCCACTTGCTTTTTAATCAGTGCTCGCGCCATAGGTGAGTCTATTGATATGTAATCTTTACGGTCGTAAATTTCATCAGGTCCGACAATTCTGAACTTTTTAATTTCACCTTCTTCGTTTTCAATTTCAACCCATGCACCAAAAAACACTTTTCCATCTTGAACGGGAGAGTAGTCAATTATTTTTAAATCAGGTATGCGCTTGCGTAAGTAGCGAACACGCCGGTCAATTTGGCGCAGCAATCGCTTGTTATACTGATAGTCTGCGTTCTCAGAGCGATCCCCGAGGCTGGCTGCCCAGCTTACTATTTTTGTTACTTCTGGGCGTTTTACGTTCCATAGTTGATCGTGTTCTTGTTGTAATTGCAAGTAACCTTCGCGGGTAACTAAATTTGTTTTCATGGCCAATTCTTTTTTAACTCTAATGGTGTGCACGTTATTAAATTTGCCAAAATTTGTCGAGCGTAAAATGTAATAAAATACGAGTAAGAAAGCTTTGAAATGTTCAGTAACAATCTAAGCAAGTAATTAGTTTTTGATTATTAAGTTTTTCATTTATATTAACTAGTAATTGGATATAAAAATAAGAAAGAAATAATGGGACACGAAACCACAAAAGTATTAGTTGTAGATGACGATATGCGCTTACGCAGTTTGCTTGAACGTTATTTAGTAGAGCAAGGCTTTATTGTTAGAACCGCAGGAAATTCGGAGCAAATGGATAGACTCCTAGAGCGTGAAAACTTTCACTTAATGGTTCTCGATTTAATGCTCCCAGGCGAGGATGGCTTATCTATTTGCCGCCGTTTACGTCAAAAAGAAAATGAAATTCCTATTGTTATGCTTACTGCTAAAGGCGACGAAGTAGACCGTATTATTGGTCTTGAGCTTGGCGCTGATGACTACATTCCTAAACCTTTTAATCCTCGTGAATTGCTTGCGCGTATTAAAGCAATTTTACGTCGCCGCGCAAAAGAAGTGCCAGGCGCACCTGCTGCTGAAGAAAACTTAATCGCTTTTGGTAAATTTACGCTTAATTTAGCAACGCGCGAAATGAGCGAGGGCGATAAAACCATTTCGCTCACCAGTGGTGAGTTTGCAGTGCTTAAAGCGCTTGTTTCGCATCCGCGTGAGCCACTTAGCCGCGATAAGCTAATGAACTTAGCGCGTGGGCGTGACTACAGTGCGCTTGAGCGAAGTATTGATGTGCAAGTGTCGCGACTTCGCCGTATGATTGAAGTAGATGCTGCTAATCCGCGATATATTCAAACCGTTTGGGGTTTGGGGTATGTGTTTGTTCCCGATGGTGAAAAGTAATATTTATGGGTTTTTTTCCGCGTAGTGCGTTTGGGCAAACTGTATTTTTAGTGGCAGCGTTGCTGCTGATCAATCAAATAGTGTCGTACGTTACGGTTAGTTTTTACGTTGTAAAGCCAACTATTGAGCAAGTTAATTTAATGCTTGCTAAGCAAATTAAAACGGTATTTATTGACTGGGAAGACGGCGTTGAAATAAACGACGAAGTATCTGCAAAGTTTTTTGAAATCACTGGCATTGAGGTAATGACGCAGCGCGAAGCAATGCGCCAAGGGCTTGGGCAAAGCCGCGAGTATTCTATGCTATCGCGTAGCATGACTAAGCAACTTGGTGGTTTTTCTCGTGTACGTATTAGCCAAACAGATCCATTGATTTACTGGGTTGAAGCACCGCAAGCGCCAGGTTATTGGGTAAAAGTACCGCTTAAAGGCTTTAAAGAGAATAACTTAGAGTTTTTAACTTTTTACTTATCAAGTATTGGCTTTTTAAGCGTGTTGGGTGGGTGGTTGTTTGCAAGACACCTTAATAGGCCATTAAAAGCACTGCAACAAGCTGCAGTGAAAGTAGGTAAAGGCGATTTTTCTACCAAATTAGAAGAAGAAGGCTCAACAGAAGTAATAGAAGTAACGCGCGCGTTTAATCAAATGTCGCGCGGAATTGCCGCACTTGAAAACGACCGTCGTTTACTAATGGCTGGTGTATCGCATGATTTACGTACACCGCTTACGCGTATTCGTTTAGCCACCGAGATGATGGTTGATGAAGACGACTATCTTCGTGAAGGTATTATTTACGATATACAAGATATGAATGGGATTATCGATCAGTTTATTGAATATTTACGCCACCATAAAACAGATGAGCTAAGCTGCGAAGATATAAATGCTTTAGTTGCCGAGGTTGTTAATTCTGAGCTTCAGCATCAACGTACTATTACGTTTAAAAGTAATCCAAATATAGGCAATATACCTTTAAGCTCTGTGGCTATTAAGCGTGTAATTACCAACATGATTGGTAATGCGCTGCGTTATTCTGAGGGCGATATTGAAGTACTTAGCTATTTTAATTCAAACAAAAAATACGTGGTTATTGCTGTAAACGACAGTGGCCCCGGCATTCCTGAAAACGAACTAGAGTCTGTGTTTGAGCCATTTAAACAAGGCGATGCAGCGCGTGGTAGTGAAGGTAGCGGCTTAGGCCTTGCTATTATTAAGCGCATTGTTGATATGCACGACGGTAAAGTAAAACTAGAAAACCGCCCAGAAGGCGGTTTAAGTGCACAAGTATATTTGCCAATCAAGGTATTAACCCCTGCACAATAAATACAGGGGTTTAATTATATTAAAGTGCTTTAAAGCGAATAGCGGTACCGCCACTGGTGGCCAGTTTAAGCGTTAGTTTATCGTTTGCAGTTACAATTCGTTTTTCGATAGCTATATCGTACGGATTGTTTTTCCACTCTGCGTTTTTACCATCTTTATAAATTTGCGCTTCAAACTTTTTGCCCTGCTCTAAAAAGTCGAGTTTCACCTCAATTGTTCTGGCTTTTTCGTCAGTAACAGCACCTAGGTACCAATCGTTTCCTGAGTATTTAGTGCTTTTACGTTCTTTACGGGCAAATACAATAAAGTCGCCTACTTCGCCATCAAGGGCAATACTTTGCTGCCAATCTGTTGGTACGTCTTGAATAAATTGAAATGCGTCGGGCTTAGCCAAATAGTTTTTAGGTAAGTCGGCAGCCATTTGAATTGGGCTATACAACACAACATAAAGTGCAAGTTGCTTGGCGAGTGTGGTTTGTGGGCGGTTTGTATCGCCTCCTAAACCATTAAAGCTCATATCAAAAATACCTGGCGTAAAGTCCATAGGGCCAGAGAGCATGCGGGTAAAGGCAAGCATTGGTACGTGTTCTGGTGGGTTAGGAGGCGAACCCCATGCATTATATTCTTGTCCGCGTGCGCCTTCGCGCGCGATCCAGTTTGGGTAAGTACGGCGCAGGCCTGTATCTTTAATTGGCTCGTGAGTATTAATGCTAATTTTATGTTTAGCTGCAAGTTTTACGTTATAAAGGTATTCGTTAACCATAAACTGGCCGTCATGCCATTCGTGGCGAGCAATACCGTTTTTGTCTATACGTTTTATATTTCCGCCATCGGCTACATAACCTGTTTTTACTTGGCTTACGTTTGATTTTTCGTAAAGGGCAAAGGCATCTTCCATTTGGTCACGGTAGTTGCTTACATTGCCTGATGTTTCGTGATGGCCAATGAGCTGTACGCCTTTTTCTTTGCCGTATTGAGTCAGCGCTGCTATATCAAAGTCGTCGTACGGTTTGGTAAAGTTAAATACATCGCCATTAAAGTACCAATCGCCATCCCAGCCAATATTCCAGCCTTCAACGAGTACGCCATCAAAGCCATACTGCGCTGCAAAATCCATATAGTATTTTGTGGTTTGCGTAGTGGCGCCGTGTTTTTTACCGCTACCCCAAGTTTGCGTGTTTATATGCATACCCCACCAAATACCGACGTATTTGCCAGGTTTAACCCACGACACGTCGCCGAGTTTATTAGGCTCGTTTAGGTTTAGTATTATATCTGAATTAACTAAGCCAACAGCGCTGTCGGCTATTTGAATGGTGCGCCATGGTGTTTTAAAAGCGCCTTGCTTTTTAACGGCAATACCATCTGACCAAGGGGTTAAGTCTGCTATAAATGTGCCTGGACGGCGCTGATTAAGCACCATACCCGCGTAATCGACAAGAGCGGCTTCATGAATACTAATATGAGTACCGTCACTTGTTTTAAACGTAAATGGTGTATGAGCTAGTGGAGCTTTGTTAAGCGCGGTGGTGTTATAAACATATTCGTAGCGGTTCCAGCCACGAGCAGGTATCCACCATGCTGTTGCATCATGGCTATTGTTTATTGCAAATTCAGTTAACTCTTTAGTTATTTCTGTATGTTCGAAGCCGGTTTGTAGTGGTACTTCGTATCTAAATCCAACACCACTATCAAATGCTTTAAATCGAATGGTGTAGGTGCCTTTATTTGGCTCGTTTTTTGTAAAGGTAACTGCTACCTCGTTATATTCGTCAACAACGTTTTGGCGTTCGCCCCAAGGTTGTTGCCACTGCGAGTTAACGCTTTGTTGTTCAATGCTTTTAATTTTAAAACCGTCACTAAAGGCCGCTTGTGTTTTAAATTCAAACCCCAGTAAAGACTTGTTTATAACCGCTTTGTTTTTAAATTTTATTGCGTAGCTTGGCGTGTTGTTTTCATCAGAGATGCTTACTGTTATTTGTGTGTCTGGCGATTTTAGCTCTACAGTTTGTCCGTAGCTATTACTAGCAAAGGCTAAAAGCACAAGTGCAGGGATTCTCATGGTGTGTCCTTAGATGAGTCGGTGGTGACATTTAAGGATAATGACTGTTGATGATTAATACGACTGCCTACATACGTATTCAATGTTTTAAAAAATAGAAAGAATTTGGTGGCTTAATCGGTCTATAATGTAAACAAATTGATAATAGCGACAAGAAAATGATAAAAAGCTTACTTTGTGTATTTTTACTAAGTGTTAGTACTGGAGTTTTTGCAGCAAATATAACAATTAAAAATGCTAATAACGACCCATTAGCTAATGCTGTTGTATGGCTAACTGCAGGAGATTCCTCTAGCGTTATTCCTCCAGAAGCACCTTATGCGATGACCCAGCAAAATCGAGAATTTAAGCCGCGTATTTTAGTTGTCCCACAAAATGCAAAGGTAGAGTTTCCGAATGCGGACTCAATTATGCATCATGTTTATTCATTTTCTAAAGCTAAAACATTTGAATTAAAGCTATATAAGGAGCACCCAAAAGCGCCCATTACTTTTGATCAAACAGGGGTTGTTGAGCTTGGCTGTAATATTCATGATTGGATGTTAGGTTATATTGTGGTGGTAGATAGTACTATTTTTGCAATCACTGATGAAAACGGGAATGTTGATTTAAATGCCAATGCAGGCGAATACACGTTAAGTGTTTGGCATTCTGGGTTTAGTGATATTAGTAAGGTTGAATCTCAAACTATTAATGTGGCTACTAACCCTATTACTTATAAAGTAATGCAGGAAATTGCGGAGCAAATTGATTTTGCTACGGATGAATTTGATGACTATTAATCGCTTAATGAGGCTGGCATTTTTAGCCGGTGCTTTATGTTTTAGTAATGCATTGTATGCACAAGTAAAAGGCTTGATACAAATTAGAGCCGTGCAGGGTGGCGATATACGTAGCTTCCAAGAGGGCGGCCTTGGGCTATATCGACATGATACTAAAAGCGACGAACTTATTTTATCCCAAGGTATTTTAGATTTTAATGTTGATTTAGCATCTAGTTGGTCGGCTCATGGGGTGCTAAATGCGAATCAAGATCCTGACGTTGGCCTTGGTTTTACGCAGGCTTATATAAAGTATCAGCCGCTATCTAACAGCAACTATAAATGGCACATGCGCGTAGGGGGCTTTTACCCACTTATGTCGCTTGAAAACCCTGATATAGGGTGGACTTCTCCTTATAACTATACAAACTCAGCTATTAATAGCTGGATTGGCGAAGAAGTACGCACTGTTGGTGCAGAGATAACTATTAAGCGCCCAGCAAAACGTTTTAACAGCGCTCATAGCTTTAGCTTTGTAGGTGCAACATTTAAAGGCAATGACCCAGCAGGTACTTTACTTGCGTGGCGTGGTTTTGCATTACACGATAGACAAACTACATTTAACGAAAGTGTTAAATTTGCGCCTGTAGCGGCATTTAATGAGTATGAATTACGTTGGCAAGCTAACCAGGTTTTACCGTTTGAAGAGGTAGACGGGCGTTTTGGCTATTACGCTGGCGTACATTGGGATTACTTAAAAAAATCACAATTTCGAATTTATTATTACAACAATAATGGCGACCCAACCACACTTAATATTAGTACAGGACAGTATGCTTGGGATACTCGCTTTACGAGCGCCGCTTGGCTTTATAAGCTTAATAGTAAAACTCGCTTTATAGCACAGGTGCTCAATGGTAAAACCGAAATGGGCGCTAATGCTTTAATAGATAATGCCTTTTACAGCCATTATTTAATGTTAAGCCATAAAGAAGGCAAGCATCGAGTTTCTGTTCGCTATGATTATTTTAAAGTGACAGATAACGACACCACTGCGTTTGATCCTAATGCAAGCAATGGGGAAGGTTTAACCGCAACATGGCGCTACCAGCTCACTAATAAACTGCAAATAGGGGTTGAGGGTTCTGCACTTAAAAGTGTTGCAAAAAACAGAGAGCCAATTGGATTTAATGAACGAATCTCGCAGCAGCAAATAATGCTAAATGCGCAATGGCGTTTTTAAAAGTATAAAAAAAGGGAGCATTTAAATGCTCCCTTTTTAGTTTAATAAAATTGGTATTATTTTTTATCAAAAGCGCGTTTCATGTAGTTAGGTGTAGCGAGTGCACCATGATGAATACCGCTGTTGTAGTATTCACTTTGCTCGGCTATTTGTGCTGCGCCATCTTCTCTGAAACCGTTAAATGCTTGTGATTTACGTGCAAGTGTTACCGACCATAAACCACTTGGGTAAATTGGTTGTGGGAATGGCAGTGTTTGTAAATCGTTAAAGCCTACGCTTAGCATTGCTTCGCGCATTTCAACTAATAATGGCATATGCATAAGTGGCGATTCACTTTGTTGTACTAAAATACCACCTGGGCGCAGTGCATCTAAACAGCTTGTGTAAAACGCATGGTTAAATAAGCCCTCACCTGGGCCCACCGGATCGGTGCCATCAACAATAACCACGTCGATAGATTCGCCAGCGGCTTCGCGCATGTATTTAATACCGTCGTCAAACATAACCGTTGCACGGGCGTCGTTGTTAGATTCACAAAGCTCTGGGAAGTACTTTAACGACATTTGCGTTACTACTTCGTCTATATCTATTTGCGTTACAGTTTCTACGCCTGGGTGTTTTAATACTTCGCGTAAAGTACCGCAGTCGCCGCCGCCAATAATAACGACGTTTTTAGGGTTTGGGTGCGCTAAAAGTGCAGGGTGGCTGATCATTTCATGGTAAAAGAAGTTTTCGCGGGTTGTTACCATAGTACACCCGTCGATGATCATTAAATTACCAAAGTCTGTGGTTTCAAACATTTCTACCTTTTGAAAAGGAGACTGTTTTTCATCTAACTTTTTATTAATACGTAATGAAAATGCGCTGCCATCGCGGTCGCTAATTTCAGTAAACCACTTACTTTGATCTAAATTTGCCATAGTTACTATTACACTTTTTAGGTTGAGTATGAAAAAGGGGCAATTCTGCCAGTGCTTGGCGTTTTGCTCAATGACATTTTAACTGATTTGACGAATAAAGTTAGTTAGGAGTGAGTGAAAGTTCAATTTTTGTTAGCCTAGTGGATAGTGACGTATTAAAATGCGCCTTTATACCTAATTGACTAAAGAAGAGTTGCCATGACCTGGGGTTTAGAAACAGCACGCGCCACTTATAACGTTGCTCATTGGAGTGATGGTTATTTTGATATTAACGCACAAGGCGAACTGGTGGCTTACCCAGATGGCGACCAAACAAAACCGGCCATTTCTTTAACGCAATTAACTGAGCAGTTTAAACAACAAGGTTTAACGTTGCCGGTTTTAGTGCGCTTTACCGATATTTTAAAAAATCGGGTAGATACGCTTACCAATGCATTTACTCAAGCACGAGCAAATCGTGAATATAACGGTAAATATACCTGCGTTTATCCAATTAAAGTCAATCAGCAGCGCTCTGTTGTGAGTAAATTATTAGCGCACCCAAGTGGACTTGTTGGCCTAGAAGCAGGCTCAAAGCCAGAACTTATGGCTATTTTGGGCGTAGCAAAAGAGCCAATCACTATTGTGTGTAACGGCTATAAAGACAGTGAATTTTTACGCTTAGCATGTATTGGTCAAGCCATGGGCCACAGCGTAAAAATTGTGGTAGAGAAGCTTTCAGAGCTGACCACACTACTTGAAGAAATAGACAACCTAGGCATTGAACCTGCTATTGGTATTCGCATTCGCCTAAACTCAGTAGGCAAAGGCAAGTGGCAAAACACGGGCGGCGAAAAAGGCAAGTTTGGTTTAACGGCAGGCCAAGTATTAAGTGCTGTTGAAGTACTGAAAAAGCATAATAAGCTGCACTTAATGCAAATGGTGCATTTTCATATAGGTTCTCAAATTGCCAACATTCGTGATATTCACCGTGCTTTGCGTGAATGCGCACGCCACTTTGCTGAGCTTACACAATTAAACGTACCGTTAAATACCGTTGATGTGGGCGGCGGCTTAGGCGTTGATTACGAGGGCTCTGGGTCGCGCAGTGCGTGTTCAATGAACTACACAGTAGAAGAGTACGCGCGTAATGTAGTGAATGCATTTGCAGAGGTGTGCGATCAGCATAACCTTACGCATCCGGCTATTATCACCGAATCTGGGCGTGCTTTAACTGCTCACCATGCGGTATTAATTACCGATGTAATTGACGTAGAAAAAGCGCCAAATCATTTAAATCCAGAGCCACCGCTTGAAAATAGCGCATTAGTGCTTGATGAAATGTGGCAGTGTTTACAGCGTTTAAACCCGCGTATGGCACTTGAGATTTATCACGACGCTATGCACTTATTTAGCGAAGCGCACGATCAGTACGTGCATGGCTTAGTAAGCATGTTAGAGTGGGCGAAAATAGAGCAGCTTTACTTTACTATTTTACACCGTGTACGTGCATCGCTTAGTAACAACGCGCGCGCACACCGTGAAGTACTCGACGATTTAAACGAAAAGCTTGCAGATAAACTCTTTGTTAACTTTTCATTATTTCAGTCATTGCCTGATGTATGGGGTATTCAGCAGTTGTTTCCGGTAATGCCAATCGAGAACTTAACTCAGCCATTGACTCAGCGCGCGATTATTCAAGATATTACCTGTGACTCTGACGGGCAAATCCGCGAATACGTTGAAGGCGCTGGTATCGAAACTAGCCTACCAATACCAGAATATAAACACGGCGAGCAATACCACATTGCTATGTTTATGGTGGGCGCATATCAAGAAATTTTAGGCGATTTGCATAACTTATTTGGTGACACTGATTCAGTGCATGTAGAGCTTAACGATGAAGGTTATGTGTTAACCAATGCCATAAAAGGTGATAGCGTTAAGGATGTATTAAAGTTTGTTGACTATGATAGCGCCATTTTAGCTGACAACTTTGCGTACCAAGTTAATAAACTTGATGTATCGACGCAGTGTAAAGAAGGTTACTTAGCTGAGCTTAATGCAGGCCTTGAAGGCTATACCTATTTTGAAGATTAATTTGTAAGCAACTGAAAGCGCAGTATTAGTGGCTGCGCAATGTTTAAAGGAATGGAAGTAATGTCAGTTATTCGCAGTGTATTTAGTATTATTTTTTACACAATAAACACACTTTTTTGGTTTGTGCCTATTTTTGTTTGTGGGCTTATAAAGCTTATACCTATTAAACCTCTACAAAAGATTATGAGCTGGGCTGCAAAGCAATTTGCAACTATTTGGGTGACCTTTAATAGCTTAAATCAAAAGTTATTTACGCCAACTAAACTTAATGTAACTGGCCTTGAAGAACTTAAACTAAAGGATTGGTACCTAGTAATTGCAAATCACCAAAGCTGGGTCGATATTTTAGTATTGCAGCGCGTGTTTAACCGTAAAATTCCATTTTTAAACTTCTTTTTGAAAAAAGAGCTTATTTACGTGCCTATTCTAGGTTTGTGTTGGTGGGCGCTTGATTTTCCGTTTATGACTCGCACGAGTAAAAGCCAATTAAAAAAGAATCCAAAGCTGCGTGGCAAAGACTTAGAAACCACGCGTAAAGCCTGCGAAAAATTTAAAGAGATGCCAGTAAGTGTGGTTAACTTTGTAGAAGGCACTCGTTTTACTACGCAAAAGCACGCGCGCCAAAATAGCCCGTTTCCACATTTATTAAAACCAAAAGCGGGCGGTATTGCTTTTGTAATGCAAGCGATGGGTGAGCAAATTACTAAAGTGGTTAACGTCACCATTCATTACCCAGATGGCATTCCTACGTTCATGGATTTTGCAGGTGGTAAGGTAAAAAATATTAACGTACATGTGGAAGTGAGGCCTGTAAGCGAAGAGCTTATTGGTGACTACACCGGCGATTCTGAATTTAGAGTACGCTTTCAAAGCGAGCTAAATCGTTTATGGGAAAACAAAGAGCAAACATTACAATCGCTCGAAAAACACCCCAAATAAAAGGCAAAAATATGAGCTTACAGTTATGCTAAAAAAGTGGTTACCAAATTGGCTTAACGGCTTAATTGTGGGCTGCGTATTGTTTTCTAATGTAATGCTTTTTGGCTCGCTGGTGTTTGTACTAGGGCTTATTAAGTTATTACTGCCTTTGTCTGTTGTTAACTCTTTATTGCACAGCGCTTATCGAGGGTGGTGTAATGGCAATCGGTTTGGCTTGTGGCTAGGTTGTCCTAATATTGTGGTTGATATAAGTGGCGATTTAAATTCAAAAAGTTGGTATTTACTTATATGTAATCACACGAGTTGGTTAGACATAACCGTACTTAGCTCATTACATGCATTGCCAGCCCCTAAATTTTTTTTAAAAGATGAATTAAAATACGTGCCTTTTATTGGCACTGGTGCGTGGGCTATGGGTATGCCGTTTATGAAACGGGTAAGCAAAGCACAGCTTGCTAAAAACCCAAAGTTGAAAGGGTTAGATGTAGAGCGCACAAAACACAGCTGTCGCAATTTTCGTCACTATCCTACTACTATCGTTAATTTTGTTGAAGGCACACGCTTTACGCCAGCCAAGCATAATCTCCAACAAAGTCCTTTTAAGCACTTATTAAAACCCAAGGCGGGCGGCATTGCTTTTGCGCTTGAAGTATTAGCCAACCAATTTGACGCCATGCTAAATACAAATTTAGTGTATAGCGGTAAAACAGATCACGTTTGTCGTAACCTACTCAAAGGTGAGCTAGATTCTATTTATATTTCAATAGACGTAACGCCCATTAATGACAATATGCAGGGCAGCTATCAAAGCGATGACATATTTAAAGTTAATTTTCAACATTATGTGAATGAGCTATGGGTTGCTAAAGACCAGCAGCTTGCCGACATTTATGCTCAACAAGATTTACCTGAACCACAAATCAGTAAGGAAATTGAAACACTATGACCAACACCCATCTTCAGGAGTTAATAGCTCCTTGGTTTGAAAAAGTACCCGATGCGGATTTTCTTAGTTCTATTACCGCAGTCTCAATAGGGATATTTTCTTTATTAATTGTTTACTTATTTACTCGTAGGTTAATGTTACCAGGCATTCAAAAAGTGGTAACTAAGCTTTCGCCTCAACGTATTGGTTTGTTGTCGCCTATGCTTAATAAGCTTAATAGACGTATTGCAGGTATGCTTTGCTCTGTATTATTTTTGGCGACCTTTGACAGTGTTTATCCGGTTAATGAGCTTACCGCTGAAATTTTGAAAACGGTTGGCCAAGCCATACTAATTATTCATGTAGGTTTTATTTTTAGCAGTATTGTAAGTATTGCGGGTTCTATTTATAACCAATTGGAGTTTGCACGCGAAGTCCCTATTCAGGGCTTAATTCAGGTTGTTAAGTTAGTAACCTTTATTGTGTGTGCTATTTTAATTGTAAGTATTTTCCTTGAGAAATCTCCCACTTATATTCTCTCTGGCTTTGGTGCTATTGCTGCTGTTACGTTATTAGTATTTAAAGACACTATTTTAGGCTTTGTAGCGAGCATTCAAATAGCAGCAAATCGCCTAGTAACCTATGGTGATTGGATTCAAGTAGAAAACTACGGCGCTGATGGTGAAGTAATTGATTTGGGTTTAAACACTGTAAAGGTCCGTAACTGGGATAACACCATAACAACAATTCCAACTTATATGCTCGTTGCGGGTTCGTTTAAAAACTGGCGCGGTATGCAAGAGTCAGGCGGTAGACGTATTAAACGTTCACTCAATATTGATATGCACAGTATTTGTTTAGTAAGTGATGAATTTAGAAAGCAAATAGATGCGGCTATTCCGCTTCACGACTATATCCGAGTGACGACATTACCCGCTCAAGTTTCTAATTTAGGGCTGTTTCGTCGTTATGCTGAGGGCTATTTAAAGCAGCACAGTAAAATTAATACGTCGCTTACGTTAATGGTACGAGAGCTACAACCAATGAACCACGGGTTACCGATTGAGTTTTATTGTTTTAGTGAAGACAAACGCTGGATTTCGTACGAACATTTACAAGCCGAAATAATGGATCATTTACTTGCGGTATTGCCTGTGTTTGGGCTTAGGGCATATCAAAGTGTTAGTGGGCAATTAAGCCCTCCTAACGAGCAACAAATAGATAAGCCAACATTTAGAGTGATGGCAAATAGTGCTGCAAAAGACCCACAGCAATAAATAAAGCTAAGAGCCACCAAATAGGTGGCTTTTTAAATCGCAGCCATGCAAATGTAATTATTACTAACGCAACCTGCCAAAGATTATGCACAGCCGATGCCCAAATTGGTGAATACAATGCGGCCACTAAAAAACCGACTACCGCAGCATTAAGCGCTGCAATTGAGCTTGCAAAACGTGGCTTACTTGCCAAATTAATCCAACTCTTTTGAAACGCCAGTATAAGTAAAAAACCAGGCATAAATATAAGCAGTGTAGCTATAAGGGCACCCACTAAAGGTTGCTCAGTAGTAAGTTGTGCGCCTAAGTAAGTAGCAATAGTAAACATAGGCCCAGGCACTGCCTGTGCACTCGCGTAAGCACTTAAAAACTGATCATCACTCAATGCTGGTACGCCAGCTTGAAGTACCGGCAGTACTACGTGTCCGCCGCCAAACACCATTGCACCCGCTTGGTAAAAAGGGGTAAACAAAGCAAACTCATGCCCTAGTGGAATAAAGCCAACCCCAAGTAAGAGCGCAAATAACCCCAGTGCAATCCAATTAATATTACTGTTTTTACTGTTAACATCGTCTGCTACTGTGCCAAGTTTTAATAAAGGCCATATAGCACCTACTGTTGCAGCGGTGATTAAAATCGCTATTTGAGTTCCCATCATTGGAAATAACACCAAGGCAAGTGTACTCATTACCGCAAGTAACTTAAGGGCAGAACTTGTACAAAAGCTTTTAGCCATACTAAGTGTTGCATCAGCGACTATAACAACCGCAAATAATTTTAAGCCTGCAATAATAGCAAAGTAAACAGCGTCAAACTGATGGGCACTAACCGCAAGTAGCGCCATTATTAAAAACGAAGGCAGGGTAAAGCCTACAAAAGCAGCTATACCACCCAGTACTCCTGCACGCTCAACACCAATAGCAAAACTAACTTGGCTAGAGCCTGGGCCTGGTAATGCTTGGCTTAAGCTAATAAGTTGTGCGTAACGGGTGTTAGTTAGCCAATTTAACGAGTCTACAAAGTGGCGCTTAAAATAGCCTAAATGCGCTGCGGGGCCACCAAAACTCATGCACCCTAGTAAAAAAAATTGTCTAAAAATAGCAATTAACATTGCGCCAATATCCTTTGTAAAATTCATTAAATTGTCACAGCGTAGTATGACATTTTTATTAAAACGGCACATTAGTTTGAGGTCTGTTTAACAATCAAGCAAGATGCGCTGCTTTTAACACTCTCTTCATAGTTTGTTCATACATGTATTTGCATACTCTTGCTAAATTCTTAATGAATAGGGTATCACCATGACTTTAACTAAATCACTTTTAAGCGTAACCGTAGTAGCTGTATTACTTTCTGGTTGTGAAATGAATAACACTGGTAAAGGTGCGGCTATTGGCGCGGCAGCGGGTGGCGTATTAGGTAAAGCAACAAGTAACCATAAAGATAAGCGTATTTTTATAGGCGCTGCTATCGGCGCACTAGCTGGCGCTGCAGTTGGTAACTACATGGATAAGCAAGAAGAAGCATTTCGTGATGAACTTGCAGGCTCTGGTGTTGAAGTTGTACGTGAAGGCGATAACTTGCGTTTAGTTATGCCATCTAATATTACGTTTGCGACCGACCAATCTTATATTTCGTCTGGCTTTAACGATACCTTAGATGCTATTGCTAAAGTGATGAACAAATACGAAAAAACGTACCTAAGTATTGAAGGCCACACAGATAGCACAGGTAAAGACAGCTACAACATGAACTTATCGCGTGAACGTGCTCAAAGCGTTAAAAACTACTTAGTGAACCAGCAAATTATGGCTGAGCGTGTAAGTACTATGGGTTATGGCGAAACACGTCCAATTGCGACTAACGATAGTGCAAATGGCCGTGCTCAAAACCGCCGTGTAGAAATTCAAATAGTGCCAAACACAGAAGAATAATTAGTCTTTATTAAACTGTAATTCACACAGTTTTTGATACAACGGGTTACTTGCCACTAATTCTTGGTGGGTGCCCGTTGCTATAATCTTTCCATTTTCCATGACTACAATCACATCGGCATGTTTAACCGTTGCCAGCCTATGGGCAATAATTAACGTTGTTCTGTTTTGCATTAAATGCTCAAGCGCTGCTTGTACATGGTGCTCACTTTGCGCATCGAGTGCGCTGGTGGCTTCATCAAGAAGGAGTATTTCAGGGTCTTTTAAAATAGCGCGTGCCAGTACAATACGCTGCTTTTGCCCACCCGATAACCTGACACCTTGCTCACCTAAAAAACTGTTATAACCTTGCGGTAATTGTTTAATAAATTCATCTGCATGGGCATGTTTGGCAGCGGCATATACCTGCTCGTCACTTGCATTTGGGTTGCCGTAGCGAATGTTATGCATTACATCGGAGCTAAACAAGATAGGGTTTTGCGCGACCATACCCATTTTACCTCTGAGGGTATTAAGAGATAATTCTTTAATGTTTATCTCTTTAAATTTAATGGCTCCGTTAGCCGGATCGTAAAAGCGCTGTAGCAATTCAAATAAGGTTGTTTTACCTGCGCCAGAAGGGCCAACAATAGCCACAGTTTGGCCTTGAAGTATATTTAAACTTATTTTATTAAGTGCGCTTACGTCTGGGCGAGAAGGGTAGTTAAAGCTTATATTCTCAAGCGTAATAGCAGGGCTGTTACTATTTTTTAGTAAGTTACTATCTTGTGGATTTAGTGGGTTTTCTATCTCACTTTTAACAGCAAGTAACTCAAGTAATCTTGCAGCTGCGCCTGCTGCGCGTTGTAGTTCGCCATATACTTCAGCAACGGTTGCCACCGACATTGCCACCATAATAGCGTAAAACACAAAGGCTCCTAGCTCACCGCCAGTCATGGTACCTGCTAATACGTCGCTGCCGCCGACCCACAGCATTGCGCTAATAGCGCTAAAAGTTAAAAATATTACCGCTGCAATTAAAAATGAGCGTTGTTTAATGCGGCTTTTAGCCACATTAAAGGCTTTTTCGGTTTCAAGTGCAAAAGCGTGCTGCTCTTGTTCTTCGTGGCTATAGCTTTGCACTACTTTAATATTTTGTATGATCTCGCCGGCATAGGTACTTATATCGGCTATGGCATCTTGGCTGGAGCTTGCAAGTTTGCGCACCTTTTTACCAAATACCATCATCGGCACTAATACCAACGGGACGCAAGCAACAACCACTAAAGTAAGTTTTAAATTAGTAAACAACAGCATAGCAAGTCCGCCAACCAACATAAGTACACTGCGCAGCGCCATAGAAAATGATGAACCAATAATTGATTGCAGTAGCGTTGTGTCGGTTGTTAAACGCGACATAAGCTCGCCACTGCGGTTTTCTTCAAAGTAGCTTGGGTGCAAAGTAACAATGCGATTAAACACGGCTTTGCGAATATCGTTACTGACTCGCTCGCCAATCCACGACATTAAATAAAAACGGCTAAATGTGCCAACGGCCAATAAACTAATTAAACCAATAAGCACCAATACAGCTTGTTGTAACTGATCTTTAGAGCCTGCAATAAAGCCATGATCTATGACAAACTTAACACCTTGCCCTAATGACAAGTTAACACCTGCTGTTACTAACAGGGCAGCAAGCGCCGCTACTACCATCCATTTATACGGTTTAATAAAAGCAAAAATAGGTAATAAACTACTAAAAGCGGTTTTTTCGGGCTTAGGTGTTGTTTTTGACATAGTGGATTCTTTTTAAAGGTTAAGGTATAGATATGGCACTAAGATAATAAAAATCAATACTCTTAAATATTAGCATCAATAAGGAAACGTTATGACTACTGCAACTGTAAGTGGAGAATTTAATGTAAATTTAGCCCCAATAGAAGGCTACGCAAGCGGCCAAAACGGCGTTAATTTAGGGCGCATGTCGATAGATAAAACATTTAAAGGTAGCTTAAATGCTACAAGCCAGGGCGAAATGCTAAGCGCCATGACACCCACGCAAGGCAGTGCCGGTTACGTTGCCATAGAGCAAGTAATAGGCGAGCTTGACGGCAAAAAAGGCAGCTTTGTACTGCAGCATTTTGGCACGATGGATAAAGGCCAAGACAGCCTGATTTTAAATGTAATTCCCGACTCAGGCACTCATGAGCTAGAAGGGTTAACGGGCAGTATGAAAATACGTATTGAGCAAGGGATTCACCACTACGATTTTGAATACACTTTATAATACCAATCCGCAATATTACTTAATCATTTTGCGGGCCTAAACGTGTCGCTACCTGCGTTAAAAAATTCTCTTTTAGAACAACTAAATAGCGAATTTTTTGCCTAGCTATCAACACGTTTTTCCATCCTCAAAAAAGATCACTTAAATAAGCGAATTGGTATAAGACACTCAAGGATTAAAATGCAAAAAGTAATCGAATTTAGAAAGACCCGTTTTTTGGGTGGGGTAGATATAGTCGCACTGAATGACCGCATACAGGAATTAAACCAAGATGGCTGGAAAGTAATAAACGCAGTGCCATTGACAGGCTTTTATGGCCAAGTGCATGGTTATACTTTGTTTATTGAAACTGACGAGCTTTAAATGACATTTACAGTATGGTTAAGCCTAGCGGCTATTTGTATGATGGGCGCAATGTCGCCAGGACCAAGTTTAGCGGTGGTTTTAAAGCACTCACTTAACGGTAGTATGAAAAACGGTATGCTTGCCGCGCTCAGTCATGGTACTGGCGTTGGCTTGTATGCCGGTGCATCGTTATTAGGGTTAGGCGCTTTAATGATGCAGTTTCCAACTGTTTATCAAATACTCGTTTACTTAGGTGCGGCCTATTTGGCGTATTTAGGTATAAAAATATTGCTAGCAAAACCAAGTAATGACGAACTTGAAGTACAAAAAAGTGAGGTAAGTGCAGCTAAAGCATTACAAGATGGTTTTGCCATTGCTTTTTTAAACCCCAAGCTCGCGATTTTCTTTTTAGCCTTGTTCTCACAGTTTATTGACCCTCAGCTACTTACTTTAAGTGTGGGCATAATTATGTGCTTAACCGTGTTTGTAATTGATACCGGTTGGTACTTGCTGGTGGCGTTACTGACAGAGGTTTCAAAAAACCGCTTTGGATTTACCAAACAAAACCCGTGGCTTGATAAAATACTGGGAGTCGTATTTATCATGCTAGCCATAAGGGTAGTGCTTAGTGTGTAATAATTAATTAGCACTATAAATCAATTAGTAAAAGTGAAGTTTGGCTTTTTGAATCTATAAAATGTTTAGAGTATTAAGGATAAACCAATGAGTAACCTTATTTTAAAAAGTGCTAATTTTGATCCTAAAGTAAAACAATACTGGATGGTTACTGCCTCGCTATTTGCAATGTTGGCTCTTGTTACTATACCGCTTATACCTATCATTTTACTGATTGTATGGCTGGTGGGCGGACGAATACTTGCAGCTATGTCAGCTGATTTATTACCACAAAAATTGGTAGTTAAGCGTGGCATATTATTTAAAGAAGAAAAATCTATTCCGCTTGAAAAAATAACAGATGTAGGGTTAAGCCAAGGACCGCTCATGCGAATTTTTGGATTGTACCGTTTAAGTTTTGAAACAGCAGGGCAGTCAGGAAATGGTGCTTTAGTGTCTTTGCTTGGTGTAGTTAATGCAAGTGAGTTTAGAGAGGCGATACTTGAGCAAAAAGATGTATTGGCTAATCAAGGTAAAGCGCAGCAGCAGGCAACAGAGCAAAGTGAGAAAGAGCTACTGAGAGCACTTACTTATAGCGTTAAAAATATTGAGCAGATGCTACTTGTTTTACTTGATGAAAGGCAGCAAAAGTAACTTGTTTTAAAATTGTAATGCTTATAAGGATATTTTTATGAATACGGATATAAAAAATATATTTAATAATCATCCTGAGGCAGCTAAAAGTACGCTTATACAATTACGAGAGTTAATTTATACCGTAGCACAAGAGCAAAACTTAGGAGCTGTGGAGGAGTCATACCAATTCGCTTAATTAAGTGATCTATTCTGAGGTGAGAAAATCGTGTCGATAACCAGACAAAAATTTCGTTATTTAGTTGTTCTATATCAGAAATTTTTAACGCAGTTTGCGTCAGATTTAATCCCTCAAATTGATTAAGTATTATTGCGGATTGGTATCAATAAAGTAGGAAGAGCCAAGTCATAACACAATAAATGGCAGCCCCATTCGCGTAGGCTTTAAGGGCTCATCGTGTTATTTGTTTTTTCATTGCCAATCAAAGCTAGTAAGCACATTTAGAGAGTTGTACTCTCATAATCTTACCTTTGAAGGAAATAGGGCAATTGTATTAAATAGTGAAAAGCCATTACTAGAGTACCCACTTAAAGCGTGTATTAAATTAGCACTGACTTATCACAGCGTTAAACACCTACCTTTGTTAGGCGCATAATTATAAGTACTTAGTAGATACTTAAAATACGCTACATATTTGGTTTGCGTCACAGGTAATAACAGTCACGTTTTCATAACCCACACGCGTTAATGCTTCTGCTCCCAACGTTGCGCGTGCACCACTTGCGCAGTGCAGGTAAATAGGGCGAGCTGCGTCTTTTTCTATTTCCATTAGTTTCATCTCGAGTAATCCACGCGGAATATTTATAGCGTCAGTAGCTGCTTTTGTCGCGTGCTCTGCAGGTTCTCGCACATCAATAAGTAAACCTTTATTTTGTTCAAGCTCGAGTTTTGCTTGCGCTGCGTCAATACGGCGTTGGTTAGGTGTGATAATTTTTAGTAAGTCAGGGATTGATGTAAGCATTAGTTTGTAAATCCTCTTGTTCTAAAAAAAGGTATTAATGTGCACCACTTGGTGTAAGTAGGTTGAATTAAGTTAATACTTATAAATAACATTAAAAACTGAAAGTTACTTTATATAAAGTAACTTAATAGCGCGGATACCGCCACAGCACTTCCGCCGATTAATAAAACGGCATCGTTAATTTTGTGATTGCCTTAATATTAGCAAAGTCTAATGTTAATTATATTAGAACCTACTAATGTAAAAGTCTATACTTAAAAAGGTATTAAAAAAGAGAAATAATAAAAATGAATATTGAACAACTAGCTGTCAACGCAGAGCAAGCCGAACAGTTTTTAAAATTAATGGCTAACAAAAATCGGTTGATGATTTTATGTAGTTTATTACAAGGTGAGCAAAGTGTAGGTGAGCTAAATAAAAATGTACCTTTAGCACAGTCAGCGTTATCTCAGCATTTAGCAAGTTTACGCAAGGCAGATATGGTTGCTACTCGCAGAGAAGGGCACACTATTTATTACTCGTTGACCGACCCAAAAGTTGAGTCGATCATTGCTTTGCTATATGAGTGGTTTTGCCGAGCAGAAAACACTAAATAAAAGTAGCTATTTCATCAATAGATTTTTTATCCAGTGCATGAGCAGGTATTGTTGCATCATCACCTGGGTAACCTGCAATAAGTAGCATGTATGGGCGTTCGTTATCTCTATCGCGATTACATATGTCGGTTAAAAAACTCATTGGCTTTGGAGTATGAGTAAGAGTTGCCAAACCACTTCGGTGCAGTGCTTGAATTAAAAAGCCGGTAGCTAAGCCAACAGACTCATGCACATAGTAATTAGTATTTTTATCATCGGTGCTTACGCCGCCCTTTTTTTGACTAAATACAGCTATAAGCCAAGGTGCATGCTCTAAATAAGGTTTATTGGCGTCGGTACCTAACGGTTTTAGCGCATCTAACCATTCTTCACCTGCTCTGCCTTCGTAAAAAGAACGCTCTAATTTTTCTGCGGCTTCTCTTATTTGTTTTTTTACATCGCTACTGTTTATAGCCACAAAATGCCAAGGCTGATGATTCGCCCCACTTGGTGCTGTGCCAGCTGCTTTTATACATGCTTCAATAATATTTTTTGGTACTGGGCGATCGCTAAAGCTGCGAATGCTATGGCGGCGTTGGCTGGTTTGTAAAAACTCGTTAGCACGATTTAGCATTTCTTCATGTGGATATTCTATAAAATCGTTTAATGGCTGGCTTTGGTGATCTTGCATGGCTTTTCGCTTCTTATAAAAAGTATATGTGGTTTTTATACCGAGTGAATACAGTACAGGCAAGTGTTATGAGTTTAAATTATGTTTATTTGTTGTTACAAAATTAACCAGTAAGTAACTTATGTTCCTATTTTTCTTGTGGTATAAAACATTATAAAAATAATTACTCATATTCAAGGAAGTAAAAATGCTATCAATAACAGGGTTATCTAAAACCTACGATAACGGCGTACATGCACTACAAGGTGTTGATTTATCTATCGGCAAAGGGATGTTTGGATTGCTTGGGCCAAATGGTGCAGGTAAATCATCGCTCATGCGTACCATTGCAACACTGCAGTCGGCTGATTCAGGTTCCATTACTTTTGATGGCATTGATGTATTTAAAGACCCACAGGCTCTGCGCCAACGTTTAGGTTACCTCCCGCAAGATTTTGGTGTATACCCACGTGTTAGTGCTTACGACTTGCTAGATCATATGGCTGTTTTAAAGGGGATTCATAATAAAGCAGAGCGTAAAGAATCGGTTGAAGGATTACTTGCGCACACTAATTTATATCAACATCGCTCAAAAGCGGTAAGTGGTTTTTCGGGCGGTATGAGTCAGCGTTTTGGTATTGCTCAAGCGTTATTAGGCGACCCTGATTTACTAATCGTTGATGAACCTACCGCAGGGCTAGATCCTGAAGAGCGTAATCGTTTTCATAACTTGTTAGTAAGCTTAGGTGAGCAAAAAGTAGTTATATTATCGACCCACATTGTTGAAGATGTAGCAGAGCTTTGCCCAAACATGGCGGTGCTGGCAGGCGGTAGAATACTATTAGAGGGTAACCCAATTGCCCTTACCGATAAACTTCAAGGCCAAATTTGGCGTAAAGCCATGAGCCAAGAAGAAGCGCAAGAACTTGAGCCACAACTGCCTGTTATTTCAAAACGTTTATTTGCTGGGCAAACCATATTACATGTATTAGCCGAGCAAGCCCCACAAGGGTTTGAAGCAAGTAATGCAAATTTAGAAGATGTGTATTTTTCTACTCTGCTTAATCATCGTAACAGCCAAGTAGGATAAGGAGGCGTTATGTTTTTTAATATGCTCGCGTTTGAGCTGCGCTACTTTATGCGCCAGCCTTCGTTTTATGTGACCTCATTAATCTTCTTTTTTATGGCGTTTTTTATAAGCTCCAGCAGTAAATTTCCACTTGGTGGGGCGAATGTTCATATGAACTCGCCTTTCTCGATTATGCTTTTAACCGTGACATTTTGTACACTCGCTATGTTTTTAGTGGTTAACTTTGTTGCAAGCTCTGCTATTCGCAATAGTGAAAGTAAAATGGATGAGCTGGTATTTAGTAAGCCTGTTAATCCTGTGCCTTATCAAGCAGGGCGTTTTTTTGGTTCTTACTTAGTTGTACTTATTGTGTTTTTAAGCGTGCCATTGGGTGTGTTTTTAGGGTCGCAATTTGGTTTATTAGTTGGCTGGCTCGATGGCGAATTAATTGGTCCTAATAAGCTAATGTACTACGCTGCGCCTTATCTTTATTTAGCAGTGCCAAGTTTACTGGTGCTTTCGGCTATTTTTAATAGTGTAGCGGTTTATTTTAAAACCATGATGTCGGTGTATGTAGCAGCTGTTGTGATTTTTATAGCCTATCAAATTGCCGGCGTTTACTTTGATGATTTAGCATTTAGAAATATTGTTGTTTACGCCGATCCATTTGGCTCTGGTTCGTTAATTGATTTAACACGTTATTGGACTGTAAATGATAAAAACACAGAAGTGCTAACGCTCACTGGTGACCTTTTAGTTAACCGTATATTGTGGGTAGCAATCAGTGTTGCAATGTTTTTTGGCCTTGGAAAGCTAAGCAATCGCATAGTAACTAAAAAACAGAAGAAGCAATTTAAAGTCTCTGCTTTTGTACAAAATAAACAAGCTGCACTTATCAACAGCGCTAAAAATTATAAATCAGCGAGGGTTAGTACTAAATCTCAGCTAATAATGCGCAGTATATTTGAACTTAAACAAGTTATATTTAGTGCCCCTTTTATGATTTTAGCGGGTGTAAGCATTGTAACGCTTATGATCCCTCTGTTTGCGCCTATTGGTGCTTATGGCACTACTAACTGGCCTTTAACTCAGAATATGGTCAATATCATTAGTGGTATTTCCGGTTTATTTTTGTTTGTTATTATCGCTTTTTATAGTGCTGAGCTTGTATGGCGAGAGCGACAAAGTGGCATGGGCGATATTGTTGACAGCTTTCCGGTGCATAATAGTGTTTTTTGGGTGTCAAAAATACTGGCTTTAATCGTCGCTATTTCTGGGCTGTTCCTCGTGGGAATGATACTCACAATTACAGTTCAGTTATTTAAAGGTCAGTTTAATTTAGAGCTAGGACAGTATTTATTTAGGATTGTTTATTTATCGATTTTACCGTTAATTATGCTGACGGTACTCGCCTTCTTTTTACAGATTATTAGCCCGAATAAATATGTAGGAATGGGTTTGTTTATTTTGTATTACATAGCGCAAAAAGTAATGGGCTCTTATGGGTTTGAGCATCATATGTATCATTTTTCGCAAAGCAGTAGTGTACCGTATTCTGATATAAATGGTTATGGGCACTTTTTACAAGGCGCGCATTGGTACACATTATATTGGGGCGCGTTAAGCCTTGTTTTAGCGATTGTTGGGTTTGCGTTGTGGCATCGTGGTCCTTCACAAACGCTGCGCACACGCCTGTCTATGCTTCGTTATAATATGTCGTTAAAAGGGCAAGCGATTGCGGTTGTTAGTGCATTAGTGTTTGTTGGTGCAGGCTACAATATTTATAACAACACGCGAGTTTTGAATGAGTTTACTACGAGCGATGAGTTTCAAGACAAGCAAATAAGTTATGAGCAGCAGTTTGCACAATACAAAGACTTAGCACTACCTATGGTGACCGATGTTGACTTAACTGTTGATATTTATCCTAAAAGGCGCGCTTTAAACGCCGTGGCTAAAATTAAGTTTACCAATACCTCTAACGAGCCAATTACGCGAGTATTGATCACCTCACCTCAACACGCTAAAAGTTGGGATGTAGCCATGGCTGGCGGTAAGATAGTTGAAAAATTACCAGCGTTTTATTCAGCATGGTTTGAGTTTGAGCAGCCGCTTATGCCAAACGAAGTAAGAGAAGGGCAACTGTCGGTTACTCGCGATCATACAGGCTTTACTGATCAAGGCTCTGATACACAATTGGTTGCCAATGGCACGTTTATTAATAATTTGGAACTCCTTCCTAGCTTTGGCTATAACCGTGGTTTACAAGTAGCTGACAAATTTGAGCGCCGTAAGCATGATTTACCTGAGCTTGAACGTGCCCATAAGCTAGAAGACAGTCAGTACTATACACAAAGTGATTTTGGTGCCGCTAATGGGTTTATTAACTTTAAGGCGACGGTAACCACCGACGAGTCGCAATTTGCGATTACCCCAGGGTATTTACAAAGTGAAAGTGTAAAAGATGGACGCCGCACCTTTGTTTATGAAATGGATGCACCTATTTTAAACTTTTATGCGGTGCTTTCAGCTGAGCTTGAAAGCAAAAAGGTTGAGCATAATGGGGTAAATATTGAGGTGTACTACCACAAAAATCATGCATGGAATGTTGACCGCATGATTGAGTCGGTACAAGACTCGATAGATTACTTTACACAAGCCTTTGGCCCGTATCAGCATAAGCAGTTACGTATTATTGAGTTTCCTAAGTATCGCTCGTTTGCTCAAAGTTTTGCCAATACAGTCCCTTACTCAGAAAGCATGGGGTTTATTACAGACTTAAGAGATGAGAGTAAAGTTGACTACCCTTACTATGTTACCGCACATGAAGTAGCGCACCAGTGGTGGGGGCATCAAGTATCGGCGGCTAATGTAGAAGGCAGTGCCGTTATTTCTGAAACGCTTTCACAGTACAGTGCGCTTATGGTGCTAAAAAAACGCTTTGGCGCCGAGAAGCTTCGTAAATTCTTAAAGTACGAGTTAGATAAATACTTAATGGGCCGTACTGGCGAAGCTTTTGAAGAAATGCCGCTTTATAAAACGCAGTCTCAGCTGTATCTTCACTATAATAAAGGCTCAGTCGCGATGATGGCTTTATATGACCTATTAGGTGAAGAACACTTAAATGCAGCACTCAAAGCATTTTTAAACGAGTTTCAGTACCAATCAACACCATACCCAACTACGCTTGATTTACTTAGTTATTTAAAGCGAGATGCAACACAAGCTGAACAACGTTTTATTGATGATCAGTTTAAATATATAACGCTTTATGAGCTTGAAATGAAAGAAGTGTCGATTACAGATGATGTTGATGGCGAAGGTTTTTATACAGTAACACTGAGCGTTGAAGCAACTAAGCAGCATGCCGATGGACAAGGTGAAGAAACCGAGCAACCACTCGATGAGCTAATTGATATTGCATTATTTAGCGACGACCCTGAAAACTTACTCGCTGAAGACTTTGTTATTTACTCGCAAAAGCATCAAATAGTATCTGGTACCAATACTATTGAGCTTAAAGTAAAAGAAAAACCACTATTTGCGGGGGTAGATCCTTACATTAAGCTAGTCGACAAGGACAGTAAAAATAATTTAGCTAAATTCTAACGTCTATTTATTTACTAAGCACTTAAACTGACTACTTTAAAGGCCGCATTTATGCGGCCTTTATGTGTAATAATCTGTATAAAATTTCATAGCGATTCTACATATTCCCCACAGCTTTTTACGCTAATATTTTATGTTCTCTTATAAAGTTACTTTACTGGTATTTAGTTTATAAGGAAGAGTATGAAACCATTAATTATAGGGGCGATAGTATTAAGCCTGAGTGCTTGTTCTGCGGTAACCATTCAGCCACAGGCAACAGCAAAAATAACGAGCCAAGCTAATTACGAAGATAGTCGCTCATTTTACTTTTGGGGATTGGTAGGCGAGCAACGCGTAGATGTAAAACAAGTTTGTTTAAGTACATACGTTACTCAAATGCAATCACAGCAAACCTTTAGTGATGGAGCGCTGAGTTTAATTACGCTTGGAATATACTCGCCTCATACCATTAAAGTGTGGTGCCAAGAGCAAGTAATAGGGGAAACATTATGAGTATCAAGCTACTTGTAGCCAGTTGCACATTTATTATATTAACGGGATGTACAAATATTTACTTTGATAACGGAGCGCAAAGCAAAGTAAGCAATAAAACGGTACAAAGCTCACAGTGGCATCATAATTTTGCACTTGCGTTGTACGAGGGATCAGAGCCGTTAGATTTAACAACACATTGTCCACTAGGGGAGTGGCAAAGCGTTCATACGTATAAATCGTTTACTAATGGTTTAGCTGAGGTGGTTGTGAATCAAATCGGCCCAGCTTGGTACCCTAAAACAGTCGAAGTACAATGTAATAAGGTACCATTTAAAGCTAAATAGCTATAAAACAAGAAAAGGGCCAAAAGGCCCTTCGTGTTGCAGCAAGTAACACATTTTTTATAAAGTAAAGTCTACAGCGTAGCCTACATATACTTTAATATCAGCAATGTCCGTATCAGATAAACCAAAAGTAAAACCGTCTTTCGAAATAGATACACCGTAATCTAGAATATTGTCATCACCAATAAAGTCACCAGAGTAATGGCCTAGGTGAAGTGCCATTTCTGTGCCGTTACTACCAATCGGAAAGGCGTAATCGGCGTTAAGATATAATGAATCACCAAAGTCAGTACCATCACCGCTAGCATCCGTTGTTGCTAGAATTGCAGCACCAAATGTAAAGCTTTCAATGCTGATGCTACCGTAAATTTCAGAGAAATCTGCGTCTGCTTCAGAGGCTGCGTCTGGGTATGCGTAATAAATATAGCCAACATCGTAGCTAACACTTTCGTTAATATCGCCACCAAAGCCTGCATATAAATCAAGCTCATAGGTCATTTCATCTGCCCACGATGCATTTGAAGCCCAAGTACCTGCATAAAAGCCCGATTCATTGGCGTAATCAATACCGCCTGAAATAGCTGCATCGCCCCCAGTTTGCTCTTGACCACGCCATAAGTAGTTCGATGTTGCCGCTGCATTAGCAGTTACTTCAGCATGCACAGCTGTAGATGTGAAAGATGCAGCACTCATTAATGCTATTGCGCTAATTGCGATGGTTTTTTTTAGTTTTAGCATGTCCATTTCCCGTTATATGATTTTTGCTCGCCAAGGTTTTTATTATGTAATCGGAACCTTTAGGCTGACGGCTTTTTATTGTTTAACTAACAGGGTAATTGCACTGTATGTGCCAGCTTCATTATTTTTACTAAAAATTATTTTTATATATTAAAAAACATGAGCTTGCATTTTATGAATAGGGAAGGGGTATAACATTAGGGAAGATGTTGCGCACGTTGGTGGTGCATAAATTAACCTAGCCGCACCATAAAAGTACGGCTAAATTAGAAGGTTTAACCGAATATGGTACGCATAAGGCTAATTGTTTCGTTTACACTGCGACCTTTTTGAACTTCACTTACAATGGAATCACGTTTACTGCGAATATGTTCAGGGATATCGTCAGCGGCAAGTGCGCGGTCTACTAAAATTTCTGCAGACTCTTTACCTCTACGTTGAGTTTTACCTGTTGTAGTTGTAGTACGCTTAGGCTTGCTTAGCAGTTTAATGTAGTTAGAGTTATCTGGTGTTTTAGCATCAGCATAGTGAAAGAAACATGGGATTAGCGCTTTAATAGCAACTAATTGTTCTTCTAACTCATTACTCGGTTTAGCCATCTTGTACCATGACATAGCTTGAATACCTTTTACGATATCTTGCCAGTAACGCTCAAAATCACTATTTTTAAGTTTAGAAACACCAAGGGCAGCACATAAAGCATCTAATCGATTATTTGTAATCGGGGTAAATAAATCAGGGCGACGCATTGCTAACAACCGAGTTGCAGGCGCAAGTGTTGGTTTTTCGTTGTTGTCGGTGAATATTTTTGAATAAGCAGCAACGAATTGTTGATACTCATATTGAGTAATATCACCTTCAAGTGGAATATTTGCTAGTGCGTCGTCAAAAGCACCTGGTAAATCACCAAGCATTTGATGGAAGCTCTTTGCACTCTTTGTAGATGCAAACCATTCAACGTCAAAGTTGTATGTGCTTGGATCAAGCGATGCCATGTGTTTACCGCTAAACGCAAGTAAGTCTTCAGGGATCATATCTTTAAGAGATTGTTCACGAATGCTTTTAATGTAGTCTACTAAACGAAGCTGTTCATCAAGTGCAATAACGTCTTTGTGTTGTTCTACAAATACACTTACAACAGGCCACGGAGCAATACGTAAAGTTTTAACCTGTAAAAAGCTGATAGCTGCAATAAGCTGATCGTGTAGCTTCTTAAGTACAGGTAACTGCTGTGGCTCTAGTAAATCGTAGTTCATACGATCTCTGCTAGCACTTAGCAATTCGTAACACCAAGGTAAAAAATCATCAGGGTGGTTTTCTACTTTCACGGCCATAAGGTTAAGGCTTAACTCTGAAGATTGCTTCAGAATGTTCTGATAGATTTGATTTTCTTGTTCGCCTAGCGTCATTTTTGACGGTGAAATTAGCAGTTTTTTCATGCCTTGTAGAATCTCCGGTTTAGATATATATTTTTTTGCTGGTCTATTTTAGCGCAATTACGCTAATAACAACAGCGCTGTCCTCCATCCGTTGTAATTGAAGTGACTAAATCAGTATTTTTGCTAATAAAATGAGACTAGCGCTTTAACAGGTATTAATTATTTTCATTTAGTACAAAGAGACTTCAACTAAAATATTGAGTTGTTTTTAGGGCAACTATAAACGACGGCGTAAGTCGTGATATATCTACCGTACTAATTTTTACTCTAAAAGTTAATCGTATCAGCGGTATTTAAGTCTTTATTTATAGAGTCTTCAATGCAACCTAGAGGTATTAAAATGTTTCAGGAGCAATTCATACAGAGACTGTAAAATTCAATAAAGTGCTTTTTTGTCATAACTACAATGATTTTAAGGCTAACACTCGCTATGATAAGAACATTATTTGCACGTTTGAAAGGACGATCATGAAAACCTTACTTAAAATTGTAGGTGTAATACTTTTACTATGTATAGCACTAATTGTTGCCGCACCGTTTTTAATCCCTACTGATACTATTTTTAATAAAGTGTCGCAGCAGGTAGAACAAACAACTGGGCGTACTCTTACTATTAAAGGTGATAAAACACTTAGCGTATTCCCTGCATTAAAGTTAGAACTTAACGACGTGCATTTTGCAAACATGGAATCAGGTTCGCGCGCCGATATGGCGAGTATGAAACAGCTTGCTGTACACATACCTTGGTTTTCATTATTTGGTGGTGAGTTTAAATTAGATAAGTTTGTTATAAACGAACCAAATATCCTATTAGAAACCAACAAAAATGGTAAAGCTAATTGGCAGTTGTTTGATGCAGTTGCAGAGCAACCTAAAGAGCAAAGCGAATCAGGTGAAGCGATAAAGCTTCCAGATAACTTTGATATTGAATTAGGTGAGGTTGCTATTTATGGCGGTACATTTACTTACCTAGATGGCCAAACAGGTGCTAAACAACAAATTAGTGATCTAGAGCTCGCTATTTTACTTCCTTCACTTCGTAAAACATTAGAAGTAAAAGGGGGTATTACTTATATGCAAGAGCGTTTTGATCTTGATATAAAACTAGATACTCCTGCTAAAGCAATTGAAGGTGCTACTTTTAATGTTAAACAAACCTTAGACTCTCGTTTAGTTGATTTAACGTTCGAAGGGAGCATAGCTAAGCAAGGCCAAGACATTAAAGGTCAGTTAGCACTAAGCGGTGAGTCTGTTAAAAGTATTGCGAAATGGCAAGGTGTAGAGCTAGATGCTAAAGACAATGCTTATAACGGATTTAGTGTAAACGGTAAAATGCACCTACTAGGTGATAAATTTAATTTAGAAGATTTAGTTGCGACGTTAGACGCATTGGAAATAAAAGGTAAGAGCGAGCTTAACCTAGGTAAGCGTTTAGCTGTAAATGCTGATATTGATTTAGGTATGCTTGACTTAAACCCGTATCTACCTGAAGCAGTGGCAAAACAAGAAGAGCCAGTAGAGCAAGATGATAAACCTGCAGAGCCAATAGTATGGGATGACACTAAAATTGATTTAAGTGCATTAAACTCACTAGATACAAATGTAGTTATTCGTTCAAGTGGATTAAAAGCAAATGATATTAAATTAGGCGCAAATCAATTTACTGTTGCTTTAAAAAATAGCGTTGCAAAACTAAGCCTAGATAGCTTTTCTGCTTATGAAGGTTCAGGTAAAGGCGTTATTAATGTAAACGCACAGCAAGTACCTTATAAAATATCAACTAACTTTGACTTAGCTGGAATAGATGCACAGCCTTTATTAACGGATGCGGCAGGTTTTGACAAGCTAATGGGCAAGGGGTCTTTAAATTGGAACCTAAACACAACTGGCCAAAGTCAAAAATCGTTTATTGGTGCGCTTAATGGAAAGCTTGGGTTTGAGTTTGCTGATGGCGCTGTAAAAGGTGCGAATATAGCTGAGATGGTCCGTAAGGGGAAGGAACTCATTTCAGGTAACTTTGGTGCTGCATCTGAAGGGCTTGATACCGGATTTGAAGAATCTGAGCAAACAGATTTTTCAGCATTAACGGGAAGTTTTAACTTTACTAATGGCGTTGGCAAAAATACCGACCTATCACTTATCAGCCCACTTATTAGAATATCAGGTGAAGGCGACGTTGATTTACCGCAAACAACGGTTAACTATCGTTTGGTTACAGGTATAGTTGGATCTATTGAAGGTCAGGGAACTACCGATGACAGCACTGGTTTTAAAATACCACTACGTATAAAAGGGCCTTTCCACGATGTAGGTATAAAGCTAGATGTTGGTGATGCGCTCAAAGATGAAGCTAAGCAGAAGGTCGATGAGGCAAAAGAAAAAGCCAAAGACAAAGCTAAAGATAAAATTAAAGATAAATTAAAAGGTTTATTCGGTTAATTTATTACACTTTAAACAAACAAGGCACATTACACGTGCCTTGTTTGTTTTGTAACCACCTGTAAAATAGCTACATAGCCGTAATTACTCAGCTTTAATTTCTCATCACTCCAAATTAATTAAAAAATAACCTATCGCTACCCCCTCAATGCTGGTACAATTGCCCGCCCTTAAGAGACAACTCGTTTGTTTTTGAGTGGGATTTAATCGAAATGTCTTGATTTTAAACAAATTTAAGACACGTTGTAATTACTACACCGGAGGTCATTAACATGATCCAAATGCAAACTCAGCTGGAAGTTGCTGATAACAGCGGCGCTCGCAAAGTGCAGTGTATAAAAGTCCTTGGTGGTTCTCACCGTCGCTACGCAGCGATTGGCGACATCATTAAAGTTTCTGTAAAAGAAGCTATTCCTCGCGGTAAAGTGAAGAAAGGTGATGTTAAAAACGCGGTAGTTGTGCGTACCAGAAAAGGTGTTCGCCGTCCAGATGGTTCTCTGATCCGTTTTGACAGCAACGCTGCTGTTATCTTAAATGATAACTTACAGCCAATTGGTACACGTATTTTCGGCCCTGTGACTCGCGAACTTCGTAATGATAAGTTCATGAAAATCGTTTCACTAGCCCCAGAAGTACTGTAAGGAGCCAATCATGGCAGCAAAAATACGTCGTGATGACGAAGTAATCGTACTAGCAGGTAAAGACAAAGGTAAGCGCGGAAAAGTGCTTTCAGTTGTTACTGAATCTGGTCGAATCTTTGTCGAAGGCATAAACTTGATCAAGAAACACCAAAAGCCGGTTCCACAATTGAACCAAGCTGGCGGCATTGTTGAGAAAGAAGCATCTATGGATGCATCAAACGTTGCGATCTTCAACTCGGAAACGAGTAAAGCTGATCGTGTAGGTTTCAAGATTGAAGATGGTAAGAAATTACGTATCTTTAAATCTACTGGTAAAACTATCTAATAGTTGGAGTAGAATGATGGCGAAACTGCATGAAGTATATAAAGACAAAGTAGTTGCTGAGCTTCAAGAGAAGTTTGGTTTCAGCTCTGTCATGCAAGTCCCTCAGATCGAAAAGATCACATTGAATATGGGCGTGGGCGAAGCCCTAGCTGACAAGAAGATTTTAGATAACGCAGTAGCGGATCTAGCAGCAATCTCTGGTCAGAAACCTCTAATCACTAAAGCACGCAAATCTGTTGCTGGCTTTAAAGTGCGTGAAGGTTACCCGATTGGTTGTAAAGTAACCCTACGCGGCGAGCGTATGTGGGACTTTTTTGAGCGTTTGGTATCAATCGCTATCCCACGTATTCGTGACTTCCGTGGCGTAAGTGCAAAGTCTTTTGATGGACGTGGCAACTACAGCATGGGCGTACGTGAACAAATCATCTTCCCAGAAATCGATTACGATAAAGTAGACCGTGTACGCGGTATGGATATTACTATCACTACTTCTGCGAAATCTGATGAGGAAGGCCGTGCGTTGTTAGAAGCGTTTAACTTCCCATTTAAGAAATAAGGGTAGGGTTATGGCAAAGAATTCTATGAAAGCGCGCGAAGCAAAGCGCACAAAACTAGTTGCTCAGTACGCTGAAAAGCGCGCTGCACTAAAAGCTATCATCAGTGATGTTAACACATCTGAAGATGATCGTTGGGACGCGGTACTTAAGCTACAAGCTTTACCTCGTGATTCTAGCCCTGCACGTCAACGTAATCGTTGTAACATTACGGGCCGCCCACATGGTTTCCTTCGCAAATTCGGCATGAGCCGTATTAAAGTTCGCGAAGCAGCTATGCGCGGTGAAATTCCTGGCCTTAAAAAGGCTAGCTGGTAATAGAATCATGGGAGTAAGACTATGAGCTTGCAAGATCCTATCGCGGATTTGTTCACACGAATTCGTAACGGTCAATCAGCGAAGAAAGTATCTGTAACGATGCCAACTTCAAAGCTGAAAGTAGCATTAGCTAAAGTACTAAAAGACGAAGGTTATATCGTAGATTTCGCTGTTAACGGCGAAACTAAACCTGAGCTTTCTATCGAGTTGAAGTACTTCGAAGGCAAAGCTGTAATTGAAAATATCCAGCGTGTAAGTCGCCCTGGTTTACGTATCTATAAGAAACGTGACCAATTACCTAAGGTAATGGGTGGTCTTGGTATCGCTATCGTATCAACTTCTAAAGGCCTAATGACAGACCGCGCAGCACGTAGTGCTGGTGTTGGTGGTGAAATCATTGGTTTTGTAGCTTAATCGGAGGGGAACTATGTCTCGCATAGCAAAGGCACCAATTACTGTTCCTGCCGGTGTAGAAGTTACATTAAAAGGCCAGGAAATCACAGTTAAAGGCAAGAACGGTGAACTTACTCGTACAATCAACAACGCTGTTGAAGTACAAGTAAATGACAACGTTATTACTACTTTACCTCGTGATGGCGTAGCTAATGCATGGGCTCAAGCAGGTACTGCTCGCGCTCTAATCAACAACATGGTTGTTGGTACGCATGAAGGTTACGAGAAGAAACTTCAGTTAGTAGGCGTGGGTTACCGTGCTGCAGCGAAGGGTAAAACATTAGATTTAACTCTTGGCTTCTCACACCCTGTTAATTTCGCAGTTCCTGAAGGGATTACGATTGAAACTCCAAGCCAAACAGAAGTTCTAGTTAAGGGCGTAGACAAGCAGTTAGTTGGTCAAACAGCTGCTAACATTCGTGCATACCGTAAACCTGAGCCTTATAAAGGTAAGGGTGTTCGTTATTCAGATGAGAATGTACGCCGTAAAGAGGCTAAGAAGAAGTAAGGTAAGACGATGGATAAAAAAACAGCTCGTCTACGTCGTGCTAAACGCACTCGTAGAAATTATATTGAACAAGGCACAACGCGTCTTGTTATCCACCGCACGCCACGTCACATATACGCTCAAGTTGTAAATGCTGAGGGTAATGTACTGGCTGCTGCTTCTACTGTTGAAAAGGCTATTAGCGAAACAGTTAAAGGCACCGGTAACGTTGAAGCTGCGCAAGCAGTTGGCAAAGCGGTTGCTGAACGTGCGGCTGACAAAGGCATCGAAAAGATTGCTTTTGATCGCAGTGGCTTTAAATATCACGGCCGTGTGAAGGCGCTAGCTGATGCTGCGCGTGAAGCCGGTTTGCAATTCTAGGAGTAGACTATGGCTAACGTAGAAGCAAAGCAACAACAGCCTGATCTAGCTGAAAAGCTAATCGCGGTGAACCGTGTGTCTAAAGTAGTTAAAGGTGGTCGTATCTTTAGCTTTACTGCACTAACTGTAGTTGGTGACGGCGCAGGTAAAGTAGGTTTTGGTTATGGTAAAGCACGTGAAGTTCCAGCTGCTATTCAAAAAGCAATGGAAAAAGCACGTCGCAACATGATCAATGTAGACCTAAATGGCAATACATTACAGCATCCTGTTAAGGGACGTCATGCTGGCTCACTAGTGTTCATGAAACCAGCCTCTGAAGGTACTGGTATCATCGCAGGTGGTGCTATGCGTGCAGTACTAGAAGTGACTGGTGTTCAGAACGTACTTTCTAAATGTTACGGTTCTACTAACCCAATCAACGTAGTACGTGCAACGATTTCGGCTCTTGAGAATATGAATTCTCCACAGTCAATCGCTGCAAAACGTGGCCTTCGCGTAGACGAAATACTGGGGTAACCATGGCAAATCAAACTGTAAAAGTAACACAAGTAAAAAGCTCTATCGGTCGTTTACCGAAACATAAAGCTACATTACGCGGTCTTGGTTTACGTCGTATCAACCACACTGTTGAGTTAGAAGACACAGCATGTGTACGTGGTATGATAAACAAGGTTTCTTACATGGTTAAGGTAGAGGGTTAATTCGATGCATTTGAATACACTTTCACCTGCTGCAGGTTCAAAAACTGCTCCAAAACGTGTTGGTCGTGGTATCGGTTCTGGTCTAGGTAAGACTGGTGGTCGTGGTCACAAAGGTCAAAAATCACGTTCTGGCGGCAAAGTACGCGTTGGTTTTGAAGGCGGTCAAATGCCTATGCAACGTCGTCTACCTAAATTTGGTTTTACTTCTCGCAAATCTTTAGTATCTGCAGAAATAAACCTTTTTGAAATCGCTAAAGTTGAAGGCGATGTGGTAGACCTAAGCGCGTTACAAGCAGCTGGTCTAGTTAAAAAGAACGTTCTTTTCGTTAAAGTTGTTAAATCTGGCGAAGTTTCACGCGCTGTTACCGTTAAAGGCCTTAAAGCCTCTAAAGGTGCTCGCGAAGCTATTGAAGCTGCCGGAGGCAAGGTAGAAGACTAAGGAAGTACTAATGGCTAAACCAGGTCAAGATACACAAAGTGCACAAGGTGGACTTTCGGAATTGAAGCGCCGATTACTCTTCGTATTGGGTGCTATCATAATTTACCGTCTAGGTTCATTTGTGCCGATCCCTGGGATTGACGCCGCTGTACTTGCCGATTTCTTCGAGCAACAAAAGGGCACCATTGTTGAAATGTTCAACATGTTCAGTGGTGGTGCGCTTGAGCGAGCTTCAGTGTTAGCACTGGGTATTATGCCGTATATCTCGGCTTCGATTATTACGCAACTATTAACGCATATGTATCCTCCGTTTATAGAGCTTAAGAAAGAAGGTGAGCAAGGGCGTAAAAAAATTAGCCAGTACACACGCTATGGCACGCTTGTGCTAGCTACTATTCAATCAATCGGTATTGCTACTAGCTTACCGGGCATGATGGAGGGGTTAGTTGTTAACCCTGGTATGGGTTTCTATTTCACCGCTGTGGTGAGTTTAGTTACTGGTACTATGTTCCTTATGTGGTTGGGTGAACAAATAACAGAGCGTGGTATCGGTAACGGTATCTCAGTTCTAATATTTGTTGGTATTGTAGCTAACTTGCCGTCTGCTATTGGTTCGACAGTCGAAATGGCGCGCCAAGGTGATTTGAATGTTTTTGTACTGTTGATGGTTGCGGTAATCGTATTCGCTGTTACTTATCTTGTAGTGTTTTTCGAACGTGGACAACGTCGTATTGTTGTTAACTACGCTAAACGCCAACAAGGTCGTCAAGTATTTGCTGCCCAAAGCACGCATTTACCACTAAAAGTAAATATGGCGGGTGTTATTCCACCAATCTTCGCTAGCAGTATAATTCTGTTCCCTGGTACAATTGCTAGCTGGTTCGGCCAAGGTGAAGGTCCAGTCGCTGATGTATTACAAGCTGTTGCTACTACGTTGACTCCAGGTCAACCGTTGTACTCTCTTGTTTTAGCTGCGGCTATTATCTTCTTCTGCTTTTTCTACACAGCGTTGGTTTTTAACCCGCGTGAAACAGCAGATAACCTTAAGAAATCTGGCGCATTTATCCCAGGTATTCGTCCAGGTGAGCAGACATCTAAATACATTGATAAAGTGATGACACGCCTGACATTGGCAGGTGCTTTGTATATAACCTTTATCTGTCTGGTGCCTGAATTCATGACGATGGCGTGGCAAACGCCATTCTACTTCGGCGGTACATCAGTTTTGATTATCGTTGTAGTAATCATGGACTTTATGGCACAAGTACAGACTCACCTGATGTCTCATCAGTATGATTCTGTGCTGAAAAAAGCGAACCTTAAAGGCTACGGTCGATAAGGTCAGTTTACGGAGTTGAGCAATGAAAGTACGTGCTTCCGTTAAGAAAATATGCCGTAACTGTAAAGTTATTAAACGTGCTGGTGTAGTACGCGTAATTTGCAGTGAGCCTAAGCATAAGCAAAGGCAAGGCTAAGTAAACAGTCGTGCAGGCTGAGTTTTCTCGGCCTGTGTTTTTAGTAGTGATTTGGTCTTCGTTTGAGTATCCTTACGGGCTTTTCAAACTTTTGATTACCAAATTCGAATATAGGAGATGTGTTAGTGGCCCGTATTGCTGGCATTAACGTCCCTGATCATAAACATGCAGTTATTGGTTTAACAGCTATTTATGGCATAGGTAAGACTCGCTCTAAGGCTATCTTAGAAGCGACTGGTATCGCCGAAACCACAAAAATCGGTGAACTTTCAGACGAAATTCTTGACGTACTGCGTGATGCAGTTGGCAAGTACACTGTTGAAGGTGATCTTCGTCGTGAAGTTACTTTAAATATCAAGCGCCTAATGGACCTTGGTTGTTATCGTGGCCTACGTCACCGTCGCTCTTTACCACTACGTGGTCAAAGAACTAAGACTAACGCGCGCACCCGTAAGGGTCCTCGTAAGCCTATTAAGCGATAAGGGGATAGTATTATGGCTAAGACACCAATTCGTCGTAAAAAGGTTAAAAAACAAGTTGCTGATGGTATGGCTCATGTTCATGCGTCTTTCAACAACACTATTGTAACGATTACCGACCGTCAAGGTAATGCACTGTCATGGGCTACTGCCGGTGGTTCAGGTTTCCGTGGTTCACGTAAATCTACACCATTTGCTGCTCAGGTTGCTGCAGAGCGTGCAGGTACTGCTGCTCAAGAATACGGTTTAAAAAATCTAGAAGTTTTCATTAAAGGTCCAGGTCCAGGTCGTGAATCTGCTGTACGTGCTTTGAATGCTGCTGGTTACCGTATTACCAACATTACTGACGTGACGCCTATACCACATAATGGTTGTCGTCCACCGAAGAAACGTCGCGTTTAACAATAGGTTAGGAGAAATAACATGGCAAGATATTTGGGCCCTAAGCTCAAGCTGAGTCGTCGTGAAGGTACTGACCTGTTCCTTAAGAGCGGCGTAAGAGCTATCGACTCTAAGTGTAAACTTGAGACTGCACCTGGTCAGCACGGCGCTCGTAAAGGTCGCTTATCTGATTACGGTTTACAATTACGTGAAAAGCAAAAAGTACGTCGTATATACGGTGTATTAGAAAAGCAATTCCGTAACTACTACAAAGAAGCTGCTCGCCTTAAAGGCAACACAGGTGAAAACTTGTTACAGCTTTTAGAGCAACGTTTAGACAATGTTGTATATCGCATGGGTTTTGCTAGCACACGTGCAGAAGCACGCCAGTTAGTAAGCCATAAAGCGATTTTAGTTAATGGTCGTGTTGTGAACATTCCTTCATACGTAATTACTCCAGAAGATACTGTTGTAATCCGTGAGAAGTCTAAGACACAAGCACGTATCATCGCTGCTCTAGAGTTGGCTGAGCAACGTGAAAAGCCGACTTGGGTTGAAGTTGACGGTAAGAAATTGGAAGGCAGCTTTAAGCGTCTACCTGAGCGTTCAGACCTGTCTGCGGACATTAATGAACAACTAATCGTCGAACTTTACTCTAAGTAAAGTTAAGAGTTAAGAGAGGATAAAATGCAGGGTTCTGTTACAGAATTTCTAAAACCAAGGTTAGTCGACATCGACGCTATCAACCCAACGCGTTCTAAAATAGTTTTAGAACCATTAGAGCGAGGCTTTGGCCATACTCTGGGTAATGCTTTACGCCGTATATTACTTTCATCTATGCCTGGATGTGCAGTAACTGAAGTTGAAATTGACGGTGTATTACATGAGTACAGCGCGAAAGAAGGCGTTCAAGAAGACATCATTGAAATACTATTAAACCTTAAAGGTTTAGCAGTAACGTTAGAAGGCAAAGATGAAGTTTTTCTGACCCTGACTAAATCTGGTGTAGGCCCTGTTACTGCGGCTGATATTCAGCACGATGGCGATGTAACAATTGCTAATCCAGATCACGTTATTTGTAATTTAACTACAAATAACAGCGAGATCAGCATGCGTATTCGTGTTGAACGTGGTCGTGGTTATGTGCCGGCATCTAGTCGTTTATCCTCTGATGACGATGAGCGTCCAATTGGTAGATTGTTGCTTGATGCATCATTTAGCCCAGTTGAACGTATTGCGTACTCGGTTGAATCAGCTCGAGTTGAGCAACGTACAGATTTAGACAAGTTAATCATTGATATGGAAACAAACGGCACTTTAGATCCAGAAGAAGCGATCCGCCGTGCGTCTACTATCTTAGCTGAGCAATTAGATGCATTCGTAGATTTACGTGATGTAACTGAGCCAGAAGAGAAAGAAGAGAAGCCAGAATTCGATCCTATTCTACTTCGTCCAGTTGATGACCTTGAATTAACAGTACGCTCAGCAAATTGTTTGAAAGCCGAGCAAATTCAATATATCGGTGATTTAGTTCAGCGCACTGAAGTTGAGCTTCTTAAAACGCCTAATTTAGGTAAGAAGTCTCTAACTGAAATTAAAGACGTGCTAGCTTCACGTGGACTTTCTCTAGGCATGCGCCTAGAAAATTGGCCACCTGCAAGTTTAGCTGAATAATCTAAATCACTATATTAGTTTAGTTAGAAGGATAGGGTCATGCGCCATCGTAAGAGTGGTCGTCAATTAAACCGTAACAGTAGCCATCGTAAAGCGATGTTTAGCAATATGGCAGGTTCTTTGGTGAAACATGAAATCATCAAAACTACTTTGCCTAAAGCGAAAGAGTTACGTCGTGTAATTGAACCTTTAATCACACTGGCTAAGACTGACAGTGTAGCAAATCGCCGTTTAGCGTTTGCTCGCACGCGTGATAATGAAGTTGTTGGTAAATTATTCAGTGAAATCGGTCCACGTAACGCGGATCGTCCAGGTGGTTACACTCGTATTCTTAAGTGTGGCTTCCGTACTGGTGATAATGCACCAATGGCTTATATTGAACTAGTTGGTCGCCCAGCGACTAGCGAAGCAGTTCAAGAAGACGCACAGTCTGCAGAGTAAGTCTTAAAGAAACCTAAAAGCCGAGCTTATGCTCGGCTTTTTCTTGCCTAAAATTTGTTAAACTATATGAGCCAGTAATTACCTTCTATTATGGGTATTGACTCATAGATTCTGAATCGATAGGTTGTTTTGACAGCTATTTTACTAGAACTGCCTAGTTACCCTTTACTTACCATTCATCCAAAATAGCCTATCAGGTTCTAGTTAAAGATCATTTTCAGTATATAGTGGTCTACAGTTATTAATGATAGCACTTCGAATTTAACTACCATTAAGCAACCACTAAATGAGTTTTATTTATTAGAGCTGCTCAGAAGATATAGCGTTCGCTCTCTTAATCTATATACCGGTACTAAGAACTTCATAGTAAAGCTAATCATTGCGGCCTAAGTAAACTCACTTCTTAAATAAAACATAGCCCAATGGATTCAAATCTTAGCTTTGACTATTTCAAATGATTTTAGCAACACGACTCTTAACTTATTGGTTGTTTTTTTAGGATTGTCGATCCAAATACGTCTCTACTGATTGCTAGTTATCATAATTTTGATTTTAAATAGCTCTATAAACTTTTTGATACAGGTAATTTAGTTGTGTTTTTGAGCGTTTAGCTCAAATACTCAGCGAACAGCACATTATTTCAAGTTTACTTCAAAAAAGGGTTGATCTGTTTTCGGATCTCCCTATAATGCGACCCCACTGAGACGGGATACGGCGACGCGCAGCGGACAACGCATAGCGAGGCACGAACTACTCAGAGAGTTAAATAAAACTTCGGTTTTAAATCTTCCAAAAGAAAGTTTAAAACAAAGTGTTGACTCGAAAAATAAAGGGTGTATTATTCGCATCCCTTGAGACGCTAAAGCGACTCAAAACGTTCTTTAACAATATAAAGCAANGACCCCACTGAGACGGGATACGGCGACGCGCAGCGGACAACGCATAGCGAGGCACGAACTACTCAGAGAGTTAAATAAAACTTCGGTTTTAAATCTTCCAAAAGAAAGTTTAAAACAAAGTGTTGACTCGAAAAATAAAGGGTGTATTATTCGCATCCCTTGAGACGCTAAAGCGACTCAAAACGTTCTTTAACAATATAAAGCAATCATCTGTGTGGGCACTCGTACAGATTGAGTTCTAACAGCCAACCTACTTCGGTAGCGTGGCAAACAAATTAGAGTCTCAATTGAAAGCTGAGTGACCAACAGAATAGTTATTTCGGTAATTATTCGGCACAGTCAATTCAATATCGAAAGATATTAAAAAATTCAGAATTCATTGAGCTGTCGAAAGACATAAAACTTTTTAATTGAAGAGTTTGATCATGGCTCAGATTGAACGCTGGCGGCAGGCCTAACACATGCAAGTCGAGCGGTAACAGAAAGTAGCTTGCTACTTTGCTGACGAGCGGCGGACGGGTGAGTAAT
>NZ_SEUI01000008.1 GCF_008370255.1 Pseudoalteromonas sp. FUC4 | reverse complement strand
CCCGAAGGCCTTCTTCACACACGCGGCATGGCTGCATCAGGCTTGCGCCCATTGTGCAATATTCCCCACTGCTGCCTCCCGTAGGAGTCTGGGCCGTGTCTCAGTCCCAGTGTGGCTGATCATCCTCTCAAACCAGCTAGGGATCGTCGCCTTGGTGAGCCATTACCTCACCAACTAGCTAATCCCACTTGGGCCAATCTAAAGGCGAGAGCCGAAGCCCCCTTTGGTCCGTAGACRTTATGCGGTATTAGCAGTCGTTTCCAACTGTTGTCCCCCACCTCAAGGCATGTTCCCAAGCATTACTCACCCGTCCGCCGCTCGTCAGCAAAGTAGCAAGCTACTTTCTGTTACCGCTCGACTTGCATGTGTTAGGCCTGCCGCCAGCGTTCAATCTGAGCCATGATCAAACTCTTCAATTAAAAAGTTTTATGTCTTTCGACAGCTCAATGAATTCTGAATTTTTTAATATCTTTCGATATTGAATTGACTGTGCCGAATAATTACCGGTCAGCAAAGTAGCAAGCTACTTTCTGTTACCGCTCGACTTGCATGTGTTAGGCCTGCCGCCAGCGTTCAATCTGAGCCATGATCAAACTCTTCAATTAAAAAGTTTTATGTCTTTCGACAGCTCAATGAATTCTGAATTTTTTAATATCTTTCGATATTGAATTGACTGTGCCGAATAATTACCGAAATAACTATTCTGTTGGTCACTCAGCTTTCAATTGAGACTCTAATTTTTTTGCCTCGCTACCGAAGCAGTTTGGCTGTTAGAACTCAATCTGTACGAGTGCCCACACAGATGATTGCTTTATATTGTTAAAGAACGTTTTGAGTCGCTTTAGCGTCTCAAGGGATGCGAATAATACACCCTTTATTTTTCGAGTCAACACTTTGTTTTAAACTTTCTTTTGGAAGATTTAAAACCGAAGTTTTATTTAACTCTCTGAGTAGTTCGTGCCTCGCTATGCGTTGTCCGCTGCGCGTCGCCGTATCCCGTCTCAGTGGGGTCNTTGCTTTATATTGTTAAAGAACGTTTTGAGTCGCTTTAGCGTCTCAAGGGATGCGAATAATACACCCTTTATTTTTCGAGTCAACACTTTGTTTTAAACTTTCTTTTGGAAGATTTAAAACCGAAGTTTTATTTAACTCTCTGAGTAGTTCGTGCCTCGCTATGCGTTGTCCGCTGCGCGTCGCCGTATCCCGTCTCAGTGGGGTCGCATTATAGGGAGATCCGAAAACAGATCAACCCTTTTTTGAAGAAAACTTGAAATAATGTGCTGTTCGCACATATTTACATCGAAATGGTTACTTTAAACACTAAAAAGGCCCTGATGGGCCTTTTTGATTAGTTTACTATGAGCTTCCAGCCAAGTTTACCTTGCTGTTTAGACTCTTGTTGTAGCTCGCTGGCCATTAATGGATGATCTTTTAACCAGTTACTTTCAAACTTAAGGTCTAACACTTCATTTTTAGCAGTTAACTCAAACTTAGGCAGTACATCATCTTGTCTTCGCATTGATAAGATGACTGATATTCGTAGTAATCTCACTATATATTGCGCTAATAGACTATTTACCCCGAGTGAATTAAAACAGCCTTTTGGAAAATCAGATCGATGTGCATCTGCTACCGCTACTATTAATTTATGCTCTGACTGTGAAAAACCAGGCATATCGGTATTTTCCAAAATATAAGCGGTATGTTTATGGTACTGCTTATACTCTATTAGTAATCCAATCTCATGAAGCTGCGCTACCGCTTTTAATAGTGGTAACCCATTTAAACTTTCAATTGGCCAATCTTTATCAATATTTACCGCTAACTGCATAGCTAAGCTTGAAACTCGACACGCTTGTTTTTGATCAACGTGATAACAACTCATAAACCCATCAACTGTGCGTTTGCGAATATCGTTATTATGAAACTCCGGAACCATGCTATATAAAACACCTTCACGCAGTGCCCCGCCCGCCAATCCCATTTTTTCTATTTCAAGAGATTCAAATAGTGCGATTAAGATTGCGAGTCCTGATACAAATACCAGTCGACGGTCTTCACTTAATCCAGGAAGGTCTAGCGCTGCAATAGTGCTAAATGCAATTGCTTGATCTTTTATAGTGTTGAGCTTTTCAAGTGTAAGTAAGTCGTCAAGATTTTGCGCGACCATAATTTCTTGAATTGCTTGTACTGTACCAGAAGCTCCAGATGCAATTTGCCACCCAGCAGCTTTATACTCTGGAGAAATTTCATCAATGACTGTACGAGCTGCTTTTATTGCTGCGTTAAAGTTACTCTTACTTAGTTGGCAATCTTTAAAGTAGCGTTCAAGATAAGTAACACACCCCATGTTGAGGCTTTTGTAATGTAAGGCATCAAATGCCTTACCAATTACAACTTCGGTACTTGCACCACCAATATCAATAACCAGCTGTTTACCAGTACAAGAAGAAGTATGGGCAACACCTTTATAAATTGTGCGCGCTTCTAATTCTCCGCTAATAACATTGATGTTATGACCAAGAATCTTCTCGGCATGATTTTTAAATACTTCGGCGTTAGTCGCTAAGCGCAAGGTAGCAGTGGCTACTATGGTGATGTTTTTATCTGGGATATCTTGTAGACGCTCAGCAAAAAGGGCAAGGCATTCCCAGCCTCGCTGCATTGCTTCAGTGCTCAATACGTTATCTTTATCAAGCCCTGCGGCTAATCGGACTTTGCGTTTAACACGTCCAATTGTTTGTAGACCGCCAGCAATTGATTTGGCTATAAGCATATGAAAGCTATTTGAGCCCAAATCAATAACTGCGTATACATTTTTTTGCGGTTTAAGTTGCCCCACCGTTCAAAAACCTCTAGTTACTACTGCTTATACAAACGGTCGCTTACGACCGTCCTTTTTGGTAACTATTATTTGGGCGACGTCCGCTGTTATTACTGCGATTACGTGGACCATTTGAATAGTTGCGCTTTCTTTGAATAATAGGCTGAGTTAAATCATCTAGCAATGCTGTTTTATCATAATGCGATAAAGGAATGCTGTGCTCTATATACTCTTCAATTTCATGCAGGTTGTATGCATATTGCTCACACGCAAAACTAATTGCATGACCTGATGCTCCAGCACGACCAGTACGACCAATACGGTGTACATAATCTTCACAATCATCAGGTAAATCAAAGTTAAATACATGACTTACTTCTGGGATATGAAGACCACGCGCAGCAACATCGGTTGCAACTAAAAAGTCTAATTCGCCTTTGCTGAATTGCGCTAATATAGTTTGGCGTTTTTTCTGGTTAACATCGCCTGTTAGCATACCAACACGATGACCATCAGATTTAAGCCAAGCATAAACTGTTTCACAACTGTGCTTGGTATTAGCGAATACAATTGCTTTATCTGGCCATTCTTCTTCAATTAAGGTTAACAACAGCTTAATTTTATCTTCTTGTGAAGGATGAAATAACTCTTCTTGAATACGCTTACCCGTTTTAACGTCAGGTTCAATTTGAACATGCTCAGGGTTTGTCATGTGTTCAAAAGCTAATTCTTGTACGCGATACGATAATGTGGCAGAAAATAATAAGTTTAAACGCTTTGATGTATCTGGCATACGATCGAACATATAGCGAATATCTTTGATAAAACCTAAATCGAACATACGATCAGCTTCATCAAGCACGACTACCTCAATTTCATTAAGGGTGTAACAGCCTTGCTTATACAGATCAATTAGGCGACCTGTAGTACCAATTAAAATATCAACGCCTTTTTCTAGTTGTGCACGTTGTTTTTCGTAATCTTCGCCACCATATACTAAACCTAAGTTAAGATTACAGTGCGGCGCTAAAATTTTAGCATCTTTGTGTATCTGAATCGCAAGCTCCCGAGTAGGGGCCATGATCAGGGCTCTTGGATGTTTACTAGGTGCTTTGCTAGATTGTAATAACCGATGGCACGTGGCGGTTAAAAACGCCAACGTTTTGCCTGTACCCGTTTGAGCTTGGCCCGCGATATCGCGTCCATCACAAATAAAAGGTAGGCATTTTGCTTGAATAGGTGTGCAATATTCAAACCCATTCTCGGTTAAACCGGCAACCACTTCCGGTGCGATAGCAAAGTCTGAAAACTTTTTATCGGTTAAATGTGTCTTAGTCATAGCGTTTAAGCATAACGTTTAAACTTGCAATAAGAAACAAGAGTGTTTAAATACGCACTAAATATTTCGCCTAACTAAATCGGAGAGCGCAATGAGCGAGAAAATAATCCAAATTACTGACGATAGCTTTGAAGCTGACGTATTACAATCAGACAAACCAGTACTAGTAGATTTCTGGGCTGAATGGTGTGGACCTTGTAAAATGATCGCCCCTATTCTTCACGAAGTTGCTGATGAATACGACAGCCGTGTGACTGTTGCTAAATTAAATATTGACCAAAATGCTGGCACACCGCCAAAGTTTGGTATTCGTGGTATTCCTACTTTACTTCTTTTTAAAGATGGCCAAGTAGCTGCAACGAAAGTAGGTGCTCTTTCAAAAACTCAACTTATCGAGTTTTTAGAAAACAACATCTAACAGTAAGCTAGAACAATAAAAAGGGCTTTTTTGCCCTTTTTTAAATTTATTTTGTATAAAGACTGGACGCTTTGCCAGTGAACTGCTAGTTTATAAAGCCAACTAATCCTTAGTTATATTCAACAAACCTCACTCAACGATCAAAGCGATTTTGAGTATGACAACTGTAATAAAGAACCCACCAATATGCATTTACGCGAATTAAAAGACAAGTCGATTAAAGAGCTTGTAGACTTAGCTGAGTCCATGGGGCTCGAAAACGTAGCCCGCTTAAGAAAGCAAGATATCATTTTTGCCATTCTTAAATCCCATGCCAAAGGCGGAGAGAATATCTTCGGCGGCGGTGTATTAGAGATTTTACAAGATGGTTTCGGCTTCTTAAGATCATCAGAAGCCTCTTACTTAGCTGGGCCAGATGACATTTATGTTTCACCTAGCCAAATTCGCCGTTTCAGCATGCGTACTGGCGATTCAATTTCAGGTCTTATTCGTCCACCTAAAGACGGTGAACGTTACTTTGCTTTACTTAAAGTAAATGAAGTTAACTTTGATAAACCTGAAAACTCTCGAACTAAAATTCTTTTTGAAAACCTTACTCCACTACATGCAAACGAACGTTTTCGCATGGAACGTGGTAACGGCAGTAAAGAAGATATTACAGCCCGTGTACTTGATTTAGCATCTCCTATTGGCCGCGGTCAACGTGGCTTGTTGGTAGCTCCGCCAAAAGCGGGTAAAACAATGCTACTTCAAAACATTGCACAATCAATTACGCATAATCATCCTGATGTAACATTAATGGTTTTACTTATTGATGAACGTCCGGAAGAAGTAACAGAGATGCAACGCCTCGTTAAAGGCGAAGTTATTGCATCAACGTTCGATGAGCCAGCTTCTCGTCACGTACAAGTTGCCGAAATGGTTATCGAAAAAGCAAAACGTTTAGTTGAGCATAAAAAAGATGTTGTTATCTTACTGGATTCAATCACTCGTTTAGCACGTGCTTATAACACCGTTATTCCTTCATCAGGTAAAGTACTTACTGGTGGTGTTGACGCTAATGCATTACACAAACCTAAGCGCTTTTTTGGTGCTGCACGTAACGTTGAGGAAGGCGGTAGCTTAACAATTATAGCTACAGCGCTTATCGACACTGGCTCTAAAATGGATGAAGTTATCTACGAAGAGTTTAAAGGTACTGGTAATATGGAATTACACCTTAACCGTAAAATTGCGGAAAGACGTGTATTCCCAGCTATCGACTTTAACCGCTCAGGTACTCGTCGTGAAGAATTACTAACAAAACCAGATGAGCTTCAAAAGCTTTGGATTTTACGTAAAATTGTTCATGACATGTCAGAAATTGATGCTATGGAATTCTTAATCGATAAATTATCGATGAGCAAAACCAATAACGAATTTTTTGATTCGATGAGACGCCAATAAACGCGTTTTAATTGGATAAAAAAAGCGCCTTAGGCGCTTTTTTTGTGTCTAGATTAAATACAGTTTAGCTTTCATACCAATTCCATTAAGTATGAGATCTAAATTTTACGCCGAAAAAATAATTCAGTTCTAGGCGTGAATTGATGTAAATGGTTGTTCCCTTTGCGAAATTTACAACAAAGAAATGGGTTGTTTTAGTAAATAAAATAGATCAGCTATTTATTGGAATTGGTATCATTATACTTTTTTAGTACGCTCTGCAGCGAAGTAACTAACGTTTTAAAGTCACCCCCACTACTCTTTTGGGTTCTACGTATAAGTGCTCTATCTAAACTTTTTGCTGATTGCGCAATTTCATCTAAGCCAAACATTTGCGCAGCTCCTAAGATGCGGTGACTATCTTTTTGTAGCGCATCTAAATCCTCGCTTATAAAATGCTGAGTAATTGTTTCACTCTCTAAAGCAAAGCTTTGCTTAAAGCTAATCACGAGATCGCTCATATCAACTTCACTTTGCTTTGTAATTGGCTGATTCTCTGCGCTATTGAGGTGATTAGAAAGTGCTTTATAAAATGACTCTTTATCGATCGGTTTACCTAAGTAACCAGTAAATCCAAGCTCTAAATAACTATCTACTTCATGGCTCATAGCATTTGCGGTTAAAGCAAAAATAGGCCGTTCAAAACCACATTTCTTTAATAGTGTAAAAGCAGAACGCCCATCCATCACGGGCATTTGAATGTCGAGTAAAACTAAATCCGGATACTCTTGTAAGCACTTCTCTACCGCTTGCTCACCATTCTCAACAGCAATAACCTCCAGCCCCATTGAACGTAAGTAGCGGCTTATTAACCTACGATTGTCAGGATGATCTTCTGCAAGTAGAACACGACCGGTTAATTGTTTATTTGCCTTAGGAACACTTTGAGTTTCAATCATGCTTTGCGATTTATTTACTTCTGCACAGGGTAAGAAAAACGAGAATTGACTGCCTTTTTTATATTCGCTTTGTACGCTTATATAACCGCCCATCATAGAGGCCAATTGTTGCGATAAGCTAAGGCCTAAGCCCGTACCACCAAAACGGCGGCTAATACTGTTATCTGCTTGACTGAAACATTCAAAAATAAGCTTTAACTGTTTAGAGCTCATACCTATACCGGTATCTTTTACAATAATAACTAGCCCCTGCTCACTCTTATTTAAAGCAATGATAACCTGCCCAGAATGAGTGAACTTAATAGCATTTGCACATAAATTTATCAGAATCTGCTTTACGCGAATCAAGTCGAGCTTAGTGTAAAACTCATTACCCACTTGATTGTCTAAAATAAGGTGTAGATTTTTTGCTTTTGCTTGGGTGATGAACATTGCGTGCACATCATTTACAAGCGCTACAATATCAAAGCACGAAATATTTAACTCTAATCTATTGGCTTCAATTTTACTTAAATCGAGTACGTCGTTTATTAAGCTTTTTAAATGATCGCTATGGCGCTGAATTACTCTTAACTCATCTTTAAGTGATTCTGGCTCATATAACCCATTAATTAAAGCATCTGTTTGCCCTAATATAGCTGTGAGAGGGGTGCGAATTTCGTGGCTAATATTAGCTAAAAACTGACTTTTAACATCGTTGGCTTCTCTGAGCTCTTGTGCAATCGCCTGTAACTCGGCTGTGCGCTGTGTAACTTGTTCTGTTAACAGCTGCTTAGCTCGTTTTTCTGCACCACGACGATAAAGCGCAATACCTGTTACAACAACTAAAAGTAACAGTAAAAAAGAGAATAGAGTAAGCTGGGAACGCTGCGACATTTTTAGCTTTTGCACACGGCGATCTTGTTTAAGTTTTTCTATTTCTTGGTTTAATTGCGTTGCTTTAAATTGGTTTTGAAGAACTGCTAATGCATTGATAATTGCCGTACTTCTAAGTTTTCGTTGCTCACTAATATACTTTTGTTGCAGAGCCATAGCGCTTGAATAATCACCTTTACTAGCCTCAAGAAGTGCTTTAGCGCCTAAGCTCTCCCTAATTATTCGCTCACTGCCATATTCATGAGCAAGTAAAATAGCTCTATCTAAATTTATTTGAGCCTCTTCTAAATCTCCCTTAACAAACTGAATTTTAGCCAGCGCGTGTAGCGCATTGAGCTCCAAATTATGGTTATCTATTTTAAGCGCATAGTGCTCACCTAATTTAGCTTGCTCGTATGCCTCATCAACTTTTTTCAATACTAAATTAGTATTTGCCAAATTAGTATATTGTGTAGATAACTTATTATAATCATTGGCTGAAATATAATAACGCAGCGCTAACTGATAATAATGCAGTGCTAAGTCAAATTGGTTACTCTCCATATGAGCAACACCCATATTATTATATACCTGCGCAATACCGCTTTTATCATCTAATCGCTTATAAACCTTAAGCACATCTTGATAAAGGCCAAACGCACTATCGTAGCGTGATAAACGTATATAAACACCTGCTATATTAAGCAATATATCGGTTTGATCTTGCTCACTCCCGTGTGCTTCGTAAATAGCTTTTGCTTTTAAATAAAACTCTAGGGTATCGCCTAGCTTATTCATATTAAAATAAGCCAAGCCAATATTATTTAGTAAGTTTGCTTGTTCGAGTAATTGTTCATTTTTTTCAGCTAATACTAGAGTGCGGGTATATTCAGTAATAGCCTTTTGAAATAAGCCTTGATAAAAAAGCACTACACCTTGCATTTTAATTGCACGAAAGTGCTCATCAGGAAAGAAAGTATCTGAGGTATGTTGTTTTAGTAATTTAAAATAGTGTAAAGATTCTTTAAAATTATCAGCCGATAACGCACTATTACCCAATGCTGAATAAACAGCGACACGCTCTTTTCTGGAGATGTTTTTATTAGTGAATAGCGTGTTTGCTAATTGTAATTTAGGCTCCCACTGCACTTCGTTTTTGAATTGCTCAAATAGCGAATCAGTATCTTGGGCATAGCCAGGAGCTATTAATACACAGCATATAGTAAATAAGAGGCATTTAAACTTGCCCAGCATAATTTTAATCCTTCAAACCGTTACTTATATCAGTGTAATCTTTATTGAAGATACACCAACTACTAGGGCCTAAACAATGCTTAACCCACTGATTGATGAGATTTTTGAGCTAATATTAACAAAGCAGGTTTGGCAAATTCATACTTTAGCAGCAGAACTGACGAACCGCAGCGCAATTACAACTCTCGATAAAAGCCCTGAACGTAATTTATTTAAACGCAACTTTTTAATTATGAATGCATTGTACCAACTGCAGGCACAATTACGCCCTCAGAGTTTACTCATTTCAACTCTGCATATCGAGCTTTTAGAAAAAGAAGGTAATAGCTTAGTAACAACAAACGAAAATTTGCGAGATTATTATTTAGATTGGCATAATTACGATACGGATGAAGATCAAATTGATGAGCTTTTGAATAGTTTTTGGCGTCAGTTTAAAACGACATCACCACAACAAGCATTAAATGAAAATGAATTTAAAGCGTTGGCTTTAGAATGGAAGTTACCTGAAAATTTCACTCTTAAAAACGTTCAAAAGCGCTGGAGACAACTTGCATTACAAATGCACCCAGATAAACCAAATGGTTGTGAAGTTAAGTTTAAAAAAATAAAATTACAATACGAGCAGCTAAAGGTAGCTGCTCGCTAATTTGTTAATTTAGCCGTTTAAATTAACGAGTAAGGCGACGAGCGCGTATTTTACGCCCTTTAATGTTGCCTTCGGTTAGTTTGCGAAGTGCTGGTTTTGATGAATTACGTTCAACAGCAACAAATGCTACGTTATCAAGTACGTTAATTTTACCTACTTGACGACCTGCAACTCCATCCTTACCTGTTAGAGCACCAAGGATATCACCTGCACGTACTTTTTGCTTTTTACCTGAATCAATCATCAAAGTAACCATTTCAGGTCGGTACGGCGGTTTATCTAATAAATTAAACGGCGGCATTTGCTCTGGAGTAATATCACGCTCGTAATGCTCCCCAATTTGTGCAATTTTAAATGCTTCAGCTTCACCATAAATAGAACAAGCAATGCCCTTTTTACCGGCACGTCCAGTTCGGCCAACACGGTGAACATGTGTTTGCGTGTCATGTGCTAAATGGTAGTTAATAACCATATCCATGTCATCTATATCTAAACCTCGTGCAGCAACATCGGTTGCAACAAGTATTGAAGCACTTTTATTTGAAAAGTGAATTAGCGTACGTTCACGATCGCGTTGCTCTAAATCACCGTGCAATGCAACAGCGCTGAAGCCTTCGTCAGCTAAATCATCACACACTTGTTGAGTTTCTACTTTGGTATTACAAAATACAACACAGCTTTGTGGTGTAAATTTAAGAAGTAATAACTTAAGCGTTGGATAACGCTGCTTATTGTTATCCATTTTGTAGAAGTACTGCTTAATTGTGCTTTTGGCTTGCTCTTCTTCTACTTTAACCATTTCTGGATTTTTAAGTACACGCTTAGCAATTGCTTCAATAGCTCTTGGGAATGTAGCGCTAAATAACAATGTTTGACGATTTTGTGGAATACGCTCAATAATTGCATCAAGGGTGTCTTGAAAACCCATATCAAGCATTTGATCGGCTTCATCAAGCACCAATGTTTCAACATCATCTAAACGTAAAGTACCTTTACGAATATGGTCATCAACACGCCCTGGCGTGCCAACAATAATATGCGCACCATGTTCGAGCGAGCCTATTTGCGGACCAATTGATACACCACCACATAACGTCAATATTTTAATATTATGAATACCACGTGCTAATTTACGCATTTCAACCGCAACCTGCTCGGCAAGTTCACGAGTCGGACACAAAACTAAAGATTGAATACGAAAGCGTTTTACGTTTAATTTAGCTAACACACCCAAGCTAAACGCAGCAGTTTTACCTGAACCGGTTTTTGCCTGAGCAATGATGTCTTTACCAGCAAGTACAGGCGGCAAACTTTGCGCTTGTACAGGTGTCATGTGGGCATAACCAAGTGTTGATAAGTTATCAACGAGTCCAGCCGGTAAAGCCAAAGATGAAAAAGCAGTTGAAGTCACAGTAAGTTCCATAGCAATAAAATAACATGGGAGAAAGCCCCACTAATATGCAGCTTATAATAGCAGAATTCGTAATTGGCAACCATTAACAAACACATTATAAAACATGTTAATGAAAGATGTTGAAAATGATAGTAGTTTGCATTAAGATCGCGATTGTTTTTTACATATCTACGCTGGAAGCAATTAATGAAACTGAATTCTATTTACATAGCACTATTAGCAAGCATTTCAACAAGCACATATGCAAACACTACCGACCTTGAACGCATAGAAGTAAAGGGTAGCTACTTTAACGATTACAAAGTAGATAACGCTAATGGCGCAATGAGAACATCAGCTTCATTACTTGAAACCGCACAATCTGTCACTGTAATAACAGACACTATTATTAGCGAACAGCTTGCCACGACACTTGGCGAAGTACTCACAAATGACGCAAGCTTAACTGCAGGCTCACAACAACGAAATCGCGAAGTATTTAACTTACGCGGCTTTGAGCTGAGCTCATCGACAGGTTATTTACGCGACGGTCATCAGCATTGGTCGCACTATCAGCAACCAATCGAAATTTTGCAACAAGTTGAAGTAATTAAAGGCCCATCAAGCATTTTATATGGTCAGTCAGGCCCAGGTGGCTTGGTTAACATGGTAACTAAAAAGCCTACAGCACAAACATTATTTAATGCCAGTGCCGATGTAGATCAGCATGGTTCAACTCGCTTTATGGTAGATGCTGCAGGCGCATTAACTGAATCAGAAGATTTACGTGCTCGTGGTATTTTAGTAAAGCAAGACGTTGACTACTGGCGTGAGTACCAAAATGGTGAAAATCGTGAACGCGACCGCTTTTTAGGTGCTTTAGTTGTAGATTACGATATTAGCGATAACGCATTAGTACGTGTGCATTACGACCGCACAGACGACGAAGCCGGTTTAGATACGGGCGCATGGATAGACGATAATGCCAATGTAATTGGTGATGATAAAACAATCCGTGATATGTCTTGGGCGTTTACCGATATTACCGTAGAAAACCTAGGTGTAGACCTAGAGGTATTTTTAACCGATGACTGGCAAGTAAAGCTTGGTTATAACGAGCAGACTTTTGAGCGTCAACGTTTTGAGTCATCTCCTAGTCGAAATTCTTACGACGCGCAAACTAATACATACACCTCGAATCCATACGATCGCTTTGATGATTGGCAGTTTACAACAGCATTTATCGATTTTATTGGTGAATTTGAAACGGCTGGCATACAACACCAATTTCTAATTGGTGCTAACTCGCTTGACTACTATTATGGTCAACTGCGTACATCTGCTGATTCATTTAGTTTTACAGCAGGCCAAAATGAACCTGCCCGTCCAGATATCAGCTATAAAACAGATCTCACTAAAAGCGAAACTGAATACGACTACTATGGTTTATATGCGCAAGACTTAATTACTTTCTCTGAACAATGGCAGGTGTCTGTTGGTGCTCGCTTTGATAAGCAAACACGTGAAGGCCAAAATAACGAATCTTTCTTACCTAAATTTGGCGTACTTTATCATCCAAATGCATCGGCCACTATCTATGCCAGTTATACAGAAGGTTTTGAGCCACAAAATGAAACCATCACTAATGATAAAGATATCAACTTCGGTATGGAAATAGATGCTGTTACCTCTGAACAAAGAGAACTAGGTATAAAATGGCAACTGCTTGATGACCGCTTACTGCTTAGTGGAGCCGTTTTCGATATAAGTAAAAACGGAACGCTGGTAACTGAAGACCTTGAGACTCCTATTGGCTCAGTTACAACCGAGACAAATCAGGTGGGTGAACAACGCCACAAAGGCTTTGAAGTTGCAGCACAAGGCGCTGCAACAGATCGTTTATTTGTAATGGCCTCTGCGATGTATTTAGATGCGAACTATGAAAGAGCGAATGAGGAGCTGCAAGGTAAACGCCCGACCGACGCACCTAAGTGGTCAGCATCTCTGTGGACTCGTTATGAGCTAAATGATGCGATTGCTTTTAACGCTGGTGCTTTTTATGAAGGCGAGCGCTTTGCAGATAGCGATAATACAATTACTAAAGATGCCTATACACGTGTTGATGTAGGCGCCACTTATAAGTTTAACTTAAGCAATACCGATATTAACTTACGCCTTAACATCGAAAACTTATTTGATAAGAGCTATTTAGGTGGTGGCGGCACGAGTAATGTAACTGTTGGCGAGGGTACAAATCTTCGTTTAGCAGCGCAATTTAGCTTTTAAATAAATGCCTTAAATAACAGCTTTAAAATATAGCCCACGTACATTTACGTGGGCTTTTTTACATCTAAACGTTTATACCAATCTGCTTATATATGGGGTCTATTTAACGTTAAGAAAATTACGCTAGAACTAGGCAAAAATTTTTGTATCTAGTTGTTCTAAATAAAAAATTTTTAACGACGTTATAGTGGAATTTAATTCGTTAAATTGATCAAAGATTTATACAGGTTGGTATTATACCTAACAGCATTAAACCCATTACAGCGCCTATTCATCTCATCTATTTTTTATAGCGTTTATTACATGCTTTAATAGTGTTAATTATTAAAAAGGCTTACCCAAATGAAAAAAATCATTACCGCATTACTGCTTACTAGCAGTATGGCTGCAAACGCTAACAGCGCCGAATTTACCCAAAAGCAATTACAACAAGTAAACGAAGTGCGCACCTCTGCTCTAAATAGTGATTTAAGCTATAAATTACTAGAGTCATTAACAACTGAAGTAGGCCCGCGCTTACCTGGTACTGAAAATGATAAAAAAGCAGTGGCATGGGCTAAAGCTAAATTTAATGAGCTTGGTTTTGATAAAGTATGGCTTGAAGAAGCGACTTTTCCTGAATGGCGCCGTTATAGCGAAAGCGGAAAAATACTAACACCAAGCGAGCAACCTCTACATTTAACTGCATTAGGTAACAGTATAAGCACGCCTACAGGTGGGATCACAGCGCCAGTAGTCTTATTTGAAACACTTGATGAGTTAATTGCAGCACCAGCAAATAGCCTAAAAGGTAAAATTGCGTATATTAATTACCGCATGAACCGCGATATAGACGGCAATGGTTACGGACCTGCAGTAAAAGCACGTGGTACAGGCGCTATAGAAGCGTCTAAAAAAGGGGCTGTTGCCTACATGATGCGTTCGGTAAGTACCGGCCATCATCGTTTTGCACACACTGGCGGTAGTTACTACAAAGAAGGTGTTACAAAAATACCTAACGTAACCATTGCCAACCCAGATGCGGATCAAATAGCACGCTTAGTCGCTTTAAATAAAGACGTATCGGTAAATATTAATGTGCAAACCGAAAGCCTTGGTGAAGGCACAGGTTATAACGTTATTGGCCAATTTAACGGTACCGAAAACCCAGAACAATATGTACTGATCGGCGGGCATTTAGATTCTTGGGATTTAGGCACTGGCGCACTAGATGACGGTGCAGGCGTTGCATTAACAATGGCAGCCGCTAAACATATTAGCGATGTAAAGCGCACTAAACGTAGTGTTCGTGTGGTACTTTTTGCAGCCGAAGAACTTGGACTTTGGGGAGCAAAAGCGTACTTTGCACAGCATAAAAATGAGCTAAACAATATTGTTGCAGCTGCTGAATCTGATTTTGGCGCCGATGTTGTATATGCTTTTGAATCGAACGTAAGCGCAGAGTCACTTCCTGTAGTTCGTGCTATTGCAAAAGAACTTTCGCCGTTAAATATTGAGCATATTGGTAAAAACCAAGCGAATGGTGGCCCTGATCTAATTCCACTTAAAGCAGCAACCTCAGCACCTATTTTTGAACTTGCTCAAGATGGAACTGATTACTTTGATTACCACCATACAGCTGACGATACCCTTGATAAAGTAACACCTGCTAAGCTTCGTCAAAATACCGCTGCATACGCTGTATTTGCTCTAATGGCTGCTGATGCAAAAACCACTATCAAGCCTAAAGCTCAAAATAAGTAATAACAGACATACTTACTTACAGTTTGTAGCTTTAACTAACACGCTCCTTGTTTTACCTTTAGGTAATTAAACAAGGAGCGTGCTTTATGTTACTTTTCAATACTAGCGAATCATTTCCATATTTTGCACAAACAATACGCTGCCCACACTGCCAAAGTGACGCCTACCATTTAGTAAATAAAAGCCGTTATTTGCGATTTAGTATTTTGCCTATACTCGCCTTAAAATTAAGCTATAAACGCGAGTGCTATCAATGCGGAAAAAGCGAATCTTTAAAAATTAAACAGCTGCCATTAGCCGAAAAACTTAGCTTCCCTAAATACTTTATTGGCACCTTTTTATTACTATGGTTAGTCACCTTCTTTTATCAACAACATCTTGATACCGAAGCTCAAAAGCAAAATTACTTAAGCGCACCAAAGCTATACGATACCTACTTAGTGCAGGCTGATAAATTTACCCATGAACCTTGGACGCTTACAAACCTAAAAATTGCTCAAGTAATAAGTTTTGACGCGCAATTTACTACCTTTCAAGTAAGTAACTACAGCTATAAACGAAATAACAGTATTACGCTGGCAATGCGTACTAGCCAATTAGTACAAAATGACTATTTTTCAACTAAAACAATTACTCTCCCCCGCAATGAAATAAAACGCTTATATAAAGACGACGTTATTTACGACGTACTACGCCCTTATGCCAACAGCCTTTATGGCGGATTTGTGATGTTTCCCCCTAAACCTAAGCCATTATATAAAGGCTTAAAGCTCGATAAAAACAATCAACAAGGCATTATTTATTTTAAAGATGGATTATTTGTTGAAGCATTTGATAGCTTTAAATTAGCTGCCGAAGCGGGTTCTCAGTGGGGGCAATTAAATTTAGCGCAGATGTATCGTGATGGTGAAGGCGTAGAGCAAAATCAACAACAGGCTATTTACTGGTATAAAAAGGCTATTGAGCAAAAAAATACTAAAGCACAATTTGAACTAGAATCTCTTTGTGAAATAGCTGAATGCGGGTAAGTCGGTTTTTATAAAGCTGGCGTAGTAAATACACCAGCTATTAATTATTTTTTAAATAACTTTGTATAACCTACGTGAATAAGCACAACGACTAAACCGGCAATAACACCAAGTAAACCATCAAATACAAGAGGTGCTAATACTTCACCAGTACCGCCAGCAACAGACTGAGCATAGCTTGTTACATTTACTTGCGTATGATGCAGTAACTCAACGCCATGTACTAAAATACCACCGCCGACTAAAAACATGGCAATGGTGCCTGCAAAAGCTAAAAATTGCATTAATCTAGGTGCTGCAGCAAGTAAGCCTTTACCCAGTAACTCTTTAAATTTATTTGCTGACACTTTAGATTGGTTAAGTAAATAAAGCCCTGCATCATCCAATTTTACAATACCGGCAACCAAGCCATAAACGCCAATCGTCATTATAATAGCGATAACGCAGAGCACTAAAGTCTGGTTAAGCAATGTAGCGCCTGCCACCGTACCTAAAGTAATAACAATTATTTCAGCAGATAAAATAAAGTCGGTTCTTATTGCCCCTTTTATTTTTTGTTTTTCGTACTCAACTAAATCTAATTTCTCATCCTCGTCTACCGCTTCATTGTGATGAGGTAAAAACTTAGCAAATACTTTTTCAGCTCCCTCAAAACATAAAAACAAACCACCCATCATTAAAAGCGGTGTTATTAACCAAGGCAGCCATACGCTTATTAGTAAAGCGGCGGGTACGAGTATCGCTTTATTTAAAAATGAGCCCTTTGCCACAGCCCAAACAACCGGTAATTCACGCTCTGCTGCTACACCTGTAACCTGCTGTGCATTGAGCGCTAAGTCATCGCCTAATACACCCGCTGTTTTTTTTGTTGCTACCTTACTCATTGTCGCAATGTCATCAAGTAAAGTAGTTATATCATCTAATAACGTTAAAAGGTTAGTGCCTGCCATAAAGCTTCCCAGCTCAAAAAATATTGCTATAAACATAACGTAAAGCGTAATTTTCACCAACGGTTAATTTTGCTTTGTTATTCTCATATAAACAAAATAGATAAGTCATCTAAAAGCAGTGGCTTAAAAGTAAATGGAGGAATGATGAAAGTATATTTGTCTATAGTGGCCGGTTTACTTAGCTTAACGGCATGTAACGACCCGCAAATAAGTACCACCTACTTATGTGACAAAAGCACTGTAAATCTCAATGTTATTAATCAGAGCAATGCTGAGCTTACTTTCAATAATCATACTTATTTACTTAATCGAGAAAGAAGTGCATCGGGTAATAAATATATAAATGAAGATGTTTTATTTTGGGGGAAAGGTAACAACGCAATGCTAATAATTGCAGGAAAAAAATACCAATGCGTTACAGAGTAAAAAACAATATATTCGATTCAATGCTGAACTAATTAAAGTAATAGAGCGTACTGAGAAGTATAACCACCCTATAAAGCAAAGTTAAAAACTAATTAACTCATATATATTGTAACTGTATTGAGGGTACTCTAAGTTTTGAGTGCAAATAATGACTTGCCTTGCATGAACTGGGTATAATACTTTAACTCTTTTGCTTAATAGCGGCCCACAATGAAATATAAAGATCTACGTGATTTTATCGATTTGCTTGAAAAAAAAGGCGAACTTAAACGTATCACCCAAGAAATCGACCCGTATCTTGAAATGACCGAAATATCTGATCGCACCTTACGTGCAAAAGGCCCTGCGTTATTATTTGAAAACCCAAAAGGCTACGATATGCCGGTGCTTACCAACTTATTTGGTACACCAAAACGCGTAGCAATGGGCATGGGCCAAACAGATGTTAGCGAGCTTCGCGAAGTGGGCAAGCTACTCGCTTTTTTAAAAGAACCTGATCCACCAAAGGGTATTAAAGAAGCTCTAGGCGCTATACCTATTTTTAAGCAAGTGCTTAATATGCCTGCAAAAGAAGTTAAAAAAGCGCCTTGCCAACAAGTAGTTTTAGAAGGTGATGATGTAGATTTAACTAAATTACCTATTCAACATTGCTGGCCAGGTGATGCAGCACCATTAATTACTTGGGGCCTTACAGTTACCAAAGGGCCTTATAAAAAGCGCCAAAATTTAGGTATTTATCGCCAACAATTATTAGGCAAAAATAAAATAATTATGCGCTGGTTGTCACATCGTGGTGGCGCGCTTGATTTTCAAGAATGGTGTAAAGAAAACCCAGGGCAACCCTACCCTGTATCGGTAGCATTAGGTGCCGATCCTGCCACTATATTAGGTGCCGTAACGCCTGTACCTGACACTCTAAGCGAATATGCATTCGCTGGCTTATTACGTGGCAGCAGAACCGAAGTTGTAAAATCTATTTCAAATGACCTACAAGTCCCTGCCAGTGCAGAAATAGTACTTGAAGGTTACATAATGCCTGGTGAAATGGCGCCAGAAGGCCCTTATGGTGACCATACCGGTTACTATAATGAAGTCGATGACTTTCCAGTAATGACGGTTACTCACTTAACGCATCGTAAAGATCCTATTTATCACAGCACATTTACTGGCCGTCCGCCTGATGAGCCTGCTATTTTAGGTGTGGCACTTAATGAAGTGTTTGTGCCGATACTACAAAAGCAATTCCCTGAAATTGTCGACTTTTACCTTCCGCCTGAAGGGTGCTCATATCGTATGGCGATTGTAACAATGAAAAAACAATATCCAGGCCATGCTAAGCGCGTGATGATGGGAGTTTGGTCGTTCTTACGTCAGTTTATGTACACCAAATTTGTAATCGTCTGCGATGACGATGTTAACGCCCGCGATTGGGAAGATGTTATTTGGGCTATAACAACCCGAATGGATCCGGCGCGTGATACAACATTAATAGAAAACACACCTATTGATTATCTCGATTTTGCATCACCAGTCTCAGGTCTTGGTTCAAAAATGGGAATGGATGCTACCAATAAATGGCCTGGCGAAACCACCCGCGAATGGGGCGAGCCTATTGTTATGGATAAAGACACCAAAGACCGCGTAGATGATATTTGGGAAAGCCTTAATATTGTTTAAGTGTTTATATGTAAGTACATATCAGGCTATAAAATAACCCTGCAGATATGCTAGAATCGAGCTATTCGATTGCGTATCTGCTGTTACAAGCGCTGCTAAAAGGTAAAAAATGCAAACATTAAAAGCTGAAGTTGTAGCTATCAGCCCACTTACAGAATTTGTTCATAAAGTAATTTTAAAGCCACAACAACCGGTGACCTTTGAAGCTGGCCAATACATGCAACTCGTATTAGGCGAAAAAGACAAACGTGCTTTTTCTATAGCTAGTCGCCCTTCACAGTGCGATGCAATAGAACTGCATATTGGCGCCTCAGGTGCCGATTCGTATGCAATGCAATCGTTAGAGCATTTACGAAACGCCCATACCACAGGGCAGTTAGTAGACATTGAAGCTGGCCTGGGTATTTCACAGTTGCGCCTGCAATGTGAGCGCCCTATTATTTTACTTGCCGGTGGTACTGGTTTTTCATACGCAAAATCAATGGCTGATCATTTAGCTGAAATAAAATGCGACCGTCCTGTATTGTTTTACTGGGGCGTAAAAGAAGAATCTGCTTTATACGCACACACAGAAATGCAAGCATGGGCAGATAGCCATGAGAACTTTAAGTTTATTCCTGTAGTAGAAAATCCATCTGCTAATTGGCAAGGACACACTGGCTATGTACACAAAGCAGTAATGCAAGATATTGTGTCACTAGAACCATACGATATTTATATGGCAGGTCGTTTTGACATGATAGGTATTGTCCGTGATGACTTTATTACTCATGGTGCAATTCGTGAAAACATGTACGCAGATGCATTCGCATTTATCAAATAATTGAAATTTACTTTCAGTTATAAATAAAGGCACCTAATCGGTGCCTTTATTTTTATAACAACAAATATTTAATAGTTAAAACCTATCAACTCCATCAATATAAACAATTTCCTAAATCCCTATCTATAAACCATACTTTGTATAGAACATCAGCGGGAGAGACCCAAATGCTAAATACAAAAGTAAAAGATTTTATGCAACGCAAGTTGCCAAATATCACACCAGATACAGAAATGACGACAGCCATAGCAGAATTACAAAAATTTAAACTACTTGGCGCACCAGTATTTGATAAAGATAAATGCTTAGTTGGATTTATATCAGAGCAAGAGCTGTTAAAACCACTTACGCAAAGCAGTTATTTTTGTGATGGGATGGTTAAAGTATCGCAGCTTATGCAAACAGAGGTAGTGACCGTTAGCGGCGATACCAACATTATTGAGCTTGCACAGCAGATGCAGCCTGGTAAACCAAAAAACTACCCTGTTGTAGAGGGTGTTAAAGTAATCGGTATGATCAGCCGAGCAGACGTACTTAAAGCGCTTTACGATAATTACATAAGCTGCCAAACACACTAAATTGCAGATACAAAAATGCCGCTTATATAAAGCGGCATTTTTAATGCTCTTAAATTAACGTGCGCTAACGAGTGCTAAAAGTTCTTTTTTATCGCCATCGCTTAAAAATGCTATTTCTAACGCATTTTTTTGAGCTTTTTCCATATCAGCTTGAGATAAGCCAGCTTTAGGTGCAGCAACGGTATATTCATACTCAATTTCAATACCTTCAACCGCAGGATCATCAGTATTAATACACGCTAAAATACCATGATCTAAAAACTGTTTAAGTGGGTGCTTAGTTAAATCGTTTACTGTACTGGTTTGAATATTACTTGTTAAGCATGACTCAATACCAATACGGTTATCGCGTAAATAATCCATTAGTTTTGGATCTTCAATTGCTTTAACGCCATGCCCTATTCTGCTCGCACCCAACTCATTAATTGCTTGCCAAATACTTGGAGCACCAAGTGCTTCTCCAGCATGGACAGTCGAAGCTAAATACGCATTTCGTACTTGTTTAAAGTGCTCTACAAATAACTCACCCGGGAAGCCAATTTCGTCACCGGCTAAATCAACAGCAACTAAATCATTTTTAAATGCGAGTAATGCATCAAGCTCTTTTTGACACGTTTTTACGCCATAAGTACGCGATAAAATACCAATCAAGTTAGCTTTTATATTTGCACCTTTTGTTGCTGATTTAATACCATCAACAACTGCCTCTACAACGCCTTCTGGGTGTAAACCTTGGCTTTGTGCCATGTAGTAAGGGCTAAATCGAAGCTCCACATAATCAAGACCTTGTGCTTGTGCATCTTCAATGTTTTCAATTGCGATACGTCTACACGCATCGTAGTCGCCAAGCACAGTAACTCCCCAATCTAACTTTTGTAAAAAAGCCATGAGGTTTGGTTCAGGATCAATAACTTGAACATGAGGGATTAATGCTTCAACGTTATCTGCAGGTAGCTCTATATTAAACTGTCGACCAAGTTCTAATATGGTTTGCGCACGTACATTACCGTCTAAATGGCGGTGAATATCTAGCAAAGGTAATTTTCTATTGATCATAATAGCAACCCAGTTTAGTTAAATTTGCGCGCATGATACGCAGATACAGTTATTTTTCAAGTCTATATGATTTGCGGTAAGTTTTAGCGGTCATATGTCTGCTTTTTGTGCAAAAAAATGATACAGCTTATTTTCCTGATAAGTGATGCCAAAGAGTTTTAAAAAGCGTATTTGCATCAATAGGTTTGGTAATATAACCATTCATTCCACAGGCTAGTGCCTTATTAACGTCCTCGTCATGGGCGTTCGCCGATAGCCCTATTATGGGTAAATCAATTAACTCTAAATCACGACGAATTACTTTTGTTGCTTTGAGTCCATCCATTTTTGGCATTTGAATATCCATAAGAACAATGTCGTAGCTATTTTCGGCTAGCTTTTCTATGGCCTCAAAACCATCGTTAGCAATGTCGGCAATACAGCCTTTCGTTTTTAAAATAGCATTAGCAACATGCTGATTAAGTGGATTATCTTCTACTAAAAGTAATTTATAGCCTGTAAATGATAATGTACTTACGTCTATTTCGTTGTATTGCTGCTGAATTTGCTCTGCCTTTGGTAAAGGCGATATTAGCGGCAAACTAAATGTAAATGTAGAGCCTTTACCTTCATAACTAACTAAATCAATTGCACCACCCATTAACTCAACTAGTTTTCTGCAAATACTTAATCCTAAGCCGGTACCACCATATTGGCGTGAGGTTGAGCTATCAGCTTGCGCAAACGGTTTAAACAATTGTTTTTGTGCTTCGCTACTTATACCAATACCCGTATCGTTAATACTAAAATAAGTCATTTTTTTCGACTGCCAAATTTTCAGAGTGATTTCACCTTCCCCTGTAAATTTAACCGCATTATTGAGCAGGTTCAGCAGCACTTGTTTTAAGCGGATTGGATCGGTATTGATGACCAAATTTGATGTTTTATCAAAATCGAGACTTAACTTTATTGATTTAATATCAGCCTCAAATTGAAGTAAATTAAGCATTTCATCCGCTAAACTCGCTACATTAATAGGCTCTTGCATTAAGTCTAGCTTGCCTGCTTCCATTTTTGAAAAGTCGAGCACATCGTTTAATACCCTCAGTAAAACACCCAGTGCCCCATCTGCTTGCTCTATGTAACTTCTAGCTTGTTGCCAATCATTTTGCTGGAGCGCTAAATAATGCAGCCCTTTTATACCGTTAATAGGGGTACGGACTTCGTGGCTCATATTTGCTAAAAACTGCCCCTTTATATGACTCGCTTCATCTGCTTTTTGTTTTTCTTTGCGTAATGTATGCGTTTGCTTAGCCACTTGTTCGCGAATTTGTATGTTTGTACCAGTAACTGAAATCAAAAATGTAATCAGTAACCACACAAACAACATACCTACTATTTGTGCAAGCCAATATACTAACCAAGACGTTCTAACTATTGGCTCATATAACTCAACCTGCCACATACGTTTGCCAATCAACAATTGATATTCTTTAAATAGCGCTTGCGAATTAGCGGTATCTGCAATATAAATTGCCTGCTTTTTCCCTGGTATCGTTGTGTCAAAAAAACTAGCTGAAATTGAGTTGTTGTGATCAAATAATAGTGTTTGCGATAAGCGTTTCAGGCTGACAATCGCTGCCACAAAGCCTTGAAAATCATCTTCGGTAGAGGACTCTCCAAAAACAGGATATAAAAAAAGCACACCGTGTTCGGCTGTATTTTGGACCAAATTAATTGGCTCACTTAGTGCAAGTTCATTAAGCTCTTTCGCTTTGCTAAGCGCTGCACCTCTTACTTTACTAGAAGCTAAATCAAACCCTAAAACATCTTCATTACCTTTTAAGGGATATACGTACTTTACTGGAAAGTAATTACTACGCGTACCTGCAGGTTGCCAAGCTCCATCTAGTGACTTTTCTTTTATATATAGAGGTTTGCCTGTGGCTGGATTTTCATGTGTCTCAAAATCTGCGAGTTTATTTGCTGGTATATAAGGTATCCATTCAAAAGCTAGAATTTCTTGGCTGTAGTCCAACTGCTTTGAAGTAAATTGTTTAAACTCTTTAAAATCCACGTCACTACTACTAGCAAAAAACGTAGCTAATAAGCCTAAATGAGCAGTAATACCATCGAGCTTTTGGCTTATAGCATTTTGCACAGAAAGTATTTTGGCTTCTTGCTTTTGAATATCTTTTTCTTTTTTAACACTGGCAGCGCCATAAAAACTAACGCTGATCAGTATGTAAATTAATAGCGAGGGTAAAATTACCAACATACGGTGGCGTACTTGTGTGTAATTAAAAGCGGCGAGTACTAAAGGTGTAAATATAAGTACGCCAATACTGTCGCCAATCCACCATGCTATAAAGTTATCAAAAATAGCATTGGTCGGAATCACATTATTCAATGCTAATAAACTTGTTCCTACACCTGCAGCAATAACACAACATATTGGCCCCGCTACTATTAAGCTTTGAACACTGTGTTTTAAAGAGGATAAATCCAACGGCGCTTTTATAACATTCACTATAATTTGTCGGCCAATCCAAGCCTGTAAAACAGAGGCTAAAGTAATGCCTATAGCTTGTAAAAGCACAATAAAATGAAAAATATCTACGGTGTGTTCAAGGTGAATTAAGTTAGTACAAAAAGCCCCAATAATAAGGCCAATAAATGACTTACGTCCCCAAATTAAAAAGCTGGCTAAAGCAATTCCTGAGGGCGGCCAGGAGGCGACCGCATAGCCATCTACAGAAAGAAGTGAGTTGCTAAAGTATCCTGTAAAGAAGTAAGCACAAGCCAAGCTAAGGGTTAATATTAAAAACTTTCTCAAAGCTTGTGCTCCTGAACTACAAAAAATGCTAAGTAGTTATAGTGTAGTCATTTATTGATATAAAACGAGCGCCTTTTCTGCCTGTGCACTATTTTTATAACTCAACACAGCTTGTTCAGAGAACTGTTTTTTATTTTCACTATTCAGTGCTTTATCAAAAATTCTAGCTGCTAAGTCATAATCACCCTTAGCATTAGCAAGGCAAGCTAGCGCAAGTAATAGTGAATTATTTGAATCATCCTTCTTAAGCCGTTCTTGAATGCTTATTTGCAACTTAGCTGCATCGGCTGCTGTTGCTTTACTTAATATATTGGCAAGCTCTAAGTGTTGCTCATTGTGCTTAACCATCTTAATTAAGTCACTTTCAATAACAGCCAATTGACCTGCTTGCGCCATTTGCATTAAATATGCGGTGTGGGCATGAGCTTGCAGCTTTTTCGGTAGCTGTTTATATTTTTCACTCAGCTTGTCTGCATCTAACGCATTAAAATAAGCACTAAATAACTGCGTCCACTGTGCATCAGTAAGTACTTTTTTGCGCAGTAAACGCGGCAAAAAGTCTTCCAGCGCACTAAAGTGTTGTTGCTGTACTAATACCTCTGCATACAATTTCAGCTCAAGCGCAGTCGCTTTTTTAGCTTCAGCACTTGCGCGCATTTGCGATTCAATTGCACTGCTATCACCACTTGCGAGCCAAAGTTTTGCCACTTTTAATTGATGCTCTGGGCTTATTTCAAATAAACGCTCAAGTGCTTTATCTGTTTGATTATTAGCAAGCGCTGCTTTTGCAAGTAATGCTAAGCGAATATCTTCAAACTTATCTGGTACGCTATTACCCGATAAAGCCTGTTCTACATGCTCGTAATCATCATTAATAGCACTCCACAACGCCTGTTCAATAGCTGCTTGTTTGCGCTCTTGGCTACGTGCAAAAAAGCCATGCTTAGTATTATGATAAATCGATAATAAATAACGAATTAACTTATATGTTAAATATAAAACAACAGCGGTAATGACTGCCATTATACAAAACGATACTATCGTGCCTTCTATCGTCGTATTGTTAAATGAAATAAGTACATAACCTTTTTCATCTAGAACGAATGGAGTAACCGCTAGTACAACAACAATAGCTACAATTAAAATAATTAGCCCTATCATTGCGCCCACTCCTTAACCTTTTGTGTACTGTTTAAGGTTACTTTTTGATTAAAGTTAAGCTGCTCTTTTTCAAGTTTAGACAACGCTTTAAGTACCGTTTTAGTTGTGTCATCGTCTTGCTTAAAGTACTCACCAACTAAACGTTTTGCTTCACTTAAGGCGCTAAAGAAAATACTCGCCTGCTTACTCATAAGTGCATCTTGTGCCTGAGTTATATTAAGCTTGATTCGTTGATTTATTAAATGGCGCTCTTGATCCGTAAGTAATGGCTCAATGGAAACACCCTCGTGCTGACGAATAGTAATAAAGCTATCCACAATTTTATTCCAGCTATTACTCAAGTTTTGCTGCCAATCACTCACGTCACCACTTAAAGCATTTTCATCTATTACAGCTGCTTCTTCTGGTAAATTAACTGCATTAAAAACTAAGTCGTCAATACTGCTTAGTACACTGTTTAGCTGTAAATAAATAGCCTCTGTTGCAACAGGTTTAAGGCTATCAAGTGTTTGTATATCTTGCATAATCGCTTGGCGAACTTCAACTGTTCCTGGGTGCTCACTAAGTAATCCATCTAAGCGTTTTAAAACAGCACTAGTGCCTTGGTAGTCTTTTTCAGCCCATAGTTTAAACTCAGCCATACGCTGTAAGCTGGTTACTTCTTGCGGGTTTAACGATGAGCCTTGTTGCTGCGCCTTTTGCAAAGCCGCTTTTAGTTCTTGCTGATTTTGAACTGCACTTTCATTTAGGGCTGCGGCAACTTTTTCTTCACTATTAAACAGCGCTTGTTGCAAATTAGATTGCGCCGATTTAAGTGCTTTCAGCTCCTGGGTGAGTAACTTATTTTGCTCGCTTAACTCATTAACGGCTAGGTTTTGCGCCTTACCAGCATTTAATTTTTGATAAAACTCGTATCCAACACCAGAGGCCACAATTAACGAAATAAGAAGCGCAAGTACTGCAACCTTACTTATTTTTTGTTTACTTTTGTCTGCCGTATTTTTTGTAGCTGTAGGCTCTTGCTTAGTTGATTTAGCAGAGGTCGTGTTAGCTATTGTTGGGGTGGCTTTTTCTGCCGTTACTGGCTTTGACTGTTCGCTCATGTTGCTACCTTGCTGATTTATGCAGGTAAACATAGCATTATCGCTAGCCCCTGCTGCAATGTGTATATTAGCCGAACTTACCTGTTGCAGCTTTAAATAAGCGGCTATACGCTCGCTAGCAACATAAAATCGGCACTGTTGTAACCATTGTAGTTGGTGTGCAGTAAGGCTTTTAAATATAGCATCAACTGCTGCATTACTTGTTATGACTATACCGTGTACATTCTGACTTTTCCAGTGGTCTGTCCAGTTAGGGGTGATACTCTCTGTGGGTTCACGTTTGTACACAACACAATTATTTAAAAAAGCACCGCGCTCTTTGAGCGTTTTAGCTAACTCAGGGCGGCCACCTTGGCCCTTAACTAATACTATATTACAGCCATCCACCTCGGCGAGTGATTTAAGCGCAAGTAACCCTTCTGAATCATACTGCTTTGGTACTGCTGCGCGCACACCAAATTGCTCATATATAACATCGGCTGTTTGTTGCCCAACCGCATAAAACTGCGCTTTGGTATTTATATCTGGTTTTAATTGCGAAAGTGCACTGACTGCATCTTGCGATATAAATATTATTTTATCTGCATTTAATAGTGGACTAAGCTCAGTGCTGGAGGGTGTTAAATGCGTTATTTTTAATACCGGAAATAAAGACGCCTGATAACCCGCTTGCTCAAGTTGCTGTGCAAGGGCTGCGCCTTTTCCTTCGGGCCGAGTTATCAGAATATGTGTCATTTATGCGTCTCTATAAACTTCAGCTAATATTTTGTCTGCACCTTGAGCTAGTAATTTTTTAGCAAGCTCAATACCTAGTTTTTCTGCGTCATTTACATGGCCTGTTACTTCGTCGCGTAAAATTTCGCTGCCATCAACAGCACCAACTAAACCACGCAAATGCACTTGTTCGCCATCAACCAATGCATAAGCACCAATAGGAACTTGGCAACCACCTTCTAAATAGCGATTCATCGAACGCTCTGCGTTTACGCGAATACGTGTTTGTGTATGCTCAAGTGGTGCAAGTAATGCTTTTGTTACTTCATCATCAATACGACATTCAATACCTACAGCGCCTTGCCCATTTGCTGGTAATGACACTTCTGGCTCAATGTAGTCAGCAATACGCGACTCCATTTCTAAACGAATAAGCCCTGCAGCCGCTAAAATAATAGCATCATATTGGCCGTCATCTAATTTACCTAAACGCGTATTTACATTGCCGCGTAAATCACGAATATCTAAATCAGGGCGAAGTGCCTTAATTTGGCACTGGCGGCGTAAGCTTGAAGTACCAACAATAGCGCCTTGTGGTAGGGCACTTAAATTAGCAAAATTGTTTGATACAAACGCATCGCGTGGATCCTCACGCTCACAAATAGTATGCAGTGCTAGCCCTTGAGGAAACTCTACTGGCACATCTTTCATAGAATGTACGGCAATGTCAGCTCGGCCATCTAGCATGGCTTGCTCTAGTTCTTTAACAAATAAGCCTTTACCGCCAATTTTAGCCAATGGCGTATCTAAAATTATATCCCCTTGCGTCGACATTGGGACTAATTCTACGCGCACATCTGTATGAAAACGCTCAAGCTCTGCTTTTACAAATTCGGCCTGCCAAAGTGCTAGAGCGCTTTTGCGCGTTGCGATGCGTACTAATTTTGTTTTTTCTGTCATAGGGGTATCCAATTAATTACTGCGTTTAGCCAGTTTTAGTCAGCTAAAATTCTAAATTCTTTTTGGGCAATTAAATTACCTTGCTCATCAACTACATCAACACGCCAATGACCTGTTTGTGTGTTCATGATATTTTTTGTTGAGTACGTTCTGTAACGAGGCGAAGTAACATTAAGTGTAATTTCAGCCATCGTTTCACCTTCAAACGACCAAACATGCTTAACTTGCTGGCCTTGAAGGTTTTTAATCTCGCTAAAAAACGATAACCCTTCCTCAAACTGGCTTAACCTAATATCAGCAGCAAACACATTAGTAGGCTCACGCTTACTTACTTTACGAGTAAGTACCGCACGACTAATTTTACCCGTGTCTATTTGCGCGCCCAATGCCACACTTGCCACATGTGCTGTAGAGGAAAAACCTTCAGTGCCACTCAATGCGCCATCATCACTTTCTAACTCTAAAAGTAAGTCACTTTGACTAGCAGGCTCAGTTACGTTTTGGGCTTCTGCGGTTTCTTCTTGCACATCATTATCAAGGTTTGAGTTTAACTCTGTATTAATACTTTCGCTTTGATCAGTAACAATATCGTTGTTAGCCAACAAAGCCGGGGGATTATTTACAAGGTCTACTTCGACAGGTGTATTACTTGAAATGCTTAGTTGAGTCTCATTTTGCTCAGCTAACAAAGGTTCAACACTCGTTTGAGTTACCTCTGCAGACTCAGCTGGGGTATTGTTTACTGATGATTGAGGCTCAACATCCATTACCTCATCGCTTGTTTGGTTTTCAGCGTTACTGCTGAAACTTAAGAATTGCTCCTGCTCATTTGGGTGCTCACCTTGCTCTGCATTAACAGAGGTGGTTAAGCCATAAACAACTGCTGCAGAGGTCATTAATACCAACATAGCAATACTCACAATACGACGCCAATTCCACTCGTAGCTTACCGTTGGTACGCTCTGTTGTAATTCGCGTTTAACATTTGCTTTTATAACTATTTTTTGACTCATATTGACCTCAGCGGTTCCAAAATTAGCTTAAACGAGCAATTAACCATTGGCGAATAGCTTGCAATTCTTCTGCGCAAACTTGATGAGCCATTGGATATTCTTGCCAGCTTACATCCATGTTATGTGCTGTTAATACTTCAAACGCATTTCTACCCGCACTGTGCGGTACAACGTTATCTTGGCTACCATGAGCCATAAATACGTTTAAATCAGAATGCTTTGCTTCATCAGCAAATTTGTGTGGCACACACATATAAGTAGAAAGCGCCATAACACCCCCAAGCTTTTGCTCAAAGCGCGGCGCTAAATGCAAAGACACAACACCACCTTGAGAAAAACCAGCTAAAATTATTTTATTAGCAGGAATGCCATTAGCAATTTCTTTATTAATTAACTCTTCTACCTTTGCAGCAGAATCTCTTACGCCTTGTTCATCGGCACGCTTATCTAATTCTATAGACTTAATATCGTACCAAGAGCGCATTTCCATACCACCATTTATGGTGACCGGTTGCACTGGCGCATGCGGAAAAATAAACCGTATACCAAGCTCGCTTGGTAAATTTAGCTGCGGGGCTACTGGCGCAAAACCATCCCCAGAGTCACCTAAACCATGTAACCAAATAACCGTTGCTTTGTGTTCACTTTGGGCTGCATATTCTACAAATTCTAAACTCATAGTGATGATTGCCACTTAACTTCTTGGCCTGCTTGGCGAGTTGAGGCTTCATTTATAAACGCCCAAAATTCAGCGCCAGAGCGGTTATCAATCCATAACCCATCACGCATTTCAAAATGATGTCCGTTAAACTTAGTCGCAACCCATACTTGATGAAGAGGTGCTTGCTTATTGATCACTATTTTACTTTTATCAGGAAAAATAATTTCTAAAATACCTTGTGCCGATTCATAATCTAAATCAGCTTCGCAATCATCAACCTGCTCTTCAATAGTGAACATAAGAGCTTCGGCTAATTGGTGATATTCGTGTTCAGTCATTGTTATTTCCTTTGCAGGCGAGCCGCCTAATATTGGGTACGTTTTAGCTTTAAAAGTATGCAGCTAGTGTAACAGGAATAAAATCATCCGCGAATAGCTGCATTTTTTAGATATTCTGTTACTCTGCGATTATAAAGCCAGCAACCGTATTAATCTAATGAAAGCGACACATACCTTACAATTAAAAAGACTATTAATAAGCACTGTACTGTTAAGCGCCTTAGCTGGCTGCGGACAAAGCGGTCCGTTATATTTACCAGAGCAACAAACAGAGCAAAACCAACCTCAAAATACAGCTAAACCAGCCACTACCGCTGAGCAAGCTAAAACATCGCAAAGTCAGGAGCAATAAATGGATTATTTTAACTACAAAAACAACCAATTATTTGCCGAAGACGTCAGCGTAGCAAGCATAGCGCAGCAATACGGCACGCCCTGTTATGTATACTCGCGTGCTACATTTGAGCGCCATTACTTAGCATTTGCTAACGCCACTAAAAATCATAAAAGCTTGGTATGTTACGCTGTAAAAGCAAACTCAAATATTGCCGTACTTAATATATTAGCGCGCTTAGGATCGGGTTTCGATATTGTATCTAAAGGCGAACTAGCGCGTGTAATTAAAGCGGGAGGCGATGCTTCTAAAGTGGTTTTTTCAGGCGTGGCTAAAACGTCTGACGAAATAGCTTACGCATTAAAACTGGGCATTAAATGTTTTAATGTAGAGTCGGCGTCTGAGCTTGAGCGTATTTCTGAAGTGGCTTGCGAGCTTAACCTAGAAGCGCCTATTTCTATTCGCGTAAACCCAGACATAGATGCAAAAACACATCCGTATATTTCTACCGGTTTAAAAGAAAATAAATTTGGTATTGATATTCAAACAGCAGTGAGTGTTTATCAACAAGCAGCGGCTTTACCTGGTTTAAAAGTAATTGGTGTCGATTGCCATATTGGCTCTCAATTAACGCAAGTTAGACCTTTTTTAGAAGCCCTTGATAAATTAATGGCGCTTATTGATGAGCTAAAAACTAACGGTATTGAGCTAACTCATTTAGATATTGGCGGCGGTTTAGGTGTGCCATACGACAACGAGCAACCACCACACCCAAGTGAATATGCAGCGCAAGTTACCGAACGCTTAGCTAACTACAAACATCTTGAACTAATTTTTGAACCAGGACGCGCTATTGCAGCTAATGCAGGTATTTTGGTCACTCAAGTTGAATTTATTAAACAAAACCAAGACAAGTTTTTTGCCATTGTAGATGCAGGTATGAACGACATGCTTCGCCCTGCGCTTTATCAAGCGTGGCAAAAAATTATTCCGGTATCCGTTCGCGACGACGAAACACCTACTCACAACTTTGATATTGTGGGTCCGGTGTGCGAAACCGGCGACTTTTTAGGAAAAGACCGCGAACTTGCGCTTAAACAAGGCGATTTACTCGCACAACGAAGTGCGGGTGCATATGGCTTTACAATGAGCTCAAACTACAACTCGCGCCCGCGTGTTGCAGAAATTATGGTAGATGGTCAGCAGCATCACCTTATTCGCGAACGCGAAACTATTGAAAGCCTTTATCAAGGTGAGAAAGTTTTACCATAAACGTTTTTGTCTACTAGCTGCTCTGTGGCATGATTAGCACAGAGCAAAACCGAATTAGAGCGCTATGTTAGTTAATTTTTCCAAAATGCACGGCTTAGGTAACGACTTTGTTGTGATTGATAACATTACACAAAATGTTTTTTTGTCGCGAGACCAAATCAAAAAACTGGCAGATCGCCACTTTGGCATTGGCTTTGACCAATTGCTGATGGTTGAAGCACCATATTCACCTGATCTCGACTTCCATTATCGAATTTTTAATGCCGATGGTACCGAAGTAGAACAATGCGGTAACGGCGCACGCTGTTTTGCCCGCTTTGTACGCATGAAAGGCCTTACTAACAAGCACAAAATTAGTGTATCGACTAAGTCGGGCAACTTAACGCTCTACATAGAAAAAGACGGTCAAGTAACTGTTAACATGGGCCATCCTAATTTTGAGCCAAGTAAAATTCCGTTAAAAGCCAGCAAACGCGAGCTTACTTATATTATTAGAACGCAAGAACACACTGTGTTTAGTGGCGCGGTATCTATGGGTAACCCACATTGCGTGCTAGAAGTTGACGACGTAACCACCGCGCAAGTTGATATATTGGGTCCATTACTTGAAAACCACGAACGCTTTCCGCAAAAAGCGAACATTGGCTTTATGCAGGTTGTATCGCAAGAACACATTAAGCTAAGAGTGTGGGAGCGCGGCGTTAACGAAACCCTAGCCTGTGGCACAGGTGCGTGTGCAGCAATGGTGATTGGTCATATGCAAAATAAATTATCAACAACCGTTCAAGTAGATTTGCCGGGCGGTACTTTGCAAGTGCGCTGGAGTGGTGAAGGTCACCCGGTACGCATGACTGGTCCCGCAGAGCATGTTTTCGACGGACAAGTAGCACTATGAGCGAGCTAAGTACAGAGCAGGTTATTAATTACTTACAGCAACATCCTGACTTTTTAGTTCATCACCCTGAGCTACTCGCACAACTTGAGCTGCAACAGCAAGCTCAAGGTGCAACGTCACTAGTACATATTCAGCAACGTCAATTACGCGAGCACAACACGCTTTTAAAAAGCCAAATAGATGCTATGAGCAAGCATGCAACGCAAAACGAGCTCGTATATCGTTTGTTTAGCCAATGTCATCGCCAGCTTTGGAATCATGACGATTTTGACACTCTTGCAAATAATCTACGCAATATAATCTGCTCAAGTGAAGATGTTAACGACTGCAAATTAGTAAAATACAATCCCGAGTACGACGAGCTTATTGCGCATCGCCTTACCCATTCTGGGCATTATTTAGGGCGAATTAATAAACAAGAGCGCGAACAATTATTTAGTGAAGATACACAATCCGTCGCTATTTATTTAATTGGCGACACCAAGCACCCTATCGCTATTTTGGCGTTTGGTAGCAATAACGTAAACCATTTTGAGCCCGCGCAAGATAACCTGTTTGTGCTCGACTTTATAAACGCATTACACCTGCGGTTACAAAAACTAGCATGAGTGGCGATGCGCCTAATATTACCGCGCTAAGCGACCACTGGCGTACACCCATAACGCTATTTAGCGATTATTTAAAGTTTGAAAAACAATATTCAGCGCACACAGTTAATCAATACGTAAGCCAACTTGGCTTTGCAGCCCTATATTTTAGCAAACTATGTGATGACTGGTTTGGCGTACAAGGCGAACATATTCGCCGCTACAGCATGGCACTGCGATCAAAGCAATTAAGTGGCCGTACAATTAGCTTAAAGCTCAGTTGTATTCGCAGCTTATATAAGTTTTTAAAAGCAAAAAATATTGCCGAGCAATCGCATTACCATAATCCGGCTATAGGTATAAAAGGCCCTAAGTTTGCAAAGCCCCTACCTAAGAATCTCGATGTAGATCAAATGGCACGCTTGCTCGAAATACCCGACGACGAACCTCTCGCTATTAGAGATAAAGCAATGATGGAGTTAATGTATTCTTCAGGGCTGCGTATAAGCGAGTTAGTTGGCGCTAACATGCAAGATATTAGCGCTGCCAATGGTGAAATTTTAGTGCGTGGTAAAGGCAATAAAGAGCGATTAATTCCGGTGGGCAAAAAAGCGTTAGACGCATTAAAAAAATGGCTCACAATACGCCCTCAGTTTGCAAAGCCCGATGAAATAGCAGTATTTTTAAGTAGCCAAAAAAACCGTATTTCGATTCGCCAAGTGCGCCTACGCATGCAAGAGTGGGGAATAAAACAAGGTATTAGCTCGCAGGTTCACCCGCATAAGCTGCGCCACTCGTTTGCGTCACATATTTTAGAATCATCTGGTGATTTACGCGCTGTGCAAGAATTACTAGGGCACAGCAGTTTGTCGGCTACACAAGTGTATACGCATTTAGATTTTCAACATCTAGCCAAGGTGTACGACAACACTCACCCTCGTGCAAAAAAACGAACTGATTAGGTAAATAAATATGATCCGATTTAATCGTGCTATTAAGCCATTTTCTGTCATGAGCTTTGATTTAGACGACACTCTTTACAACAATCACCCCATTATAAAAGCAGCGGTTAAAGCGCAGCAAGATTATTTAAACGCGCTCCCTAGCTACTTAGCCCATGGCCCAAAATACTGGCAACAATGCCGCAATGAAGCCGTATTACAGTTACCTGAACTTGCTGATAACGTCACTAAATGGCGCCAACATACATTGCGCTTAGCCCTTTCTAAACTAGATTTGAATGAGCAAGAGGTAGAGTACCATGCCGATGCTGCCTACAACGCCTTTGCCGATGCGCGCAGTAAAATAGTGGTAACCGACGACGTACTAAAGCTGCTAGATAACTTAGCCCAGCACTTTACGCTGGTTGCTATAACTAATGGTAATGTTGAAATTGAACGCTTTAACTTACACAATAAATTTTCGCTCGTGTTACAAGCCGGTATGCACGGTAAAGCAAAACCTCACAGCACCTTATTTGATAAAGCCGCCGAGCACTTAAACGTTGCTAAAAGTGAAATTTTACACATTGGCGATAGCCTAGATACCGACGTACAAGGCGCAAATAATGCCGGTTGCCAATCGGTATGGTTAAACGATCAAGGCGCCAATTATGCTTATAAAGGGCTGGCTGATATTGAAATAGCCAATATTCATGCCTTAACGCACTTTATTAAATAATACCAATTGCATTAAATAAGAGGTCACAATGAGCCACTATACCAAGCTAATTACCTTGCTATTAATTGGCTCACTTAGCCTTAACGCTTATTTATTGTGGCCGCAGCCCGCGCCAACCAAAGTACAAAAAACGCAAGGTGCTGAAAAAAGCATATCGCCTAAACAACAAAATACGCTATTAAATACGGCAAAGCAGCAGTTTAAAAAACACCAATTTGAAGCCGCACTTAGTAGCTATCAACAACTCAAAAACAGCAATCCAGAAATCGCAAAAAACCTTTATTCATCGTGGCTGATACAGCTTAAAACATGGCTAAATAGCAATTTATTACTCAGCGAATCATTTCTCAATGCGCTATTAAATAACAGCCCTTATAACGTAGAGTTACTTAATTTACAGGTTGAGTATTTAATAAATAGCGAGCAAACACAAAATGCCATTATTGCTTTATTTGAGCTTAATTCATTACAACCTGCTGATCAGCAAAGTAATGTAAATACACGTTTAAATACGCTCACTCAAAACGAATTACACACATTAACTGAGCAACAAAATTGGCAAGCTATTATTGAGCAAACACAAATTTGGCTTGATTATAAAAGCGATAACGCGCAGTTTTTATATCCGCTTGCGTATGCCTACTATCAGCAAGGCGATTTAATTAGCGCACAAGCAACCCTTGATCGAATGCCAAACCAGCACAATCTAAAAAGCCAAGTGCAAACACTGCAAGCGATGATCAATAAAGCACAATCGCAAGACGACTTTGTTGCTTTAACGCCTTACGGCGCGCATTACTTAATAAACACCGAAATAAATAACAATCTATCGACCGAACTAATGATTGATACAGGCGCAAGCGTAACCTCGCTACCTACAAATATTATTGAGCAAATTTCGCCACGACCTTTGTATTTAGGCGATGTAACGGTCAACACAGCTAATGGTCAAATTGTTGTAAAGCGTTATCAAATTGAATCGTTTAAAGTGGGCTCGCAAATTATTTATGGTTTTGAAGTGTTGAGTATTGAAAACACCCGTGGGCAAGGTTTGCTAGGAATGAATTTTTTATCGCGATTTAAATTCAATATAAATCAGCAAACAGATGAGCTAGAGTTGAGCGCTAAATAATTAAAAATCCAAAGGTAACACATGACACTAAATAACTATTTAAAAGCACTTGCTGAAAACCCAAAAAGTATTCAATTTACCGATACAATGGCCGTGATAGAAGCAAATTACGACTTTACTGCATGTGGCTTTAATAACCATGGATTACTTAGCGCTGCGAGTGAGAACAACGGCTCGTGTAAAATTTTTGCGTTTGCTAAATTAAACGATTTAAGTAAACAAAATACGTTGGATTGTTTTGGTAAGTTTTACCGAGAAGACGTGCTGCAAAACCCTAAAGGGGATGATCACATGAACATTCGCACGTTTATGTTAGCACCAGAGGCAACACCTTTTTTAGGTATTACCTTTGAAGGCGAGCCACTAAAAGAAAAATAGTCAGCAAAAATTAAAGTGGCTTTTCCATAAAGTAACGCGTACCTGAGCGTGGGTAATTATTAAGTTGATACTTAACACTATAACCGCGCTTTTCATAAAAGGGTTTTGCTTGAAAATCAAGTGTATCAAGCTGAGCAGTTGTAGCACCTAGCTCAATAGCTGCTTGTTCAAGTGACGTTAGCAGTTTATCTGCAAGCCCTTTACCTCGCGCACTATCGCTACACCAAAGCCAACTAATCATCAGCCAATTTCCAAACACACACCCACTAATACCGGCAACAAGCTCGCCCTGCTCATCAGTAAATTTATAGCCTAATGGCACTCTTTGCGCATCAAAATGCTGGGCGTTAAATTCAACCATTTGTTCGCGGAGCGCTGAGTTTAACGCATCGGTATTATCTACTTTTAATTGATACATTTATCGCCCTTAAAAAGCGGATACTAGGGCCTGTTTATCTTTCGAGGTTAAATTTGCAGCAGTATGTTTGGTATTTAGGCAAGGCAGAGCCTATGTAGTGTGGTTATTCCCCATAAATAGGCGATAACGTAGCACAAATGCCAAACATACGCTGCCCGAAGGGTTCTGCCTAGGGGCAATTTACTCTTTGTTGCTCGGTTTTTACTTAGCCCACTAGGTCACAAACCTCGCGCCGCGATTAAATAGCCCCTAGATTGAACAAATTTTAATCCTGAAAGGTCAACAGGCCCTAGCAAATTAGCTCAATCAATACAGATTATTTTTACCATAAGGTACTTCAAGCATATTGCTGCTGGTTTTATCCGGCTGGCCGCACATTTCGTCGTAAGCGCTTGTTTGCCTTAACATCATCTGTGCGTACGCTATTTTTTCAAAACGCTTTTGTACATGCAACGGACTAAGAGCTCTTAAAAACTCACCGCTGTCTTCTGTTACATAATATTCAACGTTATTAATCATTATCGATACTTGATAAAGCGCCATATCTAACGAGTGAACAATGACTTTTTGTAGCGGCTCGTGCTTTTTTAACTGTGAAAATTTAATACCCATCTTGGCTACCTTTTTATATTTAACCTGAGTTCTTGTTATTTAGCATTATCGATACGCAGCTTTGCTATAATCACGATCAAATTTTTATTAGCCGCTGGGGTCACACGTGATGAGCACAAAAATCCGACTCGCTAAATATATTGCCCATGCAGGTATTTGTTCTCGTAAACAGGCATCGCGTTTAATTGATGAAGGTGTTGTGACTGTAAATAATCGCCCAGCGAATCATATTGATCACGTTGATGTGCAAGACGTTGTTATAGTGAACGAAAAAGAAATTAAAGGGGCGGCCGATTTAGTTTATTTTGCGTATCACAAACCAGTAGGCATTGACTGCAAATTAAATATTGATGACCCAGCAAGCCTTATTCACCATTTACCTACACTTACCCGTGTTTACCCTATTGGTCGATTAGATAAAGACTCGCGTGGTTTGCTTATTTTGACCAACGATGGGGATTTTTGTAATCAACTAATACATCCTGACTTCCACCAGCCTAAACATTATTTAGTCACCGTAAATAAGCCTTTAGACGATGCTTTTTGTAAAAAAATAGCAGCAGGCGTACCCGTTGATAAACTCATAACCCTGCCTTGTGAGGTAAATAAAATAGCCAGTAATCAGTTTAGTATTGTTTTAAAGCAAGGGCTAAACAGACAAATACGTAAAATGGCGCATTACTGCGGATACAAAGTAATTGATTTATTTAGAGTGCAATTTAGTGACCTCACCCTTTCAAAGCTAAACCTACCTGAAAACCAATATATACAAATTAATAAAACCGATATTTCAAAAATCTAATACCAAGTCACTTAATTACATCTCAAAAAGTCAAAAAATAAACTTGCAATAATAGATTACAGGTGTAGTCTTAAGTTAAGGATTACATTTGTAGGCAACAAAATGATTGAATTATCAAAAGCAGAATTTGACGTGCTCGATGCACTTTGGATTAACTACCCCGCCACCGCGAGCCAAATAATTGAGCGCTTAAGCGACGATAAGCAATGGCACGAAAAAACCATTAAAACCCTACTAGGTCGACTAGTCAAAAAAGGCGCACTTACATTTGAAAAAGACGGTCGCCAATATATTTACACTCCCTGTATGGAGCGCGCCGACTACACCTTAAAAGAAAGCCAAAACTTTATTGAGCGATTTTTTAGTGGGCGTATTGCGCCACTTGTAAGTGGCTTTGCTAAATCGGAGCAGCTTTCTCAGCAAGATATAAACGAACTTAAAAAAGTTATAGATGACTGGGAAAAAAACCAAAAGTAAGGGATTAACATGGTTATTCAAACTGGTTTTAATTGGTTAATTGAGCAGCAATTACTATTAAGCATTTTGCTTTGTGGTTTTATTTTACTCGAGCGATTTGGTTTAAAAGCCCTTGGCTCGCGGTTTGTATATAAATTAGCATGGCTATTACCTGTGGCATTGGTGATTGCTAATTTACCAAATACGATTAAACCACTACAAAATAGCAATATTAGCCGTTACTTAATCACCCCTAACCAGCCTTTTACACATGAAATGGGTATTAGCTGGGCGCTCATGTATGTACTTATTACCGCAGGGTTATTAATAGTCAGTTTTATTACGCATACCCGTTTTGTTAAAAGCCTGCAGTTAACTGAGTTAACACAATTTGAAGGCACTCTTACCGCTGATGTTAAAACTTATACCAGCCAACATGTAGCCACGCCAATGGTGGTCGGTATTTTAAACAGCAAGCTGGTGTTACCGAGTAACTACAATACCCAGTTTGATAAAGCCACATTAGCGCTTATTTTAGAGCACGAAAACGTACACATAAAACGCAAAGACAACCTAACAAACGCACTTATATTACTACCTACTATTTTACTTTGGTTTAACCCACTAGCTTGGGTTTGTTACGCAAGCATGCGCCGACTACAAGAGCTGACTTGTGATGAACGGGTACTTGCCAATAAAACCACACAACAACATATTTTATATAGCAAAGCCTTAATTGACTGCGCGGCAAATGCGCCTACAGGACTTATGGCTTATTCACACTACGGAGATAAAAAAACCATGTTACAACGACTAACTAACATAAAACACAGCGGTAATAGCTCTCGATTTGCCAAAGGAAGCTTAATGCTAATAGCGGCAAGCATGCTTAGCGGATTAGCCATTGCTAAACAACCACAAGCCGAAATGACAAAAGAGGATCATATCTCACCAACAATACGCATTGAACCTGCCTATCCAGCACAAGCAGCTCAACAAGGGATCAGCGGCTCTGTTGTATTAAAATACGATATTGCAGCAAATGGCAACACAACAAATATTAGTGTCATTCAATCTAAACCTAAAGATGTTTTTGATAAGTCAGCAAAAGAGGCTCTCGCAAAATGGAAATATAAAGCATCAGATTCAGGTTTTGAAGATGTACTTGTGCAACTAGATTTTGCGATTAATAGTGAAGTGGCGCCTACCGATTTAATAGAGCGAATTAAAGTATCGCATTAACGCCACCGGGTTGTTCAAGACGACAAAGCAAGCGCCCTTTTAGGCTGCTTGCTTTGTGGTTTTAAAATATAAACCTACAAACTCACCACAATCATGGCAATGGCTGTACCCAAACCAATAAACCACACTAATGAGCGAATTATATCTAGGTTCATATAGTAAAATACGCAATACAAAATACGCGACACAATATGCGTAACCGCTAGCGTTTCGGTCACTGCACCTACAGAGTTAGTGCCCAGTACAACTGCAATAGCGACAGCAAAAACAGCAAGCGATTCAAAACAGTTTTGATGAGCAGCGAGCGCCCGTGCACCAAAGCCGGTTAATTTTGTTTGTTGCGCCCTTGGATGTTTATTGTCGTATCGACCTAATTTTGCCATTGCTATAGCTACCGGCACTTTTGCAAAGTAAGGCATTAATACCGCAAGTAATGCACATACAACTAATGTTGTCATAATTTATCCTTTTGATGTTTCGGATAATTTAGCATAAGCGTAATAAAAAAGCCGCCAGATACGTTTTATGACAAACGCTGGCGGCTAAACAATAACATCACACTTACTATAGCTAAGTTTACTCATAAAACAGTGCGGCATAATGTCGCAGATGATGAATATTCACTATCACCCTTAATGCATCGCATTAATAACTAAAGATTGTTAACTTAAAGACCTTATTTCTAATCGACAAATACCATGACTTGGATCTTTTTCACTTTTTTAGCCGCCTTTATGCAAGCCTGGCGTAATGCCCTGCAAAGTAAATTAAGTAGCAATGTGAGTGTTGCTGGCGTAACTCTCTCCCGCTTTATTATTGCAGGTCCTATTGCTGCCGTGTATTTATATGGTTTGTATCAATATCAAGATACCGCCATGCCTACGTTTAATAATGCCTTTTGGGGATTTATTGTAGGCGCAAGTGTTATGCAAATACTTGCCACTGGTTTAATGGTTAAGTTATTTAAAATGAATAATTACGCTGTAGGTGCTGGTCTTGCCAAAAGCGAGGCGTTAGTAGCTGCCATTTTAGGTGTATTATTTTTTGGCTCGGCACTTTCTTTGCTCGGTTGGCTTGGTGTGTTTTTTGGCGCTATTGCCGTATTGCTACTCAGCGGCATAACAAGCGTTAAACACTTTAATGCTAAAACAGCATTACTAGGCCTTGCTTGTGGTACTTGCTTTGCACTTACCTCACTGTGGGTACGAGAAGCGAGCTTAAACTCAGGATTACTATTTCCTCACTCAGCAGCTTGGGTTTTGCTGTTTGTAATTAGCCTACAAACATTAATACTACTTGGCTATTTATTATTAAAAGAGCCGCAAACACTTAGTAAACTGTGGCAATACAAAGGCACTACTGTCGCAATTAGTGTTTTTAGTTGTGTCGGCTCTATTGGTTGGTTTAGTGCAATGAGCTTACAACATGTTGCTTACGTTAAAACACTTGGACAGGTTGAAGTATTTTTTACCATGCTAATTGCCGTACTTTGGTTAAAACAGCCACTTAAAAAACAAGATACTGCAGGCTTAATACTCATAGCCATTGCCGCTGTTTTGGTCATGTTGCCAAGTTAAGGGCATAAAAAAGCGCAGGCTTTTATACCTGCGCTGTTATAATTTTTATAACTTTAAGAACTGATTCTAAGAGCTTATTTTAAGTGTTATCACACCGCTAATAATCATTAATACTCCCGCAATACGACCAAACGTTGCCGCATCGTTATAAAACAATATCCCTACTAAAAACGTACCTGCAGCGCCAATACCTGTCCACACGGCGTATGAAGTGCCCATTGATATTTGCTTTTGCGCAAGCCACAACATAAAACCACTCGCGACCATAAATGCCACCGCTATTGCGATACCCTGCCAGCGAGTATCATTGTTTTGCGAAATTTTTAAACCTATCGGCCAGCCAATTTCAAGTAAACCGGCAATAACCAAATAAATCCACGCCATTAAACGTCTCTCTTTTTAACAATCACTTCGTATAAATCTTCACGTCGATCTTTTAAATTACGCACTGTGCCTTCGCTGTGAAGTATTTTAAGCTTATCCATATCAAGGTCACTAAATAATAGCATTTCTGTATTAGGTGTGGCTTCATTTAATGTTGCATCGTGCGGGAACGAAAAGTCCGAAGGCGTTAATACAGCCGATTGTGAGTACTGCACATCAAGGCTTTCTACTTCAGGTAAGTTACCTACTGAACCTGCAATAACCACATAACATTCGTTTTCTATTGCACGTGCTTGTGCACAGTGACGCACACGTAAGTAGCTATTTTTAGTATCGGTCCAAAATGGCACAAACAGAATATCTAACCCTTGTTTGGCCAATATCCGTGAAAGCTCAGGAAACTCTACATCGTAACAAATTTGAATACCCACACGACCGGCATCAGTATCAAACACGGCAATTTTATCGCCGCCTTGAATAACCCAATCGTTTTGCTCGTGCGGGGTTATGTGTATTTTACGTTGCTCGTCTATTTTACCGCTACGATGGCATAGGTAACTTACGTTATAAATTTTATCATCTTCGGCAAGTGGCATAGAGCCGGTAATAATATTAGCGTTGTACTCTATTGCCATACGCGACATGGCGTTTTTAAATGTCTCGGTGTATTCCGCTAAATAGCGAATCGCTTCCGTTTGATTACTTTGATTCCCTAGCCCCATTAGTGGCGCATTAAAAAACTCAGGGAAGAGTATAAAGTCACTTTTGTAGTCAGATACGGTATCTACAAAATATTCAACCTGCTTTAGCATTTCTTCAACCGATTCAACACAACGCATTTGCCATTGCACAGCACCTACACGCACGATTGATTTAGTTGACTCAAGTACCGTATCGGTTGGCTCATACATGATGTTATTCCACTCAAGTAAAGTGGCGTAACCAACTGATTCTTGATCCTCCGGTAAATACTTTTTAAGTAAGCGTTTTACCTGAAAATCGTTAGATAACTGAAAGCTCAAAATAGGATCGTATAATTCTTTTTGATCTACTTTTGCAATGTATTCCATTGGCGTCATTTCACTGCTGTGATTGTAATAACGCGGAATACGCCCACCTGCTAAAATAGCGCGTAAGTTATATTGGCGGCACAATTCTTTACGGGCATCATAAAGGCGACGACCTAAACGCATGCCTCTGTGAGTTTCGCTAATGGCAACATCTAAGCCGTATAGCGCATCGCCATCGGTATCGCTAAACACACGGTCGTGACCGTCTGCAATATCTTCGTATGTATGCGGATTTGAAAAACGCGTGTAATCAACCTGCACGCTTAATGCTAAGCCCACCAGCACGCCGTCATCCACAATACCTATTTGCCCTTCAGGAAATTGGTCTATTAATCTAAAAATGGTATGACTTGGCCACGCACCACCTAAGTCGGGATACGCTTGATCCATCAAGGTTTTAATTTGCGGATATTGCTCTCTGGTTAAGTTACAAATTTCAAGATGGGTTTTTTCTGCCGACATACACAACTCCTTTGGGCATAAGAAAATAAAAGCCGAATGTACGTTAAAGTACACTCAGCTTTGTATCATGTTTTTTACGTTACGCGTACTACTTTAAGCTACGATAAAAAAGTGTGGTTACTTTTTCTTTTGGTAACCAGCCTGCGTATTCAAGACCAAGTTCTGCCAATGGATCGGCTTTAAGCACTTGCTCTAGGGTGGCATTATTTTGCATGGCTTTTAGCATTACGTCTTTCGCGTTTTGAACTAGCTTACCATACGCTATCAGTCCTGAACGGTCACTTACCTTACCGTGTCCTGGTATTACTTTAGTGTTGTCGTCAATTTGATTAACTACATCGTTTACTGCCGCTAAAATACCATCAACGCTGCCGCCGCTATCTACATCAACAAACGGTAAGCTGCCAAAATTAAAGTAAATGTCACCCATGTGTACTATGTTGTCGTTACTAAAAAAGATAACCGAGTCGCCATCGGTATGTGCATGTTCGTAATGCACTACATGGGCGTGTTCGTTATTAAAATGTAGTTTTAAGTCGTGACCAAAACTAATGCGCGGTAAAAAGTCTGACCCTTCGCCGTGCTGCTCTTCTAAACGTTTGTGTACATTGTCGTGCGCTATAACGTGCGCACCCGCTTTAGCAAAGTTTTCGTTGCCACCGGTATGATCGCCATGATGGTGAGTATTAATAACAAACTCTGCGCTACCTGGTTTTAAATCGCTAATGGTTTTTTTAATATCATCTGATAACTTGGCAAACTGATCATCAATAATATAAATGCCATCATCACCTACACTTGCTGCAATATTACCGCCTTGCCCAAATAGTACGTATACATGCTCACTTAGCTTTTGTGCTGTTACTGGGCCATCATCTGCTTGCGCTGCTGTACTTAGTAGTAAACCTGTTATTAATGCAGGTAGTATTTTTTTCATTTTAGTTCTCTGTTGTATGAATTAATAAATATAGAACGTGTTTAGCTATACTTTAGTTCATCGTGTCGGCTTTATTACTATTTGATGTATTAATTCTTGCGGCAACAAAGGCGTATGTTTACCTTCTACGTAATCACTAAATCCCGCTCTGTAAAATTCAGAAAGAGGGTGCCCCGATTGCCCACCGGGAATAGCTAAAATTGCATGTTCTAAATGCCCAGGTTGAGCAATAAAACGCTGCGATGCGCCAAAACTACGCCCTTGTACAGCAGGCATGTAACTATCTCCAAACCCTGCTGCTGTGGGCATATTTAATAACTTAGCAAGTAACGGCATTTGCTTTGCAAACGGATGCTCTATCACTAACTCATTTACCTTGCCCCACTGCCAGCTTTGTACGTTATTACCAAATTGTTCTGTAAGCTTAGTAATAGTTTGGCTAAATGCTCCTTGTAGCTGCTCATCCCAGCTTTTAAATTGTGGATTTATCCACGAATCAGGTTTGCTATTAATAAGCTGCCAAACAGCGGGCTCTAAATCTCGTTTTACGTATTTAAGTGTGCCTTGTTGTTTATTTAATTGGCTTTCAATATTGCTAAATAAAATATTAATCACTTCATCGCGGTAGCGCTTAACTAAGGTATACCCTGTGGAGGTTGAACACGCACATTGCTGCCAGTTTTCAAGCGCTGTTATATATTGCTGATTTTTAGTTTGATCGGCTTTTAATTGCTTTAATAGCAAAGCATGCCAAGGTATTAAAAAGCGAGCTTGGTTATCAAGTTGTAATGCGTAAAAGTCGCTCTCAGCAAATGTTTGTTTTTCAAATAATCTATCGCGAATTTGACTCGAACGTGCACCGAGTGCGTAGCCACCATTGCCAAAACGCGCGTTATCCTCAGCCGATACTACGCGAGAGTTCCCTGTCCATAATCGCCCACTTTGTGGGTTTTTAACAAAGGGCCGTTGTAATTCGTTTTGCTGCCAAAGCACGCTGTAATCATCGGCATTTACGCCAAGCTCACTTGGTGTTTTACGAGCCGGTATACCACCGATATTTTTCCACGCGGCGCTACCTTGGCTGTCTACCACCATTAAATTTTGCACCGGAATGCCCACATCGCTTGCTACAGCAAGTGCATCATCTACTGTTTTGGCTTGCTCTAACTTTAGTAACTGCATATTAACGGCGTAAGGCTGATGTGCAGCCCAGCTAAGTGCATAAGGTTTTTCGTTAATGTATTTTACAGGTCCGTATTCACTAAGTATTAATGAGTAGTTTTCAACCTCCCCATCGGGTAATGCAATAGGCTCATCTACTTGCCATGTTTTACTGTCATCGTTTAATGCAATCCAATCGGCTGTATCTAAATAACCGTTAGTAAACCCCCATGCAATATTATTGTTAGTCCCAACCACAATGGCAGGTGCGCCGGGCAGCGATACACCGGTAACCTGAGTCTGCTCACCACTGTGCATGTAATTTAATTGTGCCCTGTACCAAATTACAGGTACTGCCATCGATAAATGCATATCATCGGACACCATTCCAGCACCTGTTTTAGTAAGTGCTCCTGTAACAGCCCAGTTATTACTGCCGCGCTCTTGGTTTGTTTCAATATTTTTAACTGTGTGCTGTGTTTGAGTTGGCAACGCGGGTATGTCGCCGTTATAAGGCGTTAATTTACTACCATCAAGCGCAGCTTGGTATTTGCTCGGTTGCGTTAAAAAATCAACCATTTGCTTACCGTACGTTTGCTCAAGTTGTATCAGTGCTTGATCGCGCTCAAAGGTCGCGCTTTGTAAATCTAGGTACATACTAAATATCACAAGTAGGCTGTCTTCACTTTGCCATGGCTTTTGCGCTGCACCTGTTAGTAAATATTCAAAGCTTGAATACCCTACTTGCGCTAAGCCTTCGTTTACACCTTGAGCGTAACTTTTAAGTAATTGCTTATCTGCCTCTGGCAGCGTTTGTAAAATAATTTGGCTGCGTTTACGTAATTGATGAAAACGCATTTTTTTATCAAGCCCAAGCGCTGCTTCGCCAAATAATTCACTTAACTCACCTGCGGCATTACGTCTTAGTAAATCCATTTGAAAAAATCGGTCTTGCCCATGCGCATAACCTAAACCATAGGCAGCGTCGTTTCGGCTATTGGCGTTTATTACTGCTTGCCCTAGTGCATCGCGCGAAATTTTTACAGGCTCTATTACCGCGTTACTACGTCCGTTTCCATCAAGAGCGGGTAAACTTAAACTAAGTACGCCATAAACAACAGCGGTACTTGCCAGCCCTAATATCACAATTAATAACAACAAGCGTTTGATTACTTTAAACATCACCGTTTCCTTTGCACGTTTTGACCAAGCGTTAAGCACATATAATAACCACAGTTTTATTAAATAATAATGTTCTTGCTCGCAAAGGGTGAAATAAACATCAAAATCCACGATAATGTCAGCTCCACACATCGTGCAGAACTAGTTGAGATCAATATGACTGAAAAAACATTTATCAAAGGTAAAGACCGCGACCTAGAATCGTCAATCTCTACCATGCAAAACAAGCTTAAAGCCCTAAACATTAATGTTGAAGAAGCGCTTTGGCTTAACCCTGTAGCTAACTGTTATTCGGTTCATATAAAAGACAGCGACTGCGGCGTTATGTTTACCAATGGTAAAGGCGCAACCGACAAAGCCTCTATTGCCTCAGCGCTAGGTGAATACTTTGAACGTTTAAGCTGTAACTACTTTTTTGCAGACTTTTATCTAGGTGAAGAATTTGCTAATGGTGAGTTTACTCATTACCCAAGCGAAAAATGGTTTAAAGTTGAAGGCGATGAAGTGCCACAAGGCATTATGGATGAAAGCTTATGGGATTACTTTGACCCAGAGCGCGAACTAAACGCATCACACCTTTTTGATTTTAACTCTGGCAATATCGATCGTGGTATTTGTACCCTGCCATACACACGCCAACGCGATAACCAAGACGTGTACATTCCGGTAAACGTTATCGGTAATATTTTTGTATCTAACGGTATGAGCGCAGGTAACACCAAGTTTGAAGCGCGCGTACAAGGTTTATCAGAAGTATTTGAACGCGCTATTAAAAACCGCATCATCGCCGAAGGCATTTGTTTACCAATCGTGCCTGAAGACGTTGTTAAGCAATACCCTAAAATTCACGAAGCGTGTGAAGAACTTCGCAGCCATGGCTTTCATTTACGCATTGCCGATGCATCTCTTGGGGGTAAATACCCTGTAATGAGCGTAACGCTTATTAACCCAACTGATGGTTCTGTATTTGCTTCTTTTGGTGCTCACCCATCATTTGAAGTAGCGCTTGAGCGTACCGTGACTGAGTTACTACAAGGTCGTCGTCTTGATCAACTAGATGTATTCCAACCTGCTACCTTTGATAACGATGAAGTAGCAACACCAGAGAACATTGAACTGCACTTTATTGATTCAAGTGGATTGATTTCGCATGATTTTTTCCGTGCAAAACCTGATTTCGAATTTGTACACTGGGACTTTAGCGGAACAACTGAAGAAGAATATAACTTCTGTACTGACTTAATTCATAGCATGGATCATGATATCTACATCATGGATTACACGCACCTAAACGTATACGCGTGTCGTATTTTAGTCCCGGGCATGTCTGACATTTACCCTGTTGATGAGCTTATTTGGCGTAACAACAACGAAGGCGCTAAATTCCGCGAAACATTCCTATCGCTTGATCAGTACGATGCAGAGCAATGGATGGAAATTTACGACAGCCTTGAAGAAGCAGGCCACAGCGATATTATCCGCGCCGCAGAATTTATTGGCCTTGCAACCGATGCCGACACACCATGGCACACACTGCGCATTGGTGAGCTTAAAGCGCACCTATGTTTAGCTGCAGGCAGCGAAGAAGCGATTGATTGGGTTGATTGGATACTTCATACAGGCCAAGTAAACGAAGAGGCAATGCGCCACTTCCGCTGTTTAAAAGCGATTTTAGAAATTAAATACGATGACGAGCGCGAATATGCCGATTATCAAGATGCACTAGGCTTAATGTTTGGTGCTAACAATGTAGCGCTGGCTATAGAAATTGCCGAAGGTAAAAAGCAGTTTAACGGTTTAACTTTCCCTGGTTTATCGCTTGAAGGCTTTAAAAAGCATGCGGCGCTACTTGATGGTTACCGCAAACTACATGTAGCAAAGCAAAATCATTGGGCGCGTGAAGTTAGCGACTCGTAACTCGCTAAACTACTAATTATAAAAAATAAACGGCGCATTTGTTAATGCGCCGTTTTCATTTGTGTCATAAATTAGCTATAGTTAATTTGCCTAAATTAACGCCACGATGTAGCAAATGCCACCATCTACTAACAATAAAAAAACGAACGTTCATAACTTTAAGTTGACCTTTTGGTTATCGCTTACGCTAACTGTACTAGTTGGTATCGTTCTTGACCGTATTAACTACAATCGTGTTAAAGATGCTCATCGCCTACAAATTCTTTCTGAAGTAAGTACATATCGAGCTCAATTAGAATCCATTTTAGTTTCTAATATCCAACTAGTTCGGGGTTTAGGTGTTGCCGTAGCGGCGCAACCTGATTTACAGCAAACACAATTTGAACAAATTGCCCAACCGCTATTTAAAACCTCAAATGAGCTTCGCAATATTGCTGGCGCTCCCGATATGGTCATTCGCATGACTTACCCCTTAAAAGGTAATGAAAAAGCACTCGGTTTAAACTTTTTAGAAGAAAAAAACCAACGCGCTGATGCAATTAGATCTCGCGATACAAATACCATTGTAATGGCTGGCCCATTAAAATTAATCCAAGGTGACATAGCACTTATAGCCCGAGTTCCTGTTTACATACCGCCAGAGAATCGCTTTTGGGGATTACTTTCAGTTGTTCTCAACATTGAAAAAGTCTATGAAAACTCAGGCATTTATGAGCTAGGAAAAGAATACAACGTTGCTTTACAAGGCAGGCATGGACTTGGCAGCAAAGGGGAGTTTTTTTACGGTAATCAAAACATAATAGAGCAAGACCCCCTTGAGTTTACGTTAAGCTTTCAAGGTGGTAATTGGCAACTTTACGTAGCACCTAAAATAGGTTGGAGCCCACCAAATTCAGCTGTGTGGCCACTTAGGTTATCAATTATAATTATTTGCGGGTTATTAATTTGGGCCTTTTTATTCTTTTTGAAAATGCTTAATCGTCAGCAACAAAACGAAAAAATGCTTGAGGCAATGAGTGATCTAGCCCAAATCGGCGCATGGTCATTTAATCTAGAAAACAAGCAAATATATTGGTCTGATATGACCAAAAAAATATTTAAATACTCACTAGATACACAACCTGAATGGCCAAGTGATTTAGGCTATTTTAAAGAAGGTGAAAGCCGAAAAAAAATAGCCGGGTTAATTGAACGAGCTATAAAGTTTGGTGAAAGTTACGAAGTTGAACTAGAAGTTATTAACGCAGAAAATAAAACTATATGGGTACTCGCGCACGGTGAAGTTGAGCGAAAGAATGGCCGTAGCATTCGTATCTTTGGATCATTGCAAAATATTGATACCCGTAAAAAAATTGAATTAGAAAGCAATAAAGTTGCACTGCATAATGAAATACTCGCGTCGCTAACCGTTAATAAACTAATATTAAACGGACAACTAAGCCAATCTAAAGACATAATCACACAATCGATTTGCCAAGCATTTGACGTTAAACGTGCCAGCATTTGGTTTTTTAATGAAGATAAGAGTAAATTAAGGCCGTTTGCAGTTCACAGCAATCAATTATCAAGCGACACCTTAGACTCTATTTGGCTAAGAAGAAATACTAAAGATTTTTTTAATACCATTGATCACCAAGCTGTATTTAATGCTCCAGATGCACTAAATCACCCGGTTTTAACGCCTCTAAAAGCACACTATTTAAACCCTTTAGAAATTCAAGCCATGTTATGCGTGGTTATCCCAGCCGGTAGCGGAGCTTTAGGTGTTGTATGCGCAGAGCAGTGCCAATCACCTAGAAATTGGTCTCGTAACGAAGAGAGCTTTTTAATTGCCGTCGCAGCACTTATTGGCAGTTTGTACTCAAGCCAAAAACGCATTGAAACCGAGCAACAACTCGTTACCGCTAAAGAAGCAGCAGAGCAAGCTGTTGAAGCTAAAAGTGAATTTTTAGCGAGTATGAGCCACGAAATTCGCACCCCAATGAACGGTGTTTTAGGTATGCTTAACATAATTAAGCAAACTCAATTGGACCTGCAGCAAAAACATCATATTGAACTTGCTCAATCATCAGCTCAATCTTTGCTTAATATAATTAATGACATATTAGACTTTTCTAAAATTGAAGCCGGTAAGCTCGATATTGAAAACGTGCAATTTAATTTACCTCGGTTATTAGGTGAAGTAGTTGAATCCTTTGCTTTAAAGGTAGAACAAAACAATACAAAACTTATTCTAGATGCGACTCAAATAACTGTTAGCGAAATAATTAGTGATCCTAACCGCTTGCGCCAAATTTTAAATAACTTAATTGGCAACGCGGTTAAATTTACTATTGATGGCGAAGTAGTCATTACCGCCAGAATAGATGAAACAACGGATGGCTCGTTCCTACAGTGTTCGATTATTGATACTGGTATTGGTATTGACCCTAAAAAACAAGCGTCGTTATTTGACTCATTCACACAAGCCGATGCTTCAACAACACGCCAATTTGGGGGCACAGGGCTTGGCCTTGCTATAGTAAAACAGTTGTGTGAACTGATGAACGGTGAAGTAAGTGTAAACAGTATGCAAGGTGAAGGAAGTACATTTTCTTTCACAGTACAAATACAACCGCGCTTAAGTAAAGAACAAGATTTACCGAGTCATTTAATTAAAAACAAACATATTTTAATTATTGATGAATGCTCGTTAAATGCTAACACCGCTAACAAGCAGCTCACTGTTTGGGGGGCAAAAGTTAATTGTATACATAACTATCTTGAGGTTGATGATTACTTAAATAATGTAACCACCCACCTTGGTGCTATTTTAGTTGATTACTACTTTTTTGAAAAAGCCCCACAAACGCATATCACCGCGCTCAAAAACTTTATAAATATGCATAGTTGCAAGTTAGTTATTATGGCGCCAATGAGTTATTCACCTGAGGAGTCTAAAGTAGGTATGGAAGTCGACTGTATGATTTTCAAACCTCTCACACCGTCTGATTTGTTTGACTCACTCACAAACGATAAATACATTGAACAACAGCAGCAACAAGCTCAATTGCAAAATAAGCTAACTAAAGCACCTGCACTCGACTCATCAGAGCCACAACTACTGCTTGTTGAAGACAATAAAATAAACCAAGTGGTTGCCTCTGCGCTATTAAAGCAGGCGGGTGTTACTTTTGATATTGCCGAAAATGGGCTTGAGGCAATTGTAAAGCTCAATGCAAAACAAGGGAAACCATATAAGCTCATTTTAATGGATTGCCAAATGCCCGAAATGGATGGCTACCAGGCCACTAAAGCCATTAGAGAAGGTGATGCAGGTAAAGATAATGAAAATATTACTATTATTGCGCTAACAGCCAATGCCATGCAGGGCGATAAAGAAAAATGCCTAGCCGCGGGCATGAACGACTATTTAAGTAAGCCTCTCGATTTAGCTGCATTACAACCAAAGCTTCAACAATGGCTTGGCATTCAATAAAGGTGTAAGCTAATAAAATACGCTTACTAATTTGAGATTATTTATGCAGTTATCAACAAATCAACAACGTATTCTTGGTTGCCTATTAGAAAAACAAAGCACAACGCCAGAGCATTATCCGCTATCGTTAAACGCGCTAGTGAATGCATGTAACCAAAAATCTAATCGCGATCCTGTGTTAAGTCTTACAGATGAAGACGTGCAAAACGCACTTGATGAACTAATAGAAATGCGTTTGGTTACAATAGATGAAGGTCTTTCGGGTCGCGTAAATAAATACGACCACCGCTTTTGCAACACTGAATTTAGTAATCTGCAATTCTCTGCTCAGCAACGTGCCATTGTTTGTTTATTACTTTTACGTGGCGCCCAAACCCCAGGTGAATTAAGAACCCGCAGTGCTAGGCTTGCTGATTTTAATAACGTAAATGAAGTAGAGGCAGCGCTCAATAAACTGATTGAAAGCGAGTACGTCACAAAGCTAGAGCGTGAAGCTGGTAAACGTGACAGTCGATATATTCATTTATTTGGCGAACAAMAAAATAATCCCGCCGATGCCTTTGTTGCGCTACCAAGCGAAGTAATTAAAGACAAAGAATTAAGCGATTTACTTGAAGAAGTAGAAAAATTAAAAGCAGAGCTTCGCCAAATAAAAGCTCATTTAAAACTTTAATTAACTAAAACTAAATCACATAATAAGTTTATTGCGTATCACATATTAAATTTTATAAGGAGCTGGCAATGCGCGCCGAAATTATGGCTGAAATGAAGGTTCAGCCAACGATTGATGTAAATGCTGAGATAACTCGCCGAGTTAATTTTATTAAAACACGTTTGGTAGCAGCTCACTCCCGCTCATTAGTACTGGGTATTAGCGGTGGTGTTGATTCATCAACCTGCGGCCGCTTATGTCAACTTGCTGTAAACGAGCTAAATAAAGAACACGATACTAACAAGTATCAGTTTATTGCTGTACGTCTACCTTATGGTGTACAAGCTGACGAAGATGAAGCACAAATGGCGGTTGATTTTATTCAACCAAGTAAACGTATGACCGTAAACATACAACCTGCGGCTGATGCATTGCATGAGCAAGCAATAGCTGCCGTAGTTGGCTGTGGTGAAGCACTGCCTGAGCAAGCCCAAATAGATTTTATTAAAGGTAATGTTAAAGCGCGTCAACGTATGGTTGCTCAGTACGAAATTGCAGGTTTTTGCCAAGGCTTAGTAGTGGGTACCGATCATAGTGCTGAAAATATTACTGGTTTCTATACTAAATTTGGTGACGGCGCGTGCGATTTAGCTCCTCTGTTTGGTTTATCAAAACGCCAAGTTCGTGCACTTGCTACTGCACTAGGTGCGCCAGCTTTATTGGTAGATAAAGCACCTACAGCTGATTTAGAAAGTGACCGCCCAGGTTTAACAGATGAAGAAGCGCTTGGTTTGAGCTATGAGCAAATTGATGACTTTTTAGAAGGTAAACCAGTGTCTAATGATGTTGAACAAAAGCTTGTAAGCATTTACACGCGTACACAACATAAGCGCCAACCAATTCCGACAATTTACGATTAAGGTTTAGTAGCTAAAATAAAGCAATTAATGCCTTTGAGGATTAATTGCTTTTTTGATCGACAGATTAAGAAGCTGCGTATATTTTAATAAATTAACGCTTTGAATTTTTATAATACCAATTGCATTAAATTAGTGAGCTATTATAGCCCTATGAAATAGCGATAGAACGATGATATTTTTAATAATATTGGTATAACTACCCGCCAAAGAGAACACTGCCTTATATGACATCGCCCATTTTAATTACCGGCGCAGGCCAACGTATTGGTTTAGCACTCGCTCAGCATTATATAGCCCAAGGGCAGAGCATTATTATCACGTATCGTACTCGTCACGCCGCTGTTGATAAATTAGAGCAACAAGGCGCGGTATGTATTTATGCCGATTTTAGTAACGATGACGGTATTAGTGCATTTATAAATACGCTTAAAGAGCATACAACATCGCTGCGCGCTGTTGTTCACAATGCATCAAGCTGGGACTGCGAAGCTAACAACCCTGACTTTGCAGCACTGTTTGATAATATGATGCGTATACATGCCAAAACACCGTATTTAATTAATTTAATGTGCGCAGAGCTGCTTTTAAACTATCAGCAAAATGAAAAAGTACCTGCCGATATAATACATCTTACTGATTATGTAGTTGAAACAGGCAGCCCTAAACACTTAGCTTATGCAGCAAGTAAAGCAGCACTCGACAACCTAACTAAATCGTTTAGCGCTAAATATGCGCCAAATATAAAAGTGAACTCGGTTGCTCCATCGCTCATTATTTTTAATGAACATGACGATGAGCAATATCGAGCAAAGACCCTTAAAAAATCATTAATGGGCATTGAACCCGGATGCCAAGAAATTATCAATAGCATTGATTTACTATTACAAAGCCACTACATCACAGGGCGCTCTTTGCCTATTGATGGTGGTCGTCATTTAAAGTAAATATAAATAAACTGAGATATTTATGCACAATGAATTAAAAGAAAGTTATGAAAAAATCATCACCGCTGTAGGCGAAGATGCTAACCGCGAAGGCTTACTTGATACGCCAAAACGTGCTGCAAAAGCAATGGAATATTTAACGCAAGGGTATCGTCAAACGCTTGATGAAATAACTAATAAAGCAGTATTTACATCTGACGCCGACGATATGGTGTTAGTGCAAGACATAGAGCTCTACTCTATGTGTGAGCATCATTTACTGCCTTTTATTGGTCGTTGCCATATTGCTTATATACCAAACGGTAAAGTATTAGGCTTATCTAAATTTGCACGTATTGTTGATATGTTTTCACGCCGTTTTCAAATTCAAGAACAGTTAACGCATCAAATCGCTAAAGCAGTTGAAGAAGTGACTGGCGCTAAGGGCGTAGGCGTTATTGTTGAGGCAAAACACATGTGTATGATGATGCGCGGTGTAGAAAAGCAAAATTCAAGCATGCGTACATCAGTAATGTTAGGTAACTTTAGAAGCGATCCTAAAACACGTAACGAATTTTTGCAGCTTATAAAAGGTTAACCCTATGGCTAATGCAATTATTAACGTTACTAATTTACGCCTGCGTACGTTTATTGGCTTTAACCCCGATGAGCGTGAAAAAAAGCAAGATGTAGTGATCAATCTAGAGATTCACTACCCTGCTGATGACGCGTGTAAAACGGATGAAGTTGACCAAGCACTTAATTATAAAGTGATCACCAAAGAAGTTATTAGCTTAGTAGAGCAAGGGCATTTTTTACTGCTCGAAAAATTAGTGGCTGAAATTCTTGCCGTTTGTCACGCGCACCCAAGCGTTCATTACGCTAAAGCACGTGTTGATAAACCACATGCACTGCGTTTTGCCGACTCAGTGTCGTTAACGCTTGATTGGGCTAAATAAGGTCTTAAAAACTTATTTAAAAAAGCTTTCGAATCCTACGGCAAGGGCGATAACCGCTAAATAGCGAGCGCCTTTGCCTAGTGTTACTAACAGTAAAAAGGTACTAAATCGTACTTTAAATATACCTCCAATCACCGTTAATGGGTCCCCCACAACCGGTAACCAAGCAAATAACAAACTATACACTCCATATTTATTAAATTGCTTTTGTGCGCTATCAAGCCCTTTTTGCGATACAGGAAACCATTTTTTATCTTTAAAACGCAGTACCTGCGTGCCTAACCAGTAATTAACGCAGCTTCCCAATACATTTCCAAGCGTTGCTACGCACCACATAAGCCATAAATTAACTTTATCTTGAGTAATCATCCCCACCATAATCACCTCAGAAGAGCTAGGCAATAATGTCGCAGATATAAATGCGCTAATAAATAACGTGAGATAAAGCATAATGCCCTTATGGCTAAACGTAAAAACCCAGCCTATAGCTGGGTTTATAATACCAATTTTATTAAAAACATGATCATTCTAGCGTATTAAATAACTCACTAACGACGTTAAAAATTATTTATATAGAACCACTATGTATCATAATTTTAGCCTTGTTATTGAGCTATTTTCTTATCGCTATAATAGATCACTAATTTAATGCAATTGGTATAAAAATAACTGAGGTTTTATTTTATCAAATTTAAACTAAACGGGTAATTAAACTCTTTACCTTCGTTAGCTTTAATACTTGCCATTACAACCATTACAAACCCAAAAATTGCCACTATAGGTAGTAATATTAAGCCTACTGCTACAAACATCAGTAAAAAACAAACTACATATGCAATTGCCATCGTTATTTGAAAGTTAAGCGCCTTTTTACCGTGCACGTCAACAATAGGCATTTCATCTCTTTTAATTAACCACACAATTAATGGCCCAATTATTGAGCCAAACGGCACAATAAATCCGGCAAGCGCACTCAAATGGCATAACATAGCCCACATACGGTCATCTTTATTAACTGGTTCAACCTGTTGATTTTCTTCCATAACACTCTCCTTTTTGTTTTATGTATGTTGCCTCTTAACTAAACAAATGTCTACAAATCAACCAACGTATTTATGTTTAAAAATCACAGCGTGAAATTTTGTGATAAAAAAGTGATAAGTTTGTGAGAGTTTCTGGAGACGATTATTCAATACTTAACTCGAATCATCACTTACAGGAAATAATAATGAAAACTTCTACATTAACAATCGCAATTCTTTTAGCGGCAGCTAGCCAATCGACTATGGCCGCAGAATTAGACCTAAAAGTTACTAACCTAACCAAAGGTATTCACTTTACTCCACTGTTAATTACAGCACACAACAGCGAAGACACACTATTTGAAGTCGCAACAGAGGCATCTACAGCACTACAAACAATGGCTGAAGGCGGCAATATTGCAGAGCTAGTTGCACAAGCAACTGCAGCGGGCAGTGATATGGCTGCAAATCCAGCTGAAGGTTTACTTGCACCAGCCGCATCTACAACGGCAACACTGAGCACGACTGACGGTAATGAGTACCTATCTTTAACTGCAATGATGCTACCAACTAATGATGGCTTTGTAGGCTTAAACAGCTGGAAAATCCCAACAGAAGCGGGTACTTACACAATTAATTTAAATGCTTACGATGCAGGCACAGAACAAAACAATGAGCTTGTAGTTGAAGGCTCTGGCGCACCAGGTACTCCAGGTATTCCTGCGGCTCCAGGTGGCGACGCTGGCACTGGCGGTACAGGTGTATTAAGTGGTGATACAAATACTAGCATTCATATTCACCCGGGTAGCTTAGGTGATGACGATTTAGAAGCGGGTAATAGCGATTTAAGTAATACAGTACACAGATGGTTAAACCCAGTAGCACAATTAACCGTTACAGTTAAGTAGGAGCATGATTATGTCATCTGCTAACAACCTTAAAAAAAGTCTACTAGTGCTTGCACTTGCAACCACACTTGCAGCGTGTAGCGATAACGATAATGACGATCCAATAATAGAAGAACCGGTCGTTGTTGAGCCAATTGTTGTAGAACCTGTGATCAGTGAGTTTACTATTACTTTTAGTAACTTAACTGCAGGGCAGCCTTTATCACCACTCTCTGTCATTGCTTTTGAAGATGAAGCACCTTGGACATTCGGTACAACCGCTTCTGTTGGTTTAGAAATGCTTGCAGAAAGCGGCGCAAATGAAGAATACCTCAGCTACGAGAATGCACTTGCTGCAGTTTCAGCTGAAGGCGCTATTGCCCCTGGCGAAACCACCACAGTAATCATTACTGTTGAAGAGCAAGAAACGCTTAATTTGTCATTTGCTGCCATGCTTGGGAATACAAATGATGCTTTTACCGGTCTTAGTTCTTTAGATGTATCAACATTAGAAGTTGGCGGTTCGTTATCACGCACTACGACTGCTTATGATGCGGGTACGGAAGCAAATACAGAAACAGCTGAAACTGTGCCAGGTCCTGCCGCTAGCGGTGAAGGGTTTAACGAAATACGTGACGATACAGCCGATATAATAACAATGCATCCGGGCATTGTTTCAAATCAAGATGGATTATCTACATCAGCACTTGGTGTTGAACATAAGTTTGATAACCCAGTATCGAAAATAGTAATTACGCGCACGCAGTAACGTTCCAGCTTGTAATGGGGAAGTAAGGGAGCACGGATGCCCCCCTTTTTACGAGGTAATACATGCGTCACGAAAAAATATTAGTAGTAGAAGATGACAGAGAAATAGGTAAGTTAATTACCACGCAGCTAACGTCGCTTAACTTACATGTTGATCATGTTGTGAGCGCAGAACTTGCCTTAAAAAAAATAGCTAAGCATCCCTACGGACTTATTTTACTCGATATAAACTTACCCCAAATGGATGGCTTAAGCTTATGCCGAAAAATAAAAGAGCATTACCCTACTACCTCCGTAATTTTACTCACCGCGCTTAGTAGCGATATGGACAGAGTTATTGGCCTTGAAATGGGCGCCGATGATTATATTTGTAAACCCTTTTTTGCACGCGAATTACAAGCCAGAGTAAAAACCCAATTACGCCACAGAGCACAACTACTCGCGAGCCAAAACAACGACAACTCTCCCGTTGATAGCGAACAAACACTAAATATAGGCTCACTCAATATAGAATTTAGTTCGCACCAAGTGTATTTAGGTAAACAAGCCCTTAACCTTACCGCCACCGAATTTGATTTACTCGTTTACTTTGCACGTCATCCTAATCATGTTTTTAGTCGCCAGCAGTTACTCGATAAAGTATGGGGTTACCAACACAGTGGCTACGAGCACACGGTTAATTCACACATAAACCGCTTACGTGCCAAGCTAGAAGAACACCAACAAGCGCCTATCATCGAAACCGTTTGGGGTGTTGGTTACAAACTAAACCCTAGCCAACTCAATTAAGACACCTATTATGAAACTTTCTTTGTACCAAAAATTAGCGATATCGCTAGTCGTCATTTTTTGTTTTATTTGCGCCCTTGTTTACGGCTGGAGCAAGCAACTGGAACTCACCTCAAAACATCATGCTGAGCAAAATTTACATTTGGCGCTTGCCGAGCATTTAGTACAAGATAACCCATTAATAAAAGAAGGTGTTTACGACTATAAAGCGCTTGAAAACCTCTTTCATACCTTGATGTTATTAGGCCCGGCGTTTGAATTTTATTTTGTAGACGAAACCGGAAAAATTCTTACTTACTCCGCAAAGCCAGGTAAAGTAAAACGTACGCATATTAGTTTAACCCCTTTAAAAAGGCTGATTAACGACCCAAGCGCTGCACCTATTTATGGTGATAACCCTCGTAATAAAGAGCAACAAAAAATATTTTCAGCCGCGCCAGTATTTAATCAAGATAAGCTACAAGGTTATTTATATGTAATTATTGGTGGCGAGGCTTACGATACCTCACTAAGCACTGTAAAAAATAATGATAAGTTATGGCTAGCCGCTTTATGGCTTGGCTCTGCACTTGCATTTTTATTTATTGCGATGCTAATTTTACTACGCTTTTTTACCAACCCAATTCAGCGCTTAGCACGCGATGTTAGTAATATTGAAGCCGCTAACTACAGCCTTACCGACACCAAGCTAAGTAACTATTCAACGCAAAAAAGTAACGAAGTGCATAGCTTAGGCCGAAGTATTCAAGCCATGTTAACGCGTATTAATGAGCAATTTAAAGCACTTGAACAAGGCGATAAACAACGCAAAGAGTTGCTAACTCATCTATCGCACGACCTACGCACACCACTTGCTTCACTGCAGGGGTTTTTAGAAGTATTAAATCAGTCGGGTGAACAACTAAGTAAACAAGAGCAGCAAGAATACTTACAGGTATCGCTTAATAATTGTGGGCAATTAAAGTTACTCATAGAGCAAATATTTGAGCTTGCTCACTTAGAAAATGGCGAAATAAGTATAAATAAAGAAACCTTTAATTTAGGCGAACTCATTTACGATTGCATGGCAAAATTTAGTTTAGCTGTTGATAAAAGAGGCATTAGTTTGTCGGTAGAACCTGCGATTTGTGATTTTCCTGTAGTTGCCGATATCGCTAAGCTAGAGCGAGTACTGAGCAATTTAATTGATAATGCAATTAGGCACACCCCTCGCGGCGGCAGCATTGCAGTACATGTAAAACGCAGTGAAGATAATCAATTATTTGTGCATGTATCAGACACGGGTGTAGGCATAAAAGAAGATGAGCTGAATGCTATTTTTGACCCTCACTACCAAGCAAGTAATTCTAATAAAGAAGGGCGCCAGCAAGGTGGTTTAGGATTGGCTATTTGCAAAGGGTTATTAAAACTAATGGATAGCGAAATTTACGTACAAAGTGAAATTGGTAAAGGCACTATGTTTAGCTTTAATTTGCCACAAAAAAAGGTGCTTTTTTAAAAAGCACCTTATTGAGTTAAATCTATTTAAATATAAATATTAACTACTTTTTAATACCCGCTAAATCAAGCATAAATGCATAGTTTAGCGCGGTATCTTCTAAGCGCTTAAAGCGACCCGATGCACCACCGTGCCCTGCTTCCATATCTATTTTAAACAGTAACTTATTGTCATCAGTTTTATAGTCACGCAACTTAGCAACCCATTTTGCAGGCTCAAAGTATTGAACTTGCGAATCGTGCAAGCCAGTCGTTACTAGCATATTAGGATATGCTTGCTTAGATACTTGGTCGTATGGCGAGTAAGATAGCATGTAATCGTAATACGCTTTTTCGTTCGGATTACCCCACTCACCGTATTCATTTGTTGTAAGCGGAATGCTCGCATCTAGCATAGTGGTTACTACATCTACAAACGGGACCGCAGCAACAATGCCTTTATAAAGCTTCGGTGCTTGGTTTGCTACCGCGCCCATTAATAAGCCACCAGCACTGCCACCTAACGCAAATATTTCATCTTTTGCGCCATACTTTTGAGAAACCAATGCTTTAGTTACGTCAACAAAGTCATTAAACGTATTCTTTTTAGTGAGTAGCTTGCCGTCTTCGTACCAAGGACGACCTAGCATTTGCGAGCCACGTACATGGGCAATTGTAAATACAAAGCCACGGTCAAGTAAACTCAAACGCGTACTTGAGAAAGTAGGATCCATGGTTGCGCCATAAGAGCCGTAACCGTATTGCAGTAGCGGGTTAGTACCATCTTTTTTAAACGAGTCTTTACGGTAAACTAAGCTTACCGGTACTTTTATGCCATCACGTGCTGTTACAAAAATACGCTCTGAGGCGTAATTATCAGCATCAAAATCACCTAATACAGCTTGCTGTTTAAGTAGTTTTTTATCGCCAGTCGCTAAATCTACATCGTACGATGAACCTGGAGTGGTCATGCTTGTGTAGTAAACACGTAACGTGCTGCTATTTATATCGTTATTGCCATAAGTACCAATTGTATAAGCGCTATCGTTAAAGCTCAGTGGTAACTCTTTACCTGTTTTTAAATGACGAGCAATCAACTTTGATTGGCCCATTTCACGCTCTTGGTAAACTAAGTAGTCATTAAATAAATCAATGCCTTCGAGCTTAATATCATCGCGCGCTGGGATCACACTTTGCCAATTTGCTTTGTCACCAGCTTTATCAATATCCACTTTCATCAGCTGAAAATTTACAGCATCTAAGTTAGTTACAATGTAGTAAGTATTCCCTAGCTTCGAAATTTCATATTCAAGCCCTGCTTCGCGCTCAATTAAGCGTTTAGGCGTTGCCTTAGCATCATCAGCATTTAGTACCGATACGCCTGATGCTGCTGTGCTGCTGTGCCAAATATAAATTTCTGACTCATCTTTGCTTTTACTCATCCCCATGTAGTAACTGGTATCAGTTTCTTCGTAAATTAGCTCATCATCAGCTTGTGGTGTACCTAACGTATGACGGTAAACTTGATAACCTAATAAAGTTTGTAAATCTTTTTTAATGTAATAAACCGTTTTATTATCGTTTGCCCACACAATGCCACCGTTAGTGCCCTCAAGTGTATCTTCGAGTAATTTACCGGTTGTTAAATCTTTTATTTTTATACTATAAATACGACGGCTAACAGTATCTTCGCCATAAGCCATTAAATTGCCATTCGGGCTTACATTTAAGCCACTTACTGCATAATAATCATGGCCTTTCGCAAGCTCATTTACATCTAAAATAACTTGCTGATCCGTACCTGCAAAATCGCTGCTGCGTAAGTAAGTAGTGTACTCGTTATCGCCACGTGTTTGCGTTGAGTAAAAATAATCACCGTTTTTAACTGGGACTGAATCATCGTCTTTTTGGATACGCCCTTTTAGCTCTTCAAACAATTCACTTTGCAGCGTTTTAGTATGTGCAAGCATTGCATCAGTGTATGTATTTTCAGCTTCTAAATAGTTAATCACCTCTGGCGCTTTACGTTCGTCATCACGTAACCAATAGTAATTATCTACCCGTGTGTCACCATGAATAGTCATCTCATAAGGCACTTTTTTAGCAACTGGGGCTATAGCTTGGGCTACCTGAACCGTTTTAACTTGTGTATTATTTTTTTTGGTTTCTTCAGGGGCTTGATTACAGCCACTTAAAATAGCGAGCGATAGTGCAGCAAGAGCGAATGGAGTACGTTTCATCAGTAAAATCCTTGTTGTTTTTATTTTTTATTAAGTAGTTAAATATACCTATAAATGGCCTTTATTGTGATTTAGTTTGTGAAGCTATGTAAAAAGGGAGCAGAAGCTCCCTTTATATAACTAATTAGTTATAAAATTACTTTTGTTTACGACGACGCATAAATGCAAACGGCGCTACTAACAATGTAAGCCAAGCTAGTGAACCAGACGAACCATTGCTTTCAGGCTCTGTTGGTGTCACTGGCTGAGGATCTGCAATTGTATCGTTAACCACTATTGATACTGTTGTTTCTTCAGCGGTGGTACCTGACGCTTCACGTACTGTATATGTAAAGCTATCTTCACCAGAGAATTGTGCATTAGGCGTATAATCAATAGTGCCATCTTCCTTAACTGTTGTTGAACCATTTGCAGGTGCAGATAAGACCTCAACAGTCGATGCTACAAGACTCCCCTTAACTCTCACACCTTTGTGCGCGAAGAACTCCGCATTTTCTGTTTCTGATGAAGCAACTGCATCAAATACAAAACGAGATTCAGCCATATCGTTAGCTAATACGTTAATATTAACTGTTTGCTCTTCATCAACTTCCACTGAATCTGCAGTTGTATAATGGCTACGATCTTTTGCAAAAGCTTGATACTGAATATCAACAGTTCCGCCTTTAATCTGATCAACTAGATAACCACTACCAATACCAGTTCCTGTTGGAACTGTATCTATCATTGCACCTACGTTACCATCTGCAGACTCGACACCTGCAGAGTAAGGAGAAGGTAAAGTTGGAACGTCAATGTAGTTTATGCGAACTTCATCAGTACCTTCCTTTAAAATAACTTGGAAAGTGTACTTATCACCTGAACTGCTTCCATAAAGTTCAACGTCATGCCATTCAACAACAACATAGCCACTTTCAAATTTAGCTACATATATATCGCCGCCACCAGTTCCACCCGCCAAATCAAAATCAGCCCATAATGGAGCAATTACACCGCTTGGTGAACTAGCATTAGGCATTGCTTGAGGACTCCATGAGTTAGCTGTATTTACATCAGCGCCAACAGCAATAAAGCCGTTATCTGAGATTGTAAATGCTGAGTACTCTTTACCATCAAAAATAAAATCTGCTTCTACGGTAATCGTTATCTCATCACATCCATCAGGGCAAGATTGTGGGTCAAAACCTTCATCTGCAAGAGAGAGCGTGCCTAAGAGGTCGCTGCTGTTAATAGCAAACTCTTTTGGACCAAGTGTACCTGTCCAAGTTAACTCCTTGTTGTCTTCACTTAAAGTTACTGCACCAGCGCCATTTGTTACTTCAACTACAGGTACTGCACCTTTGAGAAGCTCTGCATTTTCATCAAGTTTCATATTTACTGATAACTCATCAGTAAACGAAGTATTATTAAATTGCACACCAATTTTTGCTGGCGTAGAAGAATTTAGTGAGTCTGCATCAACTGTTGCGCTAAATACGCTGCTATTTGTGGCTTCATTATCGTAAATAGCAAATGGTAAATGCGCAACTTGTCCTGTTTCAGTGTGAGTCCACACTACATGGCCAAAGTTCCAACCTTTCACACTATTAAATGTAGAATCAATATCTAAATTAAATTCAGCTACGTTAGCTTTTTTTCCTGCACTTTCAGTACCTGTAGAAACAGAACCATTTGCTTCAAGCATAATAGTACTTGGAGTCACTGTAATTTCAGCACCTTCCATATCTGTTACTATCTTAGCCGTCCACTCCCCAGCTACATCAGTCATGTTCTCAACTGTATTAGTAAAGCTACATACGCTCAAACAACTTGGATCAGCGTATGAACCATGACCAAATGTAAGAGATGCTTCTAACGCACTAGGCATATCTAAACGTCCTGCGCCTACATCAAATGCATCAGCTTTCGTTATAAGATCTTCTTTGTGTAAGCCATCCATTTTTGATGAGCTCATTAAAGCTGTTTTAATTTGAATTGCATTCCATTCAGGGTGTGCCTGTTTCATAAGCGCAGCAGCACCAGCTACATGAGGGCTTGCCATACTCGTACCAGTAATCGCGTTAAATGTAATACCATTACCTTCGTCAGGAGAATATGCTGATAAAATATCTGTACCAGGCGCTGCAATATCAGGTTTTAAGAAGCTAGGCTCGCCGTTAGGACCACGAGAGCTTGAGGAGTTCACTGCATCTGTAAACTTCTCTTGAATTGTACGCTTAACACTTGGATCTAATAATGCAATGACAGACTCTTCAGCCTCAGTTAATAACTCTACTAAACCTAAACCATCTTCTTGGCTAATTGATGATGCTGGAATAGTCGCATCGTCCATAGCCATACCCATTGCACCGCCTGCAACATTGTTGTGGATAATTACCGCTGTTGCACCTGCTTTCTCAGCATTTGCAGCTTTGGCTGAAAATGCACAGCTACCACGAGAGATTAATGCTACAGAGTCAGCAAATGATATATCTTCAGCAAACTCTTCACACCCTTCAAAGTTATCTGGTGCAATCACTTGCGCAGAAATAATAGGTAATGAAATAGGGTCTGTTAATAAACCATTACTACCTTCAATACTCATGAAGGTCTCACCGGCAACCTCAATCGACTGTGAGAAAAAACGGCCAGTTTGTGTATTAGCTACAGTTAGACCCGATTCGATACAACTTGGACAACCAATTGTCTGGGCACCATTACCGTCATTACCAGCGGCAGTAACAACTACTACACCTGCTTCTTCAGCAGCTTTGAATAAGTCACTGTAGGCACTCGTTGACGGGTTACCACCTGCGCCGCCGCCCCAAGAGTTATTAATAACATCAGCACCATCATTAATGGCTGCTTCTAATGCAGACATTAATGCAACAGTTGTACCGCTACCATTTCCATCAGCCGTATGCCACAGCGCCTTATAAGCCATTAGCTGCGCAGCAGGAGCTACACCTGAAATAGATACGTTATTATCTTTATACGTAATTTCGACCGGGTTACCAACCGCAGTACCTGCTACGTGAGTACCATGGCCGTCATAACCTAAAGGAGATCCAATGTATTCATCTGGGTGCACATTACTAGGGGTTGGACCAAAAGCACGCGCTACAATTAATTTGTTATTACAAAAATCAGCTTCGCCGCCATCTACACGACAGAAGTCTGGGTTTTCAGCAATGTAAGCAGCTTCTTCTTCGCTAAATTCTGCAGCAGCAAAACCAACATCTGAAAACATCGGGTTTTCAGGGCGAATACCAGAATCTATAATTGCAACTTTAATACCTTTACCAGCTTCAGATTGGCCACCTAAAGCCTCCCATGCTTCAACACCTTTTATAACATCGATAGATGCATCCATTAAGGTATGATATTCAGTATCTAAAAATACTTTTTTAACGCCTGAAAGCTTAGCAAGCGCTTCACGCTGACCTTCCTCACCTTCAACAACAATACCGTTAAATAGCGTACTAAACGAATGAGATACTGAACCACCACTCACAGACGCTGCAACTTGCGCTACGCTTTTTTGCTTTGCTTTTAGGTAGCTGCTGTATTTTAAAGCGGGTGCAGAAGATAGCTTAACTTTACTATCTCCAGTTATAACTGCTGAGGTTGCTTCTAGCCCTACAATACCACCTCTGTAAGTCGCCAATGGCTCATCTTCAAGTTGAATAATATAACGCGCTTTTCTAGATATTGTTTTATCTTGAGAGTAAGTTTTAACACTTGAAGTTTCAGGTGCATACCCTTTAGATAAATCAGGTGCTGCAACTACACCATATGACATCATAGCTAAACCAATAGCAGTCGATATAGCTGTTTTTCTCATTATTATATTTGACATTATTTCCCCTGAGGTGAGTTTTATATTATTGTACTTATTACCAATTGTAATTGGCCTATAATTAGAATATAAAACTTTACACCCACTCTGAGCAACATCTTGATTACAAACAAATTACAACCCGTGTATAAAAAGGTTATATAAAAAAATAAGCAGTTGATTTTTAAAGAATATATTTTATTTTTATTTTGTAAATGAGTGTAAACACATTTGACCCTTTTGAGAAAAATATGAATAGCGAAGTAATTAACATTTTAACTATGGCAAAAGTAATTCAAACGGCCGTTGCCCCCGTATTTTTAATCACAGGTATAGCAGCAACTTTAGGTGTTTTATCTAATCGCTTAGCACGAATTACCGACAGAGCGCGCTTATTGGAGCGAAGATTAAAAGTAAATACAGATGATGATTTTAATAAGTCGCTAGCAACAGAACTCCGCGCTTTATTAAAAAGATCTCGATGTATACATATTGCTTTTAGTTTAAGTGTATTAAGTGCCTTGCTTGTATGTGCTGTGGTTATGTTTTTATTCTTGTCGCACATTCAATCAATAAACTTAAGCGTGACTATTGCTTGTTGTTTTGTTGCAGCAATGGCATTACTCATATGTGCATTTATTTCACTACTTGGAGAAGTATTTTTGGCTACCAGAAGTATGCGCCGAGGAATGATATTCGCTGATATAGGTCTTAATGACTAAGTTTTAATTAAATCTATCGCATTCACTTGAATAAATACGATGTTAGATACAAGATATCAAATTAAGAATTACAATTTTCAACAGGGGCAAACATGAAATTAAAAAAAGTATTAGCAACAATAGCACTGGCAACGTGTGCATTTAGCGTATCGGCAAATTCTGCATTTAAAGAGCCAAGTGACGCAATTGAATACCGCCAAGCTGCGTTCTCAATGATTTCAGTGCAAATTGGTGACATGGGCGCAATGCTAAAAGGTAAAGTACCTTTTAACGCAGAGCAATTTAAAATGCGTGCTAACAATGCCGCTGCACTTTCAAAAATGCCATGGGAAGCGTTTTACGAAGGAACAGATAAAGGCGATACAGCGGCACTTGCTGCGGTTTGGGCCGAAAATGCAACCTTTGTTGAAAAAGCAAATGCTTTTGCAGCAAATGCAGATAAGCTAGCGTTAGCTGCTCAATCAGGCGATAAGGCCGTAATTGGTAAAGCTTTTGGTGCATGGGCTAAAGGTTGTAAAGATTGCCATAAGCAATTTAAAGATTAATTTTACTGCAGCATCTAAGCTGCATTAAAAAGATAATAAAAAAGCCCTGGATGGTTAACCGTTCAGGGCTTTTTTTAACTTTATTGTCTATTAACTATTTATTGATACTTTCGCAGCTCGCCCTTTAAATGGGCGCTTAAATAACGTGCCAATATCACCTAAAATCATATATAAACACGGTACCAATATAAGCGTTATTAACGTTGCAAACATAACAGCAAAGCCAAGTGCCACTGCCATAGGTATTACAAACTTAGCCTGCAGGCTTGTTTCAAACATAATGGGCAATACACCTGCAAATGTAGTGATTGATGTTAATAAGATTGCTCTAAAGCGTGCACAACCTGCTTCTATTACTGCATTTTTAACGCTAACACCTTCGCGGCGAACTTGGTTTACGTAATCGGTCATTACTAGGGAGTCGTTTATAACAACGCCTGCAGCAGCAATTAAGCCAAAGCCCGACATTAAGCTCATATCTAAATCAAACCAGTAATGACCCCAAATAGCGCCAGTTAAGCTAAACGGAATAACCGACATTACAATAAGCGGTTGTGAATAGCTTTTAAGCGGCACAGCTAGCAGTATGTATACTAAAATCATTCCGCCAATAAAAAACATTATTTGCTCATTGGCTTGAGCTTGCTGCTCTTCTATTGCGCCACCAAGTTCTGATTTAACACTTGGAAATTCTTCAATTAGCTGTGGAAGTAAGTTTTCTTTTACCTGCTTAACTACTTCACCAGGTTCAATTTGCTCTTCATCAATATTACCATAAACATACACGGTACGATAACCACCTTCACGACGAATATAACTAATGCCAGGTGTTTCGGTCAGCTCTACAACATCACCAAGTAATACTTCTCGCCCCTGTGGGGTGGTCACTACAGTATGTTTAAGCGATGAAAATGCTTCACGAGTTAGTTTAGGGTAGCGTACCATTACACGTACCTCTTCACCGTTTCGGATCACGCGCTGCGCTTCACCACCATAGAAACTAGCACCCACTTGGTTTGCAATACCTGCCAAATCTAAGCCTAAATCGTATGCAACTGGTTTAAGGCTCATTTGCACTTCTTTGCTCGCGGGGTCAATTGTTGAGCTTATATCAAACAGTCCTTTTTGCTGTTGCAGTAATTGAATAAAACGACGACCGGCTTCATTTAAAGTCTCTATGTCAGAACCAAACAGTAAGTAACCAAACTCGCCGCCGCCATTGCTACCACCGCCGCCGCCAACATCATCTTGAATAGTTAACGACTTAATACCGGCAATAGTTGGCATAGCTTCACGCCAACGACGTGAAAGTTCAAATGCATTATACGGGCGTGAATCTTCGTCAACTAAAGGGGCAAGTAATTGCGACTCAGTTCTGCCTTGGTTAAATACCAACACATCACGAATAATTTTTTGACCAAATTCACGCTCAGTTTCTTCATCTACTCTAAGTACCATGGCTTCTATTTCACGAATAGCCGCAATAGTTTGTAGGTCAGAAACGTTATCATTCATTTCTACTTGTATTTGCGGAAAATCGTGCGGCACTTTAGGAGTAGGTACTGTACGTACTTTATTAGACGTAATAAGTGCAATGCTGATAATAAACATTGCAATAAAAGCAAACAAAACAGTCCAGCGCCAATCTACACATTTCGCAATAAAACGTTTATATGGGCCATTTACAAAACCAAAAAAGCGAGTGTTAAAGCGATCGCGCCAGCCCCCTTTTTTAATCGGTGAAAAGTGTGTATGTGCAATGTGAGCCGGTAATATAAGCTTTGACTCTACAAGGCTGAACACCAAACACAGCATAACTACAACAGCTATACCGTAAAAGAAGGCGCTTTCTGGACCGCTTGAAAGCGTAAACGGCGCAAACACAGCAATTGTTGTTAGTACGCCAAACGTTGCAGGAGTTGCTACGCGGTTTGCACCACGTACGACGTTTTCGACACCACCACCGCTTTTTTCTACCTCGGTATAGGCGGCTTCGCCTATTACTATGGCATCATCCACCACTATGCCAAGCACCATAATAAACGCGAATAACGAAATAATATTAATGCTGATGCCAAATAACGGCATCATCATCATGGCCCCTAAAAAACAAACGGGTAAGCCAATCATTACCCATAATGCAAGTTTAAAGCGCAAGAATAACGACAGCATAATGGCCACTAAAATTGCACCTTGAAACAAGTTAGCCTTCATCATATCAAGGCGTGCGTTTAGGTAATATGTCATGTCCATTAATGGCTCTAACCTAATACCTGGCGGTAGCTGCTTATTTTTTTGATCAATAAATGCCTTAACCGAATCGGCCACAGGAATTATATTCTGCTCTTGTGTTGCTTTAACCGACATATAAACGGCATTTTCACCGTTAAATTTAAAGTAACGCTCACCTTCGGTAAATTGATCTTTAATAACGGCCACATCTTGCAGTAAAACTTTAGCGCCATACTCACCAATTTTTACCGGGATATGTCTAAACTCTTCACCCGAGTAAAATTGGTTCTCTACTCGAACAGAAATAACACCCGCATCGGTTTTTAATTGCCCTGCTGAAAAGTTAGCTGAGTAACGACGCACCGCATTAATAACATCACTAAGGGTAAGGTTATATTGGCGAAGCGTATCGGGGTCTATTTCAATTGCAATTTCGTCAAGCGGTACATCGTTTTCAACGAGTGAAACATTAGATAGCTGTAGTAACTCATCTTCTATTTGATTAGCAATAGGCTTAAGCTCTGTAAGCGGTAAATCGCCAACGAGTGTCATACCTATTACATCTTGCCTAAATTCAACTTGGCTTATGGTGACCGGTTCCATACCAGCCGGAAAAGTCGCAATACCATCAACACGTAACTTTACTTTATCAAGCACATCGGTAAGTTCAGCATCAGTGTTTATTTCAAGGCTTGCAGTGCCGCCATTTCTAAAAGCGCGGTACACACCTTTTTTAATTTCGGTTATATCTTTAAGTGACTCTTCAATTTTTATAAGAATACTTTCTTCTATTTCTTGAGGAGAGGCACCTGGGTAGTTAGCTTCAACGTTAATATAGTTAACTTCTATATTTGGAAACATTTGACGCTGAATAGTGAAGTAACTTATAGCCCCCATAACAATGATAAAAAACATCATTAAGTTTGCAGCAACCGAGTTATTAGCAAAGTAGGCAATGAGTCCTGTTTGTTTTTTTTGTATTGATTCGCTCATATCTAATACACCTTACAGCTGTTGCGTGTTTGAGGTGCTCAACTCTGAGCTTTCAGGTGTAGCTACACCGGCAATTTTAACCTGCATCCCTTTTTGTGGGTATTCAGGCAAAGTAGTAACGAGTTGGTCGTCAGCATTTAAACCACTGCTGATATAAAAGTATTCACCTTCTTCACGAATAACCGTTACTTTACGTGGCTCAAGCTCTTGGCTTTTGTTTACGACCCATACGGTTTGGTTATTCACTAAAGCTTGCGGTAAGCGGTAAATATTATTAAGCGTAGCCCCTGCAAAATTAACTTGTACGTAGCTACCAAATTTAATAGATGGTTGTTTTGTTTTTAAACCATAAGGGTCTTCAATTCGCACAACTAAACTGCTCATGCGCGTAGCGCTATCTACAATTCCTAAGTCGCGGTCTATTACCCCTTCGCGCGTAAAGCTATTTAGCCCTTTTTGAATCACTGTAGCGGTAATGCCTTTAATACGCTCTGGTAAAAACACGCTATCGAACCCTGCAATAGGAATAATCACTTCAGCGGTCTCAATATTATTGAGTTCAGCAACTTGCGAACCCATAGTGACAAACTGGCCAACACCTACATTACGGCTAACCACTAAAGCATCGTATGGCGCTGTCACTTCACAATTATCTAAATCGCGTTGCGCACGCTTTAAAGCTGCTTGCGCCGATTTAACTGCAGCTTGAGCACTTAACACTTGCGGCTTACGTAAAAATAAATCGGTACGCGCTTTACTAGGAAAACGCTTTGCTTCGTCTTCGGCTACCTGTGCCTGAGCCTGCTCCTCAATAAGGGCAGCCTGTGCTCGAGCAACATCAGCCTCAGCAACAAGTACTGCAGCTTCATAGTTATCTTTTTCGATAGTGAATAAGGTTTCACCGCGAGCAACGATGCCACCGGCTACAAAGTTAGGATGCCAACTTAGTACTTCACCCGATACCTGCGCCGAAAGCTGTGTATTTTCAAGCGGCTTTACTTCACCGTAGCTATTAATAATAACTTGATGATCATTTGCAGCCACTGGCTCAACTTGCACTGTTGGACGAGTATCTACCGCCTTTTTTTGCTCTGGTTCTTGTGCAATGGCATTTATTCCCATAAAGCCAACAATACCAACAATGAGCGCTACAAATGGAAAAACCCATCTAAGTGAATTTGTTTGCATATCCTATTATCCCCAAAATTCTATTAACGCCATAATACCAGAGCCATATGAAACATTAAGGTGACATTTGTAAGCAACTGTTACAAATGCGTGTGTTAATAGATAAAATAAAGGAGGTAATTCAAAAAACGGCTAGTGGGATCATAAAAACAACCTGCTAATATGATTTTGAAATGAATAATTTAAACATCGTTCCTTGCCAAATATAAAGCTCCTAATTAAATATAAATAGTGCCCTTTAAATACCTTACAGCATGCCCGGTCAAAGTGACGGTTGTATCACCCACTTCACATAGTAAATACCCGCCTCTGCTTGAAGCCTGATAAGCACTTAACGTAGTTTTACCCAATTGCTGCGCCCAGTAAGGTGCCAAGCCAGTATGAATTGAGCCCGTTACATAATCTTCGTCGCCACCGCTTGCAGGCCAAAAATAACGAGATATAAAATCATAATCATCACTAGGTGCTGTAGCTACTACATCAAGTGGATAAAGCGCTTTTAAAAGCTCGGAGTTAGTTGTTAATTCAATTATTTGATCGGCACTTTCATAAATAGCAAAGTAAGCTTGGCGGTTTTTAAGCACTTTACTCGGTTGTATAAACAGGCCATCAAGCAATTGCTGCGGTACATTCTGTACCTCAACCGGTGCTTGTTTAGGAAAGGTCATTGCAAAGCTGCCATCAGCGTTTTTATTAACGATTAGCTCGCCCACCGCATCAGCAATAAAGCGAATTTGCGATATGTTATGCTCTTCACATAAAACATAGGCAGCCGCAAGTGTGGCGTGACCACAAAAATCGATTTCCATTAACGGCGAAAACCAACGAATAACAAAACTGCCATCGTCTTGCAGGCAGGTAAAAGCCGTTTCAGATACGTTATTCTCAGCACCAATTTTTAGCATTAAATCGTCACTTAGCCACGATTTCAATGGGATCACTGCCGCATAGTTACCTTTAAATAACTCATTCGAAAACGCATCAATTTGATGAATAGTTAATTGCATTGTTTAAACTTTGTAATGATTAATAGCTTAAAACTGCCACACCTAAACTCAATTAGCACTTTTATTTTAGCTTTAAGCCATTGCAGGTCGCATTCTATAATATTGCATACAACCAAATTGCACAGCATTGGTAAGCAATAACATAATAAACATAAGTAAGTGCGCGGTGCTTGGAGCCGCGGTTGTAAGCTCAACAACTAAGCCGCAAATACCAGCAATAAACTGCAAGCTAAAGTAGCGCGCGCTTAAATTACTCACATTGCCTGTACGCAATGTTTTATAAGTTTGCGGCATAACACGTACCGAACTCATCACAAGACCAACATACGTTAAAGCGCTTAATACTGTTGCAGTATCGAGGCTTGAATTTAAAAGCAGTGAAAAAGGCAGTAACGAAAAACCTAGCATAACAACCAGCTGTACGCGTTCTCGTTTAGCTGCGTTGAAACGCGCAAAAAAATACAAAATAAGCCCGCTTAACGCACCAGTTACGACAAATGGTAACGCAATATAATAGCGCTCAAAGTACATATTGTAAGTTATAAAATAAAGGCTTTGTGCTAATCCAAATGTCATCATTAATAGTGACAAACCAGAGACACTACGGTTTTTACGAATTTTGTTTAGTAATGGTAAAAAACTAAAAACCAAAATAAAAGAAGACAATATAGGCAAATAATGCGCCAAAGCAACCTCGCTCGTTACATAAATGTTAATTAAAAACAGAAATAAAAACATTTAATAAACATCTGTTTTAAAAGGCTTTTACTATGAGCGCGGCATTGTAGAGCCGCGTAAATTTAACTCAACTAAATATGACATTCTTATTTTAGGTACTGGCAAGCTAGGTATACAAAAACCGTAGAATTAAGTTCACGGTTTACCTATTTAATAGGAAACCTACTCACAACCTATCAAATAAAAATGATAGTTGTTATCATGCGCAAGTCATTAGCTGCTGTATATAAAACTATCTATGAGAAAAACTCTTTTTAAAATTCACAGTTGGATCGCTCTTATAGCTCTCATTCCCTTGATTGTTATTAGTATTACAGGGAGCGTATTAGTTTTTAAAAGTGAAATAGATGGCTTACTTATGCCAAACAGCCATTTTGTTGTAAAAGCACAACCAGAGCGCATGCCTATAGACAAATTAATTGCTAAAACAGAGCATGCTTACCCTGAATATGTAGTAGGTAGTTGGGAAATATTTAACGATGATATCGCTGATCGGGTTTATTTAATAAAGCGCGGTACAGAAGATTGGTATAAATTTCACTTAGATCAATACACTGGAAATATTCTTTCAGAGCCGGTAGGTACTAGCCACTATTTTACAGATTGGTTTTTAGACTTACATTACACATTTTTACTTAACGATTTAAAAAGCCTACCGGGGCAAACGGGTACCGTTTTAGGTTTCTTTTTTGCCGTGTTTTTTTTGGTATTAGGTATTACTGGCCTTATTATTTATCGTAAATTTTGGCAGCGTTTATTTAGCGTACGCTGGCGTGCAACACTGCAAATAGTACTTAGCGACATTCATAAAATGACAGGCGTGATCGGCTCACCCATTATTATTGTTTTAGCCATAACAGGTGGCTACTTTAATGGTGCGGTGTGGTACCACGAAGTAATAGAGCACGCTGAAGAAGAACATTTTACGCTAACCAAAAACTTATACAGCGAAGAGGTTTCTTTTCAGCATGTACTCGATGACAGTAAAAGACAAATACCTACATTTAATGGTACGTATTTACTTATGCCGCTTGAACCAGAGCAAAATATCACCGTGTTTGGGGAGGTCGATACCAGTAACCCGCTTGCAAGTGAATACGCTAATACAGTAACTTACAACAAGATTACTGGTGAGCATATGGCTAGCTGGGATATACGTGGAGCGAGTGTTGGTTGGCAAGCTATTGATAGCTTTAGAAAGCTCCACTTTGGTTACTTTGCAGGTTTAATTAGTAAAACTCTATGGTGCGTTATAGGTCTGAGCCCTGTCTGGCTTGGTGGCACTGGTTTTTATTTATGGTTTACCCGTCGTAAACGTAAAAAACAGTCACAAAAAAATCGCTCAAGTAAACGCCACACAGTAAGCAATTGATTATATAGTAGCTCAGGGTTTTAGGCTAAGTTACCATCCTTACAAATGGGGAAATAACTTAGCTTAAATCATCATTAATTTAATACTTTTGAAGTAAACAATAAAAGCTTACCAAGCTCACATACTTTCTTTGGAGCTTAATCCGCCTAACGTAAACCAGTTTGCATATACTAAGCCATTTGATTTTGCTGATGTTTTATTTTGTAAAGTTTACTCAGTCTACTATTTTTCTTTACTATGGCATCTTCAACTTCTGGTAGCGTTATTTTTAATGAGGAGATATTACATCCAGCTGCGAGTATCTGACTCAATCTGCTTAATTGTAAAATCAATAATAAAGTCAGCATCTTGCTGCTTTATATAGGGCATAAATGCAAAGCCCGAAGCAAGTTGTATATACAGGCTTTTTAAGCTTGATTTGCGCATTAAGTACGTACTTATACTTCGTGCACTTTGCGCTTTATAAAGCTCAAAAACACGGTAATGAACGCCAATCATACCTTTGCGTACAACCATGTAAAATCGGCCATTATCCTCATGCATGTAATAACCATAACGCTGATACGACAAAGTTACCAAGCCAGAAAACACCACCAAAACACCAAGGCTTATCAAAGTATTAATATCAGTAATAAAACAAAAGCCAAACACTAATACACTGGGTAACAATGAATAAAAGCCTAAATTTTTATACAAAAGCGCTCGTTCTGCGCGCTTAAAAGCGAGTTTTTTACTATTAAACCACGGGTAAATCCACTGGCATACACTATCAACTTGTTCGCTATTTAATACTGGTAATACTAAGGTTTGTTTATTTTGTTTAGCCGCAACACCTGCAACTATTCCACCGCTACTTGCTTGTAAACACTCCACGGTAAAGCGCTTTAGTAGTCGCCCCATTAAGTTTTGCTTTATAACAATAGATTGCACTTTATCCATACTCATAGAAAGCTGATGGCGCTCTAACAAGCCTGCAATACGTTTAAATTTTTGACCTTTAAAGTAAAGTTCAAAATTATAAAAGCGAATAAGCGACATAGTCACCGATAGCATCACAGCTGCAAAAACTAGCAAAACAATTAAGGTGATCATCGCAAAAGTTGCAGCACTTGCCAGCATACCAAACTCTTGTTGATAAAAGCCTTCTACTTTCGCAATAATTTGCTTCTCTAAAAAATCAACAATCAGGTTTATAAAAGGGGCCAAAGCAGCCATTGCTAAAATAGCCATATTCGACATCAAACCAAATTTGGCTATTTCTTTATTGCTAATGCTTAGGCTGTTTTCGATAGTGTCTGTTTTGCTTTGTTCAGTATTTTGTACTTCTTGCTGTTGCTGCGCTTTAAAATCAAATATTTGTTTACGCATTTGCTGTGCATAATCTTTAGTGACACCAGGTAAAACAACTTCTTGCGACACACTGCCAGCGGCATCAAAAATACAATTAACTAAGTCTACGGGGGTAAAATAAAACGGCTCGGCAATATTAACGTTTTGCACACGGCCAAATTTAAGCGTAAGTCGCTCTTTTTTAAATACACCCTTGTTAAGCAGTATTTCGTTGTCGCTACTAATACTAAACTTAAAATTTAAATAATATAAAAATGAGTAAATAAGCAACGAAATTAGCGCAATCCCACCTGCAGCCTGTGCCCAAAACAACTTATTTTCTACTTGAGTAACAAACACGACTAGCATAGGCAGTAGGTTTAAAAGGCCATCTTTTACAAAGCGCACACTAAAGTGCACAACAAAGTATAAAAGTGCCCAGGGCGATACTTTTTGCCAGTAAATAGGGCTGGCTTTATCTTCGAGAGTTGCATTACTCATCGACTAAAGCTGCCTGAGTAGTTGCGTCGTCTTGGCGGTAGTTTTGTACAAATTGGCGCATATTTTTACAATCATCATGGGTTAGCTCGCTAATTTGTAAATCGGCACTTACACCGCCAGCGCTAAATAATTTAATGCTCGCAAGGCTAAGTTTTCGCTCTATTGGCCCTTGGTGTATTTCCATATGCTGTACACGTGCTAAAGGTAATACCGTCACTTGTTGCCAAATAACGCCTTTTTTAAAAGCAATGTCATGATCTCGCACTGCAAAACCTCGCAGCCTCACACTTATTATGTTGTACGCCATAGATACGGCCACCAAAATAGGCATACCAATTAGCAAATACGTTTGTGCATTATTAGCAAAGGCTTCATTAAAATAACAAACAGCAATAAGCGCTCCAATTAGCGGTATATAAAACAGAAGCGAGCTAAGCTGTGTATGTAATAAGGCTTTATCAGCCAATGGCTTAAAGCTAATATCACTATGCTTTGGTAAATCCATTATTTGTTGATTGTTAAACACTATTTATCCCTATTACTGCTTAATTACTTACCAACTAATGGTGGTTATTAAGGTGTGACTTTGTTTTGGCTCAAGCGTTACCTTATCTGTCAGTACATTAGCGGCCTCTAGACACAGCATTGTTTTATATTCATCGTCAGCAAAGTTAGATAAGCGTTTTGATTTTTCTATCCATGGATTCCACAGTACACACGAGTTTGAATTTTCACGGCTCACACTAATAACACCTTCTGGCGTATTAATCGTTTGTACTGCACTTGCTTGTGTATAAACCATGTCAGTTTCGCGATTAAAGCTTACAACATCATTTTGTACAAATGGCCCTTCACTAAACTCAATATATTGCGCGCCTTGCAAACCATCTACATGGGTATTTGTAATGTCTGAGGTAGGAAAATAGGTATGCAGTGCTTGAGTAAAGCTAAATGGCACAGTTCCTAAGTTAGTGGTCGTTAAGCGAACCTGTAATTTATCGCTTAATATAAACTCAACTTTTAATGCTGACTGATGCGGCCAATACGTTGTATTAACTAGCTTCATAGGTAACTTTAAACTAACCGTAATTTGCTCATCAGATTCGTGTACTTCATCGGCTTGCCACACACTTGTGCGCGCAAAACCATGGGCAGGCCAGCCATCATTAGCGTGTGTACCAAACCATGGCCAACAAATAGGAATACCACCTCGAATACTCGCCCCTTCTTGATAGGTTTCGTCTTGTGATACCCATATAAGTGGCTTGTTATTTTTAGGGATAAACTCGGTAATTTGTCCACCTTGCAAAAATATTTTTGCGTCGCACTTTTCACTAGCTACTTTGATAAACTCAAGTCCGGATTCGCTTTGCTCAATGCTAACTGATGGCGATAATTTCATACCTTCCCCTATAATACTGATACTAAAGATTTTTAACATTTACATCTAAACAATAATGCATGCTTAAAGTATACGCTATTGATATTAAATATTGATTGCTGAATTTGTTCATTGCCGATTAATACATATACAGTAAACTCACAAACAATTACTTTGTACTAACAGCTGTAAATGAATAATACTAAAGTCTATGCAATAAGACTTGCCAATTATTCACAACATACGTACTGTGCGCAACTTAATGCACACAATGTGCTAAGAAAATTTACCAATATTTAAACAATATAATTTTACATTAGTTACTGCTCTAACTATTAAAAACCAATAAAAGCAGGCTAAAGTACAATATATTATTTGAATTCAATTTATTTGATGTGTAACATTTCGCGATTACGGCAAACTACCGCCCCATCGACGAGATAAGCAAATGCAAAAATATGACGAGTTATTGGTTTCTTTACGTAAAGTTATCCGCGCGATTGACTTACATTCTAAGCAGCTAAATAAAACTTCGGGTTTAACTGGCCCACAATTGCTTATAATGCAAGAAGTGCAAAAAACCGATGGAATAACGGCGAGCCGTATTGCTCAAAATGTAAATTTAAGCCCAGCAACGGTCACCAATATTCTCGACAGAATAGAAAGCAGAAACTTAGTAACACGCGTACGCAGTCAAATGGATAAACGCAGAGTGAGCTTATACCTCACCGACAAAGGAAAAGAGTTACTTGATAAAGCACCTCAGCCATTGCAAGAACACTTTATTGAAAAGTTTTCTGCGCTTGCTGAGTGGGAACAGAGCCTTTTACTCTCATCAATGCAGCGTGTAGCCGCGATGATGGATGCAGATAAATTAGATGCATCGCCCCTTCTAGAAGTTGGTGCACTTACTCAAGCTCCTAAAGAATAAACAATAAAAAAATACATAGTTTTTGTACTTACTCTAAACGTAAGGCGTTTTTTGACGTCTTGAATTTTTTATTTTTTAATCACAAGCAGAGCGGCTATTATGACTAAACTCTCAAAATTGACACTAGCACTAGTTCTAGGTGGTGTTACAAGCACTTCTTATGCGTCTGATGATCTAGACACACTACAAAGCCAACTTAAACAGCTAAAGCAACAAATGCAATTGCTTGAAAATAAATTAGCTGATGAAAAAACAAAACAACAGCAAATTAATAAGCAGCACGAACAGCAAGTTGCAAACATCAGTAAAAAATCTGATCAAAAAGTAGTGGAAGTTGCCGCAGCTGAACCTGAGAAAAAAGATGAAGGTATTAAAGTTGGTGGAGCAATACGCTTTAATTACAGCACCAACACATACGATGAAGATACCCAAGATCGCGGTGGCGATTTTGATTTTGATATTTTCCGTATAAATGTATCTGGTGAAATTAACGATATTTCACTTAACGGTGAAGTACGTTTTTACGATTATATGACCGTTGTTAAGTACGCTTACTTAGGTTACGAGTTTGCAGATGGTTGGGAAGGACAAGCTGGTATTGCACCTGTGCCTTTTGGTAATGGTCCATACAACTCACACAGCTACTTTTTCAGCACTAACTATTACGTAGGCCTAGAAGACGACTTTGACTTAGGTGTAGTAGTAAAACGTAAACTTAAAGATAACTGGAAACTAGACCTAGGCTTTTTCAAAAATGATGAGCTAGGTGGAGTAGACGGTGGCTCATCAGATATTAACCATCGTTACTCTTACGACATTATTGGTAGTCGTTCAGCAGAGGAAGGTACATACGATGCACCAGGCTCTCGCATAGGTGAATACAATACGTTTGCCGGGCGTGCGACATATCAAATTGAACACAGCAAAAATATAACTACCGATGTGGGTGTATCATTATTAAGTGGTGGCTTACATGACGGTAACGATCGTGCAGGTAACTACGGTGCATGGGCATTTCATGTTGATAGCACAATTAACAACTGGAATATCCAATTTCAACACGGTGAATACGACTACGATCTAGACGACAGCAGCGACCGCTTTGTTGTTGGTGCGTATGCTTATTACGACACTGTATCAAGCGAAGCAACTATGACTAACTTTAACGTTGCTTATAATTACTCGCTTGATTGGGGTCCAGTTACCGACATTCAATTTTACAACGATTACGGCATTATTTATGACAAGTCTGACGACAGCGCAGATACATGGATGAACGTAACAGGTATGAGTGTTGCTGCAGGTGGTTTCTTTAGTTACTTTGACTTTATTCAAGCACGTAACCAGCCATTTATTGGCGGAACAATTATTGGTGATGGTGATACAGAACGTCGCTTCAACATAAATATTGGTTACTACTTCTAAACTGTTAACCGCATTTATTTTTAAAAGGGCAAACTTCACTTAGTTTGCCCTTTTTTATTGATTTTAAGCTTCGAATTAATAGCTATTTAGCCTACAATTAGAGATACCATAACACGCCTAAAAAGAGCCTAAGTGAATATAAAAGCAGTGTTTATTTGTTATAAAAACTTATGGTTTAAAGCGCTTGGCTTAATACTTGTAGCCTTGGGCATTATTGGCATTGTGTTACCGGTCATGCCTACCACTATATTTTTTATTTTAGCGCTCACCTGCTTTACTCGCTCGTCACCCGCGCTTGAACAATGGCTGTTAAACCACCCTCGTTACGGTGTAACTTTGCAGCAATGGCAAGCCCACAAAGTAGTGCCTGTTAAAGCCAAATGCTACGCCGCCATTGGCATGTTAATTGGATTTATATTTTTACTATACTCAGCCGCCCCTATTTGGGTTATTTACCTCGTTGCAACGATAGAAATATCGGTAATGATTTACCTTATCTTAAGACCCTCTACTCCACCTAAGTACTAAACGCATACCTACAAATACCCTCCACTTTTAAAATCTTAATGTAAAGATAAGTAAGTAAATTTGTAATAGCTAATGCAAATCATTATCATGTTGTAAATTTAATTTATTTACTGTTTTTATGTCGTTTATTAATAAGCGGGCTTTGTATAGTACAAGCCGTGCTCTACATATTTATATTTCTACAGCTTTGTTTTTTTTGCTTATTTTATTTTGTGTTAGCGGCATTGTGCTCAACCATATTGATTGGCTTAAAAACGACAAAAATAACGGCCAAGTAACGGCGGTAATTCCAGCTGAGCTAGTTACCAAAGCAAATGAGCAGCTAAATACGTTGCCTACGCTTTACCCAGAAATAGAAGCTTATTTAGCCGAGCAATATGCACTTACAAAAGTAAAAAGCATTGAGTGGGAAAAAGAAGACGCACTTGTCATGCTCGACTACCCACTGCCTGCTGGGTTTGCCTACGCAGAGCTTGACTTTACAACTGGCGAGCTAAATCTTGATTACCAAACAGGTGGCTTTTTAAGCCTTATTGGCGACTTACATAAAGGCCGCCACAGCGGTGAAGTATGGAGTTGGGTGATTGATATATCTGCCGTACTAATGATTCTATTTGCCATCACCGGCATGATTATTTTGTTTCAAAATAGAAAAAAACGCTTAGCAGGAATATGGATAACCTTACTAGGAGTCGCAACTCCACTGGTTATTTATTTATGCTGGGTTCCACAAATAAAAGGAGTGTCTTAATGGTTAAATTTAAATTATTTATAAGCGCCGCATTACTGCTCGTAGCTGCGTTTTTTCAAACAACGGTGCATGCGCAAACACCACAGCTAGAGGTTGAATTAACGCTTCCTGACTTAGAAGTGCAACCGTATCACCGCCCGTACGTTGCAGTTTGGCTTGAAACACCAGAGCGCAAACACGTTACAACGCTTGCACTTTGGGTGCAAAAAGCAGAATGGTTTAAAGACTTACGCCAATGGTGGCGTAAAGCCGGTAAAAGCGATGCCAACTTTGACGGCATTAGCGGCGCAACAAAGCGCGCGGGTACTTACACTATAAATTGGCAAGGTAACGATTTAGACGGTAACCCAGTAAAACCAGGTAAATACTTATTAAATATTGAAGTTGTACGCGAAGAAGGCGGCAGAGACTACACCCGCGTTGAGCTCGATTTAACTAAATCAGGCAAGCTGACAATTGATGGTAAAAATGAGTTTTCTAAAAGCTTCGTCACTGTAAGCACTAAGTAGCTGCTACTTAATCATTTGAATTTAAGGAAATACAATGAAAATTAATCTATTAAAAACGGCATTAATCGGCGCATTGAGCTTATCTGCTTTAGTGTCAACTTCAGCAAGTGCACACGGACGTTGGTTACTACCTTCGCATACATCTTTATCAGGCGATAAAGCTCATTACGTAATGATTGACGCGAGTATCTCTAACGAAATATTTGCACCAGACAAAGCCTTTAAACCAAAAGAAAAAGGCGCCGAGTACGACGACACATTATTAATGGCGCTTGCGCCTAATGGTGAGCCAGTAAGCGACACTATTCGTGCTTATTACTTAAAACGTAAAAGCTCAGCTGCCGTAAGCTTAACAGAGCAAGGCACTTATCACATTGCAATGACCCAAAAGCCAATGTACATGACCTTCTACAAAAATGAAGAAGGTAAGCGCAAGCGCGTATTTGGTAAAAAAACAGACGCAAAATTACCAAGCAATGCAAAAGATGTAACTACAACGAAGGTTGTTTCAACAGTTGATACATTTGTAAGCCGAAATGGCACCTCAAAGCCTGCACAGTTAGGTTTAGGCTTAGAGCTTAGCGGTCCAACGCATCCAAACGATTTATTTGTAGGTGAGCAGGCACGTTTTCAATTACTACAAGATGGTAAATCTGCTGGTGAAGGCGTTGAAGTAAGTATTTTAAAAGGCGACACACGCTACCGTAACGAGCGTGGCGAAGTAAAAGTAACGACCGATAAAGACGGTATGTTTACAATTACGTGGAAAGAGCCAGGCCTATACCTAATCGAAACCTCTAACAAGGTTACCGTAAATGAAGAAGGCGTAGATGCAGGACGTTATGCATTATTTACAACGCTTGAAGTTGCTCCTGAATAATTTAAATTACTAAATTTAAAAAATTGAAAGGCCAAGCATTTGCTTGGCCTTTTTACGTCTTACTAACTTTTATCTAAAATCCCCTTGAATTCGCAACCATTCGACACAAGATTGCAACTACAACGATCCAAACGTCTATATCACGCGTAAATAGTGGCTTCACTTGTTAACAACTTAGAATATCTTAGATAGTTTTTATCTTTGCACTAGGGTAGTCGCTTCTATATGATGCGCTCCTTTTCGAATTACTAGCAGTTCTTGGGGAACAATTAATGACTTTTAAGCGTTTATCTGCAAATAAACTAGCACTTAGCTTGGCCGTTACCACTGCACTTAGCACTCCTTACTCTATGGCCGTTGCCGCAGAGCAAGATAATCAAGCAGAAAAGAATATCGAAGTAATTTCGGTTACCGGTACTCGCAGAAGCCTACGCAGTATTGCCGAAAGCTCAGTACCCGTAGACATTATTACCAGCGGTGATATGCAAAGTACGGGTCAGCTAGAAATAAGCCAAATACTAGCAAACCAAGTACCTAGCTTTAACTACCCAAGTGCCACTATGGGTGATGGTACTGACCATGCAAAACCAGCTGTTTTACGTGGATTAGCACCCGATCACACATTAGTACTTATAAACGGTAAGCGCCGCCACGCTGGTGCGCTATTAAACTTAGCGGGCGTTGTTGGCCGAGGCTCTACAGCTGTTGATTTGAACATGATTCCAACCTCTGCAATTAAACGTGTTGAAGTACTACGTGATGGTGCAGCCGCACAGTACGGCTCTGATGCAATTGCTGGGGTAATTAACATTGTACTTAAAGATGCCTCAGAAGGCGGTAGCGTTAGCGTAACGTACGGTAAATACGACACTCAAATGGCTGGTGTATCTCAGCTAGACAGCACCTATGCAGACGCAAACGGCGACTTAGCCTTTAATACCGGTGGCGACCGCGAAGTAAACGACGGTGCAACACGCACTGTTAGTGCAAACTCTGGTTTTGCGTTATCTGATAACGGCTTTGTAAACGTATCTATTGAGTACCGTGATAACGACTCAACTCAGCGCTCAGGTTTTGACCCTCGCGAACAATACAGTCGCCTTGATGATGGCAGCCTAGACCCACGTGAATTTACTATCGATCGTTACAACCACCGTTTTGGTAAAGCCGACCTTGAAGATTACGCATTGTTTTACAACATGGGTTACGATTTAGATAACGGCTTAAACCTTTATTCATTTGGTAGCTACTCAAAGCGTGAAGGTAATTCAGGTGGTTTTTACCGCCGTGCAAAAGACAGCCGTAACGTTTTAGAAGTGTACCCAGATGGCTTTTTACCGCAAATTGAAACAGACGTACAAGACTACTCATTTGCACTGGGCTTAAAAGGCGAAACTAACGATTGGACATGGGATGTAAGTACCAACTACGGCCGTAACGACTTTGGTTTCGGTGTTGTAAATAGTATTAACACATCACTAGGTGCCGACAGCCCAACCGAATTTGACAACGGCGCACTGGTTTACGATCAGTTTTTAGTAAACGCAACGGCCAACACCACACTCGATTTAGGCTTACCTGATGACGTATTTTTTACCGTAGGTACTGAATACCGCCACGAAAGCTACAAAATTGAAGAAGGCGAAGAAGCGTCTTACATCACCGCACTTGATAGCGACGGTAACCCAATTGCAGCCGGTGGCGCGCAAGTACTTGCTGGTTTTGGACCAGAAAGTGCGACTGACGAAAGCCGTCATAACATAGCTTTATTTGTTGAGTTTGATACCTACTTAACAGAAAAATGGAACGTAGTTTTAGCGGGTCGTTATGAAGATTACAGTGACTTTGGTGACACATTTACTTCTAAGCTTGCTTCGCGTTACAGCATTACTGAAAACCTATCGCTGCGCGGTGCAATTAGCACAGGTTTCCGTGCGCCATCTTTAGCGCAAAGCTCGTACCGCCAAATCTCTACTGTACTTGAGAACAACCAACCATTTGAAGTTGGTCTATTCCCAACTGATTCTGCAGCAGCGCAAGCGCTAGGTGCACAGCCGTTAGATGCTGAAGAGTCAGTAAACGTTACTGCGGGCTTTATGTACACTCAAGGCAGCTTTAGCTTAACTGTTGATGCGTACCGTATTGATATTGATGACCGTATTGTATTGTCTGAAAACTTAGAGGGCGATGCAGTTGTTGAAATACTACAAAATGCCGGTGAGCTAAATACCGAAAGCGTACGTTACTTTACCAACGCTATCGACTCACGCACACAAGGTGTTGATATTGTTGCTACTTATAACTTAGATTTAGACAACTTAGGTGATTTACGCCTAAACGTAGCCGCTAACTTTAACGATACCGAAGTAACACACGTAAACGACAACCCAAGCGAGCTAAACTCACTAGGTGACGACTACGTTGTATTTGCCCGTCGTGAAGTAGGCCGCTTTGAAGAAGGCACGCCAGATAGCAAATGGAATCTATCAGCAGTGTGGAACTTTAACGAATGGCAAACAACGCTTCGTGCCACACGTTATGGTGAAGTCGCTGATATATCAACCACAGCCGATCGCGATGAATACCTAGACCCTAAATGGATCACCGACCTAGAAGTGGCATACCGTCCAGACGAATATTGGAAATTTGCCGTTGGTGCAAACAACTTATTCGATCAATACCCACAAGCAACCGTGGATAACATTGGTTACTCTGACTTTGGTCAAATATTCCCGTACACACCGTATGCACCTTACGGATTAGACGGACGCTTTTTATACGGTAACATTACTTACAGCTTTTAATTAGTTCCCTAATAAAAGCTGAGCAATTATAAAAGGATGCATCGCGCATCCTTTTTTATTAATAGTTAGTTATTTTAACCACTTATTAGTATTTCAACTTTCATAAAAAACCACCACCCTATATAAAACAACAGCTTACATTTCGGCCTCATTTTTGCTCTATATTGTTTATATAAATACAAACAATAAATACCAAAGGACTAAACATGAGCTCATCAACTGTATCTAACATTACAAAACCACTTTCGCTTATTGGCGGCATTTTATTATTAAGTGGCTGTGTATTTCATATATCGCCAAGCGTTGCCTCAGTAAAGCAAACTCAACAGCTATCACTGCCAAGCAATAATCTTGAATATTTAAATGTGTTAAGCGGCGCAGGTAGCCTTGAAATAAAAGGCTCAAAAACAGCCACCAGCATTAGTGTTAACGCCACCATTTACACAGCCGACATTGAAGACAAATACGAGCTAACGCTCGAGCAAGACGGTAAACAGGCAAAACTTGTTGCCCAAAATAAAAGCCGTAATGGTATTAACTTTTACAATGGTCAGTCTCCACATATTGATTTAGTGGTTACTGTGCCAAGTAATCTAAATTTAGATATTGATGATGGCTCTGGCGACATTTTAATAAGTGCTATGCAAAGCAATATTGATGTAAAAGACGGCTCAGGAGATTTAACTATAAGCGGTGCTAAAAACCTAACCATTGACGATGGATCAGGTGAAGTAAACCTTGAAAACATCGCGGGTAATTTAGAATTAACCGACGGCTCTGGCAGTATTCACATTAACAACGTAAGCGGCAATGCAACTATTGACGATGGTTCTGGCGAAATGCACGTGAGCAACATAACCGGTTCGCTAAACGTTGAAGATGGATCGGGTGATATAGTAATAAGCCATATTAGCGGTGCAGTTAATGTTGATGATAACTCTGGCGACCTGCTTATTGAGCATATTGGTTCAAGCGTAACAATTGAAGACGGTTCGGGTGATATTCGCGTTAACCATGCAAAAGGGCTGACTATTACTGAGTCGGGCTCGGGCGATGTAAGTATCGATAATATTAGCGGTTCAGTAAAAGTAGCTGACTAACAGTATGAGCTAAAAATAACGTATTTTCAGCCACATGAATTATTGTATTTTATAAAAACCTAAGTCATTCTATTTATGCTCAAATACCTTGAGCATAAATAGAATGACTTAGGATAAACGCGTGTTAGAAATTGCTTTAATTTACTTAGCAGCAGCCATTGTAGCTGTGCCTATTGCAAAACGAGTCGGACTTGGCTCAGTGTTAGGTTATTTAATTGCCGGCATACTCATTGGCCCTTATGCGCTGGGTGTTGTGGGCGATCAAACCGATGTAATGCACTTCGCTGAATTTGGCGTAGTAATGATGCTGTTTTTAGTTGGTCTTGAACTACAACCTTCGCGTTTATGGACATTACGCCACTCTATTTTAGGGCTTGGTGGCTTACAGGTTGTGCTATCGGCAGCGGCTATTTTTGCATTTTGTTATTGGTTTTTTGCCATGCATTGGCAAACCGCACTCGCCATTGGTTTAATGCTCGCGCTCTCCTCTACCGCTATTGTACTGCAAAGCCTTGAAGAAAAAGGCTGGCTAAAGCAAGAAGCCGGACAAAACGCATTTTCGGTATTGCTGTTTCAAGACATCGCAATCATTCCTATTTTAGCCCTATTGCCACTGCTTGCATTTGCCCCGCAAACTAGCACAAAAGAAATCAGCGATTCGATTATTGCAAGCTGGCCTGTATGGCAACAAGTATGTGTATCGGTCGCGGTTATTGCCGCTATTATTGCCGGCGGTAAATATGTATCGGCCCCGTTATTTAGATACATTGCCCAAACACACATGCGTGAAATATTTACTATTTTTGCACTCTTTTTAGTGGTCGCTATTGCACTGGTTATGCAAAGTATTGGTTTATCGCCTGCGCTGGGGACTTTTTTAGCAGGCGTTGTACTTGCCGAGAGCGAATTTAGACACGAATTAGAAGCCGATATAGAACCCTTTAAAGGCTTACTGTTAGGATTGTTTTTTATAACTGTTGGCGCATCAATTAACTTTGAACTGCTATTTAACGAGTTTAGTACTGTTATTGGCTTAGTGGTTTTACTTATTGTAGTTAAAGCCTGCATTTTATTTGCCCTTGCCGTTACCTTTAAAATTAACAGTAAACAGCAGTTATTATTTGCCCTAGCCCTTGCCCAAGGGGGTGAGTTTGCCTTTGTACTGCTAAGCGTAACCACCACCTTAAGTATTTTAACGCCCGAGCAAACCAGCCTTGTTACCTTAGTTGTCGCAGTATCAATGCTAATAGCGCCGTTATTACTTATGGTTTATGAGCAAATACAAAAACGCAGCAGCAGTGCTCTGCCTGAGTTTGATAAGCCAGAGCAAATTAGCACCGCTAAGCACGTAATTATCGCGGGCTACGGACGTTTTGGCCAAATTATGGGGCGTTTACTGCACGCGCAAGGCTACGAAATTACCGTACTTGATCACAGCCCTAGCCAAATAGAATTACTACGCCGTTTTGGCAATACCGTATTTTATGGCGATGCCGCACGCCAAGAACTTCTTGAAGCCGCAGGCGCGCACACCGCGCAAATGCTGGTAATTGCAATTGATAACCCCGATAAAACTATTGAGATAATTAAGCTCGCGCATAAAAACTACCCGCAGTTAAAAATTGTTGCTCGCGCAATCGACCGCCGCCATGCGTATCAGTTACTTAATTTAAAAGTAGATGCGTTTAACCGCGAAACAGTCGACTCTGCTATTAACCTTGCCGTAGAAGCACTCGAGTTACTAGGTAACACTAAACAAGATGCAGAACGTGCTGGTAAGCTATTTAGAGACCACGACCGCGCTGCAGTATTGCAACTTGCAGAGCTGTGGGGAGACGACGCCAGCTACGGCGTAGCCGTGCGCCAACGTATGGAAGATTTAAAACAAGTGCTGCAACAAGATAAACAAGCACAAAGTGATTTAAATACCTGTGACAGCGGCGACTGCGAAGACGGCTTAACAGAAGTAGCGAGTAAACCTAAAAAGCCTGATGATGCTCATCTTGAGTAGCGTCAGGCGGTTGGGTTTTTGCTATTAGCGAAAAGTTAATAGCACATCGTTAATTGGGCTAAAATAGTGGGTTAAATATGAAATAAAGCGTAACGTAACATTTGCTTCGTTTAGTACATTATTAGCCATTTATGCAAAGTTCAGCTTCTTAACCTTTTTAAACAAGAAATTACAGGCCCATAAATAAGGAAATATTGTTGAAAATAAAACAAAGTATTCAAATGCACTAAACCATAAGTTTGACCAGTCAACATTAACTCCGACGAGTAAATTTAAAGTCACTAAAGGCAGTAGTACACCAAACACCATATTAAACATAATCAGGGTAATAACCTTGAGCGTTGTTTCTTTCACTCTAAAAGTTTCATTGTAAGTATTGAAACTAGAAATTGAAGAAGAAAGCAATGGAATTACTTCCCTTTCAACAACATGAGCTTTTTCAAAGTAACTGGCAAATACTTCTTGAAAATCGCTAACTCTATCTACATGAGGTAAATGAAACTGTTTCCAAATCCGCTCTTGTTCACTTTTAGGCATTTGCTGTTGCATATTAAGTACTTGCTCTTCAAACATTTCTGTTTGTTCTTTCAATTGTTTCTGACGAGTAAACTCTATACCTCGGCTCGCTAGTGTCATAAGAGAGCGATTACTCGTACTCCAAGTCCAATTCAAATATCCGACGATTCTTTGCATTTCCTGAATGCGGTTAGTATCAAACTTCTTAGAACACAACTGGGTTACATTATCTGTCTGCCCCACAATGTGGACAACGTTGTTATTCCAAAATGGGTAGGTCGTGAAGATTGTTGTAAAAAGAGAAAAAAGATCATTGCAAGCTGCAATTACTTCTTCTGGATTAGGTTCTCTTTGATAAGGGCTAGGTGGTACTCCATACTTTTCTTCATAGTCTAGGTATGAATACAACATTACCGCCCTACGTAAGGCTTCCTTTCCTCTATTATCCCAGTTTAAAGTTCCATCTTGGTTCAAAAAAACATTGTTACCATTGAACATCATTGAATTGGGTATACTAACGGACATACTGTGATGTAAAGCTTCATCTAGCTTTTCTTTCGCATCATTCACTTTTTGATACGCATAAATAGCGAAAGCTGAAAAGAAAGCTGCAATAACACCAATAACAGTTACATGTAATGCGGGAAGAGCTTCTAATATTGGCGAACTCAATTCGATCCCTCCAGTTTAAAATCCAACAATGACGACTAATAAATCTATTAGAGGACATTTACTTATTTTCACTAAAACATCCCTATAGTGTGAACTTCTATTAATAACAAATAGTGTAAGTTATTACCAACTATAAATATTATGCGTCTGATGGTGTGCGTTTTTATAAAAATGGAAAAGTGTTTGTAGTATTACTTGGGTGGGAATGGCTTAATTAATCTACTTTTTGAATACCAGCTTGTAACTCATAGCCGCCTTTCATTTTTAGCTATGAGCTACATGACTAAAAAACCTAGTGGTGGTGTCCTCCTTGAATAGCCTCGCCCTGCTGGTTGTAAAAACCTGTTGCGCTGTGCTCAATAAAACCTAGGTTTATCATTTTAGCTAAAAACGGGTCACCTTCGTTATCGCCAATGTCGGCGTAATCGGTGGTTTGAAAGCGATCCCACTGTGCAAATTGAGCACTAATTAATGGCTCATCATTGCTTACATTATTAAGGCTAAGTAAGGTAGTTGTTTGGCTTTTTTTATTACTAATACTAAATGTTTTAACTAATTTTGAATGCGTAAAAAAGGCGAGGTTAAAGTCGTTGCCATTTTCTCTCAGTGTATAGTTTTTTACTTCACCGCAGCCTTTGCCTTGTGTGCTTACTAAGGTCATTTTTTTTATTAGGTGGTTATCCACCAGCTGACTTTTAGCACTCCAATTTTGCACGCCGCGTACTTCAGATGGTTGGTATTCAATGCCGCGTTGCTGGGCATTAAAGTAACGTATTGGTCGTATTTGATTATTGGCTAAGTGCTGCCAAAGCTCGGTTATTACTTCACTTTGATGCGCTACTTGCTGGTTGTTTCGCCAAAGGGTAAGTGACTCGCTACTTTGCTGCGCTTTATGGCTGTTGGTAATTTTATAATCGGCTTTTAAATGCTTGGCATCAATATCACATTGCGAGGCAAAGCTACTTGTACTCACAAGCGTAGCAATTATTAATAACGCTTTTTTCATTTAGCTATCTCTTATTTATATTTCAAGTTTATGGCAATAACATAACGATTATAAATGTCAGTTTAATGACAAAAACCCCGCAAAGTAGGCGGGGTTTTTTATTTAGATATATTTAACTAAATTTATAACTAGCGGGTATTTATTGCGCTAGTTTTTCGTCTGCTGTTTTTACAAAGTCAGCGGCAAAGTCCATTACATGGAATAAAAAGCTTTGCTCGTTTGTGCCTGTTACCAAGTGTGCACCTGGTCCCATTGCATAAACGCCTACGTCTTCACCGGCATGTGTTTCTGAGCCCATTGGTACCAGTGCTTCTTGATGAAAACCAGGTGTTGTTGTATCAACATCAGTTAAATCAACACGCCCTGTAACCGGTGCAAACGCGTAACCTGCATCGGCATTGGTCTCGCTACCTAGGTTTCTAAAGCCACCACCATTTGTGTAACCAACCGTTGTATAAGGCATATCGTCGGCAGCTAAGCTTGGCTCAGTAGCCCCTACTGCAACCACTTTACCTAAAATTGGGTTACCGCGTTTAGGGTAACCGGCAATGGTAAATACATGGCTGTGATCGGCTGTTACAACTATTAATGTTTCTTCTGGGTTGGTGTTTTCCATCGCCACTTTAACGGCTTTAGCAAGCTCAATAGTGTCGTTTAACGCGTTATAAGCATTACCCGCATGATGCGCGTGGTCAATTCGACCCGACTCAACCGTTAAGAAAAAACCTTGCTCGTTGTTATCAAGTACGTTTATTGCTTTTTCGGTCATTTGCGAAAGCGAAGGCTCACCTGCTACATCGTTTGCGCGGTCAGCTTCGTACTGCATGTGGGATTCGTTAAATAAGCCAAACACTTTAGTGGCGTCGTCACTTATTGCATCAAAACCGGTTTGATCCATTACGTACGTGCCATTTGGATATTGCGTTTTCCACTCTGCAGTTAAGTCGCGGTTATCTGTTCGATCCCCTTCAACAGCGCTTACTGCATCGGCTGAATTAAACGCGGCATCTTTTGGTAGAAAGTGACGACGACCGCCGCCCATTACTACGTCAATACCGTCTACATCAACACCACTAAAGCGTGCTTCTAGGTTGGCTTCAAAGTTAACCAGTTGCGATGCAATGTCTTCACACGTTGCGGCACTTTCTGGCATATCGGAGATATCTTCCCAGTTACGCTCTGCCGATTTAGCATACGTTGCAGCTGGTGTTGCGTGAGTAATACGCGCTGTAGAAATAATCCCTGTTGCTTTACCTGCAATTTCAGCAAGCTCTAACGAGGTAACAAGTTCGTGCCCTTTGCCTGATGCACAATTACCACGTTCAACCGCTTCATCAATACCAATAACGCCCGCGTCGGTTTTAACGCCCGATGCCATTGCGGTCATAGTGCCTGCCGAATCTGGCGTTTGCGCATCTACGTTGTATGTTTTTACAAAGCCCGAAAAAGGCATAGTTTCAAAGCTTAACTGGTGGTCTTCACCCATTTCGCCCTCTAACTGACCCGCTAAAATACGTGCTGCGGTTATGGTAGAAATACCCATACCATCACCAACAAATAAAATAACGTTTTTAGCTTTGCCTGATTCAGTAACAATGTTGCTACTGGCTGTTTGTGCAGCACCTAATTTTGTTTGTGCTTCACTAAACCACGTATTGCTAGTGAGCGAGGCTAACTGCTCGCTTGTTAACGACGTTGCGGGTGCATTACACACTAAATTAGTTGAGTTAACTTCGTTGCTATCTAGCACGTCGTTATTATTGGTATCTGCGCCTACTTGCGTCTCTACACCGCCATTAATACACTGCTCAGAGCCCACTGCAATAGTATTATCTACTGCGATAATATTGTTTTCATTTTTGTTATCGTCACTCGAGCAACCTGCAAGCGCGACCATTACTGCCAAAGAAAGTACCGTTAATTTGTTCATGTTAGCCGCCATTATTGCTGAGTTAGTTCAAGAGCTTGATTAATTAAATGAAATACAACGTTTTGTTCAATTACGCCTTGTGCTAGCTGAGCACCAGGACCTTTTGCATGCAGTGAAATATCTTCACCCGCGTGTGTTTCTGAACCCATTGGTACGGTTGTTTCTTGGTGAAAACCAGGGGTTGTTGTATCAACGCCATTTAGTTCAACACGCCCTGCAACAGCAGCACTTGAGTAACTTGCATCAGCATCGGTCTCGTCGCCTAGGTCTCTAAAACCTAAACCATTTGCGTAACCGACTGTGGTGTACGGCATATCGTCGGCGGCTAGGCTTGGAGTAGTTGCACCTACTGCAACTACTTGACCTAAAATTGGATTACCACGCTTAGGGTAGCCTGCAATAGTAAATACATGGCTGTGATCGGCGGTTACTAAAATAAGGGTTTCTTCTGAGTTGGTGTTATCTACCGCTGCTTGCACGGCTTTAGCAAACTCAATGGTGTCGTTAAGCGCGTTGTATGCATTACCCGCATGATGCGCGTGGTCAATTCGGCCCGACTCAACCGTTAAGAAAAATCCGTTATCGTTTTTACCAAGCACTTCAATTGCTTTAGTGGTCATATCGGTAAGCGAAGGCTCGCCCGCTACATCGTTTGCGCGGTCAGCTTCGTATTGCATGTGGGATTCGTTAAATAAACCAAATACTTTAGTGGCATCATCCGCTATTGCATCAAAGCCTGTTTGATCCATCACGTACGTAGCATCTGGGTATTGTGTTTGCCACTCAGTTACTAGGTTGCGCTCGTCAGTGCGGTCGCCTTCTATAGCACTTACTGCATCTGTTGAGTTAGCTGTTTCGTCTTTTGGTAAAAAGTGACGACGACCGCCACCCATTACAAAATCAAGGCCGTCTACGTCGGTCCCTACAAATCGTGCTTCTAGGTTTTTTTCGAAGTTAACCAGTTGCGATGCAATGTCTTCACAGCCACCCGTTACGGCATCTTCTGGCATATCGGATACGTCTTCCCAGTTACGGTCAGCCGATTTAGCATATGTGGCAGCAGGGGTTGCATGAGTAATACGTGCTGTAGAAATAATACCGGTAGATAGCCCTTTAATTTCAGCCAATTCAGTTGCGGTAATTAGCTCGTTACCTGCCACTGTTGAACACACGCCGCGTTCAATATCTTCGTCTACACCAATAACGCCCACATCGGTTTTTACACCGGAAATAATAGCCGTCATCGTGCCGGCTGAGTCGGGAGTTTGAGCATCTACGTTATACGTTTTAACTTGTGCAGAGTATGGGAACTCTTCAAAGCTTAAATAACCTTCTTCACCTGGTTGGTTATTACGCTGCCCTTGCAAAATGCGCGCTGCGGTAAGAGTAGAAATACCCATGCCATCGCCCACAAATAAAATAACATTTTTAGCTTTAGAGGCTTGTGTAGCCTGCGCTTGTGCTATTTTTGTTGTTAGTTTAGTTTGCGCAGCGCTATACCAGCTGCTGTCTTTTTGGCTTTGCGGTAGTACATCAGCATGGCTCACTGCGCTAAACGTTAACGTTAGCGCGATTGCCGCAGCGACTTTTTTAATTTTCATCCGTAATTCCCATATTGTAGTGGTTATTTTTTGTTGAAGCGTAAACCTCAAATAAGTAACCGCTGCACTATAGAAAACAGATGTGACTGATAAAGGTAATTTTGATGAAAGTAAAATGACTAAACTATTACAAAAATAAGTCACAAAAAAAGCGCAACGTGTTAAACGTTGCGCTTTTAAGGGAAATTATTGAGAGAGTTATTTAAAATCTGGCGGAAATGCTATACCTAACCCAGAGCGCGTGTACATGAAACCACAACTACCTTTACCGGACACAATTTAAGCTTTAGTGTAAGTGATATCACCGGTACTACGAGTAAATTTAATCGAGTAATTGTATTTATAACACTGAAAAACCAATGGCAAATCCAGTGAAAAAACAATCCATCAAGTAATGTGCTTACTCCACCTGAGATTAAAATGAATAAGGACGATTTTTAAACATAATATGCAGTTTGCCTCAATAAAAATTACTGCGGTAGCTCACGCTTAGTCGAGAAACGCAAATATGCGTAAAAGGCTTCACCTATGATATAACTACAAGTGGATTAAATTTAATGGTAAATAACAATGAGTAACTCTATGTTTGATCACAAATTAAGTAGCCCAAGTTTGGATTTTCAACCACTCTACTTACAAGTGGCTGATAGTATAAAACAACTCATTGTTAAACGGCATTGGTTGCCCGGCGAGGCTTTACCTAGCGAATTTCGCCTTGCTGAAGAATTTAACGTAAGCCAAGGTACTGTTCGTAAAGCGCTTAATTTATTAACCGACAATAAAATAGTAACTCGTCGCCAAGGCGTTGGTACATTTGTATCAGAGCATACCTCGCAAGATGCCTTATTTAGGTTTTTTCCGCTACAAGCCGACGGCAAAAGTGACAACTCACCAAAGGCGGAACTGCTATCAGTTGAGCTTTGTGCAGCGCCAGTTGAAGTAATAGAAGCGTTACAACTCAATAAAAAAGACAAAGTTACCAAGCTTGTCCGTAGACGTATTCTCGATAACAAATTTTGCATGAGCGAAACTATATACCTACCGCAAAGCTACTTTCCTGATATACATAAAAGTAGTGATATACCGCACACTCTCTATCATTATTATCAGAGTAAATTTAACCAAACAGTACACAAAACCCAAGACAGTATTAAAGCCGTACTTGCTACAATAGATGATGCAAAAATGCTTGCTATAAAAGCTGGCGATCCACTGCTGTTAGTATCGCGCATTACCGAATCAATCGAAGGTAAACGTATTGAATACCGCCTAAGTAAATGCCGTAGCGATCACTATCATTACCAAGTTGAACTCGACTAGTTAAACGTACTTAAACTACTACTTAGCAATCCTAGCGCGTATTTTTAAAAGACAGCAAGCCTTACCTTGATACCTTTCTGCTGGCTGTCCATCCACTAATCAGCCGCTTTGCTTTAAACGCAGCATGATTCACTTATTACATAACGCATCTTCGAGATAAATTCCTATTGAAATAATTAAGTACCCTCCTTCCAGTAGGATTCTATTTATTAAACTTAGAGTAATAATATTGTGTACAAACGGAATGAAAACTAATTTAGGAAAACTTACCGAAGTAGGTATGAAACCCATTATTTTAATTGTTGCTGAAACACTTTGGATTGCATTATTAATACTTGGATTTGTAATTTGGAGCTAAAGAATTACATTATTTAGGGTATATCTCAAAAAATTTAGTAGGTAATTAGGTCATGTTTTAACCAATTAAAAGCTGTATTTTGTCTACTCTAAAATTGAGCATAAAAATAGACTTAACGCATTGATTCAACAAAGTTTACCTTTATTTTAAAAGTATAAAATATCATATTAATTATAACTAATTAGTTAAAAAACAAACAAACAAATAAAGCACTTACTCTAAAATAAATTTACAATAGGGCTTGGTATATAACTTAATTTACTGTTATCCTGCTTGCCATCGGGTTGACAGAAAACCCTATTTATTTGTAAGTACCACGTTGTTTTAGTAATAATCCTTCGCGTTATCCTCAGTTAAATGTATGTTTTCTTCCTGTTAAATTGCCTAATTTAAGGCGCACTTTTATTAATCCTTAGGATACTATTATGTCTACAACTACAACTGGTACAGTTAAATTTTTCAACGAAGCAAAAGGTTTTGGTTTCATCGAGCAAGAATCTGGTCCTGATGTTTTCGCACATTTCAGCGCAATCTCTGGCGACGGTTTCAAAACTCTAGCTGAAGGCCAACGTGTACAGTTTACTGTTACTCAAGGTCAAAAAGGTCCACAAGCTGAAAACATCGTTAGCATCTAATTGCTTTCGTTAAAATGGGTTAGCAATAACCCATTTTGAATACTAGTTTGAAAGAAGTTCTGTTTTATTTGTTAGTACCGAGTTGTTTTAGTAATAATCCCACGCGATATCCTCAAGTTAACTATTTTTTCCGGCTCAATCGCCTCTTTTCAGGCACACTTATATTAATTTTTTAGGATACATATTATGTCTAATACAACTACTGGTTCAGTAAAATGGTTTAACGAAGCAAAAGGTTTTGGTTTTATCGAACAAGAATCTGGCGCAGACGTTTTTGCACATTTTAGCGCAATCTCTGGCGACGGTTTTAAAACTTTAGCTGAAGGCCAACGTGTACAGTTTACTGTTACTCAAGGTCAAAAAGGTCCACAAGCTGAAAACATCGTCAGCATCTAATTGCTTTCGTTAAAATGGGTTAGCGATAACCCATTTTGAATACTAGTTTGAAAGAAGTTCTGTTTTATTTGTTAGTACCCCGTTGTTTTAGTAATAATCCCACGCGATATCCTCAAGTTAACTATTTTTTCCGGCTCAATCGCCTCTTTTCAGGCACACTTATATTAATTTTTTTAGGATACATATTATGTCTAATACAACTACTGGTTCAGTAAAATGGTTTAACGAAGCAAAAGGTTTTGGTTTCATCGAGCAAGAATCTGGCGCAGACGTTTTTGCACATTTCAGCGCAATCTCTGGCGACGGTTTCAAAACTTTAGCTGAAGGCCAACGTGTACAGTTTACTGTTACTCAAGGTCAAAAAGGCCCACAAGCCGAGAACATTGTTAGCATCTAATTGCTACACAATTTAGTGGGTTAGAGATAACCCATTAATATATTTACCTTTATAATTTTTTAATCAAATATCTTCAAAATCCCCTTCTATACATATTTTCCAAGCGCAATCTCATTTGTATCCGCAACTCATTAATTAGTGCATTTTTAAACACATTTACTACTATCTCTCTTGAGCGAAAGCTTTGTATTGCCTACAATAGCGCATACTTCATTCAATATAGAATATGACCATGAACGACACTACCGCAAAACCTGCTTTACCAGATCGCCTTTCTATTAATCCACGCAGCCCACATCATGTGGAAGAAGTTTTTGAACACGATATTGGTATCACGTTCAACGGCAAAGAGCGTTTTGATGTTGAAGAGTACTGCATCAGCGAAGGTTGGATAAAGTTTGCATCTCCAAAAGGGCTTGATCGTCGCGGTCAACCACTTTTACTTACAAGAAAAGGCACTGTTGAAGCCTTTTATAAGTAAGCTAATAATACCTACTAAAAAAGCGACACCTTATTGGGTAGTCGCTTTTTTTGTGCTCTTTTAATAGGTTGAGCTTTTTTCATGTAAATAGTGATGAAGTTTCATTATGATTTTATAAAAAACATGGTTGAATACCGCCATATTGTACAGATACACAAAGGCTTGTTATGAATAAACTCACTATTTTAGATGGCGGCATGGGACGCGAGCTTAAGCGCATAGGCGCGCCGTTTACACAGCCTCTATGGAGTGCACAAGCTCTAATAGAAGCCCCACATTTTGTAACGCAGGCTCACCAAGGTTTTATAGATGCAGGCGCTGAAATAATTACCGTTAATAGTTATGCCTGCGTGCCCTTTCATTTAGGTGAAGCGCTATACCAAGCACAAGGCGCAGCCCTTGCACAGCAAGCGGCCGTTATTGCAAAAGAAGTCGCTCAAAGCGCTAAACAAAATGTAATAGTAGCAGGTTCATTACCACCCGCATTTGGCTCTTACCGCCCTGAACTATTTGAAAGCGAGCGCGCATTTACTATTTTAGATACGCTATATAAAGCGCAAGACGAGTATATAGATTTATGGATTGGCGAAACCATATCGAGCATTGAAGAAGCGCACGTTATGGCAAGCGTACTTAAAGGCTCAAACAAGCTATGTTATTACGCATTTACCTTAAATGATGAAGTAAGCGAGCAAGCTAAACTTCGCTCTGGTGAACTGGTAAGTGACGCAGTAGCGGCTTTGCTTGAACAAAATGTTGCTGGTATTTTCTTTAATTGCTCAATTCCTGAGGTTATAGAGCAAGCCTTTAGCGATACCAACGCGGTATTAGCCAAGCAAAATAAAAGCGTTATTTTAGGCGCTTTTGCTAATGGCTTTACACCTATAGCGCGCGACTACAAAGCCAACGAAGGGTCGCAAGCGTATCGCGATATTTCGCCTTTAGAATACTTAGACTTTGCTAAAAAGTGGCACAGCCAGGGTGCAAGCATTATCGGCGGCTGCTGTGGTATTGGCCCAGAGTTTATTGAAGTACTGGCAAACTGGAAACAAGATCTCGAAAGCGCTTAAGCTTTTAGGGCTTTTTAAATATTAGGGCTTATTTGCTGTTACCCAATCAAGCCCTTGTATCGCTGTTGTTGGAAATGCGGTTGCATGGCTCGCCCCTTCAATAACAACGCTTTTTAATTCAACATTGTCACTGCTAAGTTCATTAATTTTTTGCGTTAATTGCTTTGCCCCTTCCACCATATTTTGCCCTTCACCAAAGCTTGGGGTTTCCTTTGCTCCCACAGATATATAAACCTTTGTAGGCACTTTAGGTTTATGTGCTTGTAGCGCTAAAATTGCGTTATTATTAAACCAAACTGATGGGCTGCCAATAATATAATTGTTAAATAAATCGGGCATCGTAAATAAAATAGTGGCGCCAAATAACCCGCCTAAAGAGTTACCTATATAGGTTTTATGTGTGCTACTTGCTCGGTAGGTATTTTCTATGTATGGCAGCACAGTATTTTTTAAAAACAGCGCATGGTTTTGAGCGTTACCGGTTTGTTTTTTCCAGCTTTGAGCCTTATTTGGTGTGTAGTCTCTAATTCGGCTATTAGACCCTTTGGAGCCTTTTTCGTAGCTAATGGCCACAATAATAGCCTGCTGCATTTTTCCGCTATTCATAGGATACCGCGTGGCACCTGCCACAATAGGAAACGTATACGGCGCGTCGGTTAAATAAATAACTGGATATATTTTTTCAGGGTGCTTTTTATATGACTTAGGAAGCTGAATAAAAACAGGGTATATCCGATTGGTCACGGGCTCAGTGAGCTCAATAACGCTGCTTCTAGGGATTTGGTACGGAGTATTTGCGCTTAATTTAAAACACATTAAAACGCAAAGTAACAGCAGGGATTTTAAAGCAGTATTCATTAACCTAAGCCAAGCATAATAAACCAATATTAGATGATTACTTTAACTCACTTTTAGCTTTAGGCTATTAAAAAATTTAAACACTAGGGCATTAATTTAAAGTGCTACACGTTAGTTGTTTGTAGCACTAACACCGCTAAGCTACCTGATCAGATTCATCGCCTGAACACGGGCAATTATCATCATTTTGTTTAAGGCATTGTTGGTAATTAAACCAATGAGCCACAGCAATAAACGCTGAGCCTATTAAGGTTAGCGCTTTTTCGGCTATTTCATGCCCTAGCAATACCGCACATATCATAAAAGACAGCCCAATAACGCCGCAGGCCATATAACGCTTACGCTTATGCTTTTTACAGCCTAAGCTCAATGCTAATAAACTGGTGGGTAATACCGCTGCAAGAATCCATAAATGAAATTGTTCACTATCTATTTGCAGTACAGCAAAGCTTGGCAATAGCGCTAAAATAACCGGGGTTGCAAAACAATGTACTGTACACATTAACGATAAACCAATCGCCATACGATCCATAACACTTTGACTCGACTTCATTATTTCCTCTACTAAATTAGTGCCTCTACCCAAAAGCGTTACCTTTAAGGAGACATTTTAGTAACAATAGTTAATTGCTATTGATACATTATAACATTTCTCGCATAATTGATATAATATAACATATAACAAGGTAGTCAAATGAAACCTAGATCACAATTAGCTGTTCTCATCGCAGCTTTATTACCAGCAAGTGTGCTGGCATCCACAATTGAAGGCGTTGTTTTAAACAATCAAGGTAAAATAGTTACCAATGCAACTATAGAAGTTGAAGGCTCAGACCTTAAAGTCACCACCGACGAAAACGGTAAATTTGTTATAGCAGAGCTAAACAATGGCTTAAAAGAACTTCACGTTGTAGCCCCTGGCTATGCGCACCTTCATCGCGATATAACAATAACGAATGATGAAAACCAATCGGTTACGTTTAATTTAAAGCGCTCGCCTATTGAAGTTATTGATATTGAAGCAACCCCTATTCATATGTCGGCAATGGAATCTGCCTCACCAGTTAGCGTTTTATCTGGCGAACAACTAAGACGACAACAATCTGCAACACTTGGCGACAGCCTTGAAAAACTCCCAGGCGTTAATACTAACTTTCACGGTAAAGTAGCCAGTACACCAATTATTCGTGGTTTAAGCGGCCCGCGTGTACTCATTACTCAAAATGGCCTTGATGTAAGCGATGTGTCGCGCGTTGGCCCTGATCACTCTGTTGCATCAGAAGCCTCTACCGCACAACAAATTGAAGTATTACGCGGCCCAGCAACACTGTTTTATGGTAGCGGAGCGATTGGTGGTGTGGTTAATGTAGTAGATAGCCGTGTACCAACCGACAGCACAACACGCGGCGAGTGGAACGTAGAACATAACTCGGTAGATAACCAAAAAGTAGCCTCGTTTAATGCCACCACAGGCACAGACTCGGTGGCTTTTTACGCCGATGCATTTTGGCGTGAGGCCGACGACTACGAGGTGCCTGTAGCTGCCGATATAGATAGCGATGGTGAAAGCCATAGTGGCGATTACACTGTTGAAAACAGTAATGAAGAGTCTGACGGTTTTACTGTTGGCGCTAGCTATTTAATGGATAACGGATTTATTGGCTTAGCAGTAGAGCAATTTAATCGTCAATACGGCATTCCAGGCCATACGCACGGCGAGGAAGAAGAGGAAGAACACAGCGACGAAGAAGAAAGCGTATTTGCTGATTTAGAACAAACTAAGGTGCAATTATTAGGTGAGTACAACCTAGATAATAAATGGTTAAACAAAGTAAACCTGCGCGTTGGCCATACCGACTACGAACACGCTGAAATTGAAGGTGGCGCTGTAGGCACCACATTTAAAAACGAAACAAATGAATTACGTATAGACCTACTACATAACCAGTTTAGCGAGTGGAATGGCGGCATTAGCTTTCATTACAAACAAAGCGATGTTGAAGCACAAGGTGAAGAGGCCTTTACGCCTCCATCAGAAACCGAAAGCTTTGCTGTAGCACTAATGGAAGAAAGACACTTTGGTGATTTTTTAGTGCAAGTAGGTGGGCGGATAGAGCGTGTAACTATTGAAGCAGGCGACGTGTTACTGCCAAATATTGACGCTCACGCACACGATGAAGCAGAAGAAGCCGACGAACACGACCACGAAGAAAGTGCAGAAATTACCCGCGTATTTGACGTAGAGCATGAATTTACACCTATCAGTTTATCGGCAGGCGTAGTATGGGATTTTACACCTAACTATAACTTAGGCCTTTCGGTATCGCGCTCTGAACGTGCGCCTTCTGCCTCTGAATTGTTATCGTTTGGGCCACATATTGGTACTGGCACTTACGAAGTAGGTGCACTATTTGATTTAGATGAAGACGGCCATTTGGGTTTATCTGATCAAGCAATTGATTTGGAAACAGCCAATAATATCGATTTAACCCTGCGTAAAACCCAAGGTGATGTTGGCTTTATTTTAAATGCCTTTTACAACCAAGTAGATAATTACTATTACCAAATAGACACCGGTTTATTCGCCGAAAGTGGCCACGACCATGGCGATGAAGAAGAAGGCGTTGACGAGCACGACCATTCATCAGAACTGCCGGTTTATTTATTTAAAACAGACGACGTAATTTTACACGGGTTTGAAGCGCAAATTGCGTGGCAATTAACTGATGAGTTTAAAGTAGATTTATTCTCAGATTACGTTCGTGCACGCCTTAAAAACGGCGGCGATTTACCCCGTACTCCACCGCTTCGTTTTGGTAGCGAGCTAAGCTATCAAACAGATAAACTCAGTGCGCATATTCACGTTACTCGCTATCAAAAGCAAGACCGCACAGCCCCACAAGAAACAGCCACAGAGGGTTACACATTGGTTGATGTAAGCATCTCTTACGACCTTTCAGTATTAAACCAAGATATGTCTGTGTACCTACGAGGTACCAACTTAACAGATACAGAGGCACGCGTGCACAGCTCGTTTGTAAAAGATATAGCGCCACGTCCAGGACGTAGTTTTGCGCTAGGTATTCGCGGTTATTTTTAAGCGTTAAAAAATTATAATTAAAGGAAATAAACATGAAAAAACTATATCAATTAAAGCTTATTGCACTGGCAATTAGCACTACATTTATTACAGCTTGTGGTGATGCAGAAACCAACATTGTGGAACAAGATCCTATTGTTGTAGAAGATGAACACGATCACGACGATGATGATGATCACGACCATGACGACGGCTATACCATAAGCTCACTTGGCAGACTTGCCGTACTGGCTGGGGATAGCAACGAAGCGAGCTTTTTTGATTTAGACGATAACGCACTGCTTGATACGTTTGTATTAAACGATGAGTCAAATACGTTGTCGGCTTCGCCTGACTTTCGTTACGCTGTAATTACAAACCGAACTCAAGATTACCTAGGGTTTATAGACGGCGGTATGTGGCGCGAAGATCACGGTGAGCACTTGCATGATTACGAGCAAGGCCCTGCATTTAGTAGCTACGAGCTAACAAGTGGCAGCCGCCCTACACACTTAATGACACACGACGGGCAATTAGCCATATTTTACGATGGCGATGCAGATTCAGGTGCGCCAGCTTCGGTTGAAGTATTAACTGATAGCGATATCACTAACGCAACGCCAACACTCCCTGGTATTAGCTACGATATAAATATGCACGGTGTAGCAGAGCCACGAGGAGAGCATTTGCTATCAACTATTCGTCGCGACGATGCAGATAACACATCGGTTGCTAAAGTACTGCCAGATCAAGTAGGTGTTTATCACTTTCATGATGGTGAATACGAGCTAGAACAGACCTTAGAAGTTACGTGTCCTGATTTACACGGTGCAGCACAAAATCACGACTATGTTGTATTTGGTTGTGGTGATGGTGTGCTAATAGCTCACCAACAAGATGATGTATACGAAGCACAAAAAGTAGCAAACATAGAAGCGGTAGGCACTGAACGCATTGGTACTTTATATGGCCACGAAAATAGCGACACTATTTTTGGTGTTGCCGCAGGGCACGATGGCAGTGGCTCAGTATTACTGAGTATTCATCCTGAAAATGCCGAAATGGAAGAAGTAGAATGGCAACTAGCCGATGGCGCAAGTGCTGTATCTTATTCTTTTTCAGCCAGTGGTGAACACTTTTTAGTGCTCGACAGCTTAGGCTTTTTAAATGTACTTACGGGGCATGACCATGATGGCGAAATGCACTGGGAACTTGCAGGCCAAGTTGATATTACCGAACAAGATGTATCAACCATGCCTGAAGGTATGAGCTTTAGCATGACGGTGGCTCAAAATGGTGAGTTTGCTTATGTTGCTGACCCTATTGCTCAGCACGTTGTGCAAGTACACCTTGAAGACTTAGAAATTGAAAGTGAACTAGAGTTAACTTTTCCACCAGCAGGCTTAACATGGTTAGGTATTGCTGAGGTTGAAGATGAACACGACCATTAATTTTATGCGCTAAATAAAGAGCATTTACACAAAGGTTGGCAGCTTAATGCCAACCTTTTTTATTCACATTTTGTAACAGACCTTTTATCACAAGTGCATCGCTATTTATAACCTGATTGTTATGATGTAACCGCTTTTAATATAGGATGTAATCCCATGAAAAAAATAACAACCTTAGCACTCTTGGCTGCGGTTATCGCACCGGGTGTATCTGCTTATGAAACTAAAGACACACGCTTACTGCGCTTTCCGGATATTCATAACCAAAACGTGACCTTTGTTTACAGCGGCGATATTTATATTGCTGATACGCAAACAGGCGCAAGTAAACGTTTAACCGATCATATTGGTTTTGAAACCTTTCCTAAATTTTCTCCTGACGGTAAACGCATTGCATTTTCAGCCGAATATAACGGCAGCCGCCAAATTTATGTAATTAACAGCGACGGCTCAGGTCTTAAGCAACTTACCTACTATAACGATGTTGGCCCAATGCCACCGCGTGGTGGTTTTGATTACCGCGTTTTAGATTGGACAGCCGATGGCAAAAATGTAGTATTTAGAGCAAACCGTACACCGTGGGGCAAACGTATGGGTCGCCCTTATATGGTCCCAGCCGACGGTGGCCTTGAGCAGCCTTTAGCTATTCCAGAAACTGGCGGCGGTATGCTTTCCCCTGATGGTAGCAAGTATGTTTACACGCCCATCGACCGTGAGTTTCGCACCTGGAAACGCACCCGTGGCGGGCGCGCGCAAGATGTATGGATTTACGATTTAGAAAATAACACTTCAGAGCAACTTACCACTAACCGCGCTACCGACCAGCAACCGACCTGGGTTGGCGAGAACATTTATTTTGTATCTGATCGTGATTACACACTAAACCTTTACCAATACCGCAAAGGCAGTGAGCCTAAAAAGCTCACTAATTATAAAAACTTTGACGTACTTTGGCCCTCAGCAGGCCCTAATGCAGTTGTGTATGAAAACGGCGGTTACTTATATCGCTTTGACGCAAAAACACAAAAAAGCACTAAGCTGAGCATTAACATTGCAGGTGTGCGCCAATACGCTATGCCTTACAGCAAAAATGTAAGCGACTTTATTGATTCTATGTCGATTTCTCACGATGGCAAACGTGCTGTATTTACAGCCCGTGGCGAGCTATTTAGTGTACCTGTTAAACAAGGCCCTACGCGTAACTTATCGTACACACAAAAGAGCCGTGAAATAGACGCAAGCTGGTCGCCAAATGGGCGTTACATTGCTTACATGAGTGATGAAACTGGCGAGTACGAAATTTACTTAAAAGATCGCAGTAAAAATAATGCCATTAAACAACTCACTAGTAATGGCACTATTTGGCGCTTTACACCTATTTGGTCACCCGATAGCTCAAAATTATTGTTTGCAGATAAAAACAACACACTGTGGTGGTTAAATGCAAAATCGGGCAAGCAACATAAAATAGACACCGGCATTTACGACGAAGACGGCATTACTCAATATACGTGGTCACCTAACAGCCAAGATATTGTGTATGTTAAAAATAACGAAAACCGTTATGCCTCACTGTGGCACTACAACCTTAAAAAAGAAAAGGTAACGCGCTTAACAGACGAGATGAGTAACGAGCAAAACCCAACCTTTTCGCCAGATGGGCAATACCTTTACTTTAGCTCTGAGCGCGACTTTAACCTTACGTTTAGCAGCTACGAGTTTGATTACATGTTTAACCGTGCCACCCGTATTTATGCGGCCGCAGTAAACGACAGTGTTAAACCGCTTATTGCCTTACAAAGTGACGAAACCACGATTGTAAAAGACGATGACGACGAAAAAGAAGACGACAAAAAAGTTAAAAACGCACTGCAAAGTAGCGACTTTATGCAGCGTGTTACCGCACTTAACGCACCAGCGGGCAATTACCGTGGCTTAACCGCAGTAAAAGACGGCGTACTTATGCTTGCTAATGGCGCATTGCAACTTATAGGTACCGAGCACGACAGTAAACTAGAAACCGTAGCCAAAGATGTAAGCACATATACTGTTTCTAGCAACGCTGAACATATTTTAGTAAAAGCCGGTCACGACTTTAGCTTAATAGAACCTAAGCCAAAGCAAGACCTAAACGCTAATAAGCTAGATTTAAGCAAAATGACGCTTAAAATTAACCCGCAAGCTGAGTGGCAACAAATGTATGTAGAAGGTTGGCGCACACTGCGCGACTGGTTCTACGACGAAAACCACCACGGTCAAGATTGGGATGCTATTTTAGCTAAATACCAGCCTATGGCTGATGCCATTAGCCATCGTAGCGACCTTGATTACGTATTGAGTGAAATTGCCGGCGAAATTAACTCAGGTCATATTTACGTGCAATCGGGCGATATGCCAAAAGCCGAACGTAAAAACCACGGTTTATTAGGCGCTAAGCTTGCAAGCGATCCATCGGGTTACGTAAAAATAGAGCAAATCTTCAAAGGTGAAAACTGGCATGACGATTTCCGCTCACCACTGGGGACTACAGGCGTAAAAGCCCATAACGGCGATTACATAATTGCGGTTAATGGACGCTCGGTTAAAGACGTTGCTAACTTTTACGAACTACTTGAGAACACTCAAGGTGAGCAAGTTGAGCTGGTGCTAAACAGCAAACCGCGTAGCAAAGGCGCGTGGCAAGTAACTGTAAAACCAGTAGCCAGTGAGCAAGGCCTACGTTATTTAGATTGGGTTAACTCGCGTGCAGCCTACGTTAATAAGCTATCAAATGGGCGTATTGGCTATGTACACCTGCCAAATACCGCGTATGAAGGTAATCGCGCCATGTTTAAAAATTACATGCCGCAAACCACTAAAGACGCCATGATTATTGATGACCGATACAACGGTGGTGGCTTTATTCCTGAGCACATGATCACGTGGCTTGCGCGTAAACCACTTAACTATTGGAAACGCCGAGGCACCGAGCCCACTAAAACACCACAATTTGCACATGACGGTCCTAAAGCAATGCTAATTAACGGCTATTCAAGCTCAGGCGGTGATGCAATTCCTTACTACTTCCGCCAAGCGGGTTTAGGTAAGTTAATTGGTACGCGTACGTGGGGTGGCTTAATTGGTATTTCTGGTAACCCAAGCCTTGTAGATGGCGGGCAAGTCATTGCGGCTACATTCCGTATTTTAGATACTCAAGGTAACTGGATTATAGAAAACGAAGGCGTTGCACCTGATATTAAAGTGGTTGACCGCCCAGAACTTATTTATAAAGGCCAAGATCCATCAATAGAGCGTGCAGTACAAGAGTTATTAAAAGAGCTTAAAGAAAACCCTAAGCAACCTTTAGTAGTGCCACCAGCACCTGCTGATTTTTAATTTGCTGTATAACAAAATAAACTAGAGCCAACAAAAAACCCTGCATATTTTGCAGGGTTTTTTAATGACTTAGATTTAATGACTTATATAGTATTAAGTCTTACCTTTTTCTCCAACCGCTCCATACGTCATCTTCTAGGTCAGCCTTATTTTTTTTCTTTTTCTTACCTGTGCCTTCAGGCTTTGCCATTGGCTTGTCGTTTTTAAGCGCAAGGGCCGCATCAAGATTTGCTTGGTTTACCGCAAAACCTGTTACTTCCTCACGCTCTAAGCGAAGTTTGTTTTTCTTCTCGATTATTTTAAAGTGATGAAAATCTTCGTAATCAATTAACGATAACGCTAGGCCAACTTCACCGGCACGGCCGCTTCGACCAATACGGTGCATGTAATCAGCGGGGCTGCGCGGTAAGTTAAAGTTAATAACAACAGGCAGTTTTGCAATATCTAAACCACGGGCTGCAATATCGGTGGCAATAAGTACTTCTATTTCACCGGCTTTAAATTTTTCAATTACGCGAGTACGCTCACTTTGGCCTTTATCACCATGAAATACCTGTGCGTTAATACCACGTTTTTCAAGCTTACCTGCTAAGTGCTCACAGTCTTTTTTAGCGTTTACAAAAATAAGCGCTTGGCGCCATTTATGCGCTTTAATTAAATGCGCTAAAACCGTAGTTTTTTCGCCTTTATTAACGCTAAATACGCGCTGTACTAAGGTGCTTTCGTCTTTACTTTGAACTTGTATTTCAACAGGATTATTGAGCAGCTCTTGCGTTAATTGAGTGACTTGCTCTGGGAATGTAGCTGAAAACAACATAGTTTGTTTTTTAGCAGGCATAAGCGCTAATAACTCAGCAAGCTCTTCGGTAAAACCAAGGCTTAGCATGCGGTCGGCTTCATCAAGCACAAGTGTAGTTACATTATCGAGCTTAATCGCGTTGCTTGAGATTAAATCGAGCAAACGACCAGGCGTTGCAACAATAATATCGGCGCCGCCGCGTAGAGCCTGCATTTGTGTATTAACCGACACACCACCAAATACCGCCACCGTTTTAATCGCGCCATTAAAATTTGCAGAATACGATTTAACGCTATCGGCCACCTGCGTTGCAAGCTCGCGAGTAGGTACTAAAATAAGCCCTGTTACAAAGTTGCCTTTGCTGGCTGTGCTTTTACTACCTTGTTCAACGAACATTTTTTGTAGCATTGGCAGCGCAAAAGTTGCTGTTTTACCTGAGCCCGTATTTGCCCCTGCAATTAAATCACTTCCCGCCAAAATACTTGGAATTGCTTGTGCCTGAATAGGTGTAGGTTGTGTGTATTCAAGATCAGACAATCGAGCAATTAGCTCTGGAATTAGGCCAAGTTCGTTGAAATTACTAGGATTTGCGGCTGAGGTCATAAAATGTGCGGGCTCATTACTAAAATAGCCTTCAATTTTAGCGTATTTATTACCCGTTAAGTAGGGGTTAGTGATTTTAATGTCGTTTTAGAAAAAGAGAAAAGCTGTTACTCCCTTTTCTCTTTAAATATATAACAATCGAGTTGGATTAAAAAGTGGTTATGTATCGTCTTTGCCTAAAGCTATTTGTAGTTTAGCTTTTGTTTCTTTTAAGTAATTTATATAAGGGTATGAGTCGTCTGCAATCGCTAAAGCAGATTCCATCTGTTCAAGCGCTTGGCGAGTATCACCCTGCATTTCATAGCCATAAGATAAGGCTGAAAACGCATCGACTGATTTTGGGTGGTTTTTTATATTGTACTTAAACACCTCAATAGCACGGGTAAACTGCTTGCTGCCCGTTAAGTTATAACCGAGTGATCTAACAGCGCGATCCGGTGGCCCAATTTGCTCGCCCCATTGCTGAGATAGTGTTTGATAATAAGCATCAATAGAGGCTGCATCGTCAGTTAAATCATTTATGGACATTTGTTTAGGCAAAAATAAGTTGTGATAGGCATTAAATGCCCCAGCAACCGAAGTCAGGTTATGTGAGACATCATCAAACGCATCACTAGAGAAGCGTAACCCTCGTACTTTATGCGATTGCAGTGATTGCTGTAATTCATCGTACCTTTCACGCATTATGCCGGCTTCTTCGCCAATATTGATATAAACGTAGTTATTCAGGTCTTTCGTTTTAGCTATAAACGATTTTGTACTTTTTACCGATGCGCCATAGTTCCACCAAACCGCAGGACTATAAGCAATGTGCGCTTGAAATAGTTCAGGGTTTGCCTGCAACACGTATAGCGCAAATACACCACCAGCAGATGCGCCAGAAATCACTTTATAGTCATGTGTGCGATAGTTCTTATTAACTAAAGGTATGAGCTCTTGTTCAAAGAACGCTAAAAACTTTGCTGCACCGCCCCCTTCACCAACTGGGCCTTGTGGCTCTTTATTCACTGTAGGATAGAAATCTCTGAGTCGATTAGTACTTTCAACAGCGACAATAATAACCTCAGGCGCACGATTATCATTTTGTAAGCGCTCAATAACAGCACTGGCAAGCGGTATATTACCCGCTCCATCTAAGCGATATATAATTGGATAGACTTTGTTTGAATTAGCTTGGTAACTCTTTGGAAGCTGGACTACAACGGTACGTAGCTCATTTAAAATTACTGAATTGATTGTATGTGTTTCTTGTGTATAGCTAATGGTTTGCTGTTTTAAATCAGGCTCTGCAAGTGTGTTATTAGAAACTATAAATAAGCTACATATAAAAACAGCGGTTAATAAACGCATTACTAATCCTTTAGAAAATAGTGTGTTATTTAATCTAACAGGCTTTGAGGTACAAAAAAAGGCGCATTAAGCGCCTTTTTATCTTTAACAGGTAATTACCAACCTTTTGATTTTACTCAACAGTAACAGATTTAGCTAAGTTACGTGGTTGGTCAACATCAGTACCTTTAATTACTGCTACGTAGTACGACAGTAACTGCAATGGCAGTGTGTAAACAATTGGCGCAATAATGTCGTCAGTGTGGTTTACGTTAATAACACGCATTGTGTCGTCTGACTCAAAGTGTGAATCTTTATCTGCGAATACGTAAATAATGCCGCCACGTGCGCGTACTTCTTCTACGTTTGATTTAAGCTTTTCTAGCAATTCGTTATTTGGTGCTACAACAATAATTGGCATGTCGGCATCAATAAGTGCTAATGGGCCGTGTTTTAGCTCGCCCGCTGCGTAGGCTTCTGCGTGAATGTACGAAATCTCTTTGAGCTTAAGCGCACCTTCCATTGCAATTGGGTATTGCGAACCACGGCCTAAAAACAGTGAGTGGTGCTTGTCGGCAAACTCTTCTGCAAGGTCTGCAATGCCATCAGCTAGTAGCAATGTTTCTTCTAACTTAGCTGGAAGTACTTTTATAGCATTTACAATAGCACTTTGATCAAGGCCTTTTTCTTGCGCGATAGACGCAGTAAGCATTAACAAACCAACTAATTGTGTAGTAAACGCTTTAGTAGAAGCTACGCCAATTTCAGCGCCCGCTTTGGTCATAAACGCTAGGTCTGATTCGCGTACAAGCGATGAGCCAGGTACGTTACAAATGGTCATTGATGCCATGTAACCTTGCTCTTTAGCTAGGCGTAATGCAGCTAGCGTATCGGCTGTTTCACCCGATTGTGAAATGGTAACAAGTAGGCTGTTTTCGTGCACATACGATTGGCGGTAACGGAACTCAGAGGCAATCTCAACATTACAGCTAACGCCTGCAAATTGCTCAAGCCAGTAACGGGCAACCATACCTGAATGGTATGACGTACCACAGGCGATAATTTGTACGTGTTTTACGTCTTTAAATATTTGCTGAGCGCTGTCGCCAAAGGCATCTATTGCTACGCGGTCGTCGTTTAAACGTCCTTCAAGGGTATTACGTACTGCAAGTGGCTGCTCGTAAATTTCTTTTAGCATGTAGTGGCGGTAGTCGCCTTTACCTGAGGCATCTTGGGTGATGTTTGATTCAATCACTTCACGTTCTACAGCGTTGCCATTTTCATCAAAAATTTCAACAGTGTCACGTGTAATGCGGGCTACATCACCTTCTTCTAAAAAGATGAAGCTACGAGTAACTGGTAATAGTGCTAACTGATCAGAGGCAATAAAGTTTTCACCAAGGCCTAAACCAATAACAAGAGGGCTACCTGAACGTGCTACGATAATTTCGTTGTCGTTGTCTTTATCAAATACAACCGTGCCAAACGCACCTTCAAATTGCTTAACAGCTGCTTGTACTGCAGCAAGTAAACTAGTGTGCTGCTTACGAAGCTTATGAATTAAGTGCACCATTACTTCGGTATCGGTTTCAGATAGGAACTCGTAACCTTCTTCTTTAAGCGATGCGCGCAGGCTTGCGTGGTTTTCAATTATACCGTTATGCACAAGTGCTAACTGGTTGTTTGATACATGCGGGTGTGCGTTTTCTTCAGTAACGCTACCGTGTGTTGCCCAGCGTGTGTGTGCAATACCTGTATGACCGCTAACGCCTGCTTTCTCAAGTGCAGCTTCTACGTTTACTACTTTACCTACTGCTTTAACAGTATTAAGTGTGTTGCCATCAAGCAATGCTACGCCTGCTGAATCATAACCACGGTATTCAAGACGTTTAAGGCCTTCAACTAAAATTTTGTTTACTGGACGTTCTGCAACTGCCCCAACTATTCCACACATAGTGTCTCCATTAATTTTAAATGCTTGCTACTAAGTAGCTATTCCATAATCTCTGCGCAAATTAGTTTTACACCACACGCCTCAATTGCTTTGCGTTTATCTTCTGCTAAGCCATTGTCGGTTATTAATGTGGTTACTATTTTCCACGGTAATTCTAAATTTGGTATTTTTCGGCCAATCTTATCTGATTCAACCATTACAATTACTTCACGAGCGGCTTTTGCCATTACTTGGCTCAAACCAACTAACTCATTAAACGTAGTAGTGCCGCGTTTTACGTCTATACCATCCGCACCAATAAATAGCTGATCAAAGTCGTAAGAGCATAATACGTTTTCGGCAACTTGCCCCTGAAATGACTCAGAATGTGGATCCCAGGTTCCACCGGTCATCAAAAGTGTTGGCTCGTTCTCGAGTGCTAATAAACGACTTGCTACTTTAATTGCATTGGTCATTACAACTAACCCGCGCTTATTTGCAAGCTCAGGGATCATGGCGGCCGTAGTACGCCCGCTATCAATAATAATGCGGTTATGATCTTTTATAAGCGTTGCTGCTGCTTTAGCTATAGCCACTTTGCGCTTAGAGTCTATTTCATCGCTAACAATTTCTTTAGGCAGCGCAATAGCCCCCCCATAGCGGCGAAGTAATAAACCACTTTTTTCAAGCGAGGTTAAATCTTTGCGAATGGTTACTTCAGATGTTTGAAACTGCTGTGCTAACTTTTCAACAGCGACTTCACCTAATTCATTAACTTGAACCAGTATATTGTGACGACGCTGCTGTGTGTTTCGTTTAGTCATAGAGCTCGTGAATTAAGTTTCGTTTCGAAAGTTATGCAATTTTAAACGAAACTAGTTAAATGGCAAGTGAACGAACAAAAATAAAGCAGCTTTCAACGAGTAATAATAAAGGTAAAATACACTCAGCAATAATTAACCTAATTAAAGACCTTAATGCAGCCATTTAATAGCATAAATAAAGAGCTTTTAGCCCTACGTAAACAAACAGGCGAAGTATGTCGTCTATTCAATAAAAGCCCGAGCAAAGGCAATTTAAAACGTATTAAAGAATTGCTCGCTCAATGCGGTGAAGGGGTAATTATAGAATCAGGTTTTCATTGCGATTACGGTAATCAAATTGTTATTGGTGATCGTACTTTTATGAATATTAATTGCACACTTCTCGACTCGCCATTAGCCAATCACTCAATCACCATTGGTGATGACTGCTTAATAGGCCCGAACGTTCAGCTTTTAGCTGTGTCACATGCTACTAATCCAGCAGAAAGGCTTAATAAGGAAAACTTTGCAGGCCCTATCGCGTTAGGCAATAACGTATGGATTGGCGCAGGCGCTATTATTTTAGCGGGTGTTAGTATTGGTGAAAATAGTATTGTAGGTGCAGGTGCTGTCGTTACTAAAAACGTAATGGCTAATACCGTGGTAGCGGGTAACCCAGCTCGTGAAATAAGAACATTATAGCTATTACCGATGTTATCTTTTCGTCGGGAGTCGCTACGCCCGACCTACGAGATGTGTGTTGTGTGAGTGGATGTTAATTGCGCGTATTTCACTTTTCTGCAGACGTAAAAAAGCCCGACTCTTTCGAATCGGGCTTTCTACAATTTGAAGCCTGGTAATGTCCTACTTTCACATAGCAAATGCTACACTATCATCGGCGCTGTTTCGTTTCACTACTGAGTTCGGCATGGGATCAGGTGGGTCCAAAACGCTATTGTCACCAAGCAAATTTGGTTGTCAGTTCGTATTTCTACGCACTAACTGAATTTGGAAAATATCTGATAATATTTTTTAAGTCTTTCAGTAAATATCTACTTTAGTCATATTAACTTCTGTCAAACTGTCG
>NZ_SEUI01000007.1 GCF_008370255.1 Pseudoalteromonas sp. FUC4 | reverse complement strand
TTGGATTTTTGGATTTTTGGATTTTTGGATTTTTGGATTTTTGGATTTTTGGATTTTTGGATTTTTGGATTTTTGGATTTTTGGATTTTTGGATTTTTGGATTTTTGGATTTTTGGATTTTTGGATTTTTGGATTTTTGGATTTTTGGATTTTTGGATTTTTGGATTTTTGGATTTTTGGATTTTTGGATTTTTGGATTTTTGGATACAAATAACACTTCACTTCCCTATTAAATAAGCAAGTGGCGTCCCCAAGGGGATTCGAACCCCTGTTACCGCCGTGAAAGGGCGGTGTCCTAGGCCTCTAGACGATGGGGACACATAAATGTGTCACTAGGACAACTGAATTTTTAGACTCGTTTCAGACGAGCTTTCTTAATAACACTACACTTCCCTATTAAAAATAAGTAACTGCCGTCCCCAAGAGATTAGTACTCTTGATAACGTCGTGCATAGAGAGCGCGGTTTCACACTGCTTTACACAATACTTAAAATAGTAAGTGGCGTCCCCAAGGGGATTCGAACCCCTGTTACCGCCGTGAAAGGGCGGTGTCCTAGGCCTCTAGACGATGGGGACACATAAATGTGTCACTAGGACAACTGAATTTTTAGACTCGTTTCAGGCGAGTTTTCTTAATAACACTACACTTCCCTATTAAAAATAAGTAAGTGGCGTCCCCAAGGGGATTCGAACCCCTGTTACCGCCGTGAAAGGGCGGTGTCCTAGGCCTCTAGACGATGGGGACACATAAGTGTGTCACTAGGACAACTGAATTTTTAGACTCGTTTCAGGCGAGCTTTCTTAATAACACTACACTTCCCTATTAAAAATAAGTAAGTGGCGTCCCCAAGGGGATTCGAACCCCTGTTACCGCCGTGAAAGGGCGGTGTCCTAGGCCTCTAGACGATGGGGACACATAAATGTGTCACTAGGACAACTGAATTTTTAGACTCGTTTCAGGCGAGCTTTCTTAACAACACTACACTTCCCTATTAAAAATAAGTAAGTGGCGTCCCCAAGGGGATTCGAACCCCTGTTACCGCCGTGAAAGGGCGGTGTCCTAGGCCTCTAGACGATGGGGACACATAAATGTGTCACTAGGACAGCTGAATAGTTTAACTCGATTCAGGCGAGCTTTCTTAATAACACTACACTTTCCTATTAAAATAAGTAAGTGGCGTCCCCAAGGGGATTCGAACCCCTGTTACCGCCGTGAAAGGGCGGTGTCCTAGGCCTCTAGACGATGGGGACACATAAATGTGTCACTAGGACATTTGATAAGTTTAACTCACATCATGAGCTTTAAGGTAATTGCGTTTAATACAAGTAAAGACTCGAGCTTTAATTGTGACGCTATTTTCTCGGTAAAACCGCCTTTAACTAATAAAAGTTAAGTGGCGTCCCCAAGGGGATTCGAACCCCTGTTACCGCCGTGAAAGGGCGGTGTCCTAGGCCTCTAGACGATGGGGACACAGAAAACTGCTACCCTAGGACAAAACACTAATTTTTGGTGGAGCCATGCGGGATCGAACCGCAGACCTCTTCACTGCCAGCGAAGCGCTCTCCCAGCTGAGCTATGGCCCCAACTTAATCAATACCCGTCGTGATAAACACATCGTGTATCGCTTAGTGCGGGGCGCATTCTATGCACCACCCAAAATAAAGTCAACAGTTTTTTACCTAGCTTTATTTAAATGGTTTAATTTTCAACAAACTGGCTATCAAGCGTGCTAAAAAATACAATTTGAATAAGATTCTAGCCCTGCTGCTCATAATAACATCACTATGTTGCAGCGAATACTCAATCAAGCCCTACTCCCCCTAATTGATGCAACAAAGTTGTATCAAAGAAAAGGTATACATTTATATGCAAATTGAACTTATTTAAAAAACTTCCGAGTTAGGCCTCGCCAATCGTCTTAATCCTTTAAAAGTTACAATTACTTATAATAACCAAAGCTCAAAGGTGAGTTTGAGAGTATCCGCAGCCTTTACTCGCTTGATAATCAGCATAACTCGTACTGAAAATACCCGATTATTGATTAAACAACATTTTTTAAAAGCATTGTAGCTTCGTAATTCTATGTACAAAACTTTAGGGCGTTTGATCTATTTAGTTTTAATCCGAAGGCTATTAGTGAAGTATGAGTATTTACGATTTGGCTAGGTTGTCTTATAAAAAGAAAGTAAGTACAAAAATAGCATTTGCTTTGGGAAGTTTAGATTAAATTCATTTTTAAAGGACCGCTCTATTCACTAAATAACTCGCCCTAATATTAATCCATCTTGCTCATAATCATAAAAACGACTCCAGTAAAAAAACAATAAGTATCGTGAAGCTAAATTTAAGATTAATAAAATACAATTCCCTACTCACTTTTAGGAGCTTATTAGGTGCTTAATTGAACTGCAACATCAAATTTGATGATAAAATAGACTTCAACCATATCCTATTGTTTATAAAACCTTCATTCAGCACATTTTTATCATTCAAGTGTTGACACATTTCCAACTCTATCTATAATAGCGCCCCACAACAACGCAGCAATGCAATGTTGTTTAGATGTGGGTGATTAGCTCAGTTGGGAGAGCATCGCCCTTACAAGGCGAGGGTCACTGGTTCAAGTCCAGTATCACCCACCACTTTTTAATTAAAGTGTTCACATCTAAATTCTATATGGGTCTTAAGCTCAATTAGAAAATAGAGAGCGTTACCGCTACTTACAAGTAACGGAGAAGTTCACTGGTTAAAGTCCAGTACTATTTATTTTAATAGTAGCGTTTTAATTTATATGTGGGTGATTAGCTCAGTTGGGAGAGCATCGCCCTTACAAGGCGAGGGTCACTGGTTCAAGTCCAGTATCACCCACCACATATAAAAACCTACAATTATACTAATAGTCGTGTTTTAAAGTTGTAATATGGGTCGTTAGCTCAGTTGGGAGAGCATCGCCCTTACAAGGCGAGGGTCACTGGTTCAAGTCCAGTACGACCCACCATTTTTTAAATGGTGCATATTACAAAAATCTAAATGAGTCGTTAGCTCAGTTAGAAAAAAGAGAGCATCACCGCTATTTACAAGTAACGGCGAGGTTCACTGGTTAAAATCCAGTACTATTTATTTCAATAGTAGCGTTTTAATTTATATGTGGGTGATTAGCTCAGTTGGGAGAGCATCGCCCTTACAAGGCGAGGGTCACTGGTTCAAGTCCAGTATCACCCACCACATATAAACCTATTATTATATCAATAGTCGCGTTTTAAAATTTAATATGGGTCGTTAGCTCAGTTGGGAGAGCATCGCCCTTACAAGGCGAGGGTCACTGGTTCAAGTCCAGTACGACCCACCATTCCTAGAATGGTGTATATTAAAATGTAATTTGGGTGATTAGCTCAGTTGGGAGAGCATCGCCCTTACAAGGCGAGGGTCACTGGTTCAAGTCCAGTATCACCCACCAAATTACATCAAGCGGTTAATTGCTAATAAAGAATTAAATAACAGGCATACCTATTATATGTGGGTGATTAGCTCAGTTGGGAGAGCATCGCCCTTACAAGGCGAGGGTCACTGGTTCAAGTCCAGTATCACCCACCACATATAAGCACTTCTATATCATCTAATCTTAATTCTTCTGACTATTTATAGTAAAAAGCCTATTAGCGTAATTAACCCAGTTGTAAGAAAAAAGAGCATCGCCTCTCTTTACAAATAATGGCGAGAGTCACTGGTATCAAGCCAAGTAATCATCCACCACATATAAGCACTTCTATATCATCTAATCTTAATTCTTCTGACTATTTATAGTAAAAAGCCTATTAGCGTAATTAACCCAGTTGTAAGAAAAAAGAGCATCGCCACACTTTACAAATAATGGCGAGGGTCACTGGTATCAAGCCAAGTAATCATCCACCACATATAAATACCATCAGATAACCCCTTAAATGATAAGTTCTCTAGTAATAACTCCTATTTTTCACCTTAAATACATTCCATATTTTTATTAAAATCTAAATTTCTATATCAAAGCACTCATCAAATATAGCGTTTCCATTTTACTTATTTAGTTTTTAATTATGTTATTAGGCTCAGTACTTTCGTAGTTAGATAAACGTATTAGGCAAAGTTAAGTACCTAATAAATACACCTATCATTTAAATTCCCTTGTAAGGAGTTAAACTGTTGATTATAGTCTGTGTTAAATACAATTACGCTTAAGCCAATGCCAACTAAAGTCTATTCAAAAGCCAAAATACTTATAGTCGAGGAGCAACCACTTGCTCAAAGCTATATGAAACAATCGTTAGAAAGGCTTGGCTTTCGACAGTTGCGCTTTGCCGATCATGCAAACTCTGCAAAAGAGCAATGTTTAAGTGAAGAATTTGATTTAATCGTCTGCTCATTCAATTTAAACAAACACCAAGATGGCTACCAGCTTTATGAAGAGCTACGTGTAAAGCAACTTATAAAAAGTTCGACTGGCTTTATTTTTATCTCAGCAGAAACAAGTGGCTCACTCGTTCATAGTGTTCTTGAGCTGCAGCCAGATGATTTTTTAGTTAAGCCTTTTACAGTACAAGAGCTTAAAACACGCATTGAACGAATCTTAAAGCGTAAACACGACTTACAAACAGTATATTCATTAGTTGATGATGGTAACGATTCAAAAGCTATTAAATTTATTGATACCGCTCTGGATAAAAAAAATAATAATTACAGTCCTATCCTACTTCGCCTAAAAGGCGATGCCCTACTTCGCTTAAAGCGAGCTCAAGATGCAAAAGACTTTTTTAAGTCCGTTCTTGATATTCAAAAATTTGCTTGGGCAAAAGTAGGCTTAGTAGAGGCACTTATAGCGAATAACGAACATATTTTAGCGCAGCGAATGCTCAAGACAATGCTAGAGCGCCAAGAAACTCGTTTAGTAGCCCTTGATTTGTTGGGCAAATTAGAAATAAAGCTAAATCAGTTTGAACTAGCACAAAGCTTTTTAAGTCAAGCAGCAGACATTGCACCGCGAAACATCACACGCCAAAAATCGTTAAGTAATGTGTCGCTAATTAATCACGACTACGAAAAAAGCTATTTAACTCAAAAAGATATAGCCACCTTTGCAAAGCACTCAATACACGACCACCCGGATGTATATTTGAATGCAGCACGTGCCGGTATCGACTTTGCATTAACAACTGATCAAACTGATCAAATTCAACGAATTTCAAGACAAACAAATCAGTACATTAATGATTTAAAAAAACAGTTTCCTAATAATGCAAACCAAGCTCAAATTGATGTACTTAATGCACGGCTTCATTACTTAAAAGACGAGCATCAAAAAGCGAAAAAGCTGATTGAGCAGCTTGATGACGACGATACTCATATCCGATCGGTTGATGGCGCACTTGATAAAGCAAAAGCTTTTCATGAACTGGGGTTTCATCAGAAAGCGCAAACCTTATTCACACAAATAATTAGCCACTGTGAAAGACACCCTGCAGTTAGCGACACAACTTACTTGCGTTATATTCAGCAGCAACAGAGTGAGCGACGCGATATTAAAATGGGTCCAAAAGAGCTTAATAACCATGCCGTTAATCAATTTAATAAAGGGCAGTTAAATACTGCGCTGGAAGCTTTTACGCAAGCGTTTAGAGTCATGCCTCGCAACCAAAGTATTGCACTTAATTTATTACAGTGCCTATTTGATTCAACCAAGCAATCTGGCAGCTCATTCAATATGGATCTTGCTAGAAGGTGCTACGCCCTTCTTGATAAAACTAAATTACAAGCAGATCAGACGCAGCGTTTAGATAAGATTTTGCATATAGCAAAAGAAATGAATTTAGATATTCAAAACGCTAGTAAATAAAACATTAGAGCTTTTTCATTGATGCGGCATTAACGCAATAACGTAAACCTGTTGGTAAAGGGCCATCTGGGAAAATATGGCCTAAGTGCGAATCACACACGTTACAAACCACCTCTATGCGCTCCATACCATGACTTGTATCCCTTACGTAGCCAATTGCTTCAATTGTCGCCGGTTGTGTAAATGACGGCCAACCAGTGCCACTATCGAACTTTTCATCTGCATCAAACAATAAATTATCGCAGCAAATACACACATACTTGCCAGGTTCAAGTAATGTACAACTGCCCGAGCTATCTGGGCGCTCTGTTCCTTTCTTACGTGTTACGTAATATTCATCTTCCGATAGTTGCATCCGCCACTGCTCGTCAGTTTTGACAACTTTTTTACTTGGGGTAGGATTGCCGTTGGTGGCAAAGTTAATAACATCATTCCACTTCAACATAATAGCCTCATTGAATAGTTGATTAACCGTATTTAATAAATTTATAAAAAGTACGGCTAATTATTACGTTATTTAATACACTAGAGATCAGCTAAAGAGTGTTGACGGTTAAAACTAAAACTCGTTCAATTTTAAAGGTAATCCCCTCAGCTAAAGGTAATATTTTGTTTTTCTGAGTCGGTAAGTATTCGTTTAATAAAACTATCTAGCTCTGCTTTTTTTACAGGTAAACTAACACTCATTTGGCGCTCATTATTACTGTAAATTATTAGCTCATCATCCTTTGTCGTTATGCGTTCAATACTCTCAATAACTAACCAGTCTGGACCATGCTTTTTATCAAAAAATCCCATCAAACTAAAAAGTAATAAGTGTTGGGCGTCTCGCTGAATAAAATCCTCTAACCTGTTTCTTGATTTAAATAAAGGCGTTAGCCTATAAACGCTTGAGCAAAAAACAAATATCCACAACCCAAATAGCACTTTAAACCACATAGACTCTAAAAGCTCAGTGCTAATCATTAAAATAATAAGCACTAAGCCTATTAGCGATATAGCTATCGCTATTTTTTTATTTACAGCGTCCACAACTAATCCCTTTTAAGTCGCTTTTTTTCTTCTGATGCTTTTTCTGTCGGCTCAGGCCAATCATTAAAAAAAACGGTTAAATAACGGCTTTTCACCAAATACCACAATACCCATAAAACAATCATCATTTGCACTGCTAAAAATGATGAAAATCGATAATGGCTATGCGCGGCTTGAATACTTAACCATGTTAAATCAACAACAGCACATACAATAAGGGGCCAGCGCATATGTCGCCATATTTTTGCTAACTTATCGCTCGCACTGTGTGAATCTCGTGGTCTGCGTAAACAAAATAAAATAGTCGGTATTATTGCGATACTTCCAATTGCTATTGCAATAAAAAAATCATTTTTATTTTTAAAAAATAACGACATCAAATCAAGTTCAGGCCTGCGACTTAAAGCCGCAATCACCCAAATAAAATAGCCACGTAATAACACAAGCACACTTAAATTAAATGCAATAGGAGTCCGGTAACTTCCGTACTTATCCCAGTATTCTGGACCGTATCGGCTCATTGTTACGTCCTAACCATTATGCTTTTGAAGCAGCTTAATTAACTCATCTTCCGTGAGTATCTCTATACCTAAATCTTGGGCTTTAGTCAGTTTTGAACCCGCTTTTTCACCCGCAACTAACGCATCAGTTTTCGCTGATACGCTACCAGATACTTTAGCACCTAGTTGCTGTAAGCGTGCTTTTGCGTCATTACGATTAAGCGTATTTAGCGTACCAGTAAGTACATAAGTAAGCCCAGCAAGCGGTTGTTCTTCTTCAGAAGGTGCGCTCAACGCTGGCCAGTTTACGCCTTGCTCTATAAGCGCATTAACAACTGCTAAATTATGCTCTTCATCAAAAAAGCCACGAACATGGGTTGCAACTATTTCGCCTACATCACTTACCTGCGTTAAACTATCAATGCTGGCATTTATTATATTTTCAAGGGTAAGAAAGTGATTAGCTAAATTTTGTGCTGTTGCCTCACCTGCTTCGCGAATACCTAATGAATATAAAAACTTAGCAAGCGTAGTGCCTTTCGCCTCTTCAAGTGCTGTTACTAAGTTTTTAGCTGACTTAGGTCCCATGCGTTCAAGTGACTCAAAATGTCCTTGTTTTAAAATAAACAAATCAGCGGGCGTTTTTATAAGCTCTCTGTCTACCAGCTGATCAACAATTTTATCTCCAAGGCCGTCTATATCCAGCGCTTTGCGTGACGCAAAGTGTTTAATTGCTTGTTTGCGTTGTGCAGGACATACAAGTCCACCCGTACAACGGGCTACAGCTTCGCCTGCAACCTTTTCAACATGAGAATCACAGATTGGGCAAGTGGTCGGGAATTCGATATCTCTGGCATCATCAGAGCGGCGCTCAAGTACAACTTGCGTTATTTGTGGGATTACATCTCCAGCACGGCGAATAATAACTGTATCACCCACTTTTACACCCAAGCGTGCAATTTCATCACCATTATGTAGTGTTGCATTTGATACTGTTACACCACCAACAAAAACAGGCTCTAGGCGTGCAACTGGGGTAATAGCACCCGTACGCCCAACTTGAAATTCAACATCAAGTAATTGTGTTATTTCTTCTTGCGCTGGGAATTTATACGCAATAGCCCAGCGAGGAGCACGTGCTACAAAGCCTAAACGCTCTTGTAAGGCCTTTTGGTTTATTTTTATTACTACACCATCAATTTCATATTTAAGCTCACCACGGCGCGTTAAAATATCGCTGTAGTACTCAAGCGCGGCTTTAGGACCTTCAACTAATTTTGTTTCTGGGCACAGTGGCAATCCCCAGTCAGTTAACTTTTCTAATTGCTGATAGTGATCTTCAGGAATATTGCCATTAGCAACAAGCCCTGTACTGTAGGCGTAAAACATGAGTGGGCGTTTAGCGGTAATTTTAGAATCGAGTTGACGCAAACTACCCGCGGCTGCATTACGCGGGTTAACAAATACTTTTTCACCGCGTTTTTGCGCTTCAGTATTCAATTTATCAAAGCCAGCGCTGTCCATAAATACTTCGCCGCGAACTTCAAGCTCTTTTGGGTAATCACCACGTAGCTTGAGCGGTACATTACGAATGGTTTTAACATTTTGAGTAATGTTTTCACCGGTAAAACCATCACCTCGCGTAGCCGCTTGTACAAGCACACCATCGCGATAAATAATTGATACAGCTAAACCATCAAGTTTTGGTTCACAACAAAAAGTAAGCTCATCAGTACTCATTAAACGCTCTTTTATACGGCGATTAAACGCAGCGAATTCTTCTTCACTAAAGGCGTTATCAAGTGAGAGCATGGGTACTTGGTGCGCTACTTGCTCAAATTTACTCAGTGCTGCACCGCCTACTTTTTGTGTAGGTGAGTCGGCGGTTAAAAATTCAGGATGCTCGGTTTCAAGTGCGCTTAGTTCGCGTAATAACCTATCGTATTCAGAATCAGGAATACTGGGGGTGTCGAGCACATAATAATTATAGTTGTGTTGCTCTAATGTAGTACGAAGATGATTAATTTGCTCACTAATGCTGCTAGACATTTAAACCTCAATAAACATAAAAAAAGCCACTTTGACGATTCACCGTCCAGTGGCTTATAAAAATATAATGTATGCGTTATTTACGCTGAAAAAGAACGAACCTGTTCAACATATTGCCTGATGCGCTCTACTGTCATTTCATTTCGCTCAGCATCTAAAATTTGTGCACCAAATTCATCCGCTAACTTTTTAGCTGCGCTGTGCAACATATTAAATGCCGCTAGGCCATCGCCGTCGCACGGTAACGTCATAAATAAGCTTACCCCAGCGGTACTAAATTGTTCCATATTATCAATATCAAACGTACCTGGGTTGTACATATTTACTAATCTAAATAAAACAGGGCCTTGGCCAGCCGGATCTAAGTGACGATTAAAAAAGCCTTCCTCAGAATATTTAAAACCTAAAGTATTAACTGCTGGTAATAGTTTACTGCCCTGCATACTAAGCTCTTCTGGCATTTGAATATGCACAATAACAAAGTCAGACATTTGAGCAGGTGCTTCTTCAGCACTTTGATCTTTTGTTTCAAGATCATCAACTATTTCTAGGTCGTCTTCAATTGGTGTTTCTGGCACGCTTGTATCAATTTGCGGCTCATTTGCATCAAAGTTAAGCTCGCCAAATTGTGGCTCATCACGTTCGTCTTGCATTGGCTCTTTTGGCTCAGCCTCAGTACGAAACGGTTTAGATGAAGCTGGTGTGCTTTGTTGTAATGGCTCAACCCGTTCATTATCCGATACCTCTGGGCGGTCTTTTTTTCTAACTGACCACAATCCATGTATTAATAAACCACCAATGACAATTACACTGATAACGATTAAAACCCATCTTAATTGTTCGGCCATCCCCTCACCTTTTATTATTTGATATGCCTAAAACCTGTATATTAATGAAAAACTAATACACTTGTTATAAAAATTTATGCGTGTGCAAGTTGCACAGCTTGCTCTATATCTACAGCAACCATGCGCGATACGCCTGGTTCTGCCATAGTAACACCTGTTAATCTACCCGCCATTTCCATCGCAATTTTATTATGACTAATATAAATAAACTGCACTGATTGTGACATTTCTTCAACCAAACGGCAAAAACGCACAACGTTGGCATCATCTAATGGTGCATCTACTTCGTCCAGCATACAGAAAGGAGCTGGATTGAGCCTGAATATAGAAAACACTAATGATAATGCGGTCAGCGCTTTTTCTCCACCACTTAACAAATGAATTGTTGAATTTTTCTTACCCGGTGGTCGTGCCATTATACTAACACCACTTTCGAGTAAATCGTCACTGGTTAATTCTAAATACGCGCTTCCACCACCAAAAACTTTAGGAAATAGCTCAGCAAAGTCTTCATTAACTTGATCGAACGTCGCTTTAAAGCGTGTTTTGGTCTCACTATCAATTTTACGAATAGCACCTTCAAGGGTATTTAACGCTTTTGTTAAATCATCTAATTGATTATCAAGATAATCACTACGTGCTTTGGCTAAATCAAACTCTTCTATTGCCGCCAAGTTTACTGCACCTAATTTATCTAACTGATTAGTAAATCCGGTTAACTGATTTTGTGCTGCGCTTAAATTTAATGAATCTGGTAATTCATCAAGTATTGCTTTTAAGCTTTGTTTCAACTCTTCTAATGGATCAAGCGCAACTTGCGCTTTTATTACCAAGCTTTGCTCTTCAATTGTTAGCTTTTGGTGCTGCTCTTGCAAGCCCACCAGCTCACCTTGTGAATTTTTAAGGCTTATTTGCTTAGTGTTTAAGCTTTCCTTGGCCTGAGTTAATTCTTTTTGTAGCAATACTAATGCCTGCTCACCTTTTTGATGCTGTGCTAAGAGCTGCGTAATTTTATCGCTAAGTTCTTGCTCTGGTATAAGCAGCTCTTCTATTTCATTAAGTAGTTCTTGCGCACCTTCTGATGCACTAACGTGCTCTTGCTCTGCATGGCTCAATTTGGTTTGGCTTAACCGCCATTCACTGCGTGCCTTTTGCTCTGAGAGCGTTGCCTGATGCGCTTGCGTTTTATATTGCTCAAGCATGCTTAATGCTTCGCTATAACTTTTATCACTTTGTGAGCGCAGGCTATTTGCAGCGTCTACCTCATCCGTTAAGTTGAGTTGCTGCTCATTCAACACTTCAAATTGCGCTACTTGCTCATCAAGCACGGTATTTAATTGCAAAAGCTGATTTGTTAATTGCTGTTTTTGTTGCTGTAGCTTTTCTAGTTGAAGCTTAAAGTGCGCTACTTGCTGTTTGAGCATATCGCTGCGTGTACCGGCTACCGCTATATTTTGCGCAAGCTCATGTATGGCTTCTTTTAGCTCGCTTTGTTCGTTAATTAATTTTATTTGCTCAGCTGTATGTTCATCACGAGTGTGTGTTACTTGTTGTAGCTCATCCTCGGCATTGGTTAACTGCTGAGCTTTGTCCTGCAATTGCTTATGCTTTAAAAGCAATGAGTTTTCAGCATTTCGATCGGCGCTTACATGCCAGTTACGACCATATAAAGCACCGTTTTCATCCATAACGGCTGTATAAAAACTATCTTTTAGTATTGCTAAATCACCGCTTTCGCTATAAGCAATACGTGCTAAATGCTCTGGATAAACACCGCTTGTTATATATGTAGCTAAGCTATTTGCTGGCATGCGTTTATCACTATTTGGCCACACACTGTTATCAGCTTGCTGCTCACTTACATTTAAATGCTCTAAAGATTTAAGTGCTTGCTCTATTAAAAGCTCAAAGCCTTCTTTAACACTTAGCTGATTAAACAAACCATTAGTACGTTCACTTTTCTCATTAAGCCCTAATGTACTTTTAAGCCCAGTTATACTGGCTTTTAGCTCGTTTATTGTTTGAGTAAGCGTCGAATATTGCTTTTGTGAGTTATTAACACGCTCATTTTGCACTTCAAGCTTAGCGCTACAGTGCGTGTGCGCTGTTTGTTTAGCGGCAAGTTCTTGAGTTAATGTTTGTGTTTGCTGTGATTGCTGTATTAACTGTTGCTCTACATCACTGCTTTGTAGTTCGCTAAGCTGGACAGTTAACTGATCAATTTGCTCGTTAACATGATCAATTTGCTGCTGAGTTTGTTTAATATGGCTACTATGTTGTTGCACATTATTATTAAGCTGTTGCTGTTGCTCACACAAAGCTTGCCAATGAGTATGGTGGCGCTGCTTAAGTGCTAATAATTCCTCAAGTTCATGCGTTAACCCACTAACTTGCTCTTCACATATTAAGGCATTCTCACTTGCCTCTTGCAGGGCTTCATTAAGTTGCTCGCACACAATTTGCTGCTGCGATTTTACCTCAGCACTTTGAATTTGGCGTTGCTGTAATTTAATTAAATTTTGTTTAAGCGTTTGGGTTTGCTGCTTTACATTTATTTGTTGCTGCTCAGCGCGAGTAAGCTCGGTGTGTATTACATGTTGCTGATGCTGTGCATCGCTTAGTTTATCTTGCTGGGCTTGTACTTGCCCCTCTAGGCTTGCAAGTACATCGTCATGCCCTGAGTTAGCGGTTTTAAAAAACAAAATTTGATCGTTCAGTTTTTTTATTTGGGCGCTTTTTTCAAGTTGTTGCTGATGTAACTTTTGCCATTTTAGAACCGCAATTTGCCCTTTTAACGTTCGCTCTTGCGCTTTTAACTCGCGGTATTTTTTTGCATCAACCGACTGCACAGCCAATTTATCTAACTGACTTTGCAGCTCTTTACGCACATCTAACAAACGTTCAAGATTTTCGCGAGTGCTTTTAATACGTGTTTGTGTTTCGCGGCGACGCTCTTTGTATTTAGAAACGCCAGCGGCTTCTTCTAAAAATACGCGCAGCTCTTGTGGTTTACTCTCTATTAAGCGCGAGATCATCCCTTGCTCAATAATTGCGTAACTACGCGGACCAAGGCCGGTGCCTAAAAATATATCGGTAATATCGCGCTTACGGCATTTACTACCATTTAAAAAATACAGTGACTGTCCGTCGCGCGTTACTAAACGCTTAATAGCAATTTGGTTTCGATCGGCAAATGTGTTTGAAGGACTTCCTTTATCGTTATCAAAAACAAGCTCTACAGAGGCTTGTGATATGGCTTTTCGATTAGTTGAGCCATTAAAAATAACGTCGGTCATGGCATCGCCACGCAGGTTTTTAGCAGAGCTTTCACCTAGCACCCATCGCACTGCATCAATAACGTTAGATTTGCCACAGCCATTGGGGCCTACAACACACGTCATTTGATCAGGAAATGGAATTTTAGTGGGCTCTACAAACGATTTAAAGCCCGCTAATTTAATGGTGCTTAAGCGCATCTTATTGTTATTACCGATTATTATTGTTATTGATTACAAACAATTTAACTCATTAACAGTTAAATTGTTAAGCTTGTCGTTTAAAATTATCTAAAATAATACCGGTCGCCATTGCAACATTAAGCGATTCTGCTCCACCAAAAGCGGGGATGGTGATTTTATTAGTTACTAACTTTGCACATGTCTCGCGTATTCCATGCGACTCACTGCCCATTAGTAAAACCCCTGAGCCCGTAAATTGGGTTTTATGCACGCTTTGCCCATCTAAAAAAGCACCGTAAACAGGTAAATTTAAAGACTGTAGGTAATCAGGTAAATCTACTTGGCTTACCGATACCCTTACAAATGAGCCCATCGTGGCGCTAATTGTTTTTGGGTTGTAAGCGTCTGCGCTGTCGGTGCTAGTTACTATATGTTTAATGCCGTACCAGTCTGCCACTCTTATTATTGTGCCTAAATTACCAGGGTCTGATATGCCATCAAGTACGAGTATTAAGCCACTTGCTTGTGGTAGCTCTGCCTTTGGCATATCAACAATAGCAATGGCTGCATTATTGCTAACTAGCGTGCTGGCTTTGGTGAGGGTCTCTTCATCTGCTTCAATAAAATTAGCTTGCGGATATTTACCTTGGTACGCATTTATAAACTCGCTTGTAGCAAAAATATTAACCACATTTAATGGGCTGTTTAATAACTCAAGTACGTTTTTTTCACCCTGTACAAGGTATTGATTATATTGCTTTCGGTACTTTTTTTGGCCAAGTTGGCGAATAAGTTTGAGTTGGTTTTTTGAAATCATAACAGCCCCATAAAATTATCCATCAAGTATAACAGATTTAGCTATAACATCTGAACTCGAAAAGCAGCGAATGGGCCTAATTTATCTTACTCGCACTTCTTTCAAAGGTCAGATCAATGCGAATAAACATGCCTTTTATCGCTTCTAATTGATTTGAATCGTCAACCGTCTGAGCCAATTCCTCATAAAGATTGTCTGACGCTTGCTTAAACTTATTATTAAACTTGCCCTTGGTTGCCAACATAAATGCATCAGCCAACGTGCGTTGCCACTCATTTAAATACTTTAACTTTGTATTACCAGCCAAATTTTCACAAATTGAGTTTAATCGAACCGACGCATGCCCTAAATTTAGAGCGGTTAGTGCAAGATCAGTAACAACGCGTGAGTGTGAACCTTGATCGTAATTAGTTAAGCGTATTAACCTATCGGCCATGCGCCGGTTATACCAAATACTCGGAGTTTGATGAGTATTTATTTCGAGTAAATCTTTATAGGTAGCCTTAAAAACACGATGAACAAGTAATTGAACACTTGGTCCTGTAAATAACTGAAAAATCCAAAATAAAATACTTACCCCCGCAAAGATTGCCATTGCAGAGCTAAGTGTGTAATCGATTGAAAATGCAAGACTCATATCTGTACTGGGTCTTACCAAAATCGTAAATGGGATACAAAACCCCAAGCCATATGGCAATGTTTGCTGATCAGCTAGCAGTAGTAAACCCAGAAAATAAGGCCCTGCTAACACAAGTAGCAATATTTCTAATTGCCCACCACTTTGTGATAATAAATTGAGTGCGTAAAAAATAGTTACAAAAGTAGCAACAATTATACCTGCCAATAAGCGCTTTATTACAACCTGCAAAATAGCTAACGGTATTCGCGCCAGCATTATCGAAAATATGACCGGTAAGATCATAATTAATAATGCAGCAGAAGAGCCTGTATTAATCCAAATAAATGCACCGATAGAAAACACCAAAGCAGTTCTAAATCCAACAATAATGCCAGCTAATGGGTCGCGATATGTAAGCATACTCGGCGCATTTAATAATGTTTTATCACGCTCTTCTAACGCTCTGTATGCGCGTAGTAAAATTGTTAAGTCGGCTGCCACTTCTAAGCTCACATTGAGCATGTGAGATTCAAATGGGGAATCACACACCGTATTTGCTCTATAGTCGGTTAGCTCTTTACGCAGCGTTTTAACTTGTTCGGCGCAGTAATCAAAATCGTCAGATTCTTTAATTTGCGAAAATACATGTTTAAGTTTACTTATTAATTTATCTAAAGTAGGTGTTATAAGGTCTTCGTGGTTTCGCTGTAGACGGCCAATTATTTGAATTAAGGCCAATAAAGAAAGTACTTTTTGCGACAACTGATTTGCAGCACGCGAGCGCCCTGGACCTTTTGGTCCTTCGTACCTTACTGCGCTGGAATCTTCGTTTATTGATCCCAATGTTGCCATAATGCCATCTATTTGCTGATGACGGTTTTCGTGAGAGCCTTTAGAATCAAGCTCAGTTACTAAATAATGCAACGTTTGGTTTATAACCGACCGCGCTTGTGTTTGCAGTAAATGTTTGACCTTTACAGGCCAAAATAGATGGCTCACAAGCCCAGCACATACAGAGCCTATTATTATTTCGCTTACTCGCGCTTGTGCAATATCAAATATACTTTGGCTGCTCACCATTGCCGGAGTAACCATGACTAAAAGTACAATAATAGCGGCTGTTACACCGGCCATAGCAAACGCATAAACAAAGTTTGCTTGGCGTACCATTGCCGATAACGCAGAGTTTACTCCCAACCATAATGCAAGTGCACCGAGCGCTAAATAAGGATAGAGAATTAACTGAGTTAAAAGCAATATGCCAAATAAACCACCCACTATGGTGCCTATTATTTGGCAAATTGCTTTTTCAATAACTAATCCGCTTTGCGGGCGTAATTGCAAAAATATAGCCGAGACTAACGCCCAATAAGGTCTTTCAAGATTTAGCCACATAGCTATAGTAAGTGCCATTACCATAGCTATAACGCCCTTAGTCGCAAAAATAATTGCCTGTTTTTTTGGAAAAAACAAATTTTGTAATACAACGCCCACTCTATTCCCCTTAACGTGTAGCGAGATGTATTGTGGCGGTCATTCCTGCGCTAAGCTGTGTATTTTCGGGCAATGAATCTAACTTAATATCAACAGGTATACGCTGTGATAAACGCACCCAATTAAATGTTTGTTGTACTTGTGGTAAAAGCTGCCCGTTACTTTGTGTATTCGTATTTGCAATGGCTTTGCCTACACTTACTACATGCCCTGTTAATTGCTTACCACCACTTAAAAGGGCTATTTTAGCTTTTTGCTCAGGATAAATAAGCGGTATTTTACTCTCTTCAAAGTAACCTGTTACGTAAAATGAATCTGACTGCACAATAGCAAACACAGGTGTGCCTTGAGCTACATAGTTACCTTGGCGTAGATTCAGATTAATTATTTGCCCTGATGCAGGCGCAACAATTTTAGTTCTATCAACATTTAACTGCGCAATTGTTTGCTCTGTCTTAGCTAAGTTATAATTTGCTTCAGCAATTTTAGTATTAATGCGAGTTGATTCTAGGGTTTCTTTACTAATTGCCTGTTGAGTGTTTAGCTCAACACGTCTTTCGTATTTGTGCTTGGCAAGTTCCCATGTATACAATGCGTTTTCTGTGTTTGCTTTACTTTTATCAAGCGCTGCTTGATAACGCTTTTTATCAACATTAAAAAGTACTTCGCCTTTTTGTACGTTTTGACCATCTTTAATATTTAAAGCAGTTACCCAACCCGACACGTCTGGAGCAACCGTGACAATATCGGCTCGAATACGCCCATCACGCGTCCAAGGTGTATGCATGTAGTCAGTCCATACCCAACGCCCAGCAAAAACCGCGGCTATAACAACCAAGATAGTAAAAGTAATACGCAGATATTTAATCATTCAATTCATCTTCCACTTAGTAGTACCAACCCGCAATAATACTTGAGTAATTTGAGGGCTTAAACCTGACGCTAACTGTGTTAAAAATTTCTGATATAGAACAACTAAATAACGAAATTTTTGCCTTGTTATTGACACAGTTTTCTTACCTCAAAATAGCTCAATTAATTAAACAGATTGGTATAAATAGACGGCGAGTGCCAAGTAACAAACAAATAGTGACACCTCAAACCAAGCCACTTTCCAAATACGGTCATGCCAATCTAGTCGATGCAAAGCAAAACGAGTCAACGCCGTTAAAATAAATGCAATTGGAAAGTAAACAATCAGCGGGCTAAACTCTAATCCCCCTAACACGACTGCTTGGAACATAATAAATATCCTAATGTTATTTAAAGCGGTGATAAAAGCTGTAAAACCTAAATAAATTTACATCCGCACTACTCTTACAATCTATCTTTTTGGCATATAAATCAATTAGCTTAATTGTACGTAGGTGTGCTTAATACATAATTAATGCCATTACATTTAAGCAGCACTAACTATGTATAGTAGCTAAATCGCATATTAAAAAGCTAAAGATCCCAGTTACCAGCCAAATAAATAAAACCAGCGAGGTTTATTTATAAAAAAGTATTGGAGTATTTAACTCAGTACTTAAAACGCCTATTTATAGCTGTTTACAGAAGAGTGAGATAATTATAAACATTGAATTTTGCACTAAAAATGGGTAAATTAACAAAAAAACAACATGGATATAATTTTAATGGAATCAATACACCCTCCCCCCTCTGAAACAACCCCACCAATAAATGAACCTGCTGAACCAATTTTTAGCGGAAAAATGCAATTTAGTGGTAAAGGCGGTGAGTTTTTTGGAATTTGGATTGTAAATATATTACTTAGCGTTATTACACTTGGCATATATTCAGCGTGGGCTAAAGTACGTACGCATCGCTATTTTTACGGCCACACCCGTATAGATGGTCATAGCTTTGACTACCTAGCAACACCAATACAAATTTTAAAAGGTCGGATTTTAGCGGTTGTTGTATTTTTTATTTACACATTCTCTATTAGCTTTATGCCTATTTTAGGCCTGTTTATTGCTCTTGGTTTTATCTTTTTAATGCCATGGATTATTAATCAAGGTTTACGTTTTAATCTGCGTATGACGCGCCATCGTAATGTTCGTTTTGCTTTTAAAGGCAATTACGGCGAAGCCTTTATTAACTTTATACTTTTGCCTATTGCAAGCATATTTACACTTTATTTATTAATGCCTTACGTTATAAAGCGTATTGATAGCTATATACATAGCAATATTAGTTACGGTGACAAACAGCTTACTGTAAATCTAAAAGGCGAAACCTATTACTTAACAGCGCTTATTTGCTTTGTAGTGAGCTCTATCACCATGGTGGTATTTATGGGGATTTTAGGGTTATTTGGTCTCAATTTATTAGATGTTGAAAATCAACAAAATTTAGAAAGCTCCCCTGCAATGGTTATGCTACCTATACTTATGATGATTGCCTATGTGCTGATGATTGCCATTGTTTCTGCTGTATGGCACGCCGCTATTAGAAATCATATTTTTGATAACAGCCATTTTGAAGGCGTTGCTACATTTAAATCTGAGCTAAAACCAGTTCCTTTCGCTGTTTTACTATTAACTAATATGTTAGCTATTGTATTTTCTTTAGGCCTTGCATACCCATGGACAAAAGTACGTACATCAAAAATGCTCGCTGATGTAACTAACGTTACTATTTACCCTGGCGCATTAAACCTAATCGATACCGCGCAAGAACAGCAATCATCATTTGCTGAAGAAGCTGCAAACGTATTTGATATTGACCTTTCTTTAACTTAAGAGCTCACCATGCATGTAAAGGGACATTTTTTTCCCATCGCATCGAGTAACTATCAAGTGTGTGTTGCAACTATTAGCGACACACACATTGACGTTATTAACGATGAACACGTTATAGCTCGCCACGCAATCTCAAGTCTTAATTTAAGTTCGGGGATGGCAGGACTTGCCGACGAACTAAACTTTGAAGATGGCAGTCGTTTTATCCCTCTTGATGTAAATTACAGATGGCCATTTAAAGCAAATAACCATCACGTAATGGAACGCCTTGAAAAAAGTAAATGGGCAATTTTAGCCGCAGTCATATTTACACCACTTTTTATGTGGTTAGTACTTTATAAAGCCGTACCCACCATTGCTGTTTACAGTGTTGATACCCTGCCACGTAATGTTGTAGAACAAATGGGTGAGCAAAGTTTTACACTAATTAAAAAGATTGCGCTTGACCCAACTGAGCTGCCCGCAGAGCAGCAAACTAAAGTACAAGCACATTTTACAAGTATGCTTAATGCGTTATCGCTTGATCAATCGGTTTATAGATTATCGTTTTATAAATCAGACAGCTTTGGTGCTAATGCGTTTGCACTACCTCATGGTCGTATTGTGGTCACAGATGATTTAGCAAATTTACTTGCCGATAAACCCAATGCACTAAAAGCGGTATTGCTACACGAAATGGGCCATGTAGTCCACCAGCATAGCGTACGTATTACAGCACAATCAGCCGCAAGTACGATTGTTTTAGCGGTTGTATTTGGTGATTTAGAAGGGGTTGCAGAGGTTGCGTTAGGTACAGGTGCATCGTTTGCTCAGCAAGGGTTTTCACGAGATATGGAACGCGAGGCAGATACCTTTGCACTCACTCAATTAGAGTCGCTTGGGTATTCGAGTAATGACTTTGCTGATGCAATAGAAGCCCTACAAGAAAGCCATACCAGCGAAAACGAGCACCTCGAAAAAGTAAATGACTTTTTAGAGTACTTATCTAGCCACCCAAGTGCACAAGAGCGTATTGACAATGCTAGGAAATAATCGCGGTTATATTCAACTTGCTCGCTACATAGTAAGTTTAAGTTGGATATATCATGGCTTTTTTCCAAAGCTTTATCATATTGCACCGCTTGAAAAATTAATGACTGGCAGTGCTGGTTTTTCAGCAGAAGTGTCTGATTTAATTACACGTTCAGCGGGTGTTGGCGAAATTATATTTGGATTGTGTTTATTTGTATTTTATAAAAATAAATACTTAGTAATTTTAAATATTTTAGCGTTAATTGGCCTTCTACTCGCTGTAGTTGTAATGCAGCCACAATTACTTATTGAAGCATTTAACCCTGTAACTACTAACCTGCCTCTTATTGGGCTGAGCGCTATATGGTTAAAAGAAATTAAGCAGTTGAATAATCGATACCTCTAACTAAAAAAGGGTATGCAAGCGCATACCCTTTTTGTAGTATTTAATTTGTAAAGTTAGTACTTATTTTTATGCGTCCACAAATGCAATAATTCGCTCGCAATGGTTGCTGCGGCAATTGCGGTAAGCTCGCTTTGGTCATACGAAGGTGATACTTCTACCACATCCATACCTACCATGTTTATACCTTTTAGCGCACGCAGTACTTTAAGTACTTTATCTGACGTTAAACCACCGCACACAGGAGTGCCTGTACCAGGCGCAAACGCAGGGTCTAAACAATCTATATCAAACGTTAAGTAAACAGGTAGGTCACCTACTCGTTCAAGTATTTGCGCTGCAATATCATTTGCATGTAAATCGTTGGCTTGCATTGCATCAATCACAGCAAACTCATGTTTGCTTTGATCAAAGTCGGTACGAATACCTATTTGTATACTGTGCTCAACATCAATTAACCCTTCCATTGGTGCATGATAAAACATAGTGCCGTGATCAAAACGCGAGCCATTGCTATAGGTATCGGTGTGCGCATCAAAGTGCACTAACGCCATTTTGCCATGTGTTTTTGCATGAGCGCGTAATAGCGGAAGCGTCACAAAGTGATCGCCTCCTAAGCCTAATAGCGTTTTACCTTGGCGAAGTATTTGCTCAGCAGCCATTTCTAGTTGCGCAGTAAAATACTCAGGATCGCCAACAGGGTAAGTAAAGTCCCCTGCGTCTGCCACTTTTAAGCGCTCAAACAACGGGAACGTCCACGGGTACTTAGTGTCTTCCCATGCTAAATGAACCGACGCACGACGAATCGCATCAGGGCCTAAGCGCGCACCAGGGCGGCCCGATGTCGCTAAATCAAACGGTAAGCCTAAAACCACTACGTCTGCATCAATTGCATTAATGTTTTGCACCATAGGACGACGTAAAAACGTCATCCCATTTGAGTACAATGAGTGATCTGCGTGACCAAACAAAGTCGACATTGCTTATAACTCTTCTAAATAAGTGTAGCCATCAAGACCGCTTTGCAACTCGTCTAAAACGCTTTGCTGTTCGTGTTTTTCAATTTTAGTGCTTACTAACTGCTCGTATGATTGCTGAAAACTTTCAACATCTAAATGTACGTAGCGCATCATATCGGCCACAGTGTCACCTTGGTTTATCTCGGTAATACTTGCAACGCCTTGCTCATCCATATTAACAATTGCGCTGTGCGTATCGCCAAACAAGTTATGCATATCACCTAAAATTTCTTGATAAGCACCCACCAAGAAAAAGCCCATTAAATAAGGTTTATCGGCACTAAATTCTGGTACAGGTAATGTGCTTTCAATACCTTGTCCATCTACATAATGCTCAAGTGCGCCATCTGAATCACAGGTTATATCAAGTAATACGGCACGTTTTTTTGGCGCTTCAGTCAAGCCACTTAATGGCAATACCGGAAACACTTGATCAATGCCCCATGCATCTGGAAGCGATTGAAATAAAGAGAAATTTACAAAAAACTTATCGGCTAAACGAACGTTTAACTCGTCAATAATAGGACGATGAAAACGGTTTTTATTATCCATGTGTTTGTTAAGTTCGTAACAAATACGGATATTAATTTGTTCAGCCCATGCACGTTGTGATAAATCAAGTAACCCGAGTGCAAATTGGTTATGCGCTTCAGCTAAGTCACCTTGGCTGTCGTGATAAATCTCAATTAAAGCACGGTCATCCGTTAAATCAGTTAACTGTACAAACGATGCCCACATGTTTTTTAATAACAGAGGTGCATCTGCCGCTGGCGCTACTAATTCTTCTGGCGTGTAACTTTCAGTACCAATAACATTAGAAATAAGCACTGCATGATGCGCCGTAAGCGCACGACCCGACTCAGAAATAATAGTCGGCATTGGTTGCTCATATTGCTTACATGTATCACCAATGGTGTACACAATGTTATTTGCATATTCAGCTAAGCTGTAATTCATAGAGTTATGCGATTGGCTACGTGTGCCGTCGTAATCAACAGCCAAACCGCCACCTACATCAAGGCAATCAATTTCTGCGCCTAGTTTACGTAGCTCACAATAAAAACGCGCAGCTTCGCTTACACCTAAACGTACGTCACGAATGTTCGCCATTTGTGACCCTAAGTGAAAATGTACTAGCTGCAATAAATCAAGCTGGTTTGCGCCTTTTAAACGATTAACTACATGTAAAACTTGCGATGCAGATAAACCAAATTTTGATTTTTCGCCGCCACTCGCTTGCCACTTACCTTTACCTTGCGACGCTAAACGCACACGAATACCAATGCGTGGTTTTACGTTAAGCTCTTTTGCTTGGCTAAGGACCATGTCTAGCTCAGAAAGCTTTTCAAGTACGATATACACTTTATGACCTAGCTTTTCACCAATAAGTGCTAAACGTACGTACTCTTTATCTTTGTAGCCGTTACATACAATAACGGCGCTGGTTTTTTCAGCCAGTGCTAGTACCGTTAGTAATTCAGGCTTGCTGCCGGCTTCTAAACCAAGTTGCTTTTTTTCTACTTGTGCTTGGCTTGCTACTATTTCTTCAACCACTTCACGTTGTTGGTTTACTTTTATCGGGTAAACTAATAGGTAGTCTTTAGGGTAACCATAGTTTTCAATCGCAGTATTAAATGCGCCGCATAAGCTGTGTACACGATGGTGTAAGATTTGCGGGAAACGAACTAAAGCAGGTAAGCTTAAACCTTTATCTTGTAGTTGCTTTGCGATATCTGTTAGTGCAATGGTTTGCTCTGGGGCATGAGCCTTGGGCGCAACATACACATCACCTTGATCATTAATACCAAAAAAACCTTGGCTCCAATGACGAACATTGTAGCTCGTACGAGCTTGTTCTAGTGATGTTGTTTCTTTCATTTATCTTTCTCTTTTATTTAATTAATGCCGACTCGGCTAGTGCCGCGCATTAAAAGAAAAATAGAGATTCAAGTCCAACAAGTATTTTTACTCGTAACGAGTGATTTTTAATGTTGATAAAACGACCAATCACGTATTGCTCGCTAGCGCATATAGAATAGGACTTTGATGATTATTAAAAATAAGAAAAGTTATAAAAATGGCTGTTTTTAAATGACTCATTATAAATTTTATTAGTAAAAATGAGTTACCTCATTCAATAAAATTCATCTTGAGTTACTTTGCTTATAGAATTTACTTTTGATGGATTAGAGTAAGGCATTCTCAACGCCTCAAATTACTGCTATCTAGCCAACGTGTTGTGACCAAGTAATACCAATATATTCTGCAACATGAATAAAAACTGCACGTCAAAAACGCGATGGATAACATCCACCAGCTTGAATTATTACTTGGCGCATATGTAGTTAAGTATTGCCTGTGGTATTGGAAGTGGAAAATTGCAGTAGTGATAGGCGAATTCGATTAATTGAGTATAAGCCAGCTATGCACTTTTTGGTGCGAACATAATTATAGCCATACCTAGCAGTGCAACTAAACCACCAATAATATCCCACATAGTAAGCTTTACGCCATCAACAACCCATAACCATAATAGCGCAACGCAAATATATACGCCGCCATAAGCTGCATTTACCCGCCCGGCTGCAGTAGGATGTAAAGAGAGCAACCATGCAAATAGTGCCAAACTTAAAGCCGCAGGAATTAAAAGTAAAATGCTCTTATCTTGCTCAAGCCAAAGGTAGGGCAAATAGCAACCCACTATTTCTGCTAAGGCTGTAATAGTAAAAAGTGCGATTGTTTTTAATTCAAACATAATGCTCCGCGCTAAAATAACAAGCATAACAATCTATATAAATTGTTATGCTTAGTGCGTTGTTATTCGCTAAGCGCCATTGTGGCAAGTTTCATTGTGCTTTCAAACGACTTAGTGCCCGCTATAAATAACCCATTATGGCAAAACACTGCGTCATCAATACCGGTTTCATCTACAAATGCTTGATCAGATAAACCAGACCACGCTTTAGGCAGCGATTTTCTATCTTCAAACGAGCCAGGCTCAACGGGTACTGTTTGTAATATCCATTGCCCAGAATGCGATGGGTAAACCATGTATAGCGCCTCACTTGATAAAATATGCACTGTTTTTTTCCACGGTGTGTATTTTTCAAGCACAATTACTCGGGCATCTTCTGCATTTTCAATTGCTTTAGCAACAATCTCTTTTGCATTAACACTACCGTGAGCTGAAGCGATAAAACGCGTTAGCATACGCGCTGCAAATTCAACAGCTTCATCAAAGCAGGTATCAAAGTTACTTTCTTCTTCCCATGTAGGGTTAAACATTGAAATTGTTTGGCTCAAGCTTATCCCTTTTGATACACCCTCAACATGACCACAATCAATGGCGTCAATAGTTGAGACTAAGCCTGAATCCACTCTATCAGCAACGGCTTGGTTATCATCACACAGCGCTAAGCCGTATTTCTTCCACACTAATCCAAATGATGAAAAAGGAATGCCATTTTCTCGCTCGCCTGCACCACCACGTTGATGATGATCAAAGCGATTCGTTTCTGGGTCGTATTCCCCACCTACATCTATTACGTAGTCGGCACTTTCTATAAGCGCTTTATCGCGTGTGCGTACCAATTTAAACGTTGGCAAAACATGTTTAAGTACCGCAATACTAAAAACGTCATCTGCATGAAAATTACCATTGTGGGTTACTACTGTTATTTCGCTCATTTGTTTATTGCTACTTTTAGAAAAGATAAAAATTCTCGCTTTGTAAGTTAGTCACTAATTATCGAGGCAGATTTTATACGAAGACAGGTGTTAAAAACAGTGAAGTATTTTTGCATCACTATAAAAGCTGCTTTTATAGTTACTAGTTTGAGTATGACTTTTATTACAAGATAATAATGAAGGCAGGTATTTACGACATATTAAGCTTTAACATGTCGCAGCGTTAATGAACTTATTTACTAAGCCCTAATTCCATAAAAACACTTTGTGGATTATCTACATATGATCCAAAACTGCTACAGCGTTTAAAGCCTAAATTTTCATATAAATTGATTGATTGTATTTGTTTTGGGCCTGTTTCTAAGCGTATTAACGGAATTTGTTTTTCGCCAGCTTGATGCAATAAAATCTGCATAATACGTCTTGATAGCCCTTTACCACGATGACTTGGTTTTACATATAAACGTCTTATTTCGCCATAAGGCTGAGTATCAAATTTCTCTACTATCGCACCGCAGGCAATAATACCTTCTTCAGTTTTTAAACCAATAGCGTACACATTAGGTAAGGTTAATTCGTTTAACTCCAGAGACTGTGCGGTAGCCACAGGGTATAAAGAGTTTATAAGTCGGTCTATATCATCAAATACATTTACCACGTCGGGATCATTCGGTTTCAAATCGACTAACTGCATAAAGCTTCCATTCATTGTTATAAGTTTATTAAGCTTTAAATAATATATTTAAGCGGACATAGCTTAGCACTGTTTAACTAAAAAATCTTTACTCCTTATTTAGCATATAGGCCATGACATTTCACCAGCTAAAAGAGCAAAAATGGCTTAGCACATGCGTAAATTTTGCTAGATTATCACTAACTAATAGATAGTAAACTTCAAGTATTATCGCACATTGGTATTAGCGCTATGCCATTTTGAATAGCATTCTTTATCCATCGGCTTTGCAATTAAGTATCCTTGCATGGTGTCAATATTCATTTTTTTAAGTAAGTCATATTGTTCTATTGTTTCTACGCCCTCTGCAACTACCTCTAAGTTTAGGCTTTTTCCTAAGCTGATAATTGTTTGCGCAATATTAAAGCCAACTGTGTTATCTAAAATTTTATCAATAAAGCTTTTATCTATTTTTAATTCTTTAACAGGAAACGTACTTAAGTAAGCTAAGCAGGAGTACCCGGTTCCAAAATCATCAATCGAAAATATAAAGCCAGCAGCAATGAGTTCTTTCATTTGCATAATTGTATAATCTACATCGCTTGAGAGCATTGACTCGGTTATTTCTAACTTAATTTGCTGTGCTCTAATATCAAATTTATTGATAGTGCTAAACAGCTCGCCTTTTAAATTTGATGAGTTAAATTGGCTTTGACTAATATTAATTGAAACACTAAACGAGTCGTCAATTATGTTATCTGCTTTAAGTTCGTTAATTAAAATACATATATCATGTAAAACAATATTTTGTAGCTTTTGTATAAGCCCATATTGCTCTGCAATAGGTATAAATTCGTTTGCTGCTATTAAGCCCTTTTGAGGATGGTTCCATCTAATGAGTGCTTCAGCACCAATAACATCACCATGCATATTTACCTGTGGCTGAAAGTAAGCACAAAATTCATCAGATGCAATCGCCCTGACTATATCGGTTTCTAGCTCGGCTTGCTTTTCAAGTAGTGTTTGCAAGGCCGGATCGTAAAAACTACTGCTATTACCCCCTTTATTTTTAGAACGATACATAGCCGTGTCTGCAAATTTTAATATATTGCCTGCCTGTGCGTTTATGCTATCAATTAGGCAGATACCTATGCTACAACTTACTTGAAATGCAAGGTTGCCGACTTCAAATTTATCATGAAAAGCTCTTTGAATCTCTTTGGCAAGGGCTTTGCACTCTCTGGTTGCTTGCTTTGTATCTTGCCCTATGTGTTTAAGTAAAATAATAAATTCATCACCACCCGCTCTAGCCAATGTATCTGAGCTTTTTATTATTGCGCTTAACCTTTTTGATAATTCCACAAGTACTTCATCACCCGCACTGTGCCCAAGTGAGTCATTAATACGCTTAAAATTATCTAGGTCTAAAAATAATAACGCCCCTATATTTTTATTACGTTTAATACTCTCTACACACGTGCTTAATTTGTCGCTAAGCATTCTTCTATTTGGAAGATTAGTTAATGGGTCGTAAAAGGCGAGCTTATGTACTTCTTGTTCGGCCTTTTTCTTTATTGAAATATCTCTGGCCATCCATACTACGTGCCTTTTTGTAGGACTATTGGGATGATAATGATCTAATGCTGCTGCCCGGCCTTCAAAAACTATACTCCCTTTAGGTACATCTAATTCATATTCAAAAATTTGCGTCTCGTTGGTCGTGAGTGTTTTTTTAATGACGTCCATTATCATTTGTGCATCTTTTGGAGGAAGTAGGTCTTTAACATTTTCACCAATAAGGTCCTTGCTTGAATCAAGCAGTAACTCATTAGAGGTACCATACACATCAGTATAAATTCCTTCTTCACTTAAAATAAGGATCAGATCGGGCATCACCTTAGTGAAGGCTTTAAACTTTTCGTTACTTTGCTGTAAATTCACTACAAGCTGTTTTGCTTTATCAAACCCGTTACTTTTTTCAAGAGCGATACTAGAAAAGTGTACAAAAAAATCAATTAACTCTAAATCTTGCTTTGATGGTGATTTAGGAGTGCCATGATAGATAGCAAAGGTACCTAATAAATCGGCTTGAGTTGAAAAAATAGGCGTTGACCAACATGACTTAAGATCAAACTTTAGCGCTAAATCTTTAAAGTCCTCCCACAGCGGTGAAGTTTCGATATTTTCTACAATTGTGCGCGATTTCGAAAATGCTGCAGTACCACATGAGCCCACTTTTGGGCCTATAAAGACTCCATTCAGTAAACTACAGTACTCTGGGTGAATATTGGGGGCTGCGCAATGAAAAAGCTGCTGGCCTTTAGCTGTTAAGATGGAACACCTAGCAGATTCATCATCAATAATTTGCTCGATTGATAAACAAATTTCAGTAAGCACCTCACTTAAAGGTACCCCTAATGCAATTTTGGATAAAATGCCTTGCTGGTGAGATAATAACTTTTTTAACCTATCCGTACCCATTTTCCTTTACCCGTATTATTTATACACATTGAAACAACAAAAGCTTTAAGTAAGCGCTTTTTTCTTACGCAGTAAAGTTCATTATAGTCATGATTAGTAAGTTTTTTATTTTATTGGTAAAAATAATAGGGCTTGTCTTAAATATCCATAATTGCGTATTACTGAACACCTATTGTTACTATATAAACAAAACTACAATATTAAAGCTAACACTTTGTTACTTAAAAGTACTGTTCAAAATTATTAAGCTATTTATACTATAAGTAATGGTAAATATTTTTTGAGGTTACAGTGCAGATCACACAAGGTATGGAATACTTTTTTTCGGGGTTTAAATTAATTAGCCAAAAAGGGTTAAAGCGTTTTGTCCTTATTCCGCTATTAATTAATATTTTGCTATTTGGTAGCTCGCTGTTTTTTTTATTCGGCTGGCTAAGTGATAGCTTTAGCTACATTAACAACATGCTCCCCGAGTGGTTAAGCTGGTTAGAGTGGCTAATGTGGCCTATTGCTGTATTAGTTGTTTTGTTTAGCTATAGTATGCTCTTTACAGTTATCACTAATTTTATTGCTGCCCCTTTCAATGCGCTCTTGAGTGAAAAAGTTGAGCTTTACCTAACAGGTCAAAAAATTAACGATGACGGCTTTGCCGAACTAGTTAAAGATATACCTCGCATGCTTGCCCGTGAGTGGACAAAACTATGCTACTACCTTCCTCGCGCAATTGGTTTTTTTATATTGTTGTGGGTTTTACCGGTTATTGGTCAAATACTATGGGTATTGTTTACTTGTTGGATGTACGCAGTTCAATACGAAGACTATGCGTTTGATAACCATAAAATTGACTTTAAGCAAATGAAAGACGATTTAAAATCTAAGCAAGGTTTGTCATACGGATTTGGTTTTGCTGTTATGTTGTTAACTGCTATCCCTTTTATAAACTTAATAGTTATGCCAGTCGCAGTGTGCGGTGCAACACGCTTATGGGTTGATAATTATCGTCCAAAATATCGCAGTTAATTAAAAGGTTGCTAACTTTTCAATATCCGAAGTACACCACATTCTAGATTAAAAAAGCACCTAAGATGCTTTTTAATCTATTTTTAAAGCAATAAACTCAAGCGATGCCCGCCTTGGTAATGCATCGCTTTGTTTATCTACTTCTTCAAAGCTTTTAATCAAAATACTAAAGCGCTGATTATTAATATTAACGGTTGTAACTTCACCAATTTTTATACTGTAGTTTTGCTGCTGATCAAACAGCGTTAGTATCTGACCTTTTTCACGCTCTACGTATAAATAAGGTGTTTGGTCTGGCATTTTTAAACGAATGACATTGATTTTACTTAGCTCATGTACCGCGACCCAATTCTGACTCTGCATTAACGTATTATAACGACTAATACCTTCAGGCTGATAAACAACATCTTGGCTTATAACGCATGTCTTACAGTCCTTTACTGATTCAATTCGCCAGTCAATAGCTGTATTTTTATAATACAAATTATCATTTTTTAGTAACCACTCACGTGCATTGTTAGTATCGCTACACGCTATTAGTAAGCTAAAAAAACTACTCAAGATAATAAACTTAGTGCTTAGCATTGGCTTCATACTATTGCTCTTTAATTGCTTTTAACTCAGCAATAATTGCACTACTTGGCTGCGCTTCTTTTATATAACTGGGCAGCGTTTCAATATTAGCAGGCGAGCTTTGTAAATTATGCACCTTGCTGTTATTTGTATTTGGCACGCCAAATCGATTACCTGCACTTTGCATATAAAACTGTAAATTAAGCACACTCCACTCATCTACATCACTCAGTATTGATATTGTATTATCTTGGTTAGTGTCAAAGCTAGTTAAGCTTTCGGTGTTAATTGCATTACAATTAAAATCAACAGGTAGTGAGCTATTTCTATTTAACCCCTGTACTTCAAGTATGGTGCTTTCATTTAAATCTGCTGAACTACCACTTGAATAATCAATAATAAAATCATCTGTAGAGCCTAAATGACTATTAGTATTTGGTGCAATATTGCAACTAGCATTGCCTGGATAAAAACGCTCATAGTAACGATCGCCTTCGTTATTACCTATTGTTGATAAACCTGCTAATTGATATAAATAATTCATAGAGCTTAAATGATTAGGCTTAAAATTAACTTCTTCGTCACCGCCATGGTATAAACCTAAGTTATGACCTAACTCATGAAATATTGTTGATGCTTGATAATTATAAGTTACATTGGTTGCTACTTGTGTATCAAGCGTTAAACCCCAGCCTCCCATAGTTACCATTAAATCATTACCGCTTATCTCAGCAATACCCGACCCACTAATACTACCGTCTTCGTTACCACTACTTGCCATTAATAAATAATGAAAAATGGGCCTGCGAGTTATATCGCTATATTCCATTTTATAAGCAAATAAATTAGGGCTACTTAAATCGTATTCAAACGGGGTATAGCTATTAAAAGGGACAACATTTCCGCCACCTAAATCAAAGTTTTGCGGTGCTGTATTTGTATTTTGATCAAACAAATCACCTACGTCAAAGTGGACTGTATAGCCTTTTCCTGCAAAAACAGAGGCTACTTTTTCAAGTGCAGTGCGATGTGGGGTAATACCTACATCACTGCTATCCATATAATCAAGTTCAATAAATATATCTTTTTGTGAAGTACGCGCCCCCCACTCATAAAGTGGTAAACCCGCGAATGTTGTACCCTGTTGCTCAGCGCAATCAGGAATACCATCCTCATCATCATCTATTGTGCAATTTATATTGTTTGGCCCAGCGGGTGTGTTAAACACAGAATAACTCCAATCAGTACTTTGATTAGTGTCTGTCGCATTAAGCTCGCGCTTTAAGCTGCCTCCTTGCTCGGAGATGATTTGCTCTGCGTTACCACCTTGCCATTGTGATGGCGTTACTGGCTCTTGTACTGAGTTGCCAAATTTTACAAAGTCGATTGTTTGTGTACCTGCACTATTAAGTAATTCTACAAAACCGTTTATGTACCAATAAGGTCTTATTTCATCATTAGTATTACCCACAAGCGCTATTTTAGGGTTGTTAACTGACGCATTGACTAAAAAATCATCTCCAAACTTACTTTGTAAAATAAGGTACTCACCATTTTCAAGCTCTTTACTGGGCAGTGAAAAAGTTGTCTCCGCACTGGTCGAGCTATTGAACATATTAATACTGCGGGTTTTAAGCGAATAACTCTGTAAGTTTACAGCAGCTCCTGTGCCGTTATAAATTTCAATCCAAGGTAAGTCGTTACTAAATTGCACAGAAGAAACTTCAGTTATTTTTATATCTTGGCTAGAGGTAGTAAAAGAAGTAGCTGTTTGCGTTTCAATGGCCGTATCATCAAAATTAGTTAAATCAGCTGTAACACGAACAATATATTGGCTATCTTCATTAAAGCTTGCGCTTACATTTACAGTATGAAAATAAGTACTTGTGTCACTAGTAGTACCCGACAAACTTTCAATATTTAAGGCCAGGCAAGTAGTAAAATCATCTGCTGACACTTGTACACTTCCTGTACAAGCACCACTACTAGAATTAACTGCTAAAGTGCTCGTTAGCATAATATCTGAAAATGTAATACTAACAGGGCTATCTACAAGAACTGGGTCATTATTATTTTGGGGTGTTACATTACTAATTGTAGCGGGCGTTGAATCAACCACAGTAATATTCAGTGTAAATTCGGTTGTGTCTTTTGAATCAGACGCTGTTAACGTATAGCTTTGTGAAGTGATACTGTTTGCAGGATGCGTATAGCTAAAAAGTAAGGCTTGTGCATCAATAACACTAATTTGTGCACCATTTAAATCATCACCAAAATCAATCTGAACGGTATCGTTATCAGCATCGCTAACTATTAAACTAAATTCTGTGGCTTGATTATATTGCACGCTAATACTTACATCATCTGCAGTTGGTGGATTGTTTGGTGCTAATACTACAACTGTTTTTTGAGCGCTATTTGTAGCGTTATCGTCATCGGTTACAGTAACCACAAATGTAACATTGGTATTTTTTGCAACAGTAGGCGCATTAAAGCTAATGCTTGTTTGTGTTTGAGTAAGTTCAACTACAGGACCACTTATTTGCTGCCAAGTTATGCTATTAATACTACCATCGCTGTCTTGTGCATCTGCAGCTAGGGTTACTCTGTCATCTTTTTCAGCTTCTTCAGGGCCTGTAACAATGACTGTTGGCGCGCTATTTACTTGATTAATTAAAACCGTTTTACTCGCTTGAGCGCTTTTACCTGCATTGTCAGTTACGGTTACGCTAAAACCTAGTGTTGTATTTTCAGATACGTTAGGGGCGGTAAAACTAAGGACTCCATCAGTTTGTGAAAACTCAACATTATCCCCAGCAGACTGAATCCAATTAATATTACTTATAGTGCCATCTGTATCTTGAGCATTAGCAACTAAAGTAACTTGTGTGCTGGCAAGTGCACTACTTGGGCCCGTTATATTAACTGTAGGAGCATTATTTTGAGAGGTGATAGTGCCTGAAAAAACTTGTTGTGCAGTAGCACCTGAATTGTCAGTAACTGTAACCGAAAAGCTAAAGGTCGTATCGGTTGTTACACTAGGTGCAGTGGCTGTAAGCGTGTTACCGTTAGGGGTAAACGTAAACTCAGGCCCGCTAAGTTGTAGCCATTGATAGCTGGCAATTTGTCCGTCACTATCACTTGCAAGCGCTGTAATAGTAAACGATTGATTAGAAGTAATAACGTTACTGCTAACCGAAAGCGTAACACTGGGCGCAGCGTTACCAGGGGCCGTAGTTGAATCACTACCTTCGCCTCCCCCGCCACAGCCCGTGATTAAAAGTGATAAAAAAAGTAAACTTAGCCATTTATTAATATTGTTTTTTACCACTTTTAGCCTCTACATATTAACTATACAAATTTTGTGGCACCTTAGTAACGTTTAAATGAACGGTTATTTCCTCACGATCATGATATAGATGTTTAGCTTGCAACTCGTAATTGATACCTTGTTTCTCAAGCTCTTTTCTTATCATCGAAAGACATTCATAAACACTATCAAAGCGTTTTTTCATAGGCAGCTTTAAGTTAAATATAAACTCTTTTGCGTATGCGTTTACCGCCCAATCAATCATTAGCGTAGTCACTTTGGTCGGTTTTTCCACCATATCGCACACTAACCAAGTAATATTTCTTTTTTCTGGGCGATATTTAAAACCGTCGGCTCTAAAATGTTTAACTTGCCCAGTTTGCATTAAATCGTCATTCATTGGGCCGTTATCAATCGCACTTACAAACATACCACGGCGTACAAGCTGATAAGTCCAACCACCAGGGCATGCACCTAAATCAACACTGCGCATACCAGCAGCTACGCGTGACTCGCGTTGTTGCTCAGGTATAAATACGTTAAATGCTTCATCGAGTTTTAACGTTGAACGACTCGGTGCATCGCTTGGCATACGAAGACGCAAAATACCCATGAAAAATGGAGAATTATTAAAGCTATACGAGTAACCAACATAAGCCGTATTGTTTGTTAAAAACATGACATGCATTACTGGGCGATTTGCTTTTAGCTCACGTAGTACAGTATTTTGTTTTTCGAGGGCTTTTTTAAGCGGTGTTGAGATTTTTTTACAGAACGTTAAAAGCTCTTTGCCTTCGTTTGTGTCTGGCGTTTCAACGCGCAGTTCTGAGCACAATGTAAAATCTTTAGCAGCTTCAACTACTGCGCTTACACGGTCCTCTACTGGCATGTTTTCAAGTAATGTGCCGGCAAACCATTGACGTGCAAACACCATGTTTTTAAAATCAACTTTTTTGATTATTTCGTCGCTGTGATGCGCTTCAAAACATTCGTAAACAACATAACCTGTATTTGGTTTTGCTTTTACATACCCAGCAAAACCTTGCTCTGCAGCATGAAACGTTATTTCAGCAGCGGCATCGTTTTCAAAACCACTACGACAAAAAATCACAACACTAGACATATTAACCCTTAAACTCTTTAAAACTTAAATCGTGCAACTTGCACTAAAATAACAATCCAACCAATAATAAAGCACAACCCACCAAGCGGTGTTATAGGCCCAAGCCACTTCATTCCTGTTAGAGCGAGTAAATATAAGCTACCACTAAAAAGTAGTGTGCCCGTTATAAAAAAGCCACCAGCCCAGCTCAGATTTATCCCCCATTTAATTAAAATAGCCACCGCAATAAGTGCAAGTCCATGTACCATTTGATACTCAGTAGCCGTTTTAAAAACGCCTAATGAATACTCCGACAAGCGACTTTTTAAACCATGGGCAGCAAATGCACCTAACATCACTGAAAGCATACAAAAAATACTACCGGTCATTAAAAATAATTTAATCATCTAACCCCCTGCTCGAGTCTTAACGTTTCTCAATTTGTTGCTTAATAAATTCAACGGCACTTAACGCTGCTGTTTCTCTATTTTGCTGTTCAGTTACGCCACTTTTTTTACGTGGTTTTAATGAGTGATCGCCATCACTCAGCCAAGTAAACAAAGGCTGTTTTGGCATTTTCATAGTAAGAAGCTCTTCACGTGTACCAAATATATCTCGCTCGCCCTGTAATACCAAAAAAGGGCAAACAATATCGGCAAAATGTTCGGTGCGTAATTTTTCTGGCCTACCCGGCGGATGAAATGGATAACCAAATGCAATAACACCTGAAAGGCTTTGCTCTGTACTACATGCAAGCATTGATGCCATGCGACCACCCATCGATTTACCGCCTATAAACAACGGCAAATCTGGCTGCGCATTTGTTAGCACTTGTTCATAATAAGTAATTAGCTTTGGTGCTCGCTCAGGAGGCCTGCGTTTATTAGTTTGTTTAGCGATTTTCATATATTCAAAATCAAATAAACCAACATCAACCCCCTGCGCGCTTATTAATTTTGCCATGTGCTGCATAAAGTCAGAATCGCTACCAGCACCTGCGCCATGTGCAAATATAAACTGTGCTATTGCAGGTTGCTCCGTGCTTTTAAACCATTCAATCATTATTAATACTCATGTTCTTGCTCATGCTCTACTAAGCTGAGCATCCACTCTTTAAACGAAACTATTTTACCAAGCTCTGTTTGCGACTCACGAAGCACTAAGTAATACGCATTTTTACTCTCTAGGCTATGATTAAACGGAATTACCAAACGTCCTGCGTCTATGTCGGGTTTAGCTAATACACTATTGCCAATTGCCACACCTTGTCCATGTACCGCTGCTTGCAAAACCATAGATGAGTGGCTAAATATAGGCCCTTGATTTACCTGGACGTTGCGCACGCCTGCTGTTTTCATCCACGTTTTCCAGTTTTTACGTGTAGTGTCGTGTAATAGTGTGTGATGCGCTAAATCACTAGGTTGATCAAGCGGCTTTAACCCGCTTAATAACATAGGACTACAAAGTGGTACTAAATATTCGGTATGAAGCTTGTACGCTTGTACGCCACTCCAATGACCCCTTCCATAATAAATAGCAATATCTACGTCATCAGTGAGTGAGTTTTCATCTTGGTCTTGTGCTTTTATTCGCACATCTATCTCTGGATGTAACTCATTAAACAAACTCAAACGAGGCACTAACCACTGAATAGCAAAACTTGGGGTTAGGCTTACCGTTAGGGAGCCCTTAGCGCCACGAGCTAATAGCTTTTCTGTTGCATCAATAAGCTGAGTAAAAATCTCTTTAATATCTAAAAAATAGCCTTGGCCTTCTTCAGTTAATAATAAAGAGCGGTTTTTACGTAAAAACAGCTTCAAACCTAAATGCTCTTCAAGTGTTTTTATTTGATGACTTACTGCCGCCTGCGTTACATAAAGCTCTTCTGCTGCTTTTGTAAAACTTAAATGGCGCGCAGCCGCTTCAAAGGCTTTTAATGCGTTTAATGGAGGTACTCGTCTTGACATAATAACCAAGCTTAGAATTAGTTTTTCTTATGCGTGAGATTATATACATCATATAAGTTTGTGTATATTAAAGGCATAAAAAAAGCGACCTGAGTCGCTTTTTAATAAACATTATGCTTAATTATAAATCGCTTGCACTTGTATCAAGTGGGGCAAAGCTTTTAATTAAATCATCAACCGCTTTCATTTGCGTTAAGTAGCCTTCTAACTTACTAAGCGCTAGCGCACATGGGCCATCACATTTAGCTTCGTTAGGATTTGGATGCGCTTCGATAAATAAACCAGCAATACCCAATGCCATACCGCTGCGCGCAAGCTCTGCAGCTTGTGCACGACGACCGTCAGCAGAGTCAGCTCGTCCACCAGGGCGTTGTAGCGCATGTGTTGCATCAAAAATAACAGGTGCCATTGCTTTCATGTCATCCATACCCAACATATCAACCACAAGGTTGTTGTAACCAAAACTAGAGCCACGTTCACAAAGGGCTACGTTGTTATTACCAGCTTCATTAAATTTAGTAATGATATGACGCATTTCATGTGGCGCTAAAAACTGCGGTTTTTTCACATTAATAATCGCACCTGTTTTAGCCATTGCTACAACTAAGTCGGTTTGACGTGCTAAAAAAGCAGGTAACTGAATAACATCAACTACTTCAGCCACAGGTGCTGCTTGATGTGGTTCATGTACGTCAGTAATAAGCGGAATATTAAACGTATTTTTAATCTCTTCGAATATTTTTAAACCTTCTTCCATACCAGGGCCACGGTACGAATTGATTGAAGAACGGTTAGCCTTATCAAATGACGCTTTAAATACATAAGGAATATTTAATTTAGTCGTTACCTCTACGTAATGCTCTGCAACACGCATAGCTAAGTCGCGAGATTCTAATACATTAATACCACCAAACAGTACAAATGGTTTATCATTTGCCAGTTCAATTTCATTAATTTTAATAATTTGGTCTTTCATTTAAATTCCTTAAGGTGCAACTGCTTGCATCATTAATCCACAAATATAAGCCATGTAAGTACCCACACCATAGCCAAGTACCGCAAGCAATACACCAACCGGTGCAAGCGACGGATGAAACGCTGATGCAACGACAGGGGCAGATGCAGCACCGCCCACATTAGCTTGTGAACCTACTGCCATATAAAATAAAGGCGCTTTAATTAACTTTGCCACAATAAGCATTAAGCTTGCATGGGTTAGCATCCATATACCACCAATCAAAAATAACCCTGGGTTACTAAATATAGCGGTTACGTTCATGTGTAAACCAATTGAGGCAACTAAAATATATAAAAAACTTGAAGCTACTTTTGATGCACCAAAGGCTTCAATTTGTCTTACTTTAGTAAATGACAAACTAATACCAATAGTGGTTGAAATAACAATTAACCAAAAGAACTTACTGTTTAAACTGTACTCTTTAGCCCAGGCATAGTTATTTTCGAAAAACGGCCCTAAAAAGTCAGCGCAAAAATGGGCCAAACCAGTAATACCAAATGCAATTGCAATAATGGTCATATAGTCATTAAGAGTTGGCATACGCGCATGTTCTGCATGGTACTTTTCAACGCGGTTTTTTAGATCTTCAATCGCTGTCGTATCGGCACCAGTAGCAGCATCAATTTTTTTATGATTAGCTGCCATTAATAACAAAACAGCCATCCAAATATTTGCCACAATTACATCTACAGTTACCATAACTGAAAATATATCGCCGCCTACTTCAAACATCTCTTTCATTGAGGCTTGGTTGGCGCCACCGCCAATCCAACTGCCAGCAACAGTCGTCATACCGCGCCAAACTGCTTCAGGGCCGTGACCGCCCACTAAATCAGGATTAAATACACTCACGACCAAAATAGATAGCGGCCCACCGATTACAATACCGAGTGTGCCCACTAAAAACATAATAAGTGCTTTAGGACCTAGATTTAAAATTGCTTTTAAATCAATACTAATAGTGAGTAATATTAAACACGCTGGTAATAAGTAGCGTGATGCAACGTAATAAACGTTTGAGCTATGGCCATCTACAATACCAAAGGTATTTAATAGCGAAGGTAGAAAGTAACACAGCAGTAATGCCGGTACGTATTTGTAAAATGCTTTTAGTTTTGGGTTTTCACTACTTGAGGTTTTAAATATAAACCCCAAAATTATAGCAAGTAAACCAAGTACAACAGCATCATTTGTAATTAATGCAGTGTGGGTGTCAGCCATAGTTATTCCTATTCTTAATGGTGTGTTTTATTATTATCTTCTAGTTCTTCTATTTGGTGCTGAATTATCTCTATTGCAGGATCGTCCGGACACTCATCTATAAAAAACTGTAAATCATCACGTGCCATTTTAGGGCAACCGAGCTGATTTAATAAGTAACCTCTGTCGCGTCTCTCATACGGGTCGTCGCCTATTAACTCCATTAGCATCTCTACACAGGTTAAAGCATGACCAAATTTGTTTTCGCTAATGAAAGACCATTTTTGCTGAGCTAAAAATAACTTATATACTTCGTCATCAAAAATCAGTTCTAGTGGCTCTTGCTCTTGACCATCATCTTCATCTGCGTTTTCAGGGATAATATACCAACTTTGTTGTCCACTGCTTGGCTCTATTATGTAGCCTTCTTCGTCACTAATCGCCACATGTACGCCAACATCACCTTGGGTAAGACTAAGATTCGCGTCACAGTTAGCTTGTTGTAAAAAATGACAAAGTATAATTGCCAGTGTTGTAGGTGAACCACTGCGCATAGAAAGCGTATAGCTTAATGTATTTAATTTATATTCAGGCACTTTTAAACCTGATGCACTAAATAGCCAACCACTGTAAAACATATCTAATAATTTTTCGAGGCGATCGTGCTCATCACTCACTTTTAAACACAGCGCTGAAATTTGCTGCTCAAAGTCAGTTAAAGTTTCATAACATGGTGTTAAATCTATCTGAGGGTCCCATTTTGATTCTGCTTTAATACAGCGATAAATCGCTGGAGGCGTAAATTCATCGTAAGCATCATCAAGATAAGATTCATCGTGTTCATCAAACCCGAGGGTAGTCATTAATACTGCAACATTTTAGAAAACGAAGGCGTAGTTTACCTAACTTTAAAGCTATATACCAATATAGAGGTATTTTTGAATGTTTTATAAGAGGGAGTTGTATTTGAGCTTTACAAAACAACTATAAAGCTCAAATAGTCAGATATTACTTAAAGCAAAAAAGTTGATTTAGACGTCGCTAAATAACCTATCGCTAAAATAACAGCAGTGTTAACTAAAACGTAAGCAACTTTAGCCGCCATTTTAGTTTGTCTGGCGCTTTTAGCCCCAATGCCAATATATATAACCACTAATACTATTTTTTCTAATAGCCAATATTGTTCAAACGGGTTTATTTTTGCCATAAATATAAGCGTAAGTGCGGACACTAACAACAACGTATCTATGCTGTGACTGCCAATCATTACCACTTTATTTTTCGCTAATTTACCACTACCCATTCGCGAAAATGCGCGAACATAAAATAAAATCACACTTAACATCGCAATCGCCATGTGTGAGTGCTTTACTGCTAAATAATCCATATGCCCCTAAACTTCTATTAAAAATATTTTAGTCTGGAAAACGGCTTAATACCGTTTCTAATTCATCAAGTTTCTCGTTAAAAACATCTACAAGTTTAGGCTCAAAATGAGTCCCTTTTTGCGTGTTAATTTCGTCTACCACATTTTGTAGTGTCCAAGGCTCTTTATAACAGCGTTTATGTCTAAGTGCATCATATACGTCAGCTAAAGCAACTATTCGACCAAAAACATTAATGCTTTCACCTTTTAAGCCTTGAGGATACCCAGAACCATCCCACTTTTCGTGATGCTCTTTTGCAATAATGGCACCTGCACTGACAATTTCGTGCGGCGAATCTTTTAAAATAGTATAGCCTTTATCAGTATGGGTTTTCATCACTTCCCACTCTTGGGCGTCTAACTTTGCAGGCTTGTTTAATACCGCATCCGGAATGCCCACTTTACCTACATCATGAAGAGGCGACGCCAACCTCACTAAATCAGCATCATGCTTAGATAAACCATAGCCCTGCGCTAAAATATGACAAATATGTGCTACACGCTTAACATGATTACCCGTCTCGGTTGAGCGCTGCTCAACGGCTTCACTTAACCTATATACAAGCTCTTGTTGAGTTGCTTCTATTTCAGACTGAAGTTGTACATTTTCAAATGCGAGTTGCACGTTTTGAGAGAAAATCTTAATTAAATGACGCTGAGTATCCGTTAAATCCCTTGGAATACCTGATATAAATAGCATCGAATTATGATTGTACTCACTGCTACAATACGCGAATAAGTAGTTATCTTTATAAATAATACTTTTTTCATTAAGCGCCTGATGACATGCACTTAACTGTTCAGCTTGTAATACCTCATCGAGCTCTTTACCTTCACTTTTTTCAAAGTCACCGGTACCCGAGCAAACAATTAATTTTTTATTATTTTGTGTTTCAGGATTTTGCGCAACTAAAGTAGTTGCATACATGGCTTGATCAGCAATACCTAATAAGGATGTTAATTGCTGCATAACGCCTTCAATAAAGTTTTCTATTGAATGAGCTGAGAATATATCGCGAGACGCTATAATTATTTTTTCAAGCCCTTCACGTGACTGCTCTATTGAAATAATATCGCGGTACGAGCGTAAGCTCGACATAATTACAGTAAATAGTTTTTGAGCGGTCAGCTCTGTCTTTGATTTGTAATCGTTAATGTCATAATTAATAATTACTTGGCGCTCAGGAGCCTGTCCAGGCTGCCCTGTTCTTAAAATAATCCGTATATGATTATTTTTAGCCTCTTCGCGAATAAACTTCGCAACTTGCAAACCGGCATCATCGGTTTCCATTACTACATCAAGTAGCACAATTGCTGCATCTGGATGCTCTTTTATGAGCTCTTTGGCTTCAGCACCCGAATAAGCACTGATAAATTCTAAGCGTTTATTTTGAAACTCAAAATCACTCAACGCTAGTTTTGTAACAGCATGAACTTCAGGTTCGTCATCAACAATTAATACTTTCCAGGTACCGTGCTCAATCTCATCGATTGTCTCTTCTGGCTCATCTGAAAATAAAAAATCACCCATCATAGTCGAAATTCCTTCATGGCATTATTTAACGCACTAGTAAGCAATTATTATTCTTTAGGGCCACTGTGCAAGTGTTACACGGTCATTATTACCAAGGTCTTTCACTGTTTTAATATTAACAAACGCCATTTTTTCAAAGAAATGACGAACAGCTGCACCTTGCTCAAAACCGTGTTCTATTAAAAGATAGCCATTAGATAACAAATAGTCACGTGATTGTGTAATTATTTGTTTAATATCAGACATTCCGCAATCATCAGCCACTAAGGCCGACAAAGGCTCAAAGCGCACATCACCCTGATTTAAATGTATATCGCTACTTTCTATATAAGGAGGGTTAGTGACAATTAAATTGAATTTTTCGCCATGCAACTCACTAAACCAGTTACTTTGTTTAACGTGCACGTTATTAATCGCCAATCGCTGCTGATTACGTGTAGCAAGTGCAACAGCATCGCTTACTCTATCTACAGCCGTAATTTGCCAGTTAGGCATTTCACTGCCCAGTGCTAACGCAATTGCACCAGTACCTGTGCCTAAATCAAGTACTCTAGCTGTCGTAGATACAGCCACTTCAAGTGCTTGTTCTACTAACGTTTCGGTATCTGGTCGAGGTATTAGGGTCATTGAGTTAACTTCAAGCGATAAGCTCCAAAATTCACGCAGTCCAGTTATATGGGCTACGGGTTCACCTTTTAAACGTCTTTGAATAAATACATTAAATTGCGATTGTTGCTCATCACTAAGCGCATGTTCTGGCCAAGTAAAAAGGTAACTGTGAGGTTTTTGAAGAATATGAAGGAGTAAAACTTGTGCATCTAATTTAGCACTTTCGCTGCTAGATGCTAATAAATCAGCACCTGCAGCAATTGCTTGTTCAAGAGTGTGAGCCACAATTACTCGTCGCCCATGGCCGCAAGTAAGTCAGCTTGATGCTCTTGCATTAATGGGTCAATAATCGCACTTAAATCACCGGCTACCACTTCGTTTAAACGATAAAGTGTTAAGTTAATACGGTGATCGGTAATACGACCTTGCGGGTAGTTATAAGTACGAATACGCTCAGAACGATCGCCACTACCTACCAAGTCACGACGTTCAGAAGCTTCTGCCGCATGGCGTTTTTCATCTTCAGCTTGTTGCAGTCGAGCTGCAAGTACTGACATCGCTTTAGCGCGGTTTTTATGCTGCGAACGCTGATCCTGACACTCAACCACAACACCGGTAGGTATATGTGTAAGTCGAATAGCAGAATCAGTTTTATTTACGTGCTGACCACCTGCGCCTGATGCGCGAAATGTATCAACTTTTAAATCGGCTGTATTAATTTGTATCGCTTCAGCTTCCGGTACTTCTGCCATAACAGCAACAGTACAGGCTGAGGTATGAACACGACCTTGTGATTCAGTCTCAGGCACACGCTGTACGCGGTGTACGCCTGATTCAAACTTTAATTGGCCGTAAACGCCTTCACCACTAATATTGGCAATAACTTCTTTGTAACCGCCATGCTCACCTTCATTGGTGCTTACAACTTCTACTTTCCATTTTTTATTTTCTGCGTAGCGGCTGTACATACGGAATAAATCACCAGCAAAGATAGCCGCTTCATCGCCGCCCGTCCCTGCACGTACCTCAACAAACACGTTGTTGTTATCTCTCGGATCTTTTGGCAACATTAATACTTGAATTTGATCTTCAATCACTAGTATTTGTGCTTTTGCTTCTTTATATTCTTCTTGCGCCATTTCACGCATTTCAGGGTCAGAATCTTTAAGCATTTCTTCTGCACTGGCTAAATCGTCTTGCGTTTCTTTATAGTTTAAAAACGTTTTTACAATCTCTTCAAGCTCAGAATACTCTTTTGAAAGCGCACGAAAACGGTTTTGATCACTAATGACCGACGGGTCGCTTAGCAGCGCTTGTACTTCTTCGTAACGCTCTACTAAGGTTTCTAATTTATTATAAACAGACTCTTTCATTTAACGGTTATTCCTGATCAATACCTAACATTTTTTTCAACTGGTTTAGCTGCGCCACTTCACCTTTTTTCGCTGCATCTTGTATTGCACGGGTAGGCGCGTGCATTAAGCGATTGGTTAATTTATTGGCGAGCTCTAATATAATTTTTTCTGCATCTTTACCTGTATTTAGCTGACTAACAGCACGCTCTACAAGTTCAGACTTAATTGTTTGTACATCGTTTCGATAATGGCGGATTAAATCTACCGAATCGAGTGAACGCATCCACATTGCAAATTCTTTGGTGCGTTCAGTAATAATTATTTGCGCTTGCTGTGCAGCTTGCTCGCGCGCTGCCATATTCTCGCTTACAATGGTTTGTAAGTCATCAACGGAATATAAATAGGCAGCATCTAGCTCCCCAACTTGGCTTTCTATATCACGCGGAACCGCTATATCTATAAATAGCATAGGTTTGTGACGTCGCTGCTTTAGCGCCTGCTCAACCACCCCTTTACCAATAATAGGCAGAGTGCTGGCTGTAGAACTAATCACTATATCGGCTTTATGCAAACGCTCAGGCAATTGCGCCAAAGCAATCACATCTGCCGACACTTCGTCAGCTAAATTACGAGCTCGCTCAATAGTTCTATTTGCAACAGTGATATTTTGAGGCTCATTTTGGTATAAATGTTTAGCAACCAATTCAATGGTTTCACCTGCGCCAATTAATAACACATTGGTCTTATCAAGTTTGCCATAAATATGCTTTGCCAAGTTGACTGCAGCAAACGCAACCGATACCGCACTTGCGCCAATATCGGTTTCAGTTCTAACTTGTTTCGCTACCGAAAATGTTTTTTGAAACAACCTATCAAACGTAACACCTACTGCATCGTGGTTTTTAGCACTAAAAAACGATTGCTTTATTTGCCCCAGAATTTGCGGTTCACCCAACACTAAAGAATCCAACCCACACGCCACGCGCATTAAGTGATTAATAGCATCGTTATCTTCGTAGCAATAAATATTTTTGCTCAGTTCATGTTCATCCAAACCATGGAAACTGGCAAGCCAGCTCAACAGTGTTTGGGAATTTTGCTGAGCGAGGCTACAATAGATCTCGGTTCGATTGCAGGTAGACACAATAACCGCTTCATTAAAGTCGGCATGGCCACTTAATTGTTGCAACGCCTCTGAAATTTGCTCAGGCGAAAAAGCCACTTTTTCACGTAATTCTACGGATGCGGTTTTGTGATTTATACCTAGTGCTATTATGGTCATATTTGCCAAATATTGCTGAGCCCTACTTCAAAGGCAGTAATTTTACCAAAAATCAGCGGAATATGGAAAGTAAGGAACAACATTTGATTCGACAATATTTAATTTTATTCATGTTTTTTTTGTTTTTAGGTGGCTGTGCTCATCAAATTGATACAAAAACAACACTTTATGATGATTGGAAACCACGTTTAGCTGCTCAAAAAACTTGGCAAGTAGAAGGTAAACTAGCATTTATTAGCCCACAAGAGCGTCAATCTGCAAACTTAAATTGGCAGCAAACAACAAATTCTAATAATTTAATACTGACTACTTTTATTGGTACTCGTATTTTGTCGCTTAAACAAACAGCTAACGGTGCTGAATTAGAGTTTGACGGTGAACAATACTTTGATACTAACGCTGCAGAGCTTTTAAAAAGATTAACGGGTTTTACACTACCGGTTGATAATGCCGATAACTGGCTCAAAGGCACTATTAACGATGAAAGTTTAATTGTTGATGAGCTTGGGCGTGCAAAGCAAGTATTGTGGTTTGATAATACAGGCAAAAAATGGCAAATAGATTATGGTACTTATATACAAAACGCTGGTTACTGGTTACCTACTAAACTAACGTTAAAGCACCAACAAATAAAAATTAAAATTCAACTATACGATTGGCAGTTTAAATAAGTATGAACAACAAAACCTCTTTTTCACTTATTGCCCCGGCAAAACTCAATTTATTTCTACATATTAATGCTCGCCGAGAAGATGGCTATCATGAACTTGAAACCTTATTTACTTTTTTAAATTTTGGTGATGAGTTGCATTTTGAGTTAACAACAGATGGGAGTATTTCTGTCGGTGGTGATACTAAAAACATCCCTCTAAATGATAATCTCATCTATAAAGCGGCTTTATTATTACAAACACACTGTAAAACCTCTTTGGGTGTAAAAATAAATTTAATTAAGCGCTTGCCGATGGGGGGCGGTGTTGGAGGAGGTTCATCTGACGCTGCAAGTACTTTATTAGCCCTAAATAAGTTATGGAAATTGGCACTAAATCTAGAAACACTAGCTCAATTAGGGCTCAAGTTAGGGGCAGATGTTCCCGTGTTCATACAAGGTCAAAGCGCCATAGCGCACGGTATTGGTGAAAAACTACACCATGTAAAACTTGAACAAAAATGGTACTGCGTTGTACACCCAAATCAACATGTAAGTACCGCAAAAATATTTACACATCCAGATTTAAAACGCGACACACCAAAAATAATAGGTGACTGGAAACACCATACTTTGACCAACGATTGTGAGCCATTAGTTAAAAAGCTTTGCCCCGAGGTTGAAAAAACCCTCCAGTGGTTGCTAAAATACGCACCGTCGAAGATGACCGGAACAGGTTCATGTTGTTTTGTCGAATTTGCTAGTCAAGTTCAAGCACAAGATGTACTTGAAAATCTCCCCCATACTTGGCAGGGTTTTGTGGCTTCAAGCGCAAATGTCTCMCCTGCTCATACGGAGTTAACCGCCATATTCGATCAATGAAGTAACGTACAAGTAATCATAAGTTAACCCGCAGTGATATTTATCATTGCTCGTTAGTCCAAATATTCAGTGCCTGAGGAACCCTACCGTGCCTGACATGAAGCTCTTCGCTGGTAACGCAACACCTGAGTTAGCTCAAAAAGTTGCAAAACGTTTATATATTGAATTAGGCGATGCTGTTGTTGGCCGTTTTAGCGACGGTGAGATCAGTGTTCAAATAAATGAAAATGTTCGTGGCTCGGACGTTTTTATCTTGCAATCAACCTGTGCCCCTACAAACGATAACCTAATGGAACTTATCGTTATGGTTGATGCTCTACGTCGTGCATCTGCAGGTCGTATTACTGCCGTCATTCCTTATTTTGGTTATGCGCGCCAAGACCGTCGTGTACGTTCTGCTCGTGTTCCAATTACCGCTAAAGTTGTTGCCGATTTCTTATCAAGTGTAGGTGTTGACCGTGTCCTTACGGTTGATTTACATGCGGAACAAATCCAAGGCTTCTTTGATGTACCAGTAGATAACGTATTTGGCAGCCCTGTATTACTTGAAGATATGGAAGAACGCGACTTTGAAGACGTCGTTGTTGTATCTCCAGATATCGGTGGTGTTGTACGTGCCCGTGCAATTGCAAAACTACTAAACGATACCGATTTAGCCATTATTGATAAACGTCGCCCACAAGCAAACGTTTCTCAAGTAATGCATATTATTGGTGATGTTGAAGGCCGTGATTGTATTATCGTAGATGATATGATTGATACCGGGGGTACGTTATGTAAAGCCGCTGAAGCACTAAAAGAACATGGCGCTAAGCGTGTATTTGCATACGCAACGCACCCTATTCTTTCAGGTAAAGCAGCAGAAAACCTACGTGACTCAATGATTGACGAAGTAATTGTAACTGACTCAATTCCGCTATCTGACGAGCTTAAAGCCCTTGATAAAATAAAGGTACTTACGCTTGCTGACATGTTAGCAGAGACTATTCGTCGTATTAGTAACGAAGAATCTATCTCAGCGATGTTTGAACACTAAAATTAAACATTCCTGAATATAAAAGCGCCTTTTGGCGCTTTTTTTGTAAGCGATGTTTATTTTGTCTGGGCGTGGTGGTATGATAGCGCGCCTTTTGGCTAGGGACCTTGGTCGCAAAGGCCCTACACATTTAAATAACTGGAGACATCATGTCTAACAAAACTTATACGTATAACGCTGAACTTCGCGTAGAAACTGGTACTGGTGCGAGCCGCCGCCTACGTCGCGAAGACAAAGTTCCTGCAATCCTTTACGGAGCTGATAAAGAAGCTTTATCTCTTACTTTTGCTCATAAAGATATGATCAAAGCTCAAGAAGACGAAGGTTTCTACACGCATATCCTTACGCTTAACGTTGATGGCGAAGCTGTTGAAGTAATCTTAAAAGATATCCAACGTCACCCATTCAAGCCTAAGCTTACTCACCTTGATTTCCAACGTGTAGATGCTACTCATAAATTTCAAACTAAAGTTCCTCTTCACTTCATCGGTGAAGATATTGTAACTAAAGCTGGCGCAACTGTTGTTCACCAGTTAACTGAAGTTGAAATTACGTGTCTTCCAAAAGCACTTCCAGAATTCATTGAAGTAGATGTTTCTAAGTTTGTTGTTGGCGATTCAGTTCATATCTCTGACCTAACTTTCCCTAAAGGCGTTAGCTCTGTAGATTTAGCTAAAGGCGAAGGCCATGATCAGTCTATCCTGACTATCAAAGCAAACAAAGCAGCTCCAGTTGAAGACGACGCTGCAGCAGCAGAATAATATTTAAGGTCTCGCAACCTTGAATTCTATTCAAATGCTTGTGGGCCTGGCTAATCCAGGCCCCGAATACGCAAACACACGCCACAATGCAGGTGCTTGGTTCATCGAGCAAATCGCTGCACGCTATAACTGCACTCTAAAACACGATCCTAAATATCACGGCCTTACAGGCAAAGTGATCATTCAAGGCCAAGAATTCAAATTATTGATCCCCACTACTTACATGAATTTAAGTGGTAAAGCGGTCAGTAGTTTAGCTAATTTTTTCAAAATCCCTGTCGAGGACATCTTAGTTGCCCATGACGAATTGGATTTAGACCCAGGCGTTGCCAAATTAAAAAAAGGTGGCGGGCATGGCGGTCATAATGGTTTAAAAGACATTATTGCAAAAATGGCAAATCAAAAAGACTTTATGCGCTTGCGCATTGGTGTAGGTCATCCGGGGCATCGTGAAATGGTAACTGGTTGGGTGCTTGGAAAAGCGGCCAAAGAAGACCAAGAAAAAATGGATGCTGCTGTTGATGAAGCAGTTCGTTGCATGGAAATACTTGCAAAAGATGGTGTGTTAAAAGCACAAAACAGACTACATTCGTTTAAACCCTAGTAACTTGGGTCCAAGTACACCGTTTAAACGAATTCTAAACAAGGTATCTTACTATGGGTTTTAAATGTGGCATCGTTGGCTTGCCTAACGTTGGTAAATCAACGCTTTTCAATGCACTAACTAAAGCGGGTATTGAAGCCGCTAACTTTCCTTTTTGTACCATTGAGCCTAATACAGGTGTGGTACCTGTGCCAGATCCTCGTCTAGACGAACTTGCTAAAATTGTTAATCCTCAACGAGTTCTTACCACTAGTATGGAATTTGTAGACATTGCTGGCTTGGTAAAAGGCGCATCTAAAGGTGAAGGCCTTGGTAACCAGTTTTTAGCTAACATTCGTGAAACCGATGCAATTGGCCACGTAGTTCGCTGTTTTGAAGATGAAAACATCATTCACGTAGCAGGCACTATTGACCCTGCTGACGATATTGACGTAATCAACACTGAGTTAGTACTTGCTGATATGGATAGCGCTGAAAAAGCCCTTTTCCGTAATGCAAAAAAAGCAAAAGGTGGTGATAAAGATGCTAAAGAGCAAAATGCCGTACTTGAAAAAGTAAAAGTGCATCTTGATGAAGGCTTAACTTTACGCGCTTTAGCCTTAACTAAAGAAGAAAAAGCAGCAATCAGCTCTATCAACTTCTTAACTATTAAACCAACTATGTATATTGCAAACGTTGCTGAAGATGGTTTTGAAAATAATCCATACCTTGATCGTGTACGCGCTATTGCTGCAGCTGAAGATGCGATTGTTGTTCCTGTATGTGCTGCTATCGAATCTGAGCTTTCAGAATTAGATGACGAAGACAAGCTTGAGTTTATGGCTGATCTTGGCTTAGAAGAGCCCGGTCTTAATCTTGTTATTCGTGGTGGTTATGAATTACTACAATTACAAACTTATTTCACTGCGGGTGTTAAAGAAGTGCGTGCATGGACAATCCCTGTAGGTGCAACAGCGCCACAAGCAGCGGGTAAAATCCATACCGACTTCGAGCGTGGCTTTATTCGTGCGCAAACGATTGCTTTTGACGACTTTGTTGCCTTTAAAGGTGAAAGCGGCGCAAAAGAAGCAGGTAAGATGCGTCAAGAAGGTAAAGAGTACATTGTTAAAGACGGCGATGTAATGAACTTCTTGTTCAACGTATAAGTCAAATTAAACCAAATTAGCATTGGTAATAATTTTAAAGGCTCGTTTTTACGAGCCTTTTTTGTACCCCCAACGTTATAAACTTATAAAATTGATATAAACCCAACTTAAATAACTACGTTTAATCTAAAAAAACACACTGCGCAGAAGATAAAACCTCAATAATTAAGTACCTCTTAAACAAATTAATGTTAAGAATTAACAAGAGCGTAATAATTTGTTGAATAATCAAACAGCTTCAAACTATTGGTTTTGCTTTTTTTTTATTTAGCGACAAATTTTGTATGTGAATTGCACTCAAAAAATCATCATTTTTATTAAAATTTAGCCGCTTAGCTTAATTTTCCTGCAAACAAACACAGTTAAGTGTTTTTTTGCAAAAAAGGTGTTGACGAATTTGGGTCATATCAGCATAATACGCCCCGCACTCAGCGATGAAGTGCTAACAAAAAAGATGGCTAAGTAGCTCAGCTGGTTAGAGCACATCACTCATAATGATGGGGTCACAGGTTCAAATCCCGTCTTAGCCACCATATTTTTTTGTTGCTCAATGAAGAGTTTAAAATAACTACCTTGTGTGCGGGAGTGGCGGAATTGGTAGACGCGCTGGATTTAGGTTCCAGTATCTTAGGATGTGAGAGTTCAAGTCTCTCCTTCCGCACCATAATTCTTGATAAGAATTAAAACTATCAATTGTTATTGTTGGGATATCGCCAAGCGGTAAGGCACCAGGTTTTGATCCTGGCATTCCCAGGTTCAAATCCTGGTATCCCAGCCAACAATGGCTAAGTAGCTCAGCTGGTTAGAGCACATCACTCATAATGATGGGGTCACAGGTTCAAATCCCGTCTTAGCCACCATTTCTTCTTTTAGAAGTGGCTCTGCAAGAGTTAAATTGCAGCTCAATGAAGAGTTTAAAATAACTACCTGTGTTTTATAACACAAACGATGCGGGAGTGGCGGAATTGGTAGACGCGCTGGATTTAGGTTCCAGTAACTTCGGTTGTGAGAGTTCAAGTCTCTCTTTCCGCACCATGTTCTTGATACGAACTAAAAATATCAATTAATTCTTAGTTGGGATATCGCCAAGCGGTAAGGCACCAGGTTTTGATCCTGGCATTCCCAGGTTCAAATCCTGGTATCCCAGCCAACTTCTTCTACCAAGGAAAGTTGGATAAAAGAATAACTCTTGCTTAGAGTTTAAATGAGCAAATTAGTAATGCGGGAGTGGCGGAATTGGTAGACGCGCTGGATTTAGGTTCCAGTATCTTAGGATGTGAGAGTTCAAGTCTCTCCTTCCGCACCATGTTCTGATAAGAACTAAAATTATAAAAGAATTCTTTGTTGGGATATCGCCAAGCGGTAAGGCACCAGGTTTTGATCCTGGCATTCCCAGGTTCAAATCCTGGTATCCCAGCCAACTTCTTCTACCAAAGAAAGTTGAATAAAAGAATTACTCTAGCTTAGAGGTTAAATGAGCACATTAGTGATGCGGGAGTGGCGGAATTGGTAGACGCGCTGGATTTAGGTTCCAGTATCTTAGGATGTGAGAGTTCAAGTCTCTCCTTCCGCACCATGTTCTTATTAAGAACTAAAATTAATATCAAATTTATAGTTGGGATATCGCCAAGCGGTAAGGCACCAGGTTTTGATCCTGGCATTCCCAGGTTCAAATCCTGGTATCCCAGCCAATTTGACTTCTTCTCTAAAACTTCTCAACAATCATTAAATTCAGCTTACTTTCTCTGTACTTAAATATGTATTTATAAATTCGTCGATACTTATCGGTTTGCTATATAAATACCCTTGTAAATAATCACAGTTCATACTCAATAACGCTTGCTCTACTTCTTTGGTTTCTATTCCTTCAGCAACTACATCGCAATTTAATCGGCCTGCTAAAAACAATGTAGATTCAACAATGGCGTAATCAGGTGAATTAGTTAGCATATCTTTGACAAATGACTGATCAATTTTTATTTGATTAATTGGCAGCTCTCTTAATAATGACAATGACGAAAACCCAGTACCAAAATCATCAACACTAAATTTAAACCCGCGCATACTCAACTGTTGCATCATTTTTCTAGCAGCCGGAATATTTGTCATCATTGCGCCTTCTGTAATTTCAAAAATTAACGAGTCACTTAATGTAGGGTCGGTTGCGAGTAAATTAATTATAAAATCGTAAAACTCACTGCTTTCAATATCTTTCGTTGATAAGTTGACATGTATAGTACCGATAAAACCAAATAGCTTGAGCTTTCTAATATGATTAACGGCTTCTTGTACAACCCATTTCGATAAAGGAAAAATAAGCCCTGTACGCTCAGCTACGGTTATAAACTTTTCAGGACTAATAAAGCTACCATCATCTTGCGGCCATCGGATAAGCGCTTCTAGTCCATGTAATTGCAGATCTTTAGAGTCCATTATGGGTTGTAAATAAAGCTCAAACTCATCTTTATGTAATGCCACTTTAATTTTGGCTGATAAATCAAAAAAGTCCTCAGCTTGTTTACCTATTGCAGATGAGTAATTTACCAAAGGTTGAAATGTTTTTTTTGCTTCATGCAATGCCAAGTCAGCTTTTTTTAATAATTGATCTGGCAATCGGCTATCATCAGGAAAACGGCTTACACCTATACTTAATTGTATTTTAACCATTTGTTCATTTGTACAAAACGGACTTTTGACGGCTGAGTTTATAATGTTTACACAATAATTCATGCTTTCATCTGTATCGGTATGCAATAAAAAAGCAAACTCATCGCCACCTATTCGATACAACTTAGCAATGCCGCATAATTCTTTATTTAGTTTATTAGCAAATGCTGTCAAGAGTTGGTCACCACACTGATGCCCAAATGCATCATTAATTTGTTTAAAGTTGTTTAAGTCGATATAAAATAGTGAAAATGGGGAAGGATATTCAACTTGTTTACTTAAAGATTTAAAAAACTTATCGCGGTTAGGTAAGGTTGTTAAGTTATCGTGCTCAGTTTGATATTTTTGATACTGCGTTGCTTGTTCTATTTTAAGGATACTTTTTAAACTCAGTTTGACAACCAAGAAAACAAACCCTGCACCACCAAATAATATTGTGGCAACTGCATTTCTTATTATTGCTGCAGTATCGTAGTTCGAAAAGTAATAAAGTATCCACCAATACCCCAGAATAAAACAGACAATAGCGCATAACAGGACACTCCACGCTCTTTGCGATGTTTTTTTGCAAACTTTAAAGGTTGTTTTTAGGCTAGCTACAAGTAATAGCACACCTAACATAATCATTACTGTAAAAAAATTATCCACACACAGGCTCTTTAAAGTTATTTAATTGCGATTTAGTGAAGTTACACCGTTAAGTTAAAACCATGTTCGATATAGCGCATCACGACCTGCCCATCTAAAAAACAGACATAAAAAAAGGCTCATAAATGAGCCTTTCTAATATTTACTTTAAATTTAGTCTAAATCACCGCTAATTGCGTATTTTAAAACCCAGTTTTTTATAGGGCCTGTATTATTAGCCATTTTTAAAAACTGGCTGCGCGCCCATTTCAGTGGCGTAATTTGATTAGAAAAACCAAAGTAACACGCATCCATCATGCTCATCATTAATAAGTTAGCCCTGCGGCGAGCTCGCTCGTATTCTTTGAGTTTAAGCGGGCAACCTATATCTCCCGCATTGTCTAAAACCTCAGCAAGTGCTACTACATCCTGAAAACCTAAGTTTACCCCCTGCCCTGCAAGCGGATTAATTGTATGTGCAGCGTCACCGACTAAAACTAAGCGCCCTTGTGAATAGCTGTTAGCATGTTGGCGAGTAAGCGGAAATACTGCATGGGTTTGTACTTCAAAGTCTCCAGCAAGTTCTGGAAACTTATTAAGTATATGCGTTTTTAGTTCAGCTGGTGTTAGCCCTTTAAATGCTTGTAGTGTATTTGCATCATCGTACCAAATTAAATTAGCGTACGGTGCCTGCATTGGCAAAAATGCGAGTGGCCCACTTGGCGTAAACTGTTGCCATGTTTTTACCTGCTGCGGCGCATCAAGCTTTATAAGTACACCCATACAATGTTGTTGATACTGCCATCCGGTTACACCAATATTAGCTTTAGCACGCAGCTGCGATTGTCCACCATCGGCGGCAATTACTAAATCAGCTGTATAGGTTTGCATTCCGTACACAAGCGTAATTAAATCATCCGTTTGCTCTATTTTAGTAATAGGTGTGGCTTGTTCAATAACCTCAATCTTATAATGCCCAAATTGCTGCCACAAACTTGCTTGAATTAAACTATTTTCAATTAAGTGGCCTAAATGCGTGGTATTTATATCGGCGCAGTCAAACAATAAATTATCATCCCCACGCTCAAATGCCTCTAATTGCTCATAAGGCGCTATGCGGTTTTGCCTTAAAAGCGGCATTGCTCCTAATTCATCAAGTAAATTTTCTGAAAAACGATTAATAGCCGACACTCTAATATCCACCTTATCACTACTAAGAATGTGTGATGGGTCTATTAGATGTTTTTCGATTATGCGAACGCCAAAACCCTGCTGAGCCAACTTTATCGCCATAGCCGCGCCAACCATGCCACCGCCAACTACTATCACATTATTTTTAGTCATGTTTTTCATCATTTTATTATTACTTGAATCTGTTTTGATTGTATCAAAATTAATTTGTTTTATACCAGAGGATATCCCTGACAGCACATTAAACTAGCCTTGTATTGATTTGAGATCACAAACATGAAAACTATACTTGGATCTGGACGGGTATCCAGCTAAAATACGCCTCCTTTAAGTGAGCATGCTTGCTCCTTAATCCTGTTTCAAGCACATTTTTGTGCCACTATCGAATTGAACACGAGGCAATATTTCAATGAGCAAAAAGCTGCATATTAAAACCTGGGGTTGTCAGATGAACGAATACGACTCTCAGAAAATGGCTGAACTTTTAGATGCCACCAACGGCTACCAGCTAACTGAAGATGCAACAGATGCCGACGTAATCTTACTTAACACCTGTTCAATTCGTGAAAAAGCGCAAGAAAAAGTATTTCACCAATTAGGTCGTTGGAAGTTGTTAAAAGACGACAAGCCAGATTTAATTATTGGTGTAGGTGGTTGTGTTGCCTCACAAGAGGGTGACTCTATTCGCCAGCGTGCGCCATTTGTTGATGTTATTTTTGGTCCGCAAACATTACACCGTTTACCAGAAATGATTAAACAAGTGCAAGGCGACAAAGGCTCATCAGTTGTTGATATTTCATTCCCAGAGATTGAAAAATTTGACCGCCTGCCAGAGCCAAAAGCAGATGGGCCATCTGCTTTCGTATCAATTATGGAAGGCTGTTCTAAGTACTGTACGTTTTGTGTTGTACCTTATACTCGCGGTGAAGAAGTTAGCCGCCCAGTAGATGACGTACTACTTGAGGTTGCACAACTTGCAGAGCAAGGCGTACGTGAAGTAAATCTTTTAGGTCAAAACGTAAATGCATACCGCGGCGATACGCACGATGGCGAAATTTGTTACTTCTCTGATTTAATTCGTCTTATTGCAGCTATTGATGGTATTGACCGTATTCGTTACACCACATCGCACCCGGTAGAATTTACCCCAGATATAATCGACGTTTACGCCGATGTACCAGAGCTTGTAGATCACTTACATTTACCAGTACAAAGTGGTTCAGACCGTATATTAAACCTAATGAAACGTGGCCATACGGCAATTGAATACAAATCGACAATCCGTAAGTTACGCAAAATTCGCCCTAACTTAAGCATGTCGTCAGATTTCATTATTGGTTTCCCTGGCGAAAGCAAAGAAGACTTTGAAGCAACTATGAAGCTTATTAGCGACATTGGTTTTGATATGAGCTTTAGCTTTATTTACAGTGCACGCCCAGGTACGCCAGCGGCAGATTTACCAGATGACGTAACAGAGCAAGAGAAAAAAGAACGCTTATACTTACTACAAAACCGTATTACACAAATGGCGCAACAAATTAGTCGTCAAATGTTCGATACAGAGCAACGTATACTTGTTGAAGGTCCTTCTAAAAAGAACCCTATGGAATTACGCGGCCGTACCGAAAACAATCGTGTAGTAAACTTTGTTGGCCCGCACACAGTGATCGGACAGTTTGTTGATGTACGTATTACCGAGGCGCTACCTAACTCTTTACGTGGTGACTTAATTCGTACAGAATCAGAAATGAACTTACGACGCGAAGTCGCTCCTTCAGCTATTTTAACTAAAGCTGCAGCTGCAGAGCCAAAACCAGACACTGTTAACGAAATTGGCGTAGCTACTTTCGTTCCTTAGTCACACAATTAGCGCCAGTTAACGCTGGCGCAGTACTATAGGAAGCAATTTTGAGTAATCAGTTAAAAACATTAGAGATTTATTTAGAACCTGCCGATAACAAACGCCTCTCTTCTTTATGTGGCCCGTTTGACGAAAACATCAAACAAATTGAACGCCACCTGGCTGTTGAAATAATTCACCGTGACAACTTTTTTAAAGTAACTGGTAAACTACACAACTGCGCCGGCGCTGTAGAAATCTTAAAAAACCTTTATGTTGATACTCAACCAGTTCGTGGTGTTTTAGGCGAAATAGAACCCGACGCCGTTCATTTAGCTATTACCGAATCAAAAGCCTTAGAGCAAGATGCATCCAGCAGCGCTTACGGCAAAGAAATGGTTATTAAAACTCGCCGTGGTGTTATTAAACCACGTAACGACAACCAAGGTGTTTATGTGGCTAATATTTTAAACCACGACATTACCTTTGGTATAGGCCCTGCTGGTACTGGTAAAACCTACCTTGCAGTTGCAGCCGCCGTCGACGCCCTTGAGCGCCAAGAAATACGCCGTATATTATTAACACGCCCTGCTGTAGAAGCTGGCGAAAAGCTCGGCTTTTTACCAGGCGATTTAAGTCAAAAAATAGACCCATACCTGCGCCCTCTTTACGATGCTCTTTTTGAAATGCTAGGTTTTGAAAAAGTAGAAAAGCTTATCGAAAAAAATATCATCGAAGTCGCACCGCTTGCTTACATGCGCGGACGTACTCTAAACGATGCCTTTATTATTTTAGATGAAAGCCAAAATACCACCGCCGAGCAAATGAAAATGTTTTTAACCCGTATAGGGTTTAACTCAAAAGCGGTTATTACAGGCGATATTACACAGGTCGATTTACCTCGTGGCACACGCTCAGGCCTTCGCCATGCAATTGAAGTGCTTGATGGCGTAAAAGAAATTAGCTTTAACTACTTTAAAGCCCATGACGTAGTTCGTCACCCTGTTGTAGCACGCATAGTTGAAGCCTACGAGCGTAACGACGAAAGCGAGCGACTTAAGCGCATTGAAAAGCAAAATGCAAAAGATGCACTCGTAGCTCTTCAACTGCCTACTACTAAAGAGTAATACTTTGACAACCGAACTTGATTTACAAATAGCCTGTGAGTTTGACAACCTCCCAAGCGAAGAACAATTTGCACTATGGGCCGACAAAGCCCTTAGCCAATACCGTGACGAGTCAGAACTCAGTATCGTTATTAGCGACGAAGCGCAATCGCAACAACTTAATAACGACTATCGCGGTAAAAATAAACCGACCAACGTACTGTCGTTCGAATTTGAAGCACCACCAGGAATAGATATTCCCTTGGTTGGTGATTTAATTATTTGCCCAGCCATTGTATTAGCTGAAGCAATTGAGCAAGAGAAGTCATTTCATGACCACTTTGCCCACATGGTTATTCACGGATGCTTGCATTTGCTTGGATTTGACCATATAAAGAGTGAAGACGCTTTTGAGATGGAAAGCATCGAAAAGCAAATACTTGCAGAGCTAAACATAGCAGACCCATACCGGGACGATATTTAAATTAACGGAGCAATTAGACGCAATGAGCGACGGTAACTCGCAATCTAGCCAGGGTTCTTCTGGCAAAACGTGGTTGGGCAGAATAGCCCAAATGTTGCAAGGGGAACCCCAGAATAGAGATGAGCTGGTCGAAGTTATTGCCGATGCGCAAGAACGAGACGTAATCGATCCTGAAACAAAAGAGATGATAGAAGGTGTGCTTGGCGTGTCTGAGCTTAAAGTGCGAGACATAATGGTCCCGCGCTCACAAATGATCACCCTTGAGATCGACAGCCCGCTTGAAGAGCTAATTCCAATGATGGTTGACTCAACTCACTCACGCTTTCCTGTGGTGATTGAAGATAAAGATCATGTAGAAGGGATATTACTCGCAAAAGATTTACTGCCACTGATCTTAAATAAAGACGAGCATTTACCATCAATACGCGATTACTTACGCCCAGCAATGGTAGTACCTGAAAGCAAACGCGTAGATACCCTACTAAACGAATTTCGTCAGCAACGCTACCACATGGCTATTGTTATTGACGAATACGGCGGTGTATCGGGCCTTGTGACAATCGAAGACATTCTTGAAATAATCGTTGGCGAAATCGAAGATGAGCATGACGAAGAAGAAGATCAACAAGATATTCGACAGCTTGCTAAGCACGTATACGTAGTACAAGCGCTTACCCCTGTAGATGACTTTAACGAGTACTTTAAAACAGGTTACAGCACCGACGAAGCCGACACCATTGGCGGCACTGTATTACATGCATTTGGCCATATGCCAAGTCGCGGTGAAACAATAGACATAGAAGGTTATCAGTTTAAGGTAACCAACTCTGACAATCGTCGTATCTTACAACTGCAAGTCACCGTACCTAAGGTTGATGAAAACGACAGTGAAGACTCTGCTAACTAAACTCACCCTGTTAGCAAAAGATAAAAAAGCATGGCTCGCACTTATTGCGGGCCTTGTTTTAACTTTTGGCTACGCCCCCTTTGAAATTTGGCCCATTGTATTTTTTAGCCTTGGTACCATAATTTTTTGCGTTAATCCTAATAATACCGGTAAAGCACACGCAAAAACCGCCGCTAAATATGGCTTTATATTTGGCCTAGGCTGGTTTGGTGCGGGCATAAGCTGGGTACATGTTTCTATTGCCACCTTTGGCGGTATGCCGCTTATAGCGTCGCTCTCGTTAATGGCTTTTTTGTGCTCATACTTAGCATTATTCCCCGCCCTTGCCTTTTGGGCAACTACACGCTTTGCCAGTGGCCCTAAAAGCTTTGGCGCATTACTAATTGCCTGCTTTGCAATTAGTGAATATTTACGTGGCACCGTACTTACCGGTTTCCCGTGGCTAAGTTTTGGCTATACACAAACCGACGGACCACTCAGGCTGCTTGCCTCTTATATTGGCGAGTTTGGCCTAACCCTCGTGTGTATCGCAATTGGTTTTGCACTTTATCGCTTAACCCAAAAAGATTTTAAAACCCCAGCGGTTACTGCTACAGCTGTTGCGCTTATTTTTACAGGTGCGCAAAGCACTGGCACCGTACATTACTCAGATAAAAACATGTCAGTATTGCTCGTACAAGGCAACATACAGCAGCACCTGCGCTTTGAGCCAAGTGAGTTTTGGACCACAATGAGCAAATATCAAGACATGACGCGCCCACATTGGGATGCCGACTTAATAGTATGGCCAGAAGCCGCCGTGCCTGAAATAGAAATGCTTGCTGATTCCTACCTAGCCAATTTAGACAGTGCAGCCTCGTTTAATAACACCGCCCTTGTAACCGGTATTGTTGACTACCAACGCGACACCAAAAATATATTCAACACGCTTATTGTGGTCGGTAATAAAGAACGCGGCGACGAGCATGGGCATTATCATTACCTTGATAAAAACCGCTATCAAAAACACCAACTATTACCTATTGGCGAATTTGTGCCGTTTCAAGACTTTTTGCGCCCTATTGCTCCGTTATTCGATTTACCTATGTCATCGTTTACCCGTGGCGACAAAGTGCAAAACAACTTGCGTGCCAATGGCTATAACTTACTCCCTGCTATTTGCTACGAGATTGTTTTTTCCGACTTAGTCCGCGGTAATTACAAAAGCGACTCTGACTTACTTTTTACGGTAAGTAACGATGCCTGGTTTGGCGACTCCATTGGGCCTTTGCAACATATGCAAATAGCCCGTATGCGCGCGCTCGAGCTACAACGCCCTCTAGTACGTGTTACCAACAATGGTGTAAGCGCCGTATATGACCCTATAAGCCACACACAACAAACCATGCCTCAGTTTGAAGCTACCATATTGAAAGCCAACATTAAGCTTATAAAAGGCGACAGCGTGTACAGCCAATACGGCAATATGTTTGTGTGGGGATTTGTGTTTTTGATGGGTGTTGTTGGGTTTGGGGTGAGATTTAGAAAATAAACTTTTATCTTACAGTGATTCCAAAGCGTTTATTCTTACTAGAATCACTGTAAATTTATTTTACCGTTAATAAAGACTCAATCTTATCTGAGATTTCTTCGATATTATCTTTATATCCGACAAAGAGTTTATCTGCCAAAAGAGGTAGTTGACTAACTAAAGCGTCTCCATCTCCAACCATGAGAGGTAATAGCTTTGTATTATCAGCCCCTATCTCTGCTGATAAAACAGCATTGAGCTCTTTCATAGGCCAAGATTTTTTTACTGAATCCTCTGATATTATTGCAATAACATATTTAGATTTTTGAAGCGCTGTATTAATTTTTGCTACAAGAGAGTCCCCCCAATTTATCGCGAAACAATCTATAAATGCATTTATATTACGCTTTTTAAGAGACTCATATAGAGGCAAAGCCACACTTTCTTTATCTTCACTCGCATGGCAAATAAAAACATCATACATTTCGAATATACCTTTTAATTTATTGATAAATGCAAGTGGGTTGTTATCTAGTTCCAAAACCTTTTTACATAATGTTAAGTATGGGGAATGATCCTCACCTCTAACCATTCTTATAAAGCTTAAGTTGCCATAGACAGCTCTTTTATATATAGACCCATCTAGCTTACTCATATCAATTTCAGATTTTTCTGCATGATATCGTACTTTGATAAAGCGTTTTTCAGCTTCAATTAAGTTTTTCCCCCATTCATTTATCATTGCTCTAGTTTTACGAATGAATTTACGGTTTATATTAACACCCTTATTTACAACTAACCCAGTCACCTCCTGTCTTTGCGATTTATGCTGCAACCTAGTTTTCTTATGGTTAATCGAAAAACCAGAGCTAATAACAGCCGCTTCTAGAACATTCCCGACCTTATAAATATATTGCTCATCACCTAATTTAGATTTTTCAATAATAGCTTGTGAAAAGGGCTTATTACTTGAAAAAGTAATATCATCAGCGTATCTCGTGTAGACTAAATGAAACTTTTTAGCTATTTTTGTTAGCTTCCGGTCTAAACTAGTAGATGCTAAATTAGAAAGAACTGGTGATGTAGAGGCACCTTGGGGCAGTCTTCCTTTGTAAGTACAAATTTGGGCAAGAACTGTTGCAGCTGGTACGCCCATATTAAATGGTACACTTTTAAATATTCCTTGCACCCGCCCAAAATTAACTGAATGAAAGAAATCTTTTAAGTCAATGTTTAATACAAACGCCTTTTTTTTATGTTGTTCTGCATTGGAAATAATACCTTTCCCATTCCCCACGAAACCATGTACTGGTTTCTTAACTCTATAGTGAGCTTCAATTAAAGGTTTAACTTTATCTTGTAAAATTTTAACAGAGCTACAAGGGCTTTCAATAGCTCGATCCTCCCCTGATTTCTTTTTTACACTAAAGCTTTTATAGTTTTGATTTTGAGAATATAAAATATATAAAAGCTGGCCTACAGGAAGCTCTAAAATATTGGCTACATCATTATCTGTTTGCAAACCTAGAAATTTTTGTTGTGAGAAATTAAGTTCACGAGTTAAATGAGGGGAAAGTATCGGGTTCTTCCATGTATATCCTGAGCCACTGATGATCTTTTTTGGCTCAAATAAATTTAAGTGAAATAAGAAATTATTCAACATATTTATCAATTAACATCCATGTGGTTATAGCGGCTTCAACCCAATCACTTTGCGCACTTTGAGAAAGTAATCAGATAATTTCAAGCAATCTGATACAGTTGACATAGGCGTATCTTACCCTGAGTTCCTAATCTAAAGCGGTAACAACTTCAGACATTTTGGGTCGAAACCAACAAAATAATACACTAAAAATAGCATTATTGATAAGTTCAAACTAAAAAGTTTTTAAATTATTTGCATTTTAATCTAACACTGAACCTGCTCTTCTACCGTTTCAACATTTACAACTTGATTCAAGTTGCCTTTAATAACCACAGTGGCTGATATTTTATCTTGAATGGCTTGCCTGTTTGGATCCCAATATATCTGTAAAAACCCTAATAACCCCGTAGCAAAGCCGGCACCGTAGCCGCCGTAGCGACCAAAACAATCTAATAAACCTAATGGCTCACCGCTTAGGGCGACAACACGGATATTACAAACCTTTTTACCCGGTGTTTGGCCGCGCCAAAGTAACGAGAACAACGTAAAGTAAACAGCAGCCCAGCCAAAACCTAAGCCCAAGTCTTGAATAATGCCTTTGCTCCACTGCAAAATACTAGTTGTTTGTGCTGGTTTTTCTTCTATTAACTGTGCAGGCTTTATTTCGTTATTTTCACTGAGCACTAATAGTTGTAAAAGTACGATAGCAAGTTGTGGGCTTTGTAGGTCGTCCATTTCTGCTAATTTGGGGACTTCCCCTATTAAATTATCAAGCGCGTTTTGTTGGCAAGGTTGCTCACAGCTGTCATCGGCTGTTTGCGCTAAATAAGTATTTACCCGTTGTTTTTCTGCGGCGGTAAGCTGTATTTCATCTTGTATTTTTACGCCCTGAACAGCTAAACCTTGATCAGCCTTATCGTCTTCTAGGTAATCTATACCAATTGAAAGCACAGTAAGTGCGCTTACAAATAAAATACTTGCTGCCGTTATTTTTAAGATTCTTCGCCACACATTCGACATTTTTGGAAGGTATTGCTGCGCCGTGCCTTTATAAAAGGCCATTGCCGCAACAAATGCTATTAGAGCCGCGCTAAGCTTGGCCGCTAAAAATATCAGCGCAACATCAATAATAATAGCTAGTGCACGCTGAATAGGTGTAGCTAAAGGTAAGCCCAGTAAAGCGCTGTCAATTTTAAAAGCGTAGGGTGTAATAACTTCTCGGGTTTCAGAATTTGATAATTCTAATTGTTCTATTTCTGTGGCTTTCATTTATTTTCTTGTTATTAAAATAGGTAACCCGGTTAACTTACGCGTTTTTTATTTTTTGCTCAAGGTAAACCTAAAGCAAACAAAACAACGACAACGCTTAACTGTTAATGAACTAAATGAAATTTAATTACTCTTAACAGCACTATTAAGTTGAGGGTTTGGTGTGAATAAAGGGAATGCATGGCCGTGGGTTATCTCGTTGTGTATACACGCTATTGTGTTGTACTTTTTGTTTTCGCAATCAATTGAAGTTGCGCCGCCAAAGGAGGAAAAAAGCACAATAATACAGGCCTATGTCACGGTTAATTTAGCAAGCCTACCTAAGCCAAGCTCAGTTGTTACAACAACCAATGCGCCTGATATAGAACCTGTAAATACTAAAACTGATGCACCAAATGCAGTGACCTCTAACACTACACCTATAAAAAAAGATTCTACAAAAGCCAAAGTAAAGGTGGCTAAAAAAACGCAAGCCAAAACCACCACGTTACCAAAGGCACAAACAGAGCTTAAAAAAGAGCCCGTAAAATCTGTTGACCCCGAGTTAGCTGCGCCTTCAGAGCCTACAACAAAAGCCTCTCAAACATTTAAAAAGCTAAATCCATACGCGCCGCTATTTGGCTCTCCTGTAAATAATATGGCTCATAAAAGAATCGTCTCCTTTGGTGAAGGTAAAGGCTCTACAAATGATGAGATAAACAATAAGCTCATTATTAAAACGCCAATAAAATCGGATAATTCAGAAGTTATTAGCCAAAATACAACAGGCACACGGCGATTAGAAAAATTTAACGGTAAATGCTATTTAATTGATACCTCGACCGTATTTGGTAGTAATGGCATGCCTCAAGGTAGCGGTAAACCCTGTCCTGAGGATAAAACGGATAAAGAAATTATGTTTGAAAAAATCATGAAAAAATGGAGCCGTAAAAATAATTAGCTTTAAATAAGTGAACAAATAATATGTTTATCCGTATTGATAAGCTTAAAGTACTTAGGAGTAAGCCATGATCACCAAACAACTATCATCACTTTTTGTATTTAATTTATTAGTAGTAAGTGCACAAGCTAATGCAAACCAGCGCTGGTATGTAGTTAACGATTCCGTAATGGGCGGTGTATCTAATAGCCAATTCACACAAACTCAAGAAAGTTTGCTGTTTACAGGCAATGTTTCGCTTGATAATAACGGCGGTTTTKCATCAATACGTACTGAAATTGACACACAAAGCCAAAATACTAAAGTTATAGCGCTGCGTGTTAAAGGCGACGGACAAACCTATCAGCTCAGGCTCAGAACAACTAATTACCTTGATGGCGCAGCGTACACTCACTCATTTAAAACAGTAAAAAATGAATGGGTAGATATAAACTTTGCTCCGAGTGATTTTACTTTAACGTATCGCGGCCGCGTGCTTGAGCAACAACCGATTATTGATTTTGATGATATAAAACAGCTAGGCTTTATGATTGCAGGCAAGCAAGAAGGTCAATTTAAACTTGAAGTGAGTAAAATTGAGTTTAAAAGCTAACCCACCAGCTTTTTGGTGGCGCTAAATAGTATAGTCGTCGCCCCGCCTCTTTAGTTCACTAATAACCAGTTCAACCATTTGTTGCTTTATTGCCGCTTGCTCTGATTTTAACTCCCCTAATTGCAGCTCTAACATATCTATTTGATCTTGCTGTTGCGTGTTTCTATATTGTTTTGCACCTAGGTGGTCAGCATCTAAAACTGAATTTGCATCACTTTTATTTAGCTCATTGGCGCTGCTATCGATGGTTAAACTTCGCTGTGCTGGGCTTTGTTTAAGTTTGTTAATTTGTTCTTGCAGTGCAATAATTCGCCCGGTGAAGTGCTTGTATACTTTTTCTAGGTTTTTATATTGATTGCCAAACGTAGCGTTATCTTCACTATATTCTTGCGCCTTGGTATCTAAAAACTTAGATAACACATATTTTGGCTCTTCTTCTCCCTCTTCCTCATTCTTTTCACCACTCGCTTTTTCAACAGGTAGTTTATCTGATTGCGCTAAATTTTGAGCATTTGAGCTGTGTACTTGGTATGAAATAGGAGCCGCCGAAATCTTCATTATTTTGTCCCTAAAATAGCTTTTTAACTATTATGGATATCGACCTCGTATTAAAATCCTTGAGTAAATTTTATTGTTAGCTAAAAGCAAAAAGCCCCACTTTATTAAAGTAGGGCCTTAGTAGTTTATTACTTCAAATAAAATTACGACTCAATAGCCAGTAACTCTACTTCAAAAATAAGTACTGAAGCAGGAGGAATACTCCCTACACGTTTTTCACCGTACGCTAATTGGTGCGGCACATAAAAGGTGTATTTATCGCCTGGGCTCATCAGTTGTAAGCCTTCAGTCCAGCCTTTAATAACTTGGTGTAAACCAAAGCTAATAGGTGTTTTACGCTCTACTGAACTGTCAAACACCGTGCCGTCGATTAGTGTGCCGTGGTAATGCACGTTAACCATACTTGTTGGGTTGGGTGTGTTTTCACTCTCACCTTTGTGTACAATTTTGTACTGCAAGCCAGAAGCTGTTTCTACTACACCTTCTACTTTTGCGTTAGCGGCTAAGTAATCTGCCCCTATTTGTGCATTTATGCCTGCTTGTTGTTTTGCTTTTTTACTATTTTGAAATATTAAAAAACAAAAAATGGCGATAACCACCGCCAAAATTATATTGATCATTATTAACCTTTTTCGTTATCTAGTTCTTCGTCTTTTTCGTCATCGTTATCGCCATTTACTATGTCGGCAATTTCTTTAAGGCGAGCAAGCGCAATTCCGTTTACTGAGTTTTCTGGATACTGGTCATCAATAATATCGCCAGCTTCTATATCCATTAACAGGTTAAGCGCTTGGTCTACGGTTTCAACTGCGTAAATATTAAATTTACCCGCCTCAACTGCATTAAGTATTTCGTCATCAAGCACTAAGTTAACTTGGTTTGATTTAGGGATGATAACGCCTTGCGAACCTGTTAAACCACGCATTTTACACAGTTTAAAGAAGCCTTCTATTTTTTCGTTTACGCCACCAATTGCCTGTACATCACCATGTTGGTTAATAGAGCCCGTAAGCGCAATTGATTGGCTAATAGGTAGGCTTGTAATAGACGAAATAAGCGCACACAACTCAGCCAAAGATGCACTATCGCCATCTATATAACCGTAGCTTTGCTCAATAGCGATATTAGCGCTAAGCGTTAAGCTAAAGTGCTGTGCGTATTTATTACCTAAATAACCGGTAAGTAGCATTACACCCTTTGAGTGAATTGCTTTACCCAGCTCGGCTTCACGTTCAACATCTATTACGCCATCGGCGCCAGCATAAACCGTTGCCGTAATACGCGCAGGGGTACCAAATGAGGTATCGCCAATGTGTAATACGGTTAAGCCATTTACTTTACCAATGGCTTGGCCTTCGGTTGCAATAAGTGTATGACCTTCTTTTATATCGCTTAGCATGTTTTCACTAATTTGGCCGGTACGGTATTGCTTACCTTCAATGGCTTCATCAATATGATGCGCATCTATAACAGTTAATTTATCTTGTTTTGCGTAATAACTTGCCTCTGCAACTAATTCAAGTACATCAGCAAAGCGCGCAGAAAGCTTATTGTGATGCTCTGCTTGGCGGTAACTAAACTTAAGTAAACGCACCATAGCTGCTTGTGTGGTAGTGCACTTTAATGTTTGCTCGCAGTACTCGGTAACTTTAGTTATAAATTGGTACTGTAATTTATCGCTACTTGGTAAGTAGTAATCAAAGTCAGCTAATACTCTAAATAACTCTGCAAACTCTTCATCGTATTCACCTATGGTGTAATACAGTTCGCGCGAACCTAATAAAATAATTTTCACATCAAGCGGTATAAGCTGCGGGCGAAGTGTAAAACTACTGCCTACTGAGCTATCTTGATACGGTAAGTCGTTTTTAATTTGATGCGTTTTAAGCGAAAGTTTTAAACCATCCCACACTTGAGGGTTAGCCATTACTTTTTCAGCATCCATAATWAAATAACCGCCATTAGCACGGTGCAATGCGCCCGGCTGAATAGAGCGATAACTGGTAATTAAAGACCCTTGCGATGTGGAATACTCAATTTTACCAAATATATTACCAAATGTTGGATTGGGCTCGTACACAACCGGTGCTGCGTCGTCCTCTTTAAACTCAACTAAAATATTAGGTGCAAAAAAGTCGGTAAGCATGCCTTTACGATCAAAGTCTTCTTTGCTTTCTTCGCTTTCATCTTCGTCATCGAGCCATTCAAGTACCGCGTCTATAATTTCAACGCGAATATCTTTTAAATAACGCAGTACGCCAATGTGTGTCGCGTACTTGTGCTCTAAGTCTTTTAAAAGTGGTTTAGTGGCTTGCTCTGCAGTCGACTTTTTAAGATTACGCTGTTTTTCTTTTGATTCGCGCTTCCAGCGTGGCAGCTCAATTAACGCTTCTATTAATGCATCTTCTAGCTTTTCAATTTTTTCAAAAAACTCTTCGCGTAACGTTTCTTCAAGTTCGCCAAATTCGCTATCGCTTAATTGTTTACCATCTACAAGCGGTGCAAACCCAACTGAATTTTTTTCTTCGACTAATGCAACACTTTGCTCAAATGCCGCAATTTCTACTGCGGTAATAGCGCTGTCGTAGGCATCGTTAAATTCACGGTCGATTGATTTTTTTTTGCGTTGGTATCCTGGGTTATCAAATGCAGCAGGAAATGTGTCGAGTACTTCATCTAAAAATGAATCTATGTCGTCACTAAGTTGCTTGCTTTGCCCTGCATGCATAAACAGAGCGATAGGCTCTCTGTGGTCATCGTAATTATTTACGTATAACCATTCGTTTGGAGTTGGGCGGTCTTTTGCGTGTTGCTTAAGTTTATCTTTAACAAGCGTAAAGCGCCCATGGGCAGCCTCGCCCATTACATAAACGTTATAACCAGGTAGTTCCATCCCTAAAGAGAAATCTAAGGCATTTTGGGCGCGTTGTTGGCCTATAAATGTAAGTTGCTCGGGGTATGGATTGCTCATACACGTATGTACGTGATTAGTAGAAATACTCGGTGCGAGCTTTGAAACAGATAGTGGCAGCAATTTTTTCGTCATTCTAACTTCTTTTTTTACCAACATATTCGCTGGCCTTTGGGCGTATTAAGTGGCCCGCAGCCACTTAATACTTATATTTAAGGGTGCAGCGCCTTACGACTAAAATAGATTCCATCACATTCAATACACGGTGTAATTTGTGTCGCGTGATAAACATCGTAACTATGAGTGCAATTCTTACATACTAATGTGCCCATGGCTATCCATTCGCCTGCGTGATACACACCATTGTGCTTAAAATCTTGACTAAGAGATTGCCACTCAAGCTGGGTTTTATCTTCTATATGCGAAAGCTCAAACCATAATGATTCTTTAAGCTCTTGCCATGCAAGCGAATTATAGTGCGATTCGTTTTCTTGGACATGTTCTATATCGCGCTGTAAATAACTTTTATATAAAGCGTATCTTTCTTGCCCTAAATCTTTAAGTGCCTGCTCAGATTCAACAAATCGAGTAACTGCGCCTTTTACTTCATGATCTTTTACATCTTTTAGCCATTTGGTTAAATCGCCAAGCCATGTTTTATAATCTGCCATTTTTTACTCCTTCAAAATTGCTGTTAAATCACCCTATAACTTAGATAAGTATAGGTTAACCTGAACTGAAGGTTAGAATTTATCAAAACCGCGTTTTTGACGCTGTGAATAGCACTTTATTTGGGGTATCCTAATGGCAATTTTTTATTAGTTTGCAAGAAGTCTGGAACCATAGATGCAAGAGCAATATAACCCGCAAGATATAGAGTCAAAAGTACAAAGCTACTGGGAAGAAAACCAGGTATTTAAAGTCACTGAAGATGAGAGCAAAGAAAAGTATTATTGCCTTTCTATGTTCCCTTATCCGAGTGGTCGACTGCATATGGGTCATGTACGTAACTACACCATTGGTGATGTTGTTTCTCGTTTCCAGCGCCTGCAAGGCAAAAACGTAATGCAACCTATGGGTTGGGATGCGTTTGGTTTACCTGCAGAAAACGCTGCTATTAAAAACAAAACAGCACCAGCTAAGTGGACATACGAAAATATTGATTACATGCGTACACAGCTTAAGCAATTAGGTTTTGGTTATGACTGGGATCGCGAAATTGCGACGTGTCATCCAGAATACTACAAGTGGGAGCAGTGGTTTTTCACTAAGCTTTACGAAAAAGGCTTAGTGTATAAAAAAATGTCGACGGTTAACTGGGATCCAGTGGATCAAACAGTACTCGCTAACGAGCAAGTTATTGATGGTCGCGGTTGGCGTTCAGGCGCTGTGGTTGAGCAAAAAGAAATTCCACAGTGGTTTATTAAAATTACCGACTACGCACAAGAACTACTTGACGATTTAGACAAGTTAGAAGACTGGCCAGAGCAAGTTAAAACAATGCAGCGTAATTGGATTGGCCGCTCTGAAGGGTGTGATATTGAATTTAAACGCACCGATAACGACGAAACTTTTAGCGTATACACAACTCGTCCAGACACCTTTATGGGTGTTACGTATGTTGCTGTTGCTGGTGGTCACCCTATTGCACAAGAAGCCGCTAAAAATAGCGATGCTGTTGCAATGTTTGTTGAAGAATGCAAAAACACCAAAGTTGCCGAAGCAGACATGGCAACAATGGAGAAAAAAGGCATAGCAACAGGCTTTTACGCAACTCACCCATTAACGGGCGAGCAAGTACCAATTTGGGTCGCTAACTTTGTATTAATGCATTACGGCTCAGGCGCTGTTATGGCGGTACCTGCACACGACCAACGCGATTTTGAATTTGCAACGGCTTATGGCCTTGATATAAAACAAGTAATTGCACCGGTTGAAGGCTCTGATCTTGAAGTAAACCTTAAGCAAGAAGCATTTACCGACAAAGGCGTACTTGTAAATTCAGGTGAATTTGACGGTCTTGATTTTGACGCCGCGTTTAAAGCTATTGCCGACAAGCTTGAAGCACTCGGTGTTGGGGAGCGTAAAGTAAACTTTCGTCTACGTGACTGGGGTGTGAGCCGTCAGCGTTATTGGGGTTCTCCAATCCCAATGCTTAGCGACGAAGAAGGCCAAGAACTTGCAGCAACAGAAGATATGCTACCAGTTCGCTTACCAGAAGATGTGGTAATGAACGGTGTAACGTCACCACTTAAAGCTGACCCAGAATGGGCTAAAACAACAGTAAATGGCGCACCTGCGTTTCACGAAACTGACACGTTTGACACCTTTATGGAATCATCTTGGTACTACGCACGCTACTGTAGCCCACGCTACGACGAAGGCATGCTAGATCCAGCGGCTGCTAACTATTGGTTACCAGTAAACCAATACATTGGTGGTATTGAGCACGCTATTTTACACTTATTGTACTCGCGCTTTTTCCATAAATTATTACGTGACTTTGGTTTAGTAAATTCAGACGAGCCGTTTGACCGCTTACTTTGTCAAGGTATGGTGCTTGCTGAAACGTTTTATCGTAAAGATGAAAAAGGCGGTGATGTATGGATTTCGCCAAGCGATGTAAATACCGAAACCGACGACAAAGGCCGCGTAACTAAAGCATGGCATAAAGAAGACGGTGAGCCGGTATTCTCATCAGGCATGAGTAAAATGTCTAAGTCTAAAAACAACGGTATAGACCCACAACAAGTAATTGCCCAATACGGTGCAGATACAGTGCGTTTATTTATGATGTTTACAGCACCACCAGAGCAAACGCTTGAATGGTCAGACTCAGGTGTTGAAGGCGCACATCGCTTCTTAAAACGTGTATGGAAATACGCAGTAGACGTTAAAACAGTAGGTTACCAAGCACTTGATAAATCAGCGCTCACTAACCCGCAAAAAGTATTACGTCGCGACTTACACAAAGCAATTGCTAAAGTGACTGATGACGTTGAACGTCGTCAAACCTTTAATACCGCCATTGCCGCAATTATGGAGCTTTCTAATAAGTTATTAAAAGCACCATTGAGCGACAAACAAGATGTAGCGATTGCTAACGAAGCACTTGAAGCATTAGTTATTATGCTTGCACCTATCACTCCGCATTTATCGCATGAGCTTTGGAAAGAGCTTGGTAAAGAAGGCGAGATTTTAGATGCTGCATGGCCAAAAGTTGACGAGTCGGCTCTTGTTGAAGATGAAAAACTAATCATCGTACAAGTAAACGGCAAACTTCGCGCTAAGTTAACAGTGGCTGCTGATGCCACTCAAGAGCAAGTAGAAGCCCTTGCGTTTGCAGAATCTAACGTAACTAAATTTACGGATGGCGCAACTATTCGTAAAATCATTTACGTACCAGGCAAACTACTTAACGTGGTAGCTAACTAATATGGCTGCATTTAACGCCATTAAAAATGGACTAGCCTTAGTGCTAGTCTGTTTTTTGTTATCAAGCTGTGGCTTTCATTTAAAAAAAGCCTCTAGCTTGCCTGATAACTTAAAACAGCTAACACTTGTAGGCGATGATGAAAAATCGACTTTATTTACTGAGCTTAAAAAAGAGCTTAAAGCGAGTAACGTAGAGCTAGTATCGTCAGCTAAAGATAAAGCCCAATTGTATTTACGCAAAGAAAGTATTGAACGCCAAACACTTTCGCTGTTTCAAAATGGTCAGGTTGCTGAATACGAACTTGCTTATGGCGTGTCGTATGTAGTTAAACGCCCTGGTGAAAAAGCGATAGAAAAACGTTTTGAGCTTTATCGTAACTACCAAGACGATCCTGATCATGCATTAGCAAAAGCAAAAGAGCTTGAGCTACTCATTAGCGAGATTCGTGAGCAAGCCAGTCGTCGTATTGTTAGAGAGCTTTCGCAACTATAATGCGCTGCTACGCTAATCAACTACCGAGTGAATTAAATAAAGGGCTAAAGCCCTTTTATTTAGTATTTGGTGAAGAGCCTTTTCAAGAAGCGCAGTGCGTGCAACAAATTCGCGACTATGCTAAGCAACAAGGTTTTGATGAAGTAATTAAGTTTACTTTAATGCAAGGATTCGATTGGCAAGAAATCATAGCCCAGTATCAGAGCATGTCGCTGTTTAGCGCCCGCACTATTATTGAGCTTGATTTAAACCAACAAAAGCCAGGCGTTATTGGCAGCAATACCTTTAAAAAAGTAGTTGAACTGGTTAATCCCGATACTATTTTAATTGTTAAAGGCGCTAAAGCCAGTCAAGAAGTACAACGTGGCGCATGGTTTAAAGCCCTTGATAAGCAAGGCGTATTTGTACCTTGCTACCCACTTACTGGCTCTCATGTAAAACGATGGCTTGATGAGCAATGCCAACGTTTATCACTTAATATGCAAAGCGACGCCAAAGTAAGCTTAATAAATGCCACTGAAGGCAACTTATTAGCCTGTTTTCAAGAGCTTGAAAAGCTCTCGCTACTACACGGCAATGCATTAATTACTCAGCAACTAGTTATGCAAGGGCTGTTAAATCAAGCCAAGTTTGATATTTTTGATTTAAGCGATGCACTATTAAATGGCCACGCTAAACAAGCTATAAAAGTACTAAACAAACTTGCCAGCGATAACACCGAAGTGGTGAGTATTTTGTGGGCTATAACCAAAGAGCTTAATACACTTATAAGTGTGCAACTTGGTTTATTAAATGGCGAACCTATAGCAAATTTATTTAAACAAAAAGCAATTTGGAAAAACCAACAAGGTCCAGTTCAAAATGCTATTAACCGTTTAAATATGCACACACTAGAACAAATAAATAGTGATGTTGCGTTGTTTGATGCCAGTTACAAGCAAGGTAATTTAATTGCACCTTACCAAGCGCTTGCTCATATTTGTATTAAATTTTGCCAGCCGCTCAACATTCCTATGCCGTGCCACGCGGTTAATTAATAAATAATGGGTGTTAAATGATCGCAATTTTTGGTGGCACTTTCGACCCCGTCCATTTAGGCCATCTAAATATGGCGCAGCAATGCGTTAATGCGTTTAATTTAGATACGCTTTATTTTATGCCCTGTGCACTGCCTGCGCATAAAGCAGCTCCGGGAATTAGTACTCAGCACCGTATTAATATGCTAAACGCAGCCATTGCACCTTATCCTCATTTTGAACTCGATTTAAGAGAGCTTAACCGAGCTGGTCCATCGTATTCGCTACTTAGTTTGCAAGAACTTCGTAAAGAGCACCCCACTACGCCTATTTTATTTTTAATTGGAATGGACTCATTTAACAACCTAGATAAGTGGTTTGAGTGGAAGGCAATAACACAGCTTTGCCATATTGTGATCTACCAGCGCCCTGCTCAACATTGCACTGTAAAAGGTGAGCTCAAAAGCTATATGCAACACGCAAATGCTGGCGAAGTAGCGGCACTTAAACACTCACTTGCAGGTAAACTTTATTTTTTACCTGGTGAAATGCTCGATGCGGCCTCAAGTACTATTCGCAAGCAGCTAAAAAAAAGTAATAAAAAGAATGAACTATTGCCCGATGCAGTGAGTCATTACATAGAAGTGCATCAGCTCTATCAAATTGATGCTTAAAAACTCCTAGCGTGTTAAAATGCGCGCCATTAAATTTTTAAATTGAGACAAAACCTTGGATTCAAAACAACTACTCGCCTTTGCAATGGATAAAATTGACGATATGAAAGCGCGTGACATCGTTCATATTGACGTAACTGAAACATCAGATATTACAGATTACATGGTAATTTGTTCTGGTACTTCTAAACGCCACGTACAGTCAATTGCCGATCACTTAGCAAAAGAAGCGCGTCATGCAGATTCAGAGCCACTAGGTTATGAAGGTGAAGGCGACGGCGAATGGGCACTGGTTGATTTAGGTGATGTGGTTGTACACGTGATGCAAAACGAAGCACGTAGCTATTACGATCTAGAAAAACTGTGGGGCTAAACGCTCACTCATTTTAGACAATGCTTGGAAGTAATACGTGAAAATACAAATGATTGCTGTTGGTACTAAAATGCCAGCATGGGTAGAAACGGGATTTGCAGAATATCAGCGCCGTTTCCCTAAAGATATGGCGCTAGAGTTAATCGAAATTCCAGCCGGTAAACGTGGTAAAAATGCAGATATAAAGCGTATTTTACACATTGAAGGTGAAAAAACATTAGCGGCTATTCCAAAAGGCAATCGTATTGTAACGTTAGAGGTAACAGGGAAAGCACTGGATACTCACCAACTTGCTAAAAATATGGAAAAATGGCAACTCGATGGCCGCGATGTAAGTTTACTTATTGGCGGACCTGAAGGACTTGCTCCAGAGTGTATTGCAGCGTCTGAGCAAAAATGGTCGTTATCTAATTTAACATTGCCGCACCCTTTGGTGCGTATAATTGTTGCAGAGAGCCTTTACCGAGGCTGGAGCTTAAATAACAACCATCCTTATCATCGCGAGTAACCCCTTGCCATGCTAAAACATAGACCCACTATTCGTGACCACTCCGCAGAAGCAAACTTATTTGCTAGGCGAGCATTCGTGGGTTTTGTTTTTGTATTGGGATTAGTCGCAGTATTACTCTCTAATCTTTATACTATTCAGGTCGAAGATCACCAAGACTACCAAACCCGCTCCAACGATAATCGCATTAAAGTTATTCCTATTGCACCCAACCGAGGTTTAATTTACGACCGGAACGGTGTGCTACTTGCTGAAAACAAACCGGTTTACAACCTTGAAGTCATCCCCGAAGAGGTAGACGACCTTGACGAATCGCTTGATCAAATAAGTAAAATAATTGCGATTACAGAGCAAGACAAACAAGATTTTTTAAAAGATATAAAACACACCCGTCGTTTTAAATCACAAGTATTAAAAGCCCGCTTAGACGAAACAGAAGTGGCTAAATTTTCGGTTAATCAGCATAAATTCCCTGGTTTTAGCATTGAGGCACGCCTTGCCCGCTACTACCCATTTGGCGACACTCTAACGCATGCGCTCGGTTATGTTGCCAAGCTTAATAGAAAAGAGCTAAACCAATTAGAGCAAGAAGACCGTGCAACCAATTATCGCGCCACTCATGATATTGGCAAACTCGGCATAGAAAAATACTATGAAGAAACACTGCACGGTAAAGTAGGCTCACAGCGGGTAGAAGTTAATAACCGTGGCCGTGTAATACGCACCCTGAGCATGACCCAACCGCAACCTGGTAGCGACTTAGTGCTTACTTTAGACGTGGGCTTGCAACAAATAGCACAACACGCGCTTAAAGATATGCGCGGCGCTGTTGTCGTTATGGACGCCAAAGATGGCGGCGTGCTGGCGCTTTATTCAAACCCAAGTTACGATCCAAACTTATTTGTACACGGCATTAGCAGCAAAAATTATAAAGCGCTGCTTAACCAAGACCGGCCATTAATAAACCGTACTACGCAAGGCCGTTACGCACCGGCCTCTACAGTAAAACCGTTAATGGCTGTATTAGCGCTAGAAGAAAATATAGTAAATGAATCAACATCAATGTGGGACCCTGGCTTTTTTCAAATTCCAAATGTTGAACACAAATGGCGTGACTGGAAACGTTGGGGCCATGGTCATGTTGATGTATATAAGGCGATTGAAGAGTCATGCGATACCTATTTTTACGATGCGGCTTATCGGTTAGGTATTACTAAAATAAGCGATTTTATGGCCCGTTTTGGCTACGGTGATTTGTCAGGTATTGATATTCACGAAGAAACTACGGCTATTCTCCCTTCAAAAGAATGGAAAGAAGGACGCTTTAAAGAGTCTTGGTGGCGCGGTGATACTATTTCGGTAGGGATTGGCCAAGGTTACTGGACTGCCACACCTATTCAAATTGCAAATGCGACTAACATATTAGTTAATCGTGGTATTAATCATCCACCTCATTTGGTACAAGTGATAAAAAAAGATAACGATATAACGCAAATTAACAACGAAGAAAAACCCCCAGTTATTTTAAAAGATCCGCGCCATTGGCAAGTATCGTTAGATGCAATGCATAATACAGTGCAAAAAATATCAGGCACAGCCCACAAAGCATTTAAAGGGACTAACTACGACTCTGCTGGTAAAACCGGTACCGCGCAAGTAGTTAGTATTGCCCAAGGTGAACGCTACGATGCAAAATCTCTTAAAGAACGCCAACGCGATAATACAATTTATGTAGGCTTTGCACCTTATAGCGATCCTAAAATTGTGGTTTCTGTTGTATTAGAAAACAACCACGGCGGCATTCAAATAGCTCGCCAACTTATGGATTACTACTTTGCAGCCAACCCTGTTAATCTTGCAAGGAACGAGGCACCATGACCGCTTTGCACGATAAACGCTCTATTTGGATGCGTATGCACCTAGACCTACCGCTGCTTATTGCACTACTTATAATGATGGCTGGCAGCATAATGGTTGTTTACAGCGCAAGCGGGCAAGAGTCTTCTATGATGATTAGGCACATGACCCGTATGGGCGGTGCTATTGTTGCTATGATTGTTTTAGCCCAGTTTTCACCTGCAACATTAAAGCGGTTAGTGATCCCACTTTATTGTGTTGGGTTATTAATGCTAGTGGGTGTACTTTTATTTGGAGTAAGCTCAAAAGGCGCGCAGCGTTGGCTTGATTTAGGGGTGACGCGGTTTCAACCTGCAGAATTAATGAAGTTAGCTGTACCGATGATGGTAGCTTGGTATATAGGGCGTAATCACCTACCCCCTCGTCCATTGCATTTAATTATTGGTTTTATTATTGTAATGCTCCCTACATTATTAATTAAAGAGCAACCCGATTTAGGTACGGCCATACTTATTGCAAGCTCAGGTATATTTGTATTATTTTTGTCTGGTTTGAGTTGGCGTTTGATAGGCTTTTTAAGCTCGATTGTAGCACTTGCTGCATGGCCATTTTGGCACTACGGTATGCACGATTATCAAAAGCAACGTGTACTCACCTTTTTAGACCCTGAGAGCGATCCGCTTGGTTCGGGTTATCATATTATTCAATCGAAAATTGCTATTGGATCAGGCGGCATAGAAGGTAAAGGCTGGTTACTTGGTACACAATCGCAATTAGAGTTTTTGCCAGAGCGCCACACCGACTTTATATTTTCGGTTTTAAGCGAAGAATTTGGCCTATTCGGCGTATGTGTTTTACTTAGCCTGTACTTATTTATTATTGGTCGTGGTTTGTACATTGCTGTTAATGCACAAGATGCATTTGGTAAATTGCTCGCAGGCGCACTCACCCTCACCTTTTTTGTATATGTGTTCGTAAACATAGGCATGGTATCGGGTTTATTACCTGTTGTAGGCGTACCTTTACCACTGATTAGTTATGGTGGTACATCGATGGTGACGTTAATGGCTGGCTTTGGCATTATTATGTCAATAGCGACAGATAAAAGGATGCTTTTAAAATAATGCGACACACAAATCAGTTTATATTTACTACATTATTGATTTTACTTTTAAGTGCTTGTAGTAGCGGTTCTAGTAGCCGTTATAGCATGCGTCATGATGCAGCGCCATTAAGAGCCCCAACTACACTTGAGATGCAAGACGCTATAGTTACCGAAGTAACTAAAAGTGCTAGCGCTAGCCGCCCATACACAGTCCTTGGTAAAAGCTATTCGCCCATGCTTGATGAGACGGGTTATAGTGAGGAAGGCATTGCCTCTTGGTATGGTCGTAAGTTTCATGGTTATCACACCTCAAATGGTGAAACCTACGATATGTTTGCAATGACCGCAGCGCATAAAACGCTCCCCCTACCTAGCTTTGTTAGAGTAACCAATACAGCAAATGGTAAGTCGGTAATCGTACGCGTGAACGACCGTGGCCCATTTCATGACGATAGAATAATTGATCTTTCGTACGCAGCCGCTTATAAGCTTGGCTATTACACCCATGGTACAGCAAAGGTTAAGCTAGAGGCCGTTACGCTTGCGGGCGCAACTGCGCGTCAAACCTATATTCAGGTAGCTGCAGGTAGTACACTTGCTAATATTGAAGCACTTGCCAGCACATTGCGAGAGCAATACAAATTACCAACAAATATTGTGCAAAAAGACGATATTTACAGACTGCATTTAGGGCCAATAAACGATACCCCTCATGCAAATGAAGTATTAAAAAAATTAAAAGAAAATCAATTTCAAAACGCGTTCTTGCTTTACACTCAGTAAGACTAATACCCAAACTACCCCAGGATGCAGAATTCAGCGTTGCACTGGGGCTTAATATCTAGGCGTTACTTTGTAGAAATGGTAATCCCTTTTAAAAAGTAACAACACAGAGAGTAAGCTCCAGTGAAACGCCCTAAGGGTTGGTTTAAAAACGATTTATACTGCGTTATTGATTTGAACAATAGAGTAACTATTATTTGCAATCAATGCCTTGCCTAAATCGTTTTTAACTCCAACTGAAACTCGCATCTCGGGGTAGTTTGGGTATAGAATGGCGTAACGCGAATCTTTAACTTTAACCATTAATGAGTATGATGAAATCTATTAAACATAAAATCCTCAAAGGTGTATGCGGTCTAGTTTGTACAGCCGCCGTATTCTCAGCCAGCGCCCAAATTATTCCGGCACCACCTCAAGTTAATGCGAAAGGTTATTTTTTAGTCGACTTTACAACAGGTAAAGTTATTGCTGAAGGTGAAGCCGATACACAGCTAGCACCTGCAAGTTTGACTAAAATGATGACCAGTTATGTAATTGGTACTGAAATTAAAGCAGGTAATATTGCCACTACCGATATGGTAACGGTAAGCGAAAAAGCATGGGCTAAAAACTTTCCAGAATCTTCAAAGATGTTTATTGAAGTAGGTAAACAAATTAGTGTTGATGAGCTTAACCACGGTATTATTATTCAATCAGGTAATGATGCATGTGTAGCAATGGCTGAGCATATTGCTGGAAGCGAAAGCGCATTTGCTGATTTAATGAATGCCCATGCTGCTAAATTAGGTATGAGCAACAGCCACTTTATCAACAGCCACGGCCTTGATACTGACGAGCACTTTACAACGCCACGCGATATGGCAACGCTAGGCGCTGCACTTATTCGTGATGTGCCAGATGAATATGCACTTTATAAGCAAAAATCGTTTACTTATAACGGCATTAAGCAATATAACCGTAACTCATTATTATGGGATGAAAGCTTAGATGTTGATGGCATTAAAACGGGGCATACATCAGAAGCTGGCTACAGCCTAGTTACCTCAGCAACTAAAAACGATATGCGTTTAATTGCTGTTGTTATGGGTACCTCAAGCGAACGAGCTCGTAAGGTGGAAAGTAAAAAGCTACTTAACTATGGTTTTCGTTTTTACGAAACAATTACTCCGTACAAAGCAGGCGATAGCTTTGCAGAACAACGTATTTGGATGGGCAACAAAGAGAACGTATCTTTAGGTATTTTAGAAGATACACCAATTACTATCCCACGTGGTCAGCATAAAAACCTTAAAGCTAACTTTGAGCTAGATAACACGCTTGAAGCACCCCTTGCTAAAGGTACTAAAGTAGGCACGTTATTCTTACAACTAGAGGGCGAAGATATTGCTCAATACCCACTAGTAACACTTGAAGAAGTGGAAGAAGGCAGCTTCTTTAGCAAAATTTATGATTACTTACGCTTACAGATCATGCAGTAACTTATATCTCCCCTATTAACTAGGTAACTAATTTAAACGTCTCCACTGTGAGGCGTTTTTTTTTGCTTGAAAAATGTTAGAATGCGCCCCATATAAGCAAGACTGCTAATTGCCTATCTGTATTAAGCTTCAAGCTTGCATAGAGTCCACACTTTTGTATGAGGAGTCACCGTCGTGGTTCAACCTGTTAAAGATACTAAATTTGATGAGTACCTAGAGTACCCTTGCCCATTTACATTCAGAATAATGGGTTTAGCTAACGTAAACTTAACTGATCAAATTTTAGCTAAGTTACAACCAATAGCACCTGGCGATTACGCCCCTAAAGTAAAACCAAGCAGCAAAGGTAATTACGAGTCAGTAAGCCTTGTAGCAACAGTTACTAGTGGCAAACACATTGAAGAAATTTACAACGTGATCAGCAATATTGATGACGTACGCCACATGCTTTAATCCATAGTTGAGATTTGTTGTGAACGAAAACACTTTGATCGTACGCCAACTGGGTCGTCAGCGTTATATGCCTATTTGGCAAAAAATGCAGGACTTTACCGACACCCGTGATGAAAATACGCCAGATGAAATTTGGCTTGTAGAGCACGAGAGTGTATTCACCCAAGGTCAGGCTGGTAAGGACGAACACTTACTAGCTCCTGGCGACATTGAGGTGATTAAAGTTGACCGTGGCGGGCAAGTAACTTACCACGGTCCTGGCCAGCAAATGATGTATGTATTATTTAATCTACGTCGTTTAAAGATTGGTGTACGTGAACTAGTTACGTGGCTTGAAGAGTGCATTATTGAATCACTCGCCGAGTATGGTATTGAAGCTTATGCTAAAGCTGATGCACCGGGTGTTTACGTTAACGACAGCAAAATTGCATCCCTTGGGTTAAGGATTCGTCGTGGTTGCTCGTTTCATGGCTTAGCATTAAATGTTAACATGGACCTAAGTCCATTTTTACGCATCAACCCATGTGGTTATGCGGGCATGAATATGGTGCAAACTAAAGAATTAGATGGTCCTCAAAACCTAGAAAGTGCGGGTGAGGGATTGGTAAAACACATGATCAATAAGCTTAATGCAACACAGGTTAAGCATACTGAAGGGTTTGAAAACGAATGAATAAACCAGTCAAAATGGAACCAGGTGTAAAACTACGCGACGCAGAAAAAATGGCGTTGATCCCAGTAAAAGTTTTACCTACAGAAAAAACTGAAATGTTGCGTAAGCCAGAATGGTTAAAAATTCGCTTACCTAAATCAACCGATCGTATTGACGGTATAAAAAAAGCGCTACGTAAGCATGGCTTACACTCGGTATGTGAAGAAGCTTCATGCCCTAACCTATCTGAATGTTTTAACCACGGTACAGCTACCTTTATGATTTTAGGTGCTATTTGTACTCGCCGTTGCCCATTTTGTGATGTTGCTCACGGTCGCCCATTAAAACCTGATGCCACTGAACCTGAAAAGCTAGCACTTACTATTAAAGATATGAAGCTAAGCTACGTTGTAATCACTTCGGTTGACCGTGATGATTTACGTGATGGTGGTGCACAGCATTTTGCAGATTGTATTCGCGAGATTCGTAAGCACAATCCAACAATCACTATCGAAATTTTAGTACCAGATTTTCGTGGTCGTATGGACCGTGCACTAGAGATACTAATCGAGACGCCACCAGATGTGTTTAACCACAATCTTGAAACTGCGCCACGTTTGTACAAACTAGCTCGTCCAGGTGCTGACTATAAATGGTCATTAGAGTTACTTCGTCGCTTTAAAGAAGCTCATCCAGAAGTAAAAACTAAATCAGGCTTAATGGTAGGTTTAGGTGAAGAAATTAGCGAAATTGAAGAAGTACTTCGCGATTTACGTGCACACAACGTTGACATGCTAACTGTAGGCCAATATCTACAACCTTCTAAGCATCACTTACCGGTTAAACGCTACGTGCCACCAGTAGAGTTTGACGGCTTAAAAGCGTATGCAGACGAAATTGGCTTTACTCACGCGGCTTCTGGCCCGTTTGTACGTTCAAGCTACCATGCTGATCAACAAGCAGCGGGTAAAGAAGTGAAATAAGTAAACTTAAGTATTAAACTACTTTTATCGTAAAAAATGCCGTTAGTTAATAAATTAAACTAACGGCATTTTTGTATGTGATAAGTTTTTTTTACCATTTATCAAATAAAATTAGGTTAAACCCATCTAAGTTGAGATAATTAGCACTGACATAATTATTTAGGTTCATTATGAAACTATTAGTTCGTAACTTGTCTCGTGCTACCACTGAGCATGAGCTTCGTACTTTATTTGCAGAGCACGGTAAAGTGACTACCTGTAACTTGGTACTTGATAAAGAAACTGGCCAATCTAAAGGTTTTGCCTTTGTAGAAATGCCAAACGACATAGAAAGTAAAAGCGCAATTACTGCACTTAACCAATCTACTGTTGATAAAAGTAAGATCCGCGTAAAATTTGCAGACGCATAAAGCTAACTGCAACCTATGCAAAAAAACCAGCTAATGCTGGTTTTTTGCTTTTAGTGCCAAGTATTAAGCATTGTATTTAGCTAAAAAACTAATGACTCGGACAGATATTTACATTGGCTCATTGTATGCCTATTACATTGTCGCTCATTACTACGCCTTATAAAATCAATCTGCAATTGAATGAAAAGTTCTCTATAAAAATTCGACATCACTGCGGTGCTTCCTTTATATTGAAAGCCTAATTAAATAACGATATGAAAACTATGGCATCTACTCTTTTAAAAAGCGCTAGCCTAAGCCTGCTAGTTGCACTCTTTGGCTGCTCAGAGCCTGCAAGCGAACAAACCCCATTAGAAAATACCGCAGGTGTAAGCCTTAGTAACATTAAACAGCATATTAAAACGCTAGCCTCGGATGACTTTGAAGGTCGCGGCCCGCTTACTCATGGCGAAGTGAAAACAGTAGGCTACTTAAGCGAGCAATATAAAGCGCTGGGTTTAACCGGTGCTTATAAAGGTAAATACTTACAGCCTGTAAAAATGGCAATGGTGACAGCTAATCAGGATATGCAGTTAAAGGTAGGCGATTTGAGCTTTGAATCAGGTAAAGACTTTACCGCACGTACCGAGCAACTTCAGCCATTAATTGATGTACGCAATTCTGACATTGTATTTGCGGGCTACGGTATTAATGCACCAGAATATAACTGGAATGATTATAAAAATATTGATGTAACCGGTAAAACAGTGGTTGTGCTCGTTAACGATCCAGGCTTTGCTACTCAAAACGACGCCCTTTTTACTGGTAACGCAATGACCTACTACGGTCGCTGGACTTATAAATATGAAGAAGCCGCTCGCCAAGGTGCAAAGGCTGTATTTATTGTCCACGAAACAGCACCCGCAGCGTACCCTTGGGGCGTAGTTGAAAGTTCAAACACCGGCACTAAATACACGTTAATGGATAACAATTTAAACGCGTCTAAATTACCAGTTATGGGCTGGCTAACACGTGATGCGACTGAGCAAATGTTTAACGCCGCAAAGCTAAACTATCAAGATTTAAAACAAGCAGCATTAAATGACGATTTTAAAGCGACGCCACTTAACTTAAAAGCAAATCTTGCCTTTAAAAACGAAGTATCACATGCAAAATCGCATAACGTAGTAGCACAAATTACAGGAAGCGAATCACCTGACGAATACGTTGTCATTAGCGCTCACTGGGATCATTTTGGTACGAAGCAAACTGATACCGGCCCTAAGATTTATAACGGCGCGGTAGATAATGCTTCTGGCACGGCAGCAACCCTTGAAATAGCACGTATAATGAGCAAAATGAACAAGCAAAAACCATTTAAACGCTCAATTATTTTTGCTAACTTTACAGCAGAAGAAACGGGGTTAATTGGTTCTGAAGAGTTTGCATCGGGTGCGGTTGTACCTACAAAACAAATGGTCGGTTTATTAAATATTGATGGCATGAACGTGCTTGATGGCACTGACTACATTTTACAATACGGTAAAGATTTATCGACAATGGAAAACTATTTAGCGAAGGCTGCTAAAGCTCAAGGCCGCGTTGTTAAAATGGATCCTCGCCCGCAAAATGGTTTGTTTTTTAGATCAGATCATTTCTCGCTTTCTAAGCAAGGCGTGCCTAGTTTATTATTTATGAGTCTGGGTGATACCGATCCTGAGTACATTGCGCATAAATACCATAAAGAAGCAGACGATTACTCAGCTGATTGGTCGTTAGGTGGTGTTAAGCAAGATATAGATCTTATTGTTGATATAGCCACACAGCTTGCAAATAATGGCGATTGGCCAAAATGGACGAGCGAGTCTGACTTTAAAGCAAAACGCGCACAAGATAAGCAATAAACAGCTATTAAATAGTTATGTAATATAAAAAATCCTCCTACTTGGAGGATTTTTGTTTTAAACGAGCGCGCATTAATAGCGTTTCAGCCTTTGCCCCTAAATAAACATAAATAGCCAGTGCAATTAAAAGCCCCACTACTGCAAGCATCATCGCTATTGCAGGCATTAAATATTCCGATTGTCCCAACGCCGCTTTAAACATAGTTAACAGGGCCTCAATTGAAATAGCAATCAACACAGTAGATATAAACCGTGTAATAGTGCGCCGCGTAGATGAGTGCCTAAAAATATCCTTATGCATAAGGATTTCTTCCTCGAGTATTGTTTTACCTAAATCGAATACTGCTAATGCCAAGGTGATGTAAATAATGATGCTAAAGGGTTCAAGTGGGTCTGATGAGGTATCTACATGGGTTAATAGCGCGTATATATCACTAAAAACGATATTCAATAAAAATAATACTAAGCAAAATAAGCACGCCACAATAATACCGTAACCTGCTTTGAAGTAAGGCGACATATTAGCGCGCGCAGTATCACCCATTACAAACTCAATAAGCTGCGTTAAGCTCACATCAACGACCAAATAATGCTGATTATTAATTGGTTTTTTTAGCTCTTTAATCGCCGATATACATAAATGATTAGTCGCTATTGAAATGTAGGGATCAGTAAAGCACACTCTATTACTTGCTTTAGCGTTCAAAAATAGGGTCGCTCGCTTAAATCTTGTTGATTACCACTTTCACCTAACTTTTTGCTATATGCGCGTTTAAAGCAGACATTATTACCCTGCTGCAAACCTTCTGCATTTAAACAATATTGTAATTCTAAAAATGGGTACTGCTTAATCAGATAGCGAGTATCACGCTCTTTAGTTAACCCATCCTCAATACTCATCAAAATAGATTCAAGTAAGCTGTGTATTACATGCTCATATTCGTGGTAACGCTCAACACTACTGATATAACTCATCCGCGCCATTTTAAATACTCATTGACCTAAGTTATAAATAGATTTGCAAGTTTAAAACCAACAATAAAATAACTTAATAATCAGTAACTTGACACTATTAAAACTCAACTTTTGCACTACTTTGGTGACTAAATAGTAATATATTAAATTAAATGCACAAAAAAGCAGCTAAGTATTAATTACTTAGCTGCTTTGCGAGTATGACTGGTAAGGGTTTAGGCTAACTTAAATATAGAGCCTGCTACTGAACCTTTGAAAACTCTTCTTTAGATAATTCGCCATTTCCATCTGTATCTAATTGATCAAAAAGCTGTACTAGTTGCGAGTTTACTTGGGCTTCTGTTTTACTAATTACGCCGTCACCATCTGTATCAAAAGAATCAAAATCTACCGCAGCAAACGCCGCTGAAGAAGAAGCTAGGGCTACAATGGCTAGAGTTTTGTGTAATGTTTTCATAATCGTTTCCTTAGGCTTTGAGCCTGATTAGAGGTAAGAAGTCCTTTTCAAAGATCCTTTAGGAGTAAAGTGTCTATAAATTAGTATTCAAAAAAATCATTTTCTGTCGGGCCACCGCTACTTTGAACATTCAGCTCGTCAAATTGCTCTATCACTTGCAGTGACTCTTCAGAGCGACTAATTGAAGCGTTGTCGTCTGCATCGACTGTTGCAAAGTCTGTGTTTGCAAATACTACTGACGAAGAAACAATAGCCATAAGTACAAATGTTGATTGTAGCTTTTTCATAATTTAATCCTTCAAAAGTAGACAGTGTCCTAAATAAATTTGCTCTATAGTGCTCTCTAGTCACTTCCTGGTTATTCTTTTTAGTAGGCTCCCTTGCCTACTTAGGTTGTCTTTGGCAACTCAGAATTTAGATAACATTACAGAGCATTAACTGCTTAAGGCTTTAATTTTAGGCCTTAGAAAACTCATCTTCAGATAGCTCACCATCTTGGTTTGTATCGAGTTCTTCAAATTTGCTTAAAAGTTCTGCATCTACTGATGCTTCGGCTTGGCTAATTGCGCCATTGCCATCTACGTCTAGCGTATCAAAATCTGTTGCTGCAAAAGCCGCTGATGAAGAAGCTAGCGCCATTAGTACTAATGTTGATTGAAATGTTTTCATAATAGTATTCCTTCATTGGGTTGTTGCGATTAAGGCCTTTGGCTTTCATCACGTTTTGCTTAATACACTCTAGGTATTACAACTTCGGTGCCACTTTTTATTTGTTATTTAAAAACAATGAGTTAAATGATATAAAGCGAGAAAAGCTTAATTTGGGGAGGTGTTATTGTTGCTATTTAGCAACAGCCATTTAACTAAAAATAATAAAACATTATAAATCAATTGGTTAAGCTTAATTAAAAAGACACACTTTTGCTAAAAAGCCAATGAAGGGAGCGTTTGGGCTAGTCTTCAAAATAAACTGAATATGAACATGGAAATTACATAGGATTTATTCGCGGCTACTAAATAATTAATTTATTTTTAATCAGTAAGTTACATTATTTTTGAGATTTATTATAAAAATTCTGAAGGGATATTTTGAAATTAACTGTTTTGTTGCCAAATGGCGAATTTATCTAGGAAGGTTGCAATGTGAAGGCTAAATTGTAGCATTCAACTCATAATTTAATGCGTTGCAAAATATAGGTTCGCTTGAGTTAAGCAAACCTATATCGTGTGCCAGCTATCTGCAAAAGTGCCGCTAAAAGTGCCACTATTTGAGGAAGGTAAAATTATATAGATTTAAACTACTTCCACCCTTGTAGCCACTTTTGGTTATCTTTTAAATCTCGCCAACTGATTGGATATTGATTTTTTGACATAACAGCCTCAGTAATACATTCAATTACATTGCCGTCTTCATCAAATTCCACCTCAACAATAATGAAGTGTTTTTCTTTATTTATAGCAGGTGTTGCGGTCCATTTACTATTCAATAATTTTTTAGGGTTTAGTTTATTCATTGAGTATAACGACTCCTACTCATCTATTTATACAGCTTATATAAAGCAACTATACGACCCCAATACCTACTTAGCTCAGATTACTGGGCAACTAGCTTGCCTTTGTACATTTGCATTTGGCAATGAAAGTCGTATTCACCGGCTTCAAGTGCAGGTAGTTTAACGGTATTGCCATCACCCATTGCCAGCGTTTTACTTATATCAAGCTGTGGAAATACCACTGTTTCGGCGCACGGCGCGCTGTCTTTTCTATCAAAGGTAAGTACAACCTCTTTGTTGGCTGCCACTTTAATGTGTCCTGGCTTATAAACACCGTTATCAACGACTATCGTTACTTTGTTGTCATCACTTTGTGTTTGCTCTGGTTTGTATAGCCAAAACCAATAAATAATTGCAGCTATTAACAGTGCACCACCTATATTAATCATCAACATAATGTACTCCTTAGCTTAAATTACGATTTATTTGGTTTGAAAAAACGTAAGCGATTAGCGTTACTTACCACTGTAAGCGATGAAAGTGCCATAGCTGCACCTGCAACAACAGGGTTAAGTAGGATGCCAAAAAATGGATACAACACGCCAGCTGCAATCGGAATACCCGCCACGTTATAAATAAAGGCACCAAATAGGTTTTGTTTAATATTTGAAATAGTTGCATTACTCACTGCAATTGCATCAGCAAGGCCATGCAGCGATCCACGCATTAAGGTAATGTCTGCACTTTCTATTGCAACATCGGTACCTGTGCCAATTGCAAACCCTACATCGGCTTGTGCAAGTGCAGGGGCATCGTTAACACCGTCACCTGTCATACCCACTATTTCACCGTTTGCTTGGCGCTTTGTTACTTCGTTTACTTTGTCATCGGGCATTACTTCTGCAATAAAGTCATCAATACCAACTTGTTTAGCAACGGCTCGTGCAGTGGCTTTGTTGTCACCGGTTAGCATAACTAGGTGGATACCTTTATCTTGCAAGCGTTTAATAGCTTCAACTGAATCCTCTTTAATAGGATCTGCTACTGCAATAATAGCTTGGAGCTTATTATTACTTGCAAAATACATGGGCGTTTTAGCATCACTGGCAAGCGTTTGAGCTTGCTCGGTTGCATCATCAACGGCTACATCGTATTTATCCATTAGCGCTTTATTACCAAACAATAATGTTTGCCCGTCAACACTGCCAGTGACACCTTTACCTGTAATTGCGTTAAAGTCAGCTACTTTACTTAAAGTTAAGCCCTGCTTTTTAGCGTGTGCCGTAATTGCTTCTGCCAATGGATGCTCTGAGCTACTTTCAAGGCTTGCAACACGTTGCATTACTGTATTTTCATCACTGTTATTAAACGTAACTACATCGGTAACTTGCGGTGTGCCTTGAGTAATAGTGCCTGTTTTATCTAAAATCATGGTAGTGATTTTAGATGTTGTTTGCAGCGACTCACCATTTCGAATTAATATTCCTGACTCAGCAGCTTTACCAATACCCACCATAACCGACATAGGGGTCGCGAGTCCTAGCGCACAAGGACACGCAATAATAAGTACAGTGGTTATTGCAACAACGGCATAAGCAATTGATGGCTCAGGTCCAAAGTTTAACCATGCAAGCCCTGCAAGTACTGCAATAATCATGACTGTTGGTACAAATATTCCTGATATAACATCAGCTAAGCGCCCTATTGATGGCTTAGAGTTTTGTGCACGCTTTACCATATTGATAATATTGGCAAGTGTGGTTTCGCTACCAATGTGCGTGGCTTTAAATAATAAAGTGCCACTTTTATTAATACTTCCGGCAACGACTTTGTCGCCCGTTTTTTTGCGGACGGCCATTGGCTCACCAGTAAGCATTGACTCATCAACCGTACTGCTGCCTTCAATAACATCGCCATCCACAGGGATTTTTTCACCCGGGCGTACGCGTACTTCATCATTTTTTACAACATCACTAATGTCGATGTCTTGTTCTTGTCCATCGCGAATTACGCGTGCAGTTTTTGGTTGCAGACCAATTAAGCGTTTAATTGCTTGTGAGGTGCGCCCACGTGCTTTTACTTCAAAAGCGAGCCCTAAACTAATCAAACCGATGATCATCGATGATGCTTCAAAATATACGTGTCTTGCGACTTGTGGTAATAAGTTTGGTGCTATTACTACAAACATTGAATACAACCACGCAGTACCTGTACCAAGTGCTATTAATGTATCCATATTGGCAGCATGGTTTTTGAATGCCTGCCATGCACCGTTGTAAAATTGTTTACCTGATATAGCCATAACCACAAGCGTGACTATACCCACTAAAAACCATGCTATTCGTTGTGTGTCGGTGGTCACACTCATGTCAAAAATAAGCCCGTATATCATTAACGGCGCACCGACTCCTAACGCTAATATCATATTACGCATTAGCTTTTTATAATGTGCCTCATCCGACTTTGCTTTTTCATCAAGTGCATCTTGATCAGACTCGTTACTCATTGGCTTAGCTGAATAACCAATGTTTTCGACTGCTTTAATAAGCGTGCTTTCGCAAGCTTTACCTTCTACACGGACAGTACGCTCAGCAAAGTTCATTTCCACGTTTTGCGCGCCTTGCACGCTATTAAGGGCTTTTTCAATTTTAGCCACACAACTGCCGCAATTAGCACCTTCAATAATAAAGTTTTGCGCGGTGTCTTTTGTATTAGTCGTCATTACGCTGCTCCTTATTTGCAGAATCGTTTATTGGGTCAACAAAAGATTCTATTAAACTACACACGTCACTGGCATTTGCGCCATCGGCTGATGTATCCCACTGCTCAAGCGCTGCATGCATTCTGTTTCGTAATTTTAATGTTTCTTGAAATAGTGCTTCGGTTTCTTCTAGGCGTTTAGTAATAAGTTTACGCGTTAACGGACAAGGACAATTCCCCTGCTCTGACTCGCCTATAATGTGTTGAATATCTTTGAGTGAAAAGCCAAGTTGACGAGAGCTAATAATAAATTTTAAACGCTGCTGGTCTTGCTTTGTATATTCTTGATAGCCATTTTCTGCACTGCGTATTGGATTAAGTAACCCAACACGCGTGTAATGACGAACAGTATCGGCAGTCACGCCCATTAACTTGGCGAGTTGTTTAACATACATAATTTAGCCCCGTGGAATTTCAATAGTTCAATAATAAACCTATGTGCAACACACAGGTCAATAGAGAGGAGCATTAAAGCATAATTTAAATTTTCTGAAACTGATTTAGCGAAAAAGTAAAAGCGCTCTGGCTAGAGCGCTTAAATAAGAGAGGTAAAAGCATTAGAGCCTGTTGTTCTTTAAAACTTTGGATTTAATAAAAAATCGACGACCTTTAGTTCGCTTGCTCGCGTGAGGCTTTTAGCTCTTCACTTAGCTTGCCTGCTATCGCTTGAATTTTTGGCATTGCATCTTGTATTAGGCCTTGCGACATTTGCATAGACTCTTGCATTACAACAGGCATTTTTTCAAGTATTTTTTGCCCTGTATCTGTTTTATAAAACGCTAACATATCGGCAATCTCTTGCTCACTAAAATGCTTGTCGTACACGTTAACCATCATTGGCTGCATTTTAGCCCAACTCATTTCGGTTTTTAATACCGTCGTCATGTCGCTGTAGTATTTATCAAAAATAGCCTGTTCAGAAGGCTTAACGCCCATTTGGTCTGACATGCCTTTCATCATACCTTCAACCTGGCCGTACATAGAATCAACCATTGCATCCATGTTCATTACATTAATAAGTTCATCTATTTTTTGCTGCTTAGTATTTTGTTCAGCATACAAACTACTAGAAAAAATCAGTAACGATAAAAGTAGTACCTTACCCATAATAATATCCTTTCATATAAATAATCATTTTATGGTTACATTATTAATTAGTCTTGTAAAGGGTACAAGCAGTTACTAAAAAGGCCGAATAAAATGAATTTATTCGGCCTTTTATAAATATATTTTTATATTAATCGTCTTCTACATTATCTAGGCCTTTAGTGCCTTCTTTAGCTTTTAGCTTATGATGGATGGCCGACTTTATTAGCATGTAACCACTAATCGGTGCCGTAATTAGTAAAAATATAGTAATGAGTATTTCTTTAACACTTAGGCCATGCCCTGAATTAGCAAAATAAACCATAGCAGCAATTAACATACTCGCCATGCCCAACGTTGTTGCTTTAGTTGGTCCATGTAAACGCATAAAAAAGTCAGGTAGTTTAATTAAGCCTATTGAGCCAATTAAAATAAACGTACCACCAAATAACAATAATATTGATACAACCCATTCGCTGATCATGTTTTCACCTTATTCAATTATATCGCCACGTAGTAAATACTTACACACTGCAACCGTACTTATAAAACCGAGCATAGCAATAAGCAGTGCAGCTTCAAAATAAAGCCCTGTATCCATACTAATGCTGTATAAAATAATCAGCGCGATTACGTTAATGTACATAGTATCGAGCGCTAAAACACGATCAGGCACTGACGGACCGATGATCAACCGCCATAAATTAAGTAATAACGATAATCCAATCATTGAAAAAACAATGAGTAATACAATGTCTAACATTGAAATATCTCCTTTAGTGGAGCTTCGTAGCGTTGTTTAATTTGCTTGATAAGTGCTTCTTTATCTTTTAAGTCAAGCACATGTATCAGTAAGTAGCGTTGCGATGGCTCTTCCCCTTCAGCGAGTGATTCTGGAATAGGATAAACCTCAGCGCTAACCGTACCGGGTGTTAATGAAACACAACTAGCGAGTATGGTAATTGGCATATTATGCATTAAATCTATTGGGACTTTTACAAATGCAGGTCGTAACTTTTTCGCAGGGCCCATTATTAATAAAGCGACTTGTAAGTTAGCTACAACGATATCGTAAAGCACTATAATTAATTGTTTAAATGCTAAACCTGGCTTTAAAATAAGTGGCTGAGGATCGCGTAGCGAAAAGCTTAGAAGCGGTATAAATATGGCAAAAAAAGTTGCCAGCACCAAGTGCCCTGCCGATACGCTATTATTTAGTAATAGCCATATTACAAATAAAAACACACTTCTAAACGGGGTAGGTAACCAACGATAACGGGCTTGTAATCTCATTACGCACCTCCTCTAATTACAGCGTTAATACCACCGCTTATATCGTGTAACTGCGTAGCAGCATCAAGCATATATTCACTTATTGGACCGCCGAAAATGACTAACAATGGCGAGCAAGCAAGTAATCCAATAATTACGATTACTTGCAGTGGATGCGCATTTACGCCATCTGAACTTTCATTTTTTCTGTCTTTACGTTCCCAAAACAAGCTAGTACCTGCGCGCGAAAGTGCAATGAGTAATACAAAGCTCATAATTAAATAAACTGGCCAAAACAGCTGAGCTTGCTCACTATTTAAAGTGGTTTTAAGAATCCATATTTTTCCTATAAAACCCGATAAAGGCGGCATACCAACTACGGTTAACGCAGCAATAATAAAGCATCCTCCTAACAGAAGTGGCTGATTTACCATACGTCCACCAACGAGTCTGTCAGCAGCCTTGCCTCGCTGAGTTGCAATTAAATCAGCTAATAAAAAGAGCGCCGCACATACAAGAGTTGAATGTACTAAATAGTATAGAAGTGCAGCCGTTGCATTTATGTTTTGCAATGCTACAAGAGCAACCAAAGTACCTACTGATACCACGACCAAATTTGCGGTGAGCTTACGAAGGTCTTGCGCTGCCATAACGCCGATAGCGCCTACAATAATAGTCGCAATTGCTAAGCCCCATAACCAAGGCTGAGCCATATGCTCAAGCAAACCCGCTTGCTCACCAAATATTACGGTATATACACGTAACATCGCATAAACGCCTACTTTAGTCATAATTGCAAACAGCGCAGCTACAACAGGTTTTGCACTTGCATAAGTATTTGGCAACCATAAGTGTAGTGGTAATAGTGCGCTCTTAAGTGCAAATACAACTAACAGTAATAAACCACCTGCTTTAGCTAAATATACGTCGTCACCTGTTAATAACGAGACTTTTTGAGCCATATCAGCAATATTTAATGTACCAAGTACACCGTATAAAATACCCAAACCAATTAAAAATACGCTTGAACCAACTAAGTTCAATATTACATATTGCAGCGCGGCACGTGTATTTTGTTTATCCCCCGCATGCATTAGCAGTGAATAAGATGCTATAAGCAATACTTCAAAAAATACAAATACGTTAAATAGATCACCGGTCAAAAAAGCGCCGTTAACGCCTAACACTAAAAAGTGAGCGAGTGGGTGAAAAAAGTTACCCTTAGCATCATCACCAGCACAGCTATATAAAATAACACCTAGGCCAAGTAACGATGTAAGCGCAACCAAAAGCGTAGAAAGCATATCGGCTACAAGTACGATACCAAATGGTGCTGACCAGTTACCGATGGCGTAAACGTTAATACCCGTATTATGTACGTGTATTAAGAGAAGCACGCTAATAGCAAATGTGATAATTGCCATAATAGACGACGCAATACGACGAATATATAAACTTTTTCCACATGGTGGTAGCAGTAAAATAACGGCTGCTAGCATAGGCAGTAAAATAGGGAGGGAAGCTAAATGTTGAATCATTTTTGCTCCTTACTTTCAGCTGCACTTTTTACTAAATGGCCGTCAACATGGTCACTGCCTAAATCGGCGCGCCCACGTATTGCTAAAATAACCACAAAGGCAGTCATTGCAAAGCCAATCACTATTGCAGTAAGCACTAATGCTTGTGGCAAAGGATCAGCATAATCTGTACCGGTACCCAATACCACCGCTTTATTTATAGTAAGGCGACCCGCTGAAAACAAAAATAAGTTAACAGCGTATGAAATCATAGTAAGCCCAAGTACAACAGGAAACGTACGAGCTCTTAGCAATAAAAATATACCGCAACTGACCAATACTCCAACGCAAGATGCGTACAATAATTCCATTAAATATTTACCTCTTTTTTCTGGGTATCTGCTGTCATATTACCTAAGCTTGCTAAAATCATTAATGTAGCACCTACCACTGTTAGGTAAACACCTAGGTCAAATACAATGGCGCTGGCAAGCTCTGTTTTACCTATAAATGGAATATCAAAATAATCAAACCATGTGGTTAAAAATGGCTTATCGAAGAACCAACTTCCTACCCCAGTAAATAGTGCGATACCAATACCTGACGCAATTATCTTTCTATAATTAACACCAAAGCGTTCGCTGATCCACGCCGAGCCATGTGCCATATATTGTAAAATAAAGGCAATAGACGTCACTAAACCTGCTATAAAACCACCGCCTGGAAGATTGTGCCCACGTAAGAAAATATAAGCCGATACCAACAAGGCAAGTGGTAATAAGCTATGTGAAATACTGGCTAATAAAATAGGATGGCGCTCTCGTGCCCAAGGTCTGCCCTCTCCATCACTGGCTGGCATAAATAGTGGGATTCTCGAAAGTACTTTAAATATACCCAGTGCAGCAATACCTAAAACGGTAATTTCTCCAAGCGTATCAAAACCTCTAAAATCAACCAAAATAACGTTGACTACATTGGTACCACCACCGCCTGTTTTAGCGTTTGCAATAAAGAAGTCAGAAATTGAATCTAGCGGGCGAGTAAGCAATGCATAGCAAATACTTGCAATAACAACACCCAATGTTGAGGCTATGCCTAAGTCGCGCAATACACGTAATGAACTCGACTCTTTTGGGGTGTGTTGCGGCAAAAAGAATAGTGCCAACATAAGTAAAATAACGGTAGCAACTTCTACTGTTAATTGAGTAAGCGCTAAATCGGGAGCCGAAAAACGTGTAAACGCCACCGATACCATTAACCCCACTATTGAAATCATTAGCAGCGCGACGACTCGCGAACGATGCCAAATAACAGTAGCTATTGCACCTATTATTAATAAACCTGCGCCAATTGCATTATGAACATCTACCGGTGTCCGTGGCATAGTGCCAGCAAGCTCTTGCATTTCAAATAATGGCCAGCCTGCACACAGTAATACAACACCTAACATAATAACTATATAACGTTGTAGAGAGCCATTTTCAATTTGACTGATTCTTGATTGGCACCACGCTATCATCGATAAAACAGCGCGTTCAAAGGTTTTTTTAGCGTTGAGTGGAGGTAATGAAGCCTGGAACTGAAATAAATATCGACGATTAATATAAATAAACAAACCACCTGCCACAGCCATGGCACTCATTAGTAGCGGTAAGTTAAAGCCATGCCATAAAGCCACTACATAATCAGGCATCGCTTTGCCTAATACAGCTGAAGATGCTGCAGATAAAATACCGCCGACGATAAAGTGCGGGAACATACCCACAAGCAAACAAATTACCACGAGGATTTCTATCGGTACACGCATGTAACGCGGAGGTTCATGAGGAGTACGCGGTAAGTCAATTGGGTCGCCATTAAAAAACACATCATGAATAAAGCGCGCAGAATACGCGACCGAAAATGCCCCCGCAATCGTAGCCAAGACCGGTATTAACCATGACATAGAGCCCAACACTTGCTGATGCAGCGTTTCTGCAAAAAACATTTCTTTAGATAAAAAGCCGTTAAGTAAAGGCACACCTGCCATTGATGCAGCCGCGACCATTGCAAGCGTGGCCGTATAAGGTAAAAATCGCCACATACCGTTAAGTTTGCGCATGTCCCGAGTGCCCGTTTCATGGTCAATAATACCCACAGCCATAAATAGCGACGCTTTAAAGGTTGCATGATTGATGATATGAAAAATAGCAGCAACAGTCGCAAGCTCAGTATCAAGCCCTAATAGCAGCGTTATTAAACCTAAGTGGCTTATTGTTGAATAGGCTAACAGCCCTTTTAAATCATGTTTAAATAAGGCTATATAAGCCCCAAACAACAATGTAGCTAAACCTGTTAATCCAACAAGAATAAACCACGTGTCGGTGCCTGCCAGCGCAGGATAAAAACGCGCTAATAAAAATATACCGGCTTTGACCATGGTTGCAGAGTGTAAATACGCACTCACTGGCGTAGGCGCTGCCATTGCATGAGGAAGCCAAAAGTGAAATGGGAATTGTGCCGACTTTGTAAACGCACCAAGTAATACAAGAACCAATGCTACTTCGTATAAATCGTGAGATTGAATTATCGCTTTGCTTGCTAAAATTACATCTAAGTCGAAACTACCAACAATATCACCTAGAAGCATCAAGCCTGCAAGCAATGCTAAACCGCCTGCCCCGGTAACAGCCAGAGCCATACGCGCGCCTTTGCGTGCTTCTGACTTATGCCACCAAAAACTAATTAATAAAAATGAGCTGATGCTCGTTAATTCCCAAAACAGCCAAAGTTGAATAACGTTGTTAGACATGACAATGCCGAGCATTGCGGTCATAAACAACATTAAATAACTATATAACTTAGCCATTGAGTCGTTAGCGCTGAGGTAGTAACGGGCGTATAAGATAACGAGCAAGCCTATGCCTAAAATCATAAACATAAACAGTAAACTGAGGCCGTCTAAGCGCAGGGATAAATCGAGCCCTAATGACGGGATCCATGATAAAGAGTAACGAATGGTTTCGCCCGCTAAAACTGCAGGTGCATGGTATAAAGTTATTCCCAAAGCAGTCAAAGGCGCAAGAGCCGTTAAACTAGTGCTTAAATTGCGGGACAACTTACCTGTGCATGCAGAAATAACACTGCCAATTAAGGATAACAAGGGTATCCAGAGCAAAGTCATAATGTAGGGCCTTTTATAATCATAAGTTTATCAGGGCATCTCTTTTTAATACTAAGGGATGCTTTTACTGCCTGTTTTTAAACGACATTAATGACTATAGTTATACTGAAAAACACTGATTTTGTCTATAAAAAGCGGTTCTGTATGGGGGTTTTTTAAACATGAACTAACAATTTATTGAGACTAAAAAAACAATTAATTAATACTGGTAATTGTTAATTTAATATAGCCTTATTTGGAAATGTAAGCGCGCTGGAGTGGCGATAAGAATTACCATTGGTCATATCTAAATGCTTCAACCAAAGTTCTCTATACTGCGCCGAGAGCCCTAACTGCTGATACTGCATAATAGACCAATTTTCACTAGGTTTATAAGCAATACCACCTGTCTGGCAACTCTTCGCTTTATGCCAACCAGTTGGCGGCGACTCATCATGAGAAATAAATAAATTAGGTGCCACAAAACCTGTCTTTGCACACAACCATGTTTGTTTAGCTTTAGGCAAAGCGTATTCATCTTCAAAACCGTTAAAATGCATCAGCTCATGCAAAAATACACTGTATTTTGATTTTGAGTTTATTAGCATTGTCCCTTTGGTAACATTAGCCGTTCCATCGCTGGGCATCATTACTATAAAATCAAAACCTTCCGGTAGTTGATCATTGAGTTTAGATGATTGCCAATCACATTTTGCTACCTGATTAACATTACTTTTGCACTCAAGTGTACCCGCTACGTAAACTGGCTTTGAAAAGCAAAAAATATTTTCACGGGGCTCTGGTTGTTTATTATAAGCATTAATAAACTCAGTAAGTTTATATAAACCACTACGATGATCGCTCATAGTCAGCACGTTAAACATACATTGCTTATTAGGTTTACTTATATTTATTAAAGATGAAAAACCGAGATCGTGAATAAACTCGGTAGATATTTTGCTCTGTGGTGTTTTTAACTGAAGCTTTAGATGATTTAGCACATCCCCCGCTGGTAATTTATTTTTACTAGCGAGTAATTTTAAATCGATCCAACGTGAGTGGTCAAGTAACTTTGCTGCTAATATTTTACGCTCTAAAATTGTTAACTCATTTAATGCTCTGAGCCAAAATTGTTTTGCAGTATCGCTCTGACCGCTTTTAATAAGCTTAAGAGAATACATATATTGTGCTGAAGAAATTTGATTGCGAGCGAGTACAGATAAAGAGGTATTTGGTAACTGCTCTAGGTGAGCAGAAAAATAATCAGGTGAATTCCAATAACTTTGTAGCACATTGGCTTTTGCATTTAAAACATGCCAAAAGCCAATAGCGCCAAGATGGTTACTCGAGCCTGTAATTAACAAACAACATAGTAATACACCTATTGATTTAAAACGCTTAACTTGCGTCAACACCTTGCATCAACTCAAGCTCTAAACGCGCATATTTGTATTCAATAAACTCGTGTACGTTAGTAGCAAGCGCAAGCCTAAAATAGTCTGAAGCTAAATACAGCTCACCTGCTGCTTGATGCATTTTGGCTAAATAAAAATAAGCTTCGCATAAACGCTGCGCATATTCTTGCTCAGTTCTAACACCATCACTAATGCCAGATAAAAATGCATGTTCACTCATATCCCCCGTATAAAGAGAAATTAACTGATACGCCCATTGTGATTCATCAAGTGCAGTGGCATTTTGTTTAAGTGCATCAAGCGCAACGCCTTTATCTTCTTGTGCTTGTGCTAAATAAACCCATAAAACTCGGTACGGATCTTTTGGAGAGCGAGCTAGAAATTCATTAAAATCATTTTTAGCAAGGCCAGCTCTGTCGCCGTAATACAGTGCAATACCTCGATTTAAATAGGCGTATTCATGTTCTTCATCAAGTTCTAGGGCAGAATCAAAAAACTCATAGGCTTTTTCATACTGCTGCATAAGCGTATGTTGAATACCTAAAAAATTATACACTTCAGCTAAATCAGGTTTGAGCTTTACTGCGCGATTAAAATCAATACGTGAAAGAGTAGTCATACCTAGACTATCAAAAAGTACACCACGGTCGTAATAAAGCTTAGCTTGTTGCTCTTCGCTTAAGTCAGCCCTATTCAATAACTCTGAGTAGCGTGCAATAGCAATTTCACTTCTAAAGTCAGAAGCTAAAGGTGCAGTAAATGGCACATTAACAATCGGGGTTGGTTCTGATTCTGTTGTAGTTTGGCAAGCGCTTAAAGACAAAATAGCAAAAGATGCCAAAGCTAAATGTTTGAGTATCATTAAAATCCTTAATACCAAGATATATCGCGATTAATATAAGACAGACCTTGTCCAATAAGGTTTCATTAAAGCATAAAAAAAGGGGCTAAACAGCCCCTTTTTTACTATCTAGCTAATATAACTAGATTAATAAGTTAGCAATTACGCGTCAGTTGGCGCGTCAGCTGCAGATGCTGCTGATTCCATTGCTTCTTTAATACTTAGACGTACACGGCCTTGGCGATCTACTTCTAGTACTTTAACTTTAACTTCTTGACCTTCGCTAAGGTGATCAGCCACGTTATTAACGCGCTCAGTACTAATTTGAGAAATATGTACTAGACCATCTTTACCAGGAAGAATGTTTACAAACGCACCGAAGTCTACGATACGTACAACTTTACCTTCGTAGATAGTACCTACTTCAAGTTCAGCTGTTAATTGCTCAATACGGCTAATTGCATTAGCTGCACTTTCGCCATCTGTAGCGGCAATTTTAATTGTACCGTCATCACCGATTTCAATCGTTGTACCAGTTTCTTCAGTAAGCTGACGAATCGTTGCGCCACCTTTACCAATAACTTCAGCGATTTTCTTCTGTGGGATTTTCATTGTATATATGCGAGGAGCAAACATTGATAGCTCTTCAGAAGGAGCAGAAATCGCTTCATCCATCACTTCTAAGATATGTAAACGTGCAGCTTTTGCTTGTTTAAGCGCAATTTGCATGATTTCTTGAGTGATACCTTCGATTTTGATATCCATTTGAAGTGCAGTAATACCCGCAGCAGTACCGGCAACTTTAAAGTCCATGTCACCTAAGTGATCTTCATCACCTAAAATGTCAGAAAGAACAACGAATTTTTCGTCTTCTTTAACTAGACCCATCGCAATACCAGCAACAGATGCTTTAATTGGTACACCCGCGTTCATAAGTGCTAGTGAAGTACCACAAACAGACGCCATTGAAGAAGAACCGTTTGATTCAGTAATTTCAGATACTACACGGATTGAGTAAGGGAACTCAGTAAGTGTAGGCATTACAGCTGAAATACCACGCTTAGCAAGGTTACCATGGCCGATTTCACGACGCTTAGGAGAACCAACAAAACCAGTTTCACCTACACAGAATGGAGGGAAGTTGTAGTTAAGCATAAAGTGGTTTTTATGAGTACCAGTTAAATCGTCGATTAACTGTGAATCACGTTCTGTACCAAGTGTCGCTGTTACTAACGCTTGAGTTTCGCCACGTGTAAAGATAGCAGAACCGTGAGTACGCGGTAATACGCCAGTCATTACGTCTAGTGCACGAATCATATCTGGTTCACGACCATCGATACGTTTTTCGCCAGCAGCAATACGGCCACGAACGATTTTCTTCTCAAGTGAACCGAAGATTTTGCCAATTTCTTGCTTGTCTAAAGACTCGCCTTCAGCAAGTTCAGCAGTTAATACTGCAACAACTTCATCTTTAGCTTCGCCAAGAGCTTCTTTACGCGCTACTTTATCAGTGATTAAGTAAGCTGCGCCTACTTTTTCGGCAGCAATAGTTGCTACTTTGTCTTCTAATGCAACATTTTTCTCAGGTGCAGTCCAATCCCAAGTAGGCTTGCCTGCTTCTGCTTTAAATTCTTCGATTGCTGTAATGATTGCTTGAGATTGCTCATGACCATATACAACAGCGCCAAGCATTACGTCTTCTGCAAGTACGTTAGCTTCTGATTCAACCATAAGTACCGCTTTATCAGTACCAGCTACCACTAAATCAAGTTGGCTTTCTTCAAGCTCTTTTAATGTAGGGTTAAGTACGTATTCGCCGTCGATGTAACCAACGCGAGATGCACCAATTGGACCACTGAACGGTATACCAGAGATAGCAAGTGCTGCTGAAGTACCAATCATCGCAACCATATCAGGTTGAATTTCAGGGTTAACAGAAACAACAGTAGCAATAACTTGTACTTCGTTTACAAAGCCGCTTGGGAAAAGTGGACGAATTGGACGGTCAATAAGACGTGCAATAAGAGTTTCGCCATCGTTAGGACGCCCTTCACGCTTTAAGAAACCACCAGGGATACGACCAGCAGCGTACATACGCTCTTGGTAGTTAACTGTTAGTGGGAAAAAGTCTTGGCCAGGTTGTGCTTCACGCTTACCAACAACAGTTACTAAAACTGAAGTGTCGCCAATGCTTGCAAGTACAGCGCCGTCTGCTTGACGAGCGATTGCACCAGTTTCTAGAGTCACTGTATGTTGACCTAGTTTGAATTCTTTAATAATTGCTTGCACTTAAAATATTCCTTAAATGTATTCTAATAAGTTGTCATCAAAGTACCAATTACAGTACATAATTGTATTCAGTTGGAAATCAATTAAGTACTACAATTGGCAATGATGTGAATAATTGCAGATAAACCTTTTTACCTACGCGCATAGTATATACCAAAGCTACTTCAAAATGCGAGTCTAGGGTGTGTTGATCTTTGTGGATTGAAATTTGTTCAATCTAGGGTCGATTTAATCACGGCGCGAGATTTGTAACCTAGTGGGCTAAGTAAAAATCGAGCAACAAAGAGTTAATCGCCCCTAGGATGAACCCGCAGGGCAGCGCATGTTTGGCATTTATGCTGCGTTATCGCCTATTTATGGGGAATAACCACACTACATAGGCGCTGCCTTGCCTAAAGACCAAACATACAGCTGCAAAATTAATCACGAAAGGTCAACACACACTCGCTACTAGATTTAAGCAGGGCTAATGAGTGGGTAAATACAAGGATGCTTGATAAGCTATGAAATAGGAGTTTTACAATATAATTCAATAAGTTTATAAATTTGTTTTATTTTCAAACACAAATTTTAGGCACAAAAAAAGGAGCTAAAAAGCTCCCATTTCTATAATCTAGTTCTTAACGACGTAGGCCAAGTTCTTTGATTAGTGCAGTATAACTAGTGATATCTTTACCTTTAAGGTAATCAAGTAGTTTACGGCGAGTGCTTACTTTACGAAGCAGACCACGACGTGAGTGGAAGTCATGCTTGTGATCAGCAAAGTGACCTTGAAGCTTGTTGATATCATAAGTAAGTAATGCTACTTGTACTTCTGATGAACCTGTATCGCCTTCTGCACGTGCAAATTTAGCAATGATATCGATTTTTTCTTGATTGCTTAGTGACATAGTAACTCCAAAAATTAAATTTAAAAGGTGTCTTAGCCGATCACTAATTCAGCCAAAACGATTAAGCGGGCGTATTCTATCAACTGTGGGGATAACTACAAGTTAATTATTCCCATCTACAACTAATAAGCCACTGCTGGGCACATTAATTGCTTACTCAGGCTTTACGTAATCATCTTGCTGGCTAGCAAGACCACGCTTAACCTTTAAATGGCCGCTTGAGTTGCGCTCGCCAGTACCAATAAACACACCATCCGCAACAACTTTAATTGCACCCTCAGGTAAAGCTTCAGGTAACTCGACTGCTTGCCCATGACTAAATACATTGCCCTGCTCTTTCGAAATTTCAATAACAGGTAAATCAGTTAAAGCAGTGTCTATAGGTAATAACAACGAGTCTAAATAAGTCGAAGGCGCAAGCTCTTCTGCTTTCGCTTTAGCAAGCAACGCTTCAATTTCATCAAGCGAAACCATTTTATCTGCCGGATACTGACCAACAGCAGTTCTATGAAGCATTATAACGTGTGCGCCACAGCCTAGGTTTTCGCCTAAATCATCAACGATTGTACGAATATACGTCCCTTTGGATACATGAGCCGTCATTTGTAATACGTTGTTTTGTTCATCAAATTCGTCAAACGATAAGCTAAACACATTTATTTTTCTGCATTTACGAGGGACTTCAATACCCTCTCGTGCGTACTTATATAATGGTCTACCTTGATACTTAAGTGCTGAGTACATTGATGGATATTGATCTGACTCACCAACAAAAGCTGCAATTTCTTTTGTTAACTGCTCACGTGTCACATTCACATCTTTCGTACTTACAATTTCACCGTCTGAATCTGATGTTGTTGTACGCTCACCCAATTTTGCACGAACGATATAGGTTTTATCTGTATCGAGTAAAAATTGCGTAAACTTAGTCGCCTCACCAAAACAAATTGGCAGCATACCTGTAGCAAGCGGATCTAAAGCCCCAGTGTGTCCTGCTTTTTGTGCAAAATAAACACCTTTCGCTTGCTGTAATGCTTTATTTGACGAAATGCCTTGCGGTTTGTTTAACAACAAGATACCGTCAACTGCACGGCCTTTACTGCGCTTTGCCATCTGTATCAGTGCCTTCTTCGCTATCTGTATCTTCTACGTGCTTAGTACTTTGTTCACTATCTGAAGTATCAGCATCAACACTTTCTACATTTTCATCGACATGCTTTGCGTTATCTTCGCGGATAATAGAATCCACTAAATTAGAAATACGCATACCTTCCATTAGAGAGTTATCAACTACAAACTTTAACTCAGGCATTATACGAGCACGAATACGCTTACCAAGTAACGAGCGAATATAACCCGTTGCTTCATTAAGTACTTTTGCGCTTTGCTTTGCTGCATCTTCATCTTGCGTATTAAACACAGTGATGAAAATTTTGGCATAAGATAAATCACGCGATACTTCTACCGCTGACACTGTCACCATACCTAAGCGTGGATCTTTAATTTCGCGTTGTAAAATTACAGCAATTTCTTTTTGGATTTGCTGTGCAACACGATCAGTGCGAGAAAATTCTCTCATTGCATTTGTCCTAAAATCATAACTTATTGAAATTTAATAATAAGCTAATTAAATAATGGATACACAAATGGGGGCTAAGCCCCCATTTATTAGTTTAGCGAGCTAACAATTAAAGAGTACGTTGTACTTCAACTGTTTCAAATACTTCGATTTGGTCACCAACACGTACGTCATTGTAGTTCTTAACGCCGATACCACATTCCATGCCGTTACGAACATCAGCAACATCGTCTTTAAAGCGACGAAGTGACTCAAGTTCACCTTCATAGATAACCACGTTTTCACGTAGTACACGGATTGGAGCGCTACGTTTAATAACACCTTCAGTAACCATACAACCAGCGATTGCGCCAATTTTTGGAGACTTGAATACGTCACGAACTTGAGCAAGACCAATGATTTCTTGTTTAAACTCAGGTGCTAGCATGCCTGACATGGCTTGCTTAACTTCTTCGATTAAGGCATAAATTACGCTGTAATAACGAAGATCTAAGTTTTCAGTATCAATCACTTTACGAGCAGAAGCATCAGCACGAACGTTAAAGCCAACTACAATTGCGTTAGACGCTGCAGCTAGTGTCGCATCAGTCTCAGTAATACCACCAACACCTGAACCTACAATCTTCACTTTTACTTCATCAGTAGAAAGTTTAGTTAGTGAATCAGAGATTGCTTCGATAGAACCTTGAACGTCTGCTTTAAGTACCACGTTAACTTCAGAAACATCACCTTCAGTCATGTTAGTAAACATGTTTTCAAGCTTAGCTTTTTGCTGACGTGCTAGTTTAACATCGCGGAACTTACCTTGACGGTATAAAGCAACTTCACGCGCTTTACGCTCATCTTTAACTACAGTCGCTTCGTCGCCTGCAGCTGGAATACCAGAAAGACCTAAAATCTCTACTGGAATCGATGGACCCGCCGACTTGATGTCTTTACCGTTTTCATCGCGCATTGCACGAACACGGCCATATTCAAGACCACATAATACAATGTCACCTTGGTTAAGCGTACCAGATTGAACGAGTACTGATGCAACTGGACCACGGCCTTTATCAAGACGAGATTCAATAACAACACCTGCAGCCATACCTTCGGTAGGGGCTGAAAGCTCTAAAAGCTCAGATTGCATAAGTACAGCTTCAAGAAGGTCATCAATACCTAAACCAGTTTTAGCTGAGATATGAACGTACTGCGTATCGCCGCCCCATTCTTCTGGGATAACGTCTAGCTGAGCTAGTTCGTTTTTAACGCGATCTGGATCTGCGCCTTCTTTATCCATTTTGTTTACAGCAATGATTAAAGGAACGCCAGCTGCACGTGCATGCTGTACCGCTTCTTTAGTTTGTGGCATAACGCCATCATCTGCTGCAACTACTAAGATTACGATATCTGTCGCTTTAGCACCACGAGCACGCATTGATGTAAATGCAGCATGTCCTGGAGTATCTAAGAAGGTAATCATATTGCCGTTCACATCAACATGGTATGCACCAATATGCTGTGTAATACCACCGGCTTCGCCAGAAGCAACCTTCGCAGAACGAATGTAATCTAGCGTTGATGTTTTACCATGGTCAACGTGACCCATTACAGTTACTACTGGAGCACGAGGCTCTGACTTACCATCTTCATGGCGGTCATTAAGTACTGTTTGCTCTAATTCGTTTTCTTTAACAATGATAACTTTGTGACCCATTTCTTCTGCAACTAGTTGTGCAGCTTCTTGGTCAATCACTTGGTTAATAGTAACCATGTCGCCCATTTTCATCATTGTTTTAACAACTTCAGCGCCTTTAACGGCCATGCGTGATGCAAGCTCGGCTACTGTAATTGTTTCGCTAATACGCACTTCATTTTTAACATCAACAGTTGGCTTTTGGAAACCATGCTGCAGCGATGCTGGTGCTTTTAACTTAGACTTGTTACGGCCTCTTGACGCTGCAAATTTATCTTTTGCTGGCGCTTTTTTCTTTTTCTTAGCACGGCGTGTACCTTGCTCATCACGAGCATCGGCAACATCTTCTGCTTCACGTGCATAAGTAGAAGTCGTAAGATGGTGATCCGCGGTTTCTTCGCGTTTCTTACGTTCTTCTTCTTCTTTCTTCCAGCGTGCTGAATTCTCTTCAGCTAGCTTTCTTGCTTCTTCTGCTTGACGTTTCGCTTCTTCTTCAGCTTTCTTCAATGCGGCCTCTTCTGCTTCTTTTTGCAGACGCTCAGCTTCTATGCGATCTTTCTCAGACTTAGCACTTTGCTCTGGGGTCATCTGCTTTTGTTTCGCTTTACGCTCTGCATCAGCTTTGCGTTTGGCTTCTTCTTTGGCTTTACGGTCAGCGTCTTCTTTCGCCTTGCGCTCTGCCTCTTGTTTCGCTTTTAATTCTGCGGCTTCTTGCTCAGCTTTTTGCTGCTCTTCAAGACGTACTTTTTCTTCAGCGGCTAAGCGTGCTTGCTCTTGTTCTTGCTCCATTGCGCTTTTCTTCACATAGGTACGTGTTTTGCGAACTTCAACTTGAACATCTTTTGCTTTACCCGTAGAGCCAGTCACACTTAGTGTGCTTTTGCTCTTACGCTGTAAAGTCATGCGCGCTGGACCATCTGAACCTGTACCGCCATGATGCTTGCTTAAATGATCAAGTAACGTTGCTTTTTCAGCTTCTGTTACGTTATCAGTTGCTTGCTTAGTGATACCTGCTTGTGAAAACTGCTGTAGCAATTTATCAACAGTCGTACCTATATCGCCGGCTAGTTTTTCAACATTTACTTCTGCCATAGTGTGTAATACCTCCGTTAATAAATTACTCGTCTGCAAACCAACAAATGTTTCGTGCAGCCATAATAAGCTCACCTGCTTTTTCAGGTGTAAGCTCAGTGATATCAACTAACTCGTCAATACCTTGCTCTGCCAAGTCTTCAAGTGTAACAACACCCTTGCTTGCCATAACAAATGCTAAGTGACGCTCTAATCCCTCAAGCGCAAGTAAGTCTTCAGCTGGTTCTGCGCCATCTAAACTTTCTTCCGTTTTAAGTGCTTTAGTTGTTAGTGCATCTTTTGCGCGTGAACGCAGAAGATCTACAGTCTCTTCATCAAGACCATCAATTTCTAAAAATTCAGACGCTGGTACATACGCCACTTCTTCAAGTGTCGAGAAACCTTCGTTAATAAGTAATGATGCAAACTCATCATCTATATCTAAATTTTCAGTGAATAAGTTAAGTAACTTATCAGATTCAGCTTCATTTTTAGTACGCATATCTTCAACAGTCATAACGTTTAGTTCCCAGCCAGTTAATTGGCTTGCTAAACGAACATTCTGACCATTACGACCAATTGCTTGCGCTAGGTTATCGGCTTCTACAGCGATATCCATTGAGTGAGTGTCTTCATCCATTACGATTGAAGCAACTTCTGCAGGCGCCATTGCATTGATAACAAATTGTGCTGGATTGTCATCGTAAAGTACGATATCAACACGTTCGCCACCAAGCTCAGACGATACAGCTTGAACTCGTGCGCCACGCATACCAACACATGCACCAATTGGATCAATGCGTTTGTCGTTAGATTTAACAGCAATTTTAGCGCGTGAACCTGGATCACGTGCTGCGGCACGTAACTCAATCATCTCTTCGCCAATTTCTGGCACCTCAATGCGGAATAATTCCATTAGCATTTCAGGTTTAGAGCGCGTTACAAATAATTGTGCACCGCGTGCTTCAGGCTTAACTTCATATAAAAGGCCACGAATACGGTCACCCGGGCGGAAGTTTTCACGTGGTAACATATCATCACGGTAAATTACTGCTTCTGCGTTATTGCCTAAATCAAGAACAATAGAGTCACGCGTTGCTTTTTTAACTACACCTGTTACTAACTCGCCTACTTGATCTTTGTATGCATCAACAACTAAAGCACGCTCAGCTTCACGTACTTTTTGTACGATAACTTGCTTAGCCATTTGTGTTGTAATACGGTCAAATTTGATTGAGTCGATTTGTTCTTCAACATAATCACCCATTTGCAAATCAGGTTCTTCAACCTGTGCTGCTTCTAGAGTGATTTCGCTGTATGGATTCTCTAAAGAACCATCTTCTAATACAGCGGCAATCTGCCAACGGCGGAACGTATCGTAATCACCGGTTTTACGGTCAATTGCTACACGTACTTCAATTTCGCCATCGTGTTTTTTCTTTGTCGCTGTCGCTAGAGCGAACTCTAGAGCTTCAAAAATCTTTTCTTTTGGAACCGCTTTCTCATTGGAAACGGCTTCAGCAACCAATAATATCTCTTTTGCCATGGGTAATGCCTCGCTTGCCCTATTCCTTCGCACTCGAATTTAAAACTTCGCGATTAAATTCGCACGTTCGATGTTACTAAGCATGATCAGATGCTCTTCACCATCGCTAGATAGTGTGATCATATCGTTGCTAACTGCTACTAAGTCGCCTTTAAAATTACGACGACCATCCTGTGGAAGTTTAGTACGCACGCGTACTTCCTCTCCTTGCGCCTGCTCGTAGTGATCTTGTTTGAATAATAGACGATCAACACCAGGAGACGACACTTCCAAATCATATTCATTTGTAATTGGGTCTTCGACGTCTAAAATCGCACTAATTTGGCGACTTGCATCCGCACAGTTATCAACTGAGATCCCATCCTCATGAGCAATATATACTCTTAAGGTAGAATGGCGACCCGCTTGCACAAATTCAAGACCATGCAACTCAAAGCCTAACATTTCTACCGCAGGCGTTAACATGGTTACTAAATCTTGTTCAAGTTTTGTCACGAAAATCCTCCATACAAACAAAAAAAGGGCTTATAGCCCTAAAATACTAAGTTTAAATTTTAATTTGATGACAATTGCCACAAATCGTAAGGTGCAGATACAACAACGCCCCGAACCAAGCGGGGCGTCACACCAATAAAGCATAAAACTGTGTGGCCTAGGGCCAAGCTTGGTTGCGAGTCAGTAAACTGACCTAATTAAACTACATAGCCTAAAACGCAAAACGCGCATTACTTAGAATGCGCGATATAAATTAGTAAGATAATACTTACTAGTAGAATTGGTTGCGGGAGCCGGATTTGAACCGACGACCTTCGGGTTATGAGCCCGACGAGCTACCAGACTGCTCCATCCCGCGCCAATAGATATCAAACCTTAAATTTAATATCGCTGTTAGCTGTTTTACAACACACTAAACAATGGCCGCTATTATAAGGATGTGTGGGGTAATTAGCAACTATAATACGCAATTAGTTTATAAAATTTCCAATTCGTCAAGATGCTAATTTAATGTATATGTAAGTAACATAAGTAATCAGTCAACTTTATAAAATACCCATATTTAAGTCATAAAATATAATAACTTATTGCATCGGACGAAAATCAAACAAGTCGAATCTGAATAACTTTAATATGCTTAAAATATGTTTCAAATGCTTACTGTTTACTAGAAAATAAATTGATATAACTAAAACCCATACTTTAACACTAAAAAAAACGTGCAGAATTTCAACTGCCCGCTATAATCAATTTTATCCTACTTGATAATAATAGTTATTACTCACTGCAGCGAGATAGAAATGAATCAACAACAATCAGCATTGTTAAATAACTTAACAATTATTAAGCCAAATTTTCATGCATTTACGGCTCGGTTTCATAGCAAATTAGCTGAATCTAGCATTGAGATGAATTATCCAACGGCCTTGCAGTTTAACGAAAAGAGTTTCACCCTCTTTTGTGTGTTAGAACGAATTGTTAAGCATTTAGATAAACCAGCATCGGTAGCTCCTTTTTTAGCACATCATTTAATGTATCTAAAAAACAGCAGTGTTTCACAAAGTGACATTACACTTTTATCTGACGTTTTTTACGAAACCCTTAAGGAACATCTTGGTAGGCACTTTACCCCTGAGAGCCAGTTAGCTTGGAAAAAAGCACTTAGGTACTTTGAGAGTTTTGCCAGTAGTACTCTATTTGATGTGTCTAATGTCATTTCGTTACAACAAAGAATGCAACAAAAGCAAAGTAATAAAATTTAGATATACACTTTTTTGAGAGGACTGCTTTACTGACTCAACCTCTACCTAAATCAAACTAATTTAAACACTTTAGTTCAACATATCTTTTTATTAACTTTGTTTTTCAATACGAGGATGTTAGTCAAACTCAAACCGCCATCACCGGGCTTATACTTATAAATAGTTATTGTATTAAAACTTAAAGAATAACCAATTCCCTGCATTAAAAATTAGCACACTTTTGAAATAATTCATTTTATGGCTATTATTCACCCACATTCCAATAGTAAAACGATCGTTTAATTAAATATATCCGTATAAAAAAATTTGGCTTTACTATGACCTATCACAAAACACTCAGACTAATACTAGGCGATCAGCTAAACCCATCTCATTCATGGTACAAACAAAAAGACGACGACACGCTTTATCTCATCGCAGAACTAAAACAAGAAACCGACTACGTTAAGCATCACATCCAGAAATTGTGTTCTTTTTTTAATGCTATGGAAAACTTTGCGACTGCATTAAAAACGGCAGGTTTTAATGTTTTGCATTTAACACTTGATGATACTGCTGACGACAAAGACTTAATTGAATTACTAAAGCGCATTGCCGATAAGTACCAATGCGAAACGATTGAATATCAATACCCTGATGAGTTTAGGCTTAAGTCTCAATTAGCTAAGTTTAAAAGTGATAACTCATTTGATGTAATTGCCACGGATACCGAACATTTTTTATTACCGTTCACCGATATAAAAACACGCTTTACAAAAAACAAACATGTGACAATGGAGCACTTCTATCGTGCTATGCGTAAGCAGTTTAATATATTAGTTGATGGTGCTAAGCCAACCGGTGGCAAATGGAATTTTGACAGTAATAATCGTAATAAATTTTCCAAAGCTGACTTAGCGTGTATACCAAAACCTAAGCTATTTAATAATGATGTCAAAAGCATCATTTCTCGCTTAAATAAGCACAAGGTAGTTTACTTTGGCGAAATAGCTGATCAGACACTAGAGTGGCCAACAACGCGTAAACAAGCCATTGAATCTCTCGAATACTTTTGCGAGCATTTACTTAGTTGTTTTGGTCACTTTCAGGACGCTATGACAGATCAAAGTAAAAATAATACCAGCTTGTATCATAGCCGATTGTCGTTTGCCCTAAACGCAAAAATACTCCACCCGTTATATGTAATCCAACGTGTAATAAGAGAATACGAACAAAGGCCCAGTGAAATATCCCTCTCGCAAGTAGAGGGCTTTACTAGGCAAATATTAGGTTGGAGAGAATATGTACGTGCCATTTATTGGATTAACATGCCCGACTACGCTGTTAAAAACCAACTACAAGCCAAAAACACACTACCATCCTATTTTTGGAATAGCTCCACAAAAATGAATTGCCTAAGCCACTCATTAAAACAAAGTATTGACACCGCTTATGCCCACCATATTCAGCGCCTAATGGTTATTGGAAACTTTTGCATGCTTACAGGAATAAACCCTGACGACGTAGATAACTGGTACCTGGGTGTATATATCGATGCCATAGAATGGGTAGAAATGCCTAACACCCGAGGAATGAGCCAGTTTGCCGATGATGGAATAATTGCAACTAAACCTTATGCTGCAAGCGGTAACTACATTAATAAGATGAGCGACTACTGCAAAAGCTGTCAGTATGATGTTAAACAAAAAGTAGGCGATAAAGCATGTCCGCTAAATAGCCTATACTGGCACTTCATGAATAGACACAGAGACAGGCTAGAAAAGAATCCGCGTATCGGTATGGTATATAAAAACTGGGATAAACAAGAAAAAATACTTCAAGAACAAACTCTGCAACAAGCAACCTACTACCTTAATAATTTAGAAGCGCTGTAAACAAAAAAGCCGCCTCGAATGAGGCGGCTAAGTAATCAGGGGAATATGTACTTTAGAAGATTATTTACCTTCTATTAGATTGCTATTACCAATTTCAATTTTACGTGGTTTTAGCGCTTCAGGAATTTCGCGTTCTAAGTCAATACTTAGTAAGCCATTGGCTAAATCTGCGCCAAGTACTTTTACATGATCTCCTAACTGGAATTTACGTTCAAAGTTACGCTCAGCAATACCTTGATGAATAAATTTACGCTCTGCGTTTTCATCTTTATTTGCTTTAGTACCTGTAACTTTTAATGTGTTATTTTCTGACTCTATGGTTAATTCGTTATCGCTAAAGCCGGCAACGGCCATAGTGATTCTGTATTTGTCTTTATCGAGTGCTTCTATGTTGTAAGGAGGAAAACTTGGCTGCTTATCTGTATTAGCTGCCGCATCCATGAGTGATGCTAAATGTTCGAAGCCGATAAATGAACGATAAAGTGGTGATAAGTCTACTGTACGCATAATAATATCCTCATATTTAAGCGATATTTTGCATGTGCTTTCCTATTGAACAAGCTCAAGCAAAGTTTAATTAATAATATAATTTTCAATTATTTAAGTTTAATTTAGGACCCATCAGGCATCCTACTTAACTATATATGGACGGCAAAATTGTTTTCAATAGAGTAATTTAAAAAAATTAAAAATAAATAAAAAAAGGCACTAAAAAGTGCCTTTTTAAACTATCTAAAATGAATGTTATTTAATAAATGTGCCTCGGATTGGATAGTCTTTTTCTCTAGAAAACTTAATCCCACCTAGCAGTTGCTCTAAATCAGGACGAACAAATGGGCTGTTTGATATATCGACCATTTGAAGCTGATTTTTTTCATTCAGTACAAAAATGCCTGGCTCAGCAAATGGATGATCAGTTTCTGCATCACTGCGAGGCTCGCTGATATGTAGTCCTAAATCGGTCATTTGCTCGATTGTTAGACCATAGTAAATTGGGAAGTTAATATCTATTTTTTCAAGGTGTTTATCGAGCTGCTCATGGCTATCACCACTTACTGCAACCACTTCAACACCAGCATCTTTAAAGTCTTTATGAACTTTAGCAAGCTCGTTAAGTTGCGCAGTACATTTAGGGCAGTGCTGGCCTCGATACACAACAATCATCTTCCAAGGAGAGTCACTTACTCTATCAACTAAATCTACTTTGTTTTCATCAACATCACTCACTACTAGTGATGGCATAATATCCGCAGGTTTTAAACTAGTGTTACTCATTGCGATCTCCTTTTACTGTTTCAGGCTAAAAATTAATTTGCTCTTACCTATAGAGCTTAGGGTAACTTTTATTAATTCAACCTGAAAAGTGTAATTAAAAATCGATTATAACTTTAAGACCATCCCTTTATTTTTCTATAAATGGTAGATGCACTAACTCCTAAATAAGCAGCAGCAAGAGGAATATTGTCTTCACAGCTTTTAATTGCATTTTCAATCGCCCTTTTTTCAACTTGCCACAAAGGTTCTATATCGTGAACAGACATAGGCGATAATTGAACACTCTGCTCGTTTGTATTGTGAACTGACTTAGCGGATATCGAGTGCTTCACAGCGCCTAGTCCAAATGAGCTTGGTAACATGTTCTTTTCAATTACATCGCCATCATTAATAACGACTGTGTTTTCAATTACATTTTGTAGTTCGCGAATATTTCCTGGCCAATCGTAGTTACAAAAAAGCGCCTTAACATCATCAGAAAAGCCAATAAACTGCTTTGCATTACTATCGCTTTTTTGTTTCAGAATATACTCAGCAAGCAGTAATATATCGCCTCCGCGATCTCTTAAAGGGGGTAGCTTTACTGGGATAACATTTAAACGATAATACAAATCTTCTCTAAAACGCCCTTCTGCTACTTCTATTATAGGATTTCTGTTTGTTGCACAGACTAAACGAACGTCACTGTGTAATACTTCGCTACTACCAACCTTACTAAAAATGCCTGTTTGTAAAAAGCGTAATAACTTTGCTTGTAAGTTAAGTTCCATTTCACATAATTCATCTAAAAATAAGGTACCGCCGTTGGCCACTTCAACAGCACCCTTTCTATCGCTTAACGCTCCACTAAATGCACCTTTTACATGACCAAAAAATTCTGATTCAAATAACTCAGCAGGGATAGCGGCACAGTTTATAGCAATAAACGGCCCTTTATTTCGGGGGCTTGCGTCATGAAGAGTTTGTGCACAAACTTCTTTACCGGTTCCACTTTCACCTGTAATAAATACGCATGCTTTGCTTCTAGCTGCGCTATCTAGCAGTCTAAAAACAGTTTTCATTGCCAGTGATTCACCAACAAAATCTTGATTTTTATCACTGTTTTCAACCAAAGGTTGTACTTTAGTTTTTTCTTTGGGTGTTAACGCACTCTCTACTGAACTAATTAGTCGTTGACTTGTGAAAGGTTTTTCTAAAAAATCAAAACCGCCTAAACGCATTGCTTCCACTGCAATATCAATAGAGCTGTTTGAGGTGATCATGACCACATTAGCAGGATTTTTCTGCTTATTTACAAATTGTAATACCTCAAGCCCGCTTATATCTGGCAAGCATACGTCTTGTACTATAACCGCAGGCATTTTTTCTTTAATACCTACTAAAGCAGAGTACCCATCTGTAAAGTGTTTACATTGGAAACCAGCCTGTTCGAGCTGACTTGCATATAAAGCACCACTGGCAATGCTATCTTCAACAATATAAACAAGACCTTTATCAATTATATCTGACACGGCTTTCTCCTAGATAGCTATACTATTACTCATTATTTGATACGCATCTCGGGTTTTATCCAAGTTGTGTTTAATAACAAGCGCTGCGTGCAAGTTTTCTTGTGTAGTTGACGGTGGCGAATCGTGTAATTGTGTTGCTAATGCAGCTAAAGAAGATGCTCCATATAAAGCTGCTGAATTTTTTAAGACATGCATTACTTCTTTAATTTTTATAGTATCTTCACTACTAATTGCCGTATCTAATTGGTCAGCCATAGTGACTAATTCATCAATAAATAAGTTAATTAAGCGAGCTAACACGGTTGTCCCAACATCTTTTTCGAGTTGAGTTAATACATTTAGCTCGGTAATACTTTTATCAACAAACTGCTCTGATATAGGCATAAGTAACCTTTGGGTGAGTTAAATCTTTGTACATTAATAAAATGTAATGGTTGTAATTTAAGAGTAATTTATTTTTTGCATTTTGCAAATCAAAATGAATATAAACATTTACAGAGCCCAAGTATTAATACTTTTTGTTAGTGTTTGCGGCTTATCTAGTAGGTACCCCTGAGCAATATCGCAACCAAGTTGTTCTAATATTTGTAATTGCTCATTCTCCTCAATACCTTCAGCTACAGTTTGTAAACCTAATCGTTGAGCCATCGCAATAATTGCGCTACATAACGTAAAGTCTTCGTTGTCAGTTGCAATACCACTTACAAAACTGCGATCAATTTTTAAACCATCAATATCAAATTGACGAAGTAGACCTAAAGATGCGTACCCAGTGCCAAAATCATCAATCCACACCTTTACGCCTTCATTATGGAAGTTTTCAAACGCCTTAGCTATTTTATCAGGACTATGAATGAGCGCTGTTTCCGTTAATTCTACTTTAATAGCCTGTGGTGGTATTTGGTACTTTTCTAGTAAAGCCATTACTTTTGAAAACACATCACCATCTAAAATTTGCACCGGCGAGATATTTAAAGAAACGGCTATATCTGTCATACCAAAATGTCGCATCTGCTTTAAATCAGACAAACATTGCTCAAAAATCCAGTCACCTAATTCTAAAATCATTCCCGATTGCTCTACATGAGGGATAAACTCATCTGGGCCAACAATACCAAAACGCGGAGATTGGCACCTTACTAACGACTCGAAGCCGACCAGCTTTCCAGAACCCAATGACACAAGCGGTTGATACACCATTTTAAAATAATTATTTTGCATTGCATCAGACATAATTCTTTCTAGTTCATGCCATCTTGCTAGGTTGACAGGGCTTTCCGATTCTAGGTATTTAAACGCACTCATGATTTTGCTCCGGTTTTCACTCTTAGTGACTTATTATATTAACGAGCAATTTACAGGCCAATTTAAATACTAAGGAATAGGAATAAAAGTCAATATATTCAATTGGTTAAATTATAAAATAAAATAACTCTATTTCACCCATTTCATTCGCATTTTGCAATTCAGTTTGCAATGCAACTAAATTGGCAAATGAGTGCTTAACCGAGCTTATAAAGCACAGATAAGCCAGTTAATAGATGCTGACTAAAGCTAATATGAGCAATTGCAGATGAGATAAGGGAAAGCTTTGATTAAACCCTGTTTAGGTCAAATACTATCTAAATTTAAGAGCATATAACTGATTTTATGGGGAGGGATAAAAATTAAATTAATGGTAGGAACATAAAAAAACGCAGGCAACTATAAATAATTACCTGCGCAAAAGTCTCTAGTTTGAAAGAGTATCGCTGTCGTCGTTTTTAGAAGCGGTTACATTTTGTGCATAGTTGGTATCTTGTGAGTCGAATGTATTACTCATTAACTGCGCGCTTTCAACATCAGCTTGTGTAAAAGTAATTGGCTGAATATCTGCCAGCGGTTCAATTGAGTCGCTACCTCGTAAAACTGTAATACCGACTACTAAAGTGGCAACAAGCAAAATAGACAAAACCATAATTTCAGGTGTAAGTACCCAATTGTTACCTTTAGGTTGTTGTTTGGCTTTTGTGTTTGTTTGCATATTGCACCCCTTAAAAATTTAACTAAATTCGTCTTGATTTGATATTTAATATATTGCGAAAGTCGTGCCAACCAGATAACAACGTTATAGAAAAGTAAAAAGACAATAAAATCAGGTCGTTAAAATAAATTAAAGGTATGATTGAGGATTTAAATAAAGTTCATAATGTTTTATTTTTATTTTGAATTGCAATTTGCGAATCAAATTGAAAAATCATAATAAAACACTCATTAAATACTAAAAAATAAATTTAACTTACTCCTAAAATACTAGGTCAATTTTTTCATTTATCAAATTTATACAACACAAATCCACTTTTAATATTAGGGACTGTTGATCATTGCGGATTAAAATTCGTTCGAACTAAAGGCGGTTTAATCGCGGCGCGAGGTTTGTAACCTAGTGGGCTCGGTAACTGCTCCTGCGTTACCCTACTGGCTTACATCCATGTAAGAATAAGTAAAAACCGAGCAACAAAGAGTAAATAGCCCCTAGCCTTCATTACTCAACTCAGCTTTTCCCACACTTGCACTAAACGAGAAAGCTTTAAATGTTTAGATTCAATAACCTGCTCTGGGGCATATTTATCAAGCAGTAAATAAAGCATCTCACTTACAATTGGCTTAGCTAAATAGTCATTCATCCCCGCGTCTATAAATCGCTCTTTATCACCATGAATCGCATTTGCAGTGAGTGCTATTATGGGGGTGGCTATACCTAATTTTCTGATTGCTTTAGTTGCAGAAATCCCATCGAGTATTGGCATTTGAATATCCATAAAAATAATATCGATTTCATCACTTTGCGCCTTTATTATTGCCTCTTGACCATCACTAACAATATGTACACTGCAACCTTTTTGTTCTAAAAACTGCCGAATTACAATTTGATTATTTGTATTATCTTCAGCAACCAATACATTGGTTCCGCTTAACTGAGTTAACCCTGAGGGGCTTTCTAAAGTTTCTTTTTGCTCACGATTGGTAAATATAATATCCAAATGAAACAGCTGCTCTTCTAATAAACTAATTGCCCGTAGTACATGCGATACTTTATAAGGGCCATTTAACCTAAGCTCTCTGTCGTTAATATTTTGCGGTAATAAGCTTTTACCTAGCAAATCTAGGATGAGTAAACACGGTGAATTAAGGGAGTTGTATGTATTTATACGCTCGCGTGTTTGGGCTAACATTTGAGGATCAGTTAATACAATTGCATCAGGAAAACTATCGTACTTGGGTATATCTGGGCATACTTCGTAGTGTTCAAAAGTGATAGAAAACCGAGTGAGCGTATGCTCCAAGGCTGTTTTTAGAATTTCGTGACTTCCTACTATCCATACTTTTGGCTTTTTACTTCGTGCTGCAAACCCTTCTCTTAAAATTGAGTCAGTTGTGTCTATTTGCAGCGGGTAATTAACTATAAACTCGCTTCCTTTATTAAACTCAGAACTAACCGAAATATCTCCACCTACTACATCACAAATTTGCCTACATATCGCAAGCCCTAAGCCACTGCCACCATGCTTTCGAGTAATTGAATTATCAGATTGAATAAAAGGCATAAACATACTGTCCATTTTATTTTTTGCAATTCCCATACCCGTGTCTTTTACAGATAAATAAAGGTTTAAATTATTACCTTCAATATGAGTGCACTTAACAGTAACGGTTATTACACCATGTTGAGTAAATTTAATCGCATTGGCTAATAAATTTATGACTATTTGCCTTATACGGGCATGATCACCAATTAATTGAGCTGGTACATCAGGATAAAAATCAAAAATAACCTCAAGCCCTTTTTGCAAAGCGCTTTGAGAAATTATATCTATTGCTTCTTCAATACACGTATCAATACTAAATGGCTGATTATTGAGTGTTATGGCCTGTGCTTCAAAGCGTGAGTACGTTAATACATCGTCCAATACACTTAATAGCGCGTCAGAACTTGTTTTAATCATTTGTGTATAACGCATTTGTTCAGAAGTTAAACCGGTATGATGCAAAATATCTGCAGATCCAATCACAGCATTTAATGGCGTGCGAATTTCATGACTAATATTTGCCATGAATCGGCTTTTTGACTCCGCTAAGGTTTCTGCCTGGTGTTTAGCTTCAAGTAATATTTGCTCGCTTTCAATACGCTCTTGTATATCCACAAGTGTCGCAGCAATTGATGATAAATCACTTTCGTAACCACCAACAATTGGAGTAAGTGTAATTTCGACCCAGTTATTTATACCTTGTGCATTAATTAAACGTATATCAAAGCGACGAATGTCGCGCTTACCTTGTTTATAATCAAGCAGAGTATCACTAATTTTTTCTACATCCTCTTTAGCTATAAACTTAATTAGAGGTAAGCCAAGACTCTCATCTACCTTGCTGTGTAGAACTCGCTGCCATGCTTGATTTATAAATAATAGATTACCAAATGTATCAAGGCGTAAAACAATATCAGGGATATTATCAACGACAGAGTGATAATTATATTCTATCTCTGCCATTGCTTGTTCGGCTTTAACTCGCTGCGTAATATTGGTTTCTATAGCAATAAAATGCTTTACTTGGCCTTCATCATCTCGCACAGGGTTTGCATCAATAGCAACCCAATAAATGTTACCGTTTTTATCGTAATTTGTGGTTTCAACTTGAAAAGGGAGTCCATTTTTTACGGCATGAGACATGACCTTACGGCTTTTTTCACATGTTTTTGGCCCTTGCAGTAATTGACCAGGACTGGTGCCTATAACCTCATCACAGGTGTAACCTGTAAGTACTTCAAAACTATTGTTAACCCACTCAATTATGCCAAATTTATCTGTAATTATTACTAAGTTATTTGTATGGCTCGCAACAAGCGATAAACGTTTTACATATTTTTGCTGCTGTGTGAGCAAAAGTTGTGAGTCTTTATGACGTTGAATGTCATAGAGTGAACCTATAAAACCGCTTTTTTCATCATAAACTAGTCTCAACTCAAACCAGTTTAAGAGTCCGAGACTATTTTTTATTTGTATTTCTACACTAGGAGTTTGCCTTCCTTCAAGCAAGCAACAACTGTATGCTACAAAATGCATAATATCATCGCAATTCATTAACTTAGTAATATTAGAACCAATTAATGAATCGCTTGAGTAACCTAGTTTCTTCTTCCATGCTTCGTTAATGTAAGTAAGATTTAAATGTTTATCGCACTCAAAAATACACTCATCTAAAATAGCTAATAGCTTTGCTTGACGTCGATTACTATTGGAGAGTTTTTCAACCAACGCATATTGGATTTGCACTTGTAGTTCATCGTTGTTATCCATGCTCTCTCCAATGCTTAATAAAAGTTTTACTATCACAAACTCGCGCATAAAGAGGAAAAACCTCTTCACAGTAAAAAGTTTGTTCAAAAGGAGTGCGACTCGATGTACAGTCACTTAAAATAGTGACGTTAAAACCAAGTTCAACAGCCGTTCGCGCGGTTGAGTCAATACAAATAGAAGTCACCGTACCGGCTAAAATAACATTAGTAACACCCTGTTCTTTAAGCTTTTGCGCTAGAGCGGTATGTGTAAAAGCATTTAAACCTCTTTTCCCAGGCACCACTTCTATAACATTGCTAAAAAAATCTAGCTGCTCAATGGTTTGAGCACCGTACGAACCCGCTTTAAATGCGCCCACATCTGCAATTGCTTTTAATATACCAATCGGGTTTTTAAGCTCACTGTAGTTTTGCGTAAAATGAATGGGTGTATTAACAACTAACGCAAATTCTTCTGCACAGGCGGCCAATAAAGAGAGTGTATTTTCTACCACGCCAGTAATTCTTGATGACTCTTCAACCACGTCATACAAAATACCTTTTGGTGAAAAGTAATCATTTTGAAAACCAATCAAAATAAGCGCTGTTTTAGAAAAGTCATGCATCATTGCCACCTTATTAACCAATTTAAGACGCTAATTGCCAAGGTTTAATAAACTTTTCGAGCACTGCTTTGGTCACTGGCTTTTGTAAATAGTGCGTAATGCCTTTTTCAAATAACTCAGCTATCTGCTCATCCCCTGTTAGCCCCGTTAAAATAACTTTGGGTGTATCATTATTAGGCGTATTTTGACTCACCAATTGCTGTGCAACGTCACTGCCAAACATTCCTGGCATGCGCTCATCTAAGAGCAGTAAATCAAATGGTTCATTTTGAGCAAGCGTTAAAGCACTAGCGCCATTTCCTGCACATGTTACTAAGCAGCCCAGCATTTCGAGCATTACTTTTGTTGCAATTTGGCTTGGTAAGCTATCATCCGCCACTAATACAGATAAACGTGTTTGCATATGAAATGTTGTTAAAATAGTAATTAGATCTGTATCAAAAAATGGCCAACCTAATATTTTTTGAGATAGTTTATTTTCTTGGCTCAGCCCACTAATGTCGCTAATAGTGCATAACTTTATGTGTCTATTTATGCTGTCACCATTTAGTTTGTCAGTTAGCGCGTCACCACTAAGATGACGTAAATCCTCAATCTGTACCGCTTCCTTAAAAGTGCTATTGAATAATTTAAAATTTAAGCCATATCGATCATGGGTTTTGTCCGATGTTTTTAAACAACTTTTAAATAACGCCTCACAATCAGTTAGAACGTCTATATTTTGGCTAATATCAAGCGCCAAACTAACAGACTCTTTTGTAGCTAAAAGCCCATGAAAATCCAGCGTGTTTACTTGGTCAGAATCATCAACCTGGTAATGAAGACTAACCCCTTGTATATTTGCTTCTAGGTTAAGTAAAAAGCTCTGCTTTACGGATGCTAGCGCTGGAATGAGAAACTCCTCGCATTGCGCAATCATTTGCTCAAGAGGAATTTGCAAACAAACGTAGTTACATTGCAACTTGTTAATTAAAGTAATTGAAAAATTTCTATTTTGGGTTTCACAATGTTTACCGATTACCCCTTGGATAATTTCTAAAACGTGACTATTAATATTCATAAAGTATTCTCGTTAACCCAATGTATAGCTCTTAATCATCAAGTTATGTGCCACAAATTAATTCCTGTAAACACAATTGCATTCATATACTTAAGTATTAGACAGACAGTGTTTTAGTCTTTCATTCGCATTTTGCAAATCATATTGCTATGCAATATTTGATTTATGGTTTTTATTAGAATGGTGCAATCGATTTTTTTTGCTTTAAATAATTTTTCAATCATTTAAACTGATTTTAATCAAATTGAGGAGAAAGCTATGTTAACTGTAATTTTTGGCCGTGAAGGTTGTCCATATTGTGTCCGTGCAAAAGATGTTGCGGAGCAACTATCGAATGAACGTGATGACTTTAAATTTCGCTACATCGATATAATTAAAGAAGGCATTAGTAAAGCCGACCTTGAAAAGTCAGCAGGTAAACCTTGCCCTACCGTTCCACAAATTTTTGTTGATCAAAATCACATCGGTGGATTTACAGAATTTGAAGCTTACGCAAAAGAAAACCTAGGCTTGTACAAATAAGCTTTGTATTAAATATGTTAACCAGTTTAATAAACCCCAAATTAAACTGGTTAAATTTAGACCAACATCAAGCACATAGAAATTAGTTTCAATTTATACAAGCATTTGACTCGCGAATCCTATATAATGCGCGCCTCTTTAAATTCGTTGAGGCGTATTAATGTCAGAACCAGTCACGTTTGAATCTCTAAATCTTTCTCCTGCAATTTTGAAGGCAGTTGAAGAGTTGGGTTACAAGACACCATCTGAAATCCAAGCTCAATGTATACCGTTATTGCTAGAAAGAAAGGACGTACTGGGACTAGCTCAAACGGGTACAGGTAAAACCGCAGCATTTGCACTGCCATTACTAAATAATATTGACCCGTCTGTGAAACAGCCACAGATCCT
>NZ_SEUI01000006.1 GCF_008370255.1 Pseudoalteromonas sp. FUC4 | reverse complement strand
TGTATTCAGTTAACGATACCTGCAAGCAGGTGGGTTTCCCCATTCGGAAATCCTAGTCTCAAGCGCTTTTTACTAGCTTGACTAGGCTTATCGCAAGTTAATACGTCCTTCATCGCCTCCAACTGCCAAGGCATCCACCGTGTACGCTTAGTCACTTAACCATACAACCCAAACGGGTCTTTGTTTTGTGACAGTTTAACTTCGCCAGAAGTCAATATTGAATACTAAAGTAGATACCAATCAATCAACGTAAAACGTTAATCAAATGGCACTGAATGGTACTGCTACCATTCTTTTTTTACTTTTGAAAACTCTTGATAAATACAATGTATCTATCAGAATTTTATTATCAGCTTTTCCAAATTTTTAAAGAGCAAGAGATACAAAAACCTCTCAAAATTAAACACACTCTATTCTCAGGCCGTTAATGGCCCGATAAAGAATATTTATTTTTAAGAAGTAAAAGTGGTGGAGCTAAGCAGGATCGAACTGCTGACCTCCTGCGTGCAAGGCAGGCGCTCTCCCAGCTGAGCTATAGCCCCACATATGCTGGTACTTACTGTTTTAACCATCTTCTTGATTAGACAAGAAGTGGTGGGTCTGAGTAGATTTGAACTACCGACCTCACCCTTATCAGGGGTGCGCTCTAACCAGCTGAGCTACAGACCCAAANGTTAATGGCCCGATAAAGAATATTTATTTTTAAGAAGTAAAAGTGGTGGAGCTAAGCAGGATCGAACTGCTGACCTCCTGCGTGCAAGGCAGGCGCTCTCCCAGCTGAGCTATAGCCCCACATATGCTGGTACTTACTGTTTTAACCATCTTCTTGATTAGACAAGAAGTGGTGGGTCTGAGTAGATTTGAACTACCGACCTCACCCTTATCAGGGGTGCGCTCTAACCAGCTGAGCTACAGACCCAAAACAATAAGTGTTGTTCTCTTTACAATAACAATCATCTGTGTGGACACTACGAACAAATAAGTTCTAAATCGTATAAGGAGGTGATCCAGCCCCAGGTTCCCCTAGGGCTACCTTGTTACGACTTCACCCCAGTCATGAATCACTCCGTGGTAAACGTCCTCCCGAGGGTTAGACTATCTACTTCTGGAGCAACCCACTCCCATGGTGTGACGGGCGGTGTGTACAAGGCCCGGGAACGTATTCACCGCGTCATTCTGATACGCGATTACTAGCGTACCTTGTTACGACTTCACCCCAGTCATGAATCACTCCGTGGTAAACGTCCTCCCGAGGGTTAGACTATCTACTTCTGGAGCAACCCACTCCCATGGTGTGACGGGCGGTGTGTACAAGGCCCGGGAACGTATTCACCGCGTCATTCTGATACGCGATTACTAGCGATTCCGACTTCATGGAGTCGAGTTGCAGACTCCAATCCGGACTACGACGCACTTTAAGTGATTCGCTTACTCTCGCGAGTTCGCWGCACTCTGTATGCGCCATTGTAGCACGTGTGTAGCCCTACACGTAAGGGCCATGATGACTTGACGTCGTCCCCACCTTCCTCCGGTTTATCACCGGCAGTCTCCTTAGAGTTCTCAGCATTACCTGCTAGCAACTAAGGATAGGGGTTGCGCTCGTTGCGGGACTTAACCCAACATCTCACAACACGAGCTGACGACAGCCATGCAGCACCTGTATCAGAGTTCCCGAAGGCACCAAACCATCTCTGGTAAGTTCTCTGTATGTCAAGTGTAGGTAAGGTTCTTCGCGTTGCATCGAATTAAACCACATGCTCCACCGCTTGTGCGGGCCCCCGTCAATTCATTTGAGTTTTAACCTTGCGGCCGTACTCCCCAGGCGGTCTACTTAATGCGTTAGCTTTGAAAAACAGARCCGAGGCTCCGAGCTTCTAGTAGACATCGTTTACGGCGTGGACTACCGGGGTATCTAATCCCGTTTGCTCCCCACGCTTTCGTACATGAGCGTCAGTGTTGACCCAGGTGGCTGCCTTCGCCATCGGTATTCCTTCAGATCTCTACGCATTTCACCGCTACACCTGAAATTCTACCACCCTCTATCACACTCTAGTTTGCCAGTTCGAAATGCAGTTCCCAGGTTGAGCCCGGGGCTTTCACATCTCGCTTAACAAACCGCCTGCGTACGCTTTACGCCCAGTAATTCCGATTAACGCTCGCACCCTCCGTATTACCGCGGCTGCTGGCACGGAGTTAGCCGGTGCTTCTTCTGTCAGTAACGTCACASMTRAYGGGTATTAACCACCACGCTTTCCTCCTGACTGAAAGTGCTTTACAACCCGAAGGCCTTCTTCACACACGCGGCATGGCTGCATCAGGCTTGCGCCCATTGTGCAATATTCCCCACTGCTGCCTCCCGTAGGAGTCTGGGCCGTGTCTCAGTCCCAGTGTGGCTGATCATCCTCTCAAACCAGCTAGGGATCGTCGCCTTGGTGAGCCATTACCTCACCAACTAGCTAATCCCACTTGGGCCAATCTAAAGGCGAGAGCCGAAGCCCCCTTTGGTCCGTAGACATTATGCGGTATTAGCAGTCGTTTCCAACTGTTGTCCCCCACCTCAAGGCATGTTCCCAAGCATTACTCACCCGTCCGCCGCTCGTCAGCAAAGTAGCAAGCTACTTTCTGTTACCGCTCGACTTGCATGTGTTAGGCCTGCCGCCAGCGTTCAATCTGAGCCATGATCAAACTCTTCAATTAAAAAGTTTTATGTCTTTCGACAGCTCAATGAATTCTGAATTTTTAATATCTTTCGATATTGAATTGACTGTGCCGAATAATTATCGAAATAACTATTCTGTTGGTCACTCAGTTTCAATTGAGACTCTAATTTTTTTGCCTCATTACTTGCTCAATAAAGAACGAAGTAGTTTGGCTGTTAGAACTCAATCTGTACGAGTGCCCACACAGATGATTGCTTTATATTGTTAAAGAACGTTGCGATGATAGAGTTAAACTTTATCTCGCTAGGGCTGCGCATGTTACGCTTTCCTATTTTTTTGTCAACACTTAAATTTAAACTTTCTAAAAAGATTCAATCTAAGTTTTACTTAACATCCTGAGTAGTTCATGCCTCGCTATGCGTTGGCGTTTCCCGTCTCAGTGGGGTCGCATTATAGGGAGATCCGAAAACAGATCAACCCTTTTTTGAAGAAAACTTGAAATAAAGTGCTGTTCGCTGAGAATTTGAGCTAAACACGTTAAAAACACAACATAACCATCAAATTATTAACAACTAAGGGGGTTTAAACCTATTTTATATTAGAAGTAGAGTTAAACGATCTTCATATAGAGGCTTACACCCCAGATGATCAATACGATCGTTAATGATAGTGTTACGGCTGCAGATCCCATATCTTTGGCCCTACCTGACAATACATGCAGCTCTGTACTTACTCGATCTGTTAATGCTTCAATGGCAGAGTTTAATAATTCAACTATTAATATTATAAGTAGTGAGCTAATTAGTATTGCCCAGTGTAATAGTGATGAAGCAAGCCAAAATGAAATAGGAAATAATATAAGGCTTAATAGTAGCTCTTGCCTAAATGCTGCTTCTTCTTTAAATGCTGCTTTAAAGCCAAGGTAAGAGCAATAGGTTGCTTTGAAAACACGCTTGAGGCCTAAGCCATTTGGTTTTAATACATCTTTCATTAATAAACTCTATGAATGAAGGTCAAAATAAAGCCCCGCACTGCGAGGCTTTTTATTTATGCTACGCCGTATTGATCACGGTAAGCTTTAACTGAGGCTAAATGCTCATCCATTATTGTGCCTTGGCTTTCAAGGTAACTAATAAGATCAGCTAATTTTACAATTGAAATCACTTTGGTATTAAAGTCACGCTCAACTTCTTGAATAGCTGATAATTCAGCTTTACCCTTTTCTTGGCGATCTAACGCAATTAAAACACCACTAAGGTCAGCACCATTTTGTGCAATAATTTCCATTGACTCACGAATCGCAGTACCTGCTGTAATTACATCGTCAACTAGCATAATTTTGCCATTGAGTTCCGAGCCTACTAATGTACCGCCTTCACCATGTGCTTTTTTCTCTTTACGATTAAAACAATAAGGTACATCTTTATCATGATGATCCGCTAAGGCAACCGCTGTTGTTGTCGCTATTGGGATACCTTTGTACGCAGGACCAAATAATACATCGTACTCTATAGCAGAATCTTCGAGTGCCGATGCATAAAAGCGACCTAAACGCGCTAAGTCACGACCTGTATTAAACAAACCAGCATTAAAAAAGTAAGGGCTTGTGCGTCCAGACTTTAATGTAAACTCGCCAAATTTTAACACCTGCTTCTCTAGAGCAAATTCTATAAACTTTTTTTGATAATCTTTCATATCTTGTGGCCTACCTATTTATGCTAATGCTTGCTTTTGTACGTCAATAATTTCGCGAATAGAATGTTTAGCTAAAGTAAGTAACTCATCTAGCTCATCAAAAGAGAAAGGTTCGCCTTCAGCTGTACCTTGAATTTCAATAATTTTACCTGTTTCGGTTAAAATTACGTTCATATCAGTCTCAGCAGCTGAATCTTCTATATACTCTAAATCGCTAATTGCTTGACCTTTGTATATGCCTACTGAAATAGCCGCAATCATATGCTTAAGTGGGTTTGAGTTAATCATACCTTTAGCACGCATATGCGTTAGTGCATCAACTAGTGCAACACATGCGCCACTTATAGAAGCAGTACGTGTACCGCCATCTGCTTGGATTACATCACAGTCGATAGTGATTGTGTTTTCGCCAAGTGCTTTTAAATCAACAGCAGCACGAAGTGCACGTGCAATTAAGCGTTGAATTTCCATAGTACGACCGCCCTGCTTACCACGTGCAGCTTCTCGAGCATTACGCGTATGCGTTGCTCGCGGTAACATACCGTATTCAGCATTGATCCAACCTTTACCCTGGCCTTTCATGAAACGAGGAACGCCCGATTCAACAGTAGCTGTACAAAGTACTTTGGTGTTACCAAACTCAACAAGTACTGAGCCTTCAGCATGCAAAGTATAATTACGTGTAAACGTAACAGGTCTAATTTGGTTAGGTGTTCTTTCGCTTGGACGCATTGACGATCCCCTTAATTCAGAATTTGCGACATTATAAGTGTATGTGGGTGTAGATACCATGTTGATTTAAATAAATAGCTGTATGCAAAATATTCAGTGTATTAAATTTTCCCTAGAGCTTAAGCAGTGTTACGGTATAATCATCATAATATTGTATTTATAAATTTAGGAAAATATCCATGATCCACAGTATGACAGCTTATGCGCGTCGCGAAATAAAAGGCGATTGGGGTACTGGCACTTGGGAAGTTCGCTCAGTAAACCAGCGTTACCTTGAAACATTTATACGCGCACCAGAGCAATTTCGTGGCATGGAGCCAGTTATTCGTGAGCGTTTACGTAAGCACTTACAACGCGGTAAAGTTGAAGTTTTTTTAAAGTTTGTAGCAAACCCAGCCCACGTTGGCGAGCTATCAATTAACCAAGCCCTTGCTGAACAACTAATAAATAGCGCTAAATGGGTTCAACAACAAAGTAATGGTGATATTAACCCTGTTGATATATTACGTTGGCCTGGCGTTATGGAAGCAGAAGAGCTTGATATGGATAGCGTTAATACAGCATTAATAGCTGGTCTTGATCAAGTAATCGAAGATTTTAAATCTGCACGTGGCGATGAAGGTGCAAACCTTGAAGAAATGATAGCAATACGCCTTGATGCAATTCTAGAGCAAGTAGAAACTGTAGAAACGCATATGCCTGAGATTGCTAAATGGCAGCGTGAAAAACTGGCTCAAAAGCTAGAAGACTTAACAGCAAACATCGACGAATCACGCCTTGAACAAGAACTTATTTACCTTGCGCAAAAACAAGATGTGGCTGAAGAGTTAGATCGCTTAAAGTCTCACGTTAAAGAAACTAAAAAAATCCTTAAAAAAGGTGGCGCATGTGGTCGCCGCTTAGATTTTATGATGCAAGAATTTAATCGTGAAGCTAACACGCTAGCATCTAAATCTATCAATAGCGATATTACTACTGCAGCCGTAGAGCTAAAAGTACTAATTGAACAAATGCGTGAGCAAATACAAAATATTGAATAGTTTTCAGCTAAGTATGACACATTCATAACTTATCAAAACCCGAGCTTAGCTCGGGTTTTTAGTAATATCACTAATGATACTTTGAGTATTGTTACCAAGTATCTTCACCTAAGGTTAAAGCGGCATCTTAAATCGTACTTTCCATCGCGATTGGTGCGATTAGAGTTACTGTCATCTTGATGTTATCACCAGGCATTACCATTTCTACGCCTTCTGGTAACTGTACGTCACCAGTTACGTCAGTTGTACGGAAGTAGAACTGTGGACGGTAACCTTTGAAGAATGGAGTATGACGACCACCTTCATCTTTAGAAAGTACGTATACTTCTGAAGTGAATGTAGTATGTGGGTTGATTGAACCAGGCTTAGCTAGTACTTGACCACGTTCAACGTCTTCACGCTTAGTACCACGTAGAAGTGCACCAATGTTCTCACCAGCACGACCTTCGTCAAGAAGCTTACGGAACATTTCAACACCAGTACAAGTAGACTTAGTAGTCTCTTTGATACCAACGATTTCAACTTCGTCATTYACGTTGATGATACCMGCTTCAACACGACCAGTTACAACAGTACCACGGCCTTGGATTGAGAAAACGTCTTCGATAGGCATGATGAATGGCTTATCGATGTCACGCTCTGGCTCTGGGATGTAAGAATCAAGTGCATTTGCAAGCTCAACAATCTTATCTTCCCACTCTTTCTCGCCTTCTAACGCTTTAAGCGCAGAACCAGCGATTAGAGGTAAGTCATCACCTGGGAAATCGTATTCAGAAAGAAGTTCACGAACTTCCATTTCTACTAGTTCAAGTAGCTCTTCGTCATCWACCATGTCACATTTGTTCATGAACACAACGATGTAAGGAACGCCAACTTGACGAGAAAGAAGGATGTGCTCACGTGTTTGTGGCATAGGGCCATCTGTCGCAGCAACTACTAAGATCGCGCCGTCCATTTGAGCAGCACCAGTGATCATGTTTTTAACATAATCGGCGTGACCAGGACAATCTACGTGTGCGTAGTGACGTGTAGGTGTATCGTATTCAACGTGAGACGTTGAAATAGTGATACCACGTTCGCGCTCTTCTGGAGCGTTATCGATTGATGCGAAATCTTTAGCAACACCGCCGTATACTTTTGCAAGTACGTTAGTGATTGCTGCAGTTAGTGTAGTTTTACCGTGGTCAACGTGGCCGATTGTACCAACGTTTACGTGCGGTTTTACGCGTTCAAACTTTTCTTTTGCCATCTTAAAAAATTCCTAATAAAGAAATTAAAGCCTGACTCACTATTGAGCCAGACAAGCTAAAATTATATAACAGCGCGAGCTGAAATTATTGTATCTGCAACATTTTTAGAGGCTTCAGCGTACTTCACAAACTCCATAGAGTATGAGGCACGGCCCTGTGTTGCAGATCGTAAAGCAGTTGCATAACCAAACATTTCAGAAAGAGGAACTTGCGCATTAATTTGCTTAAGTCCACCTAAAGCATCTTCCATGCCTTCGATTATGCCGCGGCGACGGTTTAAGTCGCCAACTACATCACCCATATTTGAATCAGGAGTGAGTACTTCAACCTTCATTACTGGCTCTAAAAGTACAGGGTTAGCTTCAAGCGCCCCGTTTTTCATTGCCAGTGAACCTGCTATTTTAAATGCCATTTCATTCGAATCTACATCATGGAATGAACCATCATATAAAGTCGCTTTAACGCCAAGTAATGGGTAGCCTGCCAGTACACCTTGAGACATTTGCTCTTGGATACCTTTGTCTACCGCAGGAACGAACTCTTTAGGAACTGAACCACCTACGGTTTCGTTAACGAACTCGTAAATTGGTGACTCATCATCCGTAATATCCATCGGTTCAAGTTTAATCCAAACGTGTCCATATTGGCCACGACCACCTGACTGACGTATAAACTTCCCTTCAACCTTAACAGTCGAACGAATAGCTTCTCGGTATGAGACCTGCGGCTTACCAACGTTACATTCAACACTGAATTCACGTTTCATACGGTCGACGATGATATCTAGGTGAAGTTCACCCATACCAGAGATTATAACCTGGCCTGATTCTTCGTCAGTTTGTACGCGAAAAGAAGGATCTTCAGCAGCTAGTTTACCTAGTGCAATACCCATCTTATCTTGGTCAGCTATAGTGCGAGGCTCAACCGCAATAGAGATTACTGGTTCTGGGAATTCCATACGCTCAAGCGTAATAATAGAACTCGGATCACACAGTGTTTCACCTGTTGTTACGTCTTTAAGACCAATAGCTGCCGCGATGTCGCCTGCGAAAACTTCTTTGATCTCTTCACGAGAGTTTGAATGCATCTGTACGATACGGCCAAGTCGCTCACGCTTACTTTTTACTGGATTATATACCGTGTCACCCTGTTTAACAGTACCAGAGTAAACACGGAAAAAGGTCAAGGTGCCAACAAACGGGTCTGTTGCAATCTTAAAAGCGAGTGCAGCAAACGGCGCTTTATCATTAGCTGGACGTTCTTCCTCAGTACCATTTTCTAAGATACCTTGGATTTGTTTCACTTGCTCTGGTGACGGCATATATTCAACAACGCCATCAAGCACAGCTTGAACGCCTTTGTTTTTAAATGCGCTACCACAAGTAACTGGAACAATCTCATTGGCTAATGTTCGTTGGCGTAAAGCATTTTTAATTTCTGCTTCACTTAACTCTTCACCTTCTAAGTATTTATCCATTAGTTCTTCTGTTGCTTCAGCAGCGCTTTCAACTAAATGAGAGCGCCATTCTTGTGCTAATTCCAGAAGTTCTGCCGGTATTGCCTCATAAGTGAAAGTCATACCCTGGTCCGCTTCGTTCCAGTTAATCACTTTCATTTTTATAAGGTCAATAACACCTTTAAAGTCGTCCTCAGCGCCTACAGGCAACTGAATTGGAACAGGCGTTGCTCCAAGACGAGATTTCACCTGGCTGACCACAGCTAAGAAGTCTGCGCCCGTGCGATCCATTTTATTTACGAAGATCATTCTCGGAACTTCGTATTTGTTCGCTTGACGCCAAACTGTCTCAGTTTGCGGCTGTACACCAGATGAAGCACAAAGAACAACTACCGCACCATCTAGTACGCGTAAAGAACGCTCTACTTCGATAGTGAAATCTACGTGTCCTGGAGTATCAATAATATTGATACGATGGGCGTCAAATTGAGCGTCCATCCCTTTCCAAAAACACGTTGTTGCAGCAGAAGTGATTGTGATACCACGCTCTTGTTCCTGCTCCATCCAATCCATAGTTGCAGCGCCATCATGTACTTCACCGATCTTATGAGAAAGACCTGTGTAGAACAGAACACGTTCTGTTGTGGTGGTTTTGCCTGCATCTACGTGAGCAACAATACCTATATTACGATAGCGCTCAAGTGGAGTTGTACGTGCCATATGATCCTCTTAAAGGTTAAAGACAGATTACCAACGGTAATGAGCGAATGCTTTATTCGCTTCAGCCATACGGTGAACGTCTTCACGCTTCTTAACCGCAGTGCCTTTATTATCAGAAGCGTCAACGATTTCTTGAGCTAAACGTAAGCCCATAGATTTTTCGCCACGCTTACGTGCAGCGTCTACTAACCAACGCATACCTAATGCGTTACGACGAACTGGACGTACTTCAACTGGTACTTGATAAGTTGAACCACCAACACGGCGAGATTTAACCTCTACCTGTGGGCGGATGTTATCAAGTGCAGTTTCAAAGATTTCTAGGTGCGACTTGCCTGATTTCTCAGCAGCCACGTCTAGCGCACCATAAACAATTTTTTCAGCAGTAGATTTCTTGCCGTCTAACATCACGATGTTAACGAATTTAGCAAGAAGTTCCGATCCGAACTTAGGATCTGGAAGAATTTTACGTTGACCGATTACGCGTCTTCTAGGCATTTTGTATCTCCGGTTTATTCAGGTTTGCTCTTTCGAGTCAATCACCCAAAACAATAATTATAAATATTTAGTGCTTGGCCTTACTAACGGAATACAATTACCCTTTAGGGCGTTTTGCACCGTATTTAGAACGAGCTTGACGACGATCGCTAACGCCTGCACAGTCAAGTGCACCACGAACAGTGTGAAAACGCACACCTGGTAAATCTTTAACACGACCACCACGGATTAGGATTACACTATGCTCTTGAAGGTTATGACCTTCACCGCCAATGTATGAAGTTACTTCGAAACCGTTAGTTAAACGTACACGTGCTACTTTACGTAACGCCGAGTTTGGTTTCTTAGGTGTAGTTGTATATACGCGAGTACATACACCGCGCTTTTGCGGACACGCTTTTAGTGCAGCTGAGTTACTTTTCGTAACCTTGCTACGGCGTGGCTTACGCACTAGCTGGTTAATAGTTGCCATTTAAATAGCTCCTGAAATTAAAATTACTACTGAAAAAAATAAAAAAATCCGCCCTTTATTTACGAGCCTGCGTTAAGCACACAAGTAAATGGGTGGCGGAATTTTAATGAGCAAAGTTTAACCTGTCAACCTAAACTAATCGTAAGACAGCATATAACTGCCTTACGACCACTTAATCTATTGATTAAGAACAGTTTATTGATTTCCAGACAAATCAGCATTTAGAGCGTCTGTAAGTGCTTGAGTCGCCTCTTCTGCACTTACTGTTTGCTCTTCTACTACAACTTTGCTTTGTTTACGGCGAGCCATACGGTCTTGATGATACGCAAAACCGGTACCGGCTGGGATCAAACGACCCACAATTACGTTTTCTTTAAGACCGCGAAGCTCATCGCTCTTACCATTCACTGCCGCATCTGTAAGAACACGTGTTGTCTCTTGGAAAGACGCTGCAGAGATGAAAGATTCTGTTGCTAGTGATGCTTTTGTGATACCCATTAACTGGATTTCAAACTTAGCTGGTATCTTACCTTGTTTTTCAAGGTCACGGTTTGCGATATTAACGCGCGCCACTTCGATTTGTTCACCGGCTAAGAAGTCAGTATCACCGCCGTGTATGATGGTACATTTACGAATCATCTGACGGATAATTGTTTCAATGTGCTTGTCATTGATCTTAACGCCTTGCAAACGGTAAACCTCTTGCACTTCGTTAACGATGTAGTTAGCAACATGAGTCACACCACGTAGGCGTAAGATGTCATGCGGCGATTCAGGACCATCGGCGATAACTTCACCTTTAGACACTTGCTCACCTTCAAACACGTTAAGTTGACGCCACTTAGGAATCATTTCTTCGTAATGATCGCCTTCTGCTGGAGTTATAACTAAACGTTTCTTACCTTTAGTCTCTTTACCGAAGCTAATAGTACCTGTGATCTCAGCTAAGATAGCTGGCTCTTTAGGCTTACGAGCTTCAAATAAGTCGGCTACGCGTGGTAGACCACCCGTGATATCACGAGTTTTCGAACCTTCTTGTGGTATACGTGCTAACACGTCACCAGGGTTTGCTGTAACGCCGTCAATAACTTCAATCGTAGTGAATGAAGGAAGACGTGTTTCTTGCAGACCGCGCTCTTCACTTTCAATGATAAGCTTAGGTTCTTTAGTATTTACTTTAGCAAGATCTTTAACAACTACACGGGTTAAACCTGTTAGTTCATCAGTCTGTGCTTCAGTATTTGAGTCATCGATGTCGCTAAACGATACTTTTGACTTATGCTCAAGAACGATTGGGTGACTATGCGGGTCCCAAGTAGCAACGATGTCGTTACCTTGAACTTCAGCATTGTCTTGCACTGTTAATACCGCACCATAAGGTACTTTATAACGCTCTTTTTCACGACCATAGCTATCAATGATAGTGATCTCAGTAGAACGTGAGGTAATAACAATCTTACCATCTGTATTTAATACATATTTAGCGTTATGAAGTTTTAATGTACCGTTAGTTTTAACTTGTACATTATTTTCTGCTGACGCCCTTGATGCTGCACCACCGATGTGGAATGTACGCATCGTAAGCTGTGTACCCGGCTCACCGATTGACTGCGCCGCGATAACACCGACTGATTCACCAGCGTTGATGATATGACCACGTGCAAGGTCACGACCATAACACTTAGCACATACACCAAAGTCGTTATCACATGTGATAACAGAGCGTACGCGAACTTCATCTACTGAATGCTCTTCTAAAAGGTCACACAGTTTTTCGTCAAGCATGATATTACGTTCAACAAGTACTGTATTAGTACCTGGAATTACAATATCTTCAGCTACAACACGACCTAAAACACGTTCACGAAGTGCTTCTACAACATCACCACCTTCAATAAGCGGTTTCATTGTTAAGCCATCTTCTGTGCCACAGTCATCTTCATTGATTACCAAATCTTGTGCAACGTCTACTAGACGACGCGTTAGGTAACCCGAGTTAGCTGTTTTAAGTGCAGTATCGGCAAGACCTTTACGCGCACCATGCGTTGAGATGAAGTACTGAAGTACGTTTAGACCTTCACGGAAGTTAGCTGTGATTGGCGTCTCGATGATTGAACCATCTGGACGTGCCATTAGACCACGCATACCCGCCAACTGACGAATCTGTGCAGCACTACCACGAGCACCTGAGTCGGCCATCATAAACACTGAGTTAAATGACGGTTGCTCTACTTCTTCACCTTTAGCATTAATAACTGTATCTTTTGACAAGTTAGACATCATTTCACGTGATAAGTTTTCATTTACACGTGACCAGATATCGATAACTTTATTGTACTTTTCACCAGCCGTTACAAGACCCGATTGGAATTGTTGGTTGATTTCAGTAACTTCAGCTTCAGCTGATTCAATTATCTGTGCTTTAACCGGTGGGATAACTAAGTCATCAATACCGATAGAAACACCTGACTTCATTGCATAATGGAAACCGGTGTACATAACTTGGTCAGCAAACACAACAGTGTCTTTAAGACCTAGACGACGGTAGCACTCATTCAATAAGCTAGAAATCTGCTTTTTACCTAGTGGCTGGTTGATTGACGCAAACGGCATACCAGTTGGTAAAATTAGAGATAGAATTGCACGACCTACAGTTGTATCGATTACAGTAATAGTATCTTCTACTACACCATCTTCGTTTTTAACTGATTGGCTAATACGTACTTTCACGATTGCGTGAAGGTCAGCATTGCCACTACGGTATGCTTTTTCTACTTCTTTTGGATCTTTAAATATCGCGCCTTCGCCTTTAGCGTTAATGCGGTCACGAGTCATGTAATAAAGACCCAATACAACATCCTGTGAAGGAACGATGATTGGCTCACCATTCGCTGGAGATAGAATGTTGTTTGTTGACATCATCAATGCACGAGCTTCAAGCTGCGCTTCGATAGTTAACGGTACGTGTACCGCCATTTGGTCACCATCGAAATCGGCGTTGTAAGCCGCACATACTAATGGATGCAAATGAATCGCTTTACCTTCGATAAGCACAGGCTCAAACGCTTGGATACCCAAACGGTGAAGTGTTGGTGCACGGTTAAGTAATACTGGATGTTCACGAATTACTTCGTCAAGTACATCCCATACTTCCGGAACTTCACGTTCAACCATCTTCTTAGCTGCTTTGATTGTCGTAGCCATGCCGCGACGCTCTAATTTGCCATAGATGAATGGTTTAAATAGCTCTAGTGCCATCTTCTTAGGAAGACCACATTGGTGAAGCTTAAGTGTAGGACCTACTGTGATAACAGAACGGCCTGAATAATCTACACGCTTACCAAGTAGATTCTGACGGAAACGACCTTGCTTACCCTTGATCATATCAGCAAGAGATTTAAGAGGACGTTTGTTAGAACCTGTAATTGCACGACCACGACGACCGTTATCAAGTAGCGCATCTACCGCTTCTTGTAACATACGTTTTTCGTTGCGTACAATAATGTCTGGTGCTGCTAAATCTAGTAGACGCTTAAGACGGTTGTTACGGTTAATAACACGACGGTAAAGGTCATTTAGATCAGATGTCGCAAAACGACCACCGTCTAATGGTACTAATGGGCGTAGATCTGGTGGCAATACTGGAAGTACTGTCATGATCATCCACTCAGGGTTATTACCTGATTGGTGGAACGATTCCATTAACTTAAGACGTTTAGTGATCTTTTTACGCTTAGTTTCAGAGTTAATTGTTGGTAACTCTTCACGCATTTCAGCAATTAATTGAGCAAGATCGAGTTCACGAAGCAAGTCTAAAACTGCTTCAGCACCCATCTTCGCTTCAAACTCATCGCCATGCTCTTCTAGTGAATCTAAGTATTCTTCTTCACCTAATAGTTGACCGCGCTCAAGCGTTGTCATACCAGGCTCAGTTACTACGAATGATTCGAAGTAAAGAACACGTTCAATATCACGAAGCGTCATATCTAGCATTAAGCCGATACGTGACGGTAATGATTTTAAAAACCATATATGTGCAACTGGGCTCGCAAGGTCGATATGACCCATACGATCGCGTCGCACCTTAGTGAGTGTTACTTCAACGCCACACTTTTCACAGATCACACCACGGTGTTTAAGGCGTTTATATTTACCACATAAACACTCATAATCTTTCACTGGGCCGAAAATACGGGCACAGAATAAGCCGTCGCGCTCAGGCTTGAAAGTACGGTAGTTAATAGTCTCAGGTTTCTTTACTTCACCGTATGACCATGAACGAACCATGTCTGGTGAAGCAAGACCAATGCGAATTGCATCGAATTCTTCGGTCTTATTTTGTTGCTTCAGAAACTTAAGTAAGTCTTTCACCTTAGCTCTCCTGTCGGAGTTAATCTTGAGGACGGATAGTCTCGTCCCTACATTCTATTCAGCCGTAACAGATGCTGCAGCGTTAACTGCAGCATCTAATTGGCTTAATTTTCTTCCAACTCGATGTTGATACCCAGTGAGCGGATTTCTTTCAACAATACGTTGAACGATTCTGGCATACCTGGTTCCATTTTATGGTTACCATCAACGATGTTTTTATACATCTTAGTACGACCGTTCACGTCATCCGATTTCACTGTTAGCATTTCTTGTAGAGTGTAAGCAGCACCGTAAGCTTCAAGTGCCCATACTTCCATCTCACCAAAACGCTGGCCACCGAACTGTGCTTTACCACCCAGCGGCTGCTGAGTAACAAGGCTATAAGAACCAGTAGAACGTGCGTGCATCTTATCGTCAACCAAGTGGTTAAGTTTAAGCATGTACATGTAACCAACAGTTACTTGACGTTCAAACTGATCGCCAGTACGGCCATCATAAAGTGTAACCTGACCACTTCGAGGATATCCACCAAGCTCAAGCATGTCTTTGATTTCGTTTTCTTTCGCGCCATCAAATGCAGGAGTAGCTATTGGTAAACCACCTTTTAAGTTTTCAGCTAGACGACGAATTTCGTCATCAGTGAAGCTAGCAATGTCTACAACTTGGCGAGATTCACCAATTTCGTAAGCTTGCTTGATGAATTCACGTAGCTCATGAAGCTCACGTTGTTCTTTCATCATCTCTTCAATACGTTCACCGATACCACGTGCAGCAAGACCCATATGTGTTTCAAGGATCTGACCGATGTTCATACGCGATGGTACACCTAGTGGATTCAATACGATATCTACCGTACGACCTTTGTCATCGTAAGGCATATCTTCTACTGGTACGATAGTCGAGATAACACCTTTGTTACCGTGACGACCCGCCATTTTATCACCCGGTTGGATACGACGTTTAACAGCTAGGTATACTTTAACAATCTTAAGTACGCCTGGTGCTAAATCATCACCCTGAGTAATTTTACGACGTTTGTTTTCAAACTTTTTATCGTATTCAGCTTTAAGCTCATCGTACTGTGCAGCTAGTTGCTCAAGCTCAGCTTGCTTGTCTTCTTCAGCAAGGCTTTGCGTAAGTACTTTTTCAGCATTAAGAGATGAAAGTTTATCTTCATCAAAACCAGCAGCTACAAGTAGCTTGCGTGCACGGTCTAAAACGCCTGCTTCTAAAATACGGAACTCTTCGTTGAAGTCTTTCTTCGCTTCGCGAAGCTGCATGTCTTCAACTTCTAACGCACGCTTATCTTTTTCAACACCATCACGGGTGAAAACTTGCACGTCAATTACAGTACCAGTTACAGAGTTTGGTACACGTAAAGAGCTGTCTTTAACGTCAGATGCTTTTTCGCCGAAGATAGCACGTAGTAGCTTCTCTTCAGGTGTAAGCTGTGTCTCGCCTTTAGGAGTCACTTTACCTACTAGGATATCGCCGCCTTTAACTTCAGCACCAATATATACAACGCCTGATTCATCAAGCTTGCCTAGCGCAGACTCACCCACATTCGGGATATCTGCAGTGATCTCTTCAGGACCTAATTTAGTATCACGGGCAACACACTGTAGTTCTTGAATGTGGATAGTCGTTAGACGATCTTCTTCAACTACGCGCTCTGATAGTAAGATTGAATCCTCGAAGTTGTAACCGTTCCATGGCATGAATGCCACGCGAAGGTTTTGACCAAGGGCTAAGTCACCTAAGTCAGTCGAAGGACCATCTGCTAACACGTCACCACGAGTAACCGGTTCGCCAACCATACAAGTTGGTTTTTGGTTAATACATGTATTTTGGTTAGAACGTGTGTATTTGGTTAAGTTGTAGATGTCGATGCCCGCTTCACCAGGGATGCGTTCTTCTTCATGTACATTTACAACGATGCGACTTGCGTCAGCATACATTACTTCACCACCACGTTTAGCAACGATAGTTACACCAGAGTCTTTCGCTAGTGTTAACTCAATACCAGTACCTACTAACGGTTTATCCGCTTTCAATGTTGGTACTGCTTGACGTTGCATGTTTGAACCCATCAATGCACGGTTAGCATCATCGTGTTCTAGGAACGGGATAAGTGCTGCCGCTACAGAGATCACCTGTTGTGGTGATACATCCATATATTGCTGGTCCATGCGACCCATAAAGGTAGACTCACCTTTGTGGCGACATGGAATAAGTTCATCAACAAACTCATTGGTTTCAGTTAAGTTTGAGTTCGCCTGTGCGATAACAAACTGACCTTCTTCAATGGCTGATAAGTAATCAACTTCATCAGTTACAACACCATCTACCACTTTGCGGTAAGGTGTTTCTAAGAAACCGTAGTCATTTGTACGTGCGTACGTAGACAATGAGTTAATTAGACCAATGTTTGGACCCTCAGGAGTCTCGATTGGACATACGCGACCATAGTGAGTTACGTGAACGTCACGTACTTCAAAGCCTGCGCGTTCACGAGTTAGACCGCCCGGACCTAATGCAGAGATACGACGTTTATGCGTAACTTCTGATAGTGGGTTATTTTGGTCCATAAACTGTGATAACTGAGACGAGCCGAAGAACTCTTTAACCGCTGCCGAAATAGGCTTAGCGTTAATTAGATCTTGTGGCATTATCGCGTCAAGGTCACCTAAGCTTAAACGCTCACGTACAGCACGTTCAACACGTACTAGACCAACACGGAATTGGTTCTCAGCCATTTCGCCAACACTACGTATACGACGGTTGCCTAAGTGATCGATATCATCAACATCGCCTTGACCGTTACGAATAGCAATTAATACCTTCATAACAGACACGATGTCTTCTTTGCTTAATGTGCCTGGGCCTGTGTCTGTATCGTAACCAACACGGCTATTGAACTTCATACGACCTACAGTAGATAAGTCATAACGTTCTTCAGAGAAGAACAAGTTCTGGAATAAGGCTTCAGCCGCGTCTTTCGTCGGTGGCTCGCCTGGGCGCATCATGCGGTAAATTTCTACTAGTGCTTCTAAACGGCTGCTTGAAGAGTCAATGTTCAATGTATTTGACATGTAAGCACCGCTGTCCACTTCATTGATGTATAACGTATCAATTTTAGTGTGACCGGCTTTAACCAATTCAGCCATTAGCTCTAGAGTTAGCTCGTCATTTGCATTTGCAATGACTTCACCAGTTGACTCATCAACATAGTTTTTAGCTACAATACGGCCAATGATGTACTCATGTGGTACTTCTAATTGCTTAATGCCTTTCTTCTCGATGCTCTTGATGTGACGAGCCGTAACACGACGACCGCTTTCAACAAATACTTCACCGTCTTCGCTCTTGATATCAAAAGCGGCAGTTTCACCACGTAAACGCGAAGGTACAAGTTCCATAAGAACTTTACCATTCGTTACTTCAAACGTAGTGTTATCGAAGAACATATCTAGGATTTCTTCGCTAGAATACTCTAGTGCACGTAGGATGATAGACGCCGGTAATTTACGACGGCGGTCAATACGTACATATAAGTTATCTTTTGCATCAAATTCGAAGTCTAACCATGAACCACGGTAAGGAATAACGCGTGCGTTATATAATACTTTACCTGATGAATGAGTTTTACCGCGGTCGTTATCAAAGAATACACCAGGGCTACGGTGTAGCTGAGAAACGATAACACGCTCTGTACCATTGATTACAAAGGTACCGGTATCTGTCATGAGCGGAATTTCGCCCATGTAAACTTCTTGCTCTTTAATGTCTTTAACTGTGCCTGGAGCTTCTTTGTCCATAACGATAAGGCGAAGTTTCACGCGAAGTGGAGCAGAATAAGTCACACCGCGAATTTGACATTCTTTTACATCGAAAACTGGCTCACCAATACGGTAACTTACGTATTGAAGCTCAGAATTTCCCGAGTAGCTTTTAATAGGGAACACAGAACGGAAGGCAGCTTCCAAACCATGATCACCATCAGCGTCCGGCACTAAGAATTTTTTAAACGATTCTAACTGTGTAGACAGTAAAAAAGGTATATCCAAAACTTGTGGACGTTTACCAAAATCCTTACGGATACGTTTCTTTTCAGAATAAGAGTAAGCCATGGGGTTCCTCAGCTTGCTGATCTTTGACCCGACCTGTTCTTGTAAGAACAGACTTAACTGGCAGCTATGCCAAGATTTTACAACATTTAACTGTTGTTCTAATTAGATCCCACTTTAACACTAGCAAACTATAAAGCGTTGAAAGTAAAGAAAAAATCAGATTTTATTTGCGCTAAAAGAGTGCATCACTCTATAGCGCAAAAAGGCCGGTGATTAAATAATCACCAGCCCTTGCCTGATTTCTCAGGCAGCGAACTTAGCAAAAGCTAAATTACTTAACCTCAACTTCAGCACCAGCTTCAGTAAGATCTTTTGCAAGTGCTTCAGCTTCTTCTTTAGATACACCTTCTTTAACAGGTGTAGGAGCAGCTTCAACAAGAGCTTTCGCTTCTTTAAGGCCAAGGCCAGTTGCGCTACGAACAGCTTTGATTGCAGAAACCTTGTTAGCGCCAGCGCCAGTAAGGATTACGTCAAATTCTGTTTTCTCTTCAGCAGCTTCAGCAGCTGGACCAGCTACCATTGCAGCTGCAGCAGTTACGCCGAATTTTTCTTCCATTGCTTCGATAAGAGCAACAACGTCCATTACTGACATTTCAGCAATTGCGTCAAGGATTTGGTCTTTAGATACAGACATTACAAATTTCCTAATAATTAACGGACATTAAGTCCAAATAAATTTTACACCGAAAGTGAGATTAAACAGCTTAAAATTAAGCAGCTTGCTCTTCTTTCTGTACACGTACTGCTTCAATTGTTTTACACAATTTGCCAGCAGACGCTTCTTTCATAGCACTCATTAAGCGTGCAACAGCTTCGTCGTATGTAGGTAATGTAGCAAGCATTGCTGCATCAACAACATTTCCTTCAAAAGCGGCCGTTTTAAGCTCGAATTTCTCATTCTTTTTCGCGAAATCTGAAAAGATACGCGCAGCAGCACCTGGGTGCTCTGATGAGAAAGCGATTAAGCTTGGACCAACAAATGAATCAGAAAGACACTCAAAATCTGTTCCTTCAAGAGCACGTTTTGCTAGAGTGTTACGGACAACTTTCATCCAAACACCATTTGCACGAGCTTCTTTACGAAGGGCAGTGATTGCGCCAACTGTTACACCACGAGAATCTGCAACAACTGCAGATAGAGCACCATTGGCTGCTTCGTTGACTTCAGCAACTATTGCTTTTTTGCCTTGAAGATTTAAAGCCATGGGTGTTACTCCTGGTTTAATGGGGGTACCGATTATCGGATTCCCCTGTTCTACTCTTCCCTACCAAACAAGGTAGAGATGCTTTTTACGGCGAGAGCCAGAAGGATTAGGAAAAATCTATCTGGGGTCTACACCGTCTACGTAGGTGAATATTAAGGCCGAAGCCACCTACGGTCTTGGACGGAAGCCCAATTTATCGTTAACCCCGAAGGCTTAACGAAATTATGGACTTCAACCCGAATTCTTTACTTTGCAAATTAATAAATTAATCAACAAAATGGCGCGAAATTATAGTACAAATTTCACGCCATGTAAACACTCAATTAAGCAACAATAGTGCTTAAAGTGTTTTGGTCAACAGAAACACCTGCGCCCATTGTTGTAGAGATAGTTACTTTCTTCAAGTAAACACCTTTAGCTTGAGAAGGTTTAGCCTTCTTAAGCGCAACAATTAGAGCTTCAAGGTTTTGTTGTAACTGCTCTGCAGTGAAATCAACCTTACCAATAGTAGTATGGATGATGCCATTTTTGTCATTACGGTAACGTACTTGACCTGCTTTAGCATTTTTAACTGCTTCTGCAACGTTAGGCGTTACAGTACCAGTTTTAGGGTTTGGCATTAGACCACGTGGGCCTAAGATTTGACCTAGTTGACCAACAACACGCATAGCGTCTGGTGATGCAACAACAACGTCAAAGTTCATCTCGCCTTTTTTAACTAGTTCAGCAAGATCTTCCATACCTACTAATTCAGCACCGGCTTCTTTTGCAGCTTCTGCATTAGCGCCTTGTGTGAATACAGCAACACGAACGTCACGACCAGTACCGTTAGGTAGTACAGTAGCACCACGAACGTTTTGATCAGATTTACGAGCATCGATGCCAAGGTTAACGGCAACGTCAACACTTTCTACGAATTTAGCTGTCGCTAACTCTTTTAAAAGAGCAACTGCTTCATTGATTTCGTAATCTTTAGTTACTTCCACTTTTTCGCGGATAGTACGCATACGTTTAGTTAATTTAGCCATTTCTTAGTCCTCTACGTTCAAGCCCATCGCACGCGCAGAACCTGCGATAGTGCGAACCGCTGCGTCCATATCGGCAGCTGTAAGGTCAGTTCGTTTTGTCTCAACAATCTCTTCAAGTTGAGCACGAGTTACTGTGCCTACTTTATCAGTGTTAGGACGGCCTGAGCCTGACTTGATACCAGCAGCTTTCTTAAGTAAGTAAGCAGCAGGTGGCGTTTTCATGTCGAACGTAAATGAACGGTCACCGTAAACAGAGATCACTACAGGAACTGGAGCGCCTTTTTCGATAGACTCTGTACGTGCGTTAAACGCTTTACAGAATTCCATGATGTTTACACCGTGTTGACCTAGTGCAGGACCTACTGGAGGACTAGGATTAGCCATACCAGCGGCAACTTGTAGCTTGATTAGAGCTTCAACTTTTTTAGCCATTATAAATACCTCATTTGGTGGGTCTTAGCCTTGTGCGCGCGAGGACGCGTACTCTAACGGCTTCCCAGTTTAAAAATTGGTTTCGTACTTTTTGTACAGTAAAAAATAAATTTTACCTTAATACAAAAAGGCCGCTGATTATAAGTTAATCAGCGGCCTTTTTCAAGCTTCATGCCAAAATTTAAATAAAAATTAGCGAAGCTTTTTTAATCAATTACTTATCTTGCTCAACTTGACCGAATTCAAGCTCAACTGGCGTAGAACGACCAAAAATAAGTACAGATACTTTTACGCGGCTCTTTTCGTAGTCAACTTCTTCAACTACACCACTGAAATCTGCAAATGGTCCATCAGTAACGCGTACAACTTCACCTGGTTCAAATAATGTAGCAGGTTTAGGTGCTTCAGCATTTTCTTGTAGGCGATTAAGAATGCGCTCTGCTTCTTTTGAGCTAATTGGAGCAGGACGATCAGACGTACCACCAATAAAGCCCATTACGCGTTCAGTGCTGTTCACTAAGTGCCAGCTTGCGTCGTTCATATCCATTTGTACTAATACATAACCTGGGAAGAATTTACGCTCAGATTTACGCTTTTGGCCAGCGCGCATCTCAACAACTTCTTCAGTTGGTACTAGTATCTCACCAAAGCTCGATTCAAGACCTTCGATTTTAATGTGTTCAGTTAACGTTTGAGCTACACGCTTTTCGTAACCAGAAAAGGCTTGTACTACATACCAACGTAACTTAATTTCTTTGTTCTCGTTCTCATCCGACATGGGATCAGATCTCCAATCCAGTTAAAAAGCCTACAGCGCGGAATAAAATGCCATCTAATCCCCAAAGGATAAGTGCCATAATCACTGTTGCAACCATTACAATTAATGTCGTGTGGGTAGTTTCTTGGCGCGTTGGCCAAATAACTTTGCGTACTTCAATTCGAGCTTCTTTAGCGAAAGCAAGAAAGTTACGTCCCTTAAATGTTTGCGAGGCAATTGCTAATCCAGCCGCTATTGCAACAACAACGCCAATAGCACGTAGTAATACAGATTGATCTGCATACATGTGATTACCAACAACTGCGCCTGCAAGTAGCGCGATTGCTACTAACCACTTTACTGACTCCATCGCACTTGATGGTGTTTCTACATTCGTGCTCATAATATTATTACCTTAACTACAGACACAACAACCCTACACTACGGCAGGGTTAATCCATTAAAATCTAAACTTAAAAACAGACTTAATTTAAACCGGTTTTTAATCTCAGACTACTCAAATAACAAGTAAAACTGGCAGGGGCGGAGAGATTCGAACTCCCAACCATCGGTTTTGGAGACCGCTGTTCTACCAATTGGAACTACGCCCCTGCAAAGTGGATGCCTATTATACTTACGCAGTTCATTAACACAAGCCTAAAAGATACCCACATTGGAAAATCTAATTAATTAATTACATTATTGTTTAAACTGCTAATAATTTAATCGGTTAGATAAACCTACAATCCAAAGATATTGACTATTTCCCTATGGTTTTATAAACGTCACTTAACAAGCTTGAAGCACCAAACCTAAATGTATTTTCTTGCAAATAATCATCACCCATTATTGCGCGTGCTAGCGCTAAATAATCACTAGCATCGGCAACAGTTTTAATACCGCCGGCCGCTTTAAAACCCACACGTTTATTTGAGTTTTTAATAGCTGTTAGCATGATTTTTGTTGATTCAAGAGTCGCATTAACAGCCACTTTACCCGTACTGGTTTTTACAAAATCAGCACCGCTTTCAATTGCAAGCTCAGTGGCTTGAGTTATGAGTGCTTCAGTTTTTAGCTCTCCACTTTCTATTATTACTTTTAGCTGGGCGCGCGACCCACACGCTTTTTTACTTTCGCTTACAAACCTAAGTACTGTTTGAACATCCCCCGCTATTAACTTTTTATAAGGAATAACCAAATCGATTTCATCTGCGCCGCGCTCTATAGCAATGAGTGTTTCGTTAATTACATCACTCAGTGATGCATCACCCGCTGGGAAATTAGTGACTGTTGCAACTTTTACGTGGTTAAGCTCACGCGCTGCAAGTGCTATTTTTGCATCATCAACAAAGGCACTATAAACACATACGGCAGCAGGTGTGCCAAGCGTCGGGTTTATACTATTAACAAGCGCTTGAATGCTTTTGGTGGTATCGCTGGTATTTAAGCTTGTTAAATCCATCAGTGCGACTGCTAATGCGGCATCTTTTTGGTGTTGTGTCATTAGAGCTCCGGTACTTCTTGAGTACAAAATTTGATATGTCTCCATATTAACAAATTAAACCAAACTCGCTATAGCTCATAACCAAACACTATAAGCTGGTTATTTTCCTTGTAACTCGGCGCAATCCCTTGTTAACTAGCTCTTAGGCCTAAAAAGCCCACCTATTATAACTTTTGGTTATATCAACTTGGTTTTAATTATTTTTTACTTATTGATAGCCGCTATATTCTGCTTATCAGAATAAAGCGTTTTCTTATATTTGAATTTGTTTAGGGGTCTTATTAACGTGCAGTATTTACCTATCTTTACCAAACTCGACAACAAACCAGTATTGGTTGTTGGCGGTGGAGAGGTCGCATTACGCAAATGTCGCGCGTTCTTAAAAGCGAGAGCAAGCGTTACTTTAGTAGCACCTTGGTTTTGCGACGAACTAAAAGAGCATGCACATAATAATGAAGTAACGCTTATTGATGCTTATTTTGATGAATCGCACCTTGATGGCAAAATGCTTGTTATTGCAGCCACCGATCGCGATGAAGTAAACAACAACGTATTTGAACTTGCCAATGCCCGCAATGTGTTTGTAAACGTGGTTGATGACCAACCTAAATGTACGTTTATATTCCCATCGATTGTTGATCGCGACCCAATTACCATTGCTATATCAAGTGCTGGCACAGCGCCCGTACTTGCACGTCGCTTACGCGAAAAGCTCGAAACTCTTATTCCGCATCATATTGGCCCACTTGCAACACTTGTTGGTGGCTTTAGAGACAAAGTAAAAAAACGCTTTAAGCATTTTTCAGACCGCCGCCAATTTTGGGAAGGTGTGTTCGACTCATCTGTCGTGAGTAAAGTACAAACCGGCGATACCCAAGCCGCGCAGCAGCAACTAGAGCAAATGCTAGATGCGAAAGCAGAACCTGAAGGCGAAGTATACGTAGTAGGTGCAGGCCCTGGCGATCCAGAGCTTTTAACACTTAAAGCACTGCAACTTATGCAACAAGCCGACGTCGTCGTTTATGACTTTTTAGTCTCTGACGAAATTATGGAATTAGTGCGCCGCGATGCTGACCTTATTTGTGTAGGTAAACGTTTAGGCGATCATAGTGTTGTTCAAGAAGATACCAACCAAATGCTGGTCGACCTTGCTAAACAAGGCAAAAAAGTATGCCGTATTAAAGGTGGTGACCCGTTTATTTATGGTCGTGGTGGCGAAGAAGTACAAGTACTGGCTGCTAACAAAGTAAATTATCAAATTGTACCGGGTATTACAGCAGCTGCAGGTTGTAGTGCTTACGCGGGTATTCCGCTAACGCATCGTGACCATGCACAAGCCATTCAATTTGTAACTGGCCATTGTAAAAAAGACGGCCAAGAACTTGATTGGCAATCGCTGGCAAAAGCTAATCAAACGCTTGCTATTTACATGGGCGTAATTAAATCGCCGCACATACAAAGCGAGCTTTTAAAGCATGGCCGCAAAGCCGACACCCCTGTTGCCATTATCGAAAACGGTACACGTAAAAATCAGCGTGTAGTAACAGGCCAATTAGGCGAACTTGCCGACTTAATCCAGCGCAACAACATTATATCGCCTGCGCTACTCATTATTGGTGAAGTAGCCGCCCTACACTCGCAACTAGCGTGGTTTGGCCAAAACGAGCAAACAAGCAGCTTTGCACAGCCGCTAACAGATGTATCAAATACATAACCGAATTTTAAATTTGTAACTTTTAATCATTTTAGTAGGACGACTAACAATGGCTTTAACTCACCTTCAGCAACTTGAAGCTGAAAGTATCAAAATCATGCGCGAAGTCGCCGCTGAGTTTGAGAACCCAGTAATGCTTTACTCTATTGGTAAAGATTCGTCGGTACTTTTGCACTTAGCGCGTAAAGCATTTTACCCTGCAAAAATTCCGTTTCCGTTATTACACGTAGACACCAACTGGAAGTTTCGTGAAATGATTGAGTTTCGCGACCGTATAGCTAAAGAATACGGCTTTGATCTACTGGTACACAAAAATCCAGAAGGCATTGAAATGGGTGTAGGCCCGTTTACGCATGGCTCGGGTAAACATACTGACATAATGAAAACCCAAGGCTTAAAGCAAGCACTTAACAAATATGGTTTTGATGCTGCATTTGGTGGCGCACGCCGAGACGAAGAAAAATCACGCGCAAAAGAGCGTGTTTATTCATTCCGCGACAAACACCACCGTTGGGACCCTAAAAACCAACGTCCTGAGCTTTGGAACACCTATAACAGCCAAGTTAATCCGGGCGAAAGCATTCGTGTTTTCCCGTTGTCTAACTGGACTGAGCTTGATATTTGGCAATACATTTACCAAGAAAACATCGACATGGTACCGCTTTACCTAGCAAAAGAGCGCCCTGTTGTTGAGCGCGACGGCACCCTAATTATGGTTGACGATGAGCGTATGCCACTTAATGAAGGTGAAGTACCGCAAATGAAATCTGTACGTTTTCGTACATTAGGCTGCTACCCACTTACCGGTGCAGTTGAGTCAACAGCAAGTACTTTAACCGAAATCATCGAAGAAATGCTGCTATCTACGTCATCTGAACGTGAAGGTCGTGTTATTGATCATGATTCAGCCGGCTCAATGGAGAAGAAAAAACGTGAGGGGTATTTTTAATGTCTAGCCAAAATAACGATACATTTAACGAAGTAAAAGAAATAGGCATAGACGCCTACCTAGCACGCCAACAAGACAAAAGCTTATTACGCATGCTTACTTGTGGCAGCGTAGATGACGGTAAATCAACATTGATTGGCCGCCTACTGCACGACAGCCACCAAATTTATGAAGATCAGCTAGCAGCCCTTCATAAAGATAACGAAAAAGTAGGTAACGCAGGTGAAGATCTTGACCTTGCTTTATTAGTTGATGGCCTACAAGCTGAGCGCGAGCAAGGCATTACCATTGACGTAGCGTATCGTTACTTCTCAACAGCTAAGCGTAAATTTATTATTGCCGACACACCTGGGCACGAGCAATACACACGCAACATGGTAACGGGTGCATCAACAAGTGATGTCGCCATTATTTTGGTTGATGCGCGTTACGGCGTGCAAGTACAAACTAAGCGCCATAGCTTTATTTGTGACTCGCTGGGCATTAAGCAGTTTGTTGTTGCCGTTAATAAAATGGATATCGTTGATTTTGACGAAACCGTGTATGAAAAAATTAAGGCCGATTACCTTAAATTTGCTGAGCAACTTAACGTATCAAACATTAAGTTTGTGCCTATGTCGGCGCTTAAAGGCGACAACGTAGTAACGCGTTCTGCTCATACACCGTATTACACCGACAAGCCGCTACTAGAATTACTAGAAGATTCGCCAGCAGCCGAAACAGATACAGGCTTTGAAGCGCGCCTACCTGTGCAATATGTCGTGCGCCCTAACTTAAACTTCCGTGGTTTTCAGGGCACACTTACATCGGGCAAGATACATGTAGGCGATGCAATAAAAGTATTACCGTCGGGTAAAACATCAAGCATTAAAGAAATTGTTACCTTTGATGGCAACCTAGACAGCGCACAAGCAGGCCAAGCAATTACCGTTACCCTAAATAACGAAATTGATATTAGCCGAGGGGATGTAATAGTACCTGCAAACTCAACGGCCGCTGTAACTAACCAGTTGCAAGCTAAAATTGTGTGGATGCATGAGTCGCCATTAGTGTTAGGTAAAAGCTATAACCTAAAACTAGGCAGCAAAAACACCTCAGCTATTGTTAAAAAGATTGATTACACAATTGATGTGAACACGCTTGAGCACGGCACTAGCGACTCATTACAGTTAAACGAAATTGCGATTGTAACACTTGAACTAACCGAAACTATTTTGGCAGACGAGTACCACAGCAATCACGAAACAGGCTCGTTTATCCTAATCGATCGCTTATCAAACCTAACAGTTGCTGCGGGTATGATTGAGCAAGTACTGCAAAGCCAAGCACAGCAAAGTAACTTTAGCGAATTTGAAGTTGAATTTAACAGCTTAGTACGCAAGCACTTTCCGCATTGGCAAGCGCTTGATATTTCTAAGTTATAAGTTAACTTTAGCCTGTTAGGAATTTAAAAGCATGGTAGAACAGCTCGTTTTAACAGGCATTATGCTTACCTTAGTCGGGTGCCTTTTTGGCACCCGTATTAATCCAGCATGGTTATTTGTAAGTGCCATTGGTACTAGTTATTTAACCGGATTAATTGATCTTGAAAGCATGTTAGTTAATTACGCTAACCCGTCGCTTATTACCTTGGTATTACTGGTATTAGTGTCGACAGCAATAGAAAAAACCACCCTAATTCAAAAGTTAGCGCAATCGCTATCTAAAGGTAGTTTAGTAAAATCGGTAACAAAATTGGGGTTATCAACCGCCTTTTTATCGTCGTTTACTAACAATACTGCCGTTGTTGCATCGCTTATTACCGCGATAAAAGACAATCCTAATCACTCCCCTTCAAAGCTATTATTACCGCTGTCGTACACTGCTATTTTGGGCGGCACAATTACGCTTATTGGTACATCAACCAACTTAATCGTCAATGGCTTTGCAGTAGATGCGGGCATGGAACCGCTGGGCTTTTTTGACTTTACCTTAGTGGGTTTGGGCGCGCTAAGCGTAGGCCTAATTACCATTTTAGTAATGCTTAAATACTTACCCGACAACGGTAAAAGCGACCAAGAAGTCGTGCCTTTTTACCTAGAAGGTAAAGTACAAGCAAGCTCAAAATTAATAGGCCAAACCGTAGAAGAAAACGGCCTGCGTGATTTAAAAGACTTATTCCTCGCTGAAATCATTCGCGATGGCAGCCGCATTTGCGCAGTCACTCCACAGCAAATTATTCAAAAAGACGACGTGCTGCTGTTTGTAGGTGACATAAAATCGGTGCCATTACTTACCCGTTTCGACGGCCTAAAAGTAGTGCACGAGAATCATCAAAAAGACATAGAACACTTAGTAGAAGTAGTTGTAAGTCAGTCATCAAAATTTATTGGCAAAACCGTAAAAGAAGCCCGCTTTAGAGAGCAGTTTCATGCAGCCGTTATTGCCATTCGCCGTGGGCACGACCGCTTACAAGGCGGCCTTGGGCAAGTGCAATTACAAGCTGGCGACTCGTTAATACTCGCACCAGGCAAAAACTTTTACACCTTGCCTAATTTAAAGCGCGAATTTGTGTATATTTCAGGGTTTGACTTACAAGCCCACCTTGCACCTAAGCAATCAAATATTGTGCTACTAAGCTTTGCCGCAGTACTGGGTTTAAGCATTATTGGCATAGTGCCGCTGGTTAAAGGCTTATTAGTATTACTGATTGGCTTAATGCTCAGTGGCACCATAAAACTTAACGAAGTAAAACGCCGTTTTCCTATCGAGTTACTCGTGGTTGTAGGTAGCGCCATTGGCCTTGCTAAATTAATGATAGGCACCGGACTTGCCGGGCAAATATCCGACGCCATGTTTATGGTACTTGGCGACTTTGGTCCGTACGGCGCGTTTATTGCCATATTTTTAATGACCGTATTATTTACCGAGCTTATAACTAACAACGCAGCAGCTGCCTTGTCGTTCCCTGTTGCTTACTCGCTCGCGGTTGGTTTTAATGTAGACCCGCTACCGTTTATTATGGCGGTTGCCTTTGGCGCATCAGCCAGCTTTATATCGCCATTTGGGTATCAAACTAACCTAATGGTTTATAGCGCGGGTAACTATCGCTTAAAAGATTACATAGTGATGGGCTTACCCCTTTCTATTATTTATTCAATCACGGTATTAACCCTGATCCCGCTGGTATTTCCGTTTTAATACCTGCGCTCACAGCATAAGAGACTCTCACTATGGATGAAAATATAGTTTGGCATAACTACGCAACTACAAAAGCACAGCGTAGTGAGCAAAAAAAACATAAGCCCGCTATTTTATGGTTTACCGGCTTTTCAGGCTCTGGCAAAAGTACCGTAGCAAACGCACTAGAAGCGGCGCTTAATCAGCAAGGTACGCACACTTACCTGCTAGATGGCGACAACGTACGCCACGGTTTATGTAAAGACCTAGGCTTTAGCGACGAAGACCGCATTGAAAACATACGCCGCGTAGGCGAAACCGCTAAACTAATGACCGACGCTGGCTTGTTAGTACTTACTGCGTTTATATCGCCTTTTAGAGCAGAACGCGATATGGTGCGCAGCCTAGTAGATGACGGCGAATTTATTGAAGTATTTATCGATACCCCACTGGATGTATGCGAAAGCCGCGATCCAAAAGGCTTATACAAAAAAGCCCGCGCAGGGGAGATAAAACACTTCACCGGTATCGATTCAAGCTACGAAGTGCCAAATAATCCAGAAATAATTTTAGATACAAGTAAAAACACCCTAGACCAATCGGTTACACAACTGATAACGTATCTAAAACAAAAGCACATAATATAGGTTAACCCCATGAATCAAACCGAACTGCTAGAAGAAACCCTCATCCTTGCCCGCAAAGCAGGCCAAGCGATAATGGGAATTTACGAAAAGGATTTTAACGTTGAGTACAAAGCCGATGAAAGCCCCGTAACCGACGCCGATTTAGCAGCTCATAAATTGATTGTGGCAGGGCTTCAACAGCTCACACCTGATATTCCAATACTCAGTGAAGAAAACGCCGACATAAGCTGGGATGTACGCCAAACGTGGAAAAGCTACTGGTTAGTTGATCCAATCGACGGCACTAAAGAATTTATTAAAAAGAACGGTGAATTTACCGTAAACATCGCCCTAATTAAAAACGGCATTCCTATTTTAGCCGTAGTAGATGCACCCGCTCTTGGCGTATCGTACTTAGCTGCAGAAGCCATTGGCGCGTTTAAAGATAAAGGCGATGAGCGAATTGAGCTTAAAGTAACCACCAAACCTAACAAAGGGTTAATTCGTGTTGTAGGCAGCCGCTCGCACCCATCACCCGATTTAGCCGAGTTTGTAAAACGCTTTGACGAGGTAGAAATGGTGTCTAAAGGCAGCTCATTAAAGCTGTGTTTAGTGGCTGAGGGCAGCGCCGATATTTACCCGCGCTTAGGTCCAACCTGTGAATGGGATACAGGCGCCGGCCATGCAATCGCCGAAATAGCCGGTGCTAAAGTGACTAAGCTTGATGGCAGCCCGCTTATTTATAACACCAAAGATGAGTACTTGAATCCGCATTTTGTAGTGAGTGCGGTGGAAGAGTAAGGGTAGTTTTTAGTGGTTAGCTATCAGTTGTCAGCAAGGCAAGTGGTAGCTTTAACTCTTTGATGTTACCAGTTGATGTCTAGCAAACGGTGAAAAAACATGCCTAATTTATTACTTGCTAGGTTTTAAGTACATCATACTACCTTTAAATACATCAAATAACTCACAATGAAAGTTTTGAAGACCATCAATTAGCTCCTCAATTTCCCTTAGATTACGAGTAAACTCGGGATTTGATTCTTGCGTACCAGGTAATGAATTAATTTGCATTAAGTTTAGCCAGGCTGATGCATCAGAGTCTACTTGAAATAACCAATCGGTCACAATACCGTCAAAATAAAAATCAGCTAGGGCGAGTGCCTCTTGAAGCTCTTCGTATAACTTATCATCGACCACACGATTTATATCAACGCTACGCAAAAACCTTTTAACAACTATATAAATATGCAGTTTATTTGAGTTACTTTCACGCTTCTCTTTATCAACATTAAGCTTCCACTGCTGGTATGCAATAAAGCCTACTGAGATAGCAATTACAGGGCTTAATAAAGCCGAAAAGATATCAATAACTTGCTTAGCTGTACTTAACGCTTCCAATTTAAATTCCTTTTAAGTTAACCCATTTAGATCTTTTTTAAGTTTTGTAAGTCAAAAAAGAAAGTCCTATCTCTATTTTATCTACAACCCTAACGATTTTGCTGGGCGATAAACGCAAGCGAGTGCTGATTGAATAAGTCGGGGCGTTCTACATTACAGACATGGCCGCAATGGTGAATAGTTTGCAGTACGCTATTTTTATGGCGCTTTACCATTTCTTTAACAGGGCCAAGGAACATATGATCTTCTTTGCCCATAATGTAAAGAATGGGAATATCAATGTCTTTTTCTTTGAAGTACTGCATTAAGGGGTTTACGTCCATGGCTAATTTAAACCATTTTATAAACTCTTTTTGGCACAAGCGTTTTGCTTCACGAACAAACAAAAGTCGAGATTCTTTATGACGCTTTTTCGGCATCATAATAAAAGCAAATAAGCGATACAGCCACATATAAGGCAGGAAGTGTTTAAAAGTATTACCTAAATAAACCAATGTATTACTGCGAGTATTGAAACGAGTAACCGCTCCACCTAGCACCATGCTAGAAACATATTGCGGCGCAATTTCAGCAATATTTCGAATAATAATTGTGCCCAATGAAATACCAACAAAGTGTGCGCTGGTGATATTGTTATGATCTAGCACATCAATAATGTCTTTTGAGACATTATTAAATGAATAATTATTATCAACAAAGTTTTGTACTAAGTTATTCGATTTACCGTGACCACGAAGATCTAGCAGCAATACATTATATTCTTTTTTATAAGCTTTAAGCTGACGAAACCAGATTGCCGAACTACCACCTGCGCCATGGACAAATACAACCCATGTTTTACTGGTTTCGTGCGCAAAAGTAGTATGGAAGAGAATCTCTTTGCTCATTGCAGTTAGTGGCCTATTTACTTCGTTTGGCATATTCAATTGAAGGAAGTATAACGGAGTTTAATAAAAATCTCCTATGAAGTTCAGATCAATGGCTTCTACTTAACAGCTTTTCGGGGCAAATTCTGATTTTTAAATGAAAACCAATAAAAATGACCAGTTGCTATTTTTACGTTATGAAAACCGCCTATCTTAGATCTTGGCTTTGCTGCTGGCGTGACGCTATGGCGTATTGGGTTTCGCTGCGCTCTAACCAACCTACTTTAAAATTATAATGTGGTGCTGCCGCTTAAGGGTGTTGCTCACTTTTACACCGCTGTTTCGTATTCATGACACTTACCCTCCAATTTGGTCTAATTAATTAGTCTACAAATCCTCTCAAAACATGAAGTTTTTAGCTAAAAACTATATTCTTGCGCGCGATTATTATTTAAATAATGGATAAACACACACATGACAACATCTCAAGATGCAACGCATTCAAATGCATCAACAACAGGTGCACACACACCTGCAAACACAACCACTTCTAAATGGAACCTGCACGATACGCAGTGGACTTTAAGCCTTTTTGGTACCGCCGTTGGTGCGGGCATTTTATTTTTACCTATTAACATTGGTATTGGCGGTTTTTGGCCGTTAATTATTTTKGCATGTTTAGCATTTCCAATGACCTTTTKTGCACATCGAGGATTAGCGCGTTTTGTACTGTCATCAAAAAATAAAGATGCTGATTTTACCGATGTAGTTGAAGAGCACTTTGGTGTGACTGCGGGGCGGTTAATTTCTTTATTGTACTTTTTATCTATATTCCCAATTTTGCTTATTTACGGTGTAGGCTTAACCAATACCGTTGATAGCTTTATGGTTAATCAAATGGGGATGGAATCACCTTCTCGCGTGTTGCTTTCGGGTGTATTAGTTGCAGGTATGATTAGCTTAATGATGGGCGGCGAGCGTTTAATGCTACGTGCCTTTGCTATTTTAGTTTATCCGCTTGTGGGTATATTGTTCTTTTTATCACTTTATTTAATCCCAAGCTGGCAAATGCCAGATATGGCAATGCCCGAAATTGGCAGCTTTGGTAAAACGTTGTGGTTATCAATTCCTATTATTGTGTTTTCGTTTAGCCACGCAGCGGCTATCTCAAGCTTTGTAAACGTGCAACGCGGTCACTACGGTGAAAAAGCTACATATAAGTCTGAGGCGATTTTAAAGCGCACTAGCTTACTACTTATTACCTTTGTACTGTTATTTGTGTTCTCTTGCGTGCTATCGCTTACAGGCGAGCAAATGGCCGCGGCTAAAGCAGCTAACGTATCGGTTTTATCCTACCTTGCTAATATTACTGATAACTCGTTTATTGCCACGCTTGGGCCGCTTGTTGCCTTTATTGCTATTACATCGTCGTTTTTGGGTCACTTTTTAGGTGCACGTGAAAGCTTTACGGGTTTAGTAACTAAACAAACAAGCTTAAGCGCAAAAGCGGCTGATAAAATTGGTGTGTTAATTATGTTTTTAGCTATTTGGTTTTGCGCTGTTAAAAACCCAAGTATTTTAGACATGATGGATCAGTTATCGGGCCCAATCATTGCGATGATTTTATTCATCATGCCAATGATTGCAGTTTATAAAGTGCCTGCACTTCATAAGTACCGCAACCGTTTAAGCACGCTATTTATATTAGCGGTTGGCTCACTTGCTGTATTTGCACTTATTTACAGCATGATTAATTAAAACGCTATATATTCAAAAGCCCAGCTAAGTTAATTAGCTGGGCTTTTTTGTGTGCAGTTTATCTCAAAATGTTTTTTTATAACCCTTCTTCAGGCATGTTATAAATTACCTAGCCTAAAAATAAAACAATTATGCACTTTACTAAACAACTTCTACTTTGTGTAAGCTTGCTAACTACGCTTGCTTTAAGCCCTTTTGTTAGAGCCGATGACGCTCCTGCTATTTTGTCGATGAAAGAGCGCGCTGCGTTTATAGATAAAATAACTGAGCTTAGAGTTAACACCTTAATGCCTTCGTTAATGAAGCAGCACAACACTGATATGTGGCTACTTATAAGCCGCGAATATAACGAAGATCCAATATTAAAAACAATGCTGCCTGCAACATGGCTTTCAGCCAGACGTACCACTATTTTGCTATTTGCACTTAATAAACAAGGTGGTGTTGATGCTTACGCTATTGCGCCTTATAAAATAGGTAATGTATTTAAAAAAGGCTGGGATAAGCAAACACAACCTAGCCAGTGGCAGGCACTCAATACGCTTATTGAGCAATACAAACCTCGCAACATTGCACTTAATACTTCTACCGACTGGGCACATGCTGATGGCCTTGTGCTAGGCGATTACAAAACCTTAATGGCTAACTTGCCCGCCACTTATCACGATAAAATAATTTCTGCAGAGCCGCTTGCTGTTGCGTGGTTAGAGCAACGCATTCCTGAAGAAGTTAAAATGTATAAACATATTGTCGCTATTGCCCATCATATTATTGCAGAGGGGTTTTCGGGTAAAACAATTACGGTTGGTGAAACAACTAGCGATGACTTGGTATGGTGGTTTAGAGAGCGCGTAAAAGAGCTAAAACTACAAACATGGTTTCACCCAAGTGTTGCTATTCAGCGCGCCGATGCGAAGTCGTTCGATCATGAAGAAAGCTTTACCAATGGCTACGATGATAACGTTATACAAGCCGGTGACTTGCTTCATGTAGATTTTGGGATTACTTATTTACGCTTAAATACCGACACGCAGCAGCATGCGTATGTGCTCAAAGAAAACGAAATAAGTACACCTAGTTACTTAGTTGAAGCACTAAAAAGCGGTAATAAACTACAAAACATATTTACCAATCAATTTGCGGTAGGTAAAACCGGTAATGAGGTTTTAGCTGCAGCACGAAAAGCCGCCATTGTTCAGGGATTAAAACCCACTATTTATACTCACCCTCTTGGCTACCATGGTCACGCTGCTGGTAATACATTAGGTATGTGGGATTCTCAGCAAGGTGTACCAGGAGATGGTGACTATCCGCTGCATTTAAATACGGCTTACTCAATTGAGCTTAACAATGCGGTGTTTATAAAACAGTGGAATAAAGAAATAAGAATAATGCTAGAGGAAGATGCTATTTTTGATAAAAGCGGTGTCTGGTATTTAAATGGCCGACAAACACAGCTATTGCTTGTAAAATAAAGCAAAAAAAATGGCGCTCACTGAGCGCCATTTTTAATTTAATTCGTCATGCTTATTCTGTATCTGGCAAGTTACGGCCATAGAATATTTCTTGCATTTCGCGAGTCAGCTTAGAGCGAATTTCGTCTTCTTCTTCGTCCGATAACTCATCAGTAGAAAGGCCGAATAAATAGGTATTTAAGTCGGTTTCTTTTAACATCATTTTGGTGTGGAACAGGTTTTCTTGATACACGTTCACGTCCATCATTTGGTACGCTTCTTTTGTATCTTCTGTCATGAAGTTTTGAATCGAGCTAATAGCATGGTCAATGTAGTGTTTAACACCGTTTATGTCGCGGGTAAAACCACGAACACGGTAGTCAATTGTTACTACATCTGACTCAAGGCTATGAATTAAGAAGTTTAACGCTTTAAGTGGCGAAATAATGCCACAGGTAGATACTTCAATATCAGCACGGAATGTACAAATACCATCATCAGGGTGAGCTTCTGGGTATGTGTGTACACAAATATGGCTTTTATCTAGGTGCGCAACAACTGAATCAGGTAATGGGCCTGGTGCTTCGTCAGCATCGTAATTTTGCTGCTCTTCTACTGGTTCTTCTGAAACCAAAATAGTGACACTTGCGCCTTGCGGTTCATAATCTTGGCGCGCTACATTTAAAATGTTAGCACCAATAATATCAACAACTTCACCTAAAATGTCGGTTAGTCTATCTGCACTGTACTGCTCATCGATATATTCAATGTATTCTTTACGTTGTTGCTCGGTCTTTGCGTAACAAATATCATAAATACTAAAGCTTAAACTTTTGGTTAAATTGTTAAAGCCATGAAGTTTAAGTTTATCGAAGGGTTTGTTCATAATAAACCAACCTATAAATTAGTGGGTTCTGCACCTGCAGAATGAAAAGTTCGCGGATTTTATACGAATTCTTCTCGTGGAAAAAGCGTTATTTTGCTTGTTCTTGCACAACTTCGTGGCTATGCGTAATTTCTACTGTTTTATCAAGCATTAATGCAACCGAGCAATACTTTTCAGCAGAGAGTGAAACTGCACGTGCAAGGTGTTTTTCAGACACATTATTGCCTTTAACAACAAAGTGTAAGTTGATTTTGGTAAACACGCGCGGCGCTGTTTCAGCGCGCTCTGCACTTAGTTGCACTTGTACGTCTGAGAAATCTTGTTTAGCTTTTTTTAAAATGCTCACCACATCAACTGATGAGCAACAGCCAACTGACATTAAAACCATTTCCATTGGGCTTGGTGCTGCGCTATCGCTGCCGCCATCAAACACAACATTGTGGTTAGAATCAGAACGGCCAATAAACGTATCGCCTTCAACCCATTTTACATTTGCTTGCATTGTTATATCTCAAAAAAATATTTTCTTGATTGTAAGCAACTTAGCCGTAGTTGCAAATGAAAATGCAACGCAGGGCTATAAAATGGCTAAGATTGTTGTGCTAAAGCGCTATCAAAGAGGTTTTTTACTAAACCTGCAAATTCATCTATAAAGGCATGCTGTTCAACCGTGACAGGCTGTGAGGTGATGCTGCTGAGGACTTCTTCTAAATCGTAAACTATGCCATCAACTTCACGTACAATTTGGCTACGCTGCTCTGTGTTGAGGTCTGTGTGCTGCTCGCAAATAAGCATCACATTTTGTGCAATGACGTCTTCAATTAATTCCATTACTGTTGGGGCACCTGGTTTTATTTCGCCTGGCTTCTCAAACAATGCTAAATTTTGAGTTAGATACATGATCAAATCATCGTACCCTTGCCTATCTAAAACCATTATGCGAACCACCTAAATATATTTAATTATGCTGATTTAAGCAGAAAGAGTCGGTAATTACTAGCCTTGTACGATAGCAATACAAAAAAAGCAGCCGAAGCTGCTTTTGTAATGATTAAGTAGTATTACTACTTAATCTATTTTTAAGCCTGGGCTTAATGTTGCTGGCATCGCTACTTTTTCAAGCTCTACTGAAGCAACTGGGTATGCACAGTAATCAGCTGCGTAATACGCGCTTGCTCTGTGATTACCCGATGCGCCAATACCACCAAATGGTGCTGCGCTTGATGCGCCAGTAATTGGGCGGTTCCAGTTAACAATACCAGCGCGAATACGACGTAAGAAATGGTCGTAATCTGCGGCACTATCACTTAATAAACCAGCCGATAAACCAAAGGTTGTATCGTTTGCTTTATCAATGGCTTGGTCAAAGTCATCAAAGCGGAATACTTTTAAAAGTGGTCCAAAATGCTCTTCATCTGGGAAGTCACTAATATTTGTACACTCAATAATACCTGGTGTTACAAAGCCGGTATTGGCTGTGTGCTCAAGCTCTACTAATACTTGAGCGCCAAGCTCAACAAGCTCGTTTTGCGCTTTAACCATGCCTGCAGCTGCCGCTGATGAGATCATAGAACCCATAAATGGCTGGTCTGCATCATCGTAGTTGCCTACTTTAATCGCTTTAGTTGCAGTGATAAGACGCTCTAAAATTGCATCGCCTTTGCTACCTGTTGGTAAAAACAGTTTACGAGCACATGTACAACGCTGGCCGCTTGAAATAAACGCTGATTGAATAATATCGTGTACAACGGCTTTCGTGTCTTCAACGTCAGTAATAATAAGTGGGTTATTTCCACCCATTTCTAGCGCTAAAATTTTACCCGGTTGACCCGCAAACTGTTCATGTAAAATATGACCAGTACGAGAAGAACCCGTAAAGAACAAGCCATCAATTCCTTTGTGAGCAGCAAGGGCTTTGCCCGTTTCTACTTCACCTTGGACTAGGTTGATAACGCCTGCTGGCAAACCTGCTTTTTCCCATAGTTTAAGCGTAAGCTCAGCAACCTTAGGAGTAAGCTCAGACGGTTTAAATACAACCGTGTTACCTGCTAAAAGCGCTGGCACAATGTGGCCATTAGGTAAGTGGCCCGGAAAGTTATATGGACCAAATACCGCTACTACGCCATGTGGCTTATGACGAATCATCGCACGCCCAAGTGGCATTGCGTTTTCTACGTCGCCAGTGCGCTCTAAAAATGCTTTTTCAGAAATGGCAATTTTACCAACCATAGCACCCGCTTCTGTGCGCGTTTCCCACAGTGGCTTACCTGTTTCTTGTGCGATAGTAATAGCGAGCTCTTCGCTGTTTTCTTTTAATTGCGCTGCGAATGCTTTAATTATTTCCAAGCGCTCAGTAAAGCTTTTATCAGCCCATGCATAAAACGCTTCACGCGCTGAATTTACTGCGGTATCTACTTGCGCCGCAGTGGCTGATGATGCCTGCCAAATAACGTCGTTATTTGCAGGGTTTACTGAATTAAATTCTGTGCCTTGGCCTTGAGACCATTGACCATTAATAAATTGTGCAGGATGAGTCATATACTTTCTCCTAAATTAAACTGGGGTTGCGCTAACAATATCGCCAGCTTGCAAATGTAATGCATCTGCTATTTCTTGCGATAAAATCAGGCTTTTAGCTCGATCGTCAAATGTCATTGGCGCAACTGTTGCTCTAAAGTCATTAAGCTTTTCGTTAGCTAGTAACACCATGGTGTCGCCAGTCATTTCGCCAATTTCAACGTTAAAGTCATTAGCATTACGAATTGTCGCAATGTTATCTACTTTTGCTTCAACCGTTGGACCGGCGTCAAAAATGTCTACGTAGCCGTTAAACGTAAAGCCTTCGCTTTTTAAAAGCTCAATAGCTGGGCGTGTGTTGTCGTGTACTTTACCTATTACGGCTTGCGCATCTTTACTTAGCAAGTTTACGTAAATTGGGTATTTAGGCATTAGTTCTGCAATGAAAACTTTTTGGCCAATACCTGTTAGGTAATCGGCTGTAGGAAAGTCCATTGAGAAAAAGTGCTCTTCAAGCCACTGCCAAAAAGGGCTACTGCCATTTTCGTCAGACACGCCGCGCATTTCTGCAATCACTGTTTGTGCAAAACGCTCTTGATGCTGTTTTATAAACATAAAACGCGCTTTTGAAAGTAGCTTACCGTTACAATTTTTACGATAGCCATCTTTTAAAAACAATGTGCAAAGCTCTGTAGCACCTGTGTAGTCGTTACATAGCGTTAAAATATCAACGGCTTTGTATACGTCTAATGTACGCGAAGAGTGAATCACTTTACTTAAGTGATAATGATAAAATGCATCATCAAGCCCTACCGCCGCTTCAATTGCAGACGTACCTACAACTTCACCGGTTTCGCTATCTTCAAGAACAAACAGGTAGCCTTCGTCACCAGGTTGTGACGTTTGTTTAGCAAATGAGCTTACTGAATGGTCGATCTTTTTTTGTAATAGCTCTTCATTTAAAGGCAAAGACGTAAAACCATGCCCAGATTCGTGGGCAATTTTCAGTAATGCTGAATAATCATTTTGCTGGATTGGGCGAAGGATCATCATGAGTCCGCTTGCTCCCTTATAAATAACGGTAAATAGGAATTGCAGGGCAAGCAGTGCTTGCCCTTAATTGGTTGGCTTAGGTAGCTTATGCGTTTACTACACTTGCTACTGCTTTTTCAAAGCGTGCCATACCTTCGCGAATGTCCGCTTCAGGAATTACTAACGATGGAGTGAAACGTACTACGTCTGCGCCAGCAACTAATGACATAAGACCTTGCTCTGTACCTGCCACTAAAAACTCTTTTGCACGACCTTTGTATTGCTCGTTCACTACTGCACCAATTAATAAACCTTGGCCACGGATTTCGCTAAATACGTTGTATTTTTCGTTAACCGCGCTAAGTAGTTCATTAAATAATGCGGCTTTTTCTTTTACGCCAGCCAGTACTTCTGGGGTATTTACTGTATCGAATGCAGCTTCTGCAACAGCACACGCAAGCGGGTTACCGCCATAAGTAGAACCATGAGTACCTACTTTAAGATGCTGTGCAATTTCAGTTGTTGTGATCATAGCGCCAATAGGGAAACCGCCGCCAAGTGCTTTAGCTGAAGTTAAAATATCAGGTACTACGTTTAAGCCTTGGTATGCGTATAAATCGCCAGTACGGCCAACACCTGTTTGAACTTCATCAAAAATAAGCAGTGCGTTATGTTTAGTACATAAATCGCGAACGCCTTGAGCAAACTCATCAGTTGGTGAAACAATACCGCCTTCACCCTGAAGAGGCTCCATCATTACGGCACATGTTTTATCGCTAATTAGTTTTTCAAAAGCAGCTAGGTCATTGTAATCACAATGAACGATATCGCCAGGCTTAGGACCAAAACCATCTGAATATGCAGCTTGACCGCCAACAGTTACGGTAAAGAATGTACGACCGTGGAAACCTTTGTTGAACGCGATGATTTGTGATTTTTCTGCGCCAAACTTATCAAGTGCAAAACGACGCGCTAATTTAAGCGCGGCTTCGTTTGCTTCTGCGCCAGAGTTGGCAAAGTAAACTTTTTCAGCAAATGTCGCATCAACCATTTTTTTAGCTAGGCGAAGTGCCGGCTCATTGGTCATTACGTTAGATAGATGCCAGATTTTTTCGCCTTGCTCTTTTAATGCGCCTACTAATGCAGGGTGGCAATGGCCAAGACAGTTAACTGCAATACCACCAGCAAAGTCGATAAACTCTCGACCTTGTTGATCCCATACGCGAGAGCCTTCGCCTCGAACAGGAATTACGCTTGAAGGTGCGTAGTTAGGAACCATTACGTGATCAAATAATTCGCGATTGACTGTCATTTTATTTCCTCTTAATTGTGAGCAACACAAAACATCAAAATAGGTGTTTGGTTAATATTTGTAACCAACTTTATAGGCAAGATCAGTAACCTGATAATTGCGCAAAATTGCTTTGTGGTTCAATTTTCAGACGCACATTATTTCAGAATTACTTATATCTGTCTCGTTAAAAACTTTCATGTATCCCTTTAAAATAAAGGGCTAAAGATATTATTTCATAGATAGTGAATAACTATTTGCATAGCTATTTATGCTTATTTTTAAACAACTAACCGCATGAGCACCAAGGCGCGTACGCTTTAATCGGCAAATATGTAATATAACAATAAGATGAGAATGAATGGTTAGTCGCAAAAAAATTAACAAAAAATTCAGATTTTTAGTCAATTTGAATAGCTAAATTGGTAAAATTACTCGATTGGAGGGTTTTTAGTTCCGTTTTAGTGAACTTAAAGTGCGAAAACCAGCTTAAAGCTTCATCAGGTTCAATAAGTTGATGTTCTTTTAAATTAAGATATTGAGAGTAGCACCGTGCCTTTAGCATTACTTCTGTTAATGGCAGTAATGTATCGCCCTTATCTACCCCATTTACTAGCTGCTGCATTACCCCTTTAAACGGTAAATATTTAAAAGCCATTTTGTCTATTACCTTGGCGCTTACTTCTATCGACTTATTGCTAAGTAGAGTGGTTAAAAATAGCGGGTCGGGCTTAAGCTCTAATAATGCGGTGTGTAAATCTTTTTGGTTTTCATTTCGGGCTAGCTGTACTTTACGTTGCCATATTTGCTCAAACGTTTTTAAGTACAAGCGCACTAATGCAATTCGCCCTACATCTAAAAGCATACCAAGGGTAAATGCATGAACGTCATTTACATTATTAATTTGTGCAATTTTTTGCGCGGCAATGGCGTTTGCCATGGCACTGTCACGTAAACGACGTTTTAATAACGAAAATGGTTCGGTGCTATGTGGCATCCAATGACGCACGGCAAATGTAGGTATAACTAGCTGTAAGTTATCAAGGCCAATATAACGAAGGGCGAGCGATGGCTTATCTACTTTTACAGACGTGTTTTTACTACGTTGATTACGATAGTAAGGTAAATTAACGAGCGTTACTAACTCCCTACCCAACCAGCTTAAATCATTAACCAATGGTTCTAAACGCCCTACCGACGCTGACTTTACCGCTAATATATCGAGTATATTGGCAATGCCATCTTCAATACCTATGGTGCTATGAATTACGCCATCTATATCTTCGAGCTGCTTATATATAGCTGTTTCAATTGTTTTGTGCAGTTGCTCACTCGCTTGAGCGCGGTACTTATGATGTGCAGTACTGCTTTGCTGGCGTTTATTCTGTGCGGCCACTTCAACCTGAAGCAAAGTACGCTGCTTCATGGGTTCGCCGTAATCTATATCTAATGTATGAATGAAACCAATTTGCTGGTGCGCAAAGCTGTGCCCAAGCAATAAGTCATGAGCCCGTTGGCTTAGTATTTTGGCAGTACGCTGCTGGGCTACAAGTTCGGTCATGACATCCATTAATAAAGTATAAAATGCTCTGTGTATTATAACATTAGAAGCGAGTTAAAAAGTTATCAAGCAGTTCTAAGCCTTGAGCAGTTAAAATAGCTTCGGGATGAAACTGCACACCTTCGATAGCAAGTTCATTGTGTAACAACCCCATAATTTCGTCAAACTCGCCTTGCTCAGTTTGAGTCCATGCGGTTACTTCAAGCTCTTTAGGCAGAGTTTGTGCTTTAACCACTAAAGAATGATAACGACACACTGTTAACGGATTGGCTAAACCTTTAAACACACCTTTGTTAGTGTGAACTATGGGTGATGTTTTACCGTGCATTACTTTTTTAGCACGAATAACATCTCCCCCTAAGGCTTGTGCGATAGTTTGATGCCCCAAGCAAATTCCTAAAATAGGATATTGCCCTTTTAGTTGCTCAACAACATTTAGTGAAATACCCGCTTCGTTTGGGGTGCATGGCCCAGGCGATAACACGATGTGCTTCGGGTTCAACTGTTTTATTTGTGCAATGCTTAGCTCATCATTACGTTTCACTAAAACGTCTTGATCTAAACGCTGAAAATATTGCACTAAGTTGTAAGTAAACGAATCGTAGTTATCGATCATTAACAGCATTACACAACAGACCTTATAAATTATTGACCACTACTTCACACAAGTGGCACTAAGCGCTGCATTCTACCACTATTAATTAACCAATATAAATTAGCAAAAAGCGTTAAAAACTTGCTCTTTTAACTAAAATAGCAGCTCAAGATAGATTTATTGCCCAGAGTTCAGGTTACTTAAGTTTAATTCCACTCATAGTCGCTTAACTTCTGTGGTTATTCTACTTTCTCGCATCTTGAGCAATAATATCGAGCCCTAAGCTTTTCACGAGTAGTTAATACGACTATTTCAGCTGTATACCCCAGCCATAAATTATTGACCGCTAAAGTACGTGCGTTTATCGATCACTTTATTGAGTACTTTGGTGAAACCCCTTATTGGGAAAAAACAACAACTGCTAAAAAGTAAAAGCGGTTGTTTGAGTTATATCAAATTAAGTTGGCAATGGTTGATTTATGATTGTTTAAACCCCAGTGTATTATATGAAGGCAGTAATTCACTTAAACAACTCATTTATATCCTATTAAGGAGCGAATATGTTAGGCGAAGACCACTCATTAACTAATGACTTTCCAGAGTACTTAAAGACCATTGCCGAATTAAATGAAAGCGACACTGAATTTGCAAAAAAAGCAGATAAGTACGACAAACTAGATAAAGAAATAAGAGTGTTAGAACTTAAAGATGCGCCCATAAGCGATGAACAAATGCATCAGCTAAAACATGACCGTTCTGAGTTAAAAGATTGGCTCTACGAACGTTTACAACAAGAATAGCATTGTATAAATAAAAAAAGAGCTCACTGATGAGGTGAGCTCTTTAGATCAACAAAGGGTAAAACGTTTACTACTTTCTAATTTACAAACCCACCTATTGGCTTCATAAATACAGTGCTTGGACCTGCAAAGGCTTTGGCAAATTCTTCACTAGGCTGGCTGTAAACAGTCGCTCGCTGCATATCAACCACACTTAAAAATAACGGGCCACTTTCGCTCCCCCTGGCAGATGTAACTTTGCTGCGGCTTCATTTTGGTAACGCTCATCAACATGTACGCTGCGGTTATTCTCGCTAATCGTCCACTCATACATAACCGTACCTTCTTCATTTTTAGCTGAGGTAATAAGCTGCTGCATTACCTCTAAAAATTGATCGTACTTGCCATCTTTAATTGGGCCTTCTACGGTCCAGGTTATTTGCCCACTCACTATGCATTACCTAACTTAAGCTGCGCTAATACAGAATCTAAGGTATCAACAAGCTGCTGGTTTTTAGCGTTGTTAAGTGCATCTGGGTGTGGAGGTGCAAAGCGCTCTGCGTCATTATCAAAGTAAAGGCCTGTTGCGTCTTTAAATTCATCGCTTAAAGCTGCACGACAAAAAATATCAGCCCCTAATTTTAGGTCACCGCCATCAAGCCCGTAGGCATCTTTTACCATTTTACTACCTAGTAACGATTTAGGGTTTACCGATACAACTAGTGGCCCCGCGCCTTTAAGCGCAAGCCCTAAATGACGTGACCACATAGTAATAGCCAACTTACTTTGTGCATAGGCTGCGCTATCTGAAAGTGGCTTATTACCTACTAAGGACTCAAAGTTAACGCTTGATTGAGCAGCAGATGATACGTTTACAACGCGCGATTGCACATTCATAACAGGCAATAGCAATTTAGTAAGTAAATAAGGGGCAATAGTATTTACCGCAAAACGAGCATCGAGCCCTTCTTTTGTCGTTATATCAGCAAGTTTGTATATACCTGCATTGTTAATAAGTACATCAAGTACTTTATCTGCTTGTTGTAAATCGCTCAGAACGCTTTGCGCTAATGTTTGTACTTGTGCCATATCGCTTAAATCAGCGACGTAAGTTACAGTGCTTGCCTGCGGGTATTGCTCATTTAAGGCACTTTGTACGTTATTTAATTTATCTTGATTGCGGCCATGCAATAATACGGTGTGGCCTTGGGCTAATAACATCTTTGCAGTTTCTAGCCCAATGCCATCGGTAGCACCGGTAAGTAAAATTGTTTTGTTCATGTTGATCTCTCCTTACTTTATTTTCGCTATATTAGCACCCCGACTTACTGCTGATAATTAGGCCAATAGTTGAATCAGTTTATAGAATTAATTGATAAAGCTAAGCCTATGTTAGTTAATATAAAAGCATTCCTTTAAAAGGCAGATGGGTGCTTAAGCTGAATGTTTTTTATGCTTTTATTTGAATTACTCAACAATCATAACTATTGTTTTTAAATCACCTTAATAGTAGTATTTATCATATAAATACACTTTTCGAGAAATAACATGAAAGTTTTAGTTACTGGCGGCATGGGTTACATAGGTAGCCACACATGTATTGCATTACATGAAGCAGGTATTACACCTGTTATTTATGATAACTTGTCTAATGCAAGTGCGCAGGTGCTTGACCAACTCGAAAAGATTACGGGTACTCGGTTTGAGTTTATTTTGGGCGACATACAAGACGAGCAACAGTTTAAGCTCGCTCTAAAACATACTAAAGCCGAAGCTGTTTTTCATTTTGCAGCTTTAAAAGCTGTTGGCGAATCAACTGAGCAACCGCTGCGTTATTATCAAAATAACGTGTCGGGCACATTAAGCATGTTACAGAGCATGCAAGAGGCGGGCGTTAACCATATTATATTTAGCTCATCGGCTACTGTGTACGGCGAGCCAGACTACCTCCCTATTGACGAAAAGCACCCGATACGCGCAACTAACCCTTATGGTTGGACTAAAGTCATGGTTGAACAAGCCATGCAAGACGTATGTAATGCCAACAGTCAATTTATGGGCATTGCGCTTCGTTACTTTAACCCAGTAGGTGCACACCCAAGTGGTTTATTAGGCGAAAGCCCTAATGGTATTCCTAATAACTTAATGCCATTTATTGCCCAAACAGCAGTAGGTAAACGTGACTTGGTTAATATTTTTGGTGACGACTACGACACCGAAGATGGCACCGGCGTGCGCGACTATATTCACGTTTTAGATTTAGCTAAAGGTCATGTTGCGGCATTTATGCAACACAAAACAGATACCGCCTTTCATGCTTATAACCTAGGCACAGGCCAAGGTTATTCAGTGCTTGATATAATCAAAGCATTTAGCGTATCAGCCAATAAAGATATTCCTTATAAAAGTGCACCACGCCGTGCAGGTGATATTGCCTGTAACTACGCCGATGCCACAAAAGCGCAAAACACACTTAACTGGCACGCAGAACTAACACTTAGCGACATGACAAACGACACATGGCGCTGGCAAACTAATTACCCAAGTGGGTTGGAGAGTTAACATGGCTTTATTAGAAAGTACTCACAGACGTAAAAATCCGCTAACGGGTCGTTGGGTATTAGTGTCACCACATCGTAATAATCGCCCATGGTTAGGCGCAACAGAAGCTGTTAACGAAAACGTATTACCAAAACACGATGAAAGCTGCCCGCTTTGCCCAGGTAACACCCGTGCAAATGGCGATAGCAACCCAGATTACAAATACACGCATGTATTTAGAAATGACTTTGGCGCACTAACGCCTAATACCAGCGAACAACCTCAAAGCTTAGAGTCAGATAGCGATTTATTTATTGCCGATGAAGCTAGTGGCGAATGCCGTGTAATTTGTTTTTCTCCAGAGCATAATAAAACACTACCAGAGCTTAGCCAAAACGCATTGCACGAAGTAGTAAAAACCTGGAAAGAAAATTACACAGAGCTTGCACAGCAGTACGAATGCGTACAAGTTTTTGAAAATAAAGGCGAGATAATGGGTTGCTCGCAACCTCATCCTCACGGCCAAGTTTGGGCTCACTCGCACTTATCAACCGAAATAGAAGCCGAAGATACGCAGCAGCTTGCCTATTATAAAAAGCATGGCAGCGCAATGCTTGCCGATTACGCACAAAAAGAGCAAGCAGATCAAACACGTGTTGTATTTGAAAACGAACATTGGCTTGTTGTTGTGCCATTTTGGGCTGCATGGCCGTTTGAAACAATGATAGTAACTAAAGATAACATTCAAAACTTTAGCCAGCTAAACGATGTGCAAACCGACTCTTTGGCTCAGGCACTTAAAGTATTAACCACTAAATACGACAACGTATTTAATTGCAGCTTTCCCTACTCAATGGGTTGGCACAATGCACCGGCTAATAGAGGCTCTGATGAGCAACATTGGCGTTTGCATGCCCATTTTTATCCGCCGCTACTTCGCTCTGCGACTGTTAAAAAACACATGGTAGGCTACGAAATGCTAGGCGAAAGCCAACGCGATTTAAGCGCAGAAACCGCTGCTTCTATTTTAAAAGCAGCCAGTACAACACATTATAAAGATACAGCAGGACACACAGATGAAGCTTAACGAATTCCAACAACAATTTTTGTCACTGTATGGCGCGCCTGCTCAAGGTATTGCAGCAGCACCAGGGCGTGTAAACCTCATTGGCGAATTTACCGACTACAACGACGGTTTTGTTTTACCGTGTTCGTTAGAGTTTCGTACCCAAGTAATGTTTAAAGAGCGCGACGACAATATTATTACTGTGCATTCTTTAAATTACCCAGGCGAAAAAGACAGCTTTAGTGTTGATGAAGAAATCACTGAAGGCCAGTCGCAATGGGGTAACTACATTCGTGCTGTTACTTATGTTCTTAAAAGAGCGGGCTACACACTGCGTGGCGCCGACCTACTTATTGACAGCAACTTACCGCAAGGTAGTGGCTTGTCGTCATCGGCCGCACTAGAGGTTGCTGTAGGCGGTATGTTTAACCATATTGCACAGCTTGGTTTACCGCCAGAGCAAATTGCGCTATTTGGCCAAGAAGCCGAAAACGACTTTATGCATTGCCAATGTGGCATTATGGATCAGCTTATTTCAGCTAAAGGCGAGAACGGTCATGCACTATTAATCGACTGTGAAAACCTCGCAACTGAGTCTGTTAAAGTTCCTGATGATTTAAATATTGTTATTGTTAACTCTAACTACCCGCGTAAGTTGGTTGATAGCGAATACAACCAGCGCCGTATTGACTGCGAACAAGCTGCTGTAAAAATGGGTGTAGAAACACTTCGCCAAGCCACCATGGCTGGCCTGCAAGCAGTAAAAGCGACATTAAGCGAAAATGAATATAAACGTGCGCACCACGTAATTAGCGAAAACGACCGTGTAATTGCAGCAACTACTGCACTACAAAATAACGATATGGATGCACTTCGTACGCTAATGGCAGCATCGCACCAATCACTTAAACACGACTTTGAAGTAACCGTACCTGCAACCGATGGCTTAGTAGAAATTTGTAAAGAAGCGATGGGCGAGCGTGGCGCAGTACGTATGACGGGTGGTGGTTTTGGTGGCGCAATTGTATGTTTGTGTCGTGATGCGGAAGTACCACTAATTAAAGCAGCGGTAGAAAAGCATTACTTTGAGCGTTTTAGCCTAAATGCTGATATTTACGTATGTTCAGCGGGTTCAGGATTACAAATTACGTCTTTTTAAATAAACTCAAGGAATAAGCATGGCAAAGGTTAATTGGGGAATTATTGGGTGTGGCAATATAGCTCACACCTTTGCTAAAAGCATTGCGCATTGCAGTGATGCACAGCTTATTGGCGCAGCATCAATGAGTATGCAGCGCGCTAAAGAATTTTCCACACCGTACAATATTAAAGGCTATGAGAGCTATCAAGCTCTTATGCAATGCCCAAATATAGATGCTATTTATATTGCCAATACGCACGATCAACACTTTAAAACGATAGCCCAATGCTTAAAACACAATAAGCACGTGCTAAGCGAAAAACCAATTACCGTTAATGCTAAGCAGTTGCAAAGCCTCACAGAGCTTGCAAAACAACAAAACTGCTTTTTAATGGAAGGCGTTTGGATGCGATTTTTACCAGCCATAGTAAAATTACAACAACTCCTAAGTGAAGGTGTTATTGGTAATGTGCACAGTGTTAATGCCAACTTTAGTTTACCTGGCAGTTTTGCCGACACTCACCGATTAATGAACCCTGTAACAGCGGGTGGCGCACTACTCGATTTAGGTATTTACCCTATTTCGATTGCTGATGTGGTATTTAATAAAGCCCCTGAACACATAAAATCCTTTGTACATAAAAGCACGACCGGCGTTGATGAGCGAAGCACTGCTATAGTTGATTACGGTAACGGGCAATTTGCATCTCTTGCCAGCGCACTGCAGCAAAATGGTCCAACAGAAGCATGTATTAATGGTGAGCTTGGCTATATTCGAATACCTCAGTTTGTAGGAGCAAAAACGTTAGAGCTACACATAAAAGACCAAGACCCTCAGTACTTTGAATACAACTTTAGCGACGATGAAAACTTTAAGTTTGAAATTGCACATGTCACGCAGTGTATATTACAAAAGCAAACCCAAAGTAGCGTATTGCCCCTCGGCACTAGCTTACGAGTTATGAACATAATGGATACCTTACGAACACAATGGCAGCTGCAATATAGCAATGCCGTCGAGTCGGCTGAACTGACTAATTAAAAAATAAAAATACACAACAAGGACACACAATGACACACACAATCAAGGCGCTTTCAAAAGCTATATTACTTGCTACGTGCAGTTTATCTGCCAGTGTAGCTGTTGCTGAATCTAATAAACCAGAGCAGCTATACCCGCCAATCACTAGCGAAGTACTGCCAGAGCTTGCAGCTAAAGGTAGCTACAATGTAGGTGTGCAAACACTTGATTTAGTTAACCCAGCGCAGTTTGACCCGGCAACACAAGGTCAAAAAGATCGTCCTTTAAAAGTAGAAGTGTGGTATCCGGCTGCAAATACAGCAAAAGCGCCACTGACCAGCTACACAGATGAAACTCGCTCAGGTAAAGAGTTTACTTTGCAAGCCGATGCAATGCGCGATGTCGCCATTAATAATAAAGAGCACTACCCTGTTGTTGTGCTGTCGCACGGTTATACCGGTTACCGTACAATTATGTACTACCTTGGCGAGCATTTAGCGTCGCACGGTTACATTGTTGTAGCGATTGACCATACCGACTCAACCAATGCCGATGTTGATTTTAAAAACGCACCGTTTTCAGGCTTTTTTAGCACGCTTATAAATCGCTCACGCGATCAGCAGTTTGTTATTAATTACTTTAATGAGCAAAACAACTTTGCAAGCAAACAGGTAGATAATAAAAGCGCAGGTGTAATTGGTTACTCAATGGGTGGCTATGGCGCGGTAAATACAATAGGTGGTTGTTACGCTTTTAATGAGCAAACTACGGCCATGTTTACGGGTATGAAAGACCCTGCTCAAATTAAACAAGTACAGCAATTACTAAACAGCTGCGCTGGTGGACAATACCAAAATCCAAAAGTAGACCCTCGTATAAAAGCCATGGTGGCCTTTGCACCGTGGGGCGGACAGCACGCTATATTTGATGCCAAAGCAATGGCAAATATTAAAGTACCTTCGCTTTATGTAGCCGGTAGCTTAGATGACATTTCAGGCTATGAAGGCATTAAAAATCTTTATGAACAAACAGGCAGCGAAGATAAGTACATGCTTACTTACAAAAATGCACGCCATAATATTGCACCACACCCAGCCCCTGCTATTGCACAAAGCAGCAGCGAATTAGATATCGGCCATTACTACGAGCCTTCGTGGTCTATGCGCACCCTAAACGAAATCAACAAACACTTTGTACTTGCCATGATGGATTGCCACGTAAAAGGCATAGACCGCGAGTGTAAATACTTAGATTTACCACAAAACGGCGACCAAGCTGTTGTTGACGGTAAACCGCTGCCACAGTGGCGTGGGTTTGATAATCGCTTTTCTACCGGTATGGATTGGCAACAAGCTAAACCTCACACCAAGTAATAATAAGCTTTAAGCGGTTGTTTTAATCAATAGCCGCGTACGCCCTTAAAATAATGCAAAAATAAAACGCCTTTTATATAAAAGAGTTACCAGCAAATATTAGCGTGTTTATTTTTTAATCTGCTATTTTAAGAAAAAACCATTGCCATTAACTTCGGTTAAAGGCAATCTAGTCATATATAAGATAAGATAAATAACACAAATATCATGTCCAAATACATACTCTCAATTGATCAAGGAACCACAAGCTCTCGGGCCATCTTGTTTACAAAAGATGCAGACGTTTTTGGTACAGCACAACAAGAATTTTCGCAGCATTTTCCACAAAATGGCTGGGTTGAACACGATCCTAACGATATTTGGCAAACAGTGCTTAGCACCAGTCGCGAAGTACTCGCTAAAAATGATGTAAAACCTGAAGAAATTATTGCCATTGGTATCACTAACCAACGCGAAACCACTTTGGTGTGGAATAAAAAAACAGGCAAAACTATTTATAACGCGATTGTTTGGCAAGATAGACGCACCAGCGACTACTGCGAAAGCTTAACGACCGATGAGCTTTGCCAAACGATAAGCGATAAAACAGGCTTACTGCTCGACCCTTATTTTTCGGCCACTAAAGTTCGCTGGATTTTAGATAACGTTGAAGGCGCACGCGAACAAGCCCTTGCAGGTGAGCTCGCCTTCGGTACTGTTGACACTTACTTGCTTTGGCAACTAACTGGCGGAAAAGAGCATCGCACAGATGCAACCAATGCATCGCGCACCATGTTATTTAATATTCATACCCAGCAGTGGGATCAAGAGCTTTTAGAGTTATTCGATATTCCAGAATCTATGCTTCCAGAAGTAATGGATTCAGCTGATGAATTTGGCTCAACCAGCGCTGATATTTTTGGCGCGCCAATTCGCGTATGTGGTATTGCAGGCGATCAACAGGCAGCCCTTGTTGGCCACGCATGTTTTGAGCAAGGCATGGCTAAAAGTACCTACGGTACTGGCTGTTTTTTAATGCTTAACACCGGCGAAAAAGCACTTACCTCAGAAAACCGCTTACTGACTACTGTTGCCTATAGACTAAACGGCAAACCAACTTACGCCATTGAAGGCAGTATATTTATGGCAGGCGCGACTATGCAGTGGATTGTGGAAGGCTTAAAACTACTTAGTCATGCTGGCGAAAGTGAGTCGATGGTTAAAGATGTCCCCCTCGACCATGGTGTATTTTTAGTGCCTTCGTTTACGGGTTTAGGTGCACCTTATTGGGACCCAAATGCACGCGGCGCTATTTTAGGGCTAACACGCGACTCAGGTATTAGCACCATAGTAGCTGCAGCGCTGCAATCTGTTGGCTACCAGACCAAAGATTTACAAAAAGCGATGGAGCGTGATGGCCTTCGCCCAAGTGTGCTTCGTGTAGATGGCGGTATGGTAAAAAATAATTGGGTTATGACCTTCTTATCAAATATTTTAGGTGCAACAGTTGAGCGACCAACAGTGACCGAAACCACTTCTTTAGGAGTCGCTTATTTAGCGGGCTTACAAGCAGGTGTGTACGAGTCGACTGAACAGTTATCTAAAATGTGGACATGCGACCGTCGCTTTGAGCCTACCATGAGTGCCGACGAGCGTAACGATCTATACGCAAAATGGCAGCACTGCGTAGCTCAAGTCTGCTTAACGAATAAAAACTGCCCGCAGTAAATACTAAGTGGCTAAAGCCTGTACTTTAGCCACTTTGCTTTTTTAACTTAGCTAAGTACTAGATTTAAAAGGCATGCTTTACTGCTTTAAATTGAAAATGGATTGGCGTCACCAATTAACGAATAAAAACTGGGTTTTCTATTGTCAAATGAAAACAGCAGCTTTATGATGCTTATGTCTTATTTATATTACAAATAAAAAGGTTAGCTCGGTGGAATTAGCAGATAACGAATATGACTTACTAGTCATCGGTGGCGGTGTAAACGGCACTGGAATAGCAGCTGATGCAGCAGGCAGAGGGTTAAAAGTTCTATTGTGCGAACAATCAGACCTTGCCTGTGCAACATCTTCAAACAGTTCTAAGCTGATCCACGGCGGTCTGCGCTACCTTGAGCACTACGAATTTAGATTAGTAAAAGAAGCCCTAGCAGAACGAGAAGTGCTACTTAAAAACGCACCTCACATTATGTGGCCGCTTACTTTTAGATTGCCACATCAAAAGCACCTGCGCCCTGCGTGGATGATTCGCATTGGCTTGTTTATGTATGACAACCTAGCAAAACGCGAAACACTTGCTGGTTCTCGAAGCATTAAGTTTGGTGAAAATAGCGTTTTAGAACCCTCTATCACCAAAGGTTTTGAATACTCAGATGGCTGGGTTGATGATTCTCGCTTAGTTATTTTAAACGCGCTGGCTGCTCAAAATAAAGGCGCTACCATTGCTACGCAAACTAAGTGCGTAAACGCGAAACGCGAGCAAGGCAAATGGCAAGTAACGTTAGAGCAACAAAGCAGTAAAACTGAATACACTATTTCGGCTAAGGGTATAGTTAATGCTGCGGGGCCTTGGGTTGCTAAGTTATTTGACGAAGCACTTATTGAAAAATCACCACAAAATATTCGCCTTGTTAAAGGCAGTCACATTGTGGTGCCACGTATTCATGATGAAAAACAAGCGTACATTTTACAAAATAAAGATCAGCGTATTGTGTTTGTTATTCCGTTTGAGGATGACTTCTCACTTATTGGCACAACTGATGTAGAGCACAAAGGTGAAGCACAAGACGTTAAAATTAGTGATGAAGAAATTGATTACTTAATTGATATTACTAATACCTACTTTAAACAACCAATTAAACGCGAAGACATAGTACATACCTTCTCCGGTGTACGCCCATTACTTGATGACGAATCAGTTAATGCACAAGCCGTTACTCGCGATTATAAATTAGAGCTTTCGAGTGATGCTAAGCAAACACCTCTACTGAGTGTGTTTGGCGGAAAAATTACAACTTATCGCAAACTAGCCGAAGCTGCGGTTAATAAGCTTGAAGACTTTTACCCGCAAATGAGTGAAGCGTGGACGAAGCACAGTGCGCTTCCTGGTGGAGACTTTAGCTCGGTAGAAGCGCTTAAGTCTGAACTTAATACTGCTTACAGTTGGTTGCCAGAAGTGACTCTTAAACGCTTTGTACGTACTTACGGAACTCGTGCAAAACTAATTTTAGGTAGTGCAACACAGCTCAGTGATTTAGGCCAAGACTTTGGCCATGGCTTATTTGCAGCAGAAGTAGATTACTTGCTAAATGAAGAGTGGGCAGAAAATGCTTACAACATTTTGTGGCGCCGCAGCAAATTAGGGCTACGCTTTAATGATGCGCAAGTAGCAACGCTTAATCAATACATTGATAATAAGCAAGCAGCTATAAGCGCTTAATTACATTGCTGCTATAACAGCTTCCCGTTAACCCCTTTATAATTTAATCGTTATAAAGGGGTTTATTTTTTTGACTCTAAATTAAAAAGGTAATTAAAACCGCTCAAAGTGGCTGTTTTAATATCAAACTCAACACACTTCACACCTATTTGGTTAAGCGCCGTAGTAAAACACTTATTCAGCTGCTTAGTGCCAATCACTACAACTTGCGTATCACTCAATAATTGCCATTCGCTAGCGTGGCGAGCTGCTCGTACATCGCTGCCAATTAATACACCCGACAAATAGGCTTTAGCTTGTACTGGCGTTAACTCCTTTGAAAGCTGGCGGGTACGCACACTAAAAATACCATGTGCCAAATTACCGCTATCACTACCTAAAGTTAGCTCACAGCCTTGCTCAAATGCTTTAAAGTCAAACTCACCTTCTGCGCAGTCGTTAGGAATTAAAACACTTTGATGACATAACAAATCATATAACTCACCAGTCATAGCTGTTTTAAAGCAAATAATTTCGCCATTGTTTATAAGCACCCATTTGGTATGTGTACCAGGCAAGCATAATAATATTTTACCTTGTTGATACTCTGGATTTTGTTTTAAAAACCCTAAAATTTGCAGCTCTTCGCCGCGCATTACATCAAATAGGCCATTTTGCAGCGTACACTTTGTGCCAGGTAACGCTTTAATAGTATGCCCATCGCAACCAAAGCTAACAGCAGCATTAAGTAACCCTTCGGGATTAATTGGGCATTCTAAATAAGGCGTTTCGTGCCAGCCGATACTTGAGGTAATTTGACCAGCAATATATATAGGTAAGCTGCCATATTCTTGCTTCCACACTGCAATCGTGTCGATTAGGGTTTGCTCAAAATTTTGATTTGCCTTAACAACGCCAGGGCCATCACGTTGTGCTAATAATTTAAGTGTTGATTGCGCTTGTACTTCGCACAAATAAGCGCGTAAATGGCTCGTGCCCCAGTCAACAGCAATAAAAAGAGATGAAGTAGCCAAGCTTTAAAGCCTCCCACCGTCAATTTTAATACTTTGCCCGGTGATCATACTGCTTTCATCGGCGGCTAAAAAGAGTGCCAAATTAGCAACATCTTCAGGGGTTACTAATTTTTTAAGCGCCATGGCTTCCATCCACTTAACTTGCTCTTCTTCGGTAAACCAGCTTGCTAGTTGGCGGTCGGTAGCCACCCACCCTGGTAAAATAGCGTTAACGCGAATACCAAACTCGCCGTAATCGCGAGCCAGTGCCTTAGTCATACCTATTAGGCCTGCCTTTGCGGTTACATAGCCTGCCATTTGAGGTTGTCCCATAATAGCGTTAATAGAACTAAAGTTAATGATACTGCCCGCTCCGTCGTCCTTCATAAAAGACATAGCAACTTGAGAGGCAAAAAATGCAGGGTTTAAGTTTATTTGTAAGCACTGATCCCAATCTTGCACTGTAACGTCTTCGCTTGCTTGGCGGCGATCGTTCGCCACATTATTAACTAGTACATTAATGGCACCAAAAGCGGCGCATGCATCCACAAGTGATTGCTGAAGTGCATGAGAGTCAGTTACATCAACTTGCCTATACCATAGTTTTGAATTGGGTAAATCACGGATAAGCGATTGCGCTGCCTTATCATCAATATCGATAAATGCTACTTTTGCATTTTGGTTTACAAAGGATTCAACCATTGCTCTGCCAATGCCTGATGCACCGCCTGTAATAAAAATAACTTTACCAGAAAGACTATGATATTGAGCTAGGGTGTTCAAATTCAACTCTCCATACAGCGCATTTTCAATTTTATTTAAACTCTTTCTAAACTTACACTTACAGTATAAAGAGCCAAACTAAGTTGTTATTGCTGTGCTAAAATATTTAACTAATTAAAAGTTTATATCATATCCTTAAGTACATTAATATGATATATGATATATAATAAAGCAATATATCAACTCGGAATCCTGCGCAATGAAAAGCCAACCCCGTCAAAATTTAACACAACAATTAACCCACGATTTGGGTTTTGCTATTGTGCGTGGTGTTTACCCTGTAAGCGAAGGCCTGCCTTCTGAAGCCGATTTATGTATAAAGTATGATGTAAGTCGCAGCGCTACCCGCGAAGCGGTAAAAATGCTCTCTGCTAAAGGGTTAATTTCGTCGCGTCCTAAGCAGGGTATTCGAGTATTACCTGAAAGCAGCTGGAACATGTTTGATACCGACGTACTACGTTGGATTTTAAGCAGTAAGCCATCACTGTCGTTATTAAAAGAGTTTACTCAAGTACGCGTAGCCCTTGAACCACAAGCGGCGGCTCTTGCAGCGCTAAATGCAACAGCTGAACAACTCGCTGATATAGATAATGCCTTAGCCCGTATGGCTGAAGCAGACGAAGGCTTAGACGACCCACTAGAAGCCGACATTGCTTTTCATACCAGCATATTAGTGGCCAGTAACAATCGCTTTTTTGTGCAGTTAACTGAGTTTATTAGTACAGCCCTTAGAGTAAGTATTCGTTATACAAACCACATTAAAGGTGTACCGGGTGCAGATGTTGCTAAGCATGCTGATATTTTAGAGACCATAAAGTCACGCGACCCTGAACGCGCTAAAAAAGCAGTAGAAACAATTTTAGAAGAAGCACTACAGTTAATTGAATCTAAATTAGTTTAATAAGCATCTTGTATAAATATTAAGCCCATCAAATTTACTCTTTGTAGTACATTCGATGGGCTTTTTAATGCCTATAAGGCTTAAATTATACCAATTCACTTAATTAAGTGATCTATTTTGAGGATTGGTATTATAGGCATTAAAAAATCCGATATCAGTCACCTGATATCGGATTTTTAATTACTCAAATCAGATCAATCGTTCTGATTAAGCACCTTCTTAGGCTCGAATTATAATCCTAATTTCTTCTCAAGATAGTGGATGTTAGTACCACCATTTTGGAAGTTTTCATCTGCAAGAATTCTTTTATGCAAAGGAGTATTAGTTTTAATTCCGTCAATTACTAGCTCGTTAAGTGCATTGCGCGCGCGGGCAATAGCTACGTCACGGTTTTCACCGTAAGTAATTAACTTTCCAACCATTGAATCGTAATGTGGTGGAACCGTGTAGTCAGCGTAAATATGGCTGTCCCAACGAATACCTAAACCACCAGCAGGATGGAAACGTGTAATTTTACCCGGTGAAGGGATAAACGTTTCAGGGTCTTCAGCATTGATACGACACTCAATAGCATGACCACGAATAACAACGTCGTCTTGAGTGAATGATAAAGGCTGACCCGCTGCAATTTTTAACTGCTCTTTCACTAAATCAATACCAGTAACCATTTCGGTTACTGGGTGTTCAACCTGAATACGTGTATTCATTTCGATGAAGTAAAACTCGCCGTTTTCGTATAAAAACTCAAATGTACCTGCACCACGGTATCCAATTTCGATACATGCTCGAGTACAGCGCTCGCCAATGAATTTACGCGTTTCGGCAGTAATTCCTGGTGCTGGAGCTTCTTCAACTACTTTTTGGTGACGACGTTGCATAGAACAATCACGTTCACCTAAATGTACTGCATTACCTTGGCCGTCAGCTAATACTTGAACTTCGATATGGCGTGGGTTTTCAAGGAATTTTTCCATGTAAACCATGCTATTACCAAAGAACTGCTTAGCTTCTTGCTGTGTTAATGCAATTGAATCAATAAGTTCAGCTTCGCTGCGAACAACACGCATACCACGACCACCACCACCACCAGCGGCTTTGATGATTACCGGATAACCGATACGCTTAGCGATTTGCATGTTACGTTCTTTATCATCTGATACCGGACCGTCAGAGCCAGGTACACATGGAACGCCTGCTTTACGCATTGCTGAAATAGCAGAAACTTTATCACCCATAAGGCGAATAGTGTCACCTTTTGGACCAATAAATACAAAACCACTTTGCTCAACTTGGTCGGCAAAATCAGCGTTTTCTGCAAGGAAACCGTAACCTGGATGAATCGCTACAGCGTCAGTTATTTCAGCCGCAGCAATAATGCGCGGAATATCTAAATAACTTTCAGTTGCTGATGGTCTACCAATACAGATGGTTTCATCTGCAAGCAATACATGCTTAAGATCGCGATCCGCCGTTGAATGCACAGCAACCGTTTTGATCCCAAGCTCTTTGCAGGCGCGCAATATACGAAGTGCAATTTCACCTCGGTTTGCAATGACTACTTTATCTAACATTAGAGTTGGCCTTTTTAGGTTACGCTATTATTCAATGATGAATAGAGGTTGATCAAATTCTATTGGCTCGCCATTTTCAGCTAAGATAGCTCTTACTGTACCGGCTTTATCTGACTCAATTTGGTTCATCATTTTCATAGCTTCGATAATACAAAGCGTATCGCCAACTTTAACTTGCTGACCAACTTCTACATACGCTGGAGCTTCAGGAGACGCAGCTGAGTAAAAAGAACCAACCATTGGTGATTTAACTTGATGGCCAGTAGGTTCTGCTGGAGCTGCTGCTTCAACTGCTACAGGAGCGGCTGCAACTGGAGCTGGGGCTGCTGGCGCTGGTGCATATTGCTGTGGAGCAAATTGCGGGTAACCAGGGCCTGCGCTCATATTGTTACGGTTAATACGTACTGATTCTTCACCTTCAGTGATTTCTAGTTCAGCAATACCTGATTCTTCAACTAATTCGATAAGCTTCTTTATCTTGCGAATATCCATTACACGACCCGCCTGTTTATTTGTGTGTTAATTTAAAATTAAATCGAGTTTTTCAACCGGCTCACAGCTGCATTTAATGCTGCGTGGTAACCCATTGCACCTAATCCACATATCACGCCTTGTGCCACATCAGAAAAATACGAATGATGACGAAAGGCTTCACGTGCGTGCACATTACTTAAGTGCACTTCAAAAAACGGAATATCAACACTTAGCAATGCATCACGTAATGCAACGCTTGTATGCGTAAATGCAGCAGGGTTAATTATTATGTAATCAACCGCTTGCCAAGCACTGTGTATTCGCTCAATGAGGGCTTGCTCACTATTACTTTGAAAATGCGTTAACTCAACATCTAGACTATCAGCAGCACTGGTTAGCTCCTCCATAATCTCACTTAGCGTTTGAAAACCGTATTTATCCGGTTCACGTTTGCCAAGCATGTTCAAATTTGGACCATTTATAACTAAAAGGTTAAATTTTGCAGCCATAATACGCGATATATCCTATAAGTAATGAGTTAAGCGGTTGCTAAGTAGTTTTTCGCTTTTAAGTAAGCAGAAAAAAGTAATGTAGCAACAAATTCTCACGTTAACCAACTATTATAGTGATTTCGATGTAAATAGCAGCAAAATACTGGTCCAATCTCTATTTTGGGAACAAATAACCAGGAGGGAGTCGTAAGCCACTTGGTATATTCAAGTGGCTCTATTGCACTATTATTGTGCGCTGGCGCGCACTGTAGCAAGGTGTTTAGCAAAATCTTCTGCGTTTAAAAAGCCGGTTACACGTTGTGTAGTTAACTCTTTACCTTGGGTGTTAAAAAACAAAATACTAGGTAAACCAAACACGGTGTACTCTTCCATTAGCTCAATTGTTTTATTATCACTGTTAGTTAAATCAACTTGAATTAGCTGATAATGGCTAAACTCACTTTGCACTTTGGCATCAGGAAACGTGTAATGCTCAAACTCTTTACACGCCACACACCAGTCGGCATATAAATCGACCATAACCATTCGACCTTCGTCGTTTGCTTGTGCGACTGCTTCTTTTAGTTCAGCTAAATCAGCCACCTTTTTAAACTCATTACTTTGCGAGCTTACCTGCACAGTTTGTACTGGCCAAAAGTAGTTTTTAGTTAACGTAAACCCTGTAATAACTAACAGCGTTGCAGCAAACCATAATGCAGTTTTTAATTTGCTTTGCGTTTGACTGCTTTGCCAATGATGTAGGTAAAGTGCTGTTGCTAATGCAAGTACACCTGCCATTAATAATATAATGTCGGCGCTTACTAGTCGCTCAAGTAATATAAGCGGCACAACAAGCATTACAAAGCCAAACAAGGTTTTAACTTGCTCCATCCAACCACCTGCTTTAGGCAGTAGTTTACCGCCAGATGTACCCAGTAATAACAGTGGTAATCCCATGCCTAAACTAAGCACATAAAGTGTTAAACCGCCCACTAAATAATCGCCACTTTGCGCTACAAATAATAGTGCAGCCGACAGTGGCGCGGTAGTACAAGGTGATGCTATTAACCCCGACAGTACACCCATTAAAAATACACCAACGTAGTTGCCGCCTTTTTGATTGTTACTTACCTGAGTTAACTTGCTCATCATACTGCTTGGCAGTTTTATTTCGTACCAACCAAACATCGACATAGCCAATAATACAAACAATAAACTAAAGCTAACTAATACAAATGGATGCTGTAAATATCCCTGCACTTGCCCACCAAGCGCCGCAACAACTAAGCCTAGTGCTGCATAGGTAACTGCCATGCCTTGTATATATACAAACGATAGTGCAAACGCTTTTTTAGTTGAAAGGTTTTGCTGACCCGCAATTAAGCTCGATAAAATAGGAAACATTGGAAATACGCAAGGCGTAAAAGCAAGGCCTACGCCTACTACAAAAAATATGAGTAAATTAGTTATTAAGCTCTGACTTGCTAACTGCTCAGTAAAGGTGAGTTCTTTTTCGGCATCATCCGAATTTATTGTAGGTTCAGTAGCCGGCTCGTTGAGTGCTGCAAATGTACTTTGCGCAGTTGCTGCTTCATCTGTAGTGTTATTTTGGTCTACATTTTTAACCTGTGCACCACTAATAACACTAAATGGGATGCTGATTACTTCTGGTGGATAGCAAAGCCCTGCTTTTGCACAGCCTTGGTAACGAACTTTAACCACAGCGCCTTCGGTTACATTACTTAGCTTACTAATAACACTCGCGGAATTAAAAAAAACCTCTGTTTTGCCAAAAAATTCATCTTCAATAATTTCGCCACTGCCAGAGTCGCCTACTTGAATGTTTGCACCTTTGGCGATAATTTCTATTTTCTTTTTATATAAATAATAGTCTGGCGCTATATCCCAACCTACAAACAAGGTACTGCCTTGTTGGTCAAAATCAAAAACAAACGCTTGGTCTACAGGTAAAAAAGTCTGTTGCGGAGGCCCAAGTAGATCACCAAGCACATTATTAGTCGCAGCCTTTACGGGTACGGTTAATAATGTAACCAACAATAAAAAGAAAAAACGCATTAATTCAGTACCTCGTCCATCCAATTAAAATACGCCAAATTACCTGTTGAAACTTCTACAACCTGAATCTCCGGCACTTCGTAGCTATGTAGCTCTTTTATTGTTAAAAACACATCGTTCATTTTATCTGCTTTTGTTTTTATAAGTAGCTTGGCTTCAGTTGCTTCTGCTACTTCACCCTCCCACATATAAATAGAGCCCATGTTAGGTAAAATATTTACACAAGCTGCTAGCTTTTTTTCTACCAACGCCCTTGCTAGGCTGCGTGCTTCTGCTTCGTCTTTGCAAGTCGTAAAAATCATTTTAAAATGCGTAGTCATTATGAACCTATTCTTATTGGACAGTGTCTAGCTTCATAGTATCTGATAGCCGATACAATGTGTAGACGCTTAAATATCAGTAAAATGACTATACCTATGCCCTAACCTTGAAAAGAGACCTAGTCACCCTCATTTATATTTCATCAACTCTTTTGAGTGTCATTATTTAGAGAGCGCTATGTTTAGATTTTTATTTGTGTTGTTTATCATCATCCCTATTATCGAAATCGCCTTACTGATTCAAGTAAGCGATGTGATTGGCGGATTTGCAACAATTGCACTTGTTGTTATTACCGCGATTTTGGGTGCCAAAATGGTTAAAACACAAGGTATGGGTGCGCTGCAAAACGTACAAGCGCAAATGGCGCAAGGGCAAATGCCAGCCAAAGAATTATTTACCGGAATATGCGTTGTAATTGCAGGGGTATTATTACTTACTCCTGGCATTATGACCGACGTGTTTGGGTTACTATTATTAACGCCTGCAATTCGTAACAAACTGGCCGCAGGCCTTGCTAGTCAAGCAACTGTTAGAATGAGCGCAGGTAGGCAACAAGGGCCATCGCCGTTCGCTGGCCAGCAACATGCTGAACGAGAGCAAGGGCAAATGGAACGACCAACGACTATTGATGGCGAGTATGAGAGAAAAGATTAAAAATTTATCATTTTTTCTCTTGGAATTTTTCACTCTACCCCCATTAATGAATGCAAATTAGAAAAGCTTTTTTCTGTACTGTTCAGAAACTGTTAGGAGAACTAAAAAACATGAACATTCGTCCTTTACAAGATCGCGTAATCGTTAAACGTCTAGAAGAAGAAACAAAATCTGCTGGCGGTATTGTATTAACTGGCTCTGCAGCTGAAAAATCAACTCGCGGAGAAGTTGTAGCCGTAGGTAATGGTCGCGTTTTAGATAACGGTGACGTGAGAGCGTTAGAAGTTAAAGCCGGTGACACTGTGTTATTTGGCTCATATGTTGAAAAAGTTGAAAAGATCGAAGGTCAAGAGTACCTGATCATGCGTGAAGATAATATTTTAGGCATTGTAGGCTAAACCTACTTTTCGTTTATAAACATTCAAGAATTTAGAGGAATTTAAAACATGGCAGCAAAAGAAGTACTTTTTGCAGGTGACGCACGCGCTAAAATGCTAACTGGCGTAAACATCCTGGCAAACGCAGTAAAAGTTACATTAGGTCCTAAAGGCCGTAACGTTGTACTAGACAAATCATTTGGCTCTCCAGTTATCACTAAAGATGGTGTATCTGTAGCAAAAGAAATCGAACTTGAAGACAAGTTTGAAAACATGGGCGCACAAATGGTTAAAGAAGTTGCATCTAAAGCAAATGATGCAGCCGGCGATGGTACAACTACCGCTACAGTACTTGCACAGTCTATTGTTAATGAAGGCCTTAAAGCTGTTGCAGCAGGCATGAATCCAATGGATCTTAAGCGCGGCATCGACAAAGCAGTTATTGCTGCTGTTGCAGAGCTTAAAGCATTATCTGTTCCTTGTTCTGATACAAAAGCAATTGCACAAGTAGGCACTATTTCAGCTAACTCTGATCAAGAGATTGGTAACATCATTGCACAAGCAATGGAAAAAGTAGGCCGTAACAGTGGTGTTATTACTGTAGAAGAAGGTCAATCACTTGAAAACGAACTAGATGTTGTTGAAGGCATGCAGTTTGACCGTGGTTACTTATCTCCTTACTTTATCAACAGCCCAGAAAAAGGCACTGTTGAACTAGATAACCCATTTATTCTACTTGTAGATAAAAAAATATCTAACATCCGCGAATTATTACCAACATTAGAAGCGGTTGCTAAAGCAAGCAAACCACTACTAATCATCGCAGAAGACCTTGAAGGCGAAGCACTAGCTACATTAGTAGTTAATAACATGCGCGGTATTGTTAAAGTATCAGCTGTTAAAGCACCTGGCTTTGGCGATCGTCGTAAAGCAATGCTACAAGATATCGCTGTATTAACTGGCGGCACTGTTATTTCTGAAGAAATCGGCTTAGAGCTTGAAAAAGCAACAGTTGAAGACCTAGGTACAGCTAAACGCGTAATTATCACTAAAGATGATACAACTATCATTGACGGTGCTGGTGAAGAAGCGGGTATTACTGGTCGTGTTTCTCAAATTAAAGCACAAATTGAAGAAGCTACATCAGACTACGATAAAGAAAAACTTCAAGAGCGCATGGCTAAACTAGCTGGCGGTGTTGCAGTAATCAAAGTAGGTGCTGCTACTGAAATCGAAATGAAAGAGAAAAAAGACCGCGTTGAAGATGCATTAAATGCAACTCGTGCAGCGGTTGAAGAAGGCGTAGTACCTGGCGGCGGTGTTGCACTTGTACGTGCTGCTAGCAAGCTAGTTGATTTAGTTGGCGACAACGAAGATCAAAACCACGGTATTAAAGTTGCACTTCGTGCGATGGAAGCACCACTTCGTCAAATCGTAACAAACGCAGGCGACGAAGCATCAGTTGTAATTAACGCAGTTAAAGGCGGCGACGGTAACTACGGTTACAACGCAGCAACTGGCGAATACAACGACATGATTGAAATGGGTATCCTAGATCCAACTAAAGTAACACGCTCTGCGCTACAGTTTGCAGGGTCAATTGCGGGTCTAATGATCACTACTGAAGCAATGGTAGCTGAAATCCCTAAAGATGAATCTGCTGGTGCACCTGATATGGGTGGCATGGGCGGAATGGGTGGTATGGGCGGCATGATGTAATAAACATCACCGTTTAAGCACCTCGCTTATATAAAAAACCAGCTTCGGCTGGTTTTTTGCTTTTTAATACTAATTCTATTGCTATTGCTCAATTTATACCCACATCTAAGTTACGTATAACTAAGATTTATATTAAATGGATTTATTAAGTAATAACACAATATTCATCTTCTTTGTTTTTGTTGCCCTTGTGACTGGGTTATTTTCATTCGTAGTTTGGGCTATGCTCAAAATGGTCACGTGGGGTAAAAGTATGTCTAAGGGGGCTTATTTATTTTTAGCATTCTTTCCGCTTATTTCACTGATGCCCATTCCGCCACCTACCTACGAAAATGTACAAAAAGCAAAACAAGAACAAAGAAAACGCAAAGAAGACTCAGGTGATCCACCCGATGATGAAGACGAACTCGCAAGTTAATTAATATCATATACTGCGGGCATATACCCTGCTAAGTCGCTAACTAATATAATAAAAAGTACATTTATTTAATAGTACGAAGTAAACCAAACATGGCTAACGTTCAACAGCATATCGGCAGCATTGCATTAGTTGTTAAGGACTACGACGATGCCATTGAGTTTTATACTCAAAAGCTAAATTTTGAATTAGTCGAGGATACTGATTTAGGGGATGGTAAACGCTGGGTGTTAATTTCACCTCCAAATTCAAACGGGGCTTGTTCAAATGGGACTAATTCGAGCAGGACTAGTTTACTGCTTGCTAAAGCCACAACGCCCGAACAGATGAGCGCTATTGGTAATCAAACGGGTGGTCGCGTGTTTTTATTTTTGCATACCAATGACTTTTGGCGAGATTATAATTTAATGCTTTCTAAAAGCGTTACATTTAACGAAGAGCCTAGAGTAGAACCCTATGGCACCGTAGTGGTTTTTGAAGACCTATATGGTACAAAATGGGATTTATTACAGCTTAATAATTAGTAATGAAAAGCAGCGCTTAAACTCACGTCACTTTATTAACTAACTCTCTTACGATTGCGAATAAATCACTGGGTAGCATGCCCCTTTGCCCATCTCGCTCACTGGCGATATCACCTGCTTTAGCGTGCAGTGTTACACCATAGCGTGCTGCTTCATCAATACTTAAACCTTGAGCGAGTAATGCACCAATAATACCAGTAAGTACATCACCACTGCCGCCGACGGCCAGTGCCGGGTTGCCATCTTCACATACCCACGTGTGCTGGGCATTATCTATTAATGTTCCAGCGCCTTTTAATACACAAGTCGCGTTATAGCGCTTGGCGCAAAGGCGGGCATAATTAAAGCGGTCTGATTCTATGTCGCTGGTGCTAACACTTAGCAGTCGCGAAGCTTCGCCTGGGTGTGGCGTAAGTACACATTTATCTAACATATATGATGAAGCTTGCTTAGCGAGTAAGTTAAGCGCATCTGCATCTATAACCAATGGCATTTTATTGTTTTGGCAATATTGCATTACTTCATCGAATGTTTGTTGTGCCCACTCGTCTTGCCCAAGCCCTGGGCCAATAACAACGCAGCTTGCCCACTCTAACGCTTGATGTAAGTTATTACTGCTTACCATAAGTTCTGGTCTGCCAATACTAATAGGCGTTATTGAGCTTTCGTGTGTATACACCCTTACCATACCAGCACCCGCTCTAAGAGCGGCTTCGCTACTTAACCTAATTGCACCTGCAGTACCTTGATTGCCACCAACACATAAAAGCTTGCCATGGCTGCCTTTATGACTATTGATTGCCCGCGTGGCTATTCCTTTAAAGCTATTAATATTTATCAAGGTCCCTGATGATTGAGCTATACAGGTAAACGCATCACCAATTGCTAAATCATCAAATACTAACTTACCAGTATATTGTTTACCTGCAGTCGTTGTGAGTCCTTGCTTTATACCCACAAAAGTAACGGTTGAAGTCGCTTGTACTGCGCATCCTAAAGGCTGGCCTGTATTTGCTTCAATACCTGATGGAATATCAATGCTTATTACGGGCTTATCACTGTTATTTACCGCGTTAATTATATTCGCAAAATTATCGCGCACGGCGCTATTAAGCCCAGTACCAAGGAGCGCATCAATAACGATATCGCACTCATTAAGAGCATCTTTTGTAAAATGAGAAACCACCCCACCCGCTTCTATCCATAGCTGCTGCGCTTTTGCAGCATCACCGTTTAATGCTTTATCAGGTTCAGCTGCGCATACCGTTACCTTTTTACCTGATTGCATAATAAGCCTAGCTACAACGTAACCGTCTCCAGCATTGTTACCATGACCAACAATGACTAATGTATGCTGTGCATCAAATAACTGCCATTGCTTATATACAGCCTCTCCTGCTCGCTGCATTAGGGTAAATAAATCGCAATGACTATTTTTAGCCGCTAAAGCTTCATTATCTCTTACTTGTTGTACGGTAAATAAGGTTTTATTAAGCATAAAGGCTCCTTTAATAGGTGATACTTCACCTTATCAAATACTTATATCTAGCGGCTAGTTCTGTTGGCAATTTAAAACTGCGATTTTATTTAAAATCTAACTTAGCAAAATACGCCCAAGCCAATTTGGACATGACCAACATGAGCACGTCTAACTTGAGCAAGGTGAGCTAATTAAAGTACAATGCAGTTAATTAAAGGCTTGGTTTACTTGTAACCCAAGCCTGTTTATTTTTAGGTAGAGAAAAGCATGGCACAAACTCGCGGTAACTTATTTATTTTGTCAGCCCCTTCAGGTGCTGGTAAATCAAGCTTAATCAATGCGTTATTAAAAAAACACGCAGATATGAAAGTATCTGTATCACATACAACTCGCGCCCCTCGCCCAGGTGAAGAAAATGGTGTGCATTATCACTTTGCATCTACAGACGAATTTAAAGCGCTTATTGCCAAAGATGACTTTTTTGAATGGGCCCAAGTGTTTGACAATTACTACGGCACATCAAAGCAGGCTATTGAGTCGCAACTTGATGCGGGTATTGACGTGTTTTTAGATATTGATTGGCAAGGCGCTCAACAAGTGCGCAAAATAATGCCAAGCGTAAAAACTATTTTTATACTACCTCCTTCAAAAGAAGAGCTTGAACAACGCTTAAATAATCGTGGTCAAGATTCGGCTGAGGTTATTGCCTCTCGTATGGCAAAAGCACAATCTGAAACATCACATTATAACGAATACGACTATGTAATTGTTAATGATGACTTTGAGACTGCGCTTGGCGACATAGAAATGATTGTAATGGCGCAGCGCTTAACCCTAAAAGCGCAAGAAGAACGCCATCAAGTTTTACTAAATAGCCTGCTTAAATAATTTAAGTCCATTAAAATTAGGCTTAGACAAGTAAAACTGATAAAAATTGAACACTGGCTATTGGCGAAAGTGGCTGCTTGCAGTAAACTACGTCTTTGATTTAAATTATTTTTGGAGTGCTGTGATGGCCCGCGTAACAGTTGAAGATGCAGTAGATGCAGTTGGTAATCGTTTTGACTTAATTTTAGTTGCGGCTCGTCGTGCCCGCCAAATTGCTGTTGGTGGTAAAACTCCACTAGTAGACCCTGAAAACGATAAGCCAACGGTAGTTGCTTTACGTGAAATTGAACTAGGTTTAGTTGATAGCTCTTCAATGGACTTAATTGACCGTGAAGAACAACAACACCAAGAAGCAGCTGAATTAGCTGCTGTTGCTGCTATTGTTGGTGGCAACCAATAATCGACCTCCCGGTCTGATTTAGCCAACGGCGCAGTATTTCTACTATAGCCGTTGGCAATCCTCTCTTTTCATCGTATATTCGTAGCTTACCTAATTTGCTTCACTAGGGCTGTTTATCTTTCGAGGTTAAATTTGCAGTAGTATGTTTGGTATTTAGGCAAGGCAGAGCCTATGTAGTGTGGTTATTCCCCATAAATAGGCGATAACGCAGCATAAATGCAAAACATGCGCTGCCTAAAGGGTTCTGCCTAGGGGCACTTTACTCTTTGTTGCTCGATTTTTGCTTAGCCCGCTAGGCTAAAAATCTCGCGCCGCGATTAAATCGCCCCTAGATTGAACAAATTTTAATCCTGAAAGGTCAACAGGCCCTAGAACATTGGAGTGTGAATGTATCTTTTTGAAGGTCTTAAAAAGAAAATCTCAGAATACTTGCCCGCTGCTGATGTAGAGCTGGTTCAAAAATCTTACGTGGTAGCCCGAGAGGCCCATGAAGGACAAACTCGCTCGAGTGGCGAACCTTACATAACGCACCCAGTAGAAGTAACCCAAATTCTTGCAGGCATGCATCTTGACCATGAAACGCTCATGGCCGCGCTAATGCATGATGTAATTGAAGATACTGATTTTAGTCAGCAAGATTTAGCCGAGATATTTGGCGAAACTGTTGCAGAACTAGTTGAAGGTGTGAGTAAGCTCGATAAGCTTAGCTTTAAAGATAAAAAAGAATTCCAAGCTGAGAACTACCGCAAAATGATTATGGCAATGACTCAGGATATTCGAGTCATTTTAATCAAGCTTGCTGATAGAACACACAACATGCGTACTTTGGGCGCTTTACGCCCAGATAAGCGCCGCAGAATTGCACGTGAAACACTAGAAATTTACGCACCAATTGCAAACCGTTTAGGTATTCACGATATTAAAAATGAGCTTGAAGACTTAGGTTTTCAAGCGTTATACCCTATGCGTCATCGCGCACTTAAATCGGAAGTTGCTAAAGCACGCGGTAATCGCAAAGAAGTTATTACTAATATCCAACATGAAATAGAAGCACGTCTTGAAGAATCAGGCATTAAAGCAACTGTGTCAGGCCGTGAAAAACATTTATATAGTATTTATAAAAAAATGCTTAATAAAGAACTGCTATTTAACGAAGTTATGGATATTTACGCGTTTAGAATTGCAGTTGACTCTATGGATACCTGTTATCGTGTATTAGGCGTAGCTCATAGTCTTTATAAACCTATTGAAACACGCTTTAAAGATTATATTGCAGTACCAAAAACAAACGGTTACCAATCGCTTCATACTTCATTAGTTGGTCCACACGGTATACCTGTTGAAATTCAAATTCGTACTCACGATATGGATCATATGGCCGACAAAGGTGTAGCGGCGCATTGGATGTATAAAAAAGCAGGTGATGGCGCAGGTAATACTTCACAGCAACGTGCTCGCCAATGGATGCAGAGCTTATTAGAGCTTCAGCAAAGTGCGGGTTCATCATTTGAATTTATTGAAAATGTAAAAACTGAGCTATTCCCAGAAGAAATTTACGTATTTACACCAGATGGGCGTATTGTTGAGCTACCAATGGGTGCTACCGCAGTTGATTTTGCTTATGCCGTGCATACAGATGTAGGCAACACCTGTGTAGGCGCGCGCGTTAATCGCAAGCCTCATCCTTTAAGTAGGCCCTTAGATACAGGGCAAACTATAGAGATAATAACAAGCTCAGGTGCTCACCCTAATGCAACATGGCTAAACTTTATTGTTACTGGTAAAGCGCGTTTAGGCGTTCGTAATTACCTTAGAAGCCAGCATCATGAAGAAGCTATGCTTTTAGGGCGCCGCTTACTTGATTCGGCATTGGGTGAGAATAAACTAGATAGCATTGCTGATGAAAATATAGCAAGGGTACTTGAGGAGCACGAACTAACAACGCTTCTTGAATTACTTGTAGAAATTGGCTCTGGTAACCTAATGAGTATGTTAATTGCCAAACGCCTATTACAAAATGACAGTGACGACTTAACTGATATTACCAGCCAAGCTAAAGCGACCATTATTGGTACTGAAGGCATGCTAGTTAATTACTCTAAGTGTTGCCGACCTGTACCTGGTGATGCTATTACAGCTCATGTAAGCCAAGGTAAAGGCCTGACCGTTCACCGCCAAGAATGTAAAAATATCCGTGGCTGGGAAAATGAGCGTTCTAAATACTTAGTTGTAAAGTGGGACGACAACCCAGAGAAAGAATATATTGCAGCTCTGAGAGTTGAAATTATTAATCATCAGGGGGCTCTGGCTAAATTAACCAATGTTGTTACTACAACCCAGGCCAATATTGTAGAAATTACCACCGATGAAAAAGAAAGTAATTTATACGTGATAGATTTAGGGGTTACCGTTAAAAACCGTATCCACGTTGCTAACATCATGCGCCGCATTCGCGTTATGCCTGATGTACAAAAAGTCTATCGTAAAAAGTAAAATAGGAAACACATGAATAAAGCATTTATCTCTACCGACAAAGCACCTGCTGCCATTGGCACTTACAGCCAAGCAGTTAAAGTAGGCACTGCTGTTTATTTATCTGGTCAAATTCCATTAGTGCCAGAAACGATGGAAATGATTTCAGAAAACTTTAGTGAGCAAACGCATCAGGTATTTAAAAATATCACTGCGGTATGTGAAGAAGCAGGCGGGCAAATTCAAGATTTAGTGAAAATAAATATTTATCTAACTGATTTATCTAACTTTGCTACTGTAAATGAAGTGATGAGCCAATACTTTAAGCAACCTTACCCAGCGAGAGCTGCATTAGGTGTTCGTGCACTGCCAAAAGGTGCACAAGTTGAAATAGATGGAATAATGGAACTTCCTTCTACCAATTAAGTATTACAGGCTATAGAGCCTCTCTATAGCCTTTCTTTTCCTCTTAGCACTTCGTTCTCTGTGACTTCTTGACTCATAAGTGAATTTCTAGCAATCTGTGAATCTGTGGTTGTGTTTTACAAAACAAACTTAACTTAAGTAGTAAAAAAGGATTAACTCGTGTTTAAGCTTGCTAACAATGGAAATGTTTTACTTGATGTAAAAGAACATATTCCTCCCAGCGCTGCATTTATTTTAGAGGCTCTCGAAAAGTCAGCTTTTTGCGACTGTAAAATAAATAATGATGCTATTAATGATTTTTTCAAAAACGAAAACACACAACACACTTTGGTTGTAGCAACAAAACACAATGCCACTTTAAATGTAACTATTAGCGACGATAAAATGCTGGCTATTGGCGAGTTAACACTTGCCCAAGGCGGAAAGCTATTAAGTCTAGAGGATGCAAAAAAACAGCTTATTAAAGCAGGAATTGTTCGTGGCTATAAACAAGCATTTTTAGAGCTGTTACTGCAAAAGCAATTTGAGAACACAGCGGGTTCTGTAGTTAAAGGAGTATTAGCTAAAGGCAGACTTCCAAGCGACGGTTTAGCTACAAAACTAATAACAACCGTAGAGACTTTAAAAGACCGCTTAAAAACCCCCAAGCTCAAAGAAGATGGCAGCGTGGATATGCGCGACTTTGGCAAGCTTGCAAGCGTAGAACCAGGCTCTGTGCTTATTCGCCAACAACCAGCAACTCCTGGTAAAGAAGGCTTTACCGTAATAGGTGACATACTGCCCGCAAAACCCGGAGAAAATAAACAATTAGTCGCAGGCGAAGGCACCGAAATATCAAAGCTAAATCCGCTTGAACTAGTCTCTACTATTGCAGGTGTTCCGGTTGAAATTAATAATGGTATGCGTGTCGACGATATTTTTACCATTTCAGATGTAAACGTAAAAAGCGGCCATATTGACTTTCAAGGCAGTGTTATTGTTACGCGCAATATAGACCCTGGTATGAAAGTAACAGCCAAAGGCGATATTACTATATTTGGCACTGTTGAATCTGGGGAGCTTACCGCAGGCGGAAACATCACTGTTAAACAAGGCATTATCGGCCATCAAAAACCCGACGAACAATCACTGTCTTGTAAGCTTATTGCACGAGGTGATATTCATGTCTCTCATTCACAGTATTGCTACCTAGAAGCAAATAATATTTTTATTGATCGTCAAACAAGCCACTGTGTAATGAAAGCTAAACGCTTACTGCAAGTTGGTCAATCAGGCTTACCTAAGGGTAAAATATTTGGTGGCGAAATACTTGATGCAACAACCCTCATTGCTGGCGAAATAGGGAATGAATCAGGTGCTAAAATGATTATTAATTTAGCGGCTTCTGGTGCTGAAATAACAGCAGATACCGATAACTGCTTTAAAGATTTAGCTAAAACAGATTCGCAATTAGATACACTTCAAACCGCGCTAGAGAAAACAAGTTTAGTAGCTGACGTAGAAAAGAGGAAAATATTAATTACTAAAATTGGTGCTACTCAAAAACATTATTGTGAGCAAGCAGAACAGTTAGAAAAACGTCTTTCAGACTTAGATCACGACTTACATGATTTGCTTAACGACGCTAATTTAGCGGTAAATTCTGTTTTGCATTCAGGTGTAGAAATTCATATTTTTGATAAAGTGCTCAAAACAATCCGCAATTACCCTCCTTGCAACGTTAAACTTTTGAATAACAAAATTGAAATAGAGTTTAAAACAAGCTAAAAACTGAGTGCTCTATTGAGCACTCAAATTAATTAACGTCTTAAAGTAAACCGCTTACCTCAGCATGTGTTTGCTGCGGCCATACACCCACTTGTACTTGACCAATATGCTGTTTTTGTAGCAAGAGCATAGCTAAGCGCGACTGCCCTATTCCACCGCCAATTGTTTGCGGAAATTTACTTTGTAGTAGCGCTTTATGCCAATCAAACTCTAAGCGGTCTTCATCTCCCGTTATACTTAACTGCGCTTTTAAAACCTCAGGACTTACACGTATACCCATTGATGATATTTCAAATGCGTCTTCAAGTACTGGGTTCCATACTAAAATATCACCATTTAAACCCATGTATTGATCGCACGTTGGCGTAGACCAGTCATCGTAATCTGGCGCTCTTACATCATGGATTTTGCCATCACCAAGCGCGCCACCAATACCAATTAAAAATACAGCACCATATTCTTGTGCAATGGCTTTTTCGCGTTGCTTGGCGCTAAAGTCAGGATACATTTTACGTAGCTCTTCACTGTGCACAAACTTAATGTCGTCCGGTAAAAAAGGCGTCAAACCATAAGACTCACTTACAAAAGCTTCAGTCTCTTTTATTCCTTTATAAATAGATTGAACAGTTTGCTTTAGTGTTGCCAGCGAACGCTCTGTGGTTTCATTAATTACTTTTTCCCAATCCCATTGATCAACATATACAGAATGAATAGGACTTAATGAATCTTCATCTGGGCGCAAAGCTTTCATTTGAGTGTAAATGCCCTCACCAACACCAAAGCCATAAGTTGCCAGTGTTTTACGTTTCCACTTAGCCAATGAATGCACCACTTCGTAGCGGCTATCTGTAATCGCTTTCACATTTACAGCAACTGCGTTTTCATGGCCGCTTAAGTTATCTTGCGTGCCGTCACCTACTTTAGCCAAAATAGGGGCTTGAACCTCAACCAGCCCAAGTTGGATTTCTAGTTGCTGTGAAAAAAATTGCTTAACTTTACTTATTTGCTGCTGTTGCTGCACATAGTGTGAACTCATAATAATTGGCCTCATTCCCAGTTATTGTTACTTGCTTAATTGATAAAAAGCGCCCTAATGAGCGCCTTTAATGAAGTTAATGTAACGATTTGATGAATTAATTCAATATCCCATAACAAAAATAGCTTTAATATATAAAAACCATTAATTAAGTGGTATAAAAATCATATATTCGATAATTTTATGAGAAAAATAGAATGGAAAATTATTTAATCGATAATCTCGATAAACAGATACTTCATGCATTAATGGAAAATGCCCGTACTGCGTACGCTGAATTAGCAAAAAGATTTAATGTAAGCGCGGGGACAATTCACGTAAGAATTGAAAAAATGAAGCAAGCAGGAATCATTACAGGCACTCAATTAACGATTAATACTAAACAGCTCGGCTACGATGTGTGTTGCTTTATAGGTATTAATTTAAATAACGCACGTGACTACCCACAAACACTTATAAAGCTAGAAGCATTGGAGGAAGTGGTAGAGGCTTATTACACAACAGGTAACTACAGTATATTTATAAAGGTAATGACAAAGTCCATTGATCACTTACAAGATGTGCTGATTAATAAAATACAGGCAATAGAAGCCATTCAATCAACAGAAACACTAATTTCTCTACAAAATCCAATTAGCCGTACGGTAATGCCTTAACTGTAAAAATCTCGTATAATTGCCGAAAAAAGAGGATAACCATGCAGCAAACTCGCTATCAAAGAATCGAAGACGTACTTTCGCGCCGTCAAACAGACTTAACCGTGTGCTTAGAAGACGTGCACAAACACCATAACTTATCTGCAATAGTACGAAGTGCTGATGCGGTTGGTTGTCATCACGTACATGCTGTATGGCCTGAAAAGCAAAAATGGCTAACTAATAATACCTCAGGTGGTAGTAAAAACTGGCTAGAGACGCACTTACATAGAAATATTGATGATGCTGTTACTGCAATGCGTGAACGCAATCCAGAAATACAAATCTTAGCGACTCACTTATCAGAAGATGCCGTTGATTTTAGAGAAGTAGATTACACCAAGCCAACGGCTATTATTGTTGGACAAGAAAAAACGGGGATATCAGAAAAAGCCCTAGAATATGCCGATCAAAATATTATTATTCCAATGCAAGGCATGGTGCAATCGCTAAATGTTTCGGTTGCTGCTGCGCTAATATTGTTTGAAGCACAGCGCCAACGCGAGCTGGCTGGTTTATATAATAGAGATATGTTGAGCGCCGAAGTTAAACATCCACTTTACTTTGAAGGCTGCCACCCTATTATCGCAAGGCAGTGTAAACAAAAAAAACTACCTTATCCTGCACTTGATGAAAACGGCGAAATAGTCGCTGACGAGCAATTTTGGCAAGCTTTAAAACATACTTGATGGACTAAAGCTCTGTAAGTACACTTAACTTATTCACAAATAATAAGATTGATATAATTTGTCTAAACCTAGCTTAAATCAATACCCAATTACAGAGCTCAAAGGGGTCGGCCCAAAAATGGCTGAGCGTTTGTTAAAGCTAGGTATTTTAACTGTACAAGATATGCTTTTTCACTTGCCACTTCGCTATGAAGATCGCACTCGCTTATACGCGATTAGTGAATTGTCACTGCATAGCCATGTGAGTGTTGAAGCAACAATTGAAACAAGCCAAATCACGTTTGGAAAAAGACGCATGCTTGTTTGCCAAATCAATGATGGTACTGGTAGGCTTACACTACGATTTTTCAATTTTACCGCTGCACAAAAAAACGCATTTAGCGCTGGTAAAATAATACGTTGTTTTGGTGAAGTACGCCGCGGCCGTGTTGGCTTTGAAATGAGTCATCCTGAATACAGCATCAGCGATACCTCTAACGAGCAGCCGGTAGCGACGACATTAACACCCGTTTATTCAACAACCGAAGGCTTAAAGCAGCTATCGATTAGAGCTTTAAGCGAGCAGGCTATTGATTTACTGCATAAATACTCAGTAGAAGAACTACTGCCTTCACAGTGGCAGCCATCAAATATGCCGCTAAGTGACGCCTTATTATTACTGCACCGTCCACCAAATGATGTTGATGTAACTGCATTAGAGCAAGGTACTCACCCTGCTCAGCAACGTCTTGTATTTGAAGAGTTACTTGCTCAAAACCTCAGCTTATTAAAAGTACGAGAGCAAGGGCAACAAGTTAAAGCTGTGGTATTAAATCCGGTAAACACATTAGAAAGCCAATTTTTAGAGCAACTTCCTTTTTCACCCACAAATGCGCAAAGCCGTGTAGTTGCTGAAATTAAAGGTGACATGCAACACGCGTATCCCATGATGCGTTTAGTACAAGGCGATGTAGGCTCAGGTAAAACTCTAGTAGCAGCACTTAGTGCACTAACAGCCATTGCGCAGGGCTTTCAAGTCGCTTTAATGGCTCCTACTGAAATTTTATCAGAGCAGCATGGCGTTAATTTTACAACATGGTTTAATCAACTAGGTATAACAGTTGCTTGGCTTGGCGGTAAAACAAAAGGCAAAGAGCGCGTAGCAACACTTGAAAAAATAGCCTCTGGTGAAGCGCAAATGATTGTAGGTACTCACGCTTTATTTCAAGATGAAGTTAAGTTTAATAACTTAGTGCTTATCGTTATTGACGAACAACACCGCTTTGGTGTCCACCAGCGTTTATCACTGCGTGAAAAAGGTAAGTTTGGTGATTGTTACCCTCATCAACTAGTTATGACTGCAACACCCATCCCGCGTACACTTGCTATGACCGCCTACGCCGACTTAGAAACTTCTGTGATTGATGAGCTACCACCTGGGCGTACGCCAATCACAACAGTGGCACTTCCTGATACTCGCAGAGACGATATTATTGCCCGCGTTAAATTAGCGTGTAACGAGCAAGGCCGCCAAGTTTATTGGGTGTGTACACTTATTGATGAATCTGAAGTACTGCAATGCCAAGCCGCCGAAGACAGCGCACTGCAGTTAAAAGAAGCGCTACCAGAGCTAAACGTAGGCTTAGTACATGGGCGAATGAAATCAGCTGAAAAACAAGCCATCATGAGCGAGTTTAAAGCAGGTAATATACATGTTTTAGTTGCCACTACGGTTATTGAAGTTGGTGTAGACGTCCCTAATGCGAGCTTAATCATTATAGAAAACCCTGAGCGCTTAGGCTTAGCACAGTTACACCAATTACGTGGGCGAGTTGGCCGTGGCGCTACTGCATCGCATTGCGTACTTTTATACCACGCACCACTGTCTCATACTGCTCAAAAGCGATTAGGCGTACTACGCGATAGTAACGATGGTTTTGTAATAGCAGAGCGCGATTTAGAAATTCGTGGCCCTGGTGAAGTACTCGGTACAAAACAAACAGGGTTAGCCGAGTTTAAAATTGCCGATCTTACCCGCGATAAACACATACTTAATCAAGTAAGGCCAATTGCACAGCAAATGCTTAAGCAACATCCAGAGGTTGTTGACCCGCTAGTTCAACGTTGGTTGGGTAACAAGCAAAATTACGCGCAAGCGTAATCACTCTATTTTCGATACTTTTGAGTTTGCTAAGTTAATTTACTAAATTAGCTTACTAAGGATATAAAAAAGCCAGCTCTAAACAATATAGAGCTGACTGATGATATCTAAATAGAGCAGCATAAAAGCGATTAGCGCCCTTTACTGCTCTTAGTTAAATTTAAGCTTTGTTAAGCTCAAATATAAGCGATGTTTGCGGGAATGATATTGGCATTTGTAAACCAAACTGCATTAGCGCTTCACCTGTAAATGTTTGACCACTTATCGCAGCAATAGAAGATGGACGATACTCTTCAAAATTTACCGGCCACACTAAATTAAGTGTGTACTGCGCATCGGCATCTAGACCAACAAAACGAAGCTTATTAGGCGCTGTACGCGGTGTTTCGCGAACGCTGTTATAGGCAAATAACGCTTTTGTTTTTTGCTCATCGATTAAACCAAAGTTAATTGATAAATCGTCGCTATCTAGGCGGTATAAATCGGCAGCATGAATAAATTCACGATGCTCTTTATGAAGTGCTATTGCCGCTTTAAGTGCATTGTATTCGTGATCGGTCAGCTCTCGTGGGTCCATTTCGATACCCATGTGGCCAAACATTGATACCGCAGCACGCATTTCAATACTTACATTACGCCCTGTGATATGACAATCGCGTGGGCCTACGTGTGCACCCATTACCGACGATGGGAAAAAGAACGAACATCCACGCTGTATTTCAAGGCGATCAAGCGCATCGTTTGAATCTGACGTCCATACACGGTCTGTGTGAGCAAGCACGCCGTAATCTACACGTGCACCACCTGATGAACAGCTTTCTATTTCAAGCCCTGGGTGCGCCGCTTTAATACGGTCAATTAAACGATACAGTGCCAATGTTTGTTGGTGCACTGCTGGCTTACCATCAAAATTACCCGCATGGTTAATATCGCGGTTCATATCCCATTTAATGTACTTAATAGTTGGGTATTCAACTAAAATATCGTCAATCGCTTTGTATAGGTACTCAACCACCTCAGAGCGCGTTAAATCAAGTACGAGCTGATTTCTAAAGCTTAACTGTTCGTTGTTTTGAGAGCCTAAAACCCAATCAGGATGCGCGCGGTATAAATCGCTATCTGGGTTTACCATTTCTGGTTCAAACCAAATACCAAACTCCATACCTAAGCTATTAACATGATCTATAACTGGCGATAAGCCATCGGGGTAAATTTTGTAATCTACTGTCCAATCACCTAAGCCAGCATTGTCGCCACGGCGGCCTTTAAACCAGCCATCATCAAGTACAAAACGCTCAATACCTAACGGCGCTACTTTGTCGGCTAGTTGCTTAAGCGTATCTACGTCGTGATCAAAGTAAATGCCTTCCCATGTGTTGTAATGCACAGGGCGTGTTTTTTCACACTGTGCTTGGCTAAGTAAATTAGCTTTAACAAAACGATGAAAATTACGAGAAAGCGCACTAAAACCTTCACTCGAAAACGAGCCATAAATGCTCGGGCTTTGATACGTTTGACCTTTAGCAAGCGTAAGCTCACCAGGAAGTAATAGCTCGCCCATTTGTACATAACGGCGCCCTTCAGCTAAAAGCTCTGCACGTAGTTTATTGTTACCACTCCAACCTAAATGAAAGCCGTAACATTCACCGTGTTGCTCGCCTGCATTTTCGTTATGCACTAATAAACCAGGAAACACATCGTGTGATGTTTTGCCTTTACGGTTTTCACGTACAAAGCTGCCAAGCACTAAATCAACCGATTGACGTTGGAATTCGTTTGACCAACGACCTTCAAAGCTCACTATTTTGCTTACGCTATCTGGCAATTGAAATGTTGGCGCTGCGCAAAAATTAACACTTAATGGCGAATCACCTAAATTAGTTAATACAGTATATGCGCTCAATACGTCAGTATTTTTATCAAGCGTGATGCTGTGTACTACTTCAATACCACGAAGCTTATCTACGCTTACAAATTCAAGTGTTGCGGCTGAAGGCTGACGCACTTCTTGAAGCTCTGGCCCAACTGACCATGCGATTGAGTCGTTTACAAGCTCAAGGCCTGGCGCGCCAGTAAAGCCTTCGCCTAATAAAGGAGATAGAGAAATAGGCGCTTCTTCAACCACGGCACATTTTACTTCTTGACGAGTTGCTAGCTGAGTAAGCATTGTTTCAGTTGTTTGCTCAGATAGGCGTTTACCAAAGTACAGTAATGCCGGTGTTTTGCTCTGGCAGTCGAAAATAACGGTGCTGTTTACACTGTCTAATCGATAAAATGATTTAGTGTCGGCCATGATTTTCCTATCCTCTTGTTCATTGTGTGAGTTATAAATATAACGAAAATTAGTAAGCTACACTATTTACTAAATGCATCTCTTTGCTTGAGCCACAATCTATCAATCAGATGGTGACTCTCAATAATAATAGTATATATCATACAAATTGGGTTTTGATAGTCTTTACATCGCAAATAGTCAGATAAACTCACTGGAAGTACCACTGCAATAAAAGGTATTAAACTAACCTTTACTTTAAAGCTCTGTTATTGCTTCTAATGTATATAAAAAAATCGGCCAGAGTTGCCCCATGACCGATTTTGTCAGCTTAAACTATTTACAATCTATTTTTGTACTTGTGCTTGTCCTGCGTCATCAAGTGCCGGTGTTTTACCTGCCCATTCCGCGCTTAAACCAAACACTACTTTATTTACAGTTAGCGCAAAGGCTACACATACAATCAGTGTAATTGGCATTAAGTGAATGTAATGAATGTCAGTATGTAGTGGTGAGTTTGCAAACGTAAGCATGCCGTACATTACAACACCTAAAATTACTGCTGCAATACCTGCACGTGCATCAACATTTTTAAATAATAAGCCCACTACAAAAATTGAGAATATAGGCATACTTAATAAGCCATTTAATTGCTGTAGCAAGTTAATAATACTGTCTGCTTGCTGGTAAATTGGTACAAGTACCAATGTTAAGCTTGTTAGTAGCAATGTTACGTAACCACTTAGCTTTACCACACTTGGCTCTTTATTGAAGTAAGCTTCGTGAATGTCACACACGTATAGTGCTGTAGCTGAATTTAATAAGCTGTTGTAAGTAGACAGCACTGCCGCGGCCATTGCCGCAGCGAACACACCGGTTAACCATGCTGGCATTACATCACCCACAATTCGACCATAAGCAGCGTCGCCAATATCGCCATAAAGTTTAAACGAAATAATACCCGGTAATACCACAATTGCAGGAACGATTAAAAAACGAATACCCGCAGCTGCAAATATACCTTTTTGCGCTTCTTTAACATTAGGAGCAGCCATTGCTCGTTGCGTAATTGTTTGGTTAGTACCCCAGTAATACATTTGAATAAAGATCATACCGGTTAAAAGTGTCGGCCATGGAATAGGTGAATCAGCATCGCCGATGAGTGTTAAGCGCTCCTCTGGAATACCCGAGAAGTCATAGTCAATGGCATTTAGTGCTAAAAACACCACTAAAACAGCCATACCCAGTACCAGTAAGCCGTTGTAAGTATCAGACACTGCAACTGCACGTAGACCACCAAAAAACGCATAAATAGCACCTACAATGGCAAATGCGGTGGCAATATACATTAGCGGAATATCAACCTTAAACATGGTTTGCATAAACAGTGCACCTGAGTAAATTACCGCTGGCATGTAAATAAGTGCATTACCTAAAAAGAATAATCCCCCAATAACAGCGCGAATATGTTTGTTGTTATAGCGCTTTTCTAAAAGCTCTGTGGTGGTAGTACAATTGTATTTGTAATAAACAGGAATAAACACTTTGGCTAAAATAATCAAACCTATAATTGCTGCAAGCTCCCACCAAACAAGCAAAGCCATTTGGTTGCCATTCATACCTACAAGCTGATCAGTACTTAAATTAGTTAATGTGATTGAACCTGCAACAAACATCCAAGTAAGGCCACCGCCCGCTAAAAAATACTCTTTGGTTTGGCTTTGTCCGTTATTACGATTTTGGCCTCGGCATTTCCAATAAGTAAGGCCACCGATTAAAGCGGTGACAAAAACAAAAACCACCAGCTGTAAAATGTTGTCTGACATGTGTGTGTCTCCTGCGCGTTACGCGCAATGTCTGTGTAATAAAAAAGTGCACACTACAGCGCGTGCGCATCTCGACTTAGTTCTAACTTAATTTGCTTTAAAGGCATAAGTTCGGGACGTTGGTTGTGCAGCTTTACCAATGCATTTAACTGAAACAGTGAAATAAGCATACTGTTAAGCACACTTAGGTAACCTTGCTTGTGTAAGTTTGCAACGGTATCGCTATCTAAAGTTTGCAGTTTGTCTTCATCAACGGTGCTCAAACCTTGAATAGTTTGGGTTTCGCCTTGTTCAAACTGCAATACAATATCTATGTTTTTAATAAGCCCTAAACGCGCTACTTCTTGAGTAAATTGATACGTTTGATAATCATTTTTTAAATCGCTCTCAAGTAGTTTTTGCTGTGAATTTAAAAATAAGCTTGGGTTACCTTTAGCATCAAATAGTGCCTCGCCTTGCTGCGTATTTGCGGCTGAGCTTTGCTCATCAATCGCAATAAAGTAGTCGCTGCTATTTGCTTCACGGGTAATTAAATAAAGAGGGTAAGTTTGTATACATACCGGTGTGTAAAGCGCCTGCCACTGGTCGTTATTAACCAATAAACTTTGCCCAGCACTAAAGCTTGTTAAACCCGATACGGTATAACTGCCGTTTTGCGTATTTCGCGCTAAAAATAGAGGTAAGTCGCACGCGGCTTTTGCCACTTCGTTAGCTCTTAGATTAACTAAGTGCTGCGTTTTTGCGTATTCAACACCTGCATTATGTTTAACTTTTAATGCTTGGTGCTGAGTATTAGATAGTTCACTAATAGCCATAGTTACACATCCTTAAACTGGGTTAGCCGCTAACCACTGCTCAATATAAGCGCGGTGTGGCGGCAAAGTTTGCAACATCTGCTGTGTAAGCTGGCTGTTACGTTCAATTATTTGTTTGGCTTGCGCGTCTTGTGAATACAAATAAGCCTGTTTAGTAAAATCTGGTTTAAAGCCCATGCCATATAAAACGTACTGGTAGCTGGCGGCTGGAAATAACTCTAATGCGCCATGAAAATCTTGAATAAGTGGGCCACGGCTTCCCCAAAGAAGTAAGTCTTCTTGCAAGGTTTGTGGAATAGTATCGGGCTGTACATGCGCTTGCCAGTAAGGTTCTGGACGCTTGGTTAGCATGTAATGCAGCTTTAAAAAGTCGATAATGCGCTGCCAGCGGTAGTCCATTTGCTCGTTAAAGCGTTTAGCTACAATAGGCATTACTTGTGTATCTGCTGGCATATGCTCTGCTACAAAGCGTGCTGAAATTTCAACAAGCATAATAGCGGTTGCTTCAAGCGGCTCTACAAACCCTGCTGACATACCAATAGCCACACAGTTTTTATGCCAAAACTTTTCACGGTAGCCCGACTCAAAGCTAATTTTACGGGCGGTTAAGCCGTTTGCAGCATCACCTAAATAGTTACGTAAGTTTTGCTCTGCTTCTTTATCTGATAAAAATTTGCTTGAATAAACATGCCCTACACCACGACGATGCGTTAAGCCTATATCCCATATCCATCCAGCGTTTTGCGCTGTTGCTATGGTATGGCTTGCTAAGGAGTCATCGTTTTCATCGTAAGGGACTTGCATCGCCAGTGCGCTGTCGTTAAATAGTACGTGGTCCATTTTTTTAAATGGTACGTTGAGCGCTTGGCCTAATAACAATGATGAAAAACCAGTACAGTCTATAAATAAATCGGCGTTTATAGTGCGGGTTTGATCTTTTAGAGTAAGCTCATTTATTGCACCATCGTCATCAAGTTTTACCTGATCAACAGTACCAATAATATGCTCTACTCCAAGCTTACTTTTACAATGCTGTTTAAGCATTTCTGCAAAAGCGCCGGCATCTAAGTGATAAGCGTAATTACAATTACCTTGATATTCACCTTGCGCTATACCTCTTGGGGCTAAGCTTGCTTCGCAAATATCATGTTGAAAATTAGTTTGCTGTGCAAAGTCTTCAACATTATCTAAATAAGGGGCTAAATCTATGCGGCCATAGCCTAGCGGTACAGTAAATGGATGGTAGTAAAAATCGTTGTGGCCGTGCGTCCAATTTACAAATTTACCACCTTGCTTAAAGGTAGCATTACAGCCTTTAAATACATCAACTTCACGCAAGCCTATTTGCTGAAGTGTGTTTTTCATGGTGGGCCAGGTACCTTCACCTACACCAATTGTTGGAATATCTGACGATTCAACCAACATCACTTTTAAGCCGTCACCATTTTTACCTTGGTGATACGAAGCTATAATTGCAGCGCTCAGCCATCCTGCTGTACCACCGCCAACTACCGCTACTGTTTTTATTGCTTTATTCATAATGGACTACTCTTTGAGTATTTTTTGATAACGTTTTATACAACAAATGCCCGGTAGGGCATTTGGATTTAATGTGCTTCCATTTTAGCCAATTAGGTTAACTAATATACATTACTGTTAAATTAACCTAATTGGTATTAGCACCATAGTGCTGCAATGAAACGAGAGGCGAGAAGTTCGCCTCAAACATTAATTAAAACGATCCGCGAATACCAAATGCGTAACGTGAGCCATTATCTTCCACTGAATAAATTTGGTTAGCAAAACGACCTGTTTGTACTAACTCTTCTTCAGTGATATTGATGCCTTCAGCAAAAACAGTGAAGTTTTCGTTAATATCGTAGCTTGCACTAATATCCCACTGACCGTAAGTTTCTACGTTCACTGGTTCACCATTAAAGCCGTTATCAACTAAACGTAAAAAGCCTTCACGGTTGTTAAATGCAACACGTGCTTGCCAGTTTTCTTGCTCATAAAACAATACTAAGTTTTGTGAATCGCCTAAACCTTCAAGTGCAAATGTTTGAGTAGTGTCATCACCTACACTAATGTCGCTATTCACAACAGTCGCATTAGCGATAAAACCAAAACCATTTTCAAACATGTGAGTAACACCCACTTCGAAGCCGGTTACAGTTGCAGACTCACCATTTTGAGGACGGCTTACAGTGTAAACTTCTGAGCTACCAATAAGTTCGTCATCTGTTTGGTCTGTACATGTAGTACACGCAAAGTCAGGACCTGAACGGTCTGTCATATCGTATGTTTCAGCACCTGTTAACGTAACAATAAAGTCGTCAACTTCTTTACTAAATACAGCAAAGCTAAATAAGTTAGCATCGTTGTAGTACCACTCGTAAGAGATATCCCAGTTTTCTGATTGGAATGGTTTTAGCGCTGGGTTACCACCACTTGCTGTTAAGTTTTGACGACGTGGCTCGTTAAAGTTTGTTGCTGGAGATAACTGAGACATCGTTGGACGAGTAATACTATCGTACGCGGCAAAACGTAAAATCATATTATCTTGTAGCTCAAGCTTAACGTTGAAAGACGGTAGTAAGTTTGAGTAGCTAGTACCTTGTTCAATATTAGTCGCAGGGCCAAATACATTAGCAAACAATGTCGCATCTGACGTTGGAACTACATCGCTAATAAAGCTTTGTATTGCAGCAACTTCAATATCAGTTTCAGAATAACGAGCACCCATATTAACGGTTACTGGCATATCTGCTAGGTCAAAACCAAGCGTAAAGTCCATGTATAAGCTAGTGATGTCTTCGTTAATTGTGTAACGGTTATTTTGTAGTGTTGGCTCTACTGGGAAACCTTGATCCGCTAAGTAATCAAGCATTTTATCGCCATCGTAGCTATAAAATGTATCGATTAAACCAGGGAAGTAGTTACTTGCTGTGTACGCTTCAAAATCAATTTCATCAAGCGGTGCTTGTGTACCGTAACCACAAAATTGACATTGGCTACCAAAAATTTGGAAGCTAGATTTTTCACGCTCTTGGCGATAAGCACCAAAGTTAATACGCTCTACTGGGCCTTTATCTGGTACGTATTCAAAGTCGGCTTTTACTTCAGTGATTTCATCTTCATCTGTAAATTGGTTACCAATTTCATTGTAGTGAAGACGCGCTAGGCTTGGATCTGGCAATGACCCATTTTCAAAGCCATCATGCTGTACGGTAGGAATACTGCCAGTACCGTCAAAGCTGTAGCTGTTAATCATACCTACAACGTTAAAGCGATCATTACCTGCACGGTCGTTTTCAGCTGTTGAGCGAGATACATCAAATTTTGCTTTTAATGACTCGTTTACTTGCCAATCAACATTGATACCAAATGCTTTGTTAGTTACATCACGTGAGTTACGTGTATGCGATACAAAGTCACTTGCAGGGTCGCCACTTGGTGCGCCTAGGCCTACATCTTGAGAGAAAGTTAAAAGCGTACCTGTTTCAGCATCAATTGTTGCACTGCCTACACGGTCTGGTTCAAACCAAGATGCTAAATCACGCACTGACGAATCAACTTCAAATTTTGAAATCATTCCATCAACAGTAATTGTAACATCGTCAGATGGTGCATATTGAAGCACTAAACTTGCGTTTGTACGTTCACGATCTTGCTCATCAACTACTTGATCCCAGTTACGTGGAATGTATGCATTTTCAAACAGTACACCATCAGTAGGGTTAGAAATTGTTTGGCCGCCGCGCCAACCTGCCGTTAAAATTTGGTTATTTTGAAGCTTTCGTTGCTGATTAGTGATGGCAAAAAGCACACCTAGCTTGTCATCGTTAAACGTATTACTAATTAAAAATGATGCTGATGGAGATACTTCTTCAGATAAGCTTTCGTACATGCCTTTAACAGAGCCTAAAACATGTAACCCGCCAAAATCAAAAGGACGTGCTGTAGTTACGTTAACCGTACCACCAATGCCGCCTTCTTGAAGCGTTGCTGTATTACTTTTATAAATATCAGCACCGGTGATTTGATCTGCCGCTAATACATCAAAATTAAATTCACGACCTGCACTGTCTGTCGCAATTTGACGACCATTAACAAGTACAGTATTAAATTGTGGACCAAAACCACGAATAGTTACCGCTTGGCCTTCACCACCACTACGGTCAATTGCTACACCTGTAATACGTTGCAGAGACTCTGCTACGTTTAAATCAGGAAATTTACCAAGATCTTCTGCTTTAATCCCGTCTGTAACAACATTAGATGCTTTTTTATCTAACATTGATGAACGTAAGCTGCTGCGGATACCCGTTACTGCGATAACTTCAACATCTTCATTTACTACTGTAGGCGTATTGCCTTCAGCGCCTTGAGCTGCAACGCTTCCGCTTGCCAATATACCTGTGATAGCAATACTGAGCGCGGTTTTCTTGTTGAACGATAACTTATTGTTAATTATCATTTTTTAAAAACTCCTGATTGTGTGTAGTCGTTGTGTCGTTGTGGTAGTGCATATAGTTTCAAATACTATTTATATTATAAATACTTTAAACCAGCAAAAAGTGCAACCTTTTCCTGAATTATGGATAGCATTTAATCACTATATTTTTGCTTTTAATTTTCTTTAAATTAACATTAGAATACTGTATTCACTCAGAAAAAGAGTAAATAATAACCTGTTCGTAATCCTCTCCCGGCAGTAAATTAGCTTTTGGAAAATTTGTCCGGTTTGGCGCATCTGGCCAATTTTGCGCTTCAAAACACAAAGCTTGCCGTGCTTTAAAAGGCGCACCTACAAAGTTAGCGGTGTATAACTGCATACCAGGCTGAGTGCTCTTAAGCGTTAAATTAACCTTCGTGTGTGGCGAAGTTAATGTAGCCATCGTCTTTAAACTGCTGTCATCATTAAAAATATAGCAGTGATCAAAGCCATTTCCAGCTTCTAGTTGAGGGTGAACAGCGCTTAATGCCTTACCAACTTGAGCTGGCTTGGTAAAGTCAAAGCAGGTGCCTGTAGCTAAAGCGGCTTCATTAAGTGGAATACTAGTTGTATCAATAGGAAGATAACGATCGGTATTAATTTGAACAAGATGCTCATTAATTGATTCACTGCTATCAAGATTAAAGTAGCAATGGTTAGTAAAGTTAACGAGCGTTTCTTTATTAGTTATCGCTTTAAAGTGCAGAGTAAGCTCGCCGTTTTTAGCGCTAATCATTTGCCAAACCTGCAACTCCCCAGGGAAACCTTGTTCGCCGTCGGGCGAGCAATAATAAAGCTCAACTTCACTTTCAGTTTGTTTACTTACTTGCCAAAGAACTTTATTAAAGCCTTTAACGCCGCCGTGCAGGCTATTAGGACCGTTATTAGTATCTAACTGATATTCAGTACCCGATAGACTAAAACATCCACCAGCAATGCGGTTAGCGTATCTACCGACAGTTGCGCCTAAGTAAAATGGGTTTTCAAGATAGTATTGCGGGTCGTCGACGCTAAGGGTCATTTCTTGTTTTTTAAATTTAATGCTTTTTATTATTGCGCCAAATGGCAAAATTTCAGCTGTTAAATTTTGACCATCACTGAGCTGAATAACTTGTAAAGGTTGGTTATTGCCAATAGATGTCACACGCATTCTCCAATCAAATTACCGAATTAACATTTCCTGTTATAACGGCGCAACAATATATAATATAAATAGTATATAATTGAAGCCTGTAACTCAATCTAAATGCGTTAAAAAATCACGACAAAAATTTACAGCTGCCATTATTTATTTACACTAATCCAGCTCAGTATAGGCTTATGTAAAATATAAGCCTCGTAAGGTTAATTGCTTTGGTAAATATGCTCGTTAAGCGCCGTTTTTTCGTCAATGCTAAGCGCTTGCTTTGATTTAGCAATAAAATCGTACCTCACCATCACAGCTTTGCCTATTGCGCAGCATTTATCGTGTTGCCATGCTTCTTGTCGAAGTGTAAAAGAGCTAGTGCCTATATGCTCTACAGAGGTTTTAACTGTCACTTCGTGGCCATAAAATAATTCACCTACAAACGACACTTCTACTTTGGCGATAATCAATTTCCAATCATGTGGATTTAAGTCTGGTGTAAAAAACTTAAAAATAGGTCCACGCGCGACTTCAAACCATACAGGGAGTACGGTATTGTTGATGTGTCCGAGTGCATCTGTTTCGCTAAAGCGCGGCATCACTTTTTCAATAAACATAAAAATCCAATAATAATTATATAAAGGTAAACCATGACGGACTTTATACGCGTTATTGATAACGCATTGAGCGATGAGTTTTGCGATGAATTTATTTCCACATTCGCGCAAAGCCCGCATGTAAGACAAGGGGTAACATCGGGCGGTGTCGACTTAAAGAAAAAAGACAGCCACGACCTACACTTAAATAATCACCCCGAATATGCACAACAATTAAAACATATACAACAAACGACTGCACAGCATGTTTTTAAGTATGTTGAAGAGCATATTTTTATGATGATTGGGGCGTTTGGCTTAAAAGTTTATCACCCAAAAACAGGAGACATTGTCGATTTAACTCACGAAAACTTCGATGAAGTAGGCAGACCACAATTACCTATGCTTGTGCAGCAAATTTTCAGACTTGGTAATATTCAAGCTCAAAAATACGAGGTAAATAAAGGTGGCTACCCTTACTGGCACAGTGAGGTTTATCCGCAGCTACAACATAATGAAGCGTTGCATCGCGTGTTGCTATTTATGTTTTATTTAAACGATGTAGAAGAAGGTGGTGAAACAGAGTTTTACTATCAAAACCGTAAAATCGCACCTAAAAAAGGCACTATGGTAATAGCCCCAGGCTACTTTACACATACTCACAGAGGTAATAAGCCAGTATCAAACGATAAGTATATTTTAACGTCGTGGGTGCTGTTTAATCGCGCAGAACAAATATATGGTGCGCCAAAGAGTTAGCGCACCAAAACGATATGATTAACCTAGCAGTTCATCAAATAAATTAAACAACTGATCTAGCTCTTCAATGGTGTTGTAGTGCATGCAACCAATGCGCACTACACCGCCTTTATCAAGCACATCTAATTGCTTGCACAAACCTTGCGCGTAAAAATTACCATCCCACACGCAAATATGCTGCTTACCTAAAAATTCTGAAACAGCGCGCGGCTCAAGTCCTTCAAAAATTAAAGCAAAAGTAGGTGTACGCTCATTTAAGCGATCAAAGTCATCAATACCAAATAATTTAATGCGTGGGTAGTTTACCAAGCGCGTTAAAAAGTGCTCACTAAGCGCCATTTCGTGTTGTTTAGTTTTAGCAAAAGCAACACTTAGCTTTTCGCGGCGTGAATGGCTATCGTCAAGTTCGCTAATCGCCGCAATGTAATCTACAGCCGCGATAAAACCAGCCATTGCTTCAAAGCTTTGTGTGCCGGTTTCCCAGCGACCTGGTGCTACGTCTTTAGCTGGCTCAACCTTGTAAGGCGTAAACCCGTCTAAATGTTCTTTTTTACCGTAAACCATACCTAAATGCGGGCCAAAAAACTTATACGCAGAGCAGGCTAAGAAGTCGCAATCAAGTGCTTGCACGTCAACAAGTTCATGCGGTGTATAGTGTACGGCATCAACATAAACAAGTGCACCTACAGCGTGAGCAAGCTCTACAATACGTTTAATATCGTTAATTGAACCTGTGGTATTTGAAGCGTAAGTTACCGCAACAAGCTTAGTGTTGCTGTTTAATAAGCTTTCAAACTGCACCATATCTAAGCTGCAATCAGCTTCATTAATTAAAGCCGTATTAACTTTAACGCCTTTATCTTCTGCAGCTTGTTGCCACGACGATACGTTTGAGAAGTGATCGGCATTAGTTACAATTATTTCATCGCCAGCCTGCCAGTCACGAGAAATAGCACGGCTAAAACTAAACGTTAGGCTGGTCATATTCGGACCAAACACAATTTGTTGTGAGCTAGGTGCATTAAGTAAATCAGCGGCGGCTTGGCGCGCATTAGCCATCAACTCAACCGTTTTATCACTTGAAAAAAACGCGCCACCTAAGTTCGAATTATAATGACCTAAATAAGCTGTCATCGCATTAAGCACCGATGTTGGTACCTGCGAGCCACCAGGTCCGTCTAAAAATATTGGCGATTTACCATCAACACTTTGCATTAATGCTGGAAACTGCTCACGTAATTGCGTTATGTTCATGCTTATTCCTTAAGACGTTAATACAAAACAATCCAGGTAACCTGGTTTGCTAGCATCAATTTTGTTCATAGGTGTTGCGTTATGCCACACTTGACGGTCGTTTATTAATGCAAACATGCCGTCTTTTATTTCCATTTTAAAACAAGGCTCAGCTTGCTTGTTTTCGTATACAAGTAGTTCGCCACCTTCTAAGTTCTCGTGAGAAACACCGCATATACATACATGGTCAAAACCATCTTGATGCACGCCCTCTGGCGCTGCAGGTGTATCGCTATCAATGGCAAGCATGCGGAACTGATGAATTTCAATATTACGTTCTTCATCAATACCGGTTAGTTGGCGAAACTCATTTACAATGCTTTTCATGCCCTCTGACTCAAGTAAACTTGGCTCTAGGTTTTCGTATGTACGCTCTACATTACCTTGAAAAGTATTAATTGAATCGTCTTGAACAAATGCTTTGGCTTGCTGTAGCTTTATTTCACCATTTTGCATTTTAACTACTGAATAGCGACGTTTACGAAAGGCACCATCTGCATATAGATTTGCTGGAAGGTTATCAAAAGAAGGCTTAACCAAATCAATATTTGCTTGGTTAACAAAACGTAGTTGCAATAAATTCTGGTTGTTTAATGCTGTCATAAAATCTCGCCTAAAATAATGAGAATATTGATAAGGATTTTAATGCATTTTGATAGGAATTTTTGCGCGATTAATTACTTTAAAAGCAATTTAAGACTAGAGTTAATACAATAATACAAAAAAAGGAGCATGAACTATCTAATATTTATTTTAGCCAATAAAAAACCCGCCGAAGCGGGTTTTTAAACAAACTCTAAAAATTATACAGCTTGTTGAATAATCACGTTGTCTGCTTTTTTAGTGTAAGCAGGCATACGGTGGAAGTTTAAGTAACGGTAAGTATCTGCAGCCGTTGCATTAATCTTCGCTGCGTATTCTTGGTACTCAGCTGGAGTAGGTAGTTTACCTAAAATAGCCGCTACTGCAGCAAGTTCTGCTGAAGCTAAGAATACGTTCGCGCCATTACCTAAACGGTTAGGGAAGTTACGTGTAGAGGTAGACACAACTGTTGCTTTGTCTGCAACGCGTGCTTGATTACCCATACATAGTGAACAACCTGGTGTTTCGATACGTGCACCAATACGACCAAAGATACCGTAGTAACCTTCGTCTGTAAGCTGATCTTTATCCATCTTAGTTGGCGGAGCAACCCAAAGCTGAGTTGGGATACGACCTTTAAAGCCATCTAGTAACTTACCTGCTGCGCGGAAGTGACCGATGTTAGTCATACAAGAACCGATGAATACTTCGTCGATTTTCTCGCCAGTAACATCAGATAATAAACGTGCATCATCAGGGTCATTTGGAGCACAAAGGATTGGCTCTTTAATATCTGCTAAATCGATTTCAAGTACATGTTTGTACTCTGCATCAGCATCAGCTTCCATTAGTTCTGGGTTAGCTAACCAATCTTGCATTGCAGTAATACGACGCTCAATAGTACGTACATCGCCGTAACCTTCAGAGATCATCCATTTAAGCATAACAATGTTTGATTCTAGGTATTCTGCGATAGACTCTTTAGAAAGTTTAACCGCACAACCTGCTGCAGAGCGCTCTGCAGATGCATCTGATAATTCGAACGCTTGCTCAACAGTTAGGTGTTCAACGCCTTCAATTTCTAGTACACGACCAGAGAATTCGTTAATTTTACCTTTTTTCTCAACTGTTAATAAACCTTCTTTAATACCGAAGTAAGGGATTGCATGTACAAGGTCACGTAAAGTGATACCTGGTTGCATTTCACCTTTAAAGCGAACCAAAATTGACTCAGGCATATCAAGAGGCATAACACCTGTAGCTGCTGCGAATGCTACTGCACCCGAACCTGCAGGGAATGAAATACCTAATGGGAAACGTGTATGTGAATCACCACCAGTACCTACAGTATCAGGTAATAACATACGGTTTAACCATGAGTGAATTACACCATCACCTGGGCGAAGTGACACACCGCCACGGTTCATGATGAAATCAGGAAGCGTATGGTGAGTGTTTACATCGATTGGTTTAGGGTAAGCCGACGTATGACAGAAAGACTGCATTGTTAAATCTGCAGAAAAACCTAAACATGCTAAGTCTTTAAGTTCGTCACGTGTCATAGGACCTGTTGTATCTTGCGAGCCAACAGTTGTCATTTTAGGTTCACAGTATTGGCCTGGGCGAATACCAGGAACGTTACACGCTTTACCAACCATTTTTTGCGCTAGTGTGAAGCCTTTTTCAGAAACTTCTGTCACTGTTGGTACTTTAAATACATCAGTTGGACCTAGGCCAAGTGATGTACGTGCTTTATCAGTTAAACCACGACCAATGATAAGTGGTATACGACCACCAGCACGAACTTCATCTAAAATTACATCAGATTTAAGTTCAAAAGTTGAGATTACTTTGTCAGTACCGTGGCTCTTAACAACACCTTCGTACGGGTAAATATCGATTTGCTCACCCATGTTAAGCTCATCAACATTTAATTCAATTGGTAATGCGCCTGAATCTTCCATTGTATTGAAGAAGATTGGAGCAATTTTATTACCTAAACATACACCGCCAACACGCTTGTTTGGTACGAATGGGATATCATCGCCCATGAACCAAAGTACAGAGTTAGTTGCAGACTTACGAGAAGAACCAGTACCAACAACATCACCTACATATGCAAGTGGTAAGCCTTTAGTTTTTAATTCTTCAAGCTGAGAGATTGGACCTACTTCGCCTGGCTTGTCTGGTGTAATTCCATCACGTTCAATTTTTAGCATTGCTAAAGCATGAAGTGGGATATCTGGACGAGACCATGCATCTGGAGCTGGTGATAAGTCATCAGTATTTGTCTCGCCAGTTACTTTAAATACAGTAACTGAGATCTTTTCAGCAACAGCTGGCTTATTAGTAAACCATTCTGCATTTGCCCAAGACTCAATAATTTGCTTAGCGAATGTATTACCCGCTTTTGCTTTTTCTTCAACATCGTAAAACGCATCAAACATAAGTAATGTATTTGAAAGGCCTTTAACTACGATTGGTGCAAGTGTTTCGTCATCAAGTAGGTCAATCATTGGTGCGATATTGTAACCGCCCAGCATTGTACCTAATAATTCTGCCGCTTTTTCTTTAGAAACAAGTGGAGAATTAGCTTCACCTTTAGCTACAGCTGCTAAAAATCCCGCTTTAATATAAGCAGCATCATCAACACCAGCTGGTATACGCTGAATGAACAAATCTAAAATGAATTCTTCTTCACCTGCAGGTGGGTTTTTTATTAATTCAATAAGATCAGCAGTTTGCTGAGCATCTAATGGCGCTGGTACGATACCTAACGCGGCACGTTCTTCTACGTGTTTACGATATTCTTGTAGCACAATATTGCCCTCTTGGTGACGTGAAAGTATCCGGTAGCGCTTTGGGCGCAAATAAGTTACCCAATACTTATAGTATTCTAACGCGTAATTATAAAGCTTTTATGGATAGATGAAAATCCATCCAGTTACGCAACTGATTATACCGATTATAAATACTATGAATAGTGGTGGTGGTAAAAACTATTTCCATGAATACTTGTTAAGTAAGAATCATTACCATTAACTAGTATTAATTTATTACAGGCATAAAAAAACCCAGCACTTGGCTGGGTTTTTATTACAAACTATTTAATTAACGTAAAACTTTAACGTTTTTGATAGTTTTGATATGCGCTTCTACACGACGGTTTTCTGCGTTTGCAGCTTTAGTGTTTGCATCATTTTTAAGACGCTCTTCACCTAAACCAACTGTAGTAATACGGTCTTCAGCAATACCATCAGCAACAAGTTGCTTAGCTACAGCATCAGCACGTTTTTTAGATAACCATTTGTTGTAAGTTGCTTTACCTACAGAAGAAGTATGACCTTCTAAAAGTACTGTTGTATCTGGGTACTCTTTTAAGAATGCAGATACTTTTTCAATATCATTTAAGTACTGAGTAGATACTGCTGAAGCATTGTTAGGGAAAGTCACTAATAAGCTTACAGTTACTTCTTTGTCTTCATATAAAGTACAACCAGTGCCATCAACTGCATCAGTCATAGGTGTGTTAGCACACTTATCATCTGCATCAGGAATGTTGTCGTTGTCGCTATCTGTAGGAGCTACAGCTACTTCAACTACTTCAGGAGCTGGTTTTACTGGCTCAACTGGTGCTGAATTTTGGCCAAATAAGTAGTTAATACCAATTTTAGCGCCTACATCTGTATAACCTTTATCAAGACCTTGATATACGGCTGTTTCAGCATTAACAAATAAACCATCTGTAATGAAATGTTGGTAACCAACACCTGCATTTAGGAATGTATTGTCATCTACTATGTCCATTTCTTTAATACCGAAAAGGCCATAGAAAGGACCGCCATCAATGTGGTAAAGAGCATCAATACCGTAACGTTCGCCATCAACATTATCGCGGTTGCCATTTACTTTATCAAAAGCATTAAAGTCCATATCTGCAAACTCAAGACGTGCGCTCCAGTAATCACTGAAACGGTAACCAGCTTCTACACCCCAACCAGTTGACTCGTTTACGTCAAGGCCATTTTGCCCACGTATGTTTCTCCAAGATGCGTCGTAGTAGTCGCCAAAAGCGCCAATGTAGAAACCAGGCTCTTTATCAGCAGCGAATGAAGATGCGCTAGTTGCAGCTAACGCGATTGCGATTGTAAGTGATTTTAATTTCATTGTTTTCTTCCCATTTGAACAATTTAAAATTGTAGCTAATCAATACTAGCTCAATCAGTTTTATATAGACTAACTGAGCCTTTGTTAATCAAGACTTAACGAAAAATAAAGTTTATAACTTTTTTCAACCCCCTGTAACAACACACAACCACTTACTATAGGCGAAATTAAAACTTTATTGAAAAATAAGTATAGTAGTTTTTGTAGATTAGTATTGAACAAAGAATGTAAGGGCAATTAAATAAAATACACTTAGTATATGCACAGAAATATTGCCTCACTTTAATTCGGCGCATAATACCACCAGAGTTTACATTCCCAAACATATATGCTCATATTTGGTTAAAAATGACTCTTTTGAATCATGTAGTTACATTAAATAATAATAATTAAGTACCACAAAAAGTCTGGTAATCATTATCATCTATCGGTGCAGCCTGAAACTCTGATAGCTTTTCATCATCAGAATACGGATTTCCCACTATTTTCATAAAGCGCTTTAGTAACTCACTAGACCCTGCAGTATTATACTCTGAAATTATTTTTTCAATCATGTGGTTACGAGGGATCACACGAGGATTTGCCGCTCTCATTACTTCATAACTATTATTGTCAGTTAAGTTTATCCACTTAGCTCTCCATTCGATTAGCGACTCGGGTACTACTGCTTCTCCCTTTAAGGATTCAGTAAGCGCATCAAAGGTATTGGTGTAGTCGAGCTGGTTATCTTTTAATAGCGTTAATAACTCTGCAATTAACTCACTTTCGCTTGCATTTTTTGCACTCAAGCCCAGTTTTTTCCCCCACATAGCCGTAAACTCAGCATTAAACTGCTCAGCAAAGCTATTAATGTATGGCGTCATTAACGAAACAGCTTGCTCGTCATCATCACTAATAAGCGGTATTAAGCTCTCAGCTAAGCGTGCACAGTTCCAATTAGCTATATTAGGCTGGTTACCAAAGGCATAACGACCTTGTTTATCGATAGAGCTAAATACGGTATCAAAGTCAAAGCTATTCATCATGGCGCAGGGGCCGTAATCAATGGTTTCTCCGCTTACTAGCGTATTATCGGTATTCATTACTCCATGAATAAAACCAACACGCATCCAACTAACCACTAATTCAACTTGGCTTTTAATAACAGCGCCTAAAAATGCTAAATAGCGCTGTGGCCCTGTATCTGTTATTTCTGGGTAATGTCGTTCAATAGCTAAATTAGTTAAATTTTTGAGCCCTTCAATATCGCCTTGTGTCGCTAAATATTGAAATGAGCCAACACGAATATGGCTAGTTGCTAAACGAGTTACTATAGCGCCGGCTTGCGGTGGATTACGATAAACCGTTTCACCACTGCCAACGACGGCTAAACATCGGGTTGTTTTAACACCCAGCGCATGCATTGCCTCGCTCATTACGTATTCACGAATAGCAGGACCAAGTGCACAACGCCCATCCCCTCCTCTTGAGTAAGGAGTAGCACCAGAGCCTTTTAATTGAATATCCCATAACTGATTTTCATCATCACTAATAGCGCCCAGTAAGTGCGCTCGCCCATCGCCTAAGCGTGGTGAAAAATGCCCAAATTGGTGCCCAGAGTAACCAAGTGCTACTGCAGGAGTAGCCTGCTGCTCGTTACCGCTAAAAGTGCTGGCACGCAAATCAGCTGCAACGTTAATACTAAACTGTTTTGCTAAGCCCTCGTTCCACAGCAATAACTGAGGAGAGGCAACGCTTGCAGGAAAATCTTCAATTGCGAAGTTTTCCGCAATGCCTGTGTATCTCGGCACTAATTTCATGGTAATTCCTCTTATTGCTGGCTTATACCAACACGGTTGTCACCTACGCCATAAGCAACAATTAAGCTTAGCTCTTGCATACTTAAGCCGCTTTGCTTTTGCATTTCATTAAAAAAAGCTTGGGCTGCATTCAGTGATTTTTTAGTTTGTAAGCCGCCGTCTATAATTTTATGGGCACGCAAATAATTCTCTACATCGCGTGATAGCAAAAATGTATCTTTACCAAGTGCACGCAGCGCATAAGGCCCTGTATTTCCGCCTAAACGTGAACCATGTTTTTTTAAATACGCCCATAAACCAATAATATCGTCTGTTGGCCAATTAGCGATAAACTGGCTAAAACTCCCATGTTCCCCCGCTATTTCGTGGATCATGTAAGCATTTTCGGTAATTGTTTTTACTTTTTTATAGTTACGAACAATACGCTCATCCGTAGCTTTTTGTTCCAGCATATCGGGTGGCATCATTAATAACTTATCAACGCTAAAATCCCAAAAAACCTCTCTAAAGCCCGGCCACTTATTATTAATGACTGACCAATAAAAACCGCTTTGAAATACTTTTCGAGTAAATTCTTCAAGCCAATCGTCGTCACTTAACGTGCTTAGTTGTTTTTTAGATAGCGGTTTTGCAAGTAATAACTTAAGCATTTTTTCGGAGCCTTTTCGCTCTACCGCTCGCTTATAAATATCGCTAAATTTTTCCATACTAATTAAATACCTCACTACATATATTGCTAGTGTACGAGAAAAGCACCCAATACGTAACCACTCCCATTATGGATGAATGAATATGCATTTAGTCGCTTGACACCTAGACGGCTAAAATGCTTTAATCGCCGTAATTACCCTATTTAAATTGCTCAGGTTTGTAAGCTTTACTCTACAAACAAGTGCAAAGGGCTAGAAGAGGTGCGTTATTCAGGTAGCGTATGTTAGGAGCGCAAACTCCATTGAGCATACGTGAGGGGAATTAACGCCGAGAAGTAATCACTTTTGTGAGGTGTTTATTTCGGGCGACTAGGTTGAACCCTAGCGACTGTCACCAATAGCTGTTTATAACAAGCAGCTTATTAGTTTGGTGGAGAGCTTCTGGTCTTAAATATTAAGGCCGTGCGCCCTATTATTTTAAGCCCATTCGCTCTTCGAATTATTAGTTCGAACGACGTTAATGCGGCTCCTTCCATAAAGCTTTTTAACTCTTCGAATAATACCAACTGCATTAAATTAGTTATCGCTAAAATGATCACGTTTTTAATAGAGTTGGTACAAATTATAAGTTCGTGAGAGATGATCAACAACTTCAATTTAAACGACTACTCATTGTGGACCGCGCTCGTTACGCCATTTGATCAACACGGCGATGTTGACTACAACACGTTAACTAAGCTGGTTAGCGATCAAGAAGCGGCACATAACGGTATTTTACTACTTGGCAGTACGGGCGAAGGTTTAGCACTAACGCTAAAAGAGCAACAAGCCATTGTTGAACACGTGTGCCAACTAAAACCAGCAGTGCCACTCATGGTTGCTGTTGGCGGTAGTAACTTAAAGCAACAAATTGAGTGGGTTAACTACTGTAATACATTGCCAATTCATAGCTTTTTACTTGGCTCACCGCTTTATGCAAAGCCCGGCGCTGTAGGTCAAACTCATTGGTTTGAAAGCCTACTAAATGCAAGCGCTCACCCATGTATGCTTTATAACGTACCGGGTCGAAGTGCTATTAGCATCCCTGCGGCAACAATTCAAAACTTACAAAATAATAAAAACTTATGGGCGTTAAAAGAAGCGAGCGGCAGTATTGCTCAGTTTGAAGCTTACCGCCAAGCGGCGCCTAATTTAGCTATTTTTAGTGGCGACGATGCACTAATGCCTTATTTTGCTCAAGCTGGCGCAAAAGGTTTGGTGTCGGTAGCTGCAAACGCATGGCCGGTGCAAACCCATGAATTTGTAAAGCGTAGTTTAAGCGGTCAATACCCTAATTTATTTGCTCCGTGGTCAAGTGCTATTAATAGCCTATTTGCTGCCGCAAACCCTATTCCCGTAAAGGTATTGATGCATTTGCAAGGTCGCTTAAGTAGCCCGCAACTTCGTCCACCTTTAACACATCTTGAGTTAACTCAAACCGATTGCATCACAACTGCAAACAACACCATTTTATCTTGGCATTAAATACAGGTTTTTATAATGAGCTGGTTAGAACTATTAAATAATTTAGAATCGGGCGCAGTACGCGCAGCATCACAAAACGAAAGCGGCCAATGGCAAGCTAACGTAGAAGTAAAGCAAGGCATTTTAGAAGCCTTTAAAAATGGCACTAATACTGAGTTTGCAGGCGGCTTTGTTGATAAACATAACCTAGCTCCACAAGAGTTTAGTACTGATGATGGCGTGCGTATGGTGCCGGGTGGCTCAAGTGTTCGCCGTGGTGCTTATGTTGCTAAAGGCACGATTATTATGCCACCAGCGTATGTAAACATTGGTGCATATATAGACGAAGGCACAATGGTAGATAGCCACGCATTAGTTGGCTCGTGTGCACAAGTAGGTAAAAACGTACATTTAAGCGCTGCAGTTCAGCTTGGTGGTGTACTTGAGCCAATTGGTGCCAGCCCAGTAGTGGTTGAAGACGACGCATTTATTGGTGCAGGCTGTATTATTGTTGAAGGCGTAGTCATTAAAAAAGGCGCAGTACTTGCCCCTGGTGTGCGTTTATCAGCAACTATTCCGGTATACGACTGCGTAAACGAGCGCCAACTAGATAAAGACGAGCCAATTCCAGAATACGCCATTGTAATACCTGGCTCTCGCCCAGCGTCTAACGAGTGGGCGCGTGAGCAAGGCCTAAGCATGTCGTGTGCGTTAATAGTTAAATACCGCGACGAGAAAAGCGATGCATCGTTATTGCTTGAAGAGGTTTTACGATAATGAGCTTTTTGAGCACGCCTATCAAAACCGCTGTAAATACAATTACACAACAACTTGATACACCTTTTTTTGTTTACGACCTAGATCAACTAAACACGCATCTTGCGCGTTTAGTTGCGCAAACTGATGTAAAACTGTGGTACGCGGTAAAAGCAAATCCACTGTCTAAAATTATTCAAAGCTTAGACAGTGCTGGCTTTAATTTTGACGTAGCAAGCAAAGGTGAGCTTGAGCAAGTACTAGCACAAGGTATTAGCTCACAGCGCGTGCTCAACACAGGGCCTGCAAAAAGCCCTAAACAAATTAAACACTTTATTGAGCGCGGAGTACGCATATTTGTAGCCGAAAGCCTCAATCAAGTACGTTGGTTAAACCAACAAGCGCAACTACAAAACACGCAGTTACAAGTATTACTGCGTGTACAATTACGCTGGCCTGAAGGTGAAAAAAACCCACTGGGCGGCGATAGCCTTACGCCGTTTGGTTTGGGTTGTAATGAGTGGCAAGCACTCAATGTAGCTGACTACCCTGCACTTAAATTTGACGGCCTGCATATTTTTCAGTGGGGCAACATGCTTAGCACGCAAAAGCTAAGCGAATTGTGGTCACAAATGATTGCACCACTTAGCCAACTTGCCAACGATTTAAATATTAGCCTTAAAATTCTCGATTTAGGTGGCGGCTTAGGTATTCCTTATACACAGAATGAAACAACACTTGATTGGGATGACTTAATTGCTGCGCTCGCTAAAATTAAAAATGATGCGGGTGTAGAAGAGCTATGGATGGAACTTGGTCGCTATGCCGTGGGCGAATGCGGTCATTACGCAAACCCAGTAGTGGAGCGCAAACAAAACTACAATCAAGAACAAGTAATTTTAAGCGGCGGTATAAATCACTTATTACGCCCTGCTGTTACCAGCCAAGATTTTCCTGCTGCATTACTGCGTGAATCCAGTGCTAAAACTCAAGCGGTCACTTTATACGGCCCACTTTGTACAGCGCTTGATTGCTTGGGTGAACATAACTTACCAAGCGATTTAAATGAGCACGACTGGTTAGTGTTTAGCCAATGCGGTGCTTACGGCTTTACCGAAAGTATGCCGTATTTTTTATGCCATGAGCTAGCTGCTGAGTACACCTTGCAAAACGGTACACTTACCTGTGTTCGCCAAGCCGAAAATGCCAGCCATTATTTAAGGTAATAAGTATGAGTAATACAACCCGCATTAGCCAAGAGAACATTGTAGTAGGGGAAGTTGCAAACGGCTTACCACTGACAATTCCTGTGTATCGTTTAAAAGGCGATGGCACAGGGCCAAGTGTTTACATTCAGGCCAATATGCATGGCGCTGAAGTGCAAGGTAACGCAGTTATTTTTCAGCTGCTTGAGCAATTAAAACACCTTAATCTTAATGGCGATATTACCCTTGTACCTTATGCCAATCCGATTGGTTGTAATCAAAAATCTGGCGAGTTTACTCTTGGCAGGTTCGATCCGATTACGGGCACTAATTGGAATCGCATGTATCACTACAATAAAAATTTAGTGACACAGTTTGCACAAAATCATACTCAGTATGACGACGCTACATTAAAAAGTAGCTTTAAACAGGCACTTATTGACGAAGTAGATAGCAAACTTAACGGCCCTGCTTATTTACTTAATACGGGTAAACGCATTGCGCTTAACTTACAAAAGCTTGCGCATCAGGCTGATATAGTACTCGATTTACACACAGGTCCAATTTCCAGCAAGCATCTGTACTGCCCAACCTATGCAACCGATAGCGCACGTTACTTTAATATTGAACATGTATTGCTTATCCCTAGTGATTTTGACGGTGCTATGGATGAAGCTAACTTTTGCCCATGGTGGCATTTGAGTGATGCACTTAGCGAGCAAGGTCGCGAATTATCAATACCTGTAGAAGCATTTACTGTAGAGCTAGGCAGCCAAGAAAAAATAGACTTAAAAGAAGCACTAAACGATGCAAACAGCATTTTAAGTTACTTAAATCACAAAGGCGTATTACAAAACGCACCGCATAGGCCAGCTAATATCACTCGTTATGCATGTAATTTAGATGACTACTTTGCTTATTACGCCCCTATTGGCGGCATGGTTGAATACTTAGCCCCACTTGGCGGGCACATTAAAGCTGGCGAACCTATTGCAAATATTTTACGCATGGAGCGCTACTTAAGTGAGCAACCATTGCAAACACTTACTCTCGATTGCGATGCAATTGCTATTTTGCACTTTGCCTCAGCGAGTGTTAATCAAGGCACCGAGCTTTATAAGTTTTTTACTAACATATTTGAGCTTTAGCTCACCCTTCTCATTGCGTGAGAGTAATACCAATTGCATTAAATTAGTGATCTATTATAGCGATAAGGAAATAGCTTAATAACAAGGCTAAAATTATGATACATAGTTGTTCTATATAAATAATTTTTAACGCAGTTAGTGAGTTATTTAATACGCTAGAATGATCATGTTTTTAATAAAATTGGTATAAATTAACTAAAGTGGTTAATGTGCATTAGAAAAGCGGCTTAGGCCGCTTTTCTTTTGATCTATACTTACTTTGTATACGTATAGACCTTGTTATAAATGCAAATTCAGTAAAAGTTCACCGTTACATATGTAAAAAGACGTTATAATTAAATTAACGCATACAACAACCCAAACTCACAAGGAATTACAATGAGCTGGCGCCACTGGATAACTCTTTCTGCTTTAATTAGTACTGCTACCTTCGCACAAGAAGAAGTTGCTACAAACGAGCAAGACAACGACATCGAGCTTGTAAAACAGTGTATTTTAAATGAGGTAATTGGCGGAGATGGTAAACAGACATTAGACGATCTTCGTAAAAAGTGTTCAGCTCTTGAAGAAAACAAACAACTTACCGCGCTTGATAAACGCCAAGCCCGTGAAGAAGTAGGTAAAAAAAATAGAAATGTAATTACGCCACATAAGCGTAACTATATTTTACCGCTTTCGTACGTATCACACCCAAACGATCGCCCTTTTGATGGTTTTGATGCACTAACAGATGATAACGACGGCGAACCGCTCGACAACCTAGAAGCCAAGTATCAGCTATCGATAAAAGTGCCTCTTTACGATGATTTTTCGGATAAAGACCAAGCCATATTTTTTGGCTTTACACTGCAATCATATTGGCAGATTTATAACTCAAAAATTTCGTCTCCATTTCGTGAAACCAACTACGAACCAGAGATATTTTGGATAAATTACCTCGACCCAGAAAACGTATTATGGGGCGACGAAATGGCAATCGCATTAGGTATCTCGCACCAATCAAACGGTCGAAGCCAACCAAACTCACGTTCGTGGAACCGTATTTATGCAGACTTTATTTGGGAAAATAGAGGTTTTGTTTTTAGCTTTAAACCTTGGTACCGCATAAGCGAAGATACTAAAGAAGATATACTTGATGCCAGTGGCGACGATAACCCAGACATATACAAATACATGGGTTACTTTGAATTTAGCGGCGCATATCGTTTTCATGACCATGAATTTAGCTTTATGACGCGTAACAACTTAAATTCAGATAATCGTGGTGCAATTCAACTCGACTGGTCATTTCCGTTATGGGGCCGCGTTCGTGGTTATGCACAATACTTTAACGGTTATGGCGAAAGCTTAATTGATTACAATGCGGATGTAGAACGTATTGGTGTAGGTATATTATTAACCGATCTGCTGTGATACTTCCCTAAGTTTTACACACAAAAAAGCCAAGCATCGCTTGGCTTTTTTGTGTATCGAACAGCTAAACAGTTATTTTTTTACTACAAACTGCCCTTCAAATTCGGCAACCACGTTATCACCATCGTAAACAGTTACAGGCACTACGTAACTTGCTTTACCGTCGGTTTCTAAATCGCTTAACTTGCCCTTACAGGTTTGTATATCAACACAACCACGTGGGTCGGTAGTAAGCGGTTTTAAGTACTTAATGTTAGCATCGGCTAATACAATATTACCTTCAAGCCCAGCTTCTTTAAGTGCTAAGTACGTAGCGCCCCAACCTGTTAGCGTGGCCAAGCTATAAATAGAACCTGCAAACATAGTGTTATGTAGGTTTAAGTTAGCGTCTAGGTCGGCGCTGGTTGTAAATTGCCAATCGGTATAGCTTTCTACCTTAATACCCATCGCGTCACTAATTGGAATAGACTCACGCCACGTATTTTGTAGTACTTGCGTCCAATTAGGGTGACGAAACCAACCTGGCTCAGACGGTTTTTGCTTTACCATTTTAAAGTGTTGAACATCGCCATACGCTAAGTGCGCTTTTTCTTTTAATTCGTAACCATGGCGTTTATAAAACTCAAGCGCTCGTTCGCGTGCAAACAATACAAGCTCGCCTGCGTTTTGAACCCATGCAATTTTTTCAAGCTCGTGAAGTAAGCGACTACCAATATGCTGGTTACGATTACCCTCTGCAACTGCCATGTAGCGCACTTGTGCTTGTTCATGATTGTTAAAGTGCAAACGTGCGACACCTAGCACTTCGCCTTCTTTATTTTTTATAAAGCGGTGCTCAGAGTCTTGTTCCATATCGTCTTGTTCAGAGCCACGTGGCTCGCCCCAAGGCGCGCGTAATACCTGCCAACGCAATTGGTAATACGCTTGCCAATCTTCGCTACTTTGTGGGGTGCTTACCTGAAACATACATACTCCTGTTGTTATATAAGCCGTAAATAAAAGTCAAAAAAGGCTACGGCGCTATACTAATCGTATTGATTATCTACCAAACTAAAAAGCTTAAATAATTAAGTCCGTTGGTATTATTTATGGCAAATACCATACTCCATCTTAAAAAAACTGCAAATACGACTTTGGTGATGACTGTAAAATAACGTAAAAAATAATGGCAAAGGCCATTGCGCTTTAATGTTGCTAGTTTATGCTGAGAATATGATGGAAAAAATCAATTATATAAATTCACTGACGGGTTTGCTAAGCGATCAATTTATTGAAAATAGCCATAGCATTGGTCAGTTAATCTATTGGCATAAATTCAGTGGCGATCACATTCAAGTACGTGAGCACGAGCAGTTACGCTGGTTACTGATTAACGACACTCTTCAGTCTGTTGTTGATTTAAATAACCCGGATTTATTACTTTTTCCACATTTATTATGCTTAGGTAAGCACTGGCAAGCTCTTAGCGCGCCAGTGAAGGTGTTGGAACTTGGCCTTGGCGGCGGTGCAATTCGTAATTATTTACAGCACAAATACCCTAAAGCACAAATAACATCGGTTGAAAAAAACGCCGATATAATTGATTGCTACAAACAATTTTTTTCGTCAAATAAAAATGATCAATTGCTTTGTGCCGATGCACAGCAGGTTTTAAAAAGTGCACAAAATATTGATTGGATTATCTTAGATTTGTTTAGCCAGATAGATGCACCTCGATTTTTATTTGAAGAGGCATTTTATAAAAAAATTTACTCGGCTTTAAATAACAACGGCGTGCTATTTATTAACTTTTTATCGCAACATGAGTCGCAATTAAAGCAACTTCAACAGCTATTACTCGATGTGTTTGGTTGTAACATTAGCCCGCAAAAAATTACGGGCTATGTAAATCATATTGTCGTGGTAACCAAAAAGTTTAAACAGATAAGTTAAACGTTACGGGCCCATCGTTGCACAAGCTTACTTGCATATCGGCACCAAACTCACCTGTGGCTATTGTAAGCCCCAACTCTTTAGCTTGAGCTACAAAGTATTCGTAAAGCTCATTAGCTTGGCTTGGCGTTGCCGCTGATGAAAAGCTAGGGCGCATACCCTTTTTAGTATCTGCCGCTAGCGTAAATTGCGAAACCACCAGTAACTCACCTTTAATATCTTTAAGGCTTAAGTTCATTTTGTCGTTTTCGTCAGTAAAAATACGATAATTGCTTACCTTGTGTAAAAGCTTATCGGCCGTTTGCGTATCGTCGTGTTTTTCAACGCCCAGCAACAACAATATACCTTGGCTAATTTCGCCTACTACTTGATTGTTAATTTCTACTTTGGCATGCTTTACGCGCTGTATTAAACCTTGCATTTAAACTGTGTCCTTAACTGCTGGTTCATCATCTTCTAGTTCAAGTTCTGGTGTTTCTGGAATATCATTTGGGCTAATACAGGCTGTAAATTCAGCGCCAAGCAAAACAACAATCCACGACAAATATACCCATACAAATAAAATAGGAATGGTTGCTACTGCGCCGTAAATAACTTCGTACGAAGGAAAATGGCTAATATAAAGTGCAAACCCTTTTTTAGTCAGCTCAAATAAAAGTGCCGCAAAAAAAGCGCCAGGTATTGCCGCTCTAAACGACACCCGCGTATTAGGCACTAAAGTGTAGAGCATAATAAAGCCCACCATCGAAATCCCATACGGCAATAACTTTAACAAAAACCCGCTAAACCCCGGAATACCCTGATCAGCAAACGATACCAAAGATACAATATAAGAGGTAACACCAATACTCGCTCCGAGTAATACAGGCCCTAAGCTCAAAACCATCCAGTACACAGCAAATGAGATCATCATTGGGCGTTTTTTCTTAATTCGCCAAATTCGATTTAATGTGGCATCTACATTACGTATTAACAGCAAGGCTATTGCAGCTAAAAAGCCAATACCTACCGCCGTCATTTGATTAGCGTTACCGGCAAAGGAGCTAATGTGCTCTCTAATAACATCGGTAGAGGTGGGTACAAAATTAGTAAACAAAAAGCTCTCAATTTCCATGCGAGTAGATTCAAAGCCCGGAAAAGCTGAAAATATAGCAACACCCACCGCAATTAATGGCACTAAAGAAAGAAGGGTTACGTAAGCAAGGTAACCTGCATTAACCGTTATTTGATCGTCTATACAACGATTAAAATACTGCATCCACCAACCAGGTTGCTGGCGTATAAAGGACTTAACTTGCTGTTTGTAATGTGAGAGCTTATCATTCATACAATTGACTTGTGCTTATATAGTTTTGATTATAATAACAATCAGCGCCATAATTTACAGCACTAACGCTCGTAAACAGGAATTCAAATGAAAAAACAAACATTACTCAGTGTTTCAATGCTTGTAGTAACACTTACTTTAACTGGCTGCCAATCAGCTTATTATTCTGCGATGGAAAAAGTGGGTGTTCACAAACGCGATATTCTTATTGACCGCGTAGAAGAAACCAAAGACTCGCAGCAAGAGTCACAAGAAGAATTTAAATCGGCACTAGAGCGCTTAACTACTCTAATTGATTTTAATGGTGGCGAACTACAAGACACTTACAATCAATTAAATGATGATTACGAGTCGAGCTTAAATGCCGCTAACGAAGTATCAACTAACATCAATAAAGTAGAAGACGTAGCAGAAGCGCTATTTGATGAGTGGGGCGATGAGCTAGAGCAATACAAAAGCGCGTCACTTAAACGTGAAAGCAGCAAAAAGCTAACCGCGACTAAGCGTCAATTTGATCAGCTATTACGCTCAATGCGCAGTGCAGAGAGTAAAATGGAGCCAGTATTAACCTCGCTTCATGATAACGTTTTATACTTAAAGCATAACTTAAATGCACAAGCGGTATCGGCTATTAAAGGTGAATTTACTAACCTTAAGCGCGATATTCAATTGTTGATGAACGACATGAACAAATCGATTGCCGATTCAAACAAATTTATTGAACAAATGAACAGCGCTGGCTAATCATTTATTACTTTAACAAGCCTGCTTAATTGCAGGCTTTTTTATGTTAAAGGAAATGCTAAAAGGGATTTACAATGAAACGCTTTTTAATCGCAACAACGCTTTTATGCTTACTAACTGCCTGCGCCGCACCTAATAGTATTAATCGTATTACCAGCTCTGACTCAGTTGTGGTTATTAATGATAAGAACGGCCGTTATAAAAATTTATACACAGGTGAAAAAACATATCCCACTACCTGTACTGAAAACTGCTACCCAGCCCACCCAGACTTACTATGCAAAACCGGCAGCGAAAACTGCCAGTACCAAGGCCTGCAAACTAAACCACAGCTTAGCACTGGCTATACCGTACGCTGGCTTGGTCACGCTAGTTTCATAATTAACACTCCAAATGGTCAAAATGTGCTGTTTGATCCGATAAAAAATCAGTTTGACTCTCCAGTCGCACTTGGCTTTAAACTCAGCGGTGGTATTTATCGTAAAGCTGGCGCTTGGCCTAGTGAGCAAGAACTGGAAAATATTGATGCGGTAATGTATTCGCATATTCATTACGATCACTTTAATAAAGCCGACATACAAAGCATTGGCAATAAACCTCGCTATTTAACACCACTCGGGATGGCCGACAACTTCCCTACGGGCGGTTTTAACATTACCGAAATGCCGTGGTACTCAACAACCAACATTGACGACTTAGTTATTAACGCCGTGCCAGCTCATCATTTTAGCGCTCGCGTATTGGTGCCCTTTATTTACGAAGATAACAATAAAGACTTATGGAATGGCTGGCTGCTTGAACAAAACGGTAGCACCTTATTTTTTGCAGGCGATACAGGCTACTCAAAACACTTTAAAGACATACAGCAAAAATATGGCGATATAGATGTATGCTTAATCCCAATCGCTTCTTACTACAGTAAAGAAAGTGGTAAATTTTATCGTTACGTTCACACCACACCAGAAGACGCGCTCAACGCAGCACAAGAGCTTAATTGCAAAGTAATGATACCGTGGGGATACGGTAACTCAAGTTGGAAAATGGGCGACCACAGCAGTCATTCAGCCCTGCTGCGCTTATTGCATATGTACAATAAAATGGATTCAAAAGTGCCGCTGTATATCTTAAACGAAGGCGAAAGTATTTCACTGTAACTATTTACTTAGCTGTTTTAAGATTGTTATTACATTGAGACAAATCGACAATAAAATTGAGAGATTAATGAAGAAATTAACACTCGCCTTAAGCTTTTTATTAAGCATGTCCGCAATGGCTATTGATGTTGAACACACATCAACTCCAATTACTATTGATGGCGTATCAGAAAGCGCATGGAACAAAGCCGTTTGGCACGATATGCCTTATTTAATGGATGGCACACTGCCATCATCAGACGCAGACTTTAAAGGGCGTTATCGCTTATTATGGGATCAAAACTATTTATACCTACAAGCCGATATTAGCGATGATGTATTAATAGATACGCACCCAGACCCAACTGTGAAATATTGGGATGACGATGCGCTTGAAGTATTTATTGATAGCGATGCATCGGGCGGTAACCATCAATTTAATCACACCGCTTTGGCGTACCATATTGGCCTCGATAACCAAGCCGCCGATTACGGACCTGATAAAAAAGCCCATTTGTATACCGACCACCTAGTTAGTAACTGGAAGCGCAATACCACCGCACCTTTTAACATTACGTGGGAAGTAGCAATAAAACTCTACCCTAATGATTATAAAGAAGGTGCTAAAAACACCCCAATTACACTTAACGAAAAGCAAGTAATAGGTTTTATGCTAGCGTACTGTGATAACGATGGAAGCGACGTGCGCGAGCACTTTATGGGCTCACATGAAGTACAGCCGGTAAGTGGCGACAGAAATCGTGGTTTTATAGATGCAGATGTCTTTGGCAAAATAACCCTACTTCCTAAAAAGTAAGCCCCCCCATCAAGAAGAGATACAAGGTTGGGTTGAGCGCAGCGAAACCCAACGAAAAAATACCCTACCAACAAACATGGGTGCTTTGCATTATCGGCTGTTTCAGCTCTCCCTCTTTCGCTTCTCTCTTTCTTCTCCTTGTGCAAAAGATCTTTAAGTAAATTATTCACAAAGAGGCTAAGAGACGCTGCGCTTTTAGAGGTAAATATATTATGGAAATTTCATCACAAAACGGTAGTCATATAATTTTGAGCTAAATACTTTCAACTGACGACTATAGCTAACAGCTCTTATTTCCAAACACAAAAAAGCCGCTGTATTTTGCAATACAGCGGCTTTTAAAATCATTATTCTAAATTAATAGATTATTACTTAGGAGCACGACCCGCACGTTTACGCTCATTTTCAGTTAAATGACGTTTACGAATACGAATGTTCTCAGGAGTAACTTCTACTAATTCATCATCAGCAATAAACTCAAGCGCTTGCTCAAGTGAATAGTTCAGATGCGGTGTAAGTGTTTGTGCTTCATCTGTACCAGATGCACGAACGTTAGTAAGTTGCTTACCTTTAAGTGCATTAACTGTAAGGTCGTTATCGCGGCTATGAATACCGATAACCATACCTTCATAAACTTCAACACCGTGACCGATGAATAAACGGCCGCGCTCTTGTAAGTTAAATAATGCGTTAGTAAGTGCTTTACCTGTTGCGTTTGCAATCATTACGCCGTTCTTACGAACACCTAGCTCGCCACCTTTGTGCGGACCGTAGTGATCGAACGTGTGGTAAAGTAAGCCAGAACCTGACGTTAATGTCATGAACTCAGTTTGGAAACCGATTAAGCCACGGCTTGGGATCATAAAGTCCATACGCATACGGCCTTTACCATCTGGTGCCATGTCAGTAAGCTCACCTTTACGAAGACCAATTTGCTCCATGATAGAACCTTGGTGCTCTTCTTCACAGTCAATAGTTAGTGTTTCATACGGTTCTTCTAGCACGCCATCAACAGTACGTAAGATTACTTCTGGACGAGATACAGCTAACTCGTAACCTTCACGACGCATATTCTCGATTAAGATACCTAGGTGTAATTCACCACGACCTGATACGCGGAAGCTATCTGGGTTGTCAGTATCTGCAACACGAAGTGCTACGTTGTGTACTAATTCTTTGTCTAAACGCTCACGAATATTACGTGATGTTACAAACTTACCTTCTTTACCACAGAAAGGAGAGTTATTTACAGAGAACGTCATTGTTACTGTCGGCTCATCAACACTTAGTGGTGGTAATGCTTCAACGTTGTTAGGACAACAAAGCGTATCTGAAATCTTAAGCTCGCCCAGACCTGTTACAGTAACGATGTTACCAGCATAAGCTTTATCAGTGTCGATACGCTCAAGGCCTAAGTAGCTTTGTACTGAACCAATTTTACCATTACGAGTAGTGCCGTCAGCGCTGATAACGGTAACTTGTTGGTTAGTCTCAACAGAGCCGCGTTTAATACGGCCAATACCAATTACACCTTTATACGAGTTGTAATCAAGCTGAGAAATCTGCATTTGGAAGTCACCTTCAGGATCTGCATCCGGTGGTGATACTTCGTCAACGATCATCTTAAACATAGGTTCCATGTTGTCTGATGGTACGTCTAAATCTAGTGTGGCCCAGCCGTTAATAGCTGATGCGTAGATTACTTTAAAGTCTAACTGTTCGTCAGTTGCGCCAAGATTGTCGAATAAATCAAAGATTTGATCCATAACCCAATCTGGACGAGCGCCTGGCTTATCAATTTTATTGATAACGACGATTGGCTTTAAGCCTTGCGCGAATGCTTTTTGCGTAACGAAACGCGTTTGCGGCATTGGACCTTCTTGAGCATCAACAAGTAATAATACTGAGTCAGCCATCGAAAGTACGCGTTCAACTTCACCACCGAAATCGGCGTGTCCCGGGGTATCTACGATATTGATATGGTAGTCGTTCCAAGAGATGGCTGTGTTTTTAGCCAAAATGGTAATACCACGTTCTTTCTCAATGTCGTTTGAGTCCATCACGCGCTCTTCGTTACCGCCGCGTGTTTCTAATGTACCTGATTGCTCAAGTAGTTTGTCAACCAAAGTTGTTTTACCGTGGTCAACGTGCGCGATAATCGCTATATTTCTTAACTGTTCGATGCTCATATATTTACTCAGAGAAATTAAATTCTCATTGATCCTGCAAGATCTACGCACTCATCCACGCTTTCGCGAGATGTCCCAGCATAGGATTTAAAAGGGCGCATATTATCCCTCATTAATGACATGGATGAAAGTTTATCCAATATAAATTTCAAAACTTTCTCAATACTTTTACTAAGTATCTGTTTTATATATGACAATTATATGAATTAAATTTCAGTTTTTTTTCGAAAAATAGCCTTTTTGGCTATTTTGCTGATCTTTTTGGTACTCTTTTGCATTTAGGTTATGCTATTTCCGAGCGATTAAATTAGCAGCAAATTGTGCCCTGTAAATTTTGCACCAAAAAGGAAAATTTACGCACCAACATAGTGCGTTTGTACATTCCATTTTGATGCAACGATATTTTTTTAATTTATAAACAGCTAGTTATAAAAATGGCACAAAATCAGCTTAATAAATCCCAAAGCAATTATGCAGCAATAACAAAACCCAATAGTTGGAGGACACATGTCACAATCGGTTTTAGATTTTATTAAAGAAAATGACGTTAAGTTCATTGATTTACGCTTTACTGACACTAAGGGTAAAGAGCAACATGTATCTATTCCTCATCACCAAGTTGATGAAGACTTTTTTGAAGACGGTAAAATGTTTGACGGTTCTTCAATTGCAGGCTGGAAAGGCATAAACGAATCAGACATGGTATTAATGCCAGTTGCTGAATCAATCAAACTAGACCCTTTCACTGAAGAATCAACATTAATCGTACGTTGTGACGTAGTAGAGCCTTCAACGCTTCAAGGTTATGAGCGCGACCCGCGTTCTGTTGCTAAGCGTGCTGAAGATTACATGCGCTCTACAGGTATTGCAGATACAGTTTTATTTGGCCCTGAGCCAGAATTTTTCGTATTTGACGACGTTAAATACAAATCAGATATGTCTGGTTCTATGTACAAAATTGATTCTAAGCAAGCTGCTTGGAACTCAGATAAAGAATATGCAGATGGCAATACAGGTCACCGTCCAGGTGTTAAAGGCGGTTACTTCCCAGTTGCTCCTGTTGATGACTTCCAAGATTGGCGTTCAGCTACGTGTCTAGTTCTAGAAGAAATGGGCCAAGTAGTAGAAGCACATCACCACGAAGTTGCAACAGCAGGTCAAAATGAGATTGCTACTCGCTTTAATACAATGGTATTAAAAGCGGATGAAATCCAAGAAATGAAATATGTTATCCATAACATGGCTCACTTATACGGTAAAACAGCAACGTTTATGCCTAAGCCAGTTGTTGGTGATAACGGTTCTGGTATGCATTGTCACCAGTCACTTGCTAAAGATGGTGTAAACCTTTTTGCTGGTGATAAGTACGGCGGCCTTTCTGAAGATGCGCTTTACTACATTGGCGGTATCATCAAGCATGCAAAAGCTATTAACGCTTTTGCAAATGCCTCTACTAACTCGTACAAACGTTTAGTTCCTGGTTTTGAAGCACCAGTTATGCTTGCATACTCTGCACGTAACCGTTCTGCATCAATTCGTATCCCAGTGGTTCCATCTGAAAAAGGTCGTCGTATTGAAGTACGCTTCCCGGATCCAACTGCTAACCCATACCTTGCTTTCTCTGCAATGCTTATGGCTGGCCTTGATGGTATCAAAAACAAGATCCACCCTGGCGATGCTATGGATAAAGATTTATACGACTTACCAGCTGAAGAAGCAGCAGAAATCCCAACTGTTGCAGCATCACTTGACGAAGCACTATCTGCACTTAGCGCAGACCGTGAATTCTTAATTCAAGGTGGTGTATTCACTGACGACTTAATCGATGCTTACATCGAACTTAAATCTAAAGAAGTTGAAAAGCTTAACATGACAACTCACCCAGTTGAGTTTGAAATGTACTATAGCTGTTAATTTAGCTGTATAAAATATGTGTGTTCTCAAGCCCGCTTTGCGGGCTTTTTTAATGGTAAAATTAATCAATCTCCACTAAAGTTAAGTTACCGACAAAAATGCAGGGCTGCAGAGTGAACAACAAGATTTTATTACTATTAATTGCTTTAGGATTAAGCAATTATGGTTACGCTGGTGAAACAAAGATATACGCCTGGAAAGATAAAAATGGCGTATTAGTGTTCTCTGATACCCCTCATAAAGGTGCTAAAGAGGTAAAGCTTACCAGCCAAGATCTTAATATGCCTGCAACAAATACTGACATTTTTGACGAGCAACCCCAGCCTCAACAAGCGGGCTTTAGCATTGCCATTTCCTCACCTGAACACAACCAGACTATTCGTGAAAATACCGGCACTGTTTATGTTACTAGCCGAATAAAACCACGCTTTGAAACTGGTTTTACTATACAACTCTTTATTGATGGCAAAGCACATGGCCTAGCCAGTGACAGTTCAACCTTTGCAATAAGAGATGTAGAACGTGGTGAGCACACACTACAATTAAAGCTTTTTAATAGTAAAAGCCAAGTTATTGCTATAAGTGAGCCCTGCATATTTTTTATGCACCGAAAAGGGCTAACCCTAAGTAACTAAATTGGGGCATTACTAAACGTGCAGCAGTATATTTTACTATATAACTTGCTTGTAAATATCCACGCACTAAAATGGTGCAACTATGATTAATAATAAAAACTTTAGCCCTGAGCTACTCGATGCTATTTGGCAAAATCAAACAACCGCTATCATGTTGCTTGATAAAAACTTCACCGTTGTCTATGCCAATACCAGTACTAGCGAACTGCTTGGCCTTGGTAACAAACGCCTATTAGATCAACCTTTCGATAGTCTTTTTAATTACCATTCAATCGACTTGCAGCGTATAGAACAATACTCATTAGTTGAAGGCGTAGATTGCCAGCAACACAGAGCTGACGTGGTTTTTAGCGATTCTCGCCATGCAAAAGTAGCCGTAAGTACACGACAAATAAAGTTTGATGGCTCACTTTATATTTTATTTGAGTGGCGCCAAACTGATGACGAAATTAAGCACGACCAAGCGTCTAATCAAATGCATCAATATCAAGCAGCCCGAAATCTAATTAGAGGTTTAGCTCACGAAATTAAAAATCCTTTAGGTGGAATTCGCGGAGCGGCGCAGTTATTGCAGTATGAGGTTGATCAACAAGAAAGAGACCAATGTGCTGAACTTATCATTGAGCAAGCTGACCGATTACGCGAATTAGTAGATAGGCTTTTGGGGCCAAATCAGCTTCCGCAAAAATCGTATGGCAATATACATCAATCACTTGAATCGGTTGCACGACTAAGTACGTTAGATAATTGTTCTAACATTAGCTTGGTTAAGGATTACGACCCAAGCATTCCTGATGTATACATTGATCAAGGTAAAATTCAGCAAGTAGTATTAAACATTGTTCGAAATGCTCAGCAGGCGCTTGTAGATGGCGGTGAAATAACAATAAAAACCCGCATTAATCATCAACATCGTCGCCCAGGTAAAGCACCTAAAAAAGCCTTGTTGATCCAAATATCTGATAACGGACCAGGTATTGATCCCAGTGTACGTGAAACACTGTTCTACCCTATGATCACCAATAAAGAAGATGGCTCAGGGTTAGGACTCTCGATAGCGCAAACGCTGATAGATCAACATAATGGCTATATAGAGTGTGATAGCTGGCCTGGACATACTGAATTTAATATCTATCTGCCCTTTGCAGATTAATGTTTGGAGTTTGCATGAAAACAGTTTGGCTTGTAGATGATGATGCTTCTATTCGATTTGTACTTGAAAAAGCACTAACCCGTGCAGGGTTTAACGCAGAAAGCTTTGCTAATGCGCAAGATGTATTAAGCTCATTAAAATTTAGTCAACCTACTGTTTTAGTTTCGGACGTACGAATGCCTGGTATGGACGGTATGGCTTTGCTTGAACTTATTGCAGAGCAAAACCCTGGGCTGCCAGTTATTATAATGACTGCCCACTCAGATTTGGACTCTGCAGTTAATGCATTCCAAAAAGGTGCTTTTGAATACCTAGCTAAGCCGTTTGATTTAAACGAAGCAGTGGCGCTAGTCGAAAGCGCATGCAGAGCAAACTCCACTAAAAAAACTAAGCGAAAGCAAACACCACCAAAAAGTGCGCACATAATTGGTGAAGCACCCGCTATGCAAGAAGTGTTTAGAGCGATAGGTAAACTATCGGCCTCTAGCATGAGCGTATTAATAAATGGCGAATCTGGCACAGGTAAAGAACTTGTCGCCAGCGCCCTGCACAATCATAGCCCACGTAAAGAAAATCAATTTATTGCACTTAACATGGCGGCCATTCCAAAAGAGCTTGTTGAGTCAGAGTTATTTGGCCACGAAAAAGGCGCGTTTACAGGCGCCGATAGCGTACGTAAAGGCCGCTTTGAGCAAGCCAATGGCGGTACACTATTTTTAGATGAAATTGGTGATATGCCACTTGATGTGCAAACACGTTTATTACGCGTACTTGCCGATGGTGAGTTTTATCGCGTTGGTGGCCATCAAAGTATAAAAGTAGATGTGCGTATTATTGCAGCTACGCACCAAAACCTTGAAGATTTAGTTAAACAAGGCAAGTTTAGGGATGATTTATTTCATCGTCTAAATGTAGTGCGCCTTCGCTTACCTGCACTTCGAGAGCGTACTGAAGATATAGAAAGCTTATCGCAACACTTTTTACATAAAAGCGCTAAAGAGCTACAAGTAGAAAGCAAAGTACTGAGCCCTAAAGCGACTGATCAATTACGCTTATTTAATTGGCCAGGCAATGTACGCCAACTAGAAAACACGTGTCGCTGGCTGACAGTTATGGCACCAGGTGAACTTGTAAGCGAGCAAGATTTACCGCCGGAGATTCTAGATGCTACACCAACCCAAGAAGAAGGTGATTGGTTAGATGCGTTTCAGCAATGGCTTAATCAAGAGCTAAAACAAGGCAAAGAAAATATTTGGCCTGACATTCAAGCTCAACTAGAAACTCGCTTAATAAAAACGGCACTGGCTAATTGCTCTGGTCATAAGCAAGATGCAGCCATAAAAATTGGTTGGGGACGCAACACGTTGACCCGAAAATTAAAAGAGCGCAATATTAGCTGATTAAACGCTTTTAACACATTTGGTTATTGATGAAGCTAATCGAACATATTCCATTATTCAAACAAATGGAAATTATAAACAGGCTGCACTTTTTTAAAGAATTTACGCTCAGCGAGCGCCAAGTCTTATTAGAGTCGTTCGGCCTGTTATATTTAGTAAGTCAGCATCAATTTTTATTTAAGCAATACGATAACGACAAGCGCTTGTACATTGTACTTAGCGGTGCATTATTAGTATTTAAGCATAACCACTTGCTAGAACTTGGCACTATTGAGCCCGGTGAATTTATAGGTGAAGGTGCCTTTATAAATAACCGAGAACGCAGCACCAGTGCTCGCGCTAAAACCGACACCATAGTACTTGCCATTACCCCTGAAGCACTCACCCGCTTACCTAATGTAATCCGCGAAAAAATTAAAGACCGAATTATTGAGGGTATGAGCCTTCGCATTGCCAAATTAAGCGAGCATATAGAAAACCATGGTTAGAGACCGTTTATATCCCCAAGCTGATTCTAGCTGCTACTTTTGAGTTGCACTCAACGTTTATGTATAAATATACGCAGTTGCGTTACTGACACGTACTTAATAAAATGGCTAAGCACACTAAAACTATATTTTTGATAAATAGCAAATCAGCTAATTTGGCTATTTAACCACGCATCAACACTTTTACGAGTGTATAAAACTTCTTTAAATAAACGATGACGTTGAAATTCAAGTACCGATTTTTTTTTCATATCGCCACTCACTAAGCGGCTATGGTGATCGTTAAATTTTGAAATCACAGAAAAACCACGTTCAGCACTTTCCTTTTGCTCTTTTACTTGATTAGTAAGATGTGACCTAACATCATCTGCGGTCAACATGTCTGAATTATCTAAGCCCATTAGCTCTTTTTTCATTGCTAATCTTACGCCCATTTTCTACTCCGTTTATATGTATTCATTACACATTGATTAATCCGCCAGAGTTTTAGCAATTAGCGAGCCATACGTAAAAAAGATTGCAACGAAGCTTAACTTTTAATTGCTTCAGTTTTTTTAAAGACAGATAAAATACCTAAAAACTTTCATAACTAATTATGTATTGCAACTAGCTAAAGTTACTTGCTTTGGTGCAAAAGTCGCTGTAAGCCTTTATACTAAAGCCTGTGCGTTACCCCACCGAGAGCAAATATGAACGAAGAATACATAGAAATAGAATTAGAAGAAGAGCCGATTGAGCTCTGTAAATTATTAAAAGTACTAAACTTAGTTGAAGGTGGCGGCCAAGCTAAAAACCTAATTACTGAAGGCTATGTGGGTGTTAACCATGAAATTTGTACAATTAAACGGAAAAAATTATACAGTGGTGATGTACTAGAGTTTGATGGCGAGTTTTTTAAACTGTCACTAAGTGAAGATGCAATTCCTGTAGAAAAACCTGCGGCACAAACTCAAGCAGAGTCAAAGAAAGCTGCACCACAACCAACTAATCAACCAGCTAAAAGTAAGCGTAAGCGAACTAAAAAACCAAAAGTAGATGATAAAACAGGTCGTCGTCCTATTTCATTTGGTTAAACATTTAAAAGCCCTCTTTTTATATAAAAAGGCCAACTTGTATAGTTGGCCTTTTTACTCTTTAATAACCTCGTCAATAATAATAAAAACAAGGTTATAAAATGTCTGTAAACACACCTAAAAATTGGTTTAAACCCGTTGTATGGGCGGCACTCGTATGGAACTTACTTGGCGTTATTGCATTTGCTATGCACATGATGATGACACCCGAAATGATAAGTAAACTTCCCTTAGATCAACAAGCTGCCTACTCTAACACCCCTCTTTGGTCCACCATTGCATTTGCTGTAGCTGTATTTGGAAGCACTTTGGGTTGTCTGTTTTTACTTGCTAAAAACGTGCTGGCAACACCTACTTTTGCGCTATCGCTCGGCGCTATTTTAATTCAGCAATATTATAATTTTGTGGTCATAAACAGTATTGAGCTACTTGGCGCAAGTGCTGTATTTATGCCTATTTTTGTAATCATTATTGCCATCGCTTTACTTTGCTTGAGTATTAAAGGTAAGCAACAAGGTTGGTTACAGTAATTAATAAGGGTCGAAATAACTTTTGACCCTATCTCTTCTTTTAAATCATCTCTTGAAATTAAATTTTTCAGCATCATCTCTACTATAATAACTGTATAAAATTCGTTCTCTAAACACGATTTTTTACACTGGTATGTACTTTGCAACTCGAACACTACAGAGGTCACTCTTCAAAATATTTTTATAATTCATAAAGGGGCAAATAATGAATAATAGTTTCGATACCCAACATCAGCTCACAATAAATGGTGAGCAATATCATATTCATTCTCTAAAAGGACTTGGCGACAAAGCGAAACGATTGCCCTTCTCCTTAAAAGTATTACTTGAAAACCTTCTTCGTAACGAAGACGGCGCAAATATTAAAGAACAAGACATTCAAGCCCTCCTTAATTGGGATCCTCAAGCAAAGCCTGCATCTGAAGTTGCCTTTACCCCCGCCCGTGTAGTTATGCAAGATTTTACCGGCGTACCCGCTATTGTAGATTTAGCCGCGATGCGTGACGCAATGGAAAAGCTAGGTGGGGATCCTGCAAAAATAAACCCGTTATCGCCTGCTGAACTTGTTATTGACCATTCGGTGCAAGTAGATGGCTACGGAGACGATGGTGCATTTGATTTAAATGCAAAACTTGAATACGACCGAAATAAAGAACGTTACGAGTTTTTACGTTGGGGACAAACCGCTTTTGATAATTTAAAAGTAGTGCCACCAGCAACCGGTATTGTTCACCAAGTAAACCTAGAATACTTAGCGCGCGTTGTTTTTAATGAAGAGCGCGACGGCAAAAAATTCGCTTACCCAGATACGCTTGTAGGGACTGACTCTCACACCACCATGATTAATGGCTTAGGTGTGCTTGGTTGGGGGGTAGGCGGCATTGAAGCTGAAGCAGCCATGCTTGGTCAGCCAATTAGCTTACTCATTCCACAAGTAGTGGGTATGAAGCTAAGTGGACGTTTACCTGAAGGTACTACCGCAACCGATTTAGTGTTAACAGTAACCGAAATACTGCGTAATCATGGCGTAGTGGGTAAATTTGTAGAATTTTATGGTGACGGCCTTGCCGACCTACCACTTGCAGACAGAGCTACCATAGCGAATATGGCACCAGAGTACGGTGCTACATGTGGTATTTTCCCAATTGATGATGAAACCATTAACTACCTTCGCTTAACAAACCGCGACGAAAAGCAGCTAAAAGTAATTGAAGATTATGCTAAGCATCAAGGCTTATGGCGTAACGATGGTGACGAAGCTAGCTACACCGATACACTTGAACTTAAATTAGATGATGTTGTACCGAGCCTTGCAGGCCCTAAACGTCCACAAGATAGAATTGCCCTAAACGAAGCTGGCAAAGTTATTGGCGATCATTTAAAAGGCTTTCAGGATGAGCGTATGGCTCGTCGCGATAAAAGCGATGAAGAACAAGCTCGTATTGAAAGTGAAGGCCCAGCAACAAATCCAGACGAACCAGTTAACGAAGCGCAGTTTATGGGTGCCGCTAAGGTTAAATTTAAAGGCCAAGAGTTTGAGCTAAACGATGGCGCTTGTGTTATTGCCGCGATTACCAGCTGTACCAACACCTCGAACCCGAGTGTAATTTTAGCCGCAGGTTTGGTTGCTAAAAAAGCGAAACAGTTAGGCATTAATGTAAAACCTTGGGTTAAAACATCACTTGCTCCAGGCTCAAAAGTAGTTACCGACTACCTGGAAAAAGCAGGCCTAATGGATGACTTAGAAAGCTTAGGTTTTAACTTAGTTGGCTACGGCTGTACTACCTGTATTGGTAACTCAGGGCCACTAGCGACTGAGATATCAGATGCGATTCAAAAGCATAAATTAGTAGTGAGCTCTATTTTATCGGGTAACCGTAACTTTGAAGGGCGTATTCACCAAGATGTTAAAATGAACTTTTTAGCATCCCCTCCACTTGTTGTAGCCTATGCCATTGCAGGCAGAACCGATATTGACGTATACAACGAACCCCTTGCGCAAGATGCTAACGGTAACGATATTTACCTTAAAAACATTTGGCCAAGCGTTAAAGAAGTAAGTGACTTAGTTAAAGAAACCGTAACGAAAGAAATGTTTGAAAAAAGCTACGCTAACGTTTACGAAGGCGATAGCCGCTGGCAGCAAATTAAAATACCAGATGGCAAACTTTACGATTGGGATGACGCATCTACCTACATTAAAAAAGCACCATTTTTTGATGGTATGAAAGTAGAACCACCGGGCATCCCTACAATTGAAGGCGCACGTTGTTTAGCTAAACTTGGGGACTCAGTAACCACTGACCATATTTCTCCTGCGGGGGCCATTAAAGCAGAAGCGCCAGCAGGTTTATACTTGCAAGAAAACGGCGTAGATAAAGCGCAATTTAACTCGTACGGTTCACGCCGTGGTAATCACGAAGTAATGATGCGTGGCACGTTTGCTAATGTGCGTCTTAAAAACTTACTTGCCCCTGGTACTGAAGGCGGCGTAACACGTACGCAACCAGGAAACGATTTAGCAAGCATTTACGATGCTGCTATGGAGTATCAAAAAAATAATACTCCACTCATTATTTTAGCGGGTAAAGAGTACGGTACAGGTTCATCTCGTGACTGGGCGGCTAAAGGCTCATTATTACTTGGTGTAAAAGCCGTTGTAGCACAAAGCTATGAGCGTATTCACCGTTCTAACTTAATTGGTATGGGTGTATTACCTCTGCAATTTAAAGAAGGTGAAAGCTACGAGTCACACGGGTTAACAGGGCAAGAACAATTTGATATTGATGGCCTGTACGATAAAACCGATGAAGTAACCGTTATTGCAACCAATGCCGAAGGTAAAAAAGTAACCTTGAGTGCTGATGTACGTATTGATACCCCTAAAGAGTGGGATTACTACAAACACGGCGGTATTTTACAATATGTACTACGTAATATGCTTGATTAATACGCGCTGTAATTAGTGCATTTAAAAGCCCAGCTACTAAGCTGGGCTTTTTTATGTGGCCTGTTTGTTGTTTCAAATCAATGTCGAATATTTAAAGCCTGCCTACACTAGGGCCTGTTGACCTTTCAGGATTAAAATTTGTTCAACCTAGGGGCTATTTAATCGCGGCGTGAGGTTTGTAACCTAGTGGGCTAAGTAAAAACCGAGCATCAAAGAATAAATAGCCCCTAGGCAGAACCCTTCGGGCAGCGCATGTTTGGCATTTATTCCACGTTATCGCCTATTCATGGGGAATAACCACACTACATAGGCTCTGCCTTGCCTAAATACCAAACACACTGCTGCAAATTTAACCTCGAAAGATAAACAGGCCCTAGGGCTACTCTTAGTGAGGTAACTATGTCGCAAACAATGATAATTAGGCTGCTTAAAACATCAATAGTGCTTGGATTATGCCTTATTGTGACTGGCCACTCTTTAATTGTGTCGAGCTATTTCACTGTTAATCATGGTATTAAAGGAATAATTACAGCGGCAGCATGTATTGCTGTAGGCGTGCTGCTGTCGCTTCCCACTAAAATATATTTAACCATACTGTTAATGGAAGCCGAAAAACGTTATTCAAAAAACCATAAAAGCATTCACTCTAAATAATTAAAGTGCACTTAAATTATTAATTTCTTTATTACGTTTTTCTAGTTTGTCTTTTACATTTTCGGCGTCATTAAATAGCTTTTTAACCGAATCTGGGTTCAAAATACTGATCTCCGCAGGTGCTGCCGACATTGTATTTGGAGTTGAAGAGGTATTTAAAATAGACGTGTCTTCTGCAGCAATAACAGTAATATCTTTAGGATCGAGTTTTACTTCAATACTTTTTGCATGCGGGTTAGGTGTATCAGAAAAGTGCCATTGTCCTGTTTCGTCTTGCCACTTAAAAATTTTGCTGCTTGAGGTAGTGCTTTCAGGCATTGGTTCATCAGAAATACTGCTCGCAATTTTATCGCCAGCTTGCTTAACGCCCTGCACTGCTTGGTCCAAAGTATTGCTAGATAGCGCGACCATTTTTTCTTTAATTTGCTGAGATTCACTGCTAATTGATGATGCAGAAAGCCATGTTTGACCATCGGGCTTTTTTAAATAAAACAAAGAGATGACTGCAATAGCCATGATTGATATAGCTAAGTAGGTAAAATATTTCATAGCGTTCCTGCTTTAATTAATCCTTTAATGCCTTGAGTCTAATAAAAAACACTTAATTAGGCAATTTTTTGTACTCTAATAAAAGAAAATAAAAACGCAGCCGAAGCTGCGTCTTTATTTGCGATTTAACTACACCGTAGTGACGTTAAATACCGTCACCATCCATGTGCAGTCCACATTCTCGGTTTAAACCAAAAAAGCGAGTTTCTTCCTCTGTCATTCCTGGTTCTAACTTACGTGTTGTATGTACGTCACCCATCGACACATAACCTTGCTCCCATAATGGGTGGTAAGGTAAATGGTGCTTAGTCAGGTATTGATACACATCGCGGTTAGACCATTCAATAATCGGGTACACTTTTACGGTACCACGGCTTATTTCTACAAACTGTTTATCAGCACGTGTAGATGATTGATCGCGACGCAAACCACTAAACCACGTGCCCGCTTCTATCTCTTTAAGTGCGCGGGTCATCGGTTCAACTTTATTAAGCTGGTTATATTGCTTAATGCCGTCCTCGCCTTGCTCCCACAACTTACCAAACTTAGCTTCTTGCCAAGCTGGGCTTAACTGCGATCTATACACTTTTAAGTTTAGTGATAAACGCTCGCTCATTTGTTCAATAAACTGATACGTTTCAGGAAATAAATAGCCTGTATCGGTTAAAACTACTGGTATATCTGGGCGTTGTGAGGTCATTAAATGCAGCATTACTGCCGCTTGAATACCAAAGCTAGATGATAAAAAAGCCGTATTAGGCAAGTTATCAAGCGCCCATGCAACACGCTCCTCAGCGCTCATATTCGCTAGCAAACCATTAGCATCAGCTAACATAGCCGCCTGGCTTTGTTTATCTAGCTGTAAAATGTTTTTAAATTCACTCATGGTAAATTCCAAACCTCACCAGCGCCAAAGCGCTGGTATTTAATTAAGCGTGAAAATCGGTTACTGATACTTTTACTTCAGTAACTATGCCTTTGCGTATAACAAAGTCACCAAAACACTCACCATCGTTACGCTCTTTTGCCCATTGCCCAATGAGCTTATCGAATGCCTCTAGGTAAACGTCTTCGCCTACGTTCTCAAGGTACAATTTAGGAATACGTGTACCCTCTAAATTACCACCTAGGTAAACGTTGTACTTACCAGGGCCTTTACCCACTAAACCAGCTTCTGCAAGCATTGCGCGGCCACAACCGTTAGGGCAACCTACAACGCGCATAATAATGCTGTCATCTGGTATACCGTGCTTAGCAAGTAACGCTTCAGTTTTTTCTACTAGGCGTGGTAAGTAACGCTCTGCTTCGGCCATTGCAAGTGGGCACGTTGGCAGTGAAACACATGCCATAGAGTTTTTACGCTGCTGCGAATCAGTGTCATCAATTAAGCCATGGCTACGAGCAATTTCTTCAATTACCGCTTTTTGATCTGCAGGTACGCCAGCAATAATTAAGTTTTGGTTTGCCGTCATACGCATGTCACCTTGGTGAACCTCTGCTATTTTACGACAACCAGTTTTAAGCGGCTTGCCTGGGTAATCTAAAATACGACCACTTTGAATAAATAGCGTTAAGTGGTGCTTACCATCAATGCCTTCAACCCAACCAATACGGTCGCCACGATGAGTAAACTCAAATGGACGGCTTGGTGCAAATGTAACGCCTGAGCGTTTTTCTACTTCAGCTTTAAATACATCAACGCCAACACGATCTAATGTGTATTTAGTTTTCGCATTTTTACGGTTTGAACGATTACCCCAATCGCGCTGCACAGATACAACATGCTCTGCAATTTTTAAGGTATCTTCTAGCGTAATAAAGCCAAAGTCATCTGCTTTACGCGGATAAGTTGCTGTATCGCCGTGCGTCATGGCAAGGCCACCGCCCACTAATACGTTAAAACCAACAAGCTTGCCGTTATCAGCAATTGCCACAAAGTTTAAGTCATTCGCATGCACATCAACTTCGTTATTAGGCGGAATGGTTACCGTTGTTTTAAATTTACGCGGTAAGTAGTTAGATCCTAAAATTGGCTCTTCTGTGGTTTCTGCCTTTTCACCATTTAGCCAAATTTCAGCATACGCTTTCGTTTTTGGTAATAAATGTTCAGAAATTTTTGCAGCCCAGTCGTAAGCTTCTTGGTGTAACTCAGACTCAACGGGGTTAGTAGTACAAAGCACGTTACGGTTAACGTCACCCGCTGTAGCAATAGAGTCTATACCTACGCTATCAAGCATTTGGTGCATACCTTTAATATTAGGCTTTAATACACCATGAAACTGAAATGTTTGACGCGTAGTTAAACGAATGCTGCCGTAGCTTGTTTTGTCATCTGCAAACTTGTCGATTGCTAACCACTGCTCTGGCTTAATAATACCGCCAGGCATACGTGCACGTAACATTACATTATGTAGCGGCTCTAGCTTTTGCTTAGCGCGCTCACCACGTATATCGCGGTCATCTTGTTGGTACATACCGTGAAAACGTATTAACTGAAAGTTATCGGCAGTAAAACCACCGGTAATTTCATCTTTTAAATCTTGCTCTATGGTGCCACGTAAAAAGTTGCTTTCTCTTTTCAAACGTTCATTATCAGAAAGTTTTACGTTTTTATCTTGTTCGCTCATTTTAAATCCTAAATTTGTTACAGTGACGGCTGCTAGCTGTTAATAAAATAAGAAACGTGATTAATACACGTCTTTCTGATAGCGGTTTGCGCTACGTAAATCTTTTAAATATTGCTCTGCGTCTTCGTTGCTCTTGCCTGTGTTTTCTTTAACAATATCAACCAAGGCGTTGTGTACATCTTTTGCCATGCGATTTGCATCGCCACAAATATAAAAGTGAGCGCCAGCTTCTAACCATTCAAACACGTCTTTACTGTTACTGCGTAACTTATCTTGTACGTATACTTTTTCTGCTTGATCGCGGCTAAATGCAACATCTACTTTGTTAAGTAAACCCGATTTTAAATAACCCTGTATTTCTACTTGGTATAAAAAGTCTTGAGTGAAATGTGGGTTACCAAAAAACAACCAGTTTTTGCCTTGCGCTTCACGCGAATCACGTTCTTGTAAAAATGCACGGAACGGCGCAATACCCGTACCAGGACCAACCATAATCACAGGTGTATCATCGTTAGTTGGTAGGCGGAAATTGTCGTTGTGTTCGCTAAATACTTTAACTTTACAACCTTCTTCTGCACGACGAGTTAAGTAACCAGTACAGCCACCTAAATGCTCGCTATCAAATGCATCAAACTGCACTAGACCTAGTGTTAAATGTACTTCGTCTTCAACCTCAGCTTGGCTAGATGCAATTGAGTACAAACGAGCTTGTAGTTTACGTAGGCAATCTACTAATGTTTGCGCATCAATTTTTGCAGGGTTTTGGCGAATCACATCAAATATTTGGCGAGGTTCAATATACGCACGCATTGCAGCTTTATCTTCTATAAGCTTTAATAATTCAGGCGTACCTGTTGCTGTAGCGTATTTTTCTACAAAACCTGGGTATGACTGAGTCAGCTCTAGTTTTTCAATAAGTGCATCGCGTACGCTTAGCTCTTCATTACCTACTTTTACAATGCTTGTTGCATCTATTTGAGTAAGTGTAAGTACTTCATCAACTAATACATCGTCATTTAAAAAGTACACACCTAATGAATCACCTGGCGTGTAAGTAATGTCAGAACCTTCAAGCGAAATTTCAACGTGGCGTACATCTTTAGTTGAGTCGCGACCGGTAATTTTTTGAACTGTTAATAGCTCTGCTTCAAATGGATTTTGTTTTGTATATTGGCTTGCTGCAGAGGTTGGAGCGCCAAATGGCATTGATACAACTTGACCACCAGCGGCCTCTTGCTGCGCTTTTAAATCAGGTTCAAATGCATCAATTGCACCGGCGATCCACGTAGCGGCTTCATCTTCGTAATCTACATCTAAATCAGCACGTTGATAGATAGTTTGCGCACCGAGTTTATTTAAACGTTCTTCAAAATCTTTTGCTGTTTGGCAGAAAAACTCATAGCTAGAATCACCTAAGCCAATAACCGCTATTTTTACATCGTCTAGTTTTGGCGCTTTTTTAGTGGCTAAAAATTCGTAGAGTGTTTCTGCGTCTTCTGGTGGCTCACCTTCGCCGTAAGTAGATACAACGATAGTTAAAAACTTTTCTTTTTTCAGGGCTGTTGGTTTGTAATCTGACATGCTAACAAGCTTAACTGCTAAGCCTCGCGACTCAGCCTGCTCTTTCATTTTGGTAGCTACACCTTTTGCGTTACCTGTTTGCGAACCATATAAAATAGTTAGCGCTGCTGCATCACCCGCAGCCGGTACGCCAGCAGTAGGAGCGCCTAATGCAGCTGAATTAGCATTTGCAGCTAAGTAACCACTTACCCACGCTTGTTGAATTGGATTAAGTTCAGCCACTAAACCTTGCAGCTTTTGTACTTGATCTTGCGATAGCGGGCTTGCCGCAGCATTTAGTTGACCTAACAACATGAATCGATTCCCCATAACCCTGAAAATTAAACACAACACACTTAGTGTATTGTTAAAAATGAGTTTTACCTCATCCAGAGCGTATCTGTTGAGGTTTTCTAAGTTAGTAGGATAACGGGCTCAGCATAGATAAAAAAAGAATAGAATCTGCTTTGATATTCCATTTAGTTATTAATTTATAAAAATACCTTCAAAAACAGATTAAAGACATATTATTGCCTTTTACTGCACTTTAAATTAACAATTTTGTAACCAAGCTGATGTAGGGTATATTTCACTTTCAAAATAAAAATAGGAACAACCATGTTACACGGGAAATATAAAAATAAACTACTTAGTACCGCTTTGTTGCTTGGCTCATTACCTGTAATGGCCAATGTAGCTAATGGCGGATTTGAACAATGGTCAGGTAATACACCTAGCTCTTGGAGCACTATTGATAGCGGAATCAGCTTAACGCGCTCAACTAGTACAGTTAAAAGCGGTAGTAGCTCTGCCGCTGTTAATGTAACAACTGGATCACAAAGTAACACTGATTTACTACAACAGGTTGCTGTAGAAGCAGGTAAAACCTATAACTTTTCGGCTGATGTTTACCACACCGAAGGTAAAATTAAAGCGCGCTTGTATGTAGATGGCTATCAAGGCTATTCAAATCAAGCACAAACTAACCAATGGCAAACAATTAGCCATAGCTATACACCAAGCAGTGATAAAACAATTAGTGTTGGGCTTAGGTTTTACGATGTAAGTGGATTTGATGGCAGCGAAATCGTATACGTAGATAACTTTTTACCAAATGCTAATGGCAGCGCATCAACAAGCTGTACCGACAATAGCCTTACTTTAACGCTTAGTACCGATAATTACGGTAGCGAAACTAGTTGGGCCGTTAATAACAATCAAGGTAGCGCTGTTGCTAACGGCAGTGGTTACGCATCAAACACTCAGTATGATGAGCAAATATGCCTAACTGATGGTATTTACACACTTGTTATTAACGACAGCTACGGCGACGGCATGTGTTGTTCAACAGGTAGTGGCAGTTATGCGCTTAAGCAAGGCTCTACCACACTTGCTAGCGGTGCAAGTTTTAGTAGTACAGACAGCACGGCATTTACTTTAGGCAGTGGCTCTGGTGATGGCGGCGGGAGCAACCCAACACCCACGGGCTACTATGTTACTGCTCAAGGGTTATCGGGTTATGCACTAAAAACTGAGCTTTATAATATTATTAAAGATCATAATGCACAGGGTTACTCAGCTATTTGGAATTTTTACGACTCATCCGCACGTGATAAATACTTTGAAAACGATAACAGTATTTTAGATATGTATAGCGAGAAACCAAACGGCTCAGATAGCTACAATTATGCTGCGGTGAGTGATCAATGTGGTAACTATAGTGGAGAAGGCGGCTGTTATAATCGTGAGCATTCATTTCCTAAAAGCTGGTTTGGCGGCACTATTGAGCCTATGAACTCAGATGTGCATCATATTTACGCAACCGACGGTTATGTAAACTCAAAACGTAGTAACTTCCCATTTGGTGAAGTAGCAAGCGCTTCATTTACATCAACTAACGGAAGTAAACTAGGTTCTGCCGCAAGTTCATTAAATTACTCAGGTACTGTATTTGAGCCAATTGACGAATTTAAAGGTGACTTTGCTCGCGCTTATTTTTACATGGCAACACGCTACGAAAATGTAATAGGCACTTGGCAAACTAAAACAACTTCAAGCAATGCGGTACTTAATGGTTCAAGCGATCAAGTGTTTGAAAGCTGGGTTGTAGCCATGCTGCTTAACTGGCATAACAGCGATCCTGTAAGCCAAATGGAACTTGACCGTAACCAAGCAGCCTTTGAATTTCAAGGTAATCGTAATCCGTATATTGACCACCCTGAATTTGTAGAAATGATTTGGTAAAAGTTAGCGGTTAAAACATAAGCCTCTGCAATTGCAGAGGCTCTTAACTTTTGGTGTGTAATATTTTTGGGAGATTACCTCACCACGTAACGTATTTTCAATAAAAACACTCATTTAACAACTACTAAGACTAAAGGATAATAACTTACCATTAACACTATTCCCCGCTATAAACGGTAATCAAACTCTTTGAAGTAAAAAATCAAGCCATTGATTTATAATAACTTTAAATCATTTTGTGTAGTTTTATAAATTTTAACGTAAAGCTAATTGTCAGATTAACTGTATTAAAAACAACCATGCACGACCTTTTGCCTATACATCCCAGCCTAAAAGCTGATTTACCCTGCATGTTCAATATTCATTTGCTTTAACAAAAGCCGTATTTATTTGATTAAGCAACAATGTTGCAGGAGAACGCATGCAAACTACACCACCCGGTGATGCACCATCAAACACGCACAAGGATGCTCAAAGCTACGAGCAACTTCACAAACCGAGTTCAGAGTTTAATACTCGCGACGAGTATCTCGAACATGAATTACAAATTATGCAGCCTAAACGTTGGCGCCCTAATTTACCGTTTAGAGATTACCGATTTGAATTTGAAGACACCATTCCTGCAATGGCGGGCACTATTGGTAAAGTCGTTATGGTGGGCGCTATTGCAGCAACCTTCGCAGCGCCACTAGGTTTAAGCGATGCATTTGTTTTAGAAAACGTGCGCTACGAATTACTCATTGTTTCTATTTTTATCATTTTGTTTTCAGGCTTTATTTTACCTACAGCCAACTTGGCTGGTACTCACGGCCCACTTATTCCGTTAATTCCTATTGTTGTTGCTGCAGGCGGTCACCCTATGGCGTTTGGCTTACTCATTGGTGCCTTTGGCTTTATTTTAGCCATAACCAAGGGAGGAAGTATGCTCGCGCGTCTAACCAGTAAAGGTGTGTGTGGCGGGCTACTCATTTATTTAGGTTTTATTGGTACTATTTCGCAGGTTAAAAAGCTGTTTGCCTGGGCTGAAGCCATTGATATGGCACATATTGCGTTTATTGTTATTTTAGCCACCATTTTATTGTATGCGCTATTAGAGCACTTTAAAAAGCGTTGGTTAGCCGTACCATTAAGCTGCCTTATTGGTGGTGTGGTTGCCTTTGCTTTAGGTGCACCGTTTGAGTTTCATACTGCACCGGGTTTACCAAATATGAACCCAGCTTACTGGTGGGGCGAAAACACGGGTTGGATGCTAGGTTTACCAACGCTTGAAAGCTTTGTTGTTGTACTCCCATTTGCAGTGCTCGCCGTTGCCATGTGGTCGCCAGATTTTTTAGGCCATCAAGTATTTCAAAAAATAAGTTACCCACAACGCACTGAAAAAGTACAAATGAATATCGACGACACCATGCTGAGCGCATCGGTTAGACAAACATTTGGCTCACTTGCCGGCGGTGCTAACTTTGCGTCCTCTTGGGGTACTTATATTGTGCCTGCTGCTATTGCTAAACGCCCTATTCCGGCTGGCGCTATTTTAACTGCATTATTTTGCATTATTGCTGGTTTATGGGGTTACCCTATGGATTTAGCCATTTGGCAACCTGTGCTTTGTGTTGCGCTTATTGTAGGTGTGTTTATTCCGCTACTTGAGGCTGGCATGGAAATGACGCGCGAAGGCAAAACAACGCAATCAGCCGCTATTGTGGTATTTGCTTCGACCTTGGTTAATCCGGCTTTTGGTTGGTCGCTTACTATGCTACTTGATAACTTAGGGCTTATTGGCTGTAAAGAGCGCAGCGCAGAGCTAACTAAAATGAGCCGCTGGGTGATTCCACTTATTATGTTTGTGCTACTTACCACTGTAATGGCAATTGTAGGCATGTTACCTGGTATACCTGCATTAATGGCTGACTTTAGACATTAAGCCTTATCTAGCACATCTAATATTTACCCACAAAAAAGCACGGTAATTGCCGTGCTTTTCAATACGTGAATTTACTATATACAAGTTAAACAATTACTGCCAAGGGCGCTCAGCTGCTAGTTGTTTTTCAAACGTATCAATCTGTGGGTTTAGCGTTTCGGTTACACCAATAAAATCTAAGCCACTTAATAAGCGCTCTTTTACGTCTTTACGAATATCAAAACTAATTGGTGCAAACTTACTACTTGTTAGTGTTTGATTTTCAAGGTCGATTTCAATGTTAATATCGTCGTGCTGCTCACTAAGTACAAACAACTGCTCAAGCGTGTCGGCTGGTATCGCAATGGCTAACATTTGGTTGTTGCCACAGTTATTAAAGAAAATATCTGCAAAGCTTTCCGCTAAAATCACTTCAAAACCATATTGCTTAAGCGCCCAAGGAGCATGCTCTCGAGATGAGCCACAACCAAAGTTGTCGCGCGTTAATAATATTTGCGCGTCTTGGTAGCATGGGCGATTTAAAATAAAGTCAGGGTTTGGCTCACCATTATCTAAGTAACGCCAATCATAAAACAAGGCAGCATCAAAACCTTCGCGGCTAGTTGATGTTAAAAACTGCTTAGGAATAATTTGATCAGTATCTACATTGTTCTTATCAAGTGGAGCCATTAAGCCACTAAAAAATACGCTCATTATGCTTCTCCTCTAATATCAACAAAGTGACCATGTATTGCAGCGGCTGCCGCCATTGCAGGACTAACTAAATGTGTACGCCCACCACGACCTTGGCGACCCTCAAAGTTACGGTTAGAAGTAGATGCACAACGCTTGCCTGCTTCTAGGCGGTCATCGTTCATTGCTAAACACATAGAACAACCTGGTTCGCGCCATTCAAAGCCAGCGGCTTTAAAAATATCGGCTAAGCCTTCGTCTTCAGCTTGTTTTTTAACTAAGCCAGAGCCTGGTACAATTAACGCCTCTATGCCTGCAACTACTTGCTTGCCTTCAACAATTTTTGCAGCAGCGCGTAAATCTTCAATACGGCTATTAGTACATGAGCCAATAAAGACTGTATCTACTTTTGCGCTTGATAATTTATCGCCCGCTTTTAAGTCCATGTATTTAAGTGCGCTGCGAATAGCATCGGCTTTAATTAAATCAGGCTCTTTATCTGGATCTGGAATGCATTCATCAACGCCTATTACTTGCTCTGGGCTTGTGCCCCACGTAATTTGTGGCTGAATGTCGTCAGCATTTAGCTCAACAACTAAATCAAAGTGTGCGCTTTCATCAGTTTTTAAAGTTTCCCAATATTCAACGGCTGCATCAAAATCTGCGCCTTTTGGTGCAAACGGGCGATCTTTTAAATAATCATAAGTAATTTGGTCAGATGCAATTAAACCCGCTTTTGCACCCATTTCTATGCTCATATTACATAGCGTCATGCGGGCTTCCATTGAAAGCGCTTCAATGCCTGCACCACAAAATTCAGCAACATAACCTGTGCCACCAGCGGTACCTAACTTGCCAATAACCGCCATAATTAAATCTTTAGCAGTAACCGTTGGACGAAGCACGCCGTTAATTTGAATTTTTAACGACTTTGCCTTTTTTTGCTGTAGCGTTTGCGTTGCTAATACGTGCTCAACCTCAGACGTACCAATACCATGCGCTAATGCACCAAACGCACCATGTGTAGAGGTATGGCTATCGCCACATACAATGGTTGTGCCTGGCAAAGTAATACCCTGCTCTGGCCCCATTACGTGCACAATGCCTTGGTTAATTGAGTTTAAATCGTAAAGTACAATACCAAACTCTTTACAGTTTTTATCAAGCGCCATTAATTGGTTTTTAGATACTTCGCTTGCGGCATCAAGTGATCGGCTTTTAGTCGATACGTTATGATCCATCGTTGCAAAGGTTTTTTCTGGGCAACGTACAGTACGGTTTTTTTCGCGTAGACCTGCAAAAGCCTGCGGAGAAGTAACTTCATGCACTAAATGGCGGTCAATATAAAGTAAATCGGTTTGCTCATTTATGCTGGCAACGGTATGTGCTTGCCAAATTTTGTCGTATAACGTTTGGGCCACTTGCTAATTTCCTAATCTGTTTGAGTTGCAGCATAACGGTGCTGCAACTTTAATATGTTATTAAATGCGTGAAACGATAGCTGCTGCCACATCGCTTGTGCTGTAACCGGCATTTGGATATATATCTGGTGTGCCTACACCTGCTTCTACAGCTTCTGCTACTGCTTTTTCAATGGTGCGCGCAGCTTCGTCTTGCCCTAGCGAGTAACGTAGCATTAATGCGGCACTTAAAATTTGTGCTATTGGGTTTGCAACGCCTTTACCTGCAATATCTGGTGCTGAACCACCGGCTGGCTCGTACAACCCAAAACCCGATTGATTCAAGCTTGCCGAAGGTAATAAGCCCATTGAGCCTGTGATCATCGCGCACTCATCTGACAAAATATCGCCAAATAAGTTATCGCAAAGTAGTACGTCAAACTGGCTAGGCTGTTTAACTAACTGCATAGCGGCGTTATCTACGTAAATGTAATCTAGGCTCACTTCTGGGTAGTCTTTGCTTACTTCGGTGACTACTTCACGCCATAATACGCTTGATGCAAGTACGTTTGCTTTATCTACCGAGGTTACGTGGTTACTGCGTAATTTTGCCGCTTCAAAAGCAAAGCGTGCAATGCGTTCGATTTCTTTTCGTGAGTATGTTTGCGTATCAAAAGCAGCTTCTTCAGCGCCTTCGCCGCTACGGCCTTTTTCGCCAAAATAAATGCCACCGGTTAGCTCGCGCACACATAAAATATCAAACCCTTTTTCACTAATATCAGCACGTAATGGCGATGCTGCACTAAGTGCTGGTAATAGTTGTGCAGGGCGTAGGTTACAAAACAAACCAAAGTGCTTACGAAGCGGCAATAACGATGCGCGTTCAGGCTGTTCGTTTGGTGGTAAGTTTTCCCATTTAGGGCCACCAACTGAGCCAAATAAAATAGCATCGGCGTTTTCACACGCGCTTAGCGTTTTTGGTGGTAATGCTTCACCAAATTCATCAATAGCTGCGCCACCAATAGCATGATGCTGACGGTTCAGGGTAAAACCAAACTTATTGCTTACAGCATCAAGCACTTGCTCTGCTGCTGCCATTACTTCTGGGCCAATACCGTCGCCAGCTAATACTGCAACGCTGTAGTTTGTTTTACTCATCCTGCTTTCCTTTGTTGTTTTAAATCAGACACTTTTTGTGCACGATAAATTAAGTTGTAAACACGGATCATGGCGCGTACCGACGCTTCAACCACATCCGCTGCAATGCCCGCACCGTGGTAAGGTCGGCCATCGTATTTAGCTATAATATTTACTTGGCCTAATGAGCTTGCACCTTGGCCTGTCGCTTCTAAGTTATATTCAATCATTTCAACGCTCATACCGGTTAAGCGCTCAATAGCTGCAAACGAAGCTTCAACTGGGCCATTACCTGTCGCGGCTTCTTGTTTAGCTTCGCCATCAATTCGCATTCCAATCGTAGAGCTTGCTACCGATTGTGAGTTAGAGGCTGAGTTAACAAATTCTAATTGGTATTTTTCGTCTTTGTCGTTAATTTGATTAAAGTAAATCATCGCCTCAAGGTCGTAATCGTATACTGTGCCTTTTTGGTCAGCCAATTCAATAAAGCTTTTATATAAGCCATCCATATCGTAATCAGATTTTTGATAACCTAACTCTTCTAAGCGATGCTCAATAACATGGCGACCCGAACGCGAAGTCATATTTAATTGGTTGCTTGGCACACCAACGCTTTCTGGCGACATAATCTCATAAGTATTTTGCGCTTTTAATACACCGTCTTGGTGAATGCCAGAACTATGTGCAAAGGCGTTTTCGCCAACAATCGCTTTATTTGGTTGTACTGGCATATTACAAATTTTAGCCACTTGACGAGATGCGCGGTAAATTTCTTCACTTTTAATATCTGTGTATACTTTTAAGTGGTCTTTGCGCATTTTCATGATCATCGCCACTTCTTCAAGCGAGCAGTTACCAGCCCGCTCACCAATACCATTAATAGTACACTCAATTTGGCGTGCCCCCGCTTGCACTGCAGCCACTGAGTTTGCTACGGCTAAACCTAAATCGTTGTGGCAATGCACACTTAAACGCGCTTTATCAATATTTGGCACGTTATTCATTAAATGGCGGATCATCGCAGCGTATTCGTCTGGCGTTACAAAGCCAACGGTATCTGGCAAGTTAATAGTTGAAGCTCCGGCGTTAATTGCCTGCTCAACAATTTTACATAAATCCCAATGCGGCGTACGACCGGCATCTTCACACGAAAACTCAACATCATCAGTATAGTTACGTGCTAACTTAATCGATTTAACCGCCATGGCCGTTGCATCGTCTAGGCTCATACGTAATTTATGTTCAAGGTGCAAAGGGCTTGTAGCAATAAAAGTATGAATACGGCTTTGCTGAGCTGTGCGAAGTGCTTCGCCACAGGCCTCAATGTCTTTAGCAACTGAGCGTGCCAAACCACAAATAATCGGGCCTTTTACCTCAGTTGCAATACGTTGCACCGAGCGAAAATCAGCAGGGCTCGAAACCGGAAAACCCACTTCCATCACATCCACATTCAAGCGGCTAATTGTATGTGCTAATTGAATTTTATCATCTTCAGTAAGGCTTGCTTTAAGCGCCTGTTCGCCATCACGTAAGGTGGTATCAAAAATCCATACTTTATCTTGCTCTTGCATAACTGCCCCTCATTCCTATGTTACCCAAATTTCAATTAATCCCAGCCGCGAGATAAAAAAAACCCCGCAATTGCGGGGTTTTTAGTGTTCAACTCGATGCAAACACACTAATCCCCGCTTACTTGCCATAGCAGTAAGAGGTTAAGTTTTAGTGTAATTAAACGAATAATATGCATCTTGTTTTCTTGTGTGTGTGTTCAGCGAAGCCCATTTTTAACATTACAAAGCGATGGAAGCAAGCATAAAAATTCCACAAAACAGATTTAAAAATGATTCAATTTGGTTTTTTAATTCAAACTAGGTGCTTATTAAGAATTGAAATAACAAATGCGTGGCTAGTGACGCTTAAATTAATAAGCACTGCAATATACCGTGCTTATATTAACTTTTTGCAATTTTTTTAAGCTATGCTTCTTTAGTCGTTTCTCTTACGTAATGCCCGGCCCCACGAGTAATATAACGTAATTGCCAAATAACGCGCTCAATTAATTCGTCGCGTTGCAACCCTTCTATATCGAGCGCTTCTGCACCCGCATTAAATACGAGCGTTACCATAGATTCCGCCTGAATATAGGCATGCATAGCGTTGCACTTAGTTTCACTTTCTAAATAATGAGCCAACTCTAAAATAAAATGTTTTACCTCGCGGGCTACAGCGGCTCTAAATGCTTTAGAAGTCCCAGAGCGTTCTCGCAGCAACAACCTAAATTGGTTACTTGAGTTATCAATAAACTCCATAAACGTAACCACTGAGGTATTTATAACACTGCCGCCATCGTTCGCTATTCGCCTACGTGCTTGACGCATTAGTTGGCGAAGGGTTAAACCGGCTTCGTCTACCATGGTTAAACCTAGCTCATCCATGTCTTTAAAATGGCGATAAAAAGACGTTGGGGCAATACCGGCTTCTCGTGCTACTTCGCGTAAACTTAAATTCGAAAAACTATGATCAGCACTCAGCTGATTAAATGCCGCTTGAATTAACGCCTGTCGTGTTTTTTGTTTCTGTTGCGCTCTAACACCCGACATCAACAGCTCCCTGAATTATTTTATATGAATATTTAGTGATATTAGCTCAATTGTACAGTCTAATACTTGACGACGAGAGTTTGAAATACTATTTTAGCTTACAGTTGTACGCTGAGATTGAGAATTATGAATAAACCACCGATTATTTGGACAAACGTCCTATTTTTTAGCCTAACCTTTTTGGCGGCTGCCACACTTGTACCTTGGTACGCCATTAGCTACGGATTTACCAGCGCGCATTGGATTGCTTTTGTAGGCTGCATGTTTTATGCAGGCTTATCAATTACTGCCGGCTACCACCGATTATGGGCACATAAAACCTATAACGCACACCCTGCTGTTGAATTTATTTTTGCGCTTGGCGGTGCTTTTGCGCTGCAAAACAGTGCATTGCATTGGAGTAGCGATCACCGTATACATCACGGTCAAGTTGACGACCCAATAAAAGACCCTTACGCGGCTACCAATGGTTTTTGGTATAGCCATATCGGCTGGATGTTACGTGACTACCAAGGCGATAGCTACAACGACTATAGTAATTGTCGTGATTTACAACGAAATAAAGTCGTTATGTGGCAACATAAGCACTACTTAAAACTAGCTATTGCTATGAACGTAGGTTTACCTCTTGCACTTGGTTTATTAGTTGGTGATGTGTGGGGTATGCTAATTCTTGCAGGTTTACTACGCTTAGTACTAAGCCAACACTTTACCTTTTTTATAAATTCGGTTGCACATATTTGGGGCTCTCGCCCATATACCGAAAAAAATACGGCACGCGATAACGGCTTTTTAGCGTTATTTACATACGGTGAGGGGTATCACAACTTCCACCATATTTTTGCAAGCGACTACCGTAACGGTATTAAATGGTTTCATTACGATCCAACAAAATGGATGATCCGCTCTTTAGCAGCTGTTGGTTTAGCCAATAAGTTAAAGCGTACACCTGTTGAACGTATAGAAAAAGCGAAGGCCGAAACGCTAATGAGCAAAACGCAAACGCGTCTTGCAAAATTGCCTTTAGCACAAGATAAGATTACATTATTACAACAAGAGTACGATTTACTGCTGAAAAAACTGCAAAATTATTGTTCACTACAAAAACAAGTGTTAGAAGTTAAAAAAAATAACATGGCAAAGCAGTGTGAACGCTCAGCATTAATGGCACAATACCATGAGTTGGAAGCCGCCTGGGAAAATCAAAAACAGGCATGGCTAGCACTTAATGCGAGGTTATTAAAAGCCTCTTTTAATTAATTTAGGAGTGGCTGTGGCCAAACAACCAGAACAAAAAAAAGTACCCGTGACATACCAATATGATGCAATAATTATTGGTACGGGTCCTGGCGGTGAAGGTACCGCCATGAACCTTTCAAAAAATGACAAAAAAGTAGCGGTTATTGAACGCCAAGAATCAGTTGGTGGCGGTTGTGTGCATTGGGGAACAATTCCTTCAAAAGCGCTTCGCCACTCTGTTAGCCGCTATATTGAATACAAAGCAAATCCATTATTTAATGTTGGTGAGCGCCCTAGCCGCTTAACATTTCCTGATATTTTACGTCACGCAAGTTCTGTTATTTCTAAGCAATCTAATTTACGTAGTAGCTTTTACGATCGTAACCGCATTCATATGTTTCAAGGTGATGCGAGCTTTGTAGATAAGCACACAATTGAAGTAAAAAGAAATGATGGCTCTACTGAGCGGCTGACTGCTAAAACGATTGTTATAGCAACGGGTTCGCGCCCTTATCGCCCACCAGAGGTAGATTTTACGCATTCTCGTATTTACGAAAGCGATACGATACTAGGCCTTGAACACGACCCTCATCGTGTACTGATTTATGGTGCAGGTGTAATTGGTTGTGAGTACGCGTCAATATTTAAAGGTTTAGGCGCTAAAGTTGATTTGGTTAATACACGCGACCGACTACTTGCTTTTATGGATGCAGAAATATCTGACGCACTTAGCTATCACTTTTGGAATAGCGGTATTGTTATACGTCACAATGAAGAGTTTGACCGAATTGAGACCCGTGACGACTGCGTTATTATGCATTTAAAATCAGGTAAACGCGTAAAAGCTGACTGTATTTTATTTGCTAATGGCCGAACTGGTAACACTGACACACTAAACCTTGAAGCCATTGGTTTAAAAGCCGATAGCCGTGGCCAATTAAAAGTTAACGAAACATATCAAACAGAAATTGATAACGTTTACGCTGTAGGTGATGTAATTGGCTATCCAAGCCTTGCAAGTGCGGCGTTTGACCAAGGTCGTATAGCTGCTGATGCAATTGCATGTGGTAACTGCGATGACAGGCTGATTGTTGATATTCCGGCTGGTATTTATACCATTCCAGAAATGAGTTCAGTCGGTAAAACCGAGCAAGAGCTTACAGCCGCTAAAGTACCGTATGAAGTTGGCCGTGCTCAGTTTAAGCATTTGGCTCGCGCGCAAATTGCTGGTACTGAAGTAGGTAGTTTAAAAATATTATTCCACACCGAAACCAAAGAAGTACTTGGCGTACATTGTTTTGGCGAACGTGCCTCTGAAATTGTCCACATTGGCCAAGCTATTATGGAGCAAAAAAATGGCGGCAATAATATCGACTACTTTGTAAATACCACATTTAACTATCCAACGATGGCTGAAGCCTACCGTGTTGCGGCATTAAATGGTTTAAATCGCTTATTTAAATAATTGTATTTGGATAAAGTAAAAAAAAGCCCGCTATTAAGCGGGCTTTTTTATTATTGATGCATAAAACACATTATTTGTGATATTTAGCACTTAGCTCGTGTACTGCATTAATGAATACGCCAGCATTTTCAGGATCTACATCTGGTGTAATACCGTGGCCTAAGTTAAACACGTGGCCATTGCCTGTACCAAAGTCTTCTAAAATAGTGCCTACTTCTTGGCGAATACGCTCTGGTGTACCGTGTAACATAGATGGGTCCATATTACCTTGTAGAGCAACTTTATCACCCACGCGGCGCTTAGCGTCGCTAATATTAATAGTCCAATCAAGACCGATTGCATCACAGCCTGTTGCCGCAATAGCTTCAATCCATTGACCACCATTTTTAGTGAACAAAGTAACCGGTACTTTACGACCGTCGTACTCACGAATTAAGCCATCTACAATTTTATGCATATATTGCAGTGAAAACTCGTTGTAATCGCGCGGGCTTAATACACCACCCCATGAATCAAATACCATTAGCGATTGCGCGCCAGCTTTAATTTGAGCATTTAAGTAATCAATAACTGAATCAGCTAACTTATCGAGTAATAAATGAAGTGTTTGCGGCTCTGCAAACGCCATTTTTTTGATTTTACCAAATACTTTGCTGCTACCGCCTTCAACCATGTATGTTGCAAGTGTCCACGGTGAACCAGAAAAACCAATGAGTGGTACTTCACCTTTAAGTTCACGACGAATAGTGCTTACTGCGTTCATTACGTAGCCAAGCTCGTCTGTAGGGTCTAACTTTGGAATTTTTTTAACATCAGCAAGAGATGAAATAGGACGTTCGAACTTAGGGCCTTCGCCAGTTTCAAAGTACAGACCTAAACCCATCGCATCTGGAATCGTTAAAATATCACTAAATAATATAGCGGCATCTAACGGGTAGCGACGTAGAGGCTGCAGTGTAACTTCACATGCAAGCTCAGCATTACGGCACAGGCTCATAAAATCGCCCGCTTGTGCACGTGTAGCGCGATACTCTGGTAAATAGCGTCCTGCTTGGCGCATCATCCATACCGGAGTTACATCAACAGGTTGTTTTGCAAGTGCACGTAAATAACGGTCGTTTTTTAATTCGCTCATGGCGTAAATGATCCTAAGACTTGTATAAATTGTACAAGATTGTACCACCATATTCTCCGACCCTCTATTGCTTAGGGACGAAAACAGCTTTACCTAGAGGTAGATCAATAGAATGGAGTTTTTAAATCCCTTTTGACTATAAAACAAACAAAAATAAATAACATTTAAAACTTTTTATTAATATGTTTGCAACATTACAAAAACCTTGTTATTGTTTGTCCCGCGTTAACAAAAACAATAATAAAAATCTTAAAACAATAAAAATAAATGTTTTAAAATAATAACAATAAAAATCATCTCATAAAAATAAGAAAGCTTGTTATAACAAGTCACTGAAAGAAATTAGACCACCGTAACTGGTGGTTTTTTCTTGCCTAAAATAAAATCTCTCGCCTTAGATTATATAAAAAGGTACACCCCTCAAAGTAGCTCAACTTTACTTGTTGATATACGCGCAAATTAAATATATCTTGATGTACATAAACTTATTATATTCTAATTGAAAGACCAACCCAGCTAGGAGAACAGTTATGCTGACGCGTGTAGAAAAAGCTCAACAAAAATGGGGTGGTAGCCACACAGTAATTGATAAATGGCTAAACGAACGCCAAGAACTTATTGTACTTTACTGCAAAATTGCAGGCTTTACGCCGTACGAAAAGCAAGATCAAGCATTGCCAGAACCAAAACTAATTGAATCATTTTGCCAACTTTTAATGGATTACCTATCTGCAGGCCATTTTGAAGTATATGACGATATTGCAAAAGCATGTGAAAAAAAGGGCTTACAGAGCCAAGAGCTTGCAAACTCTATTTACCCGCGTATTTCTAGTACAACCGATGTGGCGCTTGATTTTAATGATAAGTACGCTGAAGTAGACAAAGAAGACTTGTTAAAGGGTTTTGATGATGACTTGTCTGTTATTGGTGAGGCATTAGAAGCACGCTTTGCACTTGAAGATGAGCTTATTGATAACTTGTTTTCTAATCACGCAAATTAATACGTTACTTACACGTATTAAAAAAGGGACCTAAGGTCCCTTTTTGCATTTACACAATAAGCTTATTGTTCTGCTGGTGCTTCTTCATTTTGAATTTCAAGTAATTCAACTTCAAATACAAGTGTTGAATTAGCTGGAATCTTACCTAAATCACGGTCGCCGTAAGCAAGCTCTGAAGGAATAGTGAACTTGTACTTAGAACCCACTGACATAAGTTGTAAACCTTCAGTCCAACCCGCAATTACGCGGTTAAGAGGGAAAGTTGTCGGTTCGTTACGTGCATATGAGCTATCAAACTCAGTACCGTCTAATAAAGTACCTTTGTAGTGTACTTTAACTACATCAGTTGCTACTGGCTTTTCGCCATCGCCTTCGCTAAGTACTTCGTACTGTAGGCCAGACTCAGTTACAGTAACGCCTTCTTTTTTAGCGTTGTCAGCTAGGTATTTAGCGCCTGCTTCTTTACTTTTTTCAGACTCTACTTTTGCTTTTTCTTCTTGCTTAGTACGTACTGATGTATCTAGTGCAGTTAATACTTCGCGAATTTTTTCTTCATCAATTTTTGCATTACCAGCAAGTGCATCTTCAAAACCACGGATTAGAAGTGCTTGGTCTAGTTCAATACCAATTTCTGTTTTGTCTGCTAGGTCTTTATTTAAAAAGTTACCTACAGATGCACCAATACCGTATGCTTGTTGCTGTTCTACAGTGTCTAATTTAACTTCAGCTTGTTCTTTTTTTGCTTCTTGATTACAAGCTGTAAGCGCTAAAACTGACGCTGCAATCAATGACAATCTAATCGTCTTTTTCATTTTAAATCTCCGACACACTTTGCAGTTGTCATTTTAATGTATTATTACTAGTGAAAGATTAACGGCCCACATGATAGGCTGCTTGTTTAATGACTAAATTCCATATTGTTAGCTAAACTAAAAACATATCCAGTGATTAGACAAACAACCTAGGCATTTAACGCGTCCTAGTCTAACCTCTCAGTCACTAAGAGTTAAGAGGAAATACCTGTAATATGTCGATATTTCGTACTTTTTTAATCGTATTTAGCTGTTTTTTAGCCATCGCCTGTACCGATAAAAAACAACACGCTGTAGCAAGTTACGAACATGCTGCACAAGGTGCGTTTTCATCAACAGTTTCAAACGATGGTAAATACAGTTTGATCTCCTCTATCAACCATGGGGTCGCCCTGTGGGATAATCAACAGCAGGTGCTAAAATACCAATGGTTTCAGCAGCAGTCACAAGACAGCCTAGTGTACGCTGTTGCTATTGCTTTTGATAACAGCGTGGCTGTTACCGCCGAAAAAACCACCTTTGCTGTGTGGGATATAACCACAGGCAAAAATAAAGGTTATTACAAAATACAAAAAGCCAGTATTCGCGATATTACCATTAGCAATCAAGGCCGTAGTGTTTTATACGGCCGTAGCGACGGCGTTGTCGTATTTGTAAACCTAGAAACCGGACGTCGTATTGAGTTTTTAGGTCATCAAGATAAAGTTAACACCGTTGACCTATCACCTAACGGACGCTACGCCTTAAGTGGCTCTAACGATTATGTTGCTTACTTTTGGGATACACGTACAGGGCAAGTAATTCATCGTTTTAATCACCCAACGCGTGTTACCCAAGTGACGCTCGATCCACAAGGTCGCTATGCGTTTACGGCCGATAGTATGGCACAAGCAAATGTATGGAAGCTGACTACAGGTGATCTTGTGAGTAAACTGAAGTATATTGCGCGTCAGAAAATTTTTACTGCTGTGCGCTTTAACGAACAAGGCACTTTGCTTGCAACCGGCTCGCCAAATAAGCGCGTTGATTTGTGGCAAATACCAAGCGGTGAAAAAATTCAAACTTGGCAGGTTACCCCGCGCGAAGGCAGTAAGCCTAAATCGGCGGTGGTGCTAGATGTGGCATTTACAGATAACGGTAAGTCGTTGTTAACCGAAAGCTCCAGCGGTATCGCAGAGCGATTTATTATACGAGAGAATAATGAACACAATTGAACATCGCTTAATGGAACTTGAAGCCAAAGTGGCTTTTCAAGACGAAACGATTGAAGTCTTAAATGATGAAATAAAAGTGCACCAACAGCTGTTAGCAAAAATGAAACGCCAAACCGAGCTGCTAGCAGAAAAAATTAAAGAGTCTCAGTCATCATCGTCTATGATGCCTGAAGCACCTGAGCCGCCTCCACCGCATTACTAAAACCGGTAAAAATTAGGCAATAAAAAACCGGGTTAGTCGCCCGGTTTAAATACACCAATTACTTGTTCAAATTGGCGAGTAGACGCCTGAACAGCGTTATCGGGTTGCGCCATTTTATGACCACACTCAACACACTCTACTTTTTCAACATCATGTTCTCTGTATAGCATCATGGTATCCATGGCTTTGCAGTCAGGGCACGATGCCCCAGCAATAAATCGCTTCTTTTGTCTCACAACATATTTCCTGTGGTTTGAACTGCTGTCATTTTATCGTATAACTTCACTTGTTGATACGCTTGATAAGAGCATTAAGTTCTATGTTATGATAGCGCCAACTTAACAAGGGCACAGCAAAGTAACGCATTCATGATCCAAATCTCAGAAATAGAACTACTTCGTGGCGGTAAAGCCTTATTAAAAAACGCATCAGCTACGTTATTTCCAGAACACAAAGTAGGCCTTGTTGGCGCTAATGGCTGTGGAAAATCAACGTTATTTGGTTTACTAAAATCAGAACTACAACTGGATGCCGGTAACTGCAGCATTCCAAAAGATTGGTCTATCGCCTCTGTTAAGCAAGAGACACCTGCCCTTGAAATAAGCGCAATTGATTATGTACTTCAAGGTCACCCAGAATACTACGCAATGCGTATAGCACTGCGTGAGGCCGAGAAAAACAACGATGGCGACACACAAGCCAAAGTACATATTCAGCTTGAAAACATTAAAGGCTACAGCATTGAATCAACCGCCGGTGAGCTATTACACGGCTTAGGCTTTGCCAATAACCTAATAGAAAACCCTGTAAGCTCGTTCTCTGGTGGTTGGCGTATGCGTTTAAACCTTGCCCAAGCATTAATACGCGACGCCGATTTACTATTACTCGATGAGCCAACAAACCACCTTGATTTAGATGCCGTTTATTGGCTTGAACGCTTTTTGCGTGCTTACACCGGCACCCTTGTACTTATATCGCATGACCGTGAGTTTTTAGATGCGGTGGTTGATCAAATTTGGCACGTAGATAAGCAACTTATCAACGTGTACAAAGGTAACTACTCGCAGTTTGAGCGCCAAAAAGCAGAGCGCTTACTACAACAACAAGCAATGTTTGATAAGCAACAAGATCAAATTGCTCACCTTGAGCAGTTTATAACGCGCTTTAAAGCAAAAGCCAGTAAAGCAAAACAAGCACAAAGCCGTGTGAAAGCGCTTGAACGCATGGAAAAACTAGCGCCAGCACATGCCGACTCGCCGTTTAACTTTGAGTTTGCAGAGCCAAAAGCATTGCCAAACCCACTAATGACAATAGATAAAGCCAAAGCGGGTTATGGTGACGTCACCATTTTAAATAATATAGAGCTAAACCTTGTACCAGGTAGCCGAATTGCTTTATTAGGTCGAAATGGCGCGGGTAAATCAACGCTAATTAAACTGCTTTCTGGTGATTTAGAGCCGCAAGCTGGTGAAGTTGTTCAGCATCACGGATTAAATATTGGTTACTTTGCGCAGCATCAACTTGAATCTCTTGATTTAAAAGCCAGTGCAATAATGCACTTACAACGCCTCGACCCAAAAGCCACTGAGCAATCACTACGTGACTTTTTAGGTGGCTTTGCCTTTATTGGCGATAAAGCCCTTGAGCCTGTAGCTCCTTTTTCGGGCGGCGAAAAAGCCCGTTTAGTACTTGCCATGTTGGTGTATCAAAAACCAAACTTATTACTACTTGATGAGCCAACTAACCACCTTGATTTAGAAATGCGCCATGCACTTGTTATGGCACTGCAAGGCTTTGAAGGCGCTATGGTTACCGTATCGCATGATCGCCATATGCTTAAAAACACCGCTGATGAGTTTTATCTTGTAGATGATGGCAAAGTAACTCAGTTTGGTTACGACTTAGATGCGTATTACCAATGGTTACTCAATGCCAATAAAGAAGCGGTTAAAGCGCAGCAAAGCGACGAGCCTAAAGCAAATCAAGGTGTTAACCGCAAAGAGCAAAAACGCTTAGAGGCTGAGTTTAGAAAGGCCACTCAGCCACTTAAAAAGCAAATTGAAAAGCTTGAAAAGCAACTCGATAAATTCACCGCTGAATTAAGTGAAGTGGAAGTGACCTTAGGTGATAACGAACTCTACAACGACGATAACAAAGCCAAGCTTAAAGAGTTATTAGCTAAGCAAGCAACGCTTACACCTAAACTTAACGACGTTGAAGAAGAGCTACTTATGGCACTTGAAGAAATGGAAGAAAAAGAGCAGGCATTCGCCGATGAACTTGCTCAATAGCGACCATTTTTGGCAGTTTGCGTGCACCTTGTACGCAAAGCCTGAGCAACAAACCACCTTGCTGGCACTACAAAACCAGCAAGGAAAAAACGTTAATTTATGCTTATTACTGCTTTATTTAGACTCATTAAATTTAAGTATTAATACCCAACAGTTAAATGAGTTGATAGACGCAATTAGTGAGTTTGATACTCACGCATTACAACCTCTGCGCGCTGCTCGTAGCTATTTAAAAGCTAACCAGAATGCGACAAGTGATTACGCCACAATACGCGCAGAGTTGCTAAGCGCTGAGCTGAAGCTTGAAAAACAACAGCAACAAATGTTGATTGAAACAGTAAATGAGCTTGAATTAGTCAAACTTTCAGAGCCAAACAACATTGAGCTATATGTGAAAGCCACTTAGGGTATTAGTTTTTATACCCTCCTCCATTTCTTATTTTCTTTGTGCAAAAAACCTTCAAGTAATTTACTCACAAAGAGGTTAAGAGGCGTTTCGCTTTTAGAGGAAAAAAACTAGATTATCCAGGTAAAAATATAAATATTGAGCAATTATTTGGCTCAAGTAGTTTATTGCTCTCCCCTCATTTACTTCTCATTCTTTTCTCTTTGTGCAAAAAATCTTTAAGTGTTTTACTCAAAAATGTTTAAAGCGCTACGCTTTTAAATAAAGTGGAAAAATGAGTTACGATCAACTCACTACTTTTTAAGGAAAAACTCTCTTAGCTCTCAGTGGTAATATCTTACCAACCCTTAAAACATGATCTAAATCAACTTAGCTTCACTCCTACACCTGCTTAGAAAAATAACTTGATCTCGATCACGTTGCGACCTGCAAACACTGCCTATGATTAACCCATCAACAACGAGGGGAGCAACTCATGAGCGTATTCTTTAGAGACTTTTTTACAGATCCAGTTTTATTTATGTCTTTTGGGTTTTTAACCATCGTTGTTTCTTTGTGTATCTTTTTTGCTTTTTTCTTTTTGAAAAAAATACATGATGCAGAAATTCCCGAACAAAATTAAGCACGACGCACTAAAGCGCCTTATTAGTTTACTAGTTAGGCGCTTTTTATTTTCTGAAGCGAAAAATTTGATACACTAGCTTTTCGTTTAATACAAAGTGCGTAGTACAAACATGATCTCTCAGTTCAAACCAGCATGGTGGATGACCAATCGTCACGTTCAGACCATAATGCCGCGTTTTTTCCGCCCATTTCACAATACGTCCTACGAACTTGAGCAACTTGATACACCTGATGGTGACTTTATTGAGCTTGCATGGTCACTTCCACATAATGAAACCGCACCACTAGCCGTTGTTTTACACGGACTCGAAGGCAATATAAATAGCTTTTATGCCAAAGGCATGATGAAGGCCTTAAAAAAACAAGGTTATGCAGTTGTGCTTATGCACTTTAGAAACTGCTCAACCGAAGTAAATCGCCTTCCACGTGCTTATCACAGTGGTGATACCGCCGATTTAGCTTTTTTTATTAATCATTTAAAGCAGCAATACCCAAATAGAGCGATGGTTGCCGTAGGCTTTTCGCTTGGTGGTAATGTGCTTGCTAAGTACTTAGGCGAAGAGAATACAAACTGCCCGCTCAATGCAGCTGCAGTGGTATCAGCGCCTTATGATTTGTCGTCATCAAGTGATGTTATTCGTAAAAGTTTAGGTAAAATTTACCAAAAATATCTGCTCGATCGAATGAAAAAGTCGATGCAACGTAAATTGCCGCAAATTAAGCAGCAAATTCCTATAACTACCGATCAATTAATGAATATTGATGATTTATTAGAGTTTGATAACCAACTTACAGCACCGTTACACGGTTTTGAAAACGCACACGATTACTACCGTAAAGCCAGTGCTATGCCGTATTTAAAAGACATCGCTATTCCTACGCTTATTATTCACGCTAAAGACGACCCCATGCTCTCTATTAAAGCCGTACCGAGTAGGCAAGATGTCAGTGAGCATGTTACGCTGTGCGTCTCAGAGAAAGGCGGCCATGTAGGTTTTATTAGCGGTAACAACCCTTTTAAACCTGTATTTTGGTTAGAGAAAGCCGTGCCGTATTATTTTGGCCAACACATATTAAATAAAGCGAGTAACAAGCAGTAATGATTATCCCTTTTGAACAACTCGATAAAGACACTCTTTATAATTTAATTGAAAGTTATGTACTGCGCGAAGGCACTGATTATGGCGAGCAAGAAATAACGATTGAAAGCAAAGTTGCTCAGGTTAACCAACAACTAAAAAGCGGCGAAGCGATGGTGTTTTTCTCAGAATTACACGAGTCTGTAACTATAATTTCAAAAGGAGAATTTAAAGCGCTGCAAAGTGAAGAGCATCAAGCACAGTCGTTTGATTAAGGCGTAGTACTTGTAACTTTTGAATTGAACGTACACAATGGCTTTTTACCCAAAGAGCCAAAACATGATAAAACTCAGCACTCTAGTGGTAGCCATATCACTAGCTTTAACTAGCCAAGCCCAAGCAGAACAAACAATAACTGCATCTGACAAGGCAATTAAACTCGCTAAAGATACCATTTTAATTGATACCCATATTGACGTACCTTATCGAATTCACGAAAGCTGGGTTGATGTAACCAAAGCAACTAATGATGGCGATTTTGACTATCCTCGCGCTGTAAAAGGCGGTTTAAACGCACCGTTTATGTCGATTTATATTCCTGCGCATTTAGAGTTTGAGGGTAAAGGAAAAAGCTACCAGCTAGCCAATCAAATGATTGATAGCATGGAAGCCATAGCCCAGCGCGCACCCGATAAGTTTGCTATTGCGAGCTCAAGCACTGATATAGAAGAGCAATTTAAACAAGGTAAGCTGTCTATAGCCATGGGTATGGAAAATGGCTCTCCAATCGAAGGTGATATGAAAAACCTTCAGCACTTTTACGACCGTGGTATTCGCTACATCACGCTAGCGCACTCGCAAAGCAACCATATTTCGGATTCGTCTTACGATATACGCCGTAAATGGAAAGGCTTAAGCCCATTTGGTAAAAAGCTAATTACTGAAATGAATAATATTGGTATGTTAGTTGATGTATCACATATTTCTGATGATGCGTTTTATCAGGTTATGGATCTATCTAAAACACCCGTAATTGCCTCACATTCATCACTTCGTAAATACACGCCAGGCTTTGAGCGTAATATGAATGACGATATGCTGCTCGCACTTAAAGAAAATGGCGGTGTTATTCAAATTAACTTTGGCTCAAGCTTTGTCACCGCTAAAGCAGGTAGCTGGGGCAAGCAATTAAAAAGTACAAAAGAGTCAGCTAAAAAAGAAGGCACCAAGCTAAGTAAAGATTTTGATGCTGCGTATCGCGCTAAAAACCCATACCCATATGCAAGCCTTGAACAGGTGCTGGATCATATTGACCATGTTGTTGAACTAATTGGTATTGATTATGTTGGTATTGGTTCCGACTACGATGGCGTGGGTGATTCATTACCTATCGGTTTAAAAGATGTATCTAGCTACCCAAATCTTGTCCAAGGTTTAATGGATAGAGATTACAGCGATGCTGATATTAAAAAGATTCTTAGCGGTAATTTATTAAGAGTTTTAAAACAAGCTGAAGAATATGCGAAAAAGCATTAAAGCTTTTTAGCATATATTAGTAATTGGCTAAAAGACCAAGAGCTAACTCAATATAAGCGCGGCCTAGCCGTGCTTTTTATTGGTACCAATTTTATTAAAAGCATGATCATTTTAACGTATTAAATAGTCCATTAACTGCGTAGTTATTTTCAGCAATCTTTTCCTCAGGTTTCATAAAACTCAATCCAAACTACGCCAAGAAAATTATAACGAAAAGCCAATCACTTTTCTTCAGGCATTAAAAAAGGCCACCTAAGTGACCTTTTTCTAACAATTAACTTAAAAGTTAATTATTACTCTACGATAGTTGCTACAACACCAGCACCTACAGTACGACCACCTTCACGGATAGCAAAACGAAGACCTTCRTCCATCGCGATTGGTGCGATTAGAGTTACTGTCATCTTGATGTTATCACCAGGCATTACCATTTCTACGCCTTCTGGTAACTGTACGTCACCAGTTACGTCAGTTGTACGGAAGTAGAACTGTGGACGGTAACCTTTGAAGAATGGAGTATGACGACCACCTTCATCTTTAGAAAGTACGTATACTTCTGAAGTGAATGTAGTATGTGGGTTGATTGAACCAGGCTTAGCTAGTACTTGACCACGTTCANGAAAACGTCTTCGATAGGCATGATGAATGGCTTATCGATGTCACGCTCTGGCTCTGGGATGTAAGAATCAAGTGCATTTGCAAGCTCAACAATCTTATCTTCCCACTCTTTCTCGCCTTCTAACGCTTTAAGCGCAGAACCAGCGATTAGAGGTAAGTCATCACCTGGGAAATCGTATTCAGAAAGAAGTTCACGAACTTCCATTTCTACTAGTTCAAGTAGCTCTTCGTCATCTACCATGTCACATTTGTTCATGAACACAACGATGTAAGGAACGCCAACTTGACGAGAAAGAAGGATGTGCTCACGTGTTTGTGGCATAGGGCCATCTGTCGCAGCAACTACTAAGATCGCGCCATCCATTTGAGCAGCACCAGTGATCATGTTTTTAACATAATCGGCGTGACCAGGACAATCTACGTGTGCGTAGTGACGTGTAGGAGTATCGTATTCAACGTGAGACGTTGAGATAGTAATACCACGTTCGCGCTCTTCTGGAGCGTTGTCGATTGATGCGAAATCTTTAGCAACACCGCCGTATACTTTTGCAAGTACGTTAGTGATTGCTGCAGTTAGTGTAGTTTTACCGTGGTCAACGTGGCCGATTGTACCAACGTTTACGTGCGGTTTTACGCGTTCAAACTTTTCTTTTGCCATGACGGAACCTATCAGTTTTGTGTATCTAAATTACATATGAAAATAATCCACCAAAGGTAGATTAAGTTAATCTTTTTCAAATAGTATTTTCTGACAGATAAAGGAAGTAATCAAGGAGATTCTTAGGACTGGTGCTGATAGGCAGAGTCGAACTGCCGACCTCACCCTTACCAAGGGTGCGCTCTACCAACTGAGCTATATCAGCAACACAAGAACTGGAGCGGGCAGCGGGAATCGAACCCGCATCATCAGCTTGGAAGGCTGAGGTAATAGCCATTATACGATGCCCGCATAAAAATCTGTTCTTAAACTACCTCTAACCGTCAAGAATAAAGTGGTGGAGGGAGCTGGATTCGAACCAGCGAAGGCTGAGCCGTCAGATTTACAGTCTGATCCCTTTGGCCGCTCGGGAACCCCTCCACGATAATTCTCTACTAATTCACTTCCGGTAAAAGGAAAGTGGTGCCGACTAACCGAGTCGAACGGTTGACCTACTGATTACAAGTCAGTTGCTCTACCAGCTGAGCTAAGTCGGCACTGCTTTAGTACGGGGCGAGATATTAGAGTAAGGTTTATTGGGATGCAACTATAAAATTAAAAAAAGTGTAAATTTTTAGTTTAAATGCTCAATATTCACGCGAAAACGCGTTTTTTGCACTTTTTTATACTGTTTCGGTTAATTCGTACCAGTAATTTAACCCTTTCATTACGAGTAATGAGTCAAAAATACTTCCCTCAAATTGCTGTTGTAAAAGTAAGCCATAGCCACCAGCAAAAATTATTTGTACTTTTTGCTCTGTTTTTTTATCCGTTAAGTGCAGCTTAGCTTGCTCAATTGCTCCAATGGTTGCCACTAATGCACCACTTTTTAAACCATTAGGCGTATTTTTACCCAGTTCATTGGTGAATGGAGTTTTACCATCATCAAAAACACGTTGAGTATTTTGTGTAAGTGATGAGGTCATTAAATCAAGCCCAGGTAAAATCCAACCACCTAAATGCACCCCTTCACTACTAAGCACATCAATTGTTGTCGCGGTACCTGCATCAACAACAATGCATGCTGTGTTTGGATATAACGTAAAGCCTGCAATAAGCGCAAGCCACCTGTCTATGCCTAAATTAGCTACATGATCGTAAGCGCATACAAGATCTCCAAGCGTTTTGGTTACCTTGGCTTCAAAACACATAATATTATTACTAGCCGCTTGCGCGAGAACATCGTTTAGTAAATCACTGCGTCCTACACATGCATAAATCACTTCGGTTATTTGTAACCAAGGCAGGTCATTTATATCTGCCGGTTGTGCTTGCTCGTTATGCCACAACACAGCTTTTAATGATGTATTTCCTACGTCAATCAATAATCTCATACTTGCGCCTTTCTGAGGGAGACTTCCCCACCGTAATAACTTTTTACTTCCCCGTCTTGGCGAATTCGTATTCCACCTTGTGGGTCAATACCTTCACATATTCCACGCCAGCTTCGGTGCCCTGTATTTAGCTCAACATATTCACCAGCAAACGCATTAAGCAAATTCCATTGCTCATACATAGCTTGCAAGCCCGTTTGACGATACTGCGCTAAACGCTGCTCTAAATGATAAGTAAGTGACGCCACTAGTTGGTTTTTATCGAGCTTTTGAGTATGTTGATTTAAGTCGGTCCACGCTTGGTCTATATGCTGACTAAAGCTCTCAGGCATTTGTAAATTAATACCGATACCAATCACTAACTGACAAGGTCCTTGCGGTTGTCCATCTAATTCAACCAATACACCTGCAAGTTTTTGCTTATTTATATAAATATCGTTAGGCCATTTAAGTTCCACGTCAATTTGGTATAACGCTTTAATTGCATCATACACGGCAAGACCTACCGCAATTGATACACCCATTGCAGCTTGAAGCCCGTCATCTAAACGCCAAAAGTAACTGTAATACAAATTAGCACCGAATGGCGATTGCCAAACACGACCACGTCGGCCACGCCCTGCTTGCTGCATTTCGGCAACAATTACAGTGCCAGACTCAAGCTCAGTTTTAGCCTGTATGCGACGCATAAGCTCGCTGTTGGTCGAATCAATAATAGGGTGTACTTCTACATCGGCGGTATTTGCACCTAGCGCTTTGTAGTGCTGATCAATTTGCGTTTTATTTAAAAGACCCACCTGACTATTCAAACAATAGCCTTTGCCAGTCACTTTAAAAATATCCAAGCCCATTTCTTGTAACGTTTTAATATGTTTACTTACCGCAGCTCGGCTAATGCCTAGCTTTTCACCTAAGGCTTGGCCAGATACAAAGCCTCCTTGGTTGAGCGCATTTAATATAGCGAGTTTGTTTCCATCAGGTGCTTTCATTACTTAGGCTCCGCGTTAATATGGCATTCGCTGCGTGCATCCATTAAACGTACTTCGTGCTCTAACATAATGTTGTAACGCGTATAAACAACTTGCTGAATGTGTTTAATCATTTTTATTAGATCGCTGCCTTCACTATTTCCGTGATTAACAAGTACTAGAGCTTGTTGTTGATGCACTTCTATACCTGCCTCGCAGTGCCCTTTTAAACCACTTTGATCGATTAACCAACCTGCCGCGACCTTGTGATGACTTTGCCCATATTCGTAATGAGGTAAATCGGCAAATTGCTTTAATAGTTCAGCTAACTGCTGGTTGGTTATTATAGGGTTTTTAAAAAAGCTGCCCGCATTGGCAAGTGTATATGGGTTAGGTAATTTGCTATTACGCGTTTTTATAACCTGATCGAATACTGTTTGCGGGGTAATAATATCTAGCTGCTGCAAAGGGCCATAACTTAATACTGGTTGCCATTTTTTTGGGAGCGCTAAGTGTACTTGCGTGATCACCGCTTTATTTTTAAGGGCATGTTTAAATATTGAGTCTCTGTAAGCAAATTCACATTGCTCGTTATTTAATGAATGCATAGTGTTAGTGGTTATATCAAAGTACTCTACCAACTCAACAAATTTAGCTATCTCAACGCCATAAGCACCAATATTTTGTACCGGCGATGCGCCAACAGTGCCTGGTATAAGTGCTAGATTTTCAAGTCCAGGTATATTTTGCTCTAATAAATAGCTAACTAGTTGATGCCAGTTTTCGCCTGCGGCAATACTTATTAGTGTGTCGTTCTCGCGCTCGGTAATTTTAATACCTTTTAAAGCTATTTTTATAACCGTACCCATGTAGTCATTTAAAAATACGGTATTACTACCCTCGCCCAGCAAACAAAACGGTGCACTAAAATTTTGCGTTTTAAGTTGCTCAAGCTGAGTAATTTCAACAAAATTTTGGCATTGGCTGTTTAATGCGAATGTGTGTAAGGAATGTAATGAATGCGCCACAAAGCTCTCTAAAAATACCGGTAACTAATCGCAATAGTTTACCTCATCGTCGCAAATGTGGCACTAGATTGTAAAAATCACTCAACCCGTCGTGTCAATCGTGATATAAAACCAGCACTTTTTTATTTGTGTTCAGAGTAATGATGAAAATTAAACCTCTTTTTTTAAGCCTCGCTATGGCGGGTATGTGTTCGCAAGCAATGGCAAATGCGATTGACCAAAACTCGTATGCTAACCTTGATGATGTTGTTACTACTCACTTAAACCTTGATTTAGATGTCGATTTTGCCGACAAGCAGTTAGAAGGTTTTGTAGAGCATACTCTTCAGTGGAACAACAGCAAAAGTAGAACTCTCGTACTTGATACCCGCGACTTAGACATTGATAAAGTAATGTACAAAGATCAAAGCGGCAACTGGAAAAAAGCAACTTTTGATTTAGCTAAGCGAGATGACGTTAAAGGTTCAAAGCTTACTATTAAGTTTAAAAACCAAGCTGAAGTAGTGCGTATTTATTACAACAGTCGCCCGGAAGCATCAGGCCTGCAATGGTTAACACCAGAGCAAACGGCAAGTAAAACGCATCCATTTATGTACAGCCAATCGCAAGCAATTCATGCGCGTAGTTGGATCCCAGTACAAGATACACCTGCAATGCGTGTAACTTACTCTGCACGAATTCATACACCAAAAGATATACGTGCTGTAATGAGTGCCGATAACAAAGATGCGCTTTATAAAGATGGCGACTACATTTTTGACATGCCACAAGCAATTTCACCTTACCTAATTGCTATTGGCGCAGGTAATTTAGAATTTAAAGCGATGTCGCATCAAACAGGCATATTTGCTGAACCGACAATTTTAGATGCCTCGGTTGCTGAGTTTGATGACACCCAAGCGATGATCGACAAAACAAACGCTATGTATGGCGAATATGCATGGGGTCGTTACGACTTATTAATGCTACCGCCAAGTTTTCCGTTTGGTGGAATGGAAAACCCACGCTTATCATTTATAACTCCAACTGTTGTTGCAGGCGATAAAAGCTTAGTTAACCTTATTGCTCACGAGCTAGCTCATTCTTGGTCAGGTAACTTAGTAACTAACGCAACGTGGGAAGATTTATGGTTAAACGAAGGTTTTACCTCGTACGTTGAAAACCGCATTATGGAAGAAGTATTTGGCCGTGACCGTGCAGTTATGGAACAAGCACTTGATTCAGCGTCTTTACGCGCACAACTTAAAACAATTGACGCGCCAGACACACGTCTTAATTTAAAACTTAACGGACGCGATCCAGATGATGCATTTAGTTCAGTGCCTTACACTAAAGGTCAATTATTTTTAATTTACCTAGAAAACAAATACGGTCGCGATAAGTTTGACCCGTTTGTAAAAGCGTACTTTAAAGAGTTTTCGTTTAAATCACTTACTACCGCGCAATTTGTTACTTACTTAAAAGCTAACTTAATTGAAAAGTATCCTGGTGTTGTAAGCATGGATAAAGTAAACGAATGGATTTTTGAACCTGGATTACCAAGTGATGCGCCAAACCCTACTTCTGATGCATTTGATAAAGTAGATACTGCAACAGCAGCATGGCTAAAAGGCGACACAACTGCAGCTCAACTGCCAACGGCTGATTGGTCTGTGCATGAGTGGCTACACTTTTTAAATAACTTACCACGTGATTTAAGCCAAGAGCACATGGTAGAGCTTGACTCAGAATTTAACCTAACACAGTCAACTAATGCTGAACGTGCATTTGCTTGGTTTATGCTAGCAGTAGGAAATGGTTATCAACCAATTTACCCTGCTCTTGATAAGCACTTATCAGGTATTGGCCGTCGTAAATTAATTGTACCGTTATATAAATCCCTTATCACTAACGGTAAAAAAGAGTGGGCACAAAGCGTGTATTTAAAAGCACGCCCTGGGTATCACCCTCTTGCACAAGGTACTATTGACGCATTATTTGAATAAATAGCGTTAACTAGAAACTAAATGGGCCAAGTTTGGCCCTTTTATTTTGCTATTTTTCTACTTTGTCACTTTTTCTAAAAAAGCTTTACGCTCTGAAGTTGTGGCTTGTTGCCACCAAAAATCAAGCATTTGCGGCGCACTTGGCATGCCTTTACCTGTAATTGGTGCTATCGGCTTTATTGGCTGACTAGGACGAGAAGGTCCTGCAGGCATTGTATTTTGCATTACCGGTTTATTGCTTGCTAGCTGCGTGTTAGAAATAACACTTAAAGGCTTAGCAACAGCGCTACTTTTTGCTTTTAAACTAACTTGTGGTGCTTCTGCAAATACTTTTGCAGATACTGCATTTTCAGCACGATTAAACACTAAGGTATAATCTTTACCTGCTTCAACAGTTACACTTACCCAAAATGGTTCCGACTCCACAACTTCATGCGTGTCATAATCATCTTCATATAAATCGGTATATTTTAGCCTAAGCTGGTAAGTTCCTGGCGCAAGCTCTACATCATCAATACGGCTAAACAAAGAGCTTTCTAGCATTTTATCGCCCACTTGCAGTGGTACAATTTCTTCTGGAAAGTGGATATTTTCAGCATTAGCCGAAAAACTAACTAGTAATGCAACGGCACTACTTATTAAAATTGGTTTAAGCATATTAACTCCTTTATTTGATTTCAGTTTGACACTGCTTTGAAAGTTTGTCATTAGTGAGCTTAAATTTCATAACACTTAATTAGGAACACACTATGAGCCAAGAAACTATTTTTACCAAAATAATTAATCGTGAAATTCCGGCCGATATCGTTTATGAAGATGAAGACACAATCGCATTTAAAGATATAAACCCACAAGCACCATTTCATGTGTTAATTATCCCAAAAAAAGCAATTACCACTATAAATGATATAAACCCTGAAAACTCACACTTAGTAGGCAACTTATATGTTGTTGCGGCTAAATTAGCTAAACAGCATAATTTTGCTGATGACGGATACCGCGTGGTTATGAACTGTAACGAACATGGTGGGCAAACTGTTTATCATATACATTTACATATGCTTGGCGGTAAAGAAATGGGATGGCCACCTTATCAAGACACAAAAAAGTAAATTAATTAATTTTTTTGTTACTTTATTTTGCTGAAGTAATTAGTTACAAATATTATGATTTTTCATAAGCCTAAAGTGAAAAATAGTTACTTATTTGCAACATTTTATGTTTAAATAATCGTAAAATCGTATTTGTTCTTGAGTACATCGGCGACTTCCTAATACAAAAGGTGTGGAAGTCGTGGTAAACTTAATCAGTCAGCTTTATAAAAGAGTAAAAAAACATGAGCAGTTCAGCCTTTTTGTTATTAGATCAAGAGCCAATTAACACTATTGGTATTAACGTTTTAGAACCTTTGTTAAAAACGCAAGGCCTTGACGTAACCACTGGTACAAACATTTTAGATGTACCTGAAGGGACTCGACTTCTGTTTATTGAAACATCAAGTAAAGATGCATGGGGAAAGCTAAAAGAACAATTAGTAAACCTACGTACTAAATGCGATATCATATTATTTAATCTAGACGAAAACCCAGAGCTCGCTAATCGCGCGCTATTAAGTGGTATTCGTGGCGTTTTTTACACAACAGATAACGCCGATGTATTAATGAAGGGCATTCGTTTATTACTTGAAGATCAACTTTGGTACCGCCGCGATATAATGTGTAATGCTTTAAATCGTATGCTTCAGTTTAATAAAGATGCACTGCATAAACTAACCGAAGGTGATATAGAGCCTGTTAAGCTTACTAAACGAGAAAAAGCAATAATCTCACTAATGAGTAAAGGTTCGAAGAATAAAGAGATCGCAGAAGATTTAAGTATTAGTCCACACACAGTTAAAACACATTTGTATAGCGCATTTAGAAAAACTAAATGTCGTAACCGTATTGAGCTACTATCTTGGGCACAACAAAATATCCCTGATGAAATTCGTTAATCATATATTTAGTTTAAATTTAAAAGCAGACACTTAGGTGTCTGTTTTTGTATGTGTTACACACTTATTTAATACCAATTTGCTTGCCTAAGTGATCTGTTTTGATAATTGGTATAAGTGTATACTTTTGATAACTTTAGTTTAATAACTACTTTGCTGGAATATTAATGCTCGACTCTTTCACCCTTTATTTTGCCAGCATCGCCATCATGGTTGTAATGACCTTACTTAATTTTTTAACATGGCGAACGAACAAACAAATATCGGGCACGCTGCTATACATTTTCTATCCCATATTGCTATTAGGCTCTGTTATTGGTTTTACTCTTGTTGGTGATACACATAATTTAGTAATTATTAGCGCTGCCAGTAGCATGATGTTTGCCGCATCAATAGTGCATTGTTTATCGCTCAGTCAGTTTTTAAATTATCATGGTATTGGTTTTAAATTACTTTGCTCAGTGACCGCTTTTTGCACTGTAATGCTTGGCTATTACACCTTTTTTGACCCATCTCTACACGAAAGAGTGATTGCATCCGATATACAACACATAGCAGAGGCCGGCTTTTTACTCTTTATATTTATTAAGTACGCGCGCAAACCCTACCCTAATGGCAGCATTGTATACATAACCATTTTAACGCTTGTTGCTTTGAGCTTTATTGGCCGCTCGTTATTTATGGATAACATTGAACAAAAAAATCTTTTAGTAAACGGCTGGTTTAGCTCTTTATTATTTCTAAATGGGGTAATTGCGCCCATGTTTTATGCTGCAGGTATGGCGTTATTATGTAATGAGCGCAGAGAGCAGCACCTCAATAAACTCGCTGATAAAGCACAAAAAGACTTAGAAATACGCGGGCTCTTTTTATCAACAATAAGCCACGAAATTCGCACCCCACTAAACGGTATTTTAGGCAGCGCCCAACTTGTTATGAACCAAACAAGTGATACTCGCAATAAAGCTTATTGCGAGGCGATTATAAATTCTGCCGAATCACTTAACTTGTTGGTAGATAAGGTCCTTGATTACGCGAGCCTAGATCAGAGTGACGAAGCGCTTTACGAAGAGGATGTAGAGTTTAAAACATGGCTTAATAATTTATGTTTATTACTAAGTCCAATGGCCGAGCAAAAGCAGCTAAAATTTGAGCTTATCTATAATATTCCTGAGCAAGCCTGTTATTACTGCGACCAACAAAAACTTAGACAAATAATTATTAATTTAGTCGGTAACGCCATTAAATTTACAGATCACGGAACCGTTAAAATTCAGGTTGATTTAGTATTAGAAAAGCAGCTTGAGCACACGATAAAAATTAGTGTCAAAGATTCAGGGCCAGGTATAGAAAATGACGAGATAGCCTACTTAACAGAACCTTATGTACAAAGTAGCGCAGGCAAAGAAAAAGGCGGAACCGGCCTTGGTTTAGCCATTACTAGCCGCTTACTTGAAAAGCTCAATAGCCGACTCGAAATAGCCAGCCAACTTGGTACAGGCAGTGTATTTAGCTTTACCGTTACTTTTACTTTAGGTGAATTAAGCCTTGTAGAGCAGCGCCATCAAACTAAAGATTACTTAACAGGTCTTGATGTATTACTGGTTGAAGATTTAGATTTAAATCAAAAAATTGCTATAGAATTTATGGCCGACGATGAGCACAAAATTAAGCTCGCAAAAGATGGAAAAAGCGCCATAGAGCTCATGCAAGCTCACCACTTCGATGTTGTTTTACTTGATATGAACTTACCTGATTTAACAGGCCAAGAAGTACTTAAACGTCTAAAACGCATTGATCATAAAAATCAACGAACGCCAGTACTCGCATTTACTGCAAGCCTTAGCCCTGACGAAGTAAAAGAGTATTTAGAATTAGGAATAAAAGATATTGTAGGCAAGCCTATTAAGCACGAAAAGCTTCGCCAAGCACTTAGCGACTCTCAATCTAATCAAACTGCGAGTATTGCAGTAGAGCTTATTGATACTTTGTATGACAAAACAGCGGCCGAAACACTCACCAGCTCGTTTAGTGAAGATGAAGTATCGTCGATTTATAATGAGTTTGTGCTTTCGGCGCGTAACAAGCTAATTCGCTGTCAAAAGCTTATCGATCAACAACCAGAGCAATGCATTAAACTTTTACATCGCCAAGCAAGTACCGCGCTGCAACTGGGTTTTAACCGTTATGGTATTGAGCTTAAAAAAATAGAGCGCCGTTTACTCGATAAAAAGCCACATAACGATATGCTTGATGAAGCTTTAGACCTTTGGCAGCGAAGTCTGGAGAAATACTTAAAGTTTGTGCGTGGGCAGTTAGAGTAATAGTGAATTAGCTTTAAAAAAAGCTAATGCTTAACCCCTTCCATATTTATCATCAAATCGCTCTATATCGCTTTCATCAAGCACAGCACCGGTTTGCACTTCAATGACAATTAACGGCTCTTTTTGATTATTAGCCAAACTATGAATCTGCTTAGCCGCGATATAACACGATTGGTCGTGCGTTAGCGTATGCACTTGCTTATCAATACACACATCTGCAATACCCGAAACCACAACCCAATGTTCAGCACGATGCTGATGACGCTGCGTCGAAAGCTTAGCACCGCTGTTAACTGTAATTTTTTTAACTTTAAAGCCAGTGCCTTCAACCAAAGTACGGTAATTCCCCCACGGGCGAAAAACCACTTGATGATGGCTAAGTTTATCGGCCTGTGTTGTAGCAATTTGCTTAAGCAACAAAGGCAGAGAATCTAGCTCATTTGGGTTTGCAATTAACGTGGCATCATGAGTATGAATAATTGCTAAATTGCTTACTCCAAGTGTGGCAATAGTGTGTTCAGCCTCGTTAATAACTAAGTTATTAGTGCTTTTTTGAGCCATATAATTAGCATTTAAACTATTACCGTTTTCATCTTTTTTTGTAAGCGTATCAAGGGATGAAAAACTACCTACATCACTCCATTTTAAATCAATAGGCATAACAACTACGTTATCGCTTCGCTCTAAAATGGCGTAATCAATTGAATTGCTTGGGCAGTGTACAAGCGCACTGTTGCTTGGGCGGGTAAACCCTAAATCTTTAGTAAATTGTGCTGCTGCAGCAACACTCGTTGCTATTTTTGGCGCAAACCGCTCGAGCTCTTTTAAAAAGGCCGCAGGGGTAAATAAAAACATGCCGCTATTCCAGCTATAACCACCTTGAGCTAAATAACAGTTCGCTGTATCTAAGTCAGGCTTTTCTTTAAATTGAGCAACATCGTAACAATCCGTTCCAGCAATAGCCGCGCCTTGTTTTATATAGCCATAGCCAGTATGCGGTTCTGTAGGCGTAATAGAAAATGTAACTAGCTTTCCTTGCTCAGCAAGTTTTACAGCTTCGGGGAGCTTAGCCGTTAATACATCAAAGTTTTTAATATGATGATCGGCAGGCATCACTAATAGCGGGCCGGTAATCCCATTTTGCAGTGCATAGTGGGCGGCTAATGCGATGGCAGGCGCGGTATTTTTACCTTTGGGTTCGAGTAATAATGCAGTAGGAGTTGAGCTTTCAGCCTGCTCGGCGGCAATAAATCGGTGCTGCTCATTACACACTAAAATAGCATTATCAAACAACTCATTAGAAACACGCGCCAATGTACTTTGCAGTAATGACGTGTTTTCACTAAGTAGTGGTAAAAATTGTTTAGGCATTGCTTGGCGAGAAAGCGGCCACAAGCGAGAGCCTATGCCACCGGCTAAAATTACAGGAGTGATTAAAGTGTTCATAATGTACATTAGCCGCCAACAAAAATATCAGCGACTATTTTAACACTTTATTGGCTCTGCGCTAAATTAACATGTTTATATTAATGTAAAAGAGTCTGCATCTAAATAGGCAGGAAACGCTGCTTTAAATTCATCCAGTGGCGCTTTTTCAAGCGTGATAGTAACTAGTTGCTCTGCGTCATCTTGCGCTTTAGCTAATGCATCGCCTTTGAAGTCGTATACTGCGGTACCGCCATTGTGCAAGGCACCATTACCGTCGTCACCCACTCGATTAACACCTACTACGTAACACAGGTTTTCCATTGCACGCGCCATAAGTAACGTATCCCAAATATGGCGGCGTACAGCCGGCCAATTTGCTACGTTTATCATTACATCGTAGTCATTATTATTGCGTTGAAATACCGGAAAGCGCAGGTCATAACATACCTGTGGTAATAGTTTAAAACCGTTGATTTCAAAAACTTTACGCGCTTGCCCTGCTACAACGTAATCGCCCTCGCTGCCTAAGCGAAATAAATGGCGTTTATCGTAATAACTCACCTCACCATCGGGTTTTACCCAATAAAACCGATTCGCTTTTTTATCGCCTTGTGCAACAAGTACAGAACCTGCAATAACCGCACTATGTTTATGAGCCTGCGCCTTTAACCACGTCAGTACTTTACCGTTTTCAGGCTCTGCACAATCTAAATTGATAGCAAAGCCAGTCGAGAATGTTTCGGGCAGTAAAATAAGATCGGGCTGATGTGTAATTGCTTCTAGCTGCTTATTAAACATGGCTAAATTAGCATCTTTATCAAGCCAATAAAGCGAGCTTTGCAATGCTGTAATGGTTAAAGTTGACATAATATTTGCGCAGCCTCTATGAGAGTGTTGTCGTTTTTAGCAAAGCATAAACGAATTACTTTGTCGATTGGTGGATTTTGATAAAAAACACTTAACGGAATAGCCGCAACACCGGCTTGCTCAACTAACCAATGGCAAAAATCAACATCGTTTAAATCCGATACATCACTGTAATCTAACAATAAAAAATAAGTGCCCTGGCTAGGTAAAATTTTAAAACGGCTGTTACTTAAATGGCTCGCTAATAAGTCGCGTTTTTGCTGATAAAACCCGCTTAGCTCATCTATATGCTCACCTTGTTGCTCGAGCATATCGGCAAGCGCATGCTGTGCGGGGGTAAAACTAGAAAACGTAACGTACTGATGAATTTTTCTAAATTCGACAGCTAAATCGGCAGGTGCAATACAGTAACCCATTTTCCAGCCCGTGCTGTGAAACGTTTTACCAAAACTCGATATAACAAAGCTTTTGGTAAATAATTCATCATCGCGTAATACACTTAAATGCGGTTGTTCATCAAACGTAATGTGTTCATATACCTCATCGCTTATTACATATAAATTGTGAGTGCTAACCAACTCTTTAAGCTTTTTTATATCATGTGGCTGTAATATTTTACCGCTAGGGTTATGAGGTGTATTTATAATAATTGCACGGGTATTTTTAGTAATTGCTTGGCTTACTACTTGCCAATCAATAGTGTAATTTGGCGCACTTAAAGCAATGTGTACTGCCTTACCGCCTGCTAACTCAATAGCGGGTTGGTAGGAGTCATATGCAGGGTCAAATACAATCACTTCATCACTGGGGCGCACAATTGTTTGAATAGCCACAAACAATGCCTCTGTTGCACCCGAGGTAACCGTAACTTGCTCTGCCGCATTAATTTTTGCAGCGTATTTTCGCTCAACTAAATTGGCTATTTGCTGCTGTAATCGTGGTACACCGCTTGAGGGCGAATACTGATTTACACCTTGCTGAACATAGTAATTTAGCTGTGTTTTTAAAAGTGCGGGAGCGTCGAATTCAGGAAAGCCTTGCGATAAGTTAATTGCTGAAAACTGATTAGCTAAGCCACTCATTTGGCTAAATATACTAACACCTAAATTTGGTAATTTACTTTCAAACACGTGATGCCCTTAATGATGGTTTCCGCTTAAAGCGATGCTATCACTGCTTTAAATAAAAGTGTAGCCGCCAAAAGGTAATTAGCTTTACGGTCATTAGTGAGGCAGTTATGCAAAACAATGCCACAATGAGCAAGTTATTACATGCGGCAACAAAGAAGCACTTTTTAGTTTATTAATAAGCTAATTAAACTGAAAAAGGCGCCATTAGCGCCTTTTTAGTTAATCTAAACTTTGGATAGTAAATCTATCTTAAGCGGAGTTAAGGTTAGTTAAAACTTACTGATAATTTTCGTAAATTTTATCCAGCGGCTCTGAAAGCCCACTTTCTTGGACTATTCGAACATGTTTACGACCTAACTCACGCGCACTAGTTACACCGCATGAGTGAGCAATTAAACCGGCTCCGTAATGAATGTATTTATTATAGTTAGCAACGCGCTGCGCCTTATCAGCTACATTAAGGCCTTTTTGTAAATTTTTGTTATGCGTGGTAATACCTGTAGGACAAGTATCTTTATTACATTGCATTGCCTGAATACAGCCCAGTGCAAACATATGACCACGAGCCGATACAACAAAATCAGCACCGAGCGCTAATGCCCATGCAACCTTTGATGGAACGATTAATTTACCCGAAGCAATAATCTTTACGCGCTCTCTAAGGCCGTGCTTTTCAAGCATATTAACGACAAGCGGCAAGCTTTCGCGAAGAGGTAAACCCACTGAATCCATAAGCGGCTGCGGTGCAGCCCCCGTACCACCATCAGCACTATCAATTGTTATAAAATCAGGTGCAGACTCGATGCCACGATGATTTATTTCTGCAAATAACGTTTCTAACCACGTGTAATCACCAATAACGGCTTTAAAGCCTGTTGGTTTTCCTGTGGCATTACGTACAGTGGCTATCATATCGAGAATATCGGCTGGTTTTTTAATTTCAGGATGCCCATTAGGACTAATCGAATCTTGCCCTTCTGGAATACCCCTAATTTTAGCTATTTCGGCGTTAACTTTACGCCCTGGGAGCATTCCACCCTTGCCAGGTTTAGCGCCTTGGCTCATTTTTAGTTCGAACATTTTGACTTGCTCATGAGCTGCTATTTCTTTAAGTTTTTCGGTACTTAAGTTTCCATGCTCGTCTCGGGCACCATATTTAGCTGTTCCAATTTGAAATACCAGATCAGCGCCACCTTCAAGGTGGTAAGGGCTTAAGCCCCCTTCGCCTGTGTTCATCCAGCAACCCGCTAATTTAGCACCTTTTGATAAAGCGCGCACAGCAGGCTTTGAAAGCGCACCAAAGCTCATGCCCGACACATTAAATAACGAATTAGTGGTGTAAGGTGTTTTACAATACGGACCTAAAGTAACATTACTCGGGTCGAGCGCTTCTTCATCTAAAGTAGGAAAAGCACAGTTCATAAACATAACCGTGCCAGTTACTTCTAAGCTTTGGGTTGAACCAAATGCAGCGGTGCGATCGACATCTTTTGCTGCGCGGTAAACCCAACTGCGCTCAGCGCGGTTAAATGGCATTTCTTCTCTATCGAGAGCAAAAAAGTATTGTCTGAAAAACTCACCTTGGCGTTCAAAAAAATATCGAAAACGGCCAATTACTGGATAGTTACGCCTAATAGCATGTTTTGTTTGTGTTATATCGCGAAAGTAAAAAATAATAACAGTAAGCACAATTAACCCAAGTGCGATAATAAAAATACTCGCAAATACGTCAATACTAAACATAATGAAATTGCTCATCTAAGGCCCCTTGATGGCTATATTTTTAAATAATATCTATTGCGTAGTATGTGAATATTTTGACGATTGGAGTCGCTAAAATAAACTACACTACTAGCTCTGTGGTATAAAAAAGGTGTTGTGGTCAAAATGACACAACACCTTTGTTTGTTCAAGGTTTATAAGCCCTACAAAGCTACTTTTGCTGCTTACTTAACTCATTTTTTATATATAAACGTACCTGTGTTTCTAATACTGACAAGGGCACTGAACCATGGCGAAGAACCTGATGATGAAATTCGCGAATATCAAAATTTGGTCCAAGCGCTTGCTCCGCTTCAACACGTAAACGTTTAATAGTTAACTCACCAATTTTGTATGACAGTGCTTGGGCTGGCCAAGATATATAACGATCAGTTTCTGTTTTCACATTATGCAGCGAAAGCGCAGTGTTCTCGCTCATAAAGTTCATAGCTCGCTCGCGGCTCCAGCCATACATGTGTATCCCTGTATCAACAACCAAGCGTGCTGCTCGCCACATTTCATAAGTTAAGCGACCAAAACGGCTATATGGGTCTTGATAAAAGCCTGCTTCTAAACCTAAGTATTCAGAGTAAAGCCCCCAACCTTCGCCAAATGCCGAAAGGTAAGCATCACGACGATAGCTCGGCAAATTTTCAAGCTCTGCATTAAGTGATATCTGTAAATGATGACCTGGCACTGCTTCGTGCAGAGTCAGCGCTTCTAAAACATAAAGTGGACGCTTATCTAATGCATAGGTATTAACCCAGTAGTATCCGGCTTCATCATCTCGATTAGAACCAGAATATCGACCTGTTGTGTATTTAGGGGCAATACTTGCTGGTACAGGTGCTACGCCGTAAGGTTTGCGTGGCAAGGTATGAAACAACTTAGGCAGTTGTGCATCCATTTTTTTGGCTATGTAAGAGGCTTCTTTTAAAAGTTGTTCAGGTGTTGTTGCGTAAAACTGTGGGTCAGTACGTAAAAAGTGAATAAACTCAGCAAATGAGCCTTTAAAACCAACTTCTTTTATTACAGCTTCCATTTCACCTCGAATGCGAGCAACTTCTTTTAAGCCTAACTCGTGGATCTCTTTTGGTGTCATGTCGGTAGTAGTGTAATGCTTAGCACGGTTTTTATAAAAAGCTTTGCCATTAGGGGTTTCTGAAATACCAATACTTGTGCGGGCGCCCGGTTGGTATTGCTCAGTAAAAAACGTTAAGTAGCTTTTATATGCTGGTATTACTTTATTTTTTAAAACAACTTTAGCTCGCTGTTGAAGTGTATAAAAGTCACTCTCACTTAAACTGGCAGTGTTAGTTAAAAATGGTTTATAAAATTCTGATTGAGTTACATCATCAACAATATAAGTATTTATAGAGTCTTCGTATCCTTCTAACACTGCTTTTGGTTGGGTGAGACCTGTTTCGAGCCCTTTTTTCATCCAATATATATTTTGCTCAAAAAAGCGGGGAATTTGTGCTAAACGTGCAAGGTATGTCTCTAAATTTTGCTCTTTTTTATATTGAGAACTGTTAACGATGTACGACAGACCGGAGTGAAAACCATACTCAGATGTAAGCGGCATGTAATGCGCATTAAACACATATTCGTCAACGCTATTTTGTACCTGAGCACGAATAATACTTAAGTTAATTTGATTTTCGTCACTAAGCTTAGTTGCGTCTACGGCATCTAAGCCTGCTAATAATTGAGTATTACTTTTGTACTGCTCTGCTAAAAATTCTGGCGATAAATTGGTAAGTAAATAGCCATCACCCCCTTTTGAACTGCTATAAGGGTTTATACTTTCTCTATATTGAACAATAGATTGCGCCACTTGAGTAAACTGCTCATTCGCATTGGGTGTGGTTATTTGACATGCACTTAACGAACATAAAGCAGTTATGCCAAGAAGCGTTTGGCGAAGCGTTTTTGGTAAAAAAAGATTCATTATTATTTAACTTGATGATGCAATAGATTGCATAAAACTATCGTAGGGTAAATAAATAGCAAGTAAATGAGACAAACTAGCACGCTAAAAACCTTACAAACAATAAGTGTAATTAAAGTATTACTTACGTTAACAGAGCTAAAAACCAGTCTAATTGATGAGAAAAGCAGCGGTTGAGTCGTCAAAGTTAAATTTAAGTATCCTAACTCTCCTTTTTACTTTTAAATAGTTCGCATAACGATTACTGTAGTAAAAAATAATAAAAAGCTGGATGCATAACCGCCTCATGGAATGAGATATTTAAAATTTGCACTTATGCGTACTTAGTTGGTATTTAAAATGATGTTCCATGATTCCATGGCTATTGCTCAAGAAAAAATGACTAAAGTGTGTGTGTTTTTAGAGCGCTATGCACTTCCACCTACACCGCTCAATTATCACGTTATTTATACTTATACCAGCCAGGCTAATCTTAAGCTAAATAAAGTTTTAGACCGCGCTATTGCGGTTGAAGATAATATTGACAGCGTTTTAATTGAACAGCTACATGCTGAGTTTTTAAATACGGGCCACACAGCGCAAGTCAGCATGATTCAAAACGTTGATGGCGTTATAAATTCACTTTCTCAAAATTCTCAAGCCACTGAAAAGCAAATAATTCGCTTTGCGGGTCATGTAAGTGACTGCGTACATTCGCTAGATGAGAACAACATAGAGCAAAGCCGTCAAGCGCTTGAAGTACTTCATAATCAAACCTCTGAATTACTAAATCATCACAAACAATTTAAGCAAGAACTAAGTAAAGCCAAGCAACTACACGAAAAAACACAAAAGCAACTAACTCAGCTTCGTAAACAACATATTGTTGATAACCAAACAGGACTTTATAAGCGCCATTATTTAACACAACAAACCCAAGTGTGGACTAACCAGAAAAAATCTATCTGCGCTATTGCGATTCAAATAGATAACCTTGATCACTTTACTGAAAATTACGGTGATATAATCGGCGAAGTTATTTTAAATAAAGTAGCTAAACAAGTGCAAAAATATGTTTTTCAAAGTGGCTTGCCTGGCCGCACAGCGAAAGATCAATTTACTGTTTTACTCGCCGATATAGACCCAGAAACAGCCAATGTTATTGCTGAAAAAGTCCGAAATGGAGTCGAAAAGCTACGTTTTGTAAGCTCTAAAACAGGGATTAAGTTACCTAGTATTGGCTTATCTCTAGGAATTGCTCAACATCTACAGGAAGATGATTTTAATCAGTTAGCTAAAAAAGCGTCTCATGCGGCTTTTAAAGCGCGGTCATTAGGACAGAGTAGTTATACTGCTGGCCAATAAATTACCTGATAAATCATATTCAAATTGCACCTACTGCGTACAATAAAGTACACTAACCTCTATTGTCACGATAGAGATTAATCATGAACGAAACCGAACAAAAGACCACGCATTTTGGTTATAAAACAGTAGCCGAGAATGACAAAGCTTCTATGGTTGCTGATGTATTTCACTCAGTAGCTGCAAAATACGATGTAATGAATGATTTAATGTCTTTTGGTGTGCATCGTTTATGGAAACGTCAAACTATTGCAAGCTCAGGTGTTCGTAAAGGGCATCATGTTCTCGATTTAGCCGGCGGCACAGGCGACTTAACCGCAAAGTTTAGTCAATTAGTGGGCGAAACCGGTCAAGTAGTATTAGGTGACATAAACTCATCTATGCTCAAGGTTGGTCGTGAGAAACTACATAACCTTGGGTTAGTGGGCAATATCGACTACGTACAAATGAATGCCGAAATGCTGCCATTCCCAGATAATAGCTTTGATGTGATCACTATTGCCTTTGGTTTACGTAACGTTACCGATAAAGACAAAGCCCTGCGCTCTATGTACCGTATTTTAAAGCCAGGTGGACGATTGCTTGTTTTAGAGTTTTCGAAACCAGAGCATGAAGTACTTAGCAAAGCTTACGACTTTTACTCATTTAATTTATTGCCAACAATGGGTAAACTTGTTGCTAACGACAGTGAGTCGTACAAGTATTTAGCTGAATCTATTCGTATGCATCCAGATCAAGATACGCTAAAAGCGATGATGGAAGATGCGGGCTTTGAGCAAACAACATATCAAAACCTCACTGGCGGAATCGTTGCGCTGCATCGTGGTTTTAAATATTAAGGCTAGCAGTTATGGCGCTTGAGAAAACAGCAAAAAGCAATAATGGTGCAATGACATCTGAGTTTTTTATGTTACCTAACTTTGTACTCTCGCTTATTGAGCGTATATTAAATCAAGCACTTAACCTTGATCCACAACTACCTCAAAAGCTAAGCGCAGTTAAACATCAGCGTTTAGTGGTTGAAATAAGAGACTGGCAACAAAGCATTCAACTTGTTTATAGCGCTGAGCAATTACACTTATATAGTGCTCAAAGCAATGAAAACGCAGATTGTATGATCAGCGCCGACATAGATACGCTTTTAGCGCTCAAAAACCCAGCAATGCTTACCCAATTAATTCGCCAAGATAAGCTCGACTTGCAAGGCGACTTAAATATTGCGCAAACTTATAGTAATGCGTTTTCAGACATTGATATTGATTGGCCTGAGCAGTTTTCTAAATATATTGGCGATACCCCCGCTCAGCAGTTATACCTGCACATAAAAAAACTAAAACAAAACGGCAGTAAAACCAATACTAAAATAAGTATAATGCTTACAAGTTTATGCCAAGATGAGCTCGCAATTACTATTCATCCATTAGAGCTTGAGCAGTTTAAACAAACAAATAGAGAGCTCAAAGGGCAAGTAGCTGCCGTTGAGCAACGTATTAATGCCCTTTTAAACTCTTTTTTACCTTCAAACACCCGCTAAGGATTTTTTGTGTCGACTGCACGCTTATATAACATCACCAAAACGTTACTTAGCTATGGGTTAGACGAGCTAATTCCGAAACATAAGATCCCTTGGTTTGGTAAAGTAGCTCGCGGCAGTTTATTTTGGCTACGTAATCAACACAAAGAAAAATCTCATGGTTTACGCTTACGTTTAGCACTGCAAGAGCTTGGCCCTGTTTGGATTAAATTTGGTCAAATGCTCTCAACCCGTCGTGATTTACTCCCACATGATATCGCTTTAGAGCTGGCATTTTTACAAGACCAAGTGGAACCTTTTGAAGGTGAGCTAGCCCAAAAAATAATTGAAAAAGCACTCGAAATTAACGACATAAGCGAATTGTTTAGTGAGTTTTCACAAACGCCATTAGCGTCAGCATCAATAGCACAAGTGCATACAGCAAAACTGCTTGATGAACACAGTATTGAGCAAGATGTCGTAATTAAAGTCATTCGACCAAATATTCACGAGCAAATTAATGCAGACTTGGCGTTAATGGAAAAACTTGCCAAAGTCCTCGCTAAGGTACACAGCGAATCAAAACGTCTTCGTCCTGTCGAAGTTGTTAAGGAGTATAAAAAAACGCTTCTTGATGAACTCGATTTAATGCGAGAAGGTGCCAATGGCATACAGCTAAAGCGTAACTTTGAAGGTTCAGAGTCATTGTATATCCCTGCAGTGTATAGTGATTACAGCCGCAGTAATGTACTCGTAATGGAACGTATTTACGGTGTACCTGTATCTGATAAAGATGCGCTTATGGCGCAAAACACCAATATGAAGTTATTGGCTGAGCGTGGCGTAGAGGTATTTTTTACGCAAGTGTTTAGGGACAGCTTTTTTCATGCCGATATGCACCCAGGCAATATATTTGTTTCTCGCGAGCATCCTGAAAATCCAATGTATATTGGTATTGATTGCGGTATTGTTGGCACTTTAAGCAAAGAAGACAAACGCTACTTAGCCGAAAACTTCATTGCCTTTTTTAATCGCGATTACCGCCAAGTAGCACAGTTGCATGTTGATTCAGGTTGGGTTCCACACGATACCAGTATTGAAGAGTTTGAGTTTGCGATTCGTACCGTATGCGAGCCTATATTTAATAAGCCTCTTGCTGAAATTTCATTTGGTCATGTGCTCGTAAATCTATTTAATACCGCACGTCGTTTTAACATGCAGGTACAACCGCAACTAGTCCTACTACAAAAAACCTTACTATACGTTGAGGGATTAGGGCGTCAGCTATATCCGCAACTCGACTTATGGAAAACAGCCAAACCCTTTTTAGAAGATTGGGTAAAGCAACAAGTCGGCCCATTATCTATATTGAAACAAATGTATGCTAACTTACCATTTTGGGCTGAAAAAATGCCTGAGTTACCCGATCTAATTTACCAAAATTTAAAGCGTGCACCACACGTTCAACCTCTAGAACAAAAGGGTTCTCATAAATCTTTAATTTTAGGTTTATTTGGTAGTGCAACAATGATTATGGCAACACTTTGTTATTTACAACACGATTTAATAGCTGCAAGTATTGCAATAGGCTTATCGTCCATTAGCTTTATAGCAGCATGGCGAAGCGCATAAACTGAGTGCTATTTACGCTATTGGGCGTATAATTAGTATTTAAAATAGACATTTAACCATTTTATATATTGGAGAAAACCATGGGTTTTGGTGGTATTAGTATTTGGCAATTATTAATTGTTTTGGCGATCATAGTGTTGCTTTTTGGCACAAAAAAACTACGCGGTATGGGTGGTGATATTGGAGGCGCTGTTAAAGGCTTCAAAAAAGCAATGTCGGATGATCAAGCGAGTGAGCAAGAAAAATCAGAGCAAATTCAACAATCAGAAAAAAGCACCGTTGACGACTCAACCAATACTGAAAAAAGCAAAGATAGCAATAAGGTTTAATAAGTATGGGTATGTGGGAACTTGTTGTTATTTTTATTGTTGGCTTAGTGGTGCTCGGCCCTGAGCGCTTACCTGTTGCTATTAGAACAGTGAGTAAATGGGTTAAAACAGCTAAATCACTTGCCAACTCAGTAAAAGCTGAAGTAAGTGAAGAACTGCGTATTCATGAACTTCACGAAAACCTTAAAAAAGCAGAACAACAAGAACTAAAAGATTTAAGCCCTGAGCTACAAAGCTCATTAACAGAGCTACAAAAAGCAGCTGAGTCAGTTACCCACAGCTACAAAAAAACACAACCTGATACATCAAATAACCAACAACTTGATGAAAAAAAGTGAAATTTATCTCTCACTTTGTAGTCAACTTACTACATGGTATAAAAAATAATGGCTGAGGAAGTAAAATCGGGGTTTGTAGCTCATTTAATTGAGTTGCGTGATCGGCTAATAAAAGCGCTATTGAGTATTTTTGTTATTTTCATTGCCATAGTATATTTTGCAAATGACATTTACGCCTTTGTTGCACAGCCATTAGTTTCGCATTTGCCAAGTACTGCAACCATGATTGCAACTGATGTAACAGCGCCCTTTTTTGCACCTTTTAAGCTTACTTTATTTGTTGCTTTATTTGCGTCGATTCCGTGGATATTGCATCAAGTTTGGGGGTTTATAGCGCCGGGTTTATATCAGCACGAAAAGAAAATGCTCATGCCTATTCTCGCCTCAAGTATAATATTATTTTATGGCGGAATAGCTTTTTGTTATTTTGTAGTTCTGCCTATTATTTTAGGTTTTTTTACAAGTACAGGTCCCGAGATGATGACTCTTGCGCCCGACATAAGTAGCTATTTAGGATTTGTATTAAAGCTATTTTTTGCATTTGGTGTCGCTTTCGAAATTCCAGTGGCAATAATGCTGCTATGCTGGAGTGGCGCAACAACAACAAAAAGCTTAAAAGAAAAGCGCCCTTATATCGTCGTGGGTGTTTTTGTAGTCGCGATGTTTTTAACACCGCCCGACGTGTTATCACAAACATTATTAGCATTTCCGATGCTTCTTTTGTTTGAATTAGGTCTAATTTTAGCAAAATTTTATACCGCTAAACCACAAAAAGAATTTGAGGAATAAAATGAAAAAACAACTACTCTCACTATTGGTTTTATTAAGCGCACCGACTTTTGCTGCGCAAACGCAATTTAATACTCAAGCGTTACAAGCATGTAGCTTTATTGAGAACGACTTTAACCGATTGCTTTGCTATGACAATACAATTGCAGGTAAATCACTAACAAAGCCAACAGTAACAAAAACGCTTACTCCACCAACTGCTAACAATGTACCTCAAGTCGTAGCTGCTGCACCAATTCAAGAAAAGGCAAAAGCTGACGATTTTGGTTTAGAGCATAAAAAAGAAGAACAAGTAGAAAAAGAAACTGAAATCAAAGCGATGGTTACATCAGTTGATGAGGCTGCTTATGGTGAATTAATTATTTCGCTAGATAACGGTCAACAATGGCGTCAAATTGGCTCTGACAGCATGCGTTTAAAAGAAGACGATACAATTGTAATTAGCCGCGGTGCATTCAGCTCTTTCCTATTGAAGAAAGAGGGCAAAAACCGCTCTATACGCGTTAAACGTACTAAGTAATGTCGTATACGCTAATTGATGCTGGAGTTAACTTAACTAATCATCAATTTGATGAGCAGCACCTTGATGTAATTGCCCGTGCCAATGAAGCGGGTGTTACAAATATACTTATTATTGGTTGTGATATTGCAAGCAGTCAGCAATCACTTGAACTTGCAACAAAGCACCTTCAATATTCTACGGCGGGTATCCACCCACATGATGCTAAATCGGCGACGAATGAATTAGAAGCACAATTAACTACCCTTACAAATAATAAGCAGGTCATAGCGATTGGTGAATGCGGCCTTGATTATAATCGCGACTTTTCGCCTCGTGATGTACAACGTAATGTTTTTAGGCGCCAATTAGCACTTGCTGAAAAGTTAGATTTACCTGTTTACTTACATGAACGAGATGCAAGTGACGACATGCTGAGTATTTTAAAAGAGTTTAATATTCGCGGTGTACTTCACTGCTTTACGGGTAACTCAGCAGCTCTAAAGCAATATTTAGAGCTAGGTCTATATATTGGTATAACAGGTTGGGTATGTGATGAACGTCGTGGTAAAGAGCTACAGCAGCTAGTTCCTAGTATTCCTCTAGAACGATTATTAATAGAAACTGATGCACCATTTTTGATTCCACGAACAGTTAAGCCAAAACCTAAATCACGTAAAAATGAACCTGCCCTGCTTCCTTATATCTGTCAAACGGTTGCACAACTTTATCAAATAGATGAAGAAGTTGTGGCCCGTCAAACTACTGAAAACTTTCACCGTGTTTTTGGTTTAGAAGATCGTTAATGGCCTATGCAAAGGCACTTTTAAGCCTATTAGTATTCCTTTGCACTTTTTGCTCTTTCGCAAACCCGGTAATAATAAAACACGATTTTAACTCTAAAAATATTAATAACCTGTATTACTCTTTTGAACCAACGTCGCTATTAAGTGCACAACAAAGTGACCATATACAGTGGCTAAAAAACACAGGAAAACCTCTTAATTTAGGTCTTGAGCAGCGCCCTGTATGGATAAAATTTAAAATAAAAAACACACTTAGTTATAATACTGAGCAAATATTGTCACTAAACAACCCTTTGCTAAACGACGTTCAAGTATATCAATTACATAACTCGCAATTACTTTCTTATACTCAAATTGGTGATGCCTACACCCTTGATAAACGTAATATAAAGAGTGAATCTTTATTAGTTAAACTAACTAGCCCTGCAAATAGCGAAACGATTATTATATTGAAAGTGGCGAATAGCTCAGGCTTACGAGCCCCTTTAACACTGTGGCAACCAGATGCTTATTTGACACATAAAGGTAAACTAAATTTACTCTATGGCTTATTGATTGGCTTTATATTTTCCTTAGGTGTGAGCTGCTTAGTTTTATATGGTTTTTCACGTAAACACTATTTTGTGTATGCTGGTGTTATAACTCTCACATTAGGCAGTGTATTAGCCTATCTTTGTGGCTTTGGTCTTAGGTATATACATCCTAATTTACCCGCGTTACAGCAAGTTATGCTCCCTATATTACTCATGCTTATTACTTTAATGTTTTTGCCTTTGCAAAAGCAAATTTGCCATCCTCAGCCATCATTTTTACTAACCGCTCAAAAAGTAGTAGTTAACGCTTTAGGTATTTCGTTATTATTTATTTGGTTACTCCCAAACCACATAGTTACACTATTTTGTTTAATCACTACTCCAATCGTTTTAGGCTTTTATATTGTAACTACGTTTATGTGCGTGCGTTTAACGCCTTCTAAACCGAATAAAGCACTATTGCTCGTATTGGTTTTTTTCTTGGTTGTGATGCTTTATTTTACTATTGCTGTAATGGGGTTATATGCATTTAGCAGAAGTACGCTCGCATTTGTGTTTACATGCTTTTTTAGTTGCACTTTCTGTTTATGTTACAGCGTTATGAAATTATTTATTTTACAGCGAGATGAAGAAGTAACTACTCAGCAAGCCTTGATTGCTGAAAATGCAGCTCAAGATACGCTACTTAAAGAGCGCTTAAAGTTACAAGAAAAAACACACCAAGAACTAGAATCACAAGTGGACGAACGTACCTTTGAATTGCAAGTTACGCTCAGAGAGCTTGAAGAAAAAAATCGAGCCCTTGAGCTACTTAATACCGAAGATGCTTTAACCGGAATAAAAAACAGACGCTTTTTTGATAAAAAACTGGTAATGGAGCTGCGTCGCTCTCGTCGAGAACAAACACCGCTTAGCATTATTATGCTTGATATAGACCGGTTTAAAGCCATCAACGATACATACGGACATATTATTGGCGACCAAGTTATTAGAGCTGTATCTGACCTTATAAAAGATCATTTAAAGCGACCACTCGATGAAGTTGCCCGTTACGGCGGTGAAGAATTTGTGGTGTTATTACCTAATACCCCCAATGAAGGTGCACAAGATATAGCAGAAAAAATACGATCTGCTATCTCTGCAAGCACTGTAACGGTTGCCAATAACGATATTCAATTTACAATTAGCGCAGGTATATACACCAGTATTGCTGATGATGTTAGCAATCCTCAAATATTTACTGAGTGCGCCGACAAAGCACTTTATTACGCAAAGCAGCATGGCCGTAATCAAGTAATCACTTTTCCATTACCACAGTAGGAGCATATTAATATGGCCCAATCAGGATTAGACCTTTTCCCGTATACTCGCATGCGCAGAATGCGTCGCAGCGATTTTTCTCGCCGCTTAATGGCCGAGAATCAACTTAGCGTAAACGATTTAATTTACCCTGTATTTGTACTTGATGGTAAAGATCGTCGCGAAGCAATTGAATCAATGCCAGGTATTGAACGCTTATCAATAGATTTGCTACTTATTGAAGCTAAAGAATTGGTCGAACTTGGAGTACCGGCAATAGCTATTTTCCCGGTAACGCCTGCGGGTAAAAAATCATTATTTGCCGAAGAAGCATATAACGATGATGGCTTAGCGCAACGTACCGTAAGAGCTTTAAAAGAAGCCTTTCCTGAGTTAGGTGTAATTACTGACGTAGCACTTGACCCTTTCACTACGCATGGGCAAGACGGCATCATTGATGATTCAGGCTATGTTATTAACGATGTCACTACAGAGGTTTTAGTTAAACAAGCACTCTCTCATGCACAGGCAGGTGCCGACGTTGTTGCACCTTCTGATATGATGGATGGTCGTATTGCTGCAATTCGTGAAGCACTTGAAGCAGATGGATTTATTCATACTCGTATTATGGCGTACTCTGCTAAATATGCGTCTAGCTACTACGGCCCATTTAGAGATGCGGTAGGCTCTGCTGGAAACTTAAAAGGCGCCGATAAAAAAACCTATCAGATGGATCCTGCTAACTCTGATGAGGCAATACGTGAAGTCGCATTAGACTTACAAGAGGGTGCTGATATGGTCATGGTGAAACCTGGCATGCCTTACCTAGATATTGTACGCCGTGTGAAAGACGAATTTGGAGTACCTACTTTCGCATATCAGGTAAGTGGAGAGTATGCAATGCACAAGGCGGCAATTGATAATGGTTGGCTGGCCGAAGAGGCGACAATAATGGAATCCTTACTTGCCTTTAAACGCGCAGGTGCCGATGGAATTTTAACCTACTTTGCAAAGCAAGCCGCACAATACTTCGCTAAAAAGTAAATTTTATAACAAGGCGGTCAAACCGCCTTTTTACATGCATTTACATTTTTGTATTATTTTAGTCACATTTATTCTCTAAACTAGTGTCCCATTTTGGGATTTAATACACGGGAATAATAAAAATGTTTAAAACAAAAATAACACCACTCGCACTTATTATAGCAAGTCTTAGTGCACCAGCATCCGCTGATCTAATCATTTCAGAATATATAGAGGGAAGCAGTAATAATAAAGCAATCGAGCTTTATAATAATGCTGATACGGAGCTTTCTCTTGAAGGGTATACACTTAGCTTGTATTCAAATGGTAAAAGCGAAGTTGGCAATTCTGTGGACCTTACAGGAACACTTGCTGCAAATTCTACTATTGTAATTGTCAATCCGAGCTCATCTGATGAATTAAAAGCCAAAGCCGATTTGGAAAACAGCGTTACTGGATTTAATGGTGACGATACTCTAATTCTAACTAAAAACGGCAATATCGTAGATAGCTTTGGTCAATACGAAGTACAAGAAACATGGGAAGGAGGCGGTGTTTCCGCAAAAAACCAAACTCTTCGCCGTAAAGATGCTATTACCAGTGGTCGTACAGATGCAACCGCAACTTTTGATCCAAGTGTAGAGTGGGATAGCTTTGAAATTGATGTATTCGATGGCTTAGGCTCACATGCAGGTAATGGTGGAACAACACCTGAACCAATTCCAGAGCCAGAACCACTTGAACCACTAGTTTGTGGTGCAGAAAAAACACTAATAAATGCTATTCAAGGTGACGGCTCTGCTAGCCCACTTGTAGGTACATTAGTAGAACTTGAAGGTGTTGTAAGCTCCGATTTTCAAGGTGATGATCAACTAAAAGGTTTTTTTGTTAGCTCACTTGCTGCCGATATAGATGCCAACCCACTAACCTCTGAAGGTGTATTTGTTTATTTTGCAGATACTGATGTAAATGTTGGTGACCATGTGCGCGTACAAGGTACTGTTGAAGAGTATTTTGATGCAACACAAATTGGCAGCGTAAGCCAAGTAGTAGTTTGTAATACAGGTTTAGCTGTAGCAGCTACAAAAATCACTTTACCTTTAGCTGATGCAACTGATTTAGAAGCTTTTGAAGGTATGTTAGTTACATTAGAGCAATCATTAGTGGTTGCTAATAACTTTGGTCTTGGTAGATATGGTGAAGTTGAATTAGCTACAGAGCGCTTATATCAAGGGACTCAAATTGCATTACCTGGAGATGCAGCTAATGCAGTTGAAACAGAAAATCTACTTAAAAAGATTTTACTAGATGATGGCTCTACAGTACAAAACTTAGACCCGACAGCTTACCCAGCTCCAGGCTTATCTGCAGAAAATACATTACGCACTGGCGATACAGTAAATACTGTTACAGGGGCACTTGCTTATAGCTTTGGTCTTTACCGAATTCACCCAACTTTAGCGCCTCAGTTTATTGCGACAAATGCACGTGAAGATGCGCCAGAGCTTAATGCTGAAGCAGATTTACGTGTGGCTAGCTTTAACGTGCTTAATTACTTTAATGGTGATGGCCAAGGTGAAGGGTTTCCTACAGCGCGTGGTGCAGACTCTGAAGCTGAATTTATTCGTCAAGAAGCTAAAATTGTAAGTGCAATTAGCGCTATCCAGGCCGATGTTGTTGGTTTAATGGAAATCGAAAATGATGGCTTTGGTGAATTTAGTGCAATTGCAAGCTTAGTAAATGCATTAAACGAAGCTGATTCAGCTAACCAATATGCATTTGTTGACTTTAACGTAGATCAAATTGGTACAGATGCAATTACTACCGCACTTATCTATCGTGCTAACAAAGTAGAAGAAGTAGGCACTGCTGCCATTACAACTGAGGCTCCATTTGATTTTAGTAACCGTGCTCCAATTGCACAGAGCTTTAAATCATTAGAAACTGATGAAGTATTTACTGTTGCTGTGTCACACCTTAAATCTAAAAGCTGTGGTAGTGCTTCTGGAAACAATGCAGATTCAGGTGATGGACAAGGCTGTTGGAATGAAATACGCACGCAAGGTGCTAATGCATTCGCAAATTGGCTTGATAGCAAACCAACCGGTGTTGACGATGAAGATACTATTTTAGTCGGCGATATGAATGCTTACGCAATGGAAGATCCAATACGTGCATTTGCAGATAAAGGATATAAAAATGTAGTTGCAGAGCTTGATGGCAATACACTTGGTTACTCTTATAGCTTCTCTGGTCGTGCAGGTAGCCTTGACCATGCTGTAGCAAGTGCATCGTTACTTAGCAAAGTAGTATCGGCTAAAGATTGGCATATTAATGCTGATGAACCAATTTCGCTTGATTACAATGTAGAGTTTAAAAGCGAAGGTCAACAATCTAGCTTGTACTCTGAAAGTGCATACCGTGCATCAGATCACGACCCTGTAATTATTGATATTAAATCTGAGGTAATTTTAACTCCTGAGGAACAAACACCAAGAATTGCTGCTGACCAAGTTTTTTCAATTGATGAAAATAGCGCAATTGACACAATTATCGGCACGCTTGAATTCAGTGATCCGAATGCGGATGTATCGCCAGTGGTTGAATTTATAGTGTCGGGTAGTGAGATAATTACAGTTAATGAACAAGGTCAACTTATTGTAACCGGTGAACTTGATTTTGACGTTGAAAGTACAATTGCACTATCAGTGCAAGCAAAAGATAGCGCCGATAACGTGTCTGATTCGGTAGCAGTTACAATTAACATCACTGAAACGAGCTCTGATGATGACGATTCAGGTTCATTATTATGGTTATCACTTCTTTTAGCACCACTATCAATAGTGCGTAGATTCAAAACGAAATAACCAACTTTAATCTCAACATTTAAAAAGCCGCGCATGCGGCTTTTTTATTTTATACAAATGTAATTCAGACAAGCTTCATTAAACCCCACGTACTATGTTCATACGATCTGTAAATCTTCTAGTAATTAATCAGTAACAACTACATACATTTGAGTGAATTTTACACAAAAAGCCTCAATGTGTTACATGTGATAAGTTTACCTACTGAAAAATATAAACTTTTAAAGGGTCCACTTCTTGCTTTTAGTAATCTAGAAGATACTTACAAAGAAATTAATATTTACCCTGAACGTAAAAATAAGTCGTGTTTTTATAAAGGAATGAGAATGAAACAATTAACCCAAAACCAGCCTAAATGGCAAAAAAAGTCAGCACCACTACTGGGTCTACTTATTATTTTTTCGACTTGGGGCAATAGCAACCAAGCGATTGCTGCAACAGTTGATGTAGCAATCCCAGAAAGTAGCTTATTTGACGTAATTAGCGCTCGCGCTAAAAAGTTAGCAAGTGAAGAATACGTGGCGCCTAAAAACATCGAGCTTGAAGCATTAAATAATATTGATTATCAAGATTACCGTTCAATTCGCTTTAAAAAGGACAAAGCGGTTTGGAAAGATGAAGGTCTTTACGAACTACAGCTATTCCATCCGGGGTTTTTATACAAAACACCTGTCACTATAAATACAGTTGATAGCGATTCAAAACGTAGTCGCTTGCCTTTTAGCACCGATTTTTATCAATACGATAGAACTGCAGCACCACTTCAAGAAGAAATAGCTAAAAGTGTAGCGGGCACTCAATTAGGCCATGCAGGATTTCGTTTACATTACCCGTTAAATACTAATGAATATAAAGATGAAGTAATGGTATTTCAGGGGGCATCGTACTTTAGAGTAGTCGGTCCTAATCAAGTTTATGGTTTGTCTGCCCGTGGTTTAGCAATAGATACTGCTGAAAATTCAGGTGAAGAGTTCCCAGTGTTTAAAGAATTTTGGTTAGTTAAGCCAAAAGCTGAGCAAACAAGTATTACTATTTTTGCATTGCTTGATAGCCCATCTATATCTGGTGCCTATAAGTTTAATGTTGATCCAACAACCAACATGCTTGTTGATGTAGATATGCAGATTTTTGCGCGTAAAGATATTAAAAAGATCGGTGTAGCTCCACTAACAAGTATGTTTTATCACGGCGAAAACAGCACTAAGTTTTTTGATGATTACCGCCCTGAGGTTCATGACTCAGACGGCTTATTAACGCAATCTGCCGATGATAAATGGGTATGGCGCCCACTTAACAACCCTTCTCAGTTAAGTGTTACATCATTTTCATACAATAACCCTAAAGGTTTTGGTTTAGCGCAGCGTGACCGAGACTTTAATAACTATCTAGACACAGAAGCACATTACCACGACCGCCCTAGTCTATGGATTGAACCACAGGGTGAGTGGGGAAATGGTCGTGTAGAGCTTGTAGAAATACCGACTGATACAGAAACCAACGACAATATCGTAAGTTACTGGGTACCAGAAAAACCAATGAAGGCCGGAGATTCATTAAAATTAAGCTACAAAATGACGACCTTTAATTCAGTTTTAACTCAGCACGAGAAAGCACGTGTACTACGTACAAGAATTGGTAGTGCCGCTTTACCAGGTGAAGACAACCCACCACCACCAAGCCATCGCCAATTCACTGTTGATTTTACAGGTTCAGATATTAACCACCTTTCGGAGCAGCTAAAACTAGACGCAGACATTCAACTTACTACAGGCGAAGTAACGGATGTAAACGTGCAAAAGCTACCGGATTCTCGAGGATGGCGTGTCGCCTTTAAAATTGCACCACAGGACGATCAACCCGTTGATATGCGTTTATCGTTAAAACTACATGATAAAGAAATTAGCGAGGTATGGAGTTATGTTTGGTACCCAAATGACATCAAGTAATAAAGGAAAAGGCACACCCATGCCATTCAAAACACTAAGAGTATGGTTGTTTGCCATTGCTGCCTTAGGCACATCGGGGTACGGCATATCTATTATGTTTGAGATCTTGAGCTCAAATGGTATGACTTTGCTTGAATACGCCCTTTTGGTTTTATTCTCTATTACCTTTGCATGGATAGTAACGGCTTTTTGCAGTGGTACAATTGGCTTTGTACTTCAGTTGTTTCGAATTGACCCGCTTACGTTAAAACGTATTAAACCTATTGAGTTTGATAATGCAGCCCTTGCTAAGCAAAAAACGGCTGTAGTTATGCCTATTTATAATGAAGATACTCACCGTGTTATCGCGGGCTTTGAAGTTAGCCTGCAATCGTTAAAAGAAACAGGTCAGCTTGATAATTTTAATTTTTATTTATTAAGTGACACACAAGACTCAGAAATAGCTAAAAATGAGCTAAGTGCTTGGCATGCATTATGTGAACGTCTTGGTGATACTGCTAAACATGTATTTTATCGTCGTCGTGAAGATAACAAACATCGCAAAGTAGGTAACTTAACCGACTTTTGTGAACGCTGGGGTAGCCAGTACGATCATATGATTGTACTTGATGCCGATAGCGTAATGACGGGTAAATGTATGCTTGAGCTCACTACAAGTATGCTTAAGAATCCACAAGCAGGCCTTATTCAAACAATCCCTATTCCTGTGCGCCAAGACACCTTTTTTGGCCGTTTTTTACAGTTTGCCTCTGTACTTTATAGCCCAATGCTTGCTACTGGCTCAGCATTTTGGCAAACAGATAAAGCCAACTACTGGGGTCACAATGCAATTATTCGTGTTGAAGCATTCATTAATTATTGTGGTTTACCAACACTTAAAGGCAACGCACCTTTTGGCGGCGAAATTTTAAGTCATGACTTTGTTGAAGCATCGTTACTTCATAGTGCTGGTTGGGATGTACTACTACTATCTGAAATTGAAGGCAGCTATGAAGAAGTACCAAGTAATATTCTAGATTATGCTGTACGCGACAGACGTTGGGTACAAGGTAATATTCAGCACTTAGGCTTGTTATCGTCGTCAAAGTTAAAGCTAATGAGTAAGCTACACTTTTTATTAGGTGCAACAGCGTATATTTCATCATTAATTTGGCTCTCTATGCTCGCACTTAGCACTATAGATGCTGTTACTCGCGCGCTAAACAGTGATGTTTACTTTAACCGTGTTTATCAATTATTCCCTACATGGCAAATAGCGAAAACGGACCTCATTGATTCACTGCTGTACTTAACTATCGTTATTTTGTTAATGCCTAAATTGATGGGCGTAATTGTTACTCTGATCCATAGAAACAAACGCTTTGGTGGCTCAATTAGACTGATACTGGGTTCAATTATCGAAACCGTATTTGCAATTATTGTTGCTCCATTAATGATGGTATTTCATGCTTACTTTGTACTGTGTGTATTTTTAGGTAAAAAAGTAAAATGGGATGCTCAGCCTCGCGAAGGGCGAATGGTCCCATGGAAAGAAGCATTTGGTTATACATTATTTTCAACTTTAGTGGCCATAGCTTGGGGTAGTGTTGCGTATTACTTTACGCCTGTATTCTTTTGGTGGTTATCGCCTATATTATTAGGCTTAGTACTAGGCGCTCCAATTATTCGTTATACCAGTAGCATTAAACTCGGTGTACAACTAAGAAAAATGGGAATATTTATTTGCCCTAGTGAAGTTGATAACGACTCAACCCTTGAAGCGCTTAAAATACATCTAAAAGAAATTTCGGTACCAAAGGAAGGTACTTACCCGCAAACAATACCGGCACTTCCGCAAGAGCAATTGGTAACAATGCCTATCCAGTCTTTTAAAAAGCCACGCAGGCTAAAGATGAAAGCGCTAAAAGCTAAAGTAATAAAAAAGTTTAATTAGCGCATTATAAAATACAAAAAAAGGAGCGATTAATCGCTCCTTTTTATTATCTAAATTAAAAGTCAGGCGTTGCATTTATCGTCGATGCTTTCCATTTTGTTAGCTAATTTATTACAGTACATTTTAGAAATAGCTGATTGCGTTTCGTCATTAAGTTGCCAGTTATAAAAATGGAACGTTTTACCATTATTTAACTCAACTTTAAAAATGGTGAAAAGAAAAAACGAACTAAATAATACGCAACTAATTTCCTTACTGTTGATATAGCGCTCGGTACATAAACGCGTATAGCAAATACCCGCTTTATAACAATGTAAAAAACGAAGATGAAGAATATTAAGCTAAATGCTAAAATACATTTTGTGAATTGTAGCCACCAGTTTGGTGCCAATTTAATAGATTTCATGATCGTTACGTCTTATATAAATTAATATGCAAACGTCTCTGCTGCGGAGACTCCCTTATCTGACTTTAGAGCTCTAGTCTAAAAGTGCTGGTATTCTACTTTATGCACCTAAAATCATAAAAATAAGCTATTAACTTTCAATAAGTTACACCTCATTCGAAATAACCCCCTTGTAAACCAAACAATTAAGTAATTAGCGTAAATAAATTCCCCTCTAATACCTTTTTGTTAACTAGTAATATAAGACTACTTAATAATAAAAAGCAGTTATATAACTACAAAAAATAAAACCAAATTATAGGCAATAAAAAACCCGCAACATGTGCGGGTTTTTTTAAAGAGTTAAAGAGCTAATTACTTAGCAGCTTTTTTCTCTTTTTCTGCAGCGATTACAGTATCAGCTACGTTTTGTGGACATGCTGCGTAATGTGAGAACTCCATAGAGAACTGACCACGGCCTGATGTCATTGTACGTAGTGAACCGATGTAACCGAACATTTCTGATAACGGAACGTCAGCTTTAATGCGAACGCCAGTTAAACCAGCTTCTTGGTCGCTTAGCATACCACGACGACGGTTAAGGTCACCGATTACGTCACCAACGTGATCTTCTGGAGTGAACACGTCAACTTTCATGATTGGCTCAAGAAGTTGTGCGCCCGCTTTAGGGATCGATTGACGGAAAGCACCTTTAGCAGCGATTTCGAACGCGATTGCTGATGAATCCACTGCGTGGAAGCCACCATCAAAAAGTTCTACTTCAACGTCTAGTACTGGGAAGCCAGCTAGAACACCTTCGCCCATCATTGACTTAAAGCCTTTCTCAACTGCAGGCCAGAATTCTTTAGGTACGTTACCACCAACAACTGATGATTTAAACGTAAAGCCTGAAGCAACTTCGCCTGGCTTGATGCGGTAGTCGATTTTACCGAACTGACCAGAACCACCAGATTGTTTCTTATGCGTGTAGCTATCTTCGATTTCACGAGTGATAGTTTCACGGTAAGCAACCTGTGGTTGACCAACAACAAGGTCAACACCGTAAGTACGCTTAAGGATATCTACTTTGATATCTAAGTGAAGCTCACCCATACCTTTAAGGATAGTTTCGCCTGAATCTTCATCAGTCTCAACTTGGAAAGATGGATCTTCTGCAACCATTTTACCGATAGCAACACCCATTTTCTCATTACCGCCTTTATCTTTAGGCTGTACAGCAATCGAGATTACTGGAGTTGGGAATACCATTGGCTCAAGTGTTACTGGGTGCTTAGGATCACATAAAGTGTGACCAGTTTGCACGTTTTTCATGCCTACGATAGCGATGATGTCACCAGCTTGTGCGCTAGTTAATTCTTTACGCTCATCCGCTTGCATCTCAACCATACGGCCAACACGCTCAGTTTTACCTGTAAACGCATTAAGGATGGTGTCACCCTTGTTAAGTTTACCAGAGTAAATACGTACGAATGTTAATGCACCAAAGCGGTCATCCATGATTTTGAATGCAAGTGCTTTGAAAGGTTCGTCTGCAGATACAATTGCATGCTCGCCGTTTTCGTTACCATCTTCATCCATAAGAGGTTGAGGATCAACTTCTGTAGGTGCTGGTAAGTAATCAACAACAGCATCAAGTACTAGTTGCATACCTTTGTTTTTGAATGCAGAACCACAGAATGTAGGGAAGAAAGCAAGGTCACGAGTACCTTTACGGATACAACGCTTGATATCTTCTAAAGAAGGTACTTCACCTTCCATGTACGCTTCCATTAGGTCATCGTCTTGCTCTACAGCAGTTTCGATAAGCATCTCATGGTATTCATCAGTTTTTTCTACCATGTCTGCAGGAACGTCAGTGATTTCGTAGTTTTCTGGAAGACCAGTTTCGTCCCAGATGTATGCTTTTTTAGTTAGCACGTCTACAACACCAACGAAATCATCTTCAATACCAATTGGTAAAGTCATGATTAGTGGAGTAGCACCAAGTACTTTACGTACTTGCTCAGTTACACGGTAAAAATCAGCACCCATACGGTCTAATTTGTTTACGAAAATAATACGTGCAACTTCTGATTCGTTAGCGTAACGCCAGTTAGTTTCTGATTGTGGCTCAACACCACCAGAACCACAGAATACACCAACACCGCCATCTAATACTTTTAATGAACGGTAAACTTCTACTGTGAAGTCAACGTGTCCAGGAGTATCGATAACGTTAAAACGGTGATCTTTCCAGAAACAGCTTACTGCCGCAGACTGGATAGTAATACCGCGCTCAGCTTCTTGATCCATGAAATCTGTAGTAGATTCACCATCATGAACCTCACCAGTTTTGTGGATAGTACCTGTAAGCTTTAGGATACGCTCAGTAGTTGTGGTTTTACCCGCATCAACGTGCGCGAAAATACCAATGTTTCTGTACTTCGATAAATCTGCCATTAATTTTACTCTTAATAAAGTCGATAAATTATTCGGCGGGAGTATAGCATTACTTAAAGCGAACATCACCATACAAGTCGCTTAAAATGCAATCAATTCAATAATTTTTTTAAAAGGGTCAAGTAAACTCAGTATGAACACTCTGAAATATTATATAACTCATTAAATAACTTAATTTTTATTTTATAGTTCTTAGACTTTAGCCATTACTTTTATAAAGATTAAAACAAAAGTTAATATACCTACAGTAGTACCTAGCCTAATAAAAACGTAATTATTTAAAACCCCGTAAGTAAAATAGCATTTACCTAGCCCGCCCTTAATGCCATCAACTTATTCTTAATTTTTACTCAAACTCAATGGAATAGAAAACATACAATAAAGTTGTATCTTCAGTTATGTGTGATTCTGGCTAAGCAACGCATATGCAGTGCGATCATAACTTGTAAGTTACGGATAAAAAGCATTTTTAAAAGCACTAAAGATTGTTTGTACGTTTAGGGAAGGACCTACTGAGCCTACCTGATTACAAACCTCGTGCAGCGATTAAACATCCCTAAATAGAAAAAATCTTAGTACTGAATACTCAAATAACAATAAGCTTTCAGAATAAGTAAAAACTGACTGCAGTGATTTTTCTACTTATTGTAAGGGGCTTTGATAACCAAGATAAAGTACTTTTAAAGCAATTTAATCTAAGAAAAATGGCTAATAAAATGCCATATCTTGACTAAATTTAATTCAATACATACTATTAATTTGCTCACAAAAAAAACAATTGTAAATGATATTGGATATAATCATCGAGGGAAATAATATGATCAAGTTAATAGCTAAATCTTTAATACTAAGTACGCTGCTGTCAGCCCCGTGTTTTGCTGAAAACGATAATACAACAAATTCTTTAAACAGTAAGAATCAAGCAACTGCTAATTTTGCAGTTGACTACTCTCAATACAATACTGTTTTAGAAGCCTCTGTTCTTGAATTAGCTCGTTCAGATAGATCGTACATTTCCTATGATGAAAATGAGCAAGGTCCTAATTTAGGAAGTAACCGAGCAACTGATGCAGAAGCAAACCGCTTTTATTATGAGCAATTCATTGATGATCCAGAATTAACAAAATCAATTGCAGCTATACAAAGTAATCTTCTTAGTTATTTAGCAAATAACCAACTTAATAAATTAAGTAATGAAGAACAAACTGCATTTTGGCTAAATCTACATAATGTAACTGTTATAAACGAATTAGCCCAACGCTACCCAAAAGACACAAATAGTTTATCTTATGACGTGGCTGATAAAAGCAGCTTCTTTTACAAAAAGCTATTCACATATAACGGGCAAGCACTTAGTTTAGATGACATTGAATACAAAATATTAATGCCATTAAATAAAAACAACCCTCTCGTTATGTACGGCTTATATAAAGGTTATATCGGTTCACCAAATATTAGAACTCAGGCATACACCGCTAATAACTTAATGCCTTCATTAATTGATAACGCGCAAGAATTTATTAATTCAAATAGAGGCACTAATTACAGCAGTAACCTACTTAATGTATCGACCATGTATAAAGATAAAAAAGCATATTTTAATGACTTTAATAATGATTTACTTGCTCACTTAAATTTGTATGCAGATAACGACTTACTGAGTAAATTAAAAAATAAAAAAACAGCTCTTTTTACTATCGATAATTATGACATTACTGATGTAACAGGTCCTAAGCAGCGAGAGTCTTACGATATTATTATTAGTAAGTGGGACAGAGCATTGCAAACTCCTCTGCATAGCTTTCCACGCTTAAACAATCTTAATATTCCAGCTAAGCGAATCGTTATTCTTAGAGAGTTACAAAGAAAAAATGATTTGTTAAAAACAAACGTAAGTGGTGAAAACGCCTACTACGTAAGCAACTAATAGCATAAACTTAATATAAAAAATGCGCATTTAATGCGCATTTTTTATATTTATCCATCCTTATTTTATCCCACTTACTTCTTACGTCCTTAAATATAGTCAACCTTGTCGATAATTAAATTAAGTACATCCCGCTAAAATAATTGCTTTGAGATACAACAAATACAACTTATAAAAACCCCGCAACAATGCGGGCTGAATTAATAACGACATTAATGCCAACCTGCATAAATCTTTGAGCAATTTAACGAATTAAATTGCACTATAACGTCGTTAAAATTTTTTATTTAGAACAACTAGATACAAAAACTTTTGCCTAGTTCTAGCGTAATTTTATTAACGTTAAATAGACCCCATATATAAGAAGATTGGTATAAGCTATTATTAAAATGTCATTTCGGGTGTATTTTTAGGGATAATTAAACGCCCCTGTGTTTTAGCTTGAATTTCTTCTACACTCACTCCAGGGGCACGCTCTAATAAATGAAATGCATCATCTTTAATTTCCAGTAAGGCCAAGTCGGTAATTACTTTATTAATACACCCCACACCGGTAAGCGGTAAGCTGCATTCACTAAGTAATTTTGACTCACCATGCTTGCTAGCGTGGGTCATGGTGCAAATAATGTTTTTTGCACCGGCCACTAAATCCATCGCACCGCCCATACCTTTTATTAACTTGTTCGGGATCATCCAGCTAGCAATATTGCCATTTTGGTCAATTTCAAAAGCGCCCAATACAGTTAAATCAACATGACCACCGCGGATCATCGCAAAGCTTTCGGCTGAATTAAAAATGGCTGCGCCAGTGGCGGCAGTAACGGTTTCTTTACCGGCGTTTATCATATCAGCATCGAGCGCATCGGCAGTAGGATACTGGCCCATACCCAGCAGGCCATTTTCTGATTGCAGCATTACTGCAATATTATCGGAGACATAGTTAGCTACTAAGGTAGGGATCCCAATACCTAAATTAACGTAATAGCCATCTTGTAATTCCATCGCGACTCGCTTGGCGATTTGTTCACGTGTTAATGCCATTTGTTTGCTCCTTATTACCTTGCTGCTTGGGTGGTCTGTTTTTCTATGCGTTTTTCAAACACCCCCTTTATAACCCGATCGATATAAATACCGGGAGTGTGTATTTGGCTTGGCTCTAACTCCCCAGGCTCTACAATTTCTTCTACTTCGAGTACGGTTATTTTACCTGCGGTGGCGGCCATAGGATTAAAGTTCATCGCGGTATGACGATAAATACAATTACCAAAACGATCCGCTTTCCACGCTTTTACAATGGCAAAGTCACCGGTAATACTGTGCTCTAGTAAGTAATCTCGACCATTAATATTACGTGTCTCTTTGCCCTCAGCCACTAGCGTGCCTACTCCAGTGGCGGTATAAAAAGCAGGAATACCCGCGCCACCAGCGCGCATTTTTTCAGCCAGTGTACCTTGTGGAGTAAGCTCTACATCTAGCTCACCACTGAGCAATTGCTGCTCAAATAAGGCATTTTCGCCCACATACGAGGCCACCATTTTGCGTATTTGTTTGTCCTCTAGTAACACGCCTAAACCAAAACCATCTACGCCACAGTTATTAGACACCACAGTTAAATTGCGAATACCTTGGCGTTTAATTTGTCCAATGAGTCCCTCCGGTATACCGCACAAGCCAAAACCACCAGCAATCACTGTCATGCCATCCTCAAGCCCTACCATTGCTTCGCTGTAACTGCTTACTACCTTATCGAATCCTGCCATTGTTAGCTCCTATTGTGCGGTCCAGCCGCCATCTATTGCTATGGCTTGTGCGGTGATGTTTCGCGCTGCATCGGCCATTAAAAAGGTTACCGTATGGTGTATTTCATCTAAACCAATAAAGGCTTTTTTAGGCATGGGTGCTAGCATAATAGTATCGATTACTTGTTGCTCAGATAAGTTATGCTTTTTAGCTTGAGCAGCAATTTGCTGCTCTACTAGCGGAGTTTTCACATACGCGGGGCACACGGTATTAATGGTTATATTGGCATCCCCTGTTTCAAGGGCTATAGCTTTACTAAAGCCAATTAAGCCATGTTTTGCGGCCACATAAGCCGATTTATATTTAGAGGCCACCATGGCATGAATAGAGCCAATATTAATAATTCGGCCAAAATCTTGTTCGCGCATTTTAGGCAATACCGCTTGGGTCATTATTGCGGGCCCAACTAGCATTACTTGCTGCAAAAATTGCCATTTATCAGCCGGAAATTCTTCAAGCTTTGCTACGTGCTGAATGCCGGCATTATTTATAAGCACATCAACCGCTTGCGGTAACTGATCAAAAAAAGCGGTAATTGCCTCGCTGTCGGCCACATTTAATGCATAACCTTGGGCTTTTCCGCCATTAGTAACAATCCCCTCTGCCGCTTCTTTTGCGTTCGCTGCATTTAAGTCGGTTACTATAATATGATGCCCCGCTGCTGCTAATTGCTGTGCTACGTATAAGCCAATACCGCTGGCGGCACCGGTTATTAAAATTGTTTTGCTCATGCAGACCTCCTAGTTGGCTAAAAACTCACTAATTTGCTGCGCTTTAGGCGCAATAGAAAACAGCCCATTTAAATGGCCCCACCCCCCCGCAATTTCAGAGATAGTGACCTCTTTACCTAGTTCATCCATTATTGAGTCCATTTTGCGGACATTCTCGGGGCGTAGTAATAAATCGTTAGTGGCAGGTAGCAATAAGGTTTTTGCCTGCACCTTTTTTAGGGCATCAGTTAAATTGGCTGATCTACCTGCGGTAAATAACTGCGATGCTCGCACTAAATACAAAACATGGTTTGCATCTTGTAGCTTAGCTTTAGCTAATGCTCTAGCCTCTAAAACCTGGTTTACTTTTGGTAGGGTGCGAATATCTTGCAATGCGCCGTCATCTAGCACCTCAAAATTAGGAAAGCTGGCGTTATAAATAAGCGGATGCATAGCATCTTGGGTAATGTTTAGTAGCGTAGCGGTAAGTCCTGCAAGTGGGCGTTCTTTATTATAGTAATTACCTTGCCGCCAGTTTTTATCTAAACGAATTGGCATGGCCCATTTTTCTAGTGCCGACACAGTCCATGCATCCATGGTTGCCGCACCAATTACGTGTACTAAGCGCTCTACTTGCTCTGGGTAACGTACTGCCCACTCCAGTGCTTGAAACGATCCCATTGAGGCACCTATTACGGCATGCAGTTTGTTAATACCTAAACTATCGAGTAAGCGTTTCTGTACTTCAACAAAATCAGTAATTGTCACTACCGGAAAGTCTAACCCGTAAGGTTTATTTGTTTTAGGATTTATAGAAGCTGGCCCCGTGGTAATTACATTAGGATCATGCCAGTTTGCATTGACCAAAGTGTCTGAGCTAATTACGAAATATTTATTAGTGTCGATTGCTTTACCTGGGCCGATTAACGCATCCCAATAACCGGCAAGTGCATCATCAGCTTTGTATTTACCTGCGGCGTGTGACGTGCCCGAAAAATAATGAGTAATTAAAATAACGTTATCTTTATTTTTATTTAATTTACCGTAACTTTCCCAGCCTATGTCTACTTTTGGCAAAGTAGTCCCCGACACTGTTGTAAAATCTTCAATGGTAAAATGTTGCTTTTTCACTAATATTGTTTCGCTATAAACGGCGTTACTTAGCAACAATATAAATAGAGACAATATAATTTTAATTTTAATTTTAATTTTCATGATTCATCCTAAAAGAAAATAAATAAACACAAAGCAAGCACTACGCCTACAACAGGCACCACTCCCGTGAGAGCAGCCATAGACCAATAAGCACGTTGATGGGTTTCTTTACAAATTGCACGTATGGTCGTAACTACATAACCATTGTGCGGAAGGGTATCGAGCGCACCAGAACTAATCGCAACTACCCTATGTAGTTGCTCAGGATTAACACCCATATCTAAATATTGCGGCGCGACAAGTGGCAATGCGATAGCTTGCCCGCCCGATGCAGAACCGGTAAGTCCTGCAATCACACTCACGGCCACTGCCGCACCAACTAATTCATTACCTGGCATGTGAGTCATTGCATCTACCGCAGCTGTAAAAGCAGGTGATACTTTAGCTACAGCGCCAAACCCAACAACCGCAGCTGTATTACCAATAGCCACTAAAGCCCCGGTTGTACCTACATTTATTGCAGCCGACATATTATGAAAGTATTTATAATTAATAATGACAATACTTAAAACACCACCTAATAACGCAACTATTAATGCTGTTTGCTGTAACACATCGTGTAAAAAAAATGACAGGAGTAAAACAACAAATAAAGGTATAACGCCTGTGATTGGGTGTGGGTGCTTTCGCTCAAGCAATACAGGGTCATCTTCGCGTGCTTCAAAACACTCGCCTTTTGCAATCGCTTTTTTTATCATTTTATTTAGCCAGTAATAGCCTACTGTCGCCATAAATACAGCTACAACTAAACTTACTTCCCACGCAGCATAAGGTGAGGTTCCAAGGTATTTGACCGGTATCCAGTTTTGTATTTCAGGTGAACCTGCAGAGGTCATCGTAAAAGTAACCGAACCAAATGCCAGGGTCGCTGGTATAAAACGCCTAGGCAAGTTAGCGTCTTTAAATAAGCTCAGCGCCATGGGATATACCGAAAACGCGACTATAAATACACTAACTCCTCCGTAGGTTAAAACAGCACACGCAATAACTACCGCTAAAACCGCATGCTTCATCCCTAACTTACCGACAATGTAACTAGCTACACTATCTGCAGCGCCGGTATCTTCCATAAATTTGCCAAATAAAGAGCCTAACAAAAACATAAAAAACCAGGCACTCAGAAAGCCAGCAAATCCATCCATATAAGACGAAATAAAATTAACAGAGTCCGTTACCGGAAAAATCGCCATATTACTTGTAAGCGCCACAAGCAGTGCACATACCGGTGCGGCAATAAACAAATTAACGCCGCGTAGCGTTAAAATAATCAGCAGTACTAATCCGCCTAATAGTCCTATCATGCTCAGCATAGAGGTTCCTAATTTATTGTTATTACACGATGAGGTGACACGAGAGTAATATTTATAACCTTCATACTTGGTTACCTTGAGTGTTACTGCAATGGCCACATAAATACATAACACTAAGGTACTATTCATTATTAAAAATAATATAAAGATTTGAATTTAAACGACTTTAAAATAATAATTTAACGTATAGCACTATGGTACTAATTCAATTTAAGGTGCAATCTTCTACAGTGAACTTAGGTGACGCGAGTTAAGCATTTTTGTGATAACAATAAATAGGAACACACTATGAATCAGCTCAAACACAAACCAACCTTACTCACTATTGCAGTATCACTGGCTATAACAAGCAGCTTTAATAGTGTTGCAGCAGAGAAAGCTACAGCAAAAAAAGGTGAGCTAGAACGTATAGAAGTAACCGCTCGAAAAACAGTTGAAAACTTACAGGAAGTCCCTGTAGCAGTAACCTCAATAGGTGCACAAGAACTTGCCGAAAATGGAATTAGCGTGATGACAGAAGTCCAGCAATTCTCACCTAATACAACTTTGCAAGCTAGCCGCGGTACAAACTCTACAATCACTGCTTTTATTCGTGGTGTAGGCCAACAAGACCCTCTTTGGGGATACGAACCAGGTGTAGGCATTTATATTGATGATGTTTACTTAGCTCGCCCGCAAGGTGCTGTGCTTGATTTGCTCGACGTGCAACAAGTTGAGGTTTTACGTGGTCCACAAGGCACGCTTTATGGTAAAAACACCATAGGTGGCGCTATAAAGTACGTGACCAAAGAAATGAGCGGTGATGCAACACTTAATCTCCAAGGTACGGTTGGTAGTTACAACCAAAAAGATTTAAAAGTGACAGGTCAACTGCCAATTATTGATGAAAAACTTTATGTCGGCTTTGGCTTTGCTACTCTAAACCGAGATGGGTTTGGTGAGTTTTTAACATCTGCACTCGATAATCAAGACCGTGAAAACTACAATAAAGATGTTACGGCGGCACGAGTGACACTTGAATACACGCCTACCGACGATCTATTTTTTAAACTCACATGGGATAAAACTAAAGACGATTCAAACTCAAAAGGGGGTTACCGACTATTACCAAGCTTATTAACTGATGCACCAGTGCCTGATAGCAAGTACGATTCATACACCAGCCTTCCAACAAAAAATAACGTAGAACTTGAAGGCTACAGCTTCACTGCTCGCTGGGATGTAAGTAATAGCACCAGTGTCAAGTATGTTGGATCTAATCGCGACAGTTATTCCCCTACTAATATTGATTTTGATAACACCTCTATTCGTATATTTGATGTGCCTGCTATTTATGATGATAAACAAACCACACATGAACTCCAGGTAAACCACCAAGGTGATAATTACAAACTAGTATCAGGTTTATATTATTACGATGGTGAGTCTTGCGGCCAATTTGAAGCTATATTAGAAGAGCTAGGTAAAAGCTTAGGTGCGGCTGGGCTTACCCGAGAAGTTAGCGGTTGTAGTAACTCAACAAGCAAAGCTGCTTACATACAAGGCACCTATGACTTTGACGAGCAATGGTCAATGACCCTAGGTGCTCGCTATACCCGTGATAGTAAAGAAGCAACTGTTAACAATGGCTTGGTGTTTGCAACGGTTTATCCAGAGTCTGGTTGGATACCAGGGTATGTTCGACCTGAAGGGCAACTTGTCCCTACTGTACTTGATGATAATGAAGAGTGGTCGCGCTTCACTCCTCGTGCAGGTGTTGAATACCAGTACAACACCGACATTCTATTTTTTGCAAGCTATGCCCAAGGCTTTAAGTCAGGCACGTTTAACCCGCGTGCTACCGTAGCAGAACCCGCAGCAAAGCCCGAAATTGTAGACTCGTTTGAAATAGGAATGAAAAGCGAATGGAACGACAATCTTCGTGCAAACGTTACGCTATTTACTTTAGATCATAAAGACCGCCAATATATTTCCGTACTACCGGGCGATGATGCATCTGATTTAAATCAACGACTAGGTAATATTGGCGAGTCAACATCAGACGGTATTGAAGTAGAGCTTACCTATATTGCTACTGAATCACTCACTTTTGACATCTCTTTAGGTTATATAGACAGCACCTTCGATAATGTTATTGATACCAACCCCGAGACCGGTGAAACATTTGATAAATCAGACCGCTTTACTGTATCGAACACTCCCGACTTAACCTTCAATTTTGGTGCAACATATCGATTATATACTGATATGGGTGACTTTGTATTTAATAGTAATTACTACCATAGAGGTGAGTATGCGTTATTTGAAGAAGACAGCCTACTAGCTCAAGACAGTTACGGCTTACTCAATGCCGGCATTACCTGGTACAGCACTGACGGACACTGGAATGCAGGCCTATATGCTAAAAACTTAACGGACGAAGAGTATATGATAGGTGGTTATCAATTTGTCGCGCCCGATCCCTCAGACCCACAAAATGTGAGTAAGTACACCCCTGGACTTGGTGGCGATAATACCTTAATTGGCTATTATGGCGATCCACGTACCGTGTCATTTACCGTTGGCTATCGATTTTAAATCATAGTAATTAGGTTTACACGACACCTTCCTCTTGTCGTGTAAGCCTTGTTTCACTTTTAAAAATCACTTATAAGTAAAGTACTTGGAGTAACTTTGGATGAGCGCAGTGAATACTATAATTGCCGACGACCACCCCCTATTTCGCAGCGCCCTACGCCAAGCGGCAGCAACCTCAGTCCCTGAAGAATATATTAAAGAAACTAGTGACATAGAGGGCTTGTTTACATTACTAAGCGCGCACCCCGAGATAGAGCTCGTATTTTTAGATTTAACTATTCCTGGCGCCAATGGGCTGCAAGCACTTTCGCAGCTGCGTAATCAATATCCTGACATATTGGTTATTATGGTATCAGCCAACGAAACACCCAGTATTATAAAACAAGCCATGACACTTGGTGCGTCAGGTTATATTCCTAAATCATCATCGCTCGATATAATAAGCCAAGCTATTGCCCATGTACTAAATGGAGATAACTGGCTCCCCCCCGATATTGATTTAAACGACGTGCAAGTAAATGACGAGCAAAGCGAGTTTTCTAGTAATCTTGAAAAGCTAACTCCACAGCAATATCGTGTTTTGGCCATGATCGCCGAAGGGCTTTTGAACAAACAAATAGCCTTTGAAATGTCGATTCAAGAAACCACTATAAAACAGCACGTATCAGCTATCTTACGTAAACTTAACGTATATAACCGTACACAAGCAGGCATTTTATTTGACCAATTATCACAAGTTGGTAAAACCGAATAAGTTGCATGCTAATGTAATCAACTTAAGTAAGGCGCTTAATCATTCGCTTAAGTGCGGGTGCTTTAAGAGGCTTGTAGAGCAATGGATAGCCCGCATCGAGTACCTTTTCTCGAATAACCTCATCATGATTAGCTGTGTTAACAATAATAGGTAAGTGGCAAAGCTTCGCTTCACTAATAACATCAAGGCCTGTTATTCCATCATCTAATTGATAGTCAATAATAAGTAATTGCGGCACTGGTAATTTAGCTTGTAATGCTTGTAGCTGCGCTAAACCTGTTGCGGTGGCTATATCGCATCCCCAGTTTTGTAATAATTGCTTGAGCGCATTGAGTACATTCTCGTCGTTGTCGATTAACCAAATACGTAATTTACCAAGCTCTGTTTCAGGGTTTTTCACTGTATTATTCATTTGGGTTGGCACTAAATCAGTGACGCAAGGTAGGTTAAGTGTAAACTGCGTACCCTTACCAAGCTCTGAGCCCATTACTAAACTAATATTTAATAAGTCACAAATACGCTTTGTAATTGCAAGTCCCAAACCTAACCCTTCGGCATTAGGCTTATCGCCAAGTTGCTTAAACTCTTGATAAATTGAATGTTGATCTTTACTAGCAATACCTACCCCGGTGTCTTCTATTAAAATAGCCAATTGATCGCTTTCAACAAGCATTTTGAAGCGAATTTCACCATGTTGTGTATAACGAATTGCATTACTTAATAAGTTACGTAACACACGTCTTAATAAAGCTTTATCCGTTTTTACCATTACATTTTTTGATTCAACAATAAAACCCAAGCCTTTTTCATTTGCTAAAGCTTCATACTCATTTTGCAAAGGTTCAACCAAGGATTTAATAGCAAACTCACCTAACTCTACTTTAAACGCACCTGCATCAAGCTTAGTTAACTCTAAAATACTCGAAAGCAGTTCTTCTGCACTGCTCAGTGAATTTTTAATATTCAGTGCAAGCTCTGCTAGTTCTGTATCTTGTGTTTTTTCGTTCATGAGTGAACAAAATAAACTCGCCGCATTGAAGGGTTGTAGCAAATCGTGGCTGGCCGCTGCAAAAAAACGTGTTTTACTTACCGTTGCCTGCTCAGCAACTTGTTTAGCTTGGGATAGTTGCTCGTTAGCTTGTGTTAACGCAGCTGTTCGCGCACTAACCTTTTCTTCTAAGCTAATATTGGCTTGTTTAAGCGCCTTTTGCTGCCTTACAAACTCACTTATATCGGTATACGTTGTTACAAAGCCACCATCAGGTAGTGGATTGCCTTGCATTTCAAAGACTCGACCATCGCTATGTAAACGCTGAAATTTATAGGCGCTACCAGTTTTTAAATATGCTAAACGCTTACTTACCTCCGCTTTTAAATTATGGGAACTAAACAATCCTCTCACTGCGTTATACCTAATGATTTCAGCTATTGGTCGACCAATGTAAAGTGCATCATCAGGATAATTAAACATCTGTTTGTAGCCTTGGTTCCACGCAACAAGCTTTAATTCACTATCTACAACACTAATACCTTGCTGAATATTCTCGATGGTTGACTGTAATAAGTCGCGATTAAATTTAAGTACCTGGCTAGCTTCATCAACAAACTCTGCAACTTGTTCAAGAGGTTGACGCTGCTCATTTTTAGCCACATCTAAAATTAATTTAGCCGATGCTCCCCCTATTACTGCCGACATTTCTCGTTCAACAATTTGCTCTAAATCAGTATTAGCTGGTTGCTTCCATTTACTTTGATCAGCGGGAAAGTACTGTGCAACAAGTAACTGGCTTGCTTCTTTTTCAGCGAATCGCTGTAGCAAAGCTCCCAGATCCTCATAATTGAGTGGTTGTAATGTGGTATTTAAACGCGGTTCAGGTGATTGAGAAATAAACTTATTACTTTGTAAACGCTCAGCTAAAGACGCTTGACTAAATAAAGGGACTAAAAAATATACCAAACAATTTGACCCAAGCGATAACAGTAATGCTTGAGTTACACTATCTAAATTTAAACCAAGCAAGTTGGTAGGAGCCAGCCATGCTATTTGCCAAGGCCCTTGACTAAGCCAAACCCCATCTATACCTAAGCCACTCGCTAAACTCGGTATTAATAGAGTATACCCCCAAATAATAAAGCCGCTTAAAATACCAAGTTGAGCACCTTTACAGGTCGCTTGTCGCCACCAAAGGCCAATAATCATAGCGGGAGCAAATTGTGCAACCAAAGTAAATGACATCAATCCAACATTTGCAAGTGTATTACTCTCACCCAATACACGATGCGTAAAATAGCTAAGCAGTAATATGCACACAATCACTATCTTACGGGCATGTAGTAGATTGTTTTTATCAAGTCCTCGGCTACTTGAATTGAGCTGCGAGCGTCTTAAGATAAACTGATTTATAAAATCATTGGTGATCATTACAGAAAGCACAATGGAAGATACAATTACCATGCTTGTAGCCGCTGAAAAACCACCTAAAAATGCAAGTAATGTAATGCCGGCGTTGTTGCTCGCCATAGGAAGAGCCAATACAAAAGTGTCGTGCCCTACATCAGTACTATTAAAGTAAACAAGGCCTGCGTAAGCGATAGGTAAAATAAATAAGTTTATTAGCAATAAGTAAATGGGAAATAACCATCGAGCTTTGGCAAGTTCAGTATCGTTATTATTTTCTATAAAACCCATATGAAATTGCCGAGGCAAACACAACGTAGCTAAAATGCCTAGTATCGTATGCGCAATATAAACATACACCGGGCTTTTAGTAGCTTGAACTTGTTGCGGTACATTTAATTGCTGCGCTTTTAAAAATAGCTCACTAGGACTGTCAAAAATTACAAAGCACACATACAGACCCACCCCAACAAATGCGAGCAGTTTAACCACCGACTCAAACGCAATGCTGGCAATTAAGCCCGGGTTATGCTCGCTCGGCTTTAACCTACGAGCACCAAATAAAATAGCAAATAAAGCAAGCAGCAACGTAATATAAAAGGTGCTATCAGCCCACACCATATTGTTTTGTGTGGGCGCGCGATTGGTTAATAAATTAATACTTTGTGCAGTAGCGCTCAATTGCAATGAAATATACGGCACAATAGCAATCACAGAAATGAGCGATATCAAACCAGATAAACTAGAAGATTGACCATAACGGGTTGATATAAAGTCGGCCATTGAGGTTAATTTTTGTTGCCTACAAATATGGGCTATTCTGCCATAGAGCTGCCACCCAAAAATAAATAATAAAATGGTACCTGCATATGTAGGCGCTAACCACCAACCATTACTCGCAGCTTGTGCTGTCGTGCCATAAAAGGCCCATGAGGTACAATACACCCCCAAAGACAAACCATAAGTTAATCCTTTAAAAGGTAAAACTTTACGCTTATCTGCCCAGCCGGCAACCGCAAATAATATACCGAGATACACCAGCGCAATTAAGCTAATAAACCAAATAGAAAACATATTTTTATTCTTATCGTATTTATTGATTACTTAATCAGCATAAGTGTTTTTACTAAAAATAGCAGTACCCACTTTAGTGCTAAGTTATCGTTTTAAAAGAGAATAAAAAACACCCAAACACAAAATAAGAATTATTTGCATTTAGATGTTGACAGTTTATTAGATCTAACTGATAATCAATATCAACAAGACGGAATGCATACCCCTTGTTAAGGAATGAATTGATTTGTTTCTCGACCCTGAAACAACGTGTGGCGCACGTAAACAGCTATGGTTACTTGTTATGAACCGCAACGCCCCTTGATGTTGATGATGAGTAACCGCCCTACTATTTTACTTGCTACATTGCTCATATCGGTGACGGTAGATATGAAACTAAAAAAGCCCTTACGGGCTTTTTTTATGTCTGTAATTTAGTGAGTCGCATACTCACATAAATTCAACCATTAACGACGGTTTTTACGTGCGCGTGCTCGGCGTTGTTTTTTCTCTTCTTCTTTAGCTGCTTTTTTAGCTTCTGCTGCAGCGCGTAAACCAGCAACCATTACTTCTTCTTCCTCACGCATTTGCGGAGTTTCCATAGTAATACGGCCAATAATACCGTCGCGTAATTCGTTGATTAGTATTTCAGACATTTTGTATGTGTCTATTTGGTTACCTCCACGAATACAGCCACGCTTTTTACCCGCCATTTCAACAAATTCCCAATCACTTTGCGGTAATTCATCTATTTTATAACGCGCTTTTAAAAGCTCAGGGTATGCACGCAATAAGTACTCAGCGGTATAACTTGCTACTTCTTCATACTCAAGCGCCGTATCACGAATGGCACCGGTAGCGCCTAAGCGATAACCTGAGTTTTCGTTTTCTACTTTTGGCCAAAGCATACCTGGCGTATCGTAAAGCATAATACCGTCTTCAAGCTTAATGCGTTGTTGTGATTTGGTTACCGCAGGCTCATTACCTGTTTTTGCAACTATACGTCCAGCCAATACATTAATTAACGTAGATTTACCCACGTTAGGAATACCCATTATCATGGCTTTAATTTGCTTATCGGCACCCACTTTATGCGGCACTAACTTTTTACAAAGCTCATTTATACGACTTACTTCAGCTGCTTTATCATGACCAAAAGAAATCGCTTTAACACCGTTTTCTTGCTCAAAATAATCTTTCCAAATTTGAGTCATTTTAGGATCAGCTAAATCAGCTTTGTTCAAAATTTTGATGACCGGCTTACCTTCACGCAAACCTGCCACCATCGGGTTTTCACTACTGTAGGGAATGCGCGCATCAAGCACTTCAATGATCACATCCATTTGTGGCATTATTTCTTTAATTTCATTGCGGGCTTTATTCATATGCCCAGGGAACCACTGTATTCCTGCTCTACTCATTTGATATGTAAACCTTTTATTTCAACCCATAACACCATGGGGTACTGTGTGGGGTACTGGGTGAGTAATTTCGATTTATCACCTCAACTAATAGTGCGTAGTTTACTACATAATCCCTTTAAACTTCTCGTATAAATAAAACCAGTAATATATCTCAGCTACATAAGCACTATTCATGTTTATGGACAAAAATACACCAATGGTTTATATTTGCGACAAATAGATAAATTTTATAAACTACGAGGTATATATTACATGTTTGCTGAACGATTTACTCGTGCCCGAAAAGCCTCCGGCCTATCAATGCAAGCACTAGCTACCGCAATTGGTGTATCCGCCAATGCTATAAAAAAATATGAGCATGGTACTGCTATGCCGTCTTCTTCTAATTTATTAAAGCTTGCAAGCACACTTGAAGTGCGCACTGAATACTTTTTCCGTCCTATAAGAGTAAAGTTAGAAGGTGTGGAATATCGTAAGCGTGCAAGCACACCACAGAAGATTTTAGATCGTATCAATGGTGATGTTTTAGATCAGGCTGAGCGCTGGCAAGAGCTTTTAAACTTTTATCCAGATTCTATTAAACCTATCACGCCATTTTCACTACCAAGTACATTGCCTGATGTGATTGATTCATATGAGCAGCTAGAAGGTGTAGCCACCACTATGCGCAATGAATGGGGTTTAGGCTTAAATCCTATTCATGACATGATTGATACGCTAGAATCGAAAGGTGTAATGATAATTTGCACTGATGTAGAAACCAGTAAAAAGTTTGATGGTCTCGCGGGTAACATTAATGGGCTACCTGTTGTTGTTATCTCTACAGCACAAAGTGGCGATCGCCAACGGTTTACACTTGCTCATGAATTAGGTCACTTAGTATTACATAATCGACTTTCTGAAAACTTAGACGAAGAAAAGGCATGTAATCACTTCGCAGGGGCTTTTTTATTACCAAGCACTAGCTTAATACAACACTTAGGTAAAAGCCGAACTCAATTAGAAGCACAAGAGATATACATGCTTAAACATGAGTACGGCATAAGCATGCTTGCCTCTTTATTTCGTGCTTCACAGTCTGGTGTAATTTCATATCAAACCCAAAAGAATATGTTCATTTGGTTTGGCAAGCAAGGATGGCGCACTCAGGAACCTGGCGAACCTTATCCACATGAAGTTACTTACCTCTATAAGCAGCTAGTATATCGTGCGCTAAGTGAAGACTACATTGGTATATCTAAAGCAGCAGGACTATTAGGGGTATCACTTTCAAGCTTTCACAAAGAACGAAAGTTAGAGGTGCTTAATGCAGCAGCTACTAATTAGTGATGCCAATATATTAATAGATATGGAAGAAGGTGAACTACTAACCCAACTTTTTCAGCTACCTTACCAATTCGCCATACCTGATATCTTATTCGTTGAAGAACTTGAGGAAGAACATGCACATTTACCTGCTATGGGCTTAACTTTAGAAGAGCTATCATCTGATTCGATGATGCATGCAATGGAGTTAATTCCGCTGTATTTAAATGCCAGCCGTAACGATATATTTGCTTTGTGTTTAGCTAAGCAAAAAAACTGCCTTCTTGTAACTGGCGATATGGCTTTAAGAAAAGCCGCTGAAAAAGAAGGCATTGTTGTCCAAAGCACAATTTCATTAATAACGCAGCTTGTTAGGCAACAAATAGTAACGAAAGAAACTGCACTAAAAGCCTACGAGAAAATGAAGCTATCAGGCCGAAGACTTCCTTGGAAGGTGGCTATAGAGCATTTAAACGCCTTATAACGCAAGTACGGCATAGAGCCAGCGCTACACGCACTGGCTAAATTAGTTTTTTAAGAAGGAAACAATATGTCACTTTATAAACAAGAATTTGGTCAAAACTTTGACCTAGGCTTTGACTTAAAAAATCCCCCTTATCTAATAGATAAAAGCTGGCACAATGATCAATGCCCTAGCTTCTACTTTAAAGTAGGCGAACAGTATTATGTACTATGGGTAGATTATACTGACATAGAGCAAAGAGAAGAAGAGACGCGTAGATATGTAATAGTTGAAGCAACCAATGAGGGGGCTAATGAAGAGCCAGAGATCTATGGTGCCACTGGTGAAATAGTTTTTGAGTGTGAAAATTACAAAAGATTACATAACTTCCTACAACACACCTTTAGATAACAACCTATTATTTCGACGGACTAATAAAGCACTTGCACAGATCTCTAAACTAAACACTACCTAGCTTTTCATAATATCTGTTTGTACTATATTTATTAAACTTTCTGGTTCATTGTTAAAATACACTGGGGATTTATTTAATATTTCGCTATTAACTTTTGGATATACTAGCATAATTTTATCAGCATAAAATAACTGAGAGTCTCTTTTAAGCTTTAACACATCATAATTAAAGTTGCTGTCTAATTTATTTAATACTTTCCACTTAGCATCCACTATGATCATAGAGTCATTTAGATCTAAAATAAAATCAGGCTCTGATTTTATTTTTCCTATTTCAACATTATCCTTAGAGTAAAGTAGTTGGTAACTTCTAGGTTTTATTTTTACTTCTTTACTTGAATAGCTGCACAATAAAAAATCATATACTAAGTACTCAAATATAATATTAGCCTCGAAGAAGAGAGAACAACTATGTGTATAGCGATCTAATTTTCCTTCACCTTTGGAAGAATTAAAAAAATCTTCTTGCGAAAGTAACACAAGTAAATTGTTGAGAAGTCGTTTTTTTTGGTCTGTATTGAAAGACTTCTCGTAACTATAATGCATGAACTGAGATATAGTTATTTTAACTCTCTTGACTCTATATTTTTGCTTAACTTTAGCGTAAATTTTACGTGCGAAAGAAACTAGTGATGGGCTTAAGTAATTCTTATTTTTGCGAATAAAGAACTCTATAACCATAAGTGTAATTTCAGCTAGTCTTGTTTCTGGAGTGTTCAGCTTTTTAAATTGATGAACATTGCTTTTTATTGGATCACATATTGAAGCTTGGATATTTACTTCATTCTCGATTGTGGCCGAGACATATGACTTTTTAAAAATATCTGCTTTATTATATTTCTTAAAAAAAGTGTCAACCTCAATTAAAGACATCTTAAACTTGGACTCAAGCATAGAATCAAAATTAAGATCATTCTTATCATTCTTATCATCTTTTCCATTTGCTATAGCTAAATTAAGGAGCGTTTTATCAATTTCAAAATATTTACTACAACCTTTGTAGCGCTCAATTAAGGTAAAAGCTTGCCGTAAATAAGATAAAAAAAGCTTTTCGTCATATTCAAAGATTTTAGGGCAAATTATAATTTTGATTATACCTATGTTACTTTCTAATCTAGCGTAGCCTATTTTATTATTATGTATTTTAGCGCTAATTACTTTTAGTTGTTTTTTTAACGGAGTGACATCAATACCACTTTCTATTAATTTTATATATAAATTATCTGTCTCACTAAAAACAAAAGTTTTATTAATAGCATGTCCTTTTATATCAGTCATTTAAAAAAGAATACCCGCAGTTGTTCTGTATGTATTTTGTTAAGCTTTGATAATCTTGATACTCAATAATATCTAAGTCAAAAGGGATTTTGACTTGTCCAAATATCTCTTGCAGTATTTCAAAATCAATTTCTCTTATATCTTTAAACTCTATGAGTAACTTTAAAAAAGCCTGAGAGAAAGACTCTTTATCTTCAACATACATCCAGTTTGCATGACCAATTATAAAACGATCACTATGAATATCATGAATTTTGTTAGCTATTAACTCATTAAATCGTTTTAAAAATTCTGATACATCTACATGTTTAATAGCTTCATAATTTGGATATATCTCAAGTACATCAAATCGTCTCAATAAGTTGTCTTCAATAACTTTTTTATCGTCTCTATAGTTAGATGTACAAAAAAAGTATAAGTTTGAAGGTAGAAATAAACGTTTTTCAACTAAATTCCCATTGATTAAATTAGGGATTGTTACATAGTGAATATTACTATTTTGATTCGTTAACCTTAAGATCTCTTCAAAAATGTTACAGTCTGGATTAACGTCATAACTCTTAGCGCGCTTGCTTGGCTCTATTAGATAAATAAGATCCCCAATGAGCTCATTTAGATTATTCTCTTGTATCTCCTCTAAAACAAGAGCGAAGGGTATTGATGGATACTTTATAGCAGTTAACACAAAATCTAAGATTAGCCCTATTTTCTCATCATAAACAACACCATTCTCTTTTGCAGAAACACTCACCCCCTGCATCAAAGAACTATTTGTACTTCCCGAATGAAGATTAATTCTTTTTAATCTAGATAGGATTTGACCTTCATTATTAGTTACAGGTACCTCCAAGCTAAAGTATTTATTTAGTATTTGATCTATCGACCATGATTTTCCTGTACCTGGTACGCCTTTCAACAAAAGGTTTAGTGGAATATTTTCTGGAATGTCTGTTATTTTTTCTTCACTAACGTAGTATTGTGAATTAGACACAAACCCTTCAGTATTTTGAGCGTAATTAACTAACTCTTCTTCAACCAAGTAATTAGGTGAAAATATTGTGGAATAGGATGTTGCTCGAGCTACATAATCACCATAACTTTTACTATCTGATACTTGGTACGTATTTTGTTCAAATTTTATGTGCTCATGCAACCCATCTTTAAGAAAGCTCTTAATAATTCTTGCAGGTCCATCTTTATGGAACGAATTGCATTCTGTTATATCTGTCACTAGGTCATGGGTAACTTTATTCCCATCATTAAAGCGACTTTGCTCAATTAAAAAGGTTAAAAGTACCTTTAGCTGTCTACTTACTAATGTTTTATTAAATTTTTCATTTATAAAAAAACCCTTAGCTAAAGTTTTAAAATTCTCTTCACAAGCATCGACAAAACCATCGATCAAATCCATTACGCTTGTAAATATAATTGATTTCAGAAACCTTTCACCCCCATCTCTTTCCGCACTTATGCTTTTAGATATATCTTGGAATTTAAAATTACATGCCTTATAAATATTTAAACAGCCAACTTGTAAATGTTCGACTTGCGCTTTTAATAAAACGTTATGTTTAGTATTTTCCTTCGAAAGATTCTGGGACTGAAAATAGCTATTAAGCTTAGCAAGTTCATCCTCAGTAAAACTTAACTCCCCGCTTTCAGTACTTGTAGCTTCGCCATAATTAAGCTCTGAAGGCTTTCCTTGTATTTTCCACAAAATGTAAGAACTGAATAAAGCTTCTAAATGTTTTGGTAGCGATGACTTTATGTTTAGTCGAGGAGAAATTTTTGAGAGCACTACATTCCCTTAACGAGTTACTATTCTTTTGTGATGTAAAATAACTTTCTTTTAATCACTATGCAAAGGTTTTACCCCATACAAATAACACTTAGTATCAATCACATATAAAATATAAGTAATAATGTAAGCTATTTCTGCGTATTTCTTATATAATACGCGCCACTTTGAATTCGTTGAGGCGTATTAATGTCAGAACCAGTCACGTTTGAATCTCTAAATCTTTCTCCTGCAATTTTGAAGGCAGTTGAAGAGTTGGGTTACAAGACACCATCTGAAATCCAAGCTCAATGTATACCGTTATTGCTAGAAAGAAAGGACGTACTGGGACTAGCTCAAACGGGTACAGGTAAAACCGCAGCATTTGCACTGCCATTACTAAATAATATTGACCCGTCTGTGAAACAGCCACAGATCCTNAATTCGTTGAGGCGTATTAATGTCAGAACCAGTCACGTTTGAATCTCTAAATCTTTCTCCTGCAATTTTGAAGGCAGTTGAAGAGTTGGGTTACAAGACACCATCTGAAATCCAAGCTCAATGTATACCGTTATTGCTAGAAAGAAAGGACGTACTGGGACTAGCTCAAACGGGTACAGGTAAAACCGCAGCATTTGCACTGCCATTACTAAATAATATTGACCCGTCTGTGAAACAGCCACAGATCCTTGTACTCACACCAACACGTGAGCTTGCGATCCAAGTTGCTGARGCATTCGAACAATATGCTAAACATGTTCGTGGTATTGAAGTATTGGCACTATATGGTGGCCAAAGCTACAGTATCCAATTAAGCGCACTTCGTCGTGGCGCTCAGGTTATTGTTGCAACTCCAGGTCGTTTAATCGATCACATTAACCGTGGCACTATCAAGTTTGATGCTCTACAAGCACTTGTACTTGATGAAGCCGATGAAATGTTACGTATGGGCTTTATCGATGATGTAGAAAACATCATGGAAAAAACTCCGCGCGAAAAGCAAACATGTCTTTTCTCTGCGACTATGCCTAAGCAAATTCAAAACATCAGCAGCAAATATATGAAMAATCCTGAACAGGTTCATATTTCTGCGCGTAACTCTACAGTATCATCTGTTGAGCAAGTGTTTTGGAATGCAAGCGTACATAAAAATAAAGCAATTGTTCGCTTCTTAGAAGCTGAACAGTATGAAGGTGCTATTGTTTTCGTACGTACGCGTAACGATACAGTACAACTTGCTGAGTTATTAGAGCGCGAAGGTTTCTCTGCTGCTCCACTTAACGGTGACATGAACCAGCAAGCACGTGAACGCACTGTAGATCGCTTAAAAAGCGGCATGCTAAATGTTGTTATTGCAACAGACGTTGCTGCTCGTGGTCTAGATGTTGACCGCTTAAGCTTGGTTATCAACTACGATATCCCACAAGATTCTGAAGCCTACGTTCACCGTATCGGCCGTACAGGTCGTGCTGGTCGTACTGGTAAAGCAATYTTATTCGTAAAACATAACGAACGTTATTTACTTAAAAATATCATTCGTCATACRAAGTCTGAAATTGCTCAAGTTGAATTACCTACAGCAAAAATTGTTGAAGAAAAACGTATCGAAGCGTTACAAGCAAAATTAACTATTGCGCTTGAAAACAAAGACATCACGTTCTTCAATGAAGTAGCTACTAACATGGCTGAAAAACTTGACCTTCCTCTTGAAAGCTTAGCGGGTGCGTTACTGTGTTTAGCACAGCAACAGTCGCCAATTAAAGTTGAAGAAGTTAAGATTCAACCTCGTGAACGTAACGAACGCAACGACCGCAACTCACGCAACGACCGTGGTGACCGTGGACGTCGTAACGAACGTGGTGGCGAACGCGCTGAGCGTAAACCTCGCGAACGTAACAGTCGTGGTGCAGGCCCTATGGATACGTATCGTATCGAAGTAGGTCGTGAGCACGGTGTTCAGGTTAAAAACATTGTTGGCGCTATCGCTAACGAAGCTGACATCTCAAGCAAGTTTATTGGTGATATTCGTCTACACGACAATCACAGCACGGTTCAATTACCGCAAAACATGCCTAAAGATGTACTTGATCACTTCCAAAAAGTGTTTATTTGTAAACGCCCTATGGGCTTAACAATTACCACTGATCAAGGCCCTGCTGAACCACGTGGCGAACGCTCTGAGCGTCCAGCTGGTGATAAGAAACGCAGCTTTAATAAAGATGACAGCGCACGCGGTGATAAGCGCAGCGGTCCTCGTAAAGAGCGTCGCCCTGTAAGCTTTTCTACGCCGAAATAGCATTTGGTAAGGCACTCAGCTAATATTAGCTGAGTGCCTACTTTTTGAATCTATATAAGGCTTTATTTCTTACACACTCTAACTAAACCCTCCCTTATAAAATTTAAAACAGTTTATTTATCATACATATCAAGCAAATTGTTTTTTAAACTCGTTGACTCTATCTGTTCAATATTAATACAAGCATTGTTGTTGTATATTTATCTTGATTATGCCACCTTCCCAATATACCATTAAAAAGATTCCCTATAGATTCCATATGGATTCCAAATAAATTCCTTTTGAGGATTATAATCCCAAGGTTGACATAAACTAATGAGTAAAAAAATTCAAGTCTCATTCTCAGATGAGCAAATTAAATTAATTCATCAACTAAAAGGTGAATTAGGCAATTCAGAATCCGAAATTATTAGAGTAATAGTTACATGCTGGCTAGCTGAGCAAGGATTTATTAGATCGGCAGTGAAAGAGAAGATAATACATGGTAATCAAGTAGGTAATAATAATGAATGAAATTAATGAAAATAGCTTGATTCAAATTGACTGTTTAAAAGGTCTTCAGCTTATGAGTGAAGACTCTGTAGACTTAGTATTAACTGATCCCCCATATAACATTGGTGGGCATATGAAGTCTCGCGGTTCGGGCATTCATAGACTTAGAGAAAATCATTTCTCTATTTGTGATTGGGATAATATCGATGATGATTTATGGAAAGAGCAAATGGGGTTATTGGCAAAAAATCTTTTTACCAAAGTTAAAAAAGGTGGAGCCGTTATAGTATTTATGGCCGTAATAAAAGTCGAAAGTATTAAAAATATTTTTGAAGAAGCTGGCTTCTATTACAAGACAACTGGTACGTGGCATAAAAAAAATCCAATGCCAAGGAACATGAATCTTAGCTTTATTAACTCAACAGAATCATGGTTATATTTCACAAAAGGGAAACCTAGTGGCACCTATAATAATGGAGGAAAAGCTATCCATGACTTTATTGAAACAGGTTTAACGCCGTTATCTGAAAAAAGGTTTGGAAAACACCCGACTCAAAAACCTATTAAGTTGATGGCTCACTTTGTGGAGCTACTCTCCAATAAAGGCGATCTTATTTTAGACCCATTTTCAGGTAGTGGTACCTCTTTGCTGGCTGCAAAAATGTCTGGGCGGAAATATATTGGTTTTGATATGGATCCTGACTATATAGAAATTTCCATGAATCGACTACGAGGCTATGTGGCAGAATGAAGATTGTAGATTTATTTAGTGGAGTGGGCGGTCTAAGTTTGGGTTTCCATTTAGCTGGTTTTGAAAGCGATATTGCTGTTGAGTATAGTTCTAATATTGCTGCAGGCTTTGCGGAGAACTTTCCATATACAAAATTAATAAATGAAGATATTAATGATATAAATTTATCAGAGCTATTAGCGCCTTTAAACGGCAATAACTATATATTAATCGGTGGACCACCGTGCCAAGGGTTTTCTCAAAAAGGGAAAAGACTAGGCCTGAATGATGACCGAAACTTTATGTTTTTAAAATATATTGAAGCAGTTGAGTTCCTTAAACCAAAAGCTATACTAATTGAAAATGTCCCTGGAATCATAACTGCTGAAAATGGGTATTTCTTAAAAGATATAGAAAGTAAACTGAGCTCACTGGGCTATAGGGTATCTCATAAAGTTTTAGATGCAGCTGAATATGGAGTCCCCCAGACAAGAAAGCGAGCTTTTATTGTAGGTATTGCAAATTCAAATATTGATTTCGATTGGCCTAAAAGGAATGAACATAAAGTTACAGTTGAAAATGCTATATCTGATCTACCGCCATTAAATTCGGGCGAAGGAAAACAAGAAATGCCTTATACATCTCTACCTCAATCTGAATACCAAAATGCAATGCGGAAAAATTCAGAGGTAATATATAATCATATTTCAACAAAGCACTCTCCATTAGTCCTAAAGAGACTAAGCCTAATACCTGAAAATGGCGGTCGAAATGATTTACCTATTGAACACTTAACTAAATCTACTTTTAGTGGCACTTGGTGTCGGCTGTCTAAAACTGGTCAGGCTCGGACAATTACTACTAGATTTGATACGCCATCGTCCGGAATGTTTACTCTACCTACCCAGAATAGATGCCTAACTGTTAGAGAAGCGGCACGCCTACAATCATTTCCTGATAATTTTAAGTTCGTAGGTAATAAATCTACACAAATGCTTCAAGTAGGTAATGCGGTACCACCACTCTTAAGTTTAGCAATTGCAAAACAACTAAAAAAACAATTGAGTTAAATCCAATTTTGGCCAATGTTTATATTGGCCAATTATATTTTTCTAACATTATTTTATAAATGTAGCTATCACTAAATATTCCTTTCTTCAATCCAATCATCAACTTCAGATTCAAGCCAGGCTACCGATTTAGCGCCTAACGATACTTGTTTTGGGAATGTGCCTTTAGTCATAAACTCATAAGTTGTTGAGCGGCCAAATGATGTTTTTTTGAATAACTTCTTCTAATTTGATTAAACGCATGGAATTGCTCAGGCTGGGTATTAACTCATAACCTTTGGGGTAATTTTAATGGCAGATCTATATCCAAGCCACCTAAAGATACGAGTTCCAGTTAAAATTAAAAGAGAGTTAGGCCAGGCATTGATTGCCAGTGATAGTGGTTCTATTGCTAAAATTAATAACGTAGCATAAATCGCTTTTAAACCATCCCCCTGGCGTTTCATGAGTATTTACTCACAAAATTATTACTACTCAAAAGAAAGGCTATTGTTGTTAGGTAATGCTTTTTAAACCCATATAAAACGATGGGCTCTGTATCTTAAGGTGGTTTGGGTATTATTGCGCTATACTGACGCAAATTTTTTCAGATTAGTTGTTATGGCTCTTAAATCCACCATTATGAAAGTGCAGTTATCGCTTAGCGATATGGACCGCCACGTTTATCAAGATTTTAGTTTAACCTTGGCTCAACACCCATCAGAAACCGATCAGCGGTTGATGATTCGCTTACTCGCTTTTGCACTAAATAGTTGCGATGGTTTAGAATTTACTAAGGGGTTAAGTGCTGATGATGAGCCTGAGCTTTGGCATGTAAGTTATAGCGAAGAAATAGAGTTATGGGTTGAGCTTGGCTTACCAGATGAAAAACGCCTTAAAAAAGCCTGCAATAAATCTAAAAAAGTCGTGTTATATACATATGGTGAAAATAATCAGGCAATTTGGTGGCAAAAGCATCAGCCTAAATTGTATGAATTTAAAAACTTAAGTATTTTTAGCCTTGATTACGCAGCCACACAATTATTAGCCGCTTTGGTAGATCGTAATATTAAGCTCACTATTACCATTCAAGATGGTGAAGTATGGGTAAATACCGATACAACAAATATCGAAATAAAACCACAGCAATTGATGTAACTAAGATAGGTTATACCAATTTGCATTAAATTAGTTATCTATTATAGCGACAAGGAAATAAGTCGATAACAAGGCGAAAATTACGACATATAGTTGTTCTATATAAATAATTTTCAATGCAGGTAGCGGGTTATTTAATACGCTAAAATGATCATGTTTTTAATAAAATTGGTATTAAGGGGCGTATGAAAGTTAAACACGTTATTGTTTTACATGGCTTGTATATGTCTGGCTTTGTTATGCGCCCACTTTGTTCGCGCCTTGAAGAGTCGGGGATGACAGTATTAAACATTACCTATAATACACTTGACCCTAATCGAGATACTATTTTTGCTCAAATTGATGAGTGTATTTCTAACGAACCTGCCGCATTAGTATGCCACTCTATGGGCGGACTTATCGCTCGCGCTTATTTAGAAGCGAACTCCCCTGCTAGCCAATATGTAACTAAAGTTATTACCTTAGGTACTCCACATAAAGGCAGCCATATTGCGCAAAAAATGAAGCAAAAAGGATTCGAATCATTTTTAAAAAATAGCGTGGAATTTTTATTAACTAAAAATGGTAACTGGCCTTTTAAAGCTAAACTTTACAGTATTGCGGGCGATTTACCTATTGGGCTTATGCCTTTAATAGTTAAGGGTAGTCAGTCAGATGGCACTGTACTACTCGATGAAACCAAACTTAAAGGTATGGCAGAACATAAAGTGTTTCACTTAAGCCATACCAGTATGATTTACTCGCGCCAAGTGCTCGACTACATTTTAAAATGCCTAAGTGAGGGCGATTAGTCCTCTGCATTTGCTGCTATTTTATAGCTAATTAAAAATACTACTCCCAATATAAGCGGAATGGGCGCTGCAATGTAGCCAAAAAAATCCGAATTCGCAAAGCTCGCACCTGCTAAGTGGGCTACTAACCCAAGTACAAATGCGATAACTGCAATACCGACCACTTTTAACTCTGCTTTATTTTGTTTTGCTGTTTTTGCATGCATGTTATCTCTCCTAATTATTTCAACAACATTATTATGCGCCGTTAGGATGGATGATTTTTGACCTGAATCAATAAAAAAATAGCTAAATTATCACCTTGAATAAAGTTTGTTTTAGATCATAATTTATACTTATTTAGGGTTTATTTACTTTTAAGGGGTGGTATTTTTATTAATCAGACCCATCTCTATTAACAGTTAAGGTGTGTATTGGTATCAAAAACAGTTAATAGGCTAAAACTATTAATTAGATATATTTAAACGATTTCACTAAACAATAAAAATCCGCGATACTTATCACAAGTTCACAAACAAACGGTTATTCAGGAGCAAGTTATGTCACATGTAAACGCAATTGGTCTAAACAGTGCAAAAAGCGAAGACATCATAAAGTCACTCAATACATTATTAAGTAGCTACCAGATTCAATACATGAATGCGCGTGGCTTTCACTGGAACATTAAAGGCCGTAACTTTTTTGAACTACATGTTAAGTTTGAAGAAATTTATAACCTACTGCTTGAAAAAGTAGATGAAATTGCAGAGCGTATTTTAACGTTGGATGGCGCACCACTACATGCATTTTCTGATTACCTTGAAGTAAGTAAAATTAAAGAAGCTAAAAATATTAGTGATGGTACTGCAGCAGTAGAAAATCTATTAGCGGGTTACAGTACACTGATTAAAATGCAACGCGAAGTATTAAGCCAAGCAGGTGATGCAGACGATGAAGGTACTGCATCTTTAATGGGTGATTACATTTCAGAGCAAGAAAAACTTGTTTGGATGTTAAAAGCTTACTTAGACTAAGATTAAGAAAAAAAGCCCTCAATGAAGAGGGCCACAAATAGGGATAAATCGTTAAATAACTTAACGATTCGGTTACTATATTAGCCTCCTCCCAATACTAAACAACGCCCCTGTTACCAGTGGCGTTGTTTTTGGTTTAAGTGGGAAAAAAGCCTGTAACTATCGATGACTTTATTCTAAAAATAGTTTGAATTAGAAATTCACACTTAAATTAGCAAAAAAGCGTCGACCGACAGCATCGTAAATAGCTTCATCACCACCACTAGCAGAAATATATGCAGGCGGTAATTTGTCTGTGACATTACGAAGACCGAAATCTACACGTGTATTATCAAGTACGTTATAACTTGCTGAAATGTCATGCGTTATAATAGAGCCGACGTAACCAGGCTGTAAATCCTCTTCAATATCGCCGTCTGGTGATAAATCAAATCGCGCAGAACGATCTGTATATCGGGTAGTCCAGTTAAGTGTTAAGTCGTTGTACTTGTATACAGCAGAAAAACGAGCCTGCCATTCAGGATCTCCAACTTCTCCATCTTCAACATTTACTGTATCAGGAAGATTTTGGAATTCAAAAACATCAAGCTCAAGAAGATGATTTACGAATAAGTTAAACTTCAGCTCACCCTCTAATGAGTAATCAGTTAAGTTCATATCGTAATCAAAATCAGCCTCAATACCTCTTGTTGTTATTGATGCTGCATTTAAATATCCAGAGCGAACTAATGCGATATCATTACTAGCTGAATCACGATCAACTTGCGAACAGAAAGCTGCATCAGGCCCACCTGCAGCATCGACACAGTTATCAATCACGCTTTGCGCTGCGATAAAGGAAATCGCATCTTCAATTTCAATATCATAGTAGTCAACTGTTAATGAAAAGTTTTCAAAAAAGCTTGGCGTCCAAACAACTCCTGCTGTTAATGACGTTGACGTTTCAGACTCTAAATTAGGATTACCGCCACTAATAAGATCTACACTTACGTTATCATTAGCTTGGAAACCTGAACCTATATTTAGTGCTGCACAGTTAGCTACACGATTTGGATTATTATCAATACGATCAGCATCACAAGGGTCTGTTATATTAGCAAAGCCTGGAGATTGTGGATCAAATGCCTCTGTAATATTTGGTGCACGAACAGCTTGGCCATAAGTACCACGTATACGAACATCATCAATAGGGCGATATAATAAACCAACTTTCCACGCATCAGCGTTACCTGCATGAGAATAATCAGCTGTTCTGTAAGCTGCATCAATAGTTAACTCTTTTGCAAATGCTACATCTGTTAATAGAGGTAAATTTATTTCAATAAATGCTTCTGTTACATCAAACTCACCGTATGCATCAGGTGTAGCCGCGTTTGATAAAAATCCAGCTTTTGTAAATTCATCCGTAATACTCTCTGAAGTTTCTTCTCTGTATTCAAAACCGGTAGCCAAACCAATTGCGCCGCCCTGAAGCTCAAAAAACTCGCCCGTATCGAATGTTATACTGCCGCCAATAAGTTCTTGGGTAATTGTATCTGTACGAGTAACATCTGCTGATACATAATCTTTAGCAGCTGCTGAGGCTTGATCAAAGCCAAATGCATTGTATGGAGTACAAGCGTCACCATTTACACTAGCGGGATCAGTATAACCTTCACCTTGTAAGCTAGGTACCTGACTTCGACATGCAGCTTCACCTGTAGCAGGATCAATCACAGCATCAAGTGCAGCAACCAAATTATCTGGAATTAAATCATTAAGCGTTTTTCGGCGATTATCTGTTTGGCCGTAAACATAATAAAAATCATAATCAACGTCCGTCTCACTTAAAGTGAAGATCCCTTTAAGCCCAGTCACAACACGAAATAGTTCACGCTTATTATCTGCGCTTCGGTTTCCTAGCTCACCAAAAAATTTAGACATTTCAACGCTAGTAGTACCTTCACTAAGTAGCTGCTGGCGAAGGTTGCTATCTAAATATGGATTATCTTCAACATCAATGAAAATACCACCAAATTCAAAAGATGGTTGAAATTGTTGCTCAACCTCAGTACGCACAAATTTAAAGTCACTATAAAATGTATGATTATCTGTAAGGTTATAATTTAATGTAGAACCAAGTGTTAACTTTTCAAGTTCTGGTAATACATTTTCATAATCTTGTGTATTAGCACAAAATTCACAACCATCTGGGAAGTTACCAAAAGCAAAGCTACCGCTTGCTTCTCGTGCTGGCATTAACTCAGCTCTACCACCATTATTAAAAGTATAGATACTTCCACTATCGCCAAATGGATTAATTACACCATTTTCACTTATTCTTTCAGAAAGCACATTAGGCACTGTTAAACGATCTGGAATATCATCATTTTCACCAGTATTTAATGGGTTATCTACTGTGCCATAAGCATTTGTCTGGCGTAAATCGTTGGCTAAAACCTGGCGTACTCTGTCTTGACCTGCGAAGAATGTTATATTACCTTTACCGCCTGCAATATCTGTCCCAGCCACAACACTAAAGCTATGGTTTTCAGTACCTACACCCTCAGTTGAATTACCAACTGATGCATTAAATTGTAAACCATCAAAATTATCTTTTAAAATGACATTAATAACACCCGATACAGCATCAGAGCCATAAATAGCGGATGCGCCACCTGTGATAATTTCAATTCTTTCTATCAGTGCGGAAGGTATCGTATTTAGATCGACTTGTGATGAACCAGGTGCACCCGCTACATGGCGCTTACCATTTACCAGAACAAGTGTTCTTGCGGCCCCTAAACGTCTTAAATCGGCAGAGCTTACGCCTGCTGCTGCATTACTGTCATTATTGCCGACTAATGTATCTGTTGCGCCTATCGACGGTAATTCAGCTAAAATACTACCAAGATCAGGGGTGCCACCTTTTGCAATATCCTCAGCTGTAATTGTTACAATAGGTGCTGGTTGAGAAAGCTTCGCTTTGCTGATACGAGAACCTGTAACTTGTACACGTTCTATTTTAGTAATTTCGTCATCTTCTGCAGCAACACCTTGAAATGAAAAGCTTGCAAGTATCGCGCTGCTTAACGCAACTGTTAACGACGATTTTTTAAATAATCGCGAGCTACCTTTGTTAGTTAATGTCATGTAATCCCCCTGAATTGTTATTTTTGTAACTAAATAGTTACTTCGCGGATTACAGTAAGGGGAATTTTTTAAACACTCTACGGGCATTATTTATGAGGCGTAGTCTTTGGTACGAATAGCTGGTTTTATGAGATGAATTAGTACGTCACAATTATTTTATAAATATATTGTACTTTTCATAACAGTTTTTCCGCTAAGCACGGTCTTTATTATTATATACAGCAAGAGATATAAAATAATGATCGCTTCTTTTCATGCATTAACTTTTGTTAGTAACACTAAGTTTGCAACATTTTTAACAAAGCGCGTGCAAGATCACCGGCACTTTGAATCTCAATCTTTTCTTCAAACAAATAGATTAGATCAAATAGACACTGATCAATACAATGTACTGTTTTACGAACTAACCAACCTAGCTGACCCTATGCAAATAGTGCATTTAACAGAGCTTGCTAAAAAGCTGAAGTTAGTCATTATTGCCCAATCGGGACATTTTGCGAGTTTTGCCTTTGAAGTTGGCGCTGTTGATTTTTTAATATTAGATTCAACTGCATCACGTATTGATAAGTGCTTTGATAAGCTGATTCACCTTTGCCCGATTGCAAGTGCGGCCGAACGCCAATACCCGCAAAGCACACAAGCTGAAAAGCCATCATCACATATTGTGGTTAAAGATGTAGGTAAGGTAAGGCTAATTGATATAAATGATATTATTTGGATTAATGGTGCGGGCAACTATGTAGAGCTGCATTTTACCCAAGGTAATACGCCGGTACTACATCGCGAAACCATGAAAAATATTGAACAACAGCTAGAACCAGAAGGGTTTGTTCGTATTCATCGTTCAACGCTGGTAAGAAAACAAGCTATTTGCGAACTGATGCCTACTGACAGTGGCGATTATAAAGTAAGGCTGAAAAACGATATGTGTTTAAACCTTTCACGCCGCTATAAAGGGTGTTTAGAGAGTATTATAAGCCCTCTTCAATAGCGGTTTATAATACTCATGTTAGTTACCAGTTCTGTTTGATATAACTGTCATTTGGGTGCACTAATAAATAGCTGTCGGTATCTTTATAAAAATTAACTTCTACATCGCTATTTTTCCATACTTTTTCAAACATATTTTTAGCTATGATATTAATGTTTATATAGTCAACTCGTTGATAGCCACGTTCTTTTACACCGGCAAAATAGGTCTCTAATGAATCGAGGCCATCCAAAGTTAACAGCTCAAACTCTCTTAAATTAACAACCACAAACTTAATCGTATTTTCAGGGTGAGTGCTCAGCTCCTGAACAACGCCATTAGTTAACAGCGTAATGCCTTCATTGTTAAAGCTCCCCTTTAATTCTAAATACATCAGAGGTGGCTTTGAACAAATCTGAAATTCACCATGTGCTCCAAACATAAATCGCCTTACATATATCAACTTCTATATATAGGATAATACAATTTTCTGATTTTGCAGTTAATTTAATAAAGCAATAAAAAAGGCCATTTCGAGTGCTTTTTCCTCTAAACTTTTAAAGCGACCTGATGCACCACCGTGCCCTGCATCCATATCGGTTTTAAATACTAAAATATTACTATCTGTTTTAAGCTCACGCATTTTTGCAACCCACTTCATAGGCTCCCAATACTGCACTTGTGAGTCGTGAAGGCCGGTAGTAACGAGTATGTTCGGATAGTTTTGTGCGCGAATATTGTCATACGGCGAGTAAGCTTCGATTACATCATAAAACTGAGGCTCATTTGGATTACCCCATTCATCGTATTCATTTGTTGTGAGCGGAATACTCTCATCAAGCATCGTGGTTAATACATCTAAAAATGGTACATGGCAGCCAACACCGCAATATAACTCTGGTGCTTGGTTTACAACTGCCCCCATCAATAAACCACCTGCACTGCCGCCTGAGGCAAACACCTTGCTGCTATCACAATAGTTTTGCGCAACAAGCGCTTTTGTCACGTCAATAAAGTCACTAAAGCTATTTTGTTTATGCTCTTTTTTACCTTGTTCGTACCACTGACGACCTAGCATTTCAGAGCCGCGAACATGTGCTATTACATAAACAAAACCACGATCGAGCAAGCTCAGTGACGAACTAGAAAAACTAGGATCGATCGTATAGCCATAGGCGCCATAGCCGTATTGAAATAACGGATTTGTGCCATCTTTTTTAAAGCTGTCTTTTCGATAAACAACCGATACGGGCACTTTAACTCCGTCGCGAGCCATTACCATTAATCGCTCCGACTGATAGTCATCGGCATTAAAACTACCGAGTACTTTTTGCTGTTTAAGTAGTGTTTTTTCGCCGGTTGCTAAATCAACGTCATATAACGAACCTGGTGTTGTTAAACTTGAGTAATAAATACGCGCAGTGCGAGTGTCTGGCTCTGGGTTCATTGCTATTGCAGCATAATAACAAGGATCGGCAAACTCAAGTGCCATACGATCCCCTTGCCTATTAACAACTACAAATCGAGCTTGCCCTTGTTCGCGTTCACTCAATACTAAAAAGTCATTAAATAACTCGACACCTTCAAGCAGGACATTTTCTCTGTGAGCTGTATGCTCAAACCATTGAGTTTTATCAGCAATCGTTTCGTTTGTTGCTGTCATTAATCTAAAGTTTTTAGCTTGCCAGTTAGTCACAATATAAAATGTGTCACCTAGCTTATCTACGTCAAACTCGTGGCCATTTTCACGCGGCATTAATGCTTTAAATTCGCCAGTGGGCTTATTAGCATCAAGCACCCATGTATCGTTGGTCTCTGTCGATGCTAAATCAATAATAATTAAGTTTTCATCGCGGCTTTTACCAAGTCCCATAAAAAAGCTGCTGTCTTGCTCTTCGTAGACCATTACGTCTTGGCTTTGCTCGCTGCCAAGCTCATGCCTAAATACTTGGTATCCTAATAGCGTTTTTAAATCTTTTTTTACATAAAAAACGGTTTTATTGTCGTTAGCCCAAACAACTTGCCCTTCTGTATTTTCAAGTACATCAGGTAGCATTTCACCGGTCACTAAGCTTTTAAAGCGAACATTATAAATACGACGACCTTCAGTATCTTCAGAGTAAGCCATAAACTGCTCACATGGGCTGAGGGCGACCTCTCCTAGCTCAAAAAACTCAAATCCTTCAGCTAATACATTCACATCAAGTAAAAGCTCTTTATTATCAGCCTTTATGCTTGTACTTCTATAATGACGCGAGTATTCATCATCACCACGAACTTCTGAGTGATACCAGTATTTCCCGTCTTTAACGGGTACCGAATTATCATCTTTTACAATGCGTGCTTTTAACTCTTCAAAAAGTGTATTTTGTAGTGGCTTCATAGCAGCTAACTGTTCATCGCAGTACGCATTTTCAGCATATAAATGCGCAAGTACTTGCTCATCTTGGCGATCGTCATCGCGCATCCAATAGTAATTATCGGTACGTATTTTATTGTGGGTACTTAATGTATGGGCTTGCTGTTTAGCAATCGGGAAATTAGGTAATAAACTTAAAGAGTAGTCAGGACGAGACACAAAAAAACCAATTAAAAAAATAATGTGATTTGCAGTTTATCATAAAAATAAAAAAGCCCATCCAATAGTTGGATGGGCTAAAACGGTAAACGCTTCATTACTAAAACCGCTATACCTTTGGGAAGATAATTCACTTGAGCTTCATATTTGCTGCCAAGCCATAGCCCAACTTTGTCCTACACCGGGTTCGAACATAGACTTATTATCGTCATTCGTGCGGCAAAATTCATTAAATGGCCAAGGCCTGCATTGATACACATGCCCAGTTTTTGGCTGCAATACCTTTGTACCCGCATTATAGTTTTCACAATTTTCAGGGTACACATAGTCATATGCATCGGCGTTATTAATAACACGCTCATCGCATTTTGCAATACAATGAAAATCGACGTGTGCTTTACATATACCACTGCTTTGCAAAGCAAAAATTTCATTATTTCTATAGGCTACAATTAAGCCCTGTTCGGTCATTTTACCTGCGCTAACAAGAGGTACATGCACATTAATATGCTCGGCAACTAAACGTGGCCATGCATGAGGCTCACCTTGCTCAAGCGAGGTGATCTTGTAATCAAATGATAAACTAACCAGCTCTCCTTGCATGTCGTAAAAGGTTACACTCACCACATCACCAATAAATAATTGGGTATGATGATTTAAGCAACCTATTGTTGACCATTTTCCACAGGCCAACGACGTATGCATAAACACGGCAACACCTTAAGAGTTACAAAATCTTATCCATAGACTATGGATACACAAAAAATACACTGAGGGCAAGTGATACATAACAACACGTTATGCAGTAGTCCCGCTACCATAGCTTTTGGAAACTTTGCACCCTAACCTTTCGGCTAGTTTGCCAGCAATGCGACGATTATAATTCGGCCCCGCATAACAATCAAACAAAAGAATGTAACCAAAAACAAAAACCAACCCTTTAAGGTTGGTTTAATATGTTTTTAACTAAATAAATAAGTTAAAGGCTCTTTCGCCCACGTAAATACCAGCAACACCAATAAAGATATAAATATTAACCACGCAGGCCAAGACGGCTTTGTTACTTTAGCTTTAGCCTCAGAGTCATCCGCTTTTAACTCTTTTGAGCCTGTGATCATCGCCTTAACCAGCGGTTTGCCTTTTATTCTATAAACAATAATAGCTAATACATGCAAGCCAATAGCATAAAGTAAAATGTCAAAATTCAGCTCATGTAGCCAATTGGCAAAATCAATCGTATCGCTAGACACATATTGAGCAAGCGGGCCATCAGTTAAAATGCCATCGCTACTCATTAGGCCGCTAACAAGTTGCGTTATAATTAATATAAAAAACACTATCACCATACAACTACCGGGCGCTGAATGGCCTAACGATTCGCTTGGTGATTTTAATGCCTTAAAAATAGATTTAGGAGAGTGCAGTAACCCACTTAATCTCGCGGTTTTACTACCTATAACACCCCAAATTAAACGTGTTACTATAAGTGCTAAAGTAAAAAAGCCAGCAACAAAATGAAGCTCAATCATGCCCTCTTCAATACTAAAATAAAGCACTGCAATACTTACAACCAAAAACCAATGAAAGCATCTAATAAACCCATCCCACACTTTTAACGTCGTCATTGTGCCTATCCTTAAAAAAACAGTATTATTTAATTTGTTAACTACTTTAACATCATAATATTAAGGTATCCTTATGAGCCATTCTACAAGCCGTGAGTGTAAATATCATGCAACCAGTTAAAAAAGCTATTTTAAAAGGCTTTTTAGATATGCTACCGCTGTGTTTAGCCGTTGTTCCTTGGGGTATTTTATGCGGCTCTTTAGCGATTCAAAATGGTTTTAGCGCCTTTGAAACCCAAGCAATGTCATTATTAGTATTTGCAGGCTCTGCACAGCTTGTTGCGATTGAACTTATGGCGGGCAACACACCATTGCTCACAATTTTATTTACAACATTTATTATTAGCTCTCGGCACTTTTTATACGGTTTAGCTGTGCGTCATAAGGTCATTGATCAACCTATGCGTTGGCGCTTACCGGTGAGCTTTGTTTTAACCGACGAGCTGTTTGCGTTTTCTCATCATCGAAAAGCATATAGAACAAAAACACGTTTAATATACGCATTGAGCGCTGGTTTTAGCTTTTATATTGCATGGAATATTTGGACATTAATTGGCATTATAGCGGGCACAATGCTGCCCGACTTAACTAATTTAGGGCTCGATTTTGCGATTGCTGCCACGTTTATCGCGTTGGTTATTCCGGGGATTAAAAATTTGGCCTCACTCGTTACGGTAATTGTAGCTGGTGTTAGCGCAACGCTTTTAAAAAGTACAGGATTTGAGTTATGGCTTGTTTGCTCAGCGCTGCTGGCAATGGCCGCAGGTTACAGCACAGCAAGGCTAACCGCTAAAAAGGAAGCAACACTATGATGACAACTATTTTACTCATGGCGTGCATTACATTTTTTACGCGTTATTTATTTTTACACCGCGCTTTACCGTTTAAAGTAGGTCCTAAAATGCAGCAATTTTTAAGCTTTAGCGCACCTGCGGTGCTTACAGCAATTTGGGTGCCTATCGTGTTTTTGAATGAAGATGGCATTAACTTAAACTGGCAAAACCCTTATTTAAGCGCAGCGATAGTCGCCATTGTTGTTGCCTATAAAACACATAATATTTATTACACAACACTTGCCGGTATGGGGCTATTTTTAATATTAAATTAGAGCACTCTTTGTACTTTATGAAATACTGTACTCAGGTTAAAATACCAATAACAATAATAAAAAAGACGCCAATATGCACAAATTTCATCAATTAAGCGCAACAAGCTTGCAGGGTCAACCTATTAACTTTAGTGATTTTGAAGGTAAGGTTGTGCTGATTGTTAACACCGCAAGTAAATGTGGATTTACCTACCAATACGAGTCGCTTCAAGCTTTGCATAATAAATATGCCAGCCAAGGTTTAGTTATTTTAGGGTTTCCGTGTAATCAATTTGGTCAGCAAGAACCCGGCGACGCTACACAAATAGAGCAAGGGTGTTTAATTAATTTTGGTGTGAGTTTTTTAATGGCGGCCAAAGTAGATGTAAACGGTAAGCATGCTCACCCAGTCTTTCGTTTTTTAAAATCGGCTTTACCTGGTTTTTTAACACGTAAAATAAAGTGGAATTTTACTAAATTTTTAATTGCCGCAGATGGTACGCCAATTAAACGTTATGCACCTTTTACTAAACCAGAAAAGCTAGAACTTACAATTCAAAAAGCTTTGGCACAAACTAAAAGTGCGCTTTAAAAAGTAATAAAGAGGCGCAAGGCCTCTTTATTGCCAATACTACTGAAACTTAAACATACGCATAACTGCACATTTAAACTCTCAATATTAATTGGTATTTTATTTATACTAGTGAAATTTAATCGGTGTAATCGCTTAAATCATCTTCGCCTAGATTTTTACGCAAGCGTTTTTGCTCAAGGTAGTCTTCCAACTTCTTTTTAACCTTTTGCTTGTTCTTATCGTGTTGATTACGGCCGAGCATTTCGTACTCGTCTTCAACAAAATCGTCATCTAGCGCATCGTAACTAAATGTCTTACCCACAACCCACTCCATAAAGTGTTTGAGACCAACCAAGGATTTTATTATCGCAATAGTCGGTAAAATTAAAATGTTTAACGTCAAAATGCTGTGCAAATTAACATCAAAATAAAGCCACGTGACTACTGTAAATAGTCTTCATGTCAGTAATGTGAATAAATAGCGCTAAATTTGAATTGAGGAAAGTGAGAGTTTTTTATCGTATCGATAAATAAAATTTATTAATTTTTATTAGTTAGCCAATTTGACTAAATAATAGTTATTTATTAATTGATTTCATTTACTAAAAAACAAACAAAAACAGTTAACCATATGTTTTATATTAAAAAATAAAACTGGCATCAAACTTGTTATTAATTAATCGTCATCAACAAAAAGTAGAGAACAAACATGAAAAAATTACTATTAGTTAGCGCATTAATTTGTACGCCAGCCGCTATGGCTCATAACAATAACGATTCTGCAATTTCATTTAGTAATGATGAATGTAACGTCGAATTTAAAAATGATGTGCGCATTAAGCCAAACGAATTGGAAATTTTTACCGTCAACAATAAAACCATGCAGTTTAATACCCATGGTGACTTAACTGTAAATGGCGAATTTGTAGCACTAAATAATTCGCAGCGCGACGCGCTAACCAAGTACTCTGATAGTTTACGCACACAACTACCTGAAGTAGCTAATATAGCGCTAGAAGGCGTTAAAATTGCCGGAGTAGCATTAGAAGAAGTGGGCAATGCATTTAATATTGACGGCCTTGATAATATGTCTGAGCTTATGGACGACATTAAAATTGAGGTAGAAAACACATTTTACCAACAAGGTACATTTGTGATGGGCCAACAAAGTTTTAATCAATTTGGCGAAAACTTTGAACAACAATTTGAGCAGCAGATAGAAACAGCGGTTGAATCAGCAGTGATGCAATCAATGGGCAGTATTTTAGTAGCTTTAGGTTCTGAGTTACTTGGTTCAGGCGGTGATATGGATGCCTTTGAACAACGTATGGAAAATATGGGTGCACAAATAGAAGAAAAAGTAGAGCTACATGCAAGCGCACTTGAAGAACGTGCTAACTCTTTATGTGGAAACTTTGCTGATATTGCAAAACAAGAAGAGCAATTAGTAATGCAAGTGCCTGAGCTTGAAGGTTATCAGTTATTTAGCTTTAAACAAAATTAGTACAGCAAACATTATTTAACATCCCTTTGGCAGCACTTAAGTTTACTTAAATGCTGCTTTTTTGTATTTCGTTGACTTATACCAACCTGCATAAATCTTTGATCAATTTAACGAATTAAATTGCACTATAACGTCGTTAAAAATTTTTTATTTACGACTGCATGGATGCAGGAGGTAGAGCAATGCAGGGAGCAATTGCCGAGAACAACTAGGGCCTGTTGATCTTTGCGGATTAAAATTTTTTCAAACTAGGGGCTATTTAATCGCGGCGCGAGATTTGTAACCTAGTGGGCTAAGTAAAAACCGAGCAACAAAGAGTAAATAGTCCCTAGGAAGAACCCTCTGGGCAGCGCCTGTTTGGCATTAATGCTACGTTATCGCCCATTTATGGGGAATAACCACACTACATAGGCTCTGCCTTGCCTAAATACCAAACAGACTGCTGCAAATTCAACCTTGAAAGATCAACAGACCCTAGATACAAAAACTTTTGCCTAGTTCTAGCGTAATTTTCTTAACGTTAAATAGACCCCATATATAAGCAGATTGGTATTACTTTTTAGCTAATAAAGTAAGCTTACCCAATGTAACTATTGCTTGCTCAATTTGCGCGTTCCATTGCACACCATAACTTAACCTTACACAGCTTTTATATTTATTAGAGGCCGAAAAAATAAGCCCAGGGGTTATGCTAATACCCACTTCAAGTGCAAGTAAAAATAACTTTTGGCTATCGTATTCGCCTCCTAAATCAAGCCACATTACGCAACCTCCTTTTGGATCGCTTATACGTGTATTTTTTGGCATAGCTTGTTGTAAGCACCATCGCATACGCTCTTTGTTATCGCGCAGGCGTTGCCTAAGTACTTTTAAATTTCGGTCGTACTCGCCGCTGGCAATAAACTCAGATAACGTCCATTGGTTTATTAACGAAGCAGAGCAACTTAGTGCTCTTTTATATCGCCTTGCCTGCGTTGCAAATTTACCCGCAACTAACCAACCTACACGATAGCTCGGCGCTGCCGTTTTAGAAAAAGATGAGCAACTAATCACTAATCCTTTTTTAGAGTACGCTAAAGCAGGTGTGCCTCGTTTTGCCGTAAAATATAAATCACCGTATACGTCATCTTCAATAAGCACTACGTCATGACTTTCAAGTAGCTCCACCAGCTGCTGCCTGTTTTTATCTGGCATAAAGCTGCCTACAGGGTTGCTAATTGCTGTCGAGAATAAACACGCTTTTATATCATGCTCGTTTAAAGCACGTTCTAAATCGCTTAACCAAATGCCATTATCTGGGCACAGTGGTATTTCGAGCGCTTTGAGGCCTAAGCTCTCTATTAGCTCTATAATCCCGTGATAACAAGGCGTCTCAATGGCAACTACATCGCCTGGCTTTGTCACACACTTAAGTGCAATAGCCATGGCTTCTTGTGCACCATTGGTGATCACAAGCTCGTCCATATCAATACCAATGCCAAAATCTAGATAGCGATGCACTAGTTGCTTTTTCAGCGGCACAAATCCATCTGTTGGCCCATAGTTAATGGCTTTACTGCCGGCAATTGTCATTACGCGGCGCATATTTCTGCCAAGCGCTTTATCGGTAGGTGCAGCGGCTATAGGGTTAGCGATACCAAAAGGGACTACGTTAGCTTGATGAATGGCGCTGTATACCTGCTCTATTAAGGCTTGTTTATTTACCACAACAGGCTCGCGACTTAATTTAACTCGCTTAGGTAAGTTATGCGCGGCGTTAACAGCTTTTAAAAAGTAACCTGATTTTTCGCGTGCCTCTACTAGCCCTTGATCCTCAAGTGCTTGATACGCTTGTTTTACAGTGGGAATACTTATATTTAAGTTATCTGCCATTTTACGTAGTGATGGTAGTTTTTCGCCGGGGAGTAAAACTTGTTGAGCACTCATATCCCTAATTAACTGAATAACTTGTTGATATAAAAAATCGTGCCCTTGGCTATTTTTTTGTCTTATCATCACACACCAAATCTGTATAGGTTACATTTTTACTTTTCTGTATATGGTAAGTATACAGATAGGTCTTAAAATAGCCATTCAATCGGGCTTTGAGGACTAACCATGAAAAGTGCAGCGCTATACATTACAACCGTTTTAATTTGGGGTTCTACTTGGTTAGCCATAGAATTTCAACTAGGCGATATTGCAGTCGAGTTATCGTTATTTTATCGCTTTGCTATTGCAGCGCTTTTAATGTGGTTGTATGTAGCGTACAAAAAACCCGACATGCGTTTCTCATTAGTCGATCATGGCTTTTTTGCTTTATTAGCTCTGTTTAACTTTGGTTTAAATTACTTAATGCTTTACTGGGCACAAAATTACCTAACCTCAGCCATGAGCTCCATTGCCTTTTCGATGCTGCTGGTTATGAACATAGTTAACACTCGATTATTTTTTGGTAAACCAATCTCAAAGCGAATTTATACAGGGGCTGTTCTTGCTGTATTAGGTATTACGTGTCTGTTTTGGCCGCAGTTACAGCAGTTCGACTTAAGTAATGGTGCATTGGTCGGGTTACTACTTGCCCTTGGCGGTACCTTTGTGGCTTCATTAGGTAATATGGTAAGCGTCCGAAATTCTCGTAAGCAAATTGGTGTATTACAAGGTAATGCATGGGGCATGTTATATAGCGCCGTAGGCTTAGCGCTATATGTATTAATGAATGACGTGCAATTTAGTGTAAACGCACCACCGAGTTACTGGTTATCATTACTTTACTTATCAATATTTGGCACCGTAATCGCTTTTGGTTGTTACTTTGCACTACTAAAAAATATAGGCCCTGAAAAAGCCAGCTACGTTATTGTTTTATTCCCATTAGTGGCAGTAACGCTAAGTAGTTTTTTTGAAGGCTTTGAATGGCACGCAAATACCTTTGCAGGGTTTAGCTTAGTGCTATTAGGTAACGCCATTGTGCTTACCCCAACAAAACGAATTAACGCCTTTTTAGCTAATAGAGCAATAGCTAAAAGTGGCTCCGTCCCCAGTTAGACGCGTTATTAACGCAACTAACGCAAAAGCGCCTACTTTACTGTAGGCGCTTTTTTATTGGCATATGAAAAAGTAAGGCCTGTCCATGCACACTAACAACTGCAGGAGTTTTACCTATCAGCTCACCATCTGCTTCAATCAATAGCCCTTCAGTATTTATAGAAGCTGTATTTAAGCGACTATAGGTAAGGTTTTTTATATACTCATGACGCTTAAAAAATAACTTAATAAAGCTTATTGCATTATAAAAAAGCCCACCCGATCGCATTTGATAACACTCAAGCTGACCATCAATTAAATCTGCTTTTGGCGCTATTTTTAGCCCGCCACCAAAGTACTTATGATTAGCAAATACAGTAATTAAATTTTGATACTGCCGAGCATCGTTATTAAACGTACCTTGTAACTGCTGAGCTTGATAATAAAATAGCTCTTTAATACTCGTCCAACTGTAATCAAAAGATGAAAAATTAGCTTTCTCGTTAATTGTTTTAATCACATGAGCATCAAATCCTACCCCTGCAATATTAATAAAATAGCGGCTATTAATTTTTCCTATATCAATGGCTGTCGGTGTATTAAATAATGCCTTTCGCCAATCATCTTCTTTGCAATTAAACCCTCTGGAGAAATCGTTACCTGTACCGCAAGGTAATAATGCTAACGAACAGCTGCTCCCTATTAGCGCATTAACCGCCAAGTTCAATGTACCATCGCCACCTAGTGCAACTACTTTGGGAAATTTACTCAGTAACAACCTTATTTGAGCGCAGTCATCGTCAAAGCTTCCCGTAGTAGTGAATATACAATAAGAAAAGCTGCGTTTTTTACAGATGCTTTTAAGCCATGCCAATGATTTTTGGCTCTGTTTTTTGATACTTGGTTTAATAATTATTAGTAGTGACAAGCTTTTGTTTCCAGCAATGTATTTTAGAGTGAGATAACAAACGTTTAATTAAATTTTTTTAATCTGAATAAATAATCAAAAAACACTATATAAAATGCATAAAAATAAATTAAAAAAGCAAAAACCCCAATATTAAAGGGATTTAAACCAACTACCATCTAAATACCTATGCAAAAACAGTAATACAACTTACTGAATTGCACATTAATAAAATAAATTCAGATTAGTTTAACTAATCCCTCAGGCTCAATTTTTATCGTTGTATTTTTAATCAAACAACGTGCAAAATGCACGCGATTTCAACAGATACAACCGGAGCAAAATAATGAAACCAATTAATACATTAAATCAAACAGCAGCAGCGCAAGTAGCCGTTAAACCAACTAACCGTAAAGCAAGAATGTTAGCTAAACTTAACACGATTGGTAAAAGACTAGCACTTAGCGGTGCAGCTCAATATAAATAATCACCCAACCATGATTATTTTTTCGGTGCAGCGAACACTCAACCACTAAATGAAGTCACTTATTTAGCTCCCATTGTTTGCTGCAACCTATTTATTTTATTAAAAATTGCCTTAATTTCCCCTTATTTACAAAAAAAACCTCATTTACGTATATTTTTTAGGCAAACAGTCATTTTGCTATTTACACAGCGGTATCACCTAAGTATTATTCTGCGTCACGGAGAGATGGCAGAGTGGTCGAATGCACCGGTCTTGAAAACCGGCATGGGTTTATAGCCCATCTAGGGTTCAAATCCCTATCTCTCCACCATATTTTAATTGGTGGCTTTTTTTACTCCATCAATACAACCGGTTATGCGTTGGAGAGGTGTCCGAGTGGCCGAAGGAGCTCCCCTGCTAAGGGAGTATAGAGTTTGTAGCTCTATCGAGGGTTCGAATCCCTCCCTCTCCACCATACTTAATTTAAACCACTTAATTGTGGTTTTTTTGTGCCTAAAATTTAACACCGATACTAAATTGGGAGGGTGAGAACCCTCGACAGGATTCGACAAAATGTCTGGAACATTTTGGGCCGCTGCAAGCGTCGCGCAGCGATTGATTACATGGATGTAAGCAAGTCTATCCCTCCCTCTGGACCATACTTAATTTAAACCACTTAATTGTGGTTTTTTTGTGCCTAAAATTTATAAAAATTAAACAAATTGTGCCTAGTAATAACTTAGGGCATTATTAACACAACTTTAGCCACTTTTAGGATTAGCTATGATCCGGTTCATATTGCTATCATTTTGCGCGGCAGCACCATTTTTTACCTTGGCACAAAGTACAACAGTGTATAAGTGTGTAATTAAGGGCGTTCCTACTTTTAGCCAAACGCCTTGCGCTAAAGATGCACAAGTTATTACTCTAAAAGATATCAATGTAATTGAAGCTTATAAAAGCTCTACGCCCGGTAAAGGTATCACCGATACCTCTGTTGATGACTATTTAGAGGTTCAACAAATAGAGCGTGAAATAAAGCGCCTTGAGTTATCTATTGAACAAAGCCAAAAAGAATACGCAGCTAAAAAACAACAGATAGATTACATGACTCAAGATAAGGCCAATCGTTTAGGCGCTTCGTCTATTGCTGATGCTATCGCAACTAAAACAAATTCATTAAAACAAGCCTACGACGCATCAATTAGTCAAACGCAGCAAAAAATAGAGTCATTAAAGCAAAGAAAGCAGCAGCTTAGCCAAAATCCTTAAGCGCTCGTTTTACTATAGAAATAAATCGCGCAACGTCTTCTTGAGTATTATAAATATGTGGCGATACTCGTATTCCAAATTTGCGAGCATCTACACTGACTTTCGCTTTATTAAGCTCTGTTAATACATGGTTTTGCTGCTTGTTAAAAAACAAAATAACAGTCCCGCTGCATTTATCACCACTCATAGGTGATACAACATATTCGCTTAGTTGCTCATGAATAAGCGTAAGCATAGCTAAATTATGCTCCCTTACCTTGTGAGCTGTTAGCTCTGCAAAGTAGGCAATACTATTTGCGGCAATAATATAAGGCGCTACAGAGGGAGTGCCACCCCAAAACTTAAGCGCACTGGCGTTATATTCGAAGTGGTTAATATCGAACTCAAATGGGTTTTGATGCGAAAACCAACCCACATCTTTAGGTTCACAATATGCTATTTGGTGTTTGTTAACCCATAAGTATGCTGCACCTGGTCCGCCACATAGCCACTTAACGCTCGAGCCAATCATAAAATCCGCATCGAGTACGCTTAAATCAAGCGGTATAACACCCGCAGACTGAGCAACGTCAACTATTGATAAACTATTGGTTAATTTACTTATAGCTACAATATCGTACACAGGCGCCTGCACTCCTGTATTTGAATACACATGGCTTATAAAAACTAAATCAATATTGGCGGTTATATAGCGCTGCCAAACACTAATGTCACTTAAATCTTCGTGCTCAGGTATAAACATGATTTGCGCGCACTCTGGTAATGCTTTTTGCATTGCAAAACCCATGCTCGGAAAATCACTTTGCGCCATAAGCACTTTACAATTTTTTTGCTGTAATCGAGGGTGCGACATAAGCAACTTCGTTAAGCCGCTTGATAAATTAACCTGAGGACAAAACTGCGAACTAGGCGCATTAAATAACTTACCAAGCGCGGTAGTAAATTGCTCAACTGCGGGCAGCCATTGTTGCCAAGGTTCTTTATTTGAGCTCTCCCATGGTAAAAAGTAGTGCTGAGCTAAATATTGCTGTGTATTTTTAAGAGGACGCCCTACCGAGTGGTTTAATAAATAACAGCCATCGGCCATACAAAAATCATTTTTAAGCATGCTATTTAACCCATTTTTTAAGTGTATTTAGATCGTCAAAACGTGTTTTTATGTCATCCCGTTTGGCGCTGGCTCGCCTATCTCTTAATTTTTCGAGCGAATCAAGTAACACATGAAGCGGCGGACCACTTGCTGTTACCTTGCTCATATGTTGCTGTTGCATATTTTTTGAGGGCTGAGCAATAAACTTTTCAACCAGTTGATTATGATGACCGACTGCAGTGTCGCCATGTAATTTACACACTTGAATAAATAACTTTGCATGGCTTTTAAACCAATCTGTATTTTTATATTGCTTGGCTTGTAAAAAGTCATTCATAAAGCTTTGCATACGCATAGCTTCTCGTAGGATTTGTTGATCCTCTGGCATCATATATAAAAACTTATCCACCAGCATTTGCGAGTAACTAGGCTCATTTGCGCTACAAAGCCCTAGTAACATATCAATAACGTTAATACCTGCAAAGTCACCAGCATTTGCACCTCTGTAAACCTCTTTACCTACACGGTACGGTTTATAATAAGGGCGAACACAGTTAAAAAAGCGATCTGTATCGAGCTCAGAATAAAGTGCATTATTTGACTCAATTACATCTATAAGCGCTTGTTTAGCTACTTTTAATAATTCACCACACAAGGGGTGTGAAATACCTAACGGTAATATTTTTAGTAAAGCATCACTTGCGCGTTTATAGGTCAAAATGCCTTGGGTGTTGTAATCAATAAATAGCTTTTCATCAGGTAAATTAGTAAATCGTTTATAAATACCGTTAAGTGCTTTGTTATGAGTAGTTAAGTGGGCGGTAGCAAAACGAGGAGTCACGCCAATGGATGCGCCTATATGCATAGCAAGCGCTGAGGCTTCTATTAGTGGGGAAGTAGTTTCTCTGCTTGGCTCAGTAATTTCATGGCGCCTACACGCCGCCATAAACAATCCTACGTTACCGAGTAAGTCAAAAGCGCTATCAAAGCCTTGATCTGTGTTTCCCTCGGCTAATAAATTGCTAATTAATGCGTTGCCTTCTTTTTCTAATTGTTGCTTTAAGGCCTTACCTATTCCTTCTACATTTGCTTTATCGGTTTGCTGCCAATAAAGCTGCTCTAATTCACTATTTAAAGTGACAAACTCTGTTCGTATCCAGTGATCAAAAATAGCGGTATGTGTGTTCATTATTGTGCTCTATTATTTTTATAGTTAAATGCTAACAGAGTTCAATGAGGGTAAAACGCCAAAAAAATTAGTAAAAACTGTAATACTTAGCAATAATCACTACAAATATAAAAATAATTAATAAAAGCCGACAACTATGTTAGATAAAAAAGATCAGCAATTACTCATTGCACTGCAAAGCCAAGCTCGTATGTCGGTTTCAGATTTGGCCAGCAGTATTAACCTATCGGATACGCCTTGTTTAAGGCGTATAAAAAAGTTAGAACAAGAAAACATTATTACCGGCTACCACGCCGCCATAAATCCTAAAGCACTTAACCTTAATGTGTTGGTATATGCGTTTGTACGATTAAGCCAAAACTCGGTAAGTGCTGCAGAGCAATTTGAGCAACATGTAGAAAAGTTACCACATGTATTAGAGTGTTGTGTAATATCAGGAAGCTATGATTATTTATTAAAAATCATTGCACATGATCTTGAGAGCTACGAAACATTTGTAAAACATCAACTAGGTAGTTTAAGTTGTATCGCAAATATAGAATCAACAGTCGTGTTAAAGCAGTCATTTAGCAAAAAACAGTTACCTTTATAAAAATAACCAAAATAACTTACTGTTAGCTATACTGATATTTCAAAACGATAATAATAATTGCTTGGACCTTATGTGAAAAATTTTAACTCTAAAAATCATTCTCTTATTTTTTACATCATGTTTGCTTTAGCATATTTTTTAGTCGGCATAGCACTCACTAAACTTGCTTTTAACTCGCAAATAATTCCAATTTGGTTGCCTGCCGGCATCGCTCTTGTCGGTTGTTATATTTGGTGGTGGCGCTTTATCCCGCCTTTATTTGTAGCCGCAATTGCATTTAACCTAAATATTTTTGATAGTTCAGCTCATGAGCTAGTCCTAGTCGGTAACTCATTTAACGAGGCAGTGTATATCGCCTTTGGTGTTGTAATACAGGCAATGGTTGGCGCAGCTCTTTTAAAGTATTGGCTTGGGCACCCGCTACGCTTTAAAAAGCGCAAGAATATAATTTATTTTATTCTCGTTATAGCCATATTGGTCAGCTTAATTTCTGCTAACTTTGGTGTATTTGCACTGAGTCAATTTAACTCTGTATACAGTATTAATAATCATTGGAATAATGTTATTTACTGGTGGCTTGGTGATACATTAGGAGTATTAATTGCTACTCCATTTTTACTTTCTTTATTACCACAAAAGTCTAATCAACATAATATATCGGCGTTTCCAACAATTACAGTATGCTCTATTTTATTTGTGTCTGTTGCGGTTACAACACAGTTATACGATCAAGAAAACCGTATAAGTACAATTAAAATTGCCGAACGTGAAGTTCACGTTATAGAAAATAGCCTTTATAGATATACAAATCGCAGTATTATTGCAGTGCAAAGTCTAGCAAGCCAGGTTCAATCATCATCAACATTAAGCCAGCAAGATTTTTATTCTTATGCTAGCCAATTACTAACCCAGCACGCATTTATTAATGCTTTATCGTGGAATGCAAAAATATCTCAAGATCAACGCGAAACCTTTGCTCAAGAAATATCAAATATTTACCATTTAGATGTTGATGTAGTAGGTGAGCCTCTTGAAAAAAATGATCCCCTCGTTATCGTAAAATACATAGCCCCTTTCAATGGTAATCAAAAAGCAATTGGCTTTAATGTATTTTCAAATTCTGATAGAAAAAATTCCCTGCTTAACCCTGCTATAAAATATATGCCCGTAGGGACTAAGATAATTCAGCTAGTACAAACCAAACAACCTAAACCCGCTTATTTGTTATTTGCCCCTGTGTATTCTAAAAGTGACGATAAAGAAGTAATTAAAGGCTACGCCACAGGTGTATTTTTAGTACGAAGTATTATTGAACAAGCTATTACTAAACAACAGTCTGATATGTTTTCCATTGGTATATACGAAGATACAAACACACCGCCGTTTTACAGTAATTACTCTCAAGATATTCAGCAGGCCAAGGGCAGTCGACTAATGTCGTTTGATGTGAGCTTTGCAGGGCAAAAATGGATTGTAAAACTAGCCCTTAAAGAAAGTTTTTTAACGCAACATAATAGCCAACTAACATTGTTATTACTCATACTTCAGGTTGCCGTATGCTCTTTAATTTTAATGGTTTTACTACTATTTAACCAACAGCAAATAGAGCTTACACGCCAAGTGGCTGAGCGCACACATTCGCTTGCACAAGCAAAACAGCAGTCTGATTTAGCCAACCGAGCTAAAAGCCAATTTTTAGCTAATATGAGCCATGAAATACGTACACCATTAAATGCTGTTATTGGATTTTCTTCACTTGCTCGAGAGGCCGATAGCGCAAGTACACTAATTGGTTACTTAGATAAAATAAATTCATCTTCTAAAAGCTTATTAAACCTAATTAATGACATTCTTGATATATCAAAAATAGAATCCCAAAAGTTAGTTATTGAATCTATAGCATTCGACTTAGATGCTTTAATTACTCGCATTAATAATATGTTTGAACACAGCGCAACTAGCAAAGGTATTAAGTGGCAAGTTAACTCAAAACTACCTTTAGATACCTGGTTTATTGGCGATCCAATGCGAATTGAGCAGATATTACTTAACTTGTGTAGTAATGCCATTAAATTTACAAACCAAGGCAGTGTAACTCTAAACATAGAAACAGAGTTTACCACTGCCAATAAAGTACAGCTTGTTATAACCGTTAGCGATACCGGTATAGGTATAAAACCGAGCCAACATAAAAAGTTATTTAACGCATTTACCCAAGCTGATAACTCCACCTCTAGGCAGTTTGGTGGTACTGGCTTGGGTTTAACCATAGCAAAAGAGCTAAGCCAGCTAATGGGGGGAGAAATAACACTTAAAAGTGAAATAGATAAAGGCTCTACTTTTACATTTTCCATGCGATTAGAAACAACAGAGCCTAAAAAAGAGCATATTATTACATTTGATAATACTAATATTACTTCGCTCAGCATTTTAGTGGCAGAGGATAACCCAGTAAATCAAATGGTTATTAAAGCGATGCTTGGCTCGTTAGGAATTGTGCCGTATATAGTAGAAAATGGCGAGCTAGCCGTTGATATAGTCAAAAAACAACATTTTGATTTAGTGCTTATGGATTGCCAAATGCCAATAATGGATGGCTATAGAGCCACAGCACTGATCCGCCAGTTTAAAAGCAAACAAGAGCTCCCGATTATTGCTTTAACTGCCGACGTAATGCCAGAGGATAAAGCACATGCGCAAGCCGTTGGATTTAACCAACATCTTGCAAAACCGCTTGAACTCATTAAGCTAACCGAGTGTCTTGTCCAATATGCAGAAGTTAATGAACAATAGTGGTTTAATTTTAAGAGTCGTTTTAAGAGTAGCTTTTGGTTTTGTTTTAAGTGTTTTTTCTCATATTGCTGTCGCTCAAAACTGTATATCGCAGGCGAGCGACTTTAAATTTATAACAAAAAGTAAGCAACAAGGCTTATTACGCTTTGAAAATGAGCACAACCACCAGCGCTTTAATTACCACGCCCTTTTACCATTTAACGATTACTTAGATTACGCGTATAAGCATATAAATAAAGCCAATCCACGTGCAAATATGCCATGCCCTGTTATTACACAAACGTATCAGCAATTAGTAACACAAGGTACGCGAAAACCTGACCCTACTATTGCAGATATTATTGCCCCTTTTGAGCTTACGCATCCAAACAGCAATAAAGTTGCGCTATTAATCCACGGGCTAACTGACTCCCCCTTTACGTATCACGATTTAGCACAAGTGTATTATCAGCAAGGCTATACTGTGCGTACTATTTTATTACCAGGACACGGAAGCGCGGCAAGCGCTTTATTAAACGTAAAAATCAGCCAATGGCAACAGGCAATAAAATACGCTGTTGAACGCTCAGCACAAGACTTTGATGAGGTGATACTCGCAGGTTACTCTACCGGCGCCGCGTTACTTATTGATTACGCAACCAAGCAAACTGTTTCACCTAAAATTAAAGCGCTTATGCTTTATTCGCCAGGCTCTGAGCCACATAATAAGTACGGCTGGATAGCAAAGTGGATTGATGCCATACCCTTTGTTAATTGGATAGATAAAGACGCCGATGTAGACTTTGCTAAGTATGAGTCATTTCCTTTAAATGCAGCTGCCGCTTCGTACGATGCAATGTCACTTGCAAGCATAAGTAGCTTGAACAAACGCCCTGCACTTAAATTACCTATTTTTAGTGTACTTAGCGATATTGATACCACGATAGATACGCGCGCCACGCTAAAATTATTGAGTGCATTACACCTAGGTAATTCAGTAAAATATAAGCTGCTCGATACTTTAGTACTTTATGGAAGCACTGATATTTTACCGCCAGACTTTGCTAGTGACTACACAGTAAATAATCCGCAATGCACAACACCACAGTGTAAAAAAGTTCATGGTATGTCGCATATTGCTGTTGTTAACTCACCGCAAAACCCACATTATGGAATTGACGCAACCTATCGTAATTGTGGCAGCTTTATTGACGACGAGTCCCTGTACAAAACATGTAAAACAACAAAAAATCCACAACTAGGAGAGCGTACAAGCGCCAACTTAAAACACCATCCGGCTTTACAACGCTTAACTTATAATCCTCATTTTACCGAGCTTAAAAAGCAAATTAGTACGTTTATTAAAAACGTAGAACAGCTTAGAACAACTACAAGGTAAGTAGTCATGGGAACGTTTTCGCACCAATGGTTTAGCAGTATTAATGAGATTGATCAGGCGCAATGGCAACGTTTATTTGGTGATGAACCATTTACTCAACATGCTTTTTTATATGCCCTTGAACAAAGCCAATGCGTAACACAAAAAAGTGGTTGGCAGCCCCATCACCTCGCTATTTTTGAAAGTGATACGCTCATTGCACTTGCACCCGGGTATTTAAAAAGTCATTCATACGGCGAGTATGTATTTGACTGGGCATGGGCTGAGGCATACGAAAAACACGGTTTAGAATATTATCCCAAGTGGCTATCTGGCATTCCCTTTAGCCCTATTGAAGGCAAACGTATTGCTATCGAGCACGCTAACCCAAATGCGGTGTATCAGTATATTACAGAGCAACTTAGCATACACAGTGCTGAGCAAAAGTGGTCGGGGTGGCATGTTAATTTTTGCGACCAAGCTCAAGCCACATCATTAACTGAGCAACATGCCATGCTAAGAGTGGGTGTGCAATTTCAGTGGTTTAATAAAGGTTATGAATCCTTTGACGACTTTTTGCAAATGCTTAGCTCGCGTAAACGCAGGTCACTTAAAAAAGAACGAGCTAAAATAGCACAACAAAATATTGATATTGAATGGCTGCAAGGCACACAAATTACGTCCGAGATAATGCAATTGTTTTGTGAGTTTTATCAGCGTACCTACTTAAAGCGTTCTGGTCATTTGGGCTATTTAAATATGGAGTTTTTTACGCTTTTACATGCCTTAATGGCTAATAACCTCGTTATTATGCTGGCCAAAAAAGACGACAACTTGATTGCTGCAACACTTAGTTTAGTAGGTAAAAATACGCTTTATGGGCGTTACTGGGGAGCAAATGAAGAAGTAGATTCGCTGCACTTTGAATTGTGTTATTACCAAGGTATTGAGTTTGCAATAAAGCATAAACTCGACTGTTTTCATTCAGGTGCACAAGGTGAGCACAAAATAGCACGCGGATTTGAACCCGTACTTACCTACTCTGCTCACCATATTGTTGATGGCGACTTTAGTAATGCAATAAGCGACTACTTAAAGCGTGAACGCAGCCATATTGATATATATAAAGAGCAATGTAGCTCATTACTGCCGTTTAAAAACGAGTAACTGATTATTTGCAGGCATGGCTGTATCGCTAATAAGCGTAAGCCCTGCTTGCTTAGCTAGTTGTTCAACTGCTTCAAAATCTCTTATTCCACTTAACGGATCGCGCTCTGTTAAAAAGGCACTAAAGTCATCATTACTTGGGCTGGTAAATTCACCTTGGTATTTGAATGGTCCATAAACACACAACATACCGTCGCTATTTAAGTGACATTTAACACCGTCAAAAAAACGCTCAACTAATTGCCAACTTACAATATGAAATGTGTTTGCAGTATAAATAGCGTCAACCTTATCTACTGGCCACTCATCATTTAAATCAAGCTCAAGCGGCGCATGCAAATTAGTTAAGTTAGCTTCGCGGTGCCATAAGTTAATTCCTTCGTGGTTTATAGCACGATCACTTGTATGCCATTGTAAATGAGTTAAGTGTTCTGCAAAAAACACACTATGCTGGCCGGTTCCTGACCCGACTTCGAGTACTGTTTTAGTATTTTTTAATACGTCCTTTAATTGCTCTAAAATAGGGGTTTTATTGTTTTCACAGGCTTGTGAAAATGGCTTTGTCATTACTGTGCACCAAAATTGTAGATTAATGCACAACAGTAAAGCAAATTTAGCTTATTTTGTCGTGATGAAAAAAAGGTAATTTTTAAATACTATAACTATCATATGGTTGAGCTGGTTCATTATGGTTGGTACGTAATATGCTTTATATTGCTAACCCACTAAAGGGTTTAACTTATATTAAATTTCAAAGGATAAAATTATGCATATACCCCCTTATACCGCTGTAGACGCGGCCATTGCTATAACCGAAAAAACCACCGACGATCATAGTTACGCCGTTGATATGAGAGCTACAGTAATCGATTTACTTTCGCACCCTAAACATAATCAACAGGCGATGACCAAACATGAAACAGATCAGATATTTATTCTTGGCTACAATTAATACTCAAATTAGTATCGCAAATAATTTTTATAATAACTGTTTACACTGAAACCGATTAAATGTAATGATAACTATTATCGTTAACTTGAGTCGGTTTTTTTATGTCTTCAAATCATGCCCAGCATCGTTATCATCAAGAACTCTCTTGTCATTGCTTAAGACCTGGTCTGCATGCCCCCATGCTCGTTGCCGATTACATAGAAACCGCCCTTAACGTCGCCAAAAAATTTGAGCTGCTACGTAATCCCTTGCTTCAAGAGCTTTATCTTAGGCGCACGCACCATGAAATTATGAACAAAATGTGCGACCCTCTTATACATAATGCTATTCGTAAACAATGTTTAGAGCAGCTATACAAGCCATTATTAGCATTAAAACGATTTTATAAGGTGCATAACAATACTGCACAATTTTTAATACTTGAGCGTGAAGCTCGTATTCTTAGTCACGAATTCAACCCTTTTTAAGGAGCACACTTATGAGCAACTTTAGAACAGAATCAGACAGCATGGGCGAGCTACAAGTACCTATTGATGCGCTCTATCAGGCGCAAACACAGCGAGCGGTTAATAACTTTGCCATTAGTGGCTTACCTATGCCAAAGCAATTTATAACTGCACTGGCTTATATAAAACAAGCCGCAGCACAAAGTAACTTTGATCTTGGGCATTTAAGCAAAGCTAAAGCCAATGCTATTGAGCAAGCTTGCCAAAGTATTATTGATGGCGAACACATTGAGCATTTCCCCGTTGATATTTTTCAAACAGGCTCTGGCACAAGCTCAAATATGAATGCCAACGAAGTTATTGCAACGCTTGCTAGTCGATTAGGCAGTGAAAGCATTCATCCTAATGATGATGTAAACATGGGGCAAAGCTCTAACGATGTAGTCCCTACCGCTATCGCACTCAGTAGTGCAATAAATGTAGTGTATGAATTACTTCCTTCGCTTGAAAACTTATCGCAAAACCTAGAAAAGAAAAAGACTGAAGTAGGCCATATTGTTAAAACAGGCCGTACGCATTTAATGGATGCAATGCCTGTTACCTTTGATCAAACACTCAGTACATGGCAGTCACAAGTTAATCATGCCGCTGCGGGAATTAGACATAGCTTAGAGCGTGTATGCGAACTGGCACAAGGCGGTACAGCTGTTGGAACAGGAATAAATGCAGACCCTAAGTTTGCAGCCAAATTTACAGAAAACCTCAGTGCCAATGTAGGCATTAGATTTACGCCTAGTAGTAACTTTTTTTATAACATCGGCTCACAAGACGCCATAGTAGCGCTTTCGGGGCAATTAAAAGTACTCGCTGTAGCACAAATGAAAATAGCGAACGACCTACGTTGGATGAACTCAGGGCCACTTGCGGGCTTAGGCGAAATAGAGCTAGAAGCACTACAACCGGGCTCGTCTATTATGCCTGGCAAGGTAAACCCGGTAATACCAGAAGCCGCAGCCATGGTAAGCGCACAAGTAATCGGTAACGACGCGACCATTACAGTAGCAGGCCAAGCGGGTAACTTTGAGCTAAACGTTATGTTACCTGTTATTGCGCATAATATTTTGCAAAGCATACAATTACTTGCAAATAGTGCACAAGCATTGGGCGATAAAGCCATTGCCAGCTTTAAAGTAAACCAACCAAATATAGATAAAGCACTCGCTAAAAACCCAATTTTAGTTACAGCGCTTAATCCGGTGATCGGTTACGAAAAAGCAGCAAAAATAGCAAAGCAGGCTTATAAAGAAGCTCGCCCAATTATTGATGTAGCTGAGCAGGAAACTGATTTACCACGCAGTGAACTCGAAAAGCTACTTAACCCCACCAAACTAACACAGGGTGGACTTTAATAAACAATATTTTTCACGTCTTTAATTACTTGATAATATAGTTTTTATTGCCGTAAAAAATGCACCGTGTATGATAGTGATGAATATTTCATCACTATCAAGGTTTTTTATGCGTACCCCATTATTAGCCATACTTTTACCACTGTGTTTAACTGCATGTTTGGATAAAGAACCAGCTAAAACACAGCAAGTAACAATCGCCTCAGAGGCTGAAGCACCAAAGCAAGAGCTACAAAAGCTAAAAGAGAATAATCAATTACAAGAAAATACTAAAAAGAACGTAGTTGCTGAAAAAATACCAAAAGCTGATTTAAAAAACATTTCAATAGACGATATAAAAGCAGCTAAAGCCGAATTAAATACGCTAATTACAGACTCGCAATGTGATACAAGCACCCAATGTAGAGTAAATGCTGTAGGTAGTCGCGCATGTGGCGGGCCAAGCAGCTTTGTCGTGTATTCAACAAACACTGCGTCTGAAGATCAAGTAACAGCCCTTAGCGATAAAATCACAAAGCTTGAAAGTAGCTATAATTCACAAAAAGGGATAATGAGTATTTGTCAGCATTTAACAACGCCAAGCACGCAGTGTGTTGAAAATAAATGTGTTAAACTTGAAGGCTCAGCGGTAAGTGCATTTTAAGGATAACGTTATGAGTTGTTTACCATCAACAGTTAAGCTATCAATTATAAGCATGGCTAGCAGCATTTTGTTACTAAGTGGCTGTGCTAGCACTGTAACGTCAGGTAATGAACAAAGTAAAAACTTGTCTGACTTGAACTATGATCTGAATAACATGGTGAGTAATAATAGCTGCACCGCTAGCTTTCAGTGCAAAGTCCTTGAAGTTGGCGCCCGCGCGTGCGGTGGACCAAGTAAATACGCGGTTTATTCAACGCTAAACACCTCTCAAGAAGAAGCTGAACAGCTTGCTCAACAAATAACAAAACAAGAAAACATACAAAATAAAGCACAAGGCTTAACTGATTGTTCTCCAGTACTTGAAGTGCAATCGCTGTGTATTAATCAGCAGTGCCAGTCGTTTGATATAAAATAAATCAAATTTAACCTCAGCGTTAACTTAAATACGGAATTAACGCTGAGATCACAACGACCAATACCACGCAAATACCCGCTTTTATAATGTACTTCATAGGCATTGTTTTAAGCACCCAATACGCATAAATAAAGCGTACAAAATAACTCGCCGCAGTACCAAACAACGCAAAAATAATTAAGTAAGCAATTAAAATAATATTCATAAAAATCTAATCAAATTATTTCACTTTTTTATTTTTAGTGTGCGCTATTAATAAATCAGCTACTTGCTGCTTTACGGCTCGCTTATCATCGCTTTGTACATCAAAGCGACTGGCTAGTTGCGCAATCTCATCATCATTTAAATTAAACGATAAACGTTGACGCGTTTTTTTAGATTTTACATCTAAGCCAAGTATTTTGCGGATCATGTCTGATGGAGTTAGCTCTTGATCGATCGCTTGTTTTTTTATCAGCTTTTGAACTTCGCTGCTCAGATCAAATGCCATCTGCGTAGCACGTACAGCTTGTTCCTGACGTAACCACTTGTCTTTAGCATCACTCACTTAGCATCTCCGGGAAACAAGTCTACAATATCTGACATTGGGCGCGTCAGTGTTAGCGATACTTCTGTTTCGCCGCCATCCCAAATTTCAATATTTAAACCAAAGCCTTCATTATCAGACGCTAAGCAAATCATTTCACATGGCTCGCCACCTTCTTGCTCATAACGAGGCAAAGCTTGGTTGCGGTAGTCTTTATTATGGAAATAACACACATAAGGCGACTCGCTTTGTTGATAGCTTTTAGCTAAAAACTGCATAAAGCTCTCTGGTGTATTTTGCACTGCAATGTGGGTTAACGACTCTTCATCAAAAATACGCGCAAACTCATCAAGGCTAAAAATTTCTTCAACTTCGTTTCGTTGAATTTTAATAGAAAAGTTTGCCCACTCTTCACCGTCATCTTGCTCAATTTGTAAAAATACAACTTGCCCGCTGTTTGTCTCAAGTACAAATTCAGTATCGCTACTGTGCTGATATTGGTAAGTCTGAATATCAGTAACACGTAACGTTTCACCCTTTAACCATGTTGGATAAGCAAATGAGTCTATAACGCTAAACATGTCGCCTACTTTAAGATCGCTTGGATGATTAAGCTGACGTTCTGGCTCTTTTTTAGATTTGAAAAAATTAAACATAGGAAGGTTGCCTTCTAAGCAAAAAAGGTAACTGAGCAAAACTCAGTTACCTTTTTAAAGTATAAACGTAATGGTTAGCTATTTTGCTTCGCTTTAATGCGAGCTAAAATATCAGCGCTTTTTGGACTTGTGTCACCAATACCGGCTTCAGCCATTTTAGCTTTTAAGTCATCGCCATTAACTTCTGACTCAAGCTCTTTTGCAGCGCCTAGCTGGTCGCTACGATCTTGTTGACGCTGTTTAATGCGTTCAAGCGATTGACGAGCCGATGTCATAGACGAGCTGTTTGTATTAAGCGTGCTGTTAACAGCCATTGTTGCTTGCTGTACACTTTCAGTGGTTTTAACCATTGTAAGCTGACGCTGATTCTCTTTAATTGATTTTTCAGCATCTTTAACTTGCTGCTTAAGCGCAACAATGTGATTGCTAAAGCCAGATAATACTTGCTCGTTTTCAGCTTTTTCAGCTTCAAAGTCACCAATTTTTTCTGCAATTTCTAATGCCAGCGCCTCGTTGCCCTTTTCAAGAGCTTGGCCTGCATACGCTTCGTGTTCCGCGATTGATGCATCTACAGCGCTAATTTTACGCTTAGTTTGCATTTCTTTAGCCATTACTTCTGTAAGGCTTTTTTTAGCACGGTGAAGTGCATTTTGCGCATCTGCAATTTCTTGCTCAAAAATACGGATACCATTTTTGTCTACAATTGCTTCGCCTGCTTCACGAGCGCCGCCACGTACTGCTGTAAATAATTTTTTTAAAATACTCATAATCTTAACTCCACTAACTGGCTATTAATCATTTAAATACAAGGTCACGGCTTCTAGTGCATCGATAGCGTTATCGGCTAACGTCACTAGTTCGTGGGTAACGTCATCTAATGATGAATTTACCGACAGTGCACCAAAAATCGCGTATTTGTTATCGATTTTAGCAAATGCACTCAGTGGAATTGGCACGTTTAAACGTAGTAATGTTTCGTTTAACTCGTTGCGTAATTCACTCTTAACTTCATCTTCGTCAAACAAGTAGCTAATACATAACAACTGCTCTTGCGTTTGTGTAACAAAAATTGGAAGTTCATCATTTCCATCAACAATGACTTGTAAAACATCTTGCTCGCCTGGGTTGGCAATCAAGAAAGACTCAAAGTTAGCGCCTTCAGTTTCAAAAGAAGCTAATTTTATTGAAAGTTCATTTAATTCCATGTCTCTGCCTTTTGTCGTTTGACATATTATGTCTGAGTTAAGATTCTCATGATTGACATATTATGTCAATCATGTTTTGTTAGTTTTTATACAATTCGCTTTCTATTTGCCATGCAGTGCGGTAGTAATCATACAACTGACCAGATCCTAACCTATTGACCTCAATACTTTTAACTTGTTCAAAGTAGTGGTTAGGAAATACAAAACTTGCCAATAAATATTCTTTACTAATCCACCTTGATGGCACAGGCATAGCTGTCGCATCATTAATACGGCCACTGGCCGATTGACCCATTTTAGTAGCTATCGTCCAGCCCCACTGCCCAAACGAAGGTATGTTTTGCTGATACTGCTCAACATACTCAAACCCTGCGGCTTTAACTGTTTTAGCAATGCTTAAAAACGCTTTTTTAGCATGATAAGGTGAGGTTGATTGAACCGCCATTGCGCCATCGGGTGCTAATAACTGACGTACATGATTATAAAAGTAGTCACTGTACATTTTATTTAGATCAGGGTGATTTGGGTCCGGTAAATCAATTAAGATGGTGTCGAACTGCTTAGATTGATCAAGCAGTTTTTCAACTTCTAAAAATGCATCACCCACAATTATGTTGGCTCGCGAGTCTTGCATCGATTTATTGTTTAGCTGTAGTAATCGCTTATTGATGTGCTCTGGCGGCGTAAAGTCACCATCTTTATGACCAAATAAATTGAGAAGCTGCGCGTCTAAATCTATTAGTGTTACTTCACTCACAGACCATTTTAAAACATCTCTAAGTGCTAGCCCGTCACCACCACCAATTATTAATACACGGTCGTGTCTGTTAGAGGCAAGCATTGCAGGGTAAACCAGCATTGAATGATATATTTGCTCATCAATACTTGAGAACTGCAAACGACCATTTAAATATAAATCGGTGATTGGCTGAGGTTGGTTTTTGCTTAACCTTTCGGTTAAAACTACGTGCTGGTATTTGGTTGCTTGCGAATAAATTACTTTATCTTTGTATAAAACATTACTTAGATTGTTCATCCAGCTACTGCCAAATACTAAAATAAAGCCAAACAATGCCAACAGTACTATATGGCAAACTAAAAGTGCCTTAGCAAAGCGCACATGGGTATGGTAACGCCATAAAAATGCAAGCCCTGCGATGATGTTAAATAACGCCGTCCACGCTGCAGCTTGCATTATAGGCATTGAGAGCATGATGCTTACCCAAATAGCAGCGCCTATACCAGCACCAATATAATCGGCACCATAAATAGTCCCTGCGTTGTTTTCTAAAAAACGGCCATAAACATGCTGACGAATGCGCGCTATAAGCGGTATTTCCATACCAATAAATAAGCCCAGTATTAAACCAAAAACATAAGGTAGAAAACGTGACCACTCTTGTAGCTTTTGAAATACGTAACCATTAAGCACAACATCAGGGGGTAAATTAAAAATGCTCGAAAATAAATGAGGAAGAGAATAACTAACTGCTATTACACCCGCTATCGCTAAAATGCAGCCCATGCCAACTAATGCAATTATACTTTCTAGCCAAGCAAAAGCGGTAAATGCATCTTTAAACCAACGTGCTAAAAAAGCGCCTAAGCCCATTGCTACAATCATAGTACCAATCATGGCGTAAATAGCGCTTTCTACTGAGCCAAGTACACGGCCCGCATAATGAGATAGTAAGTATTCATAAATAAGGCCGCACCCAGCAAGCACGGCCATAACAGTAATTAGTAATATATCGTGCCCAAGTAAGCGAGACTTACTTGGGGGAGTGTTGGTTGATGACACTGATTATGCGCCTAGTAAGGTTGCCATAGTGATACCTACAGCAAATGATACTGCTGCAGAAATAGTAGCTACACCTACATTTTTTTTACGATTAACTTCATCGGAAATATCGCAACCAGATAAAATTATTTTAATTGTCACTAAGTGCAAAATAATAAATGCAACAAGGCTCACAACAGCGCTAATAGCCCAGTATAGTAAACTCGCATTAATGTTATCAGCAGCGTATGGCGCAACACCCGTTGCAGCGGTAATAGCTAATGCACTACCTACTAAAAACCCAGCGTAACGAATACCAACAGCTAAGTTACCATCAACAATTGCTTGTTGTAGGCAGTCGCCACTTTTGTTTGTACGCTTAAATAACTGCACTCGGTACTGGCTAACAAGTAGTAATACAACACTACCTATAATAAAGGCAGCAATTACAATTGGAAGACCATGCCAGCCATCAGTAGCCACCCATAAAAGAGCTGAGCGAATAACGATTGCAACGCTAACAACATGACCAAAATCAATTATTGAAGCTGTAACATTACCTTTCACGATTTCGTCGTGCAGGCTTACTTTACGAAGTGCTACTTTATCTTGAAAGAAGTGGCCTAACTTAATAAGTACAATTGCTAATGCGCCGTAAGCTAACATTTGCAGCGCTTCTTGTTGTAATGTTGCAGCAAAAGCACCACTACTTACACCCGTTAATACAATCGCCAGTGCCACTAAGCCAGCGGCAAAGCTAATACCAAAAGCAAAGTTATCACGCTCTGTAATTTCATCATTTGCGTGTAAGTTTGAAACCCAACCTTTTATATATTTAAGGCTTACAAATAATAAAACAATAATTGCAAAATCAACCGCCAATGCTTGTAGCGACCACATAGTTATTCCATTAAATTCATACATATTATTCTAACTCCAACTTTATTCTTTTACTTACCACGGCTCACGCCACGAGAGGTTCTGCTACCGCTATCACGCACCGATCCTGAGCTATTGCTATAACTGCTAGAACGAGAATAACTACTGCGGCTTTTTGGTGGCGTATAACTACTACGGCTTAAACCGGATGCACCTGTTTTCTTACTCGCATAAGGGCTTGTAAACTGCTTACCTTGGCGTTGGTATGTTTGGCGCGTGCGTGTTTCTAGCGCGCTTTGGGTTTTTATTTGTTTAGGGCTTGAATAACGCGAACGGCCATAGTCATTGTAATAACTATACTTTCGGCGCTTGCTCCAACTACCATATTCTACACGGTCAAATACATCGCCTAAAATACGGTACATGCCGTACCATTGCCAAAAGCTAATACCATTACTATTTGTTTGCCAGTTACCATAGTTAGGGTTACCTACCATTTGGTTACCAACACCCTCACCTTCAGCTTGCTTACTAATTGCGCCTACACGCGCTAAAGTGCCTTTGGACATATCAGCTAGCATATTAATAGGATCGGTTAACGCATCAGAAAATAGCGTAGGTTTTGACGCATCACGCAACAAATCAATGCTATGCAACGTATCTTCGTAAGGAGGAATCAAGTAAGTTCCTTTAATATCTTTAAGTCGCTGTGTTAAACCACTATAAAGTGCGCCTCGGCGCGTTGCATCAAGGGTAATTACATCAACAACTTTTGTAAACTCTGGTTGTTGTTTTTTAAGGAGCTCGCCATATTCTTTAAGTAATACAGCATTGCGCATATTCCCATTATCAAGCGCGGTACCAAGCTGTGACAGCTCTGTATCTGCTTTTTTAATAGACTCTTGAATTGTTTGTTGCAGCTGCTCTTCTTTAGATTGACAACCCATAAGCACTGCGAACAAACAAAACAGGCTTATAAGTTTCCAAGCTTTAATATTCGACATTCATGTCACCTGATTTACTAAATTAACTTAGGTAGTTTTACACAGGTCACTTATTAAACCAAGAATGAAATTGCAACAAAATGAGAAGAAATGAGGGACTCTGTAATTAGGGTCTGATTTATTGAAAGTTTACTGAAATATGAAGCTATATAGTGAGGTTCGAGTTAAAGCTCAAGCTTCATAAGGCGGTACTTGCAGTGATTTGAGCGTCGGGAGTCGCGTTGCTCGCTCGACCTACGTGATGAGTGTTGATGTGAGCGTGCATTAATTGCACGTATTTTACTTTCCTGCAGACGTAAAAAAGCCCGACTCTTTCGAATCGGGCTCTCTACAATTTGAAGCCTGGTAATGTCCTACTTTCACATAGCAAATGCTACACTATCATCGGCGCTGTTTCGTTTCACTACTGAGTTCGGCATGGGATCAGGTGGGTCCAAAACGCTATTGTCACCAAGCAAATTTGGTTGTCAGTTCGTATTTCTACGCACTAACTGAATTTGGAAAATATCTGATAATATTTTTTAAGTCTTTCAGTAAATATCTACTTTAGTCATATTAACTTCTGTCAAACTGTCG
>NZ_SEUI01000005.1 GCF_008370255.1 Pseudoalteromonas sp. FUC4 | reverse complement strand
ATTGCTCAAGTTGAATTACCTACAGCAAAAATTGTTGAAGAAAAACGTATCGAAGCGTTACAAGCAAAATTAACTATTGCGCTTGAAAACAAAGACATCACGTTCTTCAATGAAGTAGCTACTAACATGGCTGAAAAACTTGACCTTCCTCTTGAAAGCTTAGCGGGTGCGTTACTGTGTTTAGCACAGCAACAGTCGCCAATTAAAGTTGAAGAAGTTAAGATTCAACCTCGTGAACGTAACGAGCGTAACGACCGCAATTCACGCAACGATCGCGGTGACCGTGGACGTCGTAACGAACGTGGCGGCGAACGCGCTGAGCGTAAACCTCGCGAGCGTAACAGCCGTGATGCAGGTCCTATGGATACGTACCGTATCGAAGTAGGTCGTGAGCACGGTGTTCAGGTTAAAAACATTGTTGGTGCAATTGCTAACGAAGCTGACATCTCAAGCAAGTTTATTGGTGACATTCGTTTACACGACAATCACAGTACGGTTCAATTACCGCAAAACATGCCTAAAGATGTGCTTGATCATTTCCAAAAAGTGTTTATTTGCAAACGTCCTATGGGCTTAACAATTACAACTGATCAAGGTCCTGCTGAACCACGCGGCGAACGGTCTGAGCGTCCAGCTGGTGATAAGAAACGCAGATTTAATAAAGATGACAGCGCACGTGGTGATAAGCGTAGCGGTCCTCGTAAAGAACGTCGCCCAGTAAGCTTTACAACGCCGAAATAAGCAACGACTCTTTAATAAAAAACCTTGCCACGTAAGTGAGCAAGGTTTTTTTGTGTCTAAAATTTATTTTTAATAAATACTTGTAAGAGTACAAAACAACACGATTGCGCTAAGCAGATCGTGTTTTTATATTGTGTTAAGAGAGGTGTTAAGCGAGTGCTTTAACTTCTTCCCATAGGCGTGCAACTAATGTTTTATCTTCTTCATTAAGCTCACCATTGCGATATGCTTTTACTAAGCTTTGCTCTACAGTTTCGTTTAGCTCATCCATACTGATTGTCAGCTTTTCTACTTCGGCATAACCAACCGCAAGATCAAAGTGACCTCGTAAATAGCCACCTGCAAATAACTCATCGTCAGTTGCTTTTATTACTAAACCATCGAAGTACTGCTGGGCTGCATCGATATAATTCACTAAACTCATTTACAAATCTCCTGGTTTTGCAGAGCACCTGTATTTTCAAGGTTTTGGTGCCCTACTGCATACATAATATGGTCGTTAAATCCAGTGGTTACTTTAATATAACCCGTTAATTCATCATCTAATTCGCTATCGCCAGTATCACAAATAAGGGGGCGACCGTTAAGCGCTTGTAGCTTTGTTTTTGTTGCTACTACAATAATATTTTCTTTGCCAATTGCACGTATAAGCACAGGGCTCAATTGCTGATTACCACGACCAAATATATGCCCTTGCCCGCCAATTAAGGTAATAACTAATTTAGTATTTTGCTGGTGAGTAAACTCAAGTAATTGCTTAGCCGTTAAATCTTGAGCAACTAAGGTTTGATCTTTTATTAAATCAACGCCAAGTAAGGTATTATCGAGTCCCATTTCTTCCATTATGGCTTCAACCGTTGAGCCGCTACCCATAATATAAAATGTGTCTTCATCCATTTGCGATATAACATGTGCTGCAATGTCGGCAAGCACCAGTTCGTCTGTTTCTTTACCGCCATTTTTAACTGCTTGCATATAACGCACTTCGCTTGGTGTTTGCATTTCACCATAACGTTTTGCTTTTACAGTGCCTTGTCTAAAGGCAACTTCATCTATATCCATTACATCGGCATCAGCTAAGGTAACTAACTCCCCCTTAACCAGCATTTCAACTACGCGCCCTGCAGCTTTTGGGGTAATAGCGTACACACCAGAATGAATTTTACAACCTGCGGGAATACCAAGTACGGGAATGGTATCTTCTACTGCATGGCAAATATTACGCGCTGTGCCGTCGCCTCCAGCAAATAAAACTAAATCAACACCTGAGTCTTTAAGTACTTTTGCTGCTTGTTCTGTGTCATCTGGGGTTGTCATTACTGCAGAGTTGTATACAACCTCTACATTAAAGCCCAAAGCTTTAGCTGTTTGCTCACCCATGTCATCGTTAACAGTGTAAATGGTTAAGCGTTCTTTATAAGGCAATAGCACTTCAAGCGCTGCTTTTGTGCGGCTATTTGCTTTTGGTTCTGCACCTAATTCGATTGCTTTGGCGGCTGTTTGCGCGCCATCACTGCCTTTTAAAGCAACTGTTCCGCCTAAACCCGCTACTGGGTTTACAATTAAACCTAATTTAAACGCCATTACAAAGCTCCTTCGGATGTTGCCAATTAAATTGCTGCGCTGTTAAAGGCCAAGGTGTCCTATAAAAATCAGAGAGTGCTTTTAAAAGTGACTCTGTACGAGAATTAAAGCCATTTTCGATAAGCGATAATACACGTGCAAATACTCGCTGCTGAAAATCAAACCGACATGTTTGCTCGCCGTTTAAGTTATCCACCGACACATTAAAATTAAACCCTGCTGCGGTGCTTAATAACCACTCTATAGCTTGAGGCTTTACTTCTACGTTTTCAAACTCAGCTTGTTTTTGTTTGTCGCGCCCATCGGGGCAGTACCAATAACCGTAGTCTTCTTGTAAACGACGTGCATCGCCTGCTACTAGCCAATGTGCAATTTCATGCAGTGCACTCGCGTAAAAACCATGAGCGAATACAACCTGATGAAAAGGCGTTGTATTATTAGCTGGAATATAAATAGGCTCGCAATCGCCTTTTATCAGCTGTGTATTATAACTTTGATAAAAAGTGCGTTCAAAAATTGAAATTAGATCAGCTATTTGATGCATAAAATTGGGCTAATTTGTCTAAGTTGCAGCGCTATTTTGCGCATTAAAAACGAAACGAATTGTACGGGCTTTTACAACTAAAGTAAAAATAAGCTCCTAGTGTTTACCACTTAAACAACAATACTTATAAATAAACTGCTTGCACACATAGATAGGAAACACCAATACCTCACGATCATAAAGCAAACCTATTTGCTTATTACGGCGCATTGATTTATTAGGGTTACTCTCTATGTTTAATAACAAAAGTATCAGTCTCAACTTATTTGCTATTCCTTAGGAGCTACTTATTAAAGCTGTTAGGTAAGTTAGTGATGAACTAAAAGAATGGGGAATCAGCTCTTTTTATTACAAAGGTTTTAGTGTTTCACAAAGTATTACTTCGATTACGCTGAAAAGTAAAATAAGTGGTTAATGTATCGCTGCTGCACTACTAAAAATAGGCAGCCTTAATAAAGACTGCCTGTCATTAAGCGTTTATTAATCGCGAGTTGGTGTTACCTTAAGTGAATAAACTTGTGGTTTTTTATGTACTTCTACAAACTTTTCACTAACATCCGATTTGTCTGATGCAGCTGCTTTAGTTAAAGAAGGAGTTAATGCTTTGGTGCTCTGTAGCATCTTAGAATCCGAGGCAAAACCAAGCATTTCAAAGTCATCAATTATCCAGCCTCTAAAGCCATTGTAGAGCCCATCATTCGTTTGGAAATCAAAACGTATGACAACTGATTGACCTACATAATCAGTTAGGTCTAGCTCTTCTAGCACCCAAACAGGTTTACGATTATAACCACCCGATGAGAATGGTTTTGCCTTACGATCTGCCTCATTTGGATCAACAAAAGGGTTTAGCTTCTTAAGTGTTTCAAAGGTTTCACCACTGTCAGTACTTATTTGCACTTCCATGATATCGTATCCATTCTCATTAGGATTTACTGATTCAATTTCCCACCATGTTCTAAATTTAAGAAGTGCGGCACTAACTGATGTCAAGTCAATCGCAGGCGATACAAGCTGTCCTGAATTTGCTTGCTCTGACTGCCCGCCACTAAGAAGGTAATCATTACTGTATTGTTTGCCTATGAATGTACCCGTATCTTCCTGACCATACCACCACGCACTGTTACCACTCGATGCTTTAGGTAATAACGCTTTTGGGCCTTCCTCATCTGGCGCTAGAGAAGTATATCCTCCATCAACTAAGGTATTAGTAATGCTATTATTTGCGAGGTCAACCTGGTTCCAAAATCCTGTAAATTGCCAGCTATTTTCACCTTCTTCAAAGCCATCAGAAAATATTATTTGCTCTTCTAAATTTTGGCTAACAAGTGTGAAGTTCTCTAGACGCTCCTTACCTGCCAATATGATAACTTCTTCACGCACTGAGGTTGTATAACCAAATGCAGAAACTTCCATTATGAAAGATTCAATTTCACCACCATCCGAATCACTTTTTGAAATATTCGAAATAGCAAATTCACCATTACTATCAGTAGTTGAAGCTGCAAAGAAACCATTTGTTTGCTCACCACCAGAAATCCTTACAGAGGCACCTTCTAATGGATTACCGTTACCATCAACAACAAAACCACTTAAAGAACCAACAGCACCAACTTCAGTAGATGCTAAATTTAAGGTTGTTTGAATTGTACTTTCATCATTAACGATGATTGAGATAGCGGCTGTTTGGTAACCTTCTTGAGTGCCATATGCTTTATATGATCCCGCTTCTAAGTACATCTTACTAACACCTAACGAATCTGTGTAGCTAGACATTTCAAAGTTTTGTCCTGTGTCAGATTCAAGGCTAATTTGTACGCCCACTTGCGGCTCAAGGGATACAGTGTCTTTTGCGGTTAATATGACTGTTGAGTACTCAAATTCATACTCCTTAACCACAACAACTTCTGATCCACTCGTAGGGTTAAGCAAGTTAATAGTTGCAAGCAAGCGATGTCTTGAAGCGCTTGTATCAAGATCAACTAATAATTCGCTTTCAGCTGTTGAGCTAGTCTTAACCGTTTGCCATTTATCTGAGGCACCAAAAGACTGCAGTTCCCATTCAATATTTTCTACTTGTAAATCAGTATCTATAGAGTCAAATAATAGTTGTGTTTGAGCCGTAAAAGGATCAGGTATAGCACTTGAAATGATCACTTTGCTATCAATAATTGCCTGTGCTTTTTCTAAGGCTTTTTGTGCATTAACAATTGGAATTTGGTGAGCTAACGTCGCAATATTAGTCCCCTCATCCACACTCTTTGATGGAGTAATATAACGCTCAGTCACAAACTCTGTTGCACTATCAATTAATATATTTTTTACCTCTTCGCCTGTAAAATCTGGGTAAATAGAATATATGAGTGAAGCCACCCCTGTTACTATAGCTGCACCTGAAGATGTTCCCGAAAAAGCACTTGTACCATCTCCATATTGACCATCTGTATAATATTGAGAATTTGACTTCAAGGTTTTATAAGAAGTCGGTGCTGCTATATCTACTGAGCTTCCATAGTTGCTGTAAAAAGGTAAACGGTTATCATCATCAACAACGGCAACAAACATCACGTTCTGCTGCTTTTGTAAAGTACCGTTACTAGTAAAGTGAAGAGCTGAGCTATGTAAGCGTGCATCCACACCGTAAACATTGTTGCTGTTGCCCGCACCATTGCCGATGCCATTACCTGCAGACCACACTAATAACTTATCTAAATTACTTTCTGCTATTTTTCGGTAGGGTCTAGAAGCGACTAGAGCAAGCGTATTTCGCTCTTCTAAGCTAACAATGTTCGATGGGTCGAAAGAAACTGGAATATAACCAGGGATTGACCATGAGCTATTTACCGTCACAACACCTGCTTTTGATAATAAAGCTTTAAGGCTTTCTTTACCCCAATTACCTAAGATTAATTGAGAAGACCAGTTAATCCCAGACATGCCTGTCCCATTATTGGTAGCGGCACCAATAGTACCTGCTACAGCTGTACCATGATCAGAAACTTGGGACGTCAATACTTCAGAGTAGCGTCCTTTTAGCTCTGGATGGGTTGTATCAAAGCCACCATCAGAAATTGCTACTAAAACATCAGTGCTACCTGTTGTAAAGTCCCATGCAGCCGTTGCTAATATTTTCTCTAGATGCCAGTTATCGCCGCCATCAGTGAAGTCACTACCGTCATTTGGTATTGTATCTTCTTGTCGTAATACGTTCTGCCCTTCAAAAACACGGTTATCAACACTTGAAACGCCCTGCTCTAGCTTTAACAGCTCCATTGCTTCTTTAGTCTTTAAATCACTTTCATCATATTCAACTAATAAGCCCTGTGTTTCGTCATAACCTTTTACAACTAACTGCTCATAATTAGCCACGAGCGTTTTAAGTGCATCCTTATCAAGTGAAGACGAGTAGACCCAAGATTGATTTGATATCGCCCCTATTAGCTCGTTAACTTCAGTAGTATCATCATTACCAGAAACTTTTAACACATCAAATTCAAAACTTGGAGTAATACTAAATGTTGTACTTTTAACGCTATTATTATCTTTTGACTGCGCAATTAATTTATACTCACCCACGGCAGTTGGAGTAAGAGTTACTGATTGATCTTCAGATTTAGTTAACGTTAATGCTGAAGTCTCTGGTTGCATTTCCACTTGCCAGTTAATTTCACCTAAATCATCATCAGAGATAAAATTAATAGCCACTTCTTGGTTTTGTACTGGCACAGAACTAAAGCTAATTGCGGTATTACTTAGCTGTGCAAATACCGGATTAACTGTAACAATCACACTACCTGTGACCACTTCACCTGCAGAGTCTTTGACTGATAACTGAAACTCTAAATTTGCTTGCTCAGAGACATCTGGCGCTATAAATGAGGTCGAAGCAGTTGTTGATGTGTTCAACTCAACACTTGTCCCATCAGTTTGAGACCATTCATATGATAACTCACGGCCTTCAGGGTCTGTTCCCTGAGCAGTTAAAACAACTTCAGTATTTTCATCAACACTTTGATCTTCTCCCATTACTAACGCTGGAGGTTTATTTTGTAATGCTGTTGGTTCGACACTTTTATCATCACTTCCACACCCAACCAAAGACGTTATAGTGATCGCAAGTAGTAATTTTTTAAAATATTTAACTTCTGTATTTAATCCAAATTTAGTTTGTCGCATTCCTGCTCCTTTTTAAATCCATGATAAATATTTACTTAGCTAATAAAAACGATTTTACGTCTCTATAAAGATAGATAAATCCTCATAGAAACACGCTAAAATAGCGAGAGTAAATAATAGATTGATTGCGGCAGGAAGTTACAGATCATGGTAAAGACGAGGTGCAACTTCCTTGTTGCTATGATTAGTATTTAATATAGTTAAGCTAATAGTTCTATATACTAATCAATTTCTTATTTAAAGAGTAATTCTTTGTATAATTATTAAGCACTGGTTTTTTGATAATAAAAAACCTAACTTAATTAACATTAACATTAACATTACGAGAGAGAGAAAACCATAGTCTATCCTTCAAGATTGAATTTATATTAATATATTTTTTATTTGCTGTTTTAGCTTATTTTTATTCAGTATTTGAGTCTATTCGATTTGAAAAACACATCAACAATGGTCGGGAATAGTTCTAGGAGAACCATAATCTTCGAGTTCTCTTTGGTTATCGTCTACTATCATTTCATGTAGGGCACTGGCACAAAATAGAGTGTAGACATCACCTTATTAAGTATTGTGTTATGGTTTTGTAAAAAATAGAAATGAGATCCGTTATTTTCCGCACTAAAAACGAGATGAATTGTATGGTTTTTTTACAACTAAAGTAAAAACAAGACGTAAGAGTAAAATCTAAATAGGTTAACCATTTACTTTTTTGATGTTTTTAATAATACCTAAACAGTAAAGCGTATTGGCAAGTTCTATACGCTGTGTTTTTTCATCTGAGGTTTTATTGGCTAAGCTAGTTAACATATCGTACCGTTTACGTAGAGTTAGTATATATCTAAAACAACGTGTGCTGTGTGAATCCACCCAAAAACCAAGTACCTCAAACCAATATTGTTGCTCTTGAGCAAAGAAAATAAATGCCTTAGGGCAGGTCTCGCACTGCTCCTCAATATCTACATAGAGTGTTCGAGGAAAACTGGCATAATTTTGCTTTTTTATATCAGCCAACATTACCGTATTAGAGAAGTATTTAAGGCTCGAGTAACGTCAATGCCCTTTCTCTATCTCCTCTATTGTCACTAAGGTATTTGTAGTTATTGGTCTATGCCATACCTTAGGTGGTTAAGGTACATATATCTATTTTAAATTCACGGTTTACATCTTAAAAGTAAGCTAAATAAAAGCAAGTTAAAGCAAGTTAAAGCAAGTTAAAGCAAAATCAATAATACGTAGTTATTATCCGAATTTAGGTATAAGTAATTTCTATACTTTGAATAATTTAGCCCATTAAATACATTCGGCATTAGCATTACTTAGTGTTCAATGCTCTCTACTTTTACCTGCTTAGCTATATGGTTTTTTAACAAACGGGTATTACGCGTGTTAGCTTTAAAAAATGCATCAAAAATATCACCAAAAAATGGTACTAAACCGCCCACAAAATCTATGAGCATATTGATAATCATCTTAGTCTTTATACGTTTACTCACACCTAAACGCTGCGCTTCTATAAGCACATAGCTTGATAAAATTAGCCCTGCGGCATCACCTATAACAGGAATTAAACCAATCACCGCCTCCAAACCTATATTAAATTTAGTAAAAGGAATGCCAATGCTGCTATCGGTTAACTTACTGAAACGTTCTAAGCGGGCTATTACAGCTTGGGCTTTTATTTGTGAGTGTTCATTAATATTATCGTTCATGATTACTACCCTCCTTCTTGCAGTATATAGGGCTTACTTGAACAACTCCTGAAGGGCTCTTAACTAAATTACAGACATAAAAAAACGCGGTAGTCCGCGTTTTTTTATAATTATAAACACTTACACTGAGCCGTTAATTGGCCCGTGCTGATGATTTACATGTGGATTTTGTCCGCGTTGACGCAGTAAGTGGTCCATTAATGTAATAGCCATCATTGCCTCTGCAATCGGAATTGCACGAATACCAACACACGGATCGTGACGACCTTTAGTGATCATCTCTACCGCTTCGTTGCTTGTATTAATACTCTTACCCGGAATAGTAATGCTCGACGTTGGTTTTAGCGCAATAGAAGCAATAATATCTTGCCCTGTCGAAATACCCGCAAGTACGCCACCTGCATGGTTTGATGTAAAACCTTCAGGGGTTAGTTCATCACGATGCTCAGAGCCTTTTTGCTCAACCACATCAAAGCCATCACCAATTTCAACGCCTTTAACCGCGTTAATACTCATTAATGAGTGTGCAAGCTCGGCGTCAAGGCGATCAAATACTGGCTCACCAAGACCAACTGGTACATTGCTTGCCACTACTTTTACTTTAGCGCCAACTGAGTCACCTTGCTTTTTAAGGTCACGCATATATTCGTCAAGCGCTTCAAGCTTACTTGCATCAGGGAAGAAGAATAAGTTATTTTCCACTTCATCCCAATCAAACGTTTCAGCCTTAATAGGGCCAAGCTGACTTAAGCATGCTTTAACTTCAATACCATGAAATTGCTTTAAGTATTTTTTAGCGATAGCGCCTGCCGCTACGCGTATCGCGGTTTCGCGTGCAGACGAACGACCGCCACCACGATAATCGCGCAAGCCGTACTTATGCCAATACGTGTAATCGCCATGACCTGGGCGAAATACATCTTTAATTTTGCCGTAATCTTGCGAGCGTTGATCGGTATTTTCAATCAATAAACCAATGCTGGTACCTGTGGTTTTACCTTCAAAAACGCCTGCTAATATTTTTATTTGATCGCTTTCACGGCGCTGCGTTGTATAACGGCTTTGGCCTGGTTTTCGGCGATCTAAATCAATTTGTAAGTCGGCCTCTGTGATTTCAAGACCTGCGGGAGTACCATCAACAACGCCGCCTAATGCAACGCCGTGGCTCTCACCAAAGGTGGACACTTTAAATAACTGTCCAATGCTATTACCTGCCATTAACTTTCCTCATTCCTAATGACTACCAATAGCCAAGCACAGGGCTTGGCTATTCATTTTTTACTTATTTTGCAAAATACTCATCTAGCTGCTTTTTGCTAATTACAAATACGCCTAAGCCGCCTTGTTCAAATTCAATCCATTCAAACGGCGCGCCCGGATACAGTGCATCCATATGTACCATAGAGTTACCAACTTCTACAAATAACAAACCGTTATCAGTTAGATGTTCACTCGCTTCGCTCAATATAGTTCGGGTTACATCTAAACCATCGTGGCCTGACGCAAGCCCAAGCTCTGGTTCATGATGAAATTCACGTGGCAGGTCAGCCATATCTTCTGCATCAACATACGGTGGGTTTGCTACTATTAGGTCGTATTTTTGACCTGGTACACCGCTAAATACATCAGACTGAATAGGTAACACGCGATCACTCAACATGTAATCGTTAATGTTAATGTCTGTCACTTCAAGCGCTTCATACGATATATCTACCGCATCAACTTGTGCCTGCTCAAAAGCTTGCGCAAGTGCAATTGCGATACAACCCGACCCCGTACATAAATCTAATATGCGGTTAACCGATTGTGGCTCTTCAAGCCAGGGTGTAAAGCGGTTGCTGATAAGCTCAGCAAACGGTGAGCGAGGTATAAGCACACGTTCATCCACATAAAATGGCATACCCGCAAACCATGCAATGTTTGTTAAGTAAGGTACTGGTGTGCAGTCGTTAATACGTTCTGCAATAAGACCCGCAAGTCGATTTTTTTCTGTGCTTGTTAAACGCGCGTGCATTAATTCTTTTGGCGCATCAACAGGCAAGCTAAGCGCAGGCAGTAATAAGCTTACAGCTTCATCCCATGCGTTATCTGTACCGTGTCCAAAAAATATACTACTACTTGCAAATTGGCTTGTAGTCCAACGTAACCAGTCATGTAAAGTTGACAGTTCTGCAACGGCTTCTTCGAGTGTTGCTTCTTCTATTTGTAAATCGCTCATATATTTTTACCTGTATTAGCTTACTGACTGTTTTGAGTCTTTAAGACGATTGCATTGCCTATCTGCGCTGGGCAAATTACAATTGCCCCTCATTTAAGTATTGTACCGCCTTTTGCGCTGCGTTTTTACGTTTTTTTGTTTAGGTAATAGTTATGAAAAAAGACACTCCATCACATTCGTCCCTAAGCAATGACGACATCATCTTATTTCGTCAAACGATCACAGGCGCCAAAGTATTTAAACAAGATACTCATCGTTTTGATACAAAGCCTAAGGTGTCACAAGCTAAGCAATTTGCCCAGCAAAAAAAGCAGTCTCAATCTGAATTTTTCTTCTCAGACGTTTATATTCCCGATATAGACACCCACGGCACGGTTAAATATGTAAAACCTGGCCAAGATACTTTCCTAGCTAAACAGCTTCGCCGTGGTGACTTTGCACCCGATTTGACGCTAGATTTACATGGCTTAAATAAAGAACTTGCTAAAGATGAACTCGCTGGACTCATTCACGAATGTAAAAAGCAGCATTATTATTGTGCATGTGTAGTGCACGGTATTGGTGGCGGCGTACTAAAGCACAAAGTGCCTCAGTACTTAGTACAGCACCCTGACGTAATAGCGATGCACCAAGCCCCTCTCGAATATGGTGGTAGAGGTGCTGTACTCATACTAATTAATTTACCGCAAAGTGATGAATTTAGACGCTAACTTTAGCTATTACTAGGATGTAACTACGTGCATATTTTTTCAATTATTTTTCCGCTCATTTTTATTGTTGCGCTTGGTTATAGCTGTTGTAAGTTAAAATTTTTTAACGAACAACACATTGCGGGTCTAAGTAAATTTACTTTTTATGTGAGTTTACCGGCCTTTTTAGTGTTAAATATGTCGCAAATAAACCTGCAGCAAAGCATCAGCCTTTTTGCATTTATGAGTTTTTACATACCGGTTTTATGTGTGTTTGGATTAGGCATTTTAATAGACCGCTTTTACTTAAATAAGCCATGTTCTAATAATAAAGCCATAAATTATCAACAACACAGCGTATTTGGTTTGGCAGGAAGTTATTCAAATATGGTTTTGGTAGGTATCCCAATTGTTATAGCGTCACTGGGTAAAGAGATGATTGCTATTGCATTTATGATCATCACCTTTCATAGCACATTGCTATTTGCCCTCACCTTTTTAATTGGGGCAAAAGGAAATGCTGAAAACTTCTCATGGTACAACTTTGGCAAGAGCATGCTGTTAAACCCTATCGTACTGAGTATTGGTTGTGGGTTGATCATTAATGTATCGGGGCTAACTCTATACGATAATTTAGTAAGCAGTATAGATTTACTCGCCAAACCCGCTATTGTGTGTGCTTTATTCGTACTTGGGGCAAACTTAGTATTTTATAAAATAGCGGCAAACTGGCAGCCCGCGCTTATGTCTTCATTATTAAAAATTATTATATTACCGGCTGGGGTATTTGTTGCAGCAACTTATGTGTTTGAGCTAGATGAGCAAATAAGAAATGTGCTAGTTCTATTGAGTGCATCACCTGTAGGGGTAAATGCTTACTTAATTGCGTGTCAGTTAAAACAGCATCAAGCAACGCTTGCAGGAACGGTGGTACTTTCTACTATATTGTGTATGTTGAGTTTTAGCTTTTGGTTGGCTATTTTGCTTTAAACAACTATATAACTAACAAAACTGCCATGAGCTATATAATTGTTTAATCAAATTACTTTAAGGCCGCTACAACAGATATTTCGACGAGTAGTGCATCACGTGCCATTTTAGCTTCTACGCAGGCACGTGCTGGTGCATAACCCTCGGTTACCCACGCATCCCATACTGTATTCATATCAGCAAAGTATTCCATGCTCTTCACATAAATAGTCGCGCTAAGCATATGTTCTTTTGAACTTCCCGCTTCATCAAGCAATGCCTCAACTTTATCAAGCATGGTTTGAGTTTGTTCTTTGATATCTTTTTGTGCGTCGGCGCATACTTGCCCACATAAATACACAGTACCATTGTGTTTTACTATGCGGCTCATGCGCGCACCTGTTTGTAAGCGTTCTATCGTCATTTTAATTTACTCAATTATTTATATTTAAACGTTTTCTGGGGCATTTATACTTAAATAACTACTACGCTGGGTTTGTTCATCGTAATTAATAACAGCAACGGCACCCGTATTAAAAATTGGCATGTTGCCAGGGCTTAATTGATCCACTAAATAACTGACAATAGGCATATGGGCTACAATGAGCCACGTATTACATTGGGGGTGAGTAGCTATGAGTGTTTCGATGTAATCAGCGGCAATTTGAGGCTTGCCCTCAGGGATTATATCAGACGTGGTTTCGCTAAATTTAAATTCGTTATTTTTAGCAACACCTGCCGCCGTTTGCTGCGCTCGAATGTAAGGACTAACTAATAGTGCATCCGGGTGATGTGTTTTATTGAGCCAAAGACCCATTTTTTCAGCTTCATTATGCCCTGCTTGGGTTAAATTTCTACCTGCATCATCAGCCTGCATTGGTGTTGCTTCGCCGTGGCGCATTATTAGGATTGTTTTCATAAAAAATCAACCAATTAAAGAATATAAAACAGTAGCCAGTTTGCCCGTTTGTCAGCTATATTGACAACATAAACCTATTTATTTCTAAAATAGTTCTTTCATGAGACTCAGGTAAATTTTCAAGCTATATTTCGCTTTCCTGAAGCCATCATCTGTTGTTAACAAGTAAACGTTTAGTTTCAGGAGCATCATTTGAATATCAGCCGCAATGATAACAGAGCATACCGTGCCTTTACACTGGACAATGGTCTAAAAGTACTATTAGTGCAAGATAAAGATTCTACAAAAGCGGCAGCATCAATGGCAGTTAACGCCGGACATTTTGACGACCCTCTTGACAGGCAAGGCCTCGCACACTTTTTAGAGCACATGCTTTTTTTAGGCACAGACCAATACCCAGATTCAGGCAGTTTTAATAATTTTGTTTCGCAAGCTGGCGGGAACACCAATGCGTGGACTGGTACTGAGCATACCTGTTACTTTTTTGATATTAATAACCAAGAATTTGAACAGGCGCTTACCCAATTTAGCCGTTTTTTTATTGCGCCTCTTTTAAATTCAGCCGAAACAGAAAAAGAACGAAACGCAATTGAAGCCGAGTTTAAACTAAAAATAAAAGACGATGGTCGCCGTATTTATCAGGCCCATAAAGAAACAGTAAACCCTGCTCATCCATTTGCTAAATTTTCTGTGGGTAACCTACAAACTCTAGCTGACAGAGAGCGCTGTATAAGCGACGAGCTACGTGATTTTTTTAATAACTACTACCAAGCTCAATGGATGACGTTGGTTATATGCGCTAATGAAGAGCTAGATACTCTGCAAAGTTGGACGCACACTTACTTTAGCGCAATTAACGGCAACAAAAACCTTAAAAAGCCAGAGATTAGTGAGCCACTTTATCGCAAGCAAGACATAGGAAAAATACTTCATATTGAGCCGCATAAGCATATGCAAAAACTTATTATTAGCTTTGCAATGCCTAATATTGATGACTTCTATCGTCACAAAACGGTGAGTTTTATAGCTCATTTACTTGGCTATGAAGGCGCCGGTTCGCTTTATTCTATTTTAAAAGAACAAGGCTGGATCAATGCACTTTCTGCTGGTGGCGGTATTAATGGCAGCAACTTCAAAGATTTTAATATTAGCTTAGCGCTTACCGATGAAGGCATTGAATACTTCGAAGATATTATTGAAATGGTGTTTGAATACATTTGCTTAATTAATGCCAACACCGAGCGATTACCGCGCCTATATCAAGATAAAAAAAATCTATTACAAATAGCATTTGATAACCAAGAAAAATCGCGCTTAATTGATTGGGTTAGTAACTTAAGCATTAATATGCAGCACTATGACGAAGTAAACTACCTGCAAGGCGACTATTTAATGGAGGGCTTTAAAAAAGCGACTCATGAAATGGCCATGCAATGGTTAACACCTCATAATATGCGCATTGTACTTATACACCCTGATGTAGAGCCTGAACATAAAACGGCTTGGTACAACACGCCATATAAAGTAGAGCATGTTTCACCTAGCTGGCTTGATGCCCTTAGCGAGATAAATAAGCCGCTGAGCGAAATGCTGCTTCCTACCGCTAATCCCTATTTAACAAAAGAAGTGGTGCTATTTGATGTCATAAAACCACAAACAAAACCCGAGTTATTAGTAAAAGAGCCCGGTTTTGATTTTTGGTTTAAACAAGACAACACTTTTCGCGTAGCTAAAGGGCATTTTTATTTGGCCATGGATTCTGATTTAGCCGTAAAAGACGTAAAACATATGGCACTCACCCGCTTATTTACTGATTTATTTATGGATAGCGTGGGCGAACAATTTTATCCTGCGGAGCTTGCAGGGCTCAGCTACCACTTAACCTCACATCAAGGTGGGTTAACTTTACATACCGCTGGGCTTTCATCTAGCCAGTTAGAACTTGTTGATCAATTAATAGATGCTTTATTTAATGTAGAAATTTGTGCAAAGCGCTTTGCCGAGTATAAAAAGCAACTTGTAAGGCATTGGCGCAATAGCAACCAAAACAAACCAGTCAGTAAGCTATTTAGCATTTTAGGCGCAAAAATAATGCCTTGGAACCCACAACCTGGGGAACTTGCAACAGCGTTAAAAAACACCTGCTTTCAACAATTTAATGAATTCAGAAATGACTTTTTTAAAGCGCTTCACGTTGAGTCGTTTTTGCATGGTAATTGGCAGCAAAGTGATGCAATAGCCTTTCAAAAAAAAGTCGCTGATCATTTAAAAAGCGCAGCTATAATTGAAGACTTAAGACGCCCTCTTTTTGAAATTAAAAAAGTAACTCGCTATGAGTTAGAACTTCCTTGTAGCGACCATGCAATGGTTATTTACTATCAAGCACAAACGGATTGCGTAGCTGAAAAAGTAAAAATGATGGCGCTTAATCATTTAATTAATCAAGATTATTTTAATGAATTACGCACTACACAACAGCTAGGTTATTTGGTTGGCGCAGGTTATGCGCCTTTTAATACACGTGCTGGCATCGCCTTTTACGTGCAGTCACCTAAGTTCGATGCAAAAACACTATTGCACCGCCACAACCACTTTATTAAAAATTACCTTGATAATATTGATGTGCTTGATGAAAACGATTGGCAACAGCAAAAGCATGGCCTAAGTACGCATATTGCAGAAAAAGATAAAAATCTGCGCCTGCGCTCACAACGGTTATGGCTTGCTATTGGTAACAGAGATCATGAATTTCATATGCAACAGCGACTTTTAGATGCACTAAACGCACTAACACTAAAAGAAATTAAAATTTATGCACTAAGCCTATTTGATGATAATAGACCAAGATATGAGCTTTTAAGCTCGGCAAAAGTCAATAAATCTCAAAATATGCCCGTTTACTCTCAATCTCTTTGACACTAGGTTTAGCTTGTTTTAAATTATCATTTGTAAATTAGAAGTAATCAAAAATGATAAAAATAATAATAAAGCTAAACATGCTTGTAGTACTTGCTTACTCATTTGAGCTATTTGCCTTTGAGTCATCACTTAATTACAACTCCGACAATATACTCATACTTGCAAGTGCCATTATAGCGCTTGCTTTGCCCTACCTGTTATTTGTAATCCACAAACTTAGGCGTTCGCGCCGTCAGCTCCGCCTTTCTGAAAAACGCTTAAAAAGCACCGTTGAAGGTAGCGGTGATACCCTATGGGATTGGAACATAAAAACAGGCGAAGTCATTCGTATTAACGATAAATACTTAATGGACGCCACGACTTTAATGGGGTTTCCACCAAACAAGGGTCTGATTCACCCTCACGATATTAATAACGTTGAACACTTATTAAAAGTGCATTTTGCAGAGCAGTCTGCTTTTTTTGAAGCTACTTACCGAATCAAAGATACATTTGGTCGTTGGCACTGGGTGCTCGATCGCGGAAAAATAATTGAAAAAGACGCTAACTTATCACCTCTTAGAATGACAGGTACCGTTCGCGATATATCACAGTTAAAATCAACTGAAGAGCGCTTAAACCTTTTTGCAAAATGTGTTGAGTCGCTCACTGACGCCTTAGCAATTTATGATAAAAACTTTAAACTGGTTGATATAAACCCCAGCTTTTTAACCTTATTTGGTGGCGTACGCGAACAATACCTAGGAAAAGATTTCAACCTATCTGGGTATGAGCCAAGCTATACAAACAAAATTATTGAAATAGTAAAAGAGCGCGAACATATTCAACAAGAAGTGAAGCTTCGTAATAGTGAACGCGTTTTATTACCTATAGAAATTTCGATAGATGAAATTAAAAACGATCAAAATCAAATAACCAACTATGTAGTGGTTTATTCCGATTTAACAGAGCGTAAAAAAGCCGAATCGCAGCTGCATAACCTATCAAACCGAGATCGTACAACGAGTCTTCCTAACCGAAATTTATTTTTTACCGATTTACATAAACTAGTAAAACTCAACTCGCACCACGCCTTGCTTGTGTTCGACTTAGATAACTTTAAAAAAATAAATGACTCGTTAGGGCATCAGCTAGGTGACAGCTTATTAGCTAAACTAGCAATGCGCTTAAATAAATTAACCCGCGAAAATGATGTATTTTATCGTTTAGGCGGCGATGAGTTTGCGCTGGTAATGTCTGACACTAACGACATACATGTAATTACACGCATGGCTAAGCAGTTTTTAGCAGCCATTGCTACACCATTTAAGATGGCAGGCCACGAACTGGCGATTACCTCAAGCGTAGGTATCGTGTTATTCCCCGAAGATGGCAATACGCCAGAGCTTTTATTAAAAAATGCAGATACCGCGATGTATCATGCTAAAAAGAAAGGTAATAGTTACCTATTTTTTAACGACACAATGAACCGCCAAGCAGTAAAACGCCTTCAAATAGAAAACCTTATGCGCTTTGGCTTAAAAGAAGATCATTTTGAAGTGTACTACCAACCAAAAATGAATATTCGCACTGGTAAGCTAATCGGCATGGAAGCGTTAGTGCGCTTTATTACGCCTAAAAAAGGTATTATTAGCCCAGGCGTATTTATACCCATTGCCGAGGAAACAGGCCAAATAATTGAAATTGGTGAAGTGGTATTAAACAAAGCCTGCCGAGACGTAAAAGAATGGCTAGATAGCGGTTTATTTAGCGGTCGAGTAGCCGTTAACTTATCAGCAAAGCAATTTAGCCTTCCCGATTTAACCTCACGTATTGATGTTATTTTGCAAAAAAACGAATTACCTTCGTACTTTTTAGAACTTGAAATAACAGAAGGTACCGTAATGGACGACCCAAAAGAAGCCATTGCTATTATGCGCTCGTTAAGTGCCCGAGGTATTCATTTGGCAATGGATGACTTTGGTACGGGCTATTCTTCCTTAGCGTATTTAAAGCAATTTCCGCTTAATACACTTAAAGTAGATAAAGCATTTATAGATGACATGACCAACGAACGTGGCCGTAATATGGTCGACTCAATAGTCACTATTGCGCATAACCTTGATTTACATGTAGTTGCTGAAGGTGTAGAACAAGCTCATCAAATTGATATACTAAAAAAGCTTAATTGCGAAACAGTACAAGGTTATTACTATTCTAAACCATTATCAAAAAGTGAATTTACTGAATTTTTAAAGCAGCAACAAACTAAAGCAGCACCAAGCTTAATTAGAGCAAATAAAAAAGTGGCGTCAATAAATTAGGGGCGCCATATACATGCGTTTATACCTACATTTTTTACTAATGCACGGCGATAATGTAGATTAAACAAGCACCAAGCCACAGGCCCAAGTAAACCGCCTAAAATAAGCCATCGCTTAATTGGCATGCCTTTTTTAATAGCTTCTAAATACATTAAAGCTATAAAAGCACTGCTTAGTAAAACTATAAACAAAATCACGCCTTAAAGTTGCTCAAAAATACGGCGATTATTTTAACGCTAACGTGATTAAATTTAAAGCAACAAATCCCTGCGCGCAAAAAAGCCGAAGCTGTTAAATACAGATTCGGCTTTTAAAATTATAATTTAAGGGTTACTTTTCAGCACGACCCATAAATTTGTGTTCAACAGTATTAATACGGATACGGTCACCTGTTGAAATATGCTCTGGCACAGAAATATTTAAACCAGTAGACATACGTGCAGGTTTTGAACGCGCACTTGCAGATGCACCTTTAATAGATGGGTCTGTTTCTTCAACAACAAGTTCAACACTTGAAGGTAAATCAAGCCCTACTGGCGCGCCATCAATAACAATTACGTGTACGCCTTGCGTTTCTTCATTAACAAATAAAATTTCTTCGCTAATAGCATCTTTGTTTAAGTTGTAAGGCGTGTAATCTTCATTATCCATGAACACATACTCGTCGCCATCAATGTACGATAGCATTACTTCACGGCGTGTTAAATCAGCCAGCGTTAGCATGTCACTGTCTTTGAATGTTTCGTCAACTTTACCACCGGTTACCACATCGTATAAACGCATACGGTATAAACTACCACCAGCACGACCTTGCGGCACAGAACGCACAATATCTTTTACAACTAAAACGCGGCCATTGAAGTCAATAGCAGTACCTTTTTTAACATCACTCGCCTTTGGCATGTGTGAATTCCTATTATTTTTTTGATTGCGAGAAACATACCACGAACTCAGGATTCTTCAATAGAAACAAAACAACTTAGTGATACTTTTTGAATAATACTTAAAATCAGCGCCCCTTAATGGCGCGCTGATTTATTAAGAGTGACTTTAAAAGCGGACTTTAACGCCAGCAGATAGCTCACTTACATCGTTTTTTGACACTTTATAGTAGCTATACTTGAGTAGTAACTCGGTATTTTTATAAATCGAATACCCAACTGAACCACCCGCATAAAGCTTGGTCGTATGCTTTTTAGACTCTAGCGTTGCACCATCGGTTATATCACTTTGTATTTTATATTGATGGCGATAAGCCCCCAAAAACAACTTAGTACTAAATGATTCAGCAGGCATAAATAAATAACCGACTTCCGTGGCAACACCTTTTGGTAAGATTGGAGCATAACGCGCGTAGTCATTATGAAGGTCATTTGGTGCTGTTGTATCCGCTGTTAATTCAACACGTCCTTGCCCTAAATCAATATACCGTATTGCAACTTCCCAATTAGGAGCTAGCTCATAGTAAGCGCCCACAGACCAACTAGTATCTTTATCATCAACTGAAATGGTCTTAACATCACTGTCCGTTATTGCCAAAGAATGCTTAGCTTTAGCTTGACCTACAGTTCCCTCAAAAGACCATGCATCAGCGAGTGCACTGCCACTTATTAAGCAACTTGTAGTAATTATCGCAAAACTTGGAAACAATGACTTTCGACGGCTAAATACCAACATTGAAATCAGCAACAACCCAACGCCTCCCATACTTCCTCCTGATGACTTATTACTAATAGAAACTGATTTTACTGCACTAACGGTAACTTCAACTTGTGCCGAAGATTTAGCTCCTTTACTGTCTTTAATTGTATAGTCGACAGTATCAACACCTTCAAAACCTACCTTTGGCATGTATTGTAAAGTGCCATTAATATTAATTGATACAGTGCCATAAGTTGCCGCTGCACTAATAATAAATAATTCATCCATATCAATATCAGTATCATTACCAAGTACATCAATTTCTATTGATACGCGATCGGTGGTGCTGGCTGTATCAAATATTGCTGTTGGTGCATTATTTGCCACCAAGTTAACCTTGGCATTATTGTTCGATGTTCCTCCTTGCCCATCAGTAATGCTGTATTCAATGGTCGCAATACCGATAAATGATGTAGGCGGAATATAAAGTATCTGATTATCAATAATACTCACTTGCCCAAAATCAACCGTAGCACCCGTCAGTGTTAATGCATCTCCATCTATGTCTGTGTCATTTTCTAGCACATCAATAGTAATAGATTCACCTGCACCTATCGTTACTTCATCTTGATTTGCTTGTGGTAATTCATTCGTTGTTCGCACAACAGCAACACCGCCAGGATCTACAATAGAGCCATTTGCTTTTCCATCATCATCATTTGGACCACCGTCAACAATTTGTAGTTGCACACACCATGCGCCTTCCGCTAGGCCTTGCGTCCATTCACTACTTCTTGGTGGTGGGCAATAACCTGGTTCACCCGCAGCAGATAATATTTGGTCCTGTGCTGTAGATACAAAATCAACCCATTGGCCTTCTTTAAACTTTCTATAAGTTGAATTTTGTGAGATTGGCTTTCTTTGTGGAAATACAATACTGTAGGTATCTCCAGGGTTTGGAAGCCCTGTCGCAATAAAGTCAAATACTCCACCAATATTTAATGCGTTAGCGTCGGCTGGTAATTCACTCTCTAATAATTGAACCCCTCCTGTCACATTTTGTACAACAGTCACGCCCTTTCTAACACAGACACCTGGCTCGCCTTCAACTAAAAACTTGTCACTGTCTTTGACTTGACCTTGTACCACATTACATTGACTAATAGCATCTAGGTAATCTGGTATGCCGTCATTATCAGTATCGGTAAAGCCTTCTTGATCATCCGGTATTAGATCGCCATCAGAATCACCCGAATCGAGGGTATCAAGAGACTGTACTACTTCAACATAGATTTCTTTTGTTGTTGATAAGTTTGGTTCACCGTCATCTTCAGCCGTCACTGACACTTTATAAATACCCGGAGCAAGTGATTGCGTTGAAAAAACAAATTCCCCCTCATTTGTACTGGTATTAGTTAACTGATCATCTTGTGATAACCAATTTAGTGTTACGTTATCACTTGGGTTTATATCCTCTGCGACCCCAGTAATAGTGACTAACTCCTCGCCTATCGCGACAAGCGATCTAGCTTCCTCATTTTGCTTAATCGATGTAGAGATTGTAGGTGCTACATTATCTTCAACAATCGTAATATTAACCGTTGATCTCGCACCCAGATTTAACGTATTCGCTAATGAAACAATAATTGTTTCGTTGCCTTCAATCTCTGAGTCAGCAAAAACAGTAAAGCTTACTTGCCCCTGGACGCCGCTTTCAATAACTAATTCACTTGATGTTAAATCGTGGTCAGCACTGTTGGCCGTACCTGAAACAGTATAAGGAATTGTTACTGGATAGGTCGGTGACTCGCCATTTAAAAATACATTAAAGCGATATGTTTGATCCTCTGCTACTTGGCTATCTTTACTTAAAGAAATAAGCGGATTAACATTAATGCTCTGTGTAGCAATTGCTTCAAGCCCATTACTGTCAAAAGCCTGCCAATACACCAAATGACTTCCAGGAGTAAACAGTGACGTTGAATCAACGAGTGATACTGCCAATCGGTTACCTTGATTGTCAGTAGCAAGCGGTACACCTAAATCCACCTTAGTGAACAATCCTTTAGCATTAATATCCAAATCAACCGGTGTTTCAATCGTTGGCACATCATCTGTTTGTTTATTCAACGTTAATTTAGCAGTCGTTCTACTTCTTGCTTTATCTGGATCTTCAATTAGGTAACTAATCTGAATAATCCCTTGTGTACTCGCTTGCGATTTATATGCAATCACACCATTTTCAATTGTTACACTACCCACGCTCGCGCTTGCACCGATAATACTCAATGGTTGTTCATCAGCATCGGTATCATTGGCTAATACATCCAATAAATACGTGTTTTCCTCATTTATATCTATTGAGAATACATCAGGATTCGCAACCGGTCTGTCATTCACTGAAACAACATTCAAGCTTACCGTAGCGATTGCAGATTGTTCTGTACCATCGCTTACAATGTACGTAAAAGTGTCAATACCAAAGTAATTCGCATTTGGTGAGTACGTAAACACATTGCCTTGCTTACTTAAAGTACCAAATTGAGGCTGCGATATGGCTGTTAGCGTAAGTATATCGTCATCAAGATCTGAGACATCTGGAGCAAAAGTAATGGAAGCGTCTTCAAGAACATCTAACATCATACTTTGCGACACTGGGGCTTTATTTGTGTTATTTACTGTTACTGTAAATGCAGGTAAGCGTGCTTCAAGTTGTCCATCAGTCACTGCAATAACAATATTAGTAAATTGACCTGCATTTTCTCTTACTGGTGTGCCACTAAGTTGCCCTGTTGCGCTATTAAAGCTAGCCCAACTTGGCTTATTACTGATACTGAAGGTTAATGAATCCCCATCCATATCTTGTGCACTTGGTGTAAAGCTGTACGACTCTTCTTCATTAACCTGTGCTGTCGGCGTACCCGTGATTGTTGGTGCGTCATTAGTATTAATAACCGTAATATTAAATGGCGCTAAACTTTGAGTCACTGTTGCATCATTAACACTTATAACGATGTTACTGTAGCTACCTACCTGCGCATTTAATGGCGTACCACTTAATTTTCCGGTTTCGCTATTAAAGCTCGCCCAACTAGGTTTATTACTAATACTAAATATCAGCGTATCATTATCCGTATCGCTTGCTATCGGGATAAATAAATACTCACTGTCTTCGTTCACTGATACCGCAGGTATCCCACTTATCAACGGTGCATCATTAACACTGTCGACCGTAATCGAAATACGTGCAAACTCTGAATCAAGCTCACCATCATTAGCCACAATGCTCACAGAGTCACTGCCATTAAAGTTACTGTTTGGTGTATAAATAAGTATGTTACCGGTTAAGGTCGTACTGCCATTAGCAGGCTCAGTTACCACTCGATAGCTTAGAGACTGCTCTTCAATATCATTACCCGATAGAGTAACCGTTAGCGCTGTATCTTCATTTGTTGAAAGTACTTGCCCAGCGACCGTAGGCGCATCATTAATTGCATTGATAATTAACGATACAGTGGCTTCATCAGAATCAATTTCACCATCGTTGGCCACAAACGTAAAGCTGTCTGTACCATTAATGTTTTCATTCGTCGTATAAAGCCAACTATCGTTACTTTGCTGTACCAAAGTTCCTTTGCTTGGCGCATTGACTATCCGGTAACTTAATGTGTCTTGATCTATATCTGTTGCAACTAACGTTAGTAGTATTGAGCCATCTTCATCCAGTGATTGCGATTGCGCAACGGCAATCGGTTTATCATTCACGGGAGCGACACTCATAGTCACTGTCGCTATATTTGATACAGCTGCGTTGCTATCTTCAACCGTATAGGTAAAGCTATCATCGCCAAAAAAGTTCGCTTGAGGCGTGTAAACAATTGCACCAGTTACTGATACGCTCACGGATCCATTTGCAGGGTTAGTAACAATCGTTACAGAGCTCGCGTTAAGGCTATCACCAATATCAACATCACTATCATTACCCAGAACATTGACCTCAAACTGCCCTTCTTCTTGTAACTGTGCAGTGTTATCAACGGCAACTGGGGCATCATTTATTGCCGTAATACTCAGTGTAACTGTGGCCGGCAGCGAAGTAAGTCCTTCACTGTCAGTAACGGTGTAAGTAAAACTGTGAACCCCATTTATATTTACTTTAGGGATAATTGCTAAACTACCATCAAGGTTCACGCTTACGCTGGCAAAATCATATTCACCTGCACCATCGCCTTTATTTTCTAACAGCACATTTGCGCCATTAAAACCTTGGTCTTCTACATCTGAATCATTCGCTAAAATAGCCACACTGGTTGCAGTATCTTCATCGGTCGTCACTGCATCATTAACGACAACCGGACGGTCATTCACCGCACCTATATTTACCGTCACAGAGGCTGTATTTGATGCCAAACCATTGCTGTCGGCTATCGTATAGGTAAATGTATCGCTTCCGTTTTCATTGCCTGTAGGTGTATAAATTAAAGTACCGTCATTTTGATCAACACTCACTGACCCTTTGGATGGCTGTGCTACAACACTAATATCACCCGTTGGAATAGTATCTTCTATATCGGTAGCGTTGCTTCTAATTGAAAGTGCAGAAGTTGGTGTATCTTCATCGACCATCTCATTAAAGTTAATAGCAATCGGCGCATCATTCACTGGGGTTATAGTAATCGATACAGTCGCTTTTTCAGATATTAAACCCGTGCTGTCTTTTACTGTATATGTAAATGAATCTGTACCAGATACATTACTCAATGGTGTATAAGTTACGATTCCATTTGCAATACCAGCTTGCCCTTTAGTCGGTGCCTCCACTATCGCAGCAGAAGATACAACCATATTATCTTCAGCGTCACTGTCATTACTAACAACACTAAAAGTAACAGGAGTATCTTCATCAGTTGTTATAGAGTCGGCAACCACAATAGGCGCATCTTCTACTGGCGTAACAGTAAAGCTTACCGTCTGAACTGCTGACTTGTCTCCTGCGGCATCTTCTACCTGGTAGGTGAAACTATCAGACGTGTTTTCACTGCCATCATGTTGATAACTAAAGCTACCGTCGCTATTAAGCGTAACCGTGCCCGATGACGGGTTTGTCACTTTCACTGCAGTGAATGTATCACCGCTATCAAGGTCATCATCAGTGGCATTGCTTAATACACCATTAACAGAGATGGCTGCAAATAATGCCCCTTCATCTAAACTAAATGCAAAGTTTTGACCTACAGGCGCATCATTGGTATTTTTTACTTCAATATCAAATATCATTGCTGCGCTATCTTCAGTACCATCGGATACCTTTATACTGACATTCGCTGAGGTACCTACATCTTGATCGGTGGGTGTTCCTGACAGTAAACCTGTGGCCGTATCAAATGTTGCCCAACTTGGCTTATTAGTAATACTAAACGTATGCATGTCGCTTGTATCCGGATCAGTGAGCGTTGCGGTAAAGCTGTATTGAGAATCTTCATCTATTGTCGCCAATGGCGTACCTGATAGTACAGGTTTAATGTTGTAGCTTTTAACAATTGTTGCCGTTACATCGCTGGCTTCATTCCCAGCGGCATCTGATACTGTCACCGAAAGTGTAAGTGTACCTTCATTTAAAGTGGTTACATTAACACCCGTAACCTGAGCTGAAGCTCCCGTTATTGCTCTAGAATCACCTATAATTTCATTTGAGCCATCAGTCACTTTGTAAGTAAATGAACCGCTGCTTTCAAGCCCATTTAGAGTAAAACCTAACGCGGCTTCATTATCTCGAGTAATCGTATCTTGAGTTATTAAAACGCTATGCCCTGTCGGTGCAATATTATCAGTCACCGTTACAGTGAATGATTTTTTAAACGATGACGAAGCATCATCCGCTTGCACACATACTATGTAGGTGCCTGCTGAAATGGCGGCTTGAGTTTCTAGCACGCTCCCATTAATTTGAAAGCTACTGTTACCACTATTTGATGAACACGAACCACTGGCTGATGAACTAGGAGCTACCAATGTATAAGTATGCGTACTATCATCAAGATCCGTTGTACTTAAAGTCCCAACATCAGCGCCCAAAGACACTAAAGATTGATTGATGTTTGTTGCCGATAAAGTAATGTCTGTTGGATCATCATTTACACCCACTACTTTAACCGTAGAAGAACCAAAGCTACCCGTAGATCTATCAACACCACCATTAGATGTACCACCGCTATCTTTTATAGACGTTAGCGTTACAACTCTATCTCCTTCTGTCGGTGATTCACTCGTATTTTTATAAACTAAGAAAGGAACATAGTTCTGCCATACGGTCGCGGTGTCTGAGGCTACAATCGTTACCGTTGCCTTTGAACCACTAAGAGTGACAACATAGCTAAAATTCACTGACCCCGAATATGTACCGGATGCATTATTTTCTAACCTAATAACATCAGTGCCAAATTGAAGGAACTCATTGCCAATATCTTTTACATTACTTACCGTCAGTAATATTTGCTCAATATTTTGTCCACTTTCAACAGCATTAATAGAGGCTGAAGAGAAAATACCAACTTGTGAGCCATTTTCTGTAAATGTTGGGTTAGCCCCGATAGCCGTCACTGTTGGCGCATCGTTAACCTTAGTAAGATTGACCGTTGCCTGATTTGTACCAACACTGTCTAGAACACCATCGTTAAACGTATAATTAAATACAGCAGAACTAGGAATATCATCCGAATCATTAAGGTAGGTGATTGATTGTGCAACAGAATCAACTATCGCAGAGTTAGCGTTGCTATTAAATGTAAGTGTTAACGTTCCTGAGGAATTTACAGTAACAATACCCACATCATTCCCGTTATAACTAAATGTATTACCCTCGGTCAATACTCCTAAAAACCCAATATTACCAAATACATCTTGTGTTGATGCCCCACCGTTTCGGTTAATCGTTAAACTGGCGTTATTGTAATCTCCAATGTTGCCATTAAGCGCATCAAGTTCTTCATCAGCAATTGTAATATCGCTATCTAATATAACGGCAATACCATTTTCAATATATGTAGCACCACCATTAAGCGAACTAAACGTAGGCGCAGAGTTTGCCGAACTAAATGTAATAAGTGTATCTGAGCCACTATCAGCAACCGTAAAGGCCAAATCATTGCCAGGCGCATTAGTAAGTGAAAGAGTAAGTTCAGAAATATTAAAATCAGTGGCGTTGGTATCTACTTCTAATGTACTTGTGCCATTAAAACGCACGTTACTGGCTGAAAGCCCTGTGATACCAGTAATTGTAATGCGATCACCTACGGCTAAATCGGTAATTGTATCCCCTGATAATTGTGATGAGCTACCTACAAAATTATCATTACCTGCATTGCCTGTTAGCGTATCTGTACCAGCGCCTGGGCGTAAAGTATCGGCGCCAGAGCCACCTTTAAGTACATCATCACCATTAAAATCTGATGAGGTCATGGTTAAAATGTCGGCGCTAAATGCACTTGCATCCAGGGTCACTGCGGCTGTAATTGCACTGCCACTAACATTAGAAAAAGACACAACGCCAGCATCAGTATTAAAATTATCGGTTAAGGTGATAGTCGTGTTGTTATTAGTGCCGATTGCCAGGTTTTCAATACCCGATACCGTGGTGCTGGAAAAATTAAAAATACCACCATCCATCAGTTTTAGTGTATCAGCGCCAGCAGAGCCTGTAATTGCAGTATTAAAATCATTAATATTATTAACATCAATTACTACTGTTGCTGCAGAGGCTAAGCTTAATGTACCAATATTAAAGAATGAGCCTGAAGTCACGTCAGCATCGTCAGTAACACTCACCTTATCTGCAGCATTTAGCTCTGAGGTTAATGAACCACTAAAGCCAGCGCCACCAAGTGCGAAGGTCATTGCTGTGTTACTAGATCTATCTATTATACTTTGAGTCGCTGAGACAATCGTAATTGTTCTACTGTTTGAAGAATCATCAAATACGTTGTAAGTTTCAACATCACTGAAAGTAGAAAAATCACCATCGCCATAAACATCAATTGTTTCAGAACCTATTGCAGATATAGTGCCTGTAAAACCGGCGTGTTGCGAACGAGTCATTGAAACCCGTGCACCACTGCTAAGTGTTAGGTTTTCAATATTGGAAACTGTTGCTCCAGTAATATCCCCCGTATTACTGATAGATAGCGTATCATTAACGCTTGCTTCACCTGTTATTGTTCCAGTAAACGTTAATCCACTGACATCAAACGTATTTGCATCGGTTGTTGATGCGCTTGTCACATTGACAGACGAAGAACCTAACGTAATTGTTCGTGTATTTGTTGAATCATCACCAACGTTAAACGTTTCAATATTGCTAAGTGTTGTAAAGTTACCATCACCCGAAACCGTAATCGTTTCAGCGCCAGACGCTGTAATAGTGCCTGTAAATGTACTCACTTGCGCTGCAGATAAAGCCACCGATGAGTTTGTTGCAAGGGTTAAGTTTTCAAAACTAGACACTGTAGCACTTGTGGTGTCGGCACCTGTTGCCATGCTTAATGTATCGGTACCACCATTTGCATTGAGTGTACCTGTAACCGTTAAACCTGCAATATTTACCGTATCATTGCCCGTGCTGCCTGTTATATTTTGTGAGCCATTTGATAAGGTAATTGTGTTTGCACTACCGAGCACATACGTTTCAATATCATTCGCAGCAATTAAACCATTAGTTGCGTCTGAAATGGTAATTTGATCTGTACCTGCGCCTGAAATTGTAGAAAACGCATCATGCTGCGCTTCTTTCATCGTGACAGATACGCCGCCGCTCAAATTAAGTGTTTCAAAGTTCGAAATCGTTGCCGCCGCTAAACTCGCGCCATCAGCTAGTGTAAGTGTATCTGTGCCATCCCCACCATCGAGAGTTCCTCGGTACGAAAAGTTAGAAATATCGACTGAATCAGCCAAATTACTGCCTGTAACCGACTGGTCTTTATGTATAACCGTTAATGCAATGGGTGTATTTAAAACATATTTTGCAATCGTGTTGTTTGTCGTTAAATTTGCATCGCCCCCACTGCCTGCTGTAATCGTAAAGACAGGAGCCCCGCTCCCATAAATAGTCGTAAATTGCTCATGCTGCGCTTCAGTTAGCGTTAAAGTAGCGCTGCTTGGCATTGATAATGTTTCAAAGCTTGTTAATGTAGTGAAAGCCGTTAAATCGGATCCAGTCGGAACGAAAATAGTGTCTGTACCAGCGCCACCATCAGCCACTGAACCTGTAATATGCGATGGATTGGTTATCGTTAATGTTTCGTCGTCGCTACTGAACGTAATTGCCGGATTTAAATTTGTACCATCTAAGGTACTAAAACCCGCCGCTGTAGGAATAGCTGATGTAAGGTTAGCCACTGAAATTGTCGCGGTACGGCTAATACCGTTTTCAGTTCCATCATTGATAACAACTGACACTGCGCGCGAAGTTGTGTTGGGCGACGAACTGGTATTGTTATACGTGATTGCTTTGAGGAAAGTGGCAACTTCAGCCGTTGTTGCAGTTGCACCTGTAATAGAAATTGTATCTTGTAAGGTAATATCAGATGCGCCACTAATCCCCCCGAGTGCATTTTGCGCACTGGCAGATACATTAAGACCTTCAAACAATCCGTCTTGATCGTTTGTTAATGCGACGGTTATTGTTGTTATTGTGTCGCCATCGGAGTCAGTAACAGTAGCATCGGGCGCAATATTTACAGCACCTCGGCCTTCAGAAAACGCAGGCGAGCTCCCTGTCGTACCATTTAAATCAACAACGGGAGCTGAATTAACAGGAGTTGAAGACAAGTTAGTGATAGCAAGGTTGTCAATTCTTAACCAGCTAAGAGTAGAGTTATCAGAATAAGCTATTTTTAACCATTTTATTTCTGTAAATAACGCACCAGAGGCGTTTACATTCTCGCCGTTACGGCTCGGTAAAGTCAAGCTATCCGCTACGCCTCCTTTATCCGTTGTTAGCCGTATAACTCTATTATTACCACTTGAGTTATAGACATATAAACTAGATAAATCAAACGTTTCGTTATTTGTAAAATATATTTTACTGTACGTCTGCGTTGAACTACTTGTACCTGCGTAAATATAACCCGGTGAAGAATTATATAAATCGTTGCTGCCATTCGCTCCTGACTTGATTTTTATGCTGTAACTGGTACTCGGTATTTGATAACTTTTACTGTTCGCGTACCCTGTAGAAAAATTCTCAAATCCCAACGTACCACTAAACGCCAACACCTCTGAAAAATCAATCAGAGCATGCTCTGAAAATGGCCTGTCAGCAAAATCGACATCCCCTTTAACTATTTCTAAATCCCAATCTCCACCTTTATTGCGATTACCAGTTAAATCGTTAGAGGCGGCTACATCAAGATCCGTTGATTGACTAAATAGTGTTAAAAATTGGTCGCCTTGTGATCCTTTACCAATATCACAACCATAAAAAAATACATCCCCTCCAGATTTTAAAGCCCCCTTAAATACCGTCATAAATTGAGGGTTATTTTCAATAACCGTTGTATTTATTTGGCTATTACCTAATTGTAGCTCGCCACTGCGCCCATGAGAAAATATACTCACACTCTCTAATTGCTGATAACGACCAAGTAACTCCTCGAGCTGCTTTATGCCTGATTCATCGGCATGGAGTTCAAAAATCTCTGTTTCTGCATACAAATCTCTATAAAATACAGCTTTGTCAGGTACTCCAGCATCGATAATTACTAGGTGCTTAGTACTGCGTGTTGCTGTCAATACAAGCTCATCTGCCTTTGCCTCAAATGACTTAATACTTGCCACCGTAACTAGGTTGAGCTTAGCTTCTGATTGTGTTGGTGCTTTTACACTAGGCGCAAGCCCTGTTGCTTGAGTAAGCCCTAAAACCGAACCGACAAAAATTGAAATTGGCGATAAAGAGAAATGCAGCATTGGGTAAATCCTTTAAGATATTTATGGAGAACCACGTTTTTAATACCATTATTGGTAAATTAAGGTGTTTTTTGTGTTATTAAACTTGCGTTACTGCCTTGTGGTTCTAACCAAAAAGCCATATCACTGTATTTTTTAAATAATTCTGGGGGGAGTACTGTTTTGCGCCCTGTAAAGGCCACTTTATTTTTCACTGTATGTAAGCCATCTGCACCTAAGTTTTTATCAAACTCACTGGCGTTATATGTCACATTTTCAAAGTCATGCGCAAAGTTCGGTAAACCTAAAAACTGATAAATTAGAGCCACACTCTTTTCAGGTTTACTTACGAGCAAATCGTAATCAAGCAGTAGTAACTGATCCGAAAACTCACCATAAAAACCTTCTTTTAGCGCAGCCCAAGCACTACCAAAAGGCCCTTGGTTAGACGCAATGTGCTCACAGCGGGTATACACGTTTTGTCGTGCTGCGGGGGAATAAATGCGGCTAAATTCTAGGCTGTTTTGCCTATAAACACGCTCAAAACTATCCATTATCCAAGCAGGGTTTCTCACCAAGCAAATAACTTTAAAGTCATTACCAAACAAAGTATTTAATAGATTAAGCTTTGCAGTCCACAGTCTGTTGGTATCAAAAACAACTGGCTTTTCAACATCTTGATAATACCCAGACCAAACCCCACGGCATATATTCAAGCGCTGCGCTGAACTTATACTAGTAGCAAACTCACTTCCCGCTCCCATTTGCTCAAGTAAGCTAGTAACAAAACCAGCTACAGGTGTTGACATGTCGGCATGAAAATCGGGGTTTTGCCTCAGTATACCAGCCAATAATGTTGAGCCTGTCCTTGGTAAACCCGCAATAAAATGGTAATGGTGATGCATAAAAAATTAACTCCGACTCGGATATATGCCTTGCAAGGCAACTAGAAAGACTCAGCTTGTAAACTATGTGCTTTCATATTTAAGCACTTCTGTGAGCTTTATTGTCGTACAAAACTAAATTATTAATACTATATTCATATTTAATAATATTGTAGCAATAATTTACCTAAATGTAACAATAAAAATCCATTGATAACAGATAGTGAATTATTACTTAGTGGGTATGGCAAGGCCCTCGATAAAGCATTCGTCTCTTTTACACTGCACTACTTATTGCTTATAGATAATGCAGTTTAGCTAGCACTTACTTGATGTGTGAAAAATACTCACACTTTGTGCACTTAGTATTAACACTATCGCACCTTGAAAATTGCAATACCCTCAATAAAAGATGTAATTAAAGCCAATGCAGAGTTACCTTTTCCGTTATTAACAACTTAGATTTACCAAGTGAAAAGCGAGTATTTTAGTGCGCAAGCAGCTTATTAATAGCGGCAAGAAGATGCTCATGGGCCGCGGACTGTTACTTAAATACAGTACCGACGTCCTACTCTTAAATCATGACTATAAAGGCGTGCCATAGGCGCTGTTTTACCTAAAAACTAAACACTGCATTAATGCCATAGTTCAAAAGCCTTTACCAACAGCACTAGTTTTGGTTACCCTCTTTTGTATTCATGCTTTATGTGTGAACAGCCAGATAAGCCTAACGATTATCCAAACATGTTAAGGTGGCTAAGAAATGACGCCTATACACAAACCCAGTTAAGCAAATTACAATAACGATTTTGGGAAATATACGTGCTTGATAATAACTTCACACCACAACAGCTAACAATGCTCTGCAACGATCTGGCACAACTAAGATTAGTCGTCGATTTAAAACTTGCACCTAAAATGCCTTACTTTGCCAATAAGCCTTATCCGATAGGACGTTGCAGAGAAATTCGCGATGAAATGTTTGCATTATTACAAGCACAATTACCACACACTGATAAGCTCGGGCTCAGTTTATTAAAAGAATGCATTCACCAAGGTACTGATTTAAAAAAGGCGTGGGGATCACTACGAGAGGAGTACTTTCAAAACGCGCTCATACTTGGACCTTGGTATATTGATGTTGCCAATGATACGGTGAACGCGAATAAACCTAGGGTTGAAATTCTACCTCTTGCAACATCCAAATTTACGACAATTGAAAGTTTTACTCAATTTATAAAAATAGCGCGCCCATACTGGCAAGTTGAAATATACAAAAACAATGTATGCCCAGCGTTGGCACCTTATATGCCATTACTTTGCGTAGGCACTAATGGCGCTAGTTGGCTAGCCGCTGCAAACGATGACATGCTTAATGTGGCAATTAATAGTAATTTTGAAGAATCTAAACTCATTTTAAATGCTTTACCAAACCCACCCCCCTATATTGTAAAGCGCTGGAAAGAGACGTTACTGCAATTCACCACTGAACATTATCTAACATACGAAGGCGATCCCATAGAATATTGTCGTCTTTATAGCCACAATACAACGAGGCCAAATCTCACTCAACGTGACGCCGCTGTAATCGCTTATTCATCGCTACCTAAAACTGTCTAGCTCCATAGCGTTAGCTTGGTTACTTTTCGTATTTATAGGGTTTTTCTTTTTGCCAATACTGATAACTTCCACCACTTCAGTGTATTAATGAAGAAAAAATGAGTACAAATAATATTTCGTATCACAAAAATAATAAAATAATGCTATGGTAGCTTTACCGAGTATGACTTCAAGGAATGGATCATGGACCAAAAAAAAGTACATGAGTATTTAGTTAAAAAACCACTTGTTCAGGTTACAAAACCATTTGCGCAAGAGGTTGATGTATATAAAGTGAATCATAAAATGTTTGCGACTCTTGCTATTGGCAATGACGGTCAAACTAATGATGATGGTGAGGTTATTTGGTGGCTTAACTTAAAGTGCGATCCTGATGAAGCAATATCATTACGTGATATTTTCCCGGCAGTGATCCCTGGTTACCATATGAATAAACGCTTATGGAACACAGTAATTTTAGACGGCACAATTCCACAAGGTGAAATTGAGAGAATGATTGATAACTCATTTAATTTAGTCGTAGAAAACATGCCAGAAAAAGACCGCAAAGCTATTTCACTTCACTTGTAAACACTTTTTGGGCTAGGCTACTAGCCCATTAAAACCCTACACCTTAAGCGTATAAATTAAATCGTCATATAATTTTTCGCCTATTGTATGCACTTTAAAAAGTGTATCGGTATGGGTTAAGCCGCACTTACTGAGCACCTTTTCAGAACCAATATTGCCACGCGTTACGACTGCTTTAAACTGCCTAATACCACATTCTTTCCAAGCCCAATCAATCACAGCTCTTAGGGATTCTGTCGCGTAGCCTTTATTAAAATACTCTGGCAATAATAAATAACCAAGCTCTGCGGTTTCTCCGTCATAGGCAAAGCCTGTAACACCCACAGGTTGTTTTGTTTTATTATTAATAATGAGTAAGCACAGTGGGTGGCGTGATTTAGTATCCCACTTAGGTAAGCGTATCTCAAAGCGGTTTCTTACCAGTGACTCCATTGGCATATCAAAACAATATTTAAGGACTTGAGGATCGCGATGAAGCGCTAGAAAAAGAGGCCAATCAGACTCTTCTATTTGGTACATGCTCAATCTTTGTGTAAATAATGTCATTAAGCTCCTCATTTAAATATTAAAAATCATAAAAAAACCGCATCTAAATGCGGTTTTTATAAACAGTAGAAACTTTATTCTTTTGTTTCAATCTCTTTAGTAACTTCAGGCTCAGTGACACTTTGCTCTTGTGCCTCAGTGCTTTGTACTTCAGGAGCTACAACTTCAACAGCTGCTGTATTATAAAAATTAGCCCCAGAGCTTGCCATTGTTACCAGTGACTCACAAGGTGCAAAGTTAGCATCGCTATTAGCCAATGTAGACATATCAGAGCTTATTTTACTTGCGCCTAATTTATCCATATAGCTAAACGGGCCACCTAAAAATGGTGGGAAACCAATACCAAATATTGCACCAATGTCGCCATCACGTGGGCTGGCAATAATGCCATCATCTAAACAGCGTACTGCTTCGTTAAGCATTTTTGATACACAACGCTTAGCAATTTCGCTTTTGTTTAAACGTGGAGCTGGGGTAACACCCAATAGTTCGTAAACTGACTCATCAACCTTTTTGCCTTTTTTATCGTACTCATAAAAACCACGACCCGACTTACGGCCAAGGCGTTTTGAATCAATCATACGAGTAAATGCATCAGGGCCTTTAAAACGCTCACCTAATTCTTTTTCAAGAATTGGGGCAATTTTAGAGCCAATATCAATACCTACTTCATCAAGTAGAGCCAGTGGACCTACCGGAAAGCCAAACTCAACAAGCGCTGCATCAATCTTTTCAATTGGCTCACCCGCCAGCATTAAATTAGCAGCTTCATTTAAGTAAGGCGCTAAAATACGGTTTACGTAAAAACCTGCCATGTCTTTTACAACAATTGGCGTTTTACCTTGTTTACGTGCAAAGTTAACAACGCGAGCAATGGTCTCTTTAGATGTACCTTCGTGTGGAATAATTTCCACTAATGGCATTTTTTCTACTGGTGAAAAGTAATGCAAGCCAATTACATTTTCAGGACGTGCTGCCTGCGCTGCAATTTGCGAAATTGGTAATGATGACGTGTTACTTGCAAAAATTGTATTTGCTTGGCATTGCTGCTCTACGTCTGCAACCATACCTTGCTTAAGTGCAAGATCTTCAAACACCGCTTCTATTACTAAATCAATGTGTTTAAAGCCACTGTAGTCTGTTGTACCTGTAATACGGTTCATTGTTAACTGCATATCGGCTTTAGACATAATACGGCGCTTAAGACGCTTGTCTAAAATTTTGTAGGTGTAGCTCATTGCATTACTAATGCCCTGCTCTGCTACATCTTTAATACGTACCGGTACTTTAGCTTTAACTGCACTTACGTGTGCAATACCTGCGCCCATTAGCCCACCACCTAAAACAGCCGTTTTGCTGATTGCGGGTGCGTCATCATTGCGCCACTCTTTTTTCATTTCAGTGGTTGCAAAGAAAATACCGCGAAGCGCTTTAGATTCATCACTCATTACAAGTGTTGCAAAGCTTTCAGCTTCTGTTTTATACGCTTTTAGCTCATCAAGCTCTACACTAGCTCGCACTGCTTTAATAATAGCAAGTGGTGCTGGGTAGTGCCCGCCCGTTTTTTTAAGTACGTTTTCTTTGGCTTTTTTAAAGATAAAGTTACGACCAAACGGGTTTGACTCTAATAACTTACTAATATTGTCGAGCTTTGGCTCTTTTGCTTGTGGCTTTTTCTTAGTCGCAAATTCTTTAGCTACTTTTAACAGCACACTGTGCGGTACACAGTCATCAAGCACGCCTGCTTTTTTAGCTTGCTTAGGGCGAATTTGCTTACCTGTTAGCATCCACTCTAGTGCTTTTTGAATACCAACAATTTTAGTTAAGCGCTGCGTACCGCCGCCACCTGGTAGTAAACCAAGTTGCACTTCTGGTAAGCCAATTTTTGTTAAATCGCTGTCGGTACCAACACGGTAGTCACACGCTAACGCAAACTCTAAACCACCACCTAATGCAGCGCCATGAATCGCACTTACTGTTGTGTATGGCAGTTTTGTCATATCAAAAAATGCTTGATGGCATAGTTCGCTAATAGCTAAAGCATCATCACGCTTTTGAACGCTATCGAGCATTTTTACATCGGCGCCAGCGATAAAGTTATCGCTTTTTCCGCTTATAAATACCATGCCTTTTACATTTTGCGACTTAGCGTCTTCTAATAATGCTTTTAAGTCATCGGCAAAACTACTGCGCAGGGTATTCATTTTCTCCCCTGGCACATCAATCGTTACTACGGCAATTTTGTTTTCATCTACCGCTAAATTAAATACTGAATCAGTCATTACGCGCTCTCCAATACAAAGGCTGCACCTAAACCACCAGCAGCACACGCTGTTGTTAATGCCAAACCGCCACCACGGCGTTTAAGCTCGTGTAAGCTTTGCGTAATTAAGCGAGCACCTGTTGCTGCAAATGGGTGACCATATGCTAAAGAGCCGCCGTTAACGTTAAACTTATCCATGTTAATTTCGCCAATTGCTTTGCTGCGACCTAAATGCTCTTGTGCAAATTTGTCTGAGGCAAACATTTTCATATTGGCAAGTGTTTGCGATGCAAACGCTTCGTGCATTTCAATTAAATCTAAATCAGCAAGCGTAATACCCGCTCTATCTAGTGCAATAGGCGTTGAATGAGCTGGGCCCATTAACATGTCTTTTTCTACGCCAATTGCCGAAAATGCAAAGCTACGTACGTAACCTAGTATTTCATAGCCAAGTGCTTTTGCTTTGCTTTCGTTCATCATAAGTACGGCCGCTGCACCATCAGTTAATGGTGTTGCATTTGCAGCGGTAACAGTACCGTGCTGACGGTCAAAAACAGGTTTAAGCTTGGCGTAGCCTTCAACCGTTGAGTTTTTACGAATGTTGTTATCTTCTTCAATAAAGCTTTTATATGGCGGTAAATGTGCCGTCATTACTTCATCTTTTAACTTACCATCTGCCCATGCTTGCGTTGCAAGTGAGTGAGAACGATGCGCTAATGCATCTTGATCTTCACGGCTAATATTATGTGTTTTAGCCATTTGCTCTGCAGTTTGCCCCATTGAAAGGCCTGTTGAGTACTCTGCAACTGCAGGAGGCACTGGTAATAAATCTTTTAAGCGCAGTTTTGAAAATATTTTTAAGCGTTGACCAAGCGTACGCGCTTTATTTAAATCAACTAAGCTGCCTGCTAGCTTTTTACTAACGCCAATTGGCAGTACTGATGACGAATCTGCGCCACCTGCAATACCTACACTTACAGATCCCGCCATAATAGACTCAGCTACATTAGCAATAGCCTGAAAGCTGGTAGCACATGCGCGCGATACAGAATATGCATCGACCGATACCGGCATACCTGTGCCCAGTACAATTTCACGTGCAATATTTGGCGCTTCTGGCATTTGTACTACTTGACCAAATACAAGTTGATCAATTTCTGACTTATTGAAATTTAATCGTTCAAGCATTTCGTTAACCACCAATTTACCCATATCAAGTGCAGGTACATGGTGAAACGCTGTTGCTTGCTTTGCAAAAGGTGTACGTAAGCCGCTAACTATAGCAATACGGTCGCCCTTTGGTGTTTTTAGTATGTTTTGCTCAGACATTTATGCTCTCCCGCTGACAGGTCTGACCTGTTTGTTTTCCTCGATTCTAAACAACCCGTGCCCTAAAGCCAATAGATAAACACAAATTTATATAAACAGTGTTTAATTACGACTATCACAATAGGCTTTTTTAGACGCATTTACAAAGTTTTGTGGTACGCTAAAAATCGTTAAAAAATAACGAACTATTTTAAAAAATACAGTCTAACTCTTGAGTTACCTAATTATAAACCTTATAAATAGGTCAGTATTTATCACCTAACACTATTAGGTACAAACCCAGCTTACGAGGACAGTCCACTTATTATGGCAGCTAACGCATTTTCACAATTAAAAACGTACTTAGATACACAAATCATTGGCCAGCCAGAGCTTACACAAGCGCTACTTATTGCTATTTTAGCTGATGGTCACTTATTAGTAGAAGGCCCTCCTGGGCTTGCAAAAACACGTGCAGTTAATGCACTTGCTAAAGGCATTGAAGGCTCATTTCAGCGCGTACAGTTTACGCCAGATTTATTACCAGCTGATGTAACAGGTACCGATATTTACCGCCAACAAACTAGCGAGTTTGTATTTGAAAAAGGCCCTCTTTTTCACAACCTAATTTTAGCTGACGAAATTAACCGTGCACCAGCCAAAGTACAATCAGCACTATTAGAAGCCATGGCAGAGCGACAAGTTACCGTGGGTAAAAATACTTATCCGCTTAGCGAACTGTTTTTAGTTATGGCAACGCAAAACCCGTTAGAGCAAGAAGGGACTTACCCGTTACCAGAAGCCCAGCTGGATCGCTTTTTACTGCACCTAAGTATTGACTACCCTGGCGCAGAGCATGAGCTTGATATACTGCGTTTAACACGCGGCGAAGCACTTAACGAGCAACAGCCGGTATTGCAAAAAATTAGTCAAAGCGATTTATTCGCAGCGCGAAAAGAAATACTAGGGCTTTATTTAGCAGAGCCACTTGAGCAATATTTAGTACAACTTATTATTGCCACCCGTGAAGGCGCTAAATTAGATGCACAACTAGGTAGCTGGATTGAATTTGGTGCAAGCCCGCGTGCAACAATAGCACTTGATAAATGTGCTCGTGCTCATGCATGGTTACAAGGTCGTGATTTTGTAGCACCTGATGACATTCAGGCAGTTGTACATAACGTACTGCGTCACCGCATTATTTTAAGTTACGAAGCCCAAGCCGATGGCATTACTAAAGATCAAGTAATAAGCCGTATAGTTGAACTTGTAGCCGTACCATAAGTTATGCAAAAACAATTAGATCCCCAAGCATGGCTTAAAGAGAGTCATAGCAACGGTGTTAATTTAGCACTTAAAGAGCTGATGTATTACAAAGCCAAAGCGCAATTGCTTGAGCTTGCCCCTAAGGTAAAAATAAAAAACACCTTAACAGGGCAATACCTTGCACCGCACAAAGGCCGAGGAATGGAATTTGCCGAAGTGCGACATTATCAGCAAGGTGACGATATTCGCTCTATTGATTGGCGAGTTACTGCGCGTACCGGCGAGACTCACACAAAGCTCTTTCAAGAAGAAAAAGAGCGCCCTGTGTTTGTATTTACTGATTTTTCAAACTCAATGCTGTTTGGCTCAAAGTTACTGTTAAAGTCGGTGCAAGCTGCGCATATAAGCGCTCTTGTTGCATGGTCGGCGTGTCAGCGCGGCGATAGAATTGGCGGTATTGTGTTTAATCAGCACTCGCATTTAGAACTAAAACCCAGCGCCCGTGAAAAAGCCGTGCTTAAGCTTTGCCATAATTTATGCGACAACCACCAGCAAGCGCTTAATAATATCGATAAAACAGCCACTAACAACTTTAGCGATAACCTAAAGCGCCTTAACCATTTAGCAAAACCAGGCAGCTTAGTGTATTTAGTGTCTGATTTTAATGCTCTGGATGATGCCAGCTTTAAGCAACTTGAAATATTAAGCCGTCACTGCGAGCTGATTGGTTGCCACATAAGCGATCCGTTTGAGCATCAGTTACCTGCGTTTAAGCAAGCCGTTACCGTTAATGCAAATGGTCAAGACTTTGCCCTACCATTAATGGATAACAGCTTTAGAGAACGCTTTGCCAAGAATGCTGAGCAAGCATTTAGCGCGCGCTTTAATCGCTTAACTAAATCGGGTCTTAATTTAATATCATTCAATGCAGCAACACCGCTTGAGCTGCAATTAGTGAGAAAATAACCATGCAAACCAATCCACTCGATGGCCTGCACGATATAATAGCGCCAAGCCAAGTTAATTGGTGGCCACTCGCCCCTGCTTGGTGGGTTATTATTGCACTGCTGTTTTTAGCACTGTGCGCAGCTATTTATATATTTTATAAAAAACATAAATTTAAAAAGCCTAAACGCTACGCAATACAATTGAGCCAAAGTGAGCAAAACCCTCAGCAACTGCATATTATTTTAAAACGTTTAGTGATTGAATATTACGACAAGCGCCTTGCTGCGCAATCTACCTCTAAATGGTGCAGCACACTTAATACGCTTACCGGTTTGAGCTTTACAGAACAAGAAATACTAAGCTTGTATAACCCCAACCAAAAAGATACGACACTGTGCGAAAAATTTCGCCAAGGTATTAAACAATTTAAAATAAAGGAGTCAGTAAATGTTTGAATTTAGCTGGCCATGGTTATTTTTATTACTGCCCTTGCCTTTATTACTTTTACTATTAAAACCCGCAGCAAGTAATGCCAGTACGCGTTTACGTATACCCAGTTTTGCAAAGCACAATTTAACCAGCCAAAGTATCGAGCCACACGCACGACGTTTAAATGCCCTCGAGTGGATAATTTGGTTATTACTTGTTATTGCCGCTGCTAATCCAACATGGTTAGATGAGCCAATCTCATTACCAAATGAAGGGCGCGATATAATGTTAGCGGTCGATTTATCGGGCTCGATGACCGAACAAGACATGGCTTACAATGGCCAATATGTTGACCGCCTCACCATGGTAAAAGCCGTGCTCAGTGATTTTATAGAACAGCGTCAAGGCGACAGGCTTGGGCTGATATTATTTGGCGACACCGCGTTTTTACAAACCCCGCTCACGCGCGACGTTAAAACTGTAAGTAAAATGCTCAGCGAAGCCCAAATTGGTTTAGTAGGACGCGCAACAGCCATTGGTGATGCATTGGGTCTTTCGGTAAAACGCTTTGCCAATAAAGATGAAAGTAACCGTATTGTGGTGCTATTAACCGACGGACAAAATACCGCTGGTAACCTAAACCCAGAAGATGCCCTACTGCTAGCCCGCGAAGAAGGTATTAAAGTGTACACCATTGGTGTTGGCTCTGATAATCCGCGCGGCTTTAGTCTCTTTAATATGGGTGGCTCTAGTGGTAGTAATTTAGATGAAAGCTTACTTAAAAAGATTGCCGAGCAAACTGGCGGATTATACTTTAGAGCCAAAGATGTAGCTGGCCTTCAACAAATTTACGCAGAGCTTGATAAGCTTGAACCTATTAGCGCTGATGAACAAACTTTTCGCCCACAAAGCTCATTATTTTACTACCCGTTACTTATCGCTATTTTACTTATTAGCTTAAAAGTAATGCTTAGTACACTGCGTACATTAAAGGAGCCAAACTAATGGATTTTGAATTTATTCGCCCCGCTCTTTTATGGTTACTCATACCTGCTGTGGCATTATTTTTTGTCGCCTTAATTAAGCATAAAAAAACGACTAGTGAGCAGTTAATTGCACCGCATTTAGCACAATTTATAATGAGCGAAGCAAACACTAAAGCCAGCCAGCCACTTTGGCTAGTTGCTTTATTTTGCAGCCTTGGCATTTTATTTAGTGCAGGGCCTAGCTTTGAGAAAAAACAAGTGCCCGTATTTCAAAGTAAAAGTGCCCGTGTAATTGTTATGGATATGTCGTACTCAATGTACAGCACCGATATTTTGCCAAATCGTTTAATGCAATCACGCTTTAAAGCGCTTGATATGATTGAGCTATTTAAAGAAGGCGATACCGCGCTTGTCGCTTACGCAGGCACGGCCTATGTAATTTCACCACTAACAAACGATGCCACAACACTCAGTAATTTAATTCCAAGCTTAAGCCCAGAAATAATGCCAGACAAAGGCTCAAACGTTTTAGCGGGTCTTGATATGGCCAAAGAGCTATTAACGCAAGCGGGTTATATTGATGGCGACATTATTTTAGTGACCGACGGTATTGACCAACAAGAACAAAGCGACGTGAGTAGCTTTACCAGTAACACCCAATATAGATTAAATATATATGGTGTAGGTACCGCTCAAGGCGCACCAATTAAGTTACCTGAAGGCGGCTTTTTGAAAGACAGATACGGCCAAATTGTAGTACCTACAATTAATGCCTCTCAGCTTAAAAATTTAGCATCAAGCAGCGGCGGTAAATTTGCTAGTTACCAACCTAGCAATAACGACATAAACACATTTGCCCCAAATGCACAGAGTGAATTACTGAAAGACGAAAAACAAAGCCATGCGCTTTGGCGAATAGATGCAGGTATTTACGGGCTCTTGTTATTACTGCCATTTGGTTTGTATTTATTTAGACGTGCTGCCTTATTAGGCGCGTTTTTAGCTTTTGGCTTTTTACCTCAGCAAAATGCGTATGCCGTAGAGCTCCCTACTCTTTTGCAAAATGCAGATCAACGTGCATTAGAGGCTTACAATAATAAAGAATACGATGCAGCTACACAGGCACAATCGAGTGAGTTAAAAGGCGCGGCGCTTTACCAGCAAGGTAATTTTGATGCTGCACTTAATGAGTTTAGTAATGATAAGTCGGCTACCGGTTTATACAACTACGGTAATGCCCTTGCCAAAGCTGGCAAACTTGAGGACGCAATTGAAGCTTACAAACAAGCCCAAACCTTACAAGATGACTTTACGCAAGCAGCCGATAACCAAGCCTTAGTTGAGCAATTACTAAATCAACAAGAGCAACAAAACCAGCAAGATCAGCAAAGCGACGGCGACGACTCTCAAGACCAAGATGATAGCCAGAAAGAAGATGAGCAAAACCAAGGGCAAGATTCTGATGAGTCAAAACAGGATCAGCAACAAAATGGTGATAAAAGCGATTCTGAAAAAGGCGAAAACGAAAGTCAAAGCTCAAGCGATGAAAAATCTGATAAAGAGTCTGAACAATCAAAAGATCAAAAAGGTGAGCCTGGCGAGCAATCAGATAAGCAAAATGAACCTGATATGCAAGCCCAGCCACAAAGTGAGCAAGGGCAAAATAAAGACGCTGACCAGCCTAAAGAAGACGAGCAGCAACAAAGTAAGCCACAAGCAATAAGTGAGCAACCTGCTACTGATGAGCAAAAACAAAATGCTCAGCAACAAGCGATGCAAGCCCAAGCAAGTGAGCTCACTAATGAAGAAAAAGAAAAAGCACAACAGCTTAATCAACTACTTAGAAAAGTACCGGACGATCCGGCTATTTTATTACGGAATAAAATGCAATTAGAAGCCCAAAAAAGACAATATAAACGTCGCCCTACAGGAGTCGAAAAATCATGGTAATGCGATTATTTTGCTGTTTATTGCTATTAAGTGCGATGCCTTCGTGGGCTGCCACCAAGTTAGAAGCCAGCGTAGATAAAAACCCTGTTTTAGCGGGTGAATTTTTTATGCTTAATATATCGGTAGACGATACAGTTAAAGGCGAGCAACCAGACACCTCATCGCTGTTAAAAGACTTTGTTGTAGGCCCGACGAGCTTAAGCTCTCGTACCAACATTATTAATGGCAGCATTAATAAACAAACTACGTGGTCAGTTAAACTAATGACCCGCACAGAGGGTGATTATACGATACCGGCATTTAGCGTTGCAGGGTTAACCTCACAACCTATTAAATTAAAAGTGGCAAAACGCTCAGTTGATGCAGATAAAAATAACGAAATATTTTTAAAAACGTCGCTCTCGAGTAATTCATTATTTGTGCAAGAAGCCGGTGTTTACACTGTTAAGCTCTACCTTGCCAAAGAACTGCTTGATGGCAGCTTAAGCACACCAAGTATGGAAGATGCTCAGCTAACCCAATTAGGTAAACAAACTGAGAGTTATGAGCTGGTTGATGGCAAACGCTACCTTGTTATTACACGTGAGTATTTAATTCAGCCACAAAAAAGTGGTGCCTACACGATTGCAGGCCCCGCTTTTCAAGGGCGAGTACAGCAAAATTACCGCCAATTGGAGGTATCTGCTCTTGGGGACGATCAGCAAGTAGAAATAAAGCCAATCCCGAGTGACTATAAAGGTGCATGGTTACCAAGCGAATTGGTTAACCTTGATGAAGAATGGCAACCTAACGACAACACAGTAGAAGTAGGTACGCCTATAACACGTACTATTACACTTACCGCGCTTGGAGTTACAAAAGAGCAATTACCTGAAATCTCTATGCCTACTATTGATGGCATACGCAGCTATCCTGATAAAAAAGAAAATAACAATGCAGTACGAGACGGACGCGTTGTATCGCAGCAAACGGCATCATATGCATTACTGCCACAAAAACCAGGTACTTATACTTTGCCTGAAATAAAGCTGCCTTGGTTTAATACCAAAATGAACCGTATCAGCATAGCTACATTACCAAAGCGCACTATTACAGTAACGCCAAGTACTACCGCGCCTAATACAGCCATAGCAAACCCACAACCCAGCACAAATAATTCACCTGCTCTTGAAAATATTTCGAATCAAGCAACAGCCATACAACCTATTGAAACTAAAAGCGATACCCCTCTTTGGTTAATAGTTGTTGCCGCTTTAGGGTATATTTTATGGATTGGTACTGTAATTTTTTACTTAATAACCCGTTCTACTAAAAATACGACTGAAAAATTACAGCTAAACACCCGTGGTATTTCTCAGCCAAGCTTAAATGAGCTTAAAGCATCAGCCAAAACACATGATGTGAAAGCCTTTTACACCGCATTAAATAACTTTTCTGTAAAGGTGACCCATAAAAATGTTGGCGCGATTGATGAGCTTTGCATCCGCGTAAACAGCAGCGAACTTAATGGTCTCATTAGCCAATTGCAGGCACAACTTTATAGTAATAGAGGCGCAAACACGGATCTTAATGCTATTATTAAAATTCTTGAGAACTATCAAACTCAGGCATCAAAGTCGCAACAAGCTGTATTAAAAGACCTTTATGATTAATAACTACGATAATCAGGTCTTTTTTTGCAATAAATAATAATTTTTAATTAAAAAAGTGCTTATGCTTGGAAAGAAAAAATCAAACAATCAGGTCTTAATCGATATGGCAGAGAAACAAAAGCGTTATGAAGCCTTGGTCCACGTTTACAATAAAGAGCTTTATCGCTTTGCTTATTGGTTATGCCGTGATCCGCACATAGCAGATGATTTAGTACAGGAAACGTTTTTACGCGCATGGCGTTCACTCGACTCTTTACTTGATCAAAAGGCAGCTAAACCCTGGCTGCTTACTATATTACGAAGAGAAAACGCACGCCGATTTGAACGTAAACAGTTCGATTACAGCGACGTAGAAAACGATACGCTTGTTGATGAAACCAGCCATTCATTAGACGATGAAATGGAACAAACGGTAATTCAACGCCAGATTGCACTGCTATCTGATGAATACCGAGAACCATTATTACTGCAAGTTGTAATGGGCTGCTCTGGTGAAGAGATTGCAGGCATACTTAATTTAAATAAAAACACGGTAATGACTCGTTTATACCGTGCCCGAAATCAACTTAAAGAGGCTTTAAGCCGTGATGATGAACAACTTAAAGGGGCATCAAAATAATGGATGAACTTGAGTTTCGTCGCCGCACTATTGCGCAGCCAAACGACATTGACAAGGAGCTTATGGAGTTTGCTGACAATAACCCAGAGCGACAAAGTTTTATTAACGATATGAAAGATTTTGATAAATTCATTCAAGATTCTTTAGATATACCTGTGCCTGAAAATCTTGCAGACCGCATTCTTTTAAACACATCATTAAAAGAAAAAGCACTCCAAGAAGAGCAAGCAACAGGCAAAAACGTGGTTGATGCTCGATCACGTTTTAAGTTTGATCGTATACATCTTGCGTTAGCAGCGTCTTTTGTAGTGGCGATTAGTGCCTTCTTTTTTAGTACAGAGCAAAATATTGCACACGAAGCAGGTGAGCATGCGCTTGCCCATGTGTACTACGAAATTAATGCGCTTGATAAAAAAGAGCCCATTAGCCTACAAAGCGTTAACGACAAGCTTGCAGTATTAGGTGGTCATCTTGATGAACTTCCTGGTGCTGTAACTTATGCCATGTTTTGTGATTTTAAAGGCGAAAAAGGTCTGCATTTAATATTTGAGTCTGACTTTGGTCCAATGACGGTATTTATAGTGCCTTCTGAAAATAAATCATTTGGTTTTGGGGATGACAACTTCCGCGATGAGCGCTTTGAAGGTCACATTAATCGTGGCTCACAAGCTGATACTATTTTAGTGGCAAGTCTTGGAGCACCTCTAGATACATACAATGAACGCGTTACTGGCGCAATTCGTTGGCTTTAAAATAGACAAATTACCGCTTAGTTTCTACTGAGCGGTTTTTTGATTATATACTCACCAATAAAACGTTTCTTCTATACCCAAAACCTCTGATTTTTAAAGTAATTAATTAAATTCCTAAAGAAAGTAAATTATAATCGCGGCTCGATTTTAATTAGGGAATTTCATGAAGAACATCATCGTTATTTTTTCACTATTGGCATTGTTATGTACTGCCAGTTTTGATGCACACGCACGTAAAAAGTTTGGCAGCAGCAAACGCGGAAAAACGCCTACAACACAACAAACCACACAAAATAAACAATCTGATGTACCTGCATCAACAGCACCCAAAGCCACATCAAATAAAAAAGGCATTATGGCAGGCGTTTTTGGGGGACTTTTAGCGGGTGGCTTAATTGCAGCAATGCTAGGCGACGATTTTGAAGGTTTTCAGCTATTAGAAATGATTTTATTAGCTGGCGGACTCTTTATTTTATTTAAGCTAGTAACAGGTTTTTTACGTGCTAATCGTGCCCCACAACTTGCCAGTGCAAGTACAAGTGCTCAGCAAAATGCTTTTAAACAAGCACTTATCGAGCAACCAACAAGTACAGGCTTTGCAAGCAGCGCCCCACAAGGTGAAAGTGTGCCTTTTAATTTACCACCTAACTTTGACGTTAATGGCTTTTTGCAAGGTGCCCGTAGTCATTACCATACCCTACAAACTGCATGGAACAATGCCGATTACTCCACAATGGCTGAATACTTAAGCCCTGCACTTGTTGCCGAGTTTAAAGCTGAACGTGAAGCTATACAAAGCGTAGAAACAGAAGTGATGCTTATTGATGCCGAACTTGTGCGCGCAGATACAAACGCGCAATCGTGGCAGGTTAGTGTTCGCTTTAAAGGTAAGTACCGTGATTTAGGCGATAAAAAAGAAGAGCCTATTTTAGAAATTTGGCACTTAGAGCGTCTAATTTCAGACGATGCTCCATGGCTAATAGTGGGTGTTGAAGATTTAATTGATACGCAATAAGCGTTAACGTTTAAAACACCGCGCCTTTTAGCGCGGTGTTTTTTTATTTAAAAAACAATTGATTTACCGCGCCCAGATGCTTCAGAAGCGGCATCTAATTGGCCTTCTTTATTAATAATAACGTGTAAGTCACCAAAGTGATTCTCATCTATGGTGTAACCCATTTTTGTAAGCTCTGCTTTTACGCTATCGGTTAAACCTATGTGTGTTCTAATTATATTTTTAGGCCACAATTGATGATGAAAACGAGGGCTATTTACAACCTGCTCAGCAGTCATATCAAACTCTACCGCATTTAAAATAGATTCATACACAGAGCTAATAATAGTTGTGCCACCAGGCGAGCCTGTCACCATTTTAACGGTGTTATCTTTGAGGAGTATTGTAGGCGTCATAGAGCTAAGCATACGCTTGTGCGGCTGTATTTCGTTAGCTTTACCGCCTATTGCACCAAACACATTCATAACGCCTGGCTTGGCACTAAAGTCATCCATTTCATCATTTAAAATAAACCCTGCACCTTCAACAACTACACCGCTACCAAACCCTAAGTTTATTGTGGTGGTATTTGCGACAGCGTTACCCATTTTATCAACGATTGAAAAGTGCGTAGTTTGCTCACTTTCTTTAAGTCCTGGTTTAATATTTTCGGTAGTCGAGATAGCGGTTAATGAAATGCTATTACTGCGCTCTTTAAGGTAGTTAATATTAGTTAACGCGTTGACTGGTACATCAAAAAAATCAGGATCGCCTAAATACTCCGCCCTATCTGCAAATACACGTTTACCTATTTCAGAAAGTAAGTGTACATATTGAGTAGAGTTATGTGCTAAGCCCGCATCTGGTTTTTGTAACTCATACATTTTAAGCCACTGTAAAATAGCAATACCACCTGAACTCGGCGGTGGCGAAGTAAGTACTTCATAACCATTCCAACTCGCTTTAATAGGTGTACGCGATTTGGCGGTGTAACCTTTTAAATCATCTTGATTAATTATACCGCCATGTTGGTGCATAAATTTAGCAATAATATTTGCAGTTTCGCCTTTATAAAACCCATCTTGTCCGTTATCACGAATACGTTTTAATGTTGCCGCTAACTCGGGTTGCTTAAATACTTTATTAGCTTTTACATCAGCAAAGTATTTTTCGAAGTTTACATTTATTTTTTGCTCTTTTAGGTGAGCTATATAATTGCTCACACCTTTTGCTAACTTGGGCGGAACTACAAACCCTTGTTCAGCCAATGTTACCGCTGGTTGTACTAGTGCTTCCCACTCTAAAGTGCCATGTTTTTGATGGGCAAGCCACATGCCCGCTACACTGCCTGGTACACCGCTTGCGTGAATGCCATATATTGATTTGTTTGCAATAACATTACCTTGCTCATCTAAATACATATCACGATGAGCCGCTGTTGGCGCTGTTTCGCGATAGTCTATAAAATCGCCCTTGCCATCTTTTTGAATAAGCATAAATCCCCCGCCGCCAATATTGCCGGCTTCAGGAAGCGTTACTGCAAGTACAAATTGTGCCGTTATAGCCGCATCAACAGCATTACCGCCTTGCTCTAATATACTTTTAGCAGCATCGGCACTGAACGAGTCAGGCATTGCGACCGCGCTTTGCGATAAAGGCTGCGCTAAAACACTAAAAGTAGCGAACTGTAAAACCAGCACACTTTTGACGATTAATTTACTTGGTGAAAAAAACAATCCCATACAACATCCTTAATTTATTATTTTTTAGTTTCGTATTCTTATTAATGCACGTCACTTAAGAACAGGTCAATCTTTATACTGTTGATATTTAATCATCTTTAAACACTTTTTGAATAAAGCACCGCAGGTAAGTCGCCTTGCTCATCTGTATGTGTATAGTTTTTTATAAATTGCAGACCTAGCTTTTTCATTATTTTTATAGAGGCCGTATTATCTTTTAGTGCCATTGCACTTATCGCCTTAACGCCATCTTGCTTTATAAGCTCATCACATAATGCTAAAGCCGCCTCGGTTGCATAACCATGCCCCCAACTCGCTTGCTTAAAGCGCCAGCCTATTTCAATATCACTGTAGTTTGGTGCATCACTAAAAAAGCCCATAGGCCTTATTAATACCCAACCAATAAATGTATTGCTTTGCTTTATAGTGATGCTCCACAGCCCCCAGCCTTTTAGCTCATTTCGATATGCGAGCATACGAGGCACTCCCTCATTTTTTATTTGCTCTAAAGAGGTAGGTACACCTCGCGTTAAATACTGCATTACAGCTGGGTCTTGGTCGAGTTCAAAGAGTTGAGGCCAATCATGCTCATTCATTAATTTAAAATTTAATCGTTTTGTTACGGGGACGTTCATTTTCATTGTTGTATAGTCTGCCTCGAATTAATTATCAGTCTCTAAAGGAGATAGCACATGAATAAATTAGCAGGTTTAGCTTTATTAGGCACTTTAATTACATTAACTGGTTGTGAAGATGCCAACGAAGTAAAAGAAGATGCAAAAGATAAAAGCGCACAAATGCAAGAAAAGCTTGGTGATGCATGGAACGACGTTAAAGAGACAACTAACGATCTTAAAAATGACGAGTCTTTAAACGAGCTATTAGAGCAAAGTAAAGCAATGGGCTTAGACATGTACGACGACGGCAAAGAGATTGCGGTTGACGCATGGATTAAAAGCAAAGAAGCTGCTGGCGAGTTAACTGAAAAAACTAAGCAAAAAGCGCAAGAAATTGCTGACGAAATTGAGCAAGCGCGTCAAGAACATAACGAAGGTTAATTAAACTTTCGATAATAAAAAAGGAAAGCCTAGGCTTTCCTTTTTTGTTTTGGGCTATTTAGTCAAGATATGCGTTTGCATATAGGACTTATAAGCTCAAATTAACCTTTGTACTTACTCATAACTAAAGTCGCATTTGTGCCACCAAAGCCAAAGCTATTAGACATTACAGTATTTAACTCAACGTCACGACGCTCAGTAATAATATCTAAACCTGCTGCTTGCTCATCTAACTCATCAATATTAATTGAAGGTGCTACAAAGCTGTGCTCTAGCATTAATAATGAGAAAATAGCTTCGTGAACACCTGCAGCACCTAATGCATGACCTGTCATTGCTTTAGTTGCACTGATCATTGGTGATTTACCACCAAACACTTCTTGTATCGCACCTAACTCTTTAACATCGCCTACAGGCGTTGATGTGCCGTGCGTATTTAGGTAATCAATACTATCTACATCTTGCATAGCTTGGCGCATACAACGTGCTGCACCTTCGCCCGATGGAGCAACCATGTCGTAGCCATCTGATGTTGCACCGTAGCCAACAATTTCAGCGTAAATGTGCGCGCCACGTGCAAGTGCATGTTCAAGTTCTTCAACGACAACAATACCGCCACCGCCAGAAATAACAAAACCATCGCGATTAGCATCGTATGTACGAGATGCTTTTTCAGGTGTTTCATTGTATTTAGTAGAAAGTGCGCCCATAGCGTCAAATTCCATTGCCAATGTCCAGTGTAGCTCTTCACCGCCACCAGCAAAAATTACATCTTGCTTACCAAGTTGGATTTGCTCTACAGCGTGGCCAATACAGTGCGCAGATGTTGCACAAGCAGAGCTAATTGAATAGTTAACACCTTTAATTTTAAATGGTGTTGCTAAACATGCTGATGTAGTACTTGCCATAGTACGTGGCACCATATAAGGCCCTACGCGTTTTACGCCTTTTTCACGTAAAATGTCAGCAGCTTCTACTTGCCATTTAGACGAACCACCACCTGAGCCAACTAATAAACCAGTACGTTCGTTAGACACTTGATCATCAGATAAGCCTGCATCTTCAATTGCTTGCTGCATTGAAATATAAGAGTAAGCAGCAGCATCTCCCATAAAGCGCATTGCTTTACGGTCAACGTGTGCTTTAACGTCAATATCAATTTTACCCGATACGTTACTACGTAACTTATAATCGGCAAATTCTTGATTAAAAGCGATGCCGCTTTTACCCGTTTTTAACGATTCTAATACTTCTTCTTTGTTGTTACCTATACTTGATACAACACCGATACCTGTAATTACAGCTCTTCTCATGGGTAATTCCCTTAGCTTAATACTTAATTGCATTCTATTTTACGCGAATTTAATCACCTAAGTGGTCAGCTTTCTAGCGTACACTTGTACTCTGAACTGCTAGCTTATAAATAACGCCAGACTATTTCAAAGAAAACCCGTAAAATAATTAAAAAATATATCTATAAAATTAAAAAATCATGATCAAAAATGCACATATACACTTTAATAACTTAGGTACACCTTTCGCTAATGACTTCGGTGATATTTATTTTTCTAATGACGATGGCTTAGCTGAATCGCATTATGTGTATTATGAGCAAAATAATATAGATTCACGATTACAAAATCATGACCAGCCGCATTTTGTTATTGCCGAAACCGGCTTTGGTACAGGTTTAAACTTTTTAAATACATGGCAACGCTTTACTGACCACGTTGCACGTCAACAAGTTCAAAATCAATTAGATAATGGTGTTAAACGCTTACACTTTATTTCATTTGAAAAATATCCACTGCACATAGACGATTTAAACAAAGCACTACTGGCATGGCCTTCATTAAGCGACTTTAGTAACAAATTATCTAAACAATACCCGATTAATTTAGAAGGATGCCACAGACTCGAGTTTGACAATGGACTTGTTGTTCTCGATTTATACTTTGGTGATGCACTTGAATCAATACAAGCAATGAGCTATCCGCAAACAGGAATTGTTGACGCTTGGTATTTAGATGGTTTTGCACCAAGTAAAAACCCCGAAATGTGGCAGCAAAGTTTATTTAATTCTATGGTCAATATATCAAGGACAGGCGCCACCTTATCAACATTTACTTCAGCAGGTTTTGTTCGCCGTGGATTAATTGATGCAGGCTTTAATACTAAAAAAGCCAAAGGCTTTGGCCAAAAAAGAGATATGCTTGTTGGCCAACTAGAGTGCATAGATGATGCTCAATCAGCTCCTGCATATTTTCATCAAGATAGCAGCGCTTTAAAAAATGTAGCGGTCATTGGCGGCGGTATAGCCAGTAGCTGCATTTTATATAGTTTGGCTAAACGAGGCATAGCAAGCCAATTATTCTGCCAAGATGAAAAACCAGCTATGGGGGCATCGCACAATGTGCAAGGTGCTATTTACCCTCACCTACAAGCAAAAAACTCGCCGCACAGCGAATTGTTTGCACATAGCTTTTTATACGCCAAACGCGTGTATAACAACTTACTTAGCAGTGGTTTTAATTTTGATTACGATTGGTGCGGCGTATTACAACACGCAGTAAAAAAGCCTCTAGCTGATAAGCACGAAAACTTAGCACAAAAACAACTGTGGCCAACCCAACTAATGCGTAACGTAACCGCAGAGCAAGGCGACGAAATAGTCGGTGTAAAAACAGGTTATTCGGGCATGTTTTTTGAACAAGGCGGCTGGGTTAACCCTCCGCAACTAGTAAACGCCATGTTAAGCGCTGCAAATAGCATAAACCCATTTAAAAGCTCATTTAGTTGTAATATTGAACAGCTAGAAAAAACCGATAACGGCTGGTTTTTATCAACAAATGATGAACGGCTAGGTCCTTTTAGTGATGTAATTATTTGTGCAGGCGAGCACAGTGATGCATTTGAGCAAACAAAATCGCTACCAATAGTAGGCGTACGCGGGCAAGTTTCACATATTGAGGCAAGTGAGCAATCACGCAAACTTAAAACAGTGTTGTGCCATAAAGGGTATTTTACCCCAGCCTATTTAGATCATCACTGTATGGGTGCCACGTTTGAAAAAAATACCAAAAGCCGCCAAGTTACAGCGCTCGACAACCAATTAAACCAAGAGCAACTACTCAGCTTTTATAAGCAAAGTGAATTTGCCTCTACCCTTGGCAATATTACCTCGGCAAAAGCAGCTGTTCGATGCACATTTATAGATCACCTACCAATGGCTGGGCAATGGTGTGAGCAAAGTGATTATACAATGGCCTTTGCTAATCTACGTTTAGGTAAACGCTATCAGTACGAGCAACTTATTAAGCCACAACAAGGCCTACATATTTTTACCGGCTTTGGCGCCCGCGCTTTATGTAGCGCACCGCTAAGTGCAGAACATCTCGTAAGCTGTTTAAATAACGAGCCTCGCCCATTAAGCGAGCGTGTAAGCCAAGCTATTCACCCTGCTCGGTTTATAGTACGAGATTTAATTCGTAATAAGATTTAAATGAAGTATGCACATTAAAATAATAGATCTAATGTGCATATAAATTAAAAGCATAAATTATTTTGAACTAGACAACCTTTCAACTAATTCAACACGGCGATTTAGTTCACGACCTAAATCATTTTTATTAGTTGCAACGGGTGAATAAGGACCCGCTCCTTGAGCTAATAACCTTTCTTTAGCTACCCCATAATCAGCAATTAATGCGTTAATAACCGCATCAGCACGGCGCTTTGAAAGGTTTACATTATAATTAGGCGAGCCTTTATCATCAGTATGTCCAACAACATATAAACTCAACTTTTTATTTTTTTCCATTACTTGAGCAATAACATCTAACGCCTCTTTAGATTCAGCTTTAATAGTGGCTTTATCATAATCAAATAAAATACCGTAAATAGACGCCTTTCCTTTTTGCTCTAACTGCTCAAGAACTTTATCACTATTCGTTTCTATTAAGCCTGTCACTAAGGGCTCTGTACGAGCAACAACAAGCTGAATACGAGAATCGCCATTATAGTTACCTATAAAAAAGGCAACGTAGGTAGTTTGCTCATTTAGAGTGTTTTTCATAACTTGATATCTAGGTTGGTGAAAGTAGTTATAAACAGGTTTGATTGCCAGCTTATCGCCTAATGCTTGAATCTCTTTTCTTTTTGTACCGCATTTATCTTTTTGACAAGAAAATACGGTTTCAAAACCTTCTTTGGTTAAAGCACTCACATAGTTATGATAAATTTTTAGCGTCGATACTTTATTTGCAATATAAGTAATTCGCGTTAAATCACCTGTAACATCAAGTATAGGAAAAGCATTCGCTTTTTTATCAAATTTTCCAGTTGGAATGCTAAACTCTTCATAGTCAACATTTTGATAATCCTCAATATAGCTACCGGGATAACGACTTAATAAAGGATGATCTGCAGAACCTTTAAGATCTTCATGTGTAGATTTTTTTATTTTATCACTAACTTTTTTCTTGAATGCTTCAAAATCAGCTTTTATTAGCCCAGTTTCAATTTCTTTAATATTAACTGTCGTCAAAAGCGCTTGTGTCGTATTTTTATATTGTCCAACAAATAACGAAATGGCAGCCTCAGGAACCTCTCCTTTTGTTGCGTAAATATAATGTGGTTGGCTGTAATAACTAGACACGTTGAAATAGCTCGACTCTTCGGCTAGCAATTTATCCTCTCGCTTTTTATAACAATCGTTTAAAGAACATGTGTACAAAACTTTAAACCCAGCCTCACTTAAAGCGTTTTTGTAGTTTTCCATTACCTTTAAAGAAGCAACATTTTTTACTTGATAAGAAAAATGACTTACATCACCAATAAATGTCTTATATTCAAATTGCTGAGATTTTTTTAGCGCAGGGTTAAAAGCAGATACAAGCTGTGTTTCTTCGCCCGCTAAAGTGACTTTATTCTCTAATTTCGCACCGGGGTAAGCCGTTAATAATGGCTTTGCTTGCAGGTTAAACGCGCAGCACAGGTAGGTAGTACAAATTAAAAGTACTTTGATAATATTATTTTTCATGGAAACTCCTTTTAAAGTATTAGTTTACATTAGCACTATGCCTAATGAGTAAACTTAATTCAATGTTCCTTATTTGTATAACTTTATTAGCTTTCTAGGTATTCAGGAGAATAGAGGAATAAAAGGTTTTTAATTAGTCACTTAGCCGAAAGCATCAAATAACGACCACGCCTATTAAGCGAGTACGCAAGCTAAGTATTCTCATTGGATACCTCCCTTTACGCAATGAAATACAAAATAGGAATTTAAATGACATAAATTTTTATTTTAGTAAGATAGGCATTAATAAAAGGAAATTATTACACAAAGAGCTCTCATGAAAATTTTAGCATTTTTAATAATACTGCTATGTACTCTATCATTTAACGTACTCAGCCAAAATATCACCGAAGTCCCGCTTCCTGAAGAGTTTGTTATAACAATGGATGTTACAGATGAGTACCCAATGATTCGCACTGGTTACTTAACTGATTCAATTGACAGTATTATTCACTTTTATAAAGAAAAATTAGGAGAGCCTTTAAAAAATACAGGTAATAGTACTTATCACACTCTTTTTTACAGCTACAAAGAACGTAATGTACGAATTAGCTTATATCACCACAATGATGTAACTGAAGTTGATATAATAATTGACTAAAATGTTCTAAAGAACGCGATAAAAACAGCTAATTTTAATGCTCAGTTAAGCATCGTATTTTAATTAACGTATTTTTTTAAATTGGCTCATTTAAACTCACTTTTACCCTTTAAAAATTATCCCCTACCCCAAGGTCTATTCGTAAGCACATTACTTTTACTATTTATTGGAAGGAGTTAATTATGAGTAAGACCCTAATTATTGGCGCAAGCGGACAAATAGGCAAAATGGCAACTGAGCTACTTTTAGAAAATGAGCAAAATGTTGTGGCATTAGTGCGCGACAAGAATAAGCTAAGCGATTTAAACAGCTCTTTTTTAACTATTGTTGAGCAAGATCTTGAAGGCGATTTTGGTGATGCAATGAAAGGCTGTGATCAAGTGATTTTTGCTGCTGGCTCTGGCGGAAGTACAGGCGATGATAAAACTGTACTTATTGATTTATGGGCTGCAACTAAAGCAGCTACCTTTGCAAAAGAGCATGGCGTTAAACACTTTATTATGGTCAGTTCAATTGGTGCAGACGACCCAGATTCGATTCAAGGTGATTTAAAACCTTACTTAGTTGCTAAGCACATGGCTGACGAGCACTTAATCAATAGTGGTTTAAATTACACCATTGTTCGCCCTGGTACACTGACTGATGATAGCGCTTCAATGCAAGTAACGACGCAGCGACCAAGTGATCGTTCTGAGGCTAAAATTAGCCGTGAAAACGTAGCTAATGCACTATTACATATTGCGACTAGCTCATTTATTAGTAACCGCATTTTTGAGTTATTTGATGGCGACAAACCAATTAAAGCCGCTGTTAAATAAGCTTTAATACCAATTTAATTAAACGTATAAACAATTATTGCAGATTAGTATAGCTCATCGATAAGCAAAAAAATTACAGTGTAGTCCCTCTGCATTGGTGGTTTTTAGGCAATGAATTATTTAATTCGCTTAAGTAATTTATGTTTAATAAAGTTAAATTTACTCCACTAGTAAATTAGTGGAGTAATATTTTAATACCTTGCCAACCGAGTTGTAGCGTTAATAGCGTTAAAACGACTCTAAAAATACGCTTAAATTTATCCCCAGACATACTTTTAAGTAATTTAATTCCAAACCAAGTACCTACAGCACCACTTAGCACCATAGCAATTACAAGCGGCATCCATTGCCAAAAGCTAAAACCAACAGCACCATAAACTACGGCTTTTAATAAATGCTGCACACTCATAATGCTCGAAAACGTTGCCGTAAACTTTAATTTTTCGTAATTATTTATATATAAAAAACTACCAACTAATGGCCCGCTTGCCCCCACAAACATAGAAATAAAAGTCGTTATGCCACCGGCAACCATGCGCCATAGCTTAGAGGTTAATTTTATAGGTGGCGTTTTACCCCACAGTAAATAAATAACAAAAATAGCGACCACTAACTTCATAGCATCAAGCGATATATCATCAATAACAAAACTTGATAACCCCGTCCCTACTAAGCCGCCTAACGCAAAATATACAAACATGCTTTTATCAATATGCTTAAAGCTGAGTAATAACCTATTTGCATTAGAGCCAAGCTGTACTAAACCATGCACAGGCACAACAACTGCCATAGGCATAAACGACGCCATAACAACAAGCAGCATTAATCCGCCACCGGCTCCAAAAGCAGCAGAAACAAAAGATGAGAAACCAGCCGTAACAACCATCATTAAAAACAAAAATAAAGACACGCTATCGGGAAATAAAAAGTCCATGAAATTCCACTGTTAACTTGGATACTGTAAAAGCGCACTATTTTAACTAATAAAAGGACATGCGCACATCTATATAGCTGCATTTTTGCTATTTACAGTAATGCACTATATTGCACTTTTCTTGCACCTTGTTTGCACATTTAACAAATATTATACATTCAACTTCATTACCGGATATTTTTGATGAGAAGATTTAACGCACCAATTTTAACACCGCTTGTAGTGTGCATACTTACACTGGGTTTAGCTGCCTGTAATGGTAGCGATACTGAAAGTAGCGTTGTAACTGAAGCAACCACTGATGAGAGCACAACAGCAGATACTTCAACCGATTTTGTTGTAGAAGTAGACCCTTTTAATTTTGAAAGCGATGCACTTATCTCATCCATCACCACTCAAACATGTACGCTAAGCAACGGCGATGAAACCTCATGCTACAAAATTGATATTGCAGGTGTGCCTTCAAATTACGAGATTGGTGTGTTTTGCCCTCAAAATATCACATCAACAGCTGACGAAGCCGGTATCTGGTTTGATGGCACCGGTGAAGTTTACGATATAACTGGCGACTTTATTTTAAACCTACCAACATTATATAACGATAGTCATTGGCAGCTATACGACGAAGGTACAGGCCTTGTAAATGTAACCGACACGCAAGAGTCGTGCGATGGCGCTGCCCGTCCAAACGTAGAAGAACAATACCAAAACCACTGCGTAGAATGCTCTATCGATTATGTTGATGGCGGTATATCAGAATCATTTTTAATTCCAATAATCCCCGTTGCAGGCACGCAAAATAGCAGTATTGGTAACGCTAATGTAGGTGTTGCTCTCAATGGTGTTGTACTTGCTGCACCCGCCCCTGTTGAGGCTATTTTAGGCGCATACACTATTGCAGCCTTTGATGATTGCGCTGGGCATATTAACTTAGTAGCAGGTTATCACTACCACGGTGAAGCAGGTTGTAGCCAAACACAAATTCAATCAGATGGTCACGCCGCCATGATGGGTTACGCACTTGATGGCTTTGGTATATTTGGCATGCTCAACGAAGATGGAATAGAACCAACTGATTTAGACGAGTGTAGAGGCCACACCGACGATACACGCGGTTATCACTACCATGCAGCCGATGTATCTGAAAACATGTTTATTGGGTGTTTTAAAGGTGCTACCGCAAGATAACTCGCATTATGGCCAAATAATTAAGTGGGAAAAAAATGAAAATATCTAACGTAATAAACGCTCTAATAGCTAGTTTTTTACTTGCTACCTCATACTCAGCGCTAAGCCATGCGGGCCACGGTTCAAACGCGCCTTGGAAAGCATGTGAAGAAAAAGTCATTAATGAAGATTGCAGCTACACAAGCCATGATAAAAAAGCGACTGGCACATGCCAAGCAATGAACAAAGTACTTATGTGTGTTCGAAATAAACCACTTGAAACAATAATAGACAAAGCAACTCAACCCCTAAGTGAGCAAAAGCAATCTGTAAAATCACTCGCTAAACTATAAAGTAAAATAATAGTTACACACCAAAGCCTTAACGCTGTTTATTAAGGCTTTTAAATAAAAAACCATTAGAAAGTACTACCTTTATCTGTTAGATTAGTTTTTGTGTACATAAAATAAAAAAATTCCAAATATGGAATAACACGCACAAGGAACTAATGTGGGCGCTACATTTAAAATTATTTTTAATGGTCAGTTACATCAAGACGCAGATATAACCTCTGCCCAAGAACAACTCAGCCAACTTCTGAATATCCCTCATAATATTGTAATTCAATTATTTGATGGAAAAGCTTATGCTTTAAAAAAAGACCTATCGAGTATTGATGCTGTTAAAACAGAATCATCACTTAAAAAATTTGGCCTAATAACTAAAGTAGAGCCCCAACTTGCTAAACCTCAAAACAATCAAGTAGTACTCACTGAGCACAGTGAAGATACTAATAAACACATTAGTAAGAGCACTCATGAAAAAAGCACCTCAACACAAAGTGAGTTACTAAATACAGATGCAGCCCCAAGTAAAAATTCAACTATAGAGCAAAGTAATAATAAATATAAACTACTGCACAACACTTTAAAAAGTGCATTGTATTTTTGCTATTGCGCCCTTTTTATTATTACCTTACTAGGCGCAATAATTAGTTTTAATGCACTTAAAAACAACTTCGCCACTCCAAATAGCACAACTACGAACAACTTAAGCTACCAAAGCTATAAGCAATATTTAATTGCTCAAAACAACCTAAATCAGCCAGGAAAAAAAGTAACAAACGAGCGAACAGCTAACCCTACACAGCAAAAAAGCAATGAGTACTTTAGTCGATTTTCATCGCTAATAAATAGCTACGCGCAAAGTACCGGACAAGCTGATATTAAAACGATGGGTGGCGATAAGTTACAACAGCACCTGCAAGAAATAGACGATCTAGGCCCTAAAAATGAATTTTGGCAGCAACTAATACAACTTTCAAAAAGTTTAAATAATGATACGCATACAATGGCGGCACTCAATAATACTAATCCTGCCAAAGTACAATGGATAAACGCAGTAGATTGGATAAGCCAAAGCTATATTAGGCAACATCAAAACTCGCAAACTACACCCCCCCCCCCTGTCAGTACCGATGAGCAAAGTAACCCAATACTTAATCTAACGTTATTAATAAGTATGCTGTCGCTATTTAGTATTTTTATAATTGCGATAAAAATGAAGCTACGTGCAATTAGAAGTTCTTAAACTCTATTTTTACTTTACAAATTCCATAAAAAAACCCGCAAATTTGGATTAACAAATTGCGGGTTTCTTATGGTTTTCGAATAACGAGTTCGTAAACCTTTATTGGGCTGGGGTCATCTGAACTCAAAGCATAAAACATTGTTTATATTAAAAATAAAAAACAACACCGTTATCCGGTGTTACTTTATGTGTTACATTAAATCTTTGTAGCTATCCCAATCTTTTCCAAAAAGTCGATGAAACTGAGAGCTAGCCAAACCCCAAAACTCTTTCTCCAGCTCTATTACTTTAGCCCTTTCAAGCTCATATTTAGCCCAGCGTTTATACTTTGGCTTTGGAAAATATTCAGCGGACTCTATCAAATTATTTATATCGGGAAAGTTATCCCATATTTTCTTTCTAAGCTTCCTAATACGTCTTGCTAACCTTTCCTGTTTACCTTCACTCTGTGACGCATAACTTAATTTCAAACAGGCTTTACAAGAATATCCTTTTTTAAACTCATATAAATGTTGACGCTTTATCTGGCAATAAGGGCATGTTAAATAAAGTTTTGTACTAGCGCTTTTACCGCATGTAATTAAACCTATTTCCTGCTTATCTATCGTATTAGTTGTTTTAAAGAACCTAATCCCATTATCTATTTGTTTTAGCTCTATAGAAATAGAGTTGTATTCATCTGTTAGGCAATATTTACCAAGTGGTAGTGTAAGTAAACTCTTAAGATCTTTAGCAAATATTCTTGTATACCCAGCCGTATATTGGCGAGTTCTTATGTGACCAAAATGAAAAGCTTTAGACATTTTTATTTACTTTTTACTGACCTTAGATTTATTATACCATCCGTTTGTTGTACGAAAAACAGGCGTTAAATTAAGTTTATTAACTAAAAGGAATTATAGAATGAAAAAAGGCTTGGTAAGTTTAGCTTTATTATCTTTTGTTACACTAACTGGATGCGAAAGTGTTAGTGACTCTCTAAACCAAATGGCTGGTCTAGGTGTAGTATCGCAAGAGCAATCAACGTTTGATAATGAAAAAATTATTAAAGTGACACCTAATTTTTTATTTGAATCTCAAAGCGATTGGGGGGCAAATAACGTTAAATTGGGTGCTAGATGGAAAAGCTCTCAACCTGACAATATAATCATTGATTTAGTTTATGATTCGTCATCATCAAGTGGCTCATCTTATGCTCAAATAAATTCACTTGAAATTAATTTAAACAATACTAAACACTCTTTTACAACAAATTCAGCTACTTCATTTGATAATAGTGGTTATAACTCTGTTTCAAAAACAATTTACACTAAAAGCCAAAACGCGGTTGTAATACCTAAAGAACTTTTAGAAAAAATGGTTAGTGCTGACAGTTGTCTCATAAGAATAAATACAAATAAAGGTTATCAAGATTCTAATTTTTTAATAAAAAGATCAGGTGGTGGAGCTCCTACAGCCCTGCTATCAATCAAAGAGTTTCTTGTAGAAGTGAACTCTGAAATTAAAATTGAATAGCTTTTCCTACGAATTGTTATTTATCCTGATCCTGCTAGCTCCATAGTTTTTAGTTTGGCTCGGCTTATACCCTTTACCTCTAGCCTTTGCCAAGTATGAGATACGCCATACTGCGCGTTGAATAGAGGCCTCACACTCACGCTTTAAATTATAATAACAGCGCTTAGGGGTATATTCAGAGCCTTGTAAATTAGTCTCCCAAACATCTTTCACTTTGATAAGTATATCGTATGGGTGCCGAACTTTATGGCCGTCTAACATGAGAGCATAGTGATAATGTTGCTGCTTTGCGGTTTCCATTTCACGACACCAAAGAAAGCCAACACGTTTAAGCTCATATTTGCGCTTTAGCCACTTAAACAATATACGATTAAATTTGCTCACAACCTCATTGTTGTCGGTGTATTTGTATAATCGGAGATCAAAACGAATTAAATGTACTTTGCTGTGGTAACTGAGCATAGCGTTTACTTGTCCAATCATCTGCTTTGCCATGTGAGAATAGATGCCACTGTGTTTACCATTCACCCAAAATACTGTGTTATTCACTTCAAGGTAGCGGGTATTCATTATGTAAGGCATGGGCTTCACTAAAGGATATTATTAATTACCTAGCACTAAGTTAGTTACGACTATCATTCTGAGCAAAGCTATATAAAGATATCTATTAAACTAACTGAATTTATATAGGGTCAAAAACCTTAAATTGACACTTATTAAAGTCTTATTAAGATTAAACATAAGCCCTTAATGATAGTGCTTACTAACATTATTGTAAGAGTAAGTAATAAGGTTTATGATAAAAAAGCTGGTGGCGCAATGTCGAAGTTAAACCACCAGCCGCACTTTTAAAAAGTCTACTTTGGTTAGTCCTGAGTAGGCTTTTTGCTTTTGATACGCTGCTGGTATTCTTTATCAGCAGCGGCCTTTTCCCTTTTGGCGCGTTCTAGCCTTTCAACAGCGCGCTTAGTGCTGTAGTAAGAGCGATCTTTATATCGCTTACAAGCAATCGCTCTTGCGTCCTTGTCCTGCTCCCAATCACAGGAAATATGCCTTTCATCTAACCAGTAAAAAGTTTGTTTTTTACCGTTATAAACGTCCTGCTCAGTGTGAATTAACCAGTGTTGATAGTGCTCACCCATTAGTTTTTGTAAATAAGCCCTAAAGCCACCACCTAGCTCATTACATAAAAAGTCCCTTGGTAGTTTATTTTTTTCATCACTACCGTATAAAAGCGAAAGTAATTCATATGCTGGGCTGCTAACTTCTGGAAGCGCACTATCAGGCGCAGTAAGTAGTATATTTTCCATATTAGACCCCTATAGTTTCACTGAGCGATTAGCAACAAGCTCTTTAACCAAGCTTTTTAATTGCTGTTCAGAGTAGCCAGCAATCATAGCTTGAATAACTTTGTCGCATTCGCTTTCGACGAAACCCACAGCACGAGCGCCTAAGCTAATTGGGTTAGGAAATAAACCTTCTTGAATACGGTTATAAAGCGTCGACTTTGACCAGCCAGTTGCTTCTAAAACTAATGGACGACGAATAATTTTAAGAAAAGATTGTTTGTACATTGTAAACCTTAAATAGTTGTTATCGGACAGATTTAAGGATACAAAATTATTTTTTGGGATTTTAAACGTGCTACTAAAGTTTTTTACGTTTTCCGTAAGCTCTTTTTAAAGTATCAGCTTTTATACTTATATTCAGCTGCTCTCTGACGTATTCGCTCACTTTTTCCCACCGCTCACCTTTATTAAGCTTCCTTGTGTCGTTACACGTAGTTTTCTCAAAATATTCAAATGCCTGATCATATTGTTCGGTGTTTAACTTTGTATTGCTTCCAATCAATGCTTTATTTTTATAATTACCTAAACTTATTTTTGACTCATTAATAGAAAAGTAAAACAACTGAAAAGCCATAGTTAACCTTAATGAATTTTTTAAGCTAGCTTCATAATCTTCTCTTAAAAAATACTCTCTACAGCAATTTAATTCATGTAAGCAGCTTGCAGCTTCTAAAGCCCCTTTAATATCTGGATAATCATCTTTCAATACTTGTGATAATGATTTAAATGAATAGCGCTCCTGCTCTATATTTTTAGAACCCTCAACAGGTAGGCCTTTGATTTGTAGCCACCCAACAATTTGCTTTTCAATACCATTAATTAATGTTTTGATATCGTAAGCTTCATTGGCACCTTCTGACTCAAATACATTTTTTAAGGTGTCAAACTCTAGCATTTCATGGCCACCAAAAACCTTACTTTGATTTTTTATAGATGATCTCTTTCCATAGTTTGAGCCATATTTGTTTTTCATTTCTGTAATTTCTACATCACCCACTGATTTTGTGTTTATCTTTAATTTACGCATTATGAGCTCCTTCTCACTTTATCTTCTAGTACAATAATATTTTTCACGGGTTGATTAACTATTAAACAGCTCCACCAATCCATCATTACCCTTCTACGTTCAAGATAATCAGCGCGGTTATAAGCTCGCCTAACTTCATTTTTATCTATATGAGCAAGTGCGGCTTCTACCACATCAGGATCAAAACCATGTTGATTTAATGTAGTGCTGGCTAAAGCTCTTAATCCATGAGCCACCAGCCGCTTTTCATACCCCATTCGTTTAAGCGCCATATTCGCTGTTTGCTCGTTTATATGGCTACGTGGGTTTCTGTCTGCTGGAAATAAGTATTCTCTATGGCCGCTTAATGGCCTAAGGCGCTCTAAAATCTCTAAAGTTTGCTCAGTAAGTGGTACTAAGTGTTCACGCTTTTTCTTCATACGTTCTGCTGGGATTGTCCAAAGCTTGTTATCAAGATCTATTTCAGACCATTTAGCTCCTGCAGCTTCACTTGGGCGCACCATGGTATGTAGTTGCCATTCAATTAAATAACGAGTTACAAGCTTAATACTGGCATAGCTAATATCTTTCATTAGCTGCGGCAATTCTTCAGGCGTAATCGTTGGCATATTTTGTTTTTGGGGTTTTTGAAAAGCAGAACGTATACCCGCCAAAGGGTTTGCATGTATAAGGCCTGTATTAACCGCAAAGGTCATTATCTCATTTAGCCTTTGACTAAGACGCTTAACAGTCTCTAAGCTCCCCTTAGCGGCAATAGGCTTTAATACCTCTATTGTTTTAGGTGCTGTAATTTTGCTAATCGGCAATTTGCCTAACGGTGGGATTAGATGGTTTTTAACAGAACGCCAAAGATCGATAGCGTGTTTTTCACTTACTTGCGTTTGCTTTACTTCAAACCAGTTAGCAGCAACGTGAGAAAATGTATTTAACGCGGCTTCCGTTTGCTGACGCGTATGCTCTTTTTTGTGCTCGTTAGGGTCAATATCTTGTTTAAGTAGTTTTCGGAAGTCTATACGTATCTTTCGCGCATCAGCAAGGCTAACTTCAGGGTAAGTGCCTAAACCTAAATTTGAGCGCTGCTTAGTAAAAGGTTTTTGGTAACGAAATACCCAACGCTTAGAACCCGAAGGCCTAACGCGTAATTCTAAACCGTACCCATCAGGTAAGGTATATTCTTTATCCTTTGCCTTTGCTTGCTTTACTTGCGTATCCGTTAGCGGTGTAACTATTTTTGGCATCTTTGTACCACCAATTTTGATTAAAAAGCCCTTGTGGTACTTCCGATGGTACATAAAGTTGTGGATTTTATAAACTGTTAAAAACCCTTACTGGAACTACATACAGCCTACATGGTTGATTATCATTGAATTTTAGGCAAAAAAAAGACGCCTAAAAGGCGTCTTAGTTCTTTGATTTGGTGGAGCTGGGGGGATTTGAACCCCCGTCCGAAAAGCCTCGACCGTCGGTACTACATGTTTAGTATTGTCATTTAATTAACCTTTAAGTCCCGGACAAACACGGTAAATAAAGGCGAGGCCGCTTAGTTTTAACGCTTCAACCCCGGCCAGGGTTTCCGTCGCGATCAGGTGTTAGGGTGACACTCCAAAATCCAGTCCACAAGAATACATGGAAGGAGCGCTAGCCAGCCTAAGCTGCTAGAGAGTAGTTATCGTCGTTTGCGATTACTTTAGGTTGCGGCTGTTTAACGAGGCAAACCGCACCTCGACATGCACCTTGGGCTTCTTGAATTCCGTCGAATCCTAATCAGCCCCTGAATTAGTAACTCAATTCAGAGCGTACAAACAGTATAACTGAGTAAAGTACTGATACTCAAGGCCTAGTAACGCTTTATTTTAATTGCACGCACTAATCGCACATTAAACAAACAAAATTTAGTATATATAAGCCTATACAAACATTTGCTTAACAATGTGTTTAACCTGTGTTCAAATAAGGAGTTAAGGTTTTTGCTATTTCTAAACCTTTAGTTGTAAAAAATAAAAATAATAACAGGCATAATGTAAGGAATTTATAAATGTCGGTTTTTTCATTTGATAAAAGTACAGGGTTTGTCTCTTTAGTAAGTCACCCTATTGATAGTGGTTTTCCTATTACGAGTACTCAGTTAGTAGAAATGCTTGAACAATCTGAGTTTAGTGAGTACGAAGCTATAGCAGCTAATATTGGAAAGCTTTTTGCGCCAACTAAAAATTATCAGGAAGTATCGCTTGTAGTTGCTAAAGCTGTAGATGCGTCGCTTGTCATTAATATTGATGAAAAAAACATGGTCGCAGAAGCAACATTAACTACCGCTAAAGGTGGCGCACTTTTGTCTATGGAAGGCGCGCAAAAAGCACTTGCTGATGCAGGTGTTAAAAAAGGAATAAGTCCTCGTGCGCTTGATACCTTTTTAGGCCAGCAGTTTGAGCAACCAGCAGGAAGCTCTTACAATGCCATAATTGCACATGGGCGCAATCCTAAAGAAGGCAGCGACGCTAAATTTGTGCGTTTATGCTCAACAGCCCAAGACCGAGTACTTAGCCCACAAGCTAAAGAAGGCGGTAAGGTTGATATGAAAAACCTTGGTGCTATCATCACTGTAAAACCCGGCACGCCCTTAATGCAGCGCATTGCCGCAACCCCTGGAGAAGAAGGCTATACAGTATTTGGCGATTCAATTAGTGCAAAACCAGGTAAAGATCACCAACTCCAGCCTTTCGAAGGTACAAAAGTAGATCCTAATAATCCTAATATGCTTATTGCCGACTGCAAAGGTGTGCCCGTTGCCCTACCCCGTGGCATGCGTGTAGATGACGTTTTATGCTTTGATAACGTAGATGTAAGTACAGGCCACGTTGATTTTGATGGTAGCGTAATTATTACTGGCGATATTAAAGACGGCATGCGTGTAAAAGCCAACGGTGATATTACGGTACTGGGTTTTGTAGAATCAGGATCTGTTGAAAGTAAAAGTGCAGTCACTATTATGCTTGGCGCAATTGGCCGAAAACGTGAAGGCGAGGAAGCATTTACGTGTAGTATAATCGCTCAACGTACTATTTCGATTGGTTATGCCCAGTACTGCAATATTAAATCCGAACAAGATTTATTTATTGAACGCCAAGCTCTGCATTGTGATTTAAGTGCTAGGCGATTAATACGTGTAGGCAAAGCAAATAATCCGCGAGGTAAAATTATTGGCGGTAATATTTTAGATGCTATGCGCATTGAAACAGGTGAACTAGGCGCGCCAGCCGGTACCAAAACGCGTGTGTTTTTAGCGCAGCTCTGGTTTGAGCTTCGCCAAAAGCAAACTCAAATAACCGATTTTGAAAAAGTACTTGCGACTAAAGTAACCGCTTTACAACAAGCTCGTGAAAAAGCGAGTAAAATTGCGGGGGCTGCTCAGCGCCAGCAATTTATGAATAAAATAACTGAAAATGAAAAGCATATAAAAATACGCTCTGCGCATATTCATCGTCAAAAACTACTTATTAAGCAAAAAATAGTGCAATTACTTGCCAGTAGCCGTTTAAAAGTAAATGAATTAATGCACCCTGGTGTGGAACTTAAAATAGCGAAAGATTCTAAACAATTTTCGCGTATTTACCCGCCCCACCTAGTTAAGCTAACTGAAGGTAAAATTACTCAGACGTTTTAGTTTCTTCGTCATTTTCAGTTTCAACTTCCGCATCAGTGTCAGCGTCATCTAGTGGCGCTAATGGCCAACCACCTAATTGCTGCCAGCGGTTTACTATTAGACAATAAAGCTCAGCTGTACGTTCTGTGTCATAAAGCGCTGAGTGTGCTTGACTGTTATCAAACTCGATACCTGCCGCTCTACATGCTTTTGCTAATACTGTTTGGCCTAACGCTAAACCCGCTAAAGATGTTGTATCAAAGCTTACAAATGGATGAAATGGTGTACGCTTAATGTTATTACGCTCTATTGCTGCATTTAAAAAGCCATGGTCGAATGCGGCATTATGCGCCACAATAACTGAGCGTTGGCACCCTGCGGCCTTTTGCGCTTTGCGTACTACTTTACATATTTCTTTAATTACTTCGTCTTCAGGTACTGCACCACGTAATGGTGAAAACGGGTCTATGCCGTTAAAGTCGATGGCTGCTTGTTCTATATTCGCGCCTTCGAATGGCTGAACATGAAAATGAACAGTATGATCTATGCTGAGCAGTCCTTCGTCATCCATTTTTAAAACAGAAGCTGCTATTTCTAACAAGGCATCTGTTTCTTTGTTAAAACCTGCAGTTTCAACATCAATAACAACAGGAAAAAATCCACGAAAGCGTTTTGCGAAAGGTGTTTGCTCAGTATTTGCCATAGTCTTCTTTGTTTATACGTGTAAGCTGACTATTATGTCAAAATTGATGCCCCCTAGGCTAGGGGATTTAAGTATTTATTGCTTTAAAATTGTAGGCACATAACTTGCTTTAACTTATAAGTTAGTTACGTAAAGAACAAACTAATCATTGCAGTCGTTAATTTGCCAAATTATTGGCATTCCCGGATAGCTGGAGAGCACCATGAAGTATAAGTTGTTATTTATTAGCCTTAGTATAAGTGCAGTGCTTTACAGTACTCACTCGCAAGCTGCTATGCGCCAATATACAGCAACCCAAGACAACTCCAACTGGGAAGTCGTTAAAACAACGCGCTTACAATGCCAATTAAATCATGAAGTTCCTTATTATGGGGAAGCTATATTTAAAGCTTCAGCAAGTAAAAATAAAAACTTAATATTTAATTTAGATATGGTTGTACGCCCAGATAACTACGCAATTGCAGGTTTAAAAGCAGTGCCACCTACGTGGCGTGCAGGATTGCCCGCTCGCGATATTGCAAATATGAAATTACTTAAAAAGTTTGATGGCGAGCTAGGCAATAAAACCGCATGGGAAATGCTTAGCGAGCTTGAAAAAGGCTACTACCCTACTTTTTATTATCAAGACTGGCAAAACAGTGCCGATAAAATTGCCGTTGGCATATCGAGCGTAAACTTTAAACAAGCTTACTGGGCTTTTTTACAATGCCGTGATGAGCTACTCCCTTACAGCTTTGAAGATATTTCGTTTACTGTAATGAACTATCAATCTAACAGCAGTAAATTAACTAAATCCTCGCAACAACGCCTTGATAAGATTGCTGAGTATTTAAAAAATGATGCAAGCATAGAGTCCATTAGCATTGACTCATACACCGATAGCTATGGCGGGCGCTGGAATAACTTAGATTTATCGCGCAAGCGCGCCAAAGCAATAAAGGATTATATGGTGAGCTTGGGTGTTGATGAAGCCAAAGTACAAACAACCGGTTTGGGCGAAAAACGCTTTGTTGATAATAACGATAACATTTTAGGCCGAGACAAAAACCGTCGTTTAATTATTCAAATAGAAAAAATGCAGTAAAGCTAATTTGTGTTTACTTTATTTCGCTTTAAAAATTTATCACCAAATTGGAAAAAACCTAGGCTAATTAAAATAATAATTGCACCAATTATTAGCTCTTGGCTTAATGGCTCATTGTTTAGCCAAGCTCCTAAGCCTAACGCAAAGCTAGGGGTTATGAGCGTAGTAAGTGATACCGTACTCGCATTTAGGTTTTGCAACACATGAAAATACGCCAAAGCCCCAACTAAAGATCCAAATACACCTAAATAGCCAATAGCCCACAATGATTTTGCACTCCAATTTTGTATATGCAACTGACCATCTAATAACCACCAAGCAATAAAAAAGAGTGGGGTTACAAAAACTAAGGCACCAAATGTTGTTGCCATAGGATGAATCGCAATTTGTACGCGCTTAATCATCACACCACTTAAACTAAAAAAGCAGACAGCCATAAACACATAAAGTAACCCGAGCCCTTGAGTTTGCGAGCTTTGTACTTGGTTATAACTAACAAAATATAAGCCAATTAAGGCGCACGCTAACGCCACTAATTTAATAGGGCTAAATTTAGGTTCATTTAATAACTGCTGAGCAAGCAACCCCGACAAAATAGGCGCAAGGCCAAACATAAGCGAAATAATACCCGAAGGGACTGTTTTAGCTGCCATATAGCTCAGTAACATACCGCCAAAAATACCTATACTCGAATAAAAATAAAGTAAGCATGCATTTTTGCTCCAAGGTACTCTAATGTTTGTTATGGCAACAATTAAACCACCTAAAAACAACCCCACCAGCATACGCATTAATACAGCAAGCGTTGGCGACACTGTTTCACTGCTCCACACAATCCCCAGTGGTGTAGTAGACCAAATGAGAACCATAAAAAAATACGATACTTTTACCGGCACATGCCAATCCTTAGCGTTTTATAACGCAATCCAACGTACATAAAATTATACCCTCACCACCCTATTTTAATACTTTTAAATGCATACAAGTCCTTAATAAATACAGTTGTAAATTGTAAGTTACATTTTAATAGTGCTCTTTTATTACAAAACTATTTGAGATTTGAGTAACTAGTTATATCGTGCATGTATATTAATAATAATTAAGGTAATTAAGTGCTTAAAAATAAAACAACTGGAAGCATGTTAATTGTTGCAGGCACAACTATTGGTGCAGGTATGTTGGCATTGCCAATAGCATCTGCCGGGCTTGGGTTTAGTACAGCACTTGCATTAATAATTGCTAGCTGGTTACTAATGACCTACACCGCACTACTCATGCTAGAGCTACACCAATATGCACCACGCGATGCAACGTTAAATACGTTGGCTAAATTATGGCTGGGGAAGCGCGGACAATACATCGCGAATTTTTCGATGGTTTTTTTATTTTACGCTTTATGCGCTGCTTATATTGCAGGTGGTGGTGCACAACTTCAAGCGCGTATAAATATAGGCTTTAATGTAAATATAGCCCCACAGTTTGGCTCTGTGATCCTCGCTGTTATTATTGCAAGTGTGGTAACGCTGGGCACTAGCAAGGTAGATAAACTAAATAGAGTGTTATTTACAATAAAAATTATTGTATTAGCTAGTTTGTTTTACATGCTAACCCCTTATGTACAAGGTAAGCATTTATTAGAGATGCCTGTAGAGCAAGGGTTAATCCTTTCGGCTATACCGGTTATATTTACTTCGTTTGGCTTTCATGGCTCTATTCCTTCTATTATTAAATATGTTGGTGTAGAAATAAAAGTACTGCGCAAAGTAATGATTGCTGGAGCCGCCCTGCCTTTAGTCATTTATATTTTTTGGCAACTACTTAGCCAAGGTATTATGAGCCAAGCTGATTTACTCAACAGCCAAGGCCTTAGTGGCTTTGTATCAAGCGTGGCAAGTATTGCGCATAACCCAAGTGTGGCAACGGCCGTTAAGTTATTTGCTGATTTAGCACTTGCGACATCATTTTTAGGGGTGAGTTTAGGATTATTCGATTTTTTTGCTGATACATTTAAAAAAGGTGACAATAAAACAGACCGAATTAAAACGGCCTTAATTACGTTTATTCCGCCGCTTGGCTTTGCATTATTTTATCCTCAAGGCTTTATTATGGCTTTAGGTTACGCTGCAATAGCACTTGTCGTACTTGCAATATTTTTGCCTGTAGCAATAGTTTATAAACAGCGTACAACATCAAATAAAACAGGCTACAAAGTTAAAAGTGGGAATGTTGGGCTTGGCATAGCAGCTATATGTGGCATAACGATTATTACTGCGCAGTTTATGCAAATGGCGGGACTAATTCCTGCTATCGGTTAAAGCTTTTTGTTTTAATTTAGATAATAAAAAACCGCACATCATTAGAAATGACGTGCGGTTTTTTATATTAACTGCGTTTATTTACAAACGTCAGCTACAGCATTTGAAAAGTATTCAATATTTGACTGGCTAACACCTGCAACATTTACGCGGCTAGAACCAACAATGTAAATACCATATTCTTTTTGTAGGCGAGCAATTTGCTCTTTATTAATACCTAAGAAAGAAAACATACCGTTTTGACGTTCAATAAATGAGAAGTCTTGCGCAATATCTTTAGTTGCTAAGCTTTCTTTAATTAGGCTACGTAAGCCATTTATGCGGCTACGCATTTCATCAAGCTCAGAGTGCCATAATTGTGTAAGCTCTGTACTGCTTAAAATAGTATTAACAATATCAGCACCATGCGCTGGCGGCATTGAGTAAATACTACGTACAACGCTTAGCATTACAGAGTTTGAAATATCTGCTGTTGCGCTATCTTTTGCAATTAGTGAACATGCACCAATACGCTCGCGGTATAAGCCAAAGTTTTTAGAACATGAAGAACAAATAATTAGCTCTTCTACTGCATCAGCTAAAATACGTAAGCCACGTGCATCTTCTTCAAGTGAAGCACCAAAGCCTTGGTATGCAATATCAACAAGTGGTGTAAAGCCAACTTCTTTTGCAAGTTCGGCAACTGTGTTCCACTGTGTTTCGTTTAAGTCCATACCGCTTGGGTTATGACAACATGCATGCACTAAAACCACATCACCTTTAGGCACTTGTTTAAGTGTGTTGATCATTTCATCAAACAGTAAGTCTTTATTTTCGTAATCGTAATACGGGTATTCTTTTACTGTTAAGCCTGCAGCTTCAAACAAGCTAATATGGTTTGCCCATGTTGGGTTAGTTACCCATACTGTTGCATCTGCATTGCAACGCTTAATAAATTCAGCTGCAACGCGAAGTGCACCCGTACCACCTGGCGCTTGCGCAGTACGTACGCGATTTGCTAGCAATGCTTGATGTTCGCCTAGTAGTAACTGCTCCATCTTTTGGCAGTAATCTAAGTTACCCGCTAAACCAATGTAAGATTTGCTCATTTCGTTTTCAAGACGAAACGCTTCAGCTTTTTTAACCGCTTTAAGAACCGGTGTATTGCCTTGCTCGTCTTTGTAGACACCTACACCTAAATCAATTTTATTAGGGTTTGTATCTTGTTTATAGGCCGCCATAAGGCCAAGAATAGGATCTGTTGGTAATGGTTTTAATACTGAGAACATTGGCTATCTCTTATCGTTATTTAGGGGTTAGCTGTTAAGCTAAGCTTAACATAAAAGCACATCATGTTGACTAGCGTTATTTACACTAGAAAGTGAGGAATTTTAATACAACATGCAATTAAAACGGCAAGCGTCTTTTCATCAAAAAAATCATTTTTAAAGGCTTCTGCATCTACAATACCAACACATTCATTTTGTGTATTAAATAAAGGTAAGCAGGTTTCTGATTTAACTTTAGGATCGCATGTGTAGTATTCACCACCTTGTGATAAGTACTCTTCAACGTTATTAATAATACGGCCCTTGTGAGAAAGCGCAACTTGTACATTGTTACTACCAGCTGCAAACGCTTCTGTAAGCGGAAATAAAGGGCGACTTGGTGCACCATGATAAGCAAGCTTAAGTAGTTGCTTACCTTCACTAGTATTGGTTGATTGATAAATACCATACCAATCAACACTTGTTTGCTCTTCAATATAGCTAACAATACTCTGTAAATTAGCTAGCTTGAACTGTGTTTGCTCATCATTTTTAAGATAGTCAGTTAATTTGAATGGCTCATCTTGTAGGTAACCAAATAAACTACATGCACCGCCCTCGCCAAGCTCAGGTATTTGATACTCCCAACATACATCAGGCAAAGCTGTGTTTGCTAAATGTAGCTCAAGCTTTTCAAGCTCTGTTGAAATCAAAGCTGGATTAGCACTTAGTTGTGCTTGTTTTAAGTAAGAAGAAATCATTTGGCCATCCATACATCTAAAGTTTCGAGAATAATAGCATGGATATTTTTGCAGAGCTAGCTCAACTTGTAGCACATTTCAACTTGGTTACCGCTGGCGTTATAAGTTACCTTTTCAGCTATTTCTTCTAATAAAGACACCCCTCTACCAAATTCATTATTAACCTTTGCCAGCTCATCGTGCTTACTACTAAACCCTCGGCCTGAATCACAAATGATGAAATATAAACTGAGCGTATCGGGGCAATAGCGCATATCAATAATAATCATTGCATCTGTAAGTTTAGCTAAAGCTGCTTCTCTTAATTCGTAATATCGAAAAAAGCCGTCTTCTTGTTTTTTAATCTCTGAGTCTAGCCCTAGTACACCATGATCAAGCGCATTGTTATAAGCCTCAGACAACAGTAAAAATATATTAGAGCGGTGAGCATTTAACCCCTCAACACTACTTAAAATATTAACAACGTCGTAAACGGGGTCTGTTTTTTTTATTTGTTCTGAGTTTAAACTCAAAGATAAATTAAACGCTAAAGTAGAAAATGCTTCTCGCTCTTGCTCCTCAGGAACTAAAGGCAGGCAGTTTAGTAAAACAATACTTAAATCATCTTGCTGCTTAGTGCCATCAGCAAACTTAGTAACATTAGCCACTATATCTTCGCTACTAATCATCGATTTACTTTTTAAGGTTTGTAAAAAACGCTCTTCTCCAAAAAATGTATCTTCTTTGTTTGCTGTTTCTATAATACCGTCGGTTGCTAGTACTAGGCGTGTATTACTATTTGTTTCAAAGTGAATAACTTCATATTCAAATTCTTGGTCGTCTAAAATCCCCAGCGCCATATGTTGCGACTCTAATGTTTGTTTTACATTACCGTCTTTATCTATTAGATACGCATCTGGCAGGCCGCCCATCCATGCAGAAATACTTTTACCGGATGCACTAAGCTCTATAATGGTTGCAGCACAAAACATGTGTCCAGGTAGGAGGTTGTAAAGCAGTGTATTTAGTTCACAGGCAATGTCATTAATCGCCATGCCTTTTTGTACCATAGTATAAAAAACACGAGAGATAGGTAATGCCCCAATAGCTGCCGCTAAACCGTGCCCGGTAAAGTCTCCCAACATGCAATACAGATTGCCTATTGGACTTTGCGCCACTAAAAACATATCGCCGTTAAACATAGACGCCGGCGATAAATTAAAATCGAGGTACTCTTTAAACTTGCCTTGATTCTCTAATGAGTTATTAAAAATATGCTCAATTATTTCGTGTTCACGTTCAATTTGATTGTGATGATATTCAAGCAGCTTTTTTTGTTGATTTGATTTTTTACTCAACTCTCTGGTGCGGCTATGTGCTTTAATTTTTGCGTACAAAATAACTTTTTCAAATGGTTTATGAATAAAGTCATCGCCACCTACCGCAAGACAGCGCTCAAAACTTGCTTGATCGTCTAAGGAAGTTATAAAAATAATCGGTAAGTATACCTCACTATACTGCTGTTTTATTTTTTCAGCGGTTTCAAAACCATCCATTACGGGCATTAAAACATCAAGTAGTACAATGTCTATTTGCTCTCTTTTAAGTACATTAAGTGCATCTAGCCCATTGTAAGCCAATGAGATTTTATAACCTTCCTGCTCAAGCATTTTACTTAGTAAAATGCGATTGAGCGCCTGATCGTCAACAATCAACACATGTATCATTAGCTAATATCAAACTTTTTATCAAAACGTGAAATTTGTAGGATTTTTCTAAGCTGAGGTTGGCAATTACTTATTTCGATGGTTTTCACTTGGCTATCAATGGTTTTTTTCATATTAAGTAACATGCCAAGTGCTGAACTATCCATATAATCAGTCTCTCTTAAATCGATAATTACCTTTACTGTTTTTTCGCTCATTTGAGCATAAGCTTGGCGAAAAGATTGTACTAAATTAAAATCAAACTTACCTTTAATTTGTATTGTTAATGTAGTGCCATCGACAGATTCATTCTTAGTTAAACTCATAGTAAACTCCAATAATATTTCCTTTGAACTAAATATAACCTGTTAAAAGTATTTAGCAAAAAGAAAAACACACAACTTCAAATTTGCTATCATTTACACCAGTATTTAATTCATTTTTATCCACAAAGGTAAGGTATGAGTGATAGTCACTTAGTATATTCAACTAGTACGGGTCGCATTGACCAGCCAAAACCAGAAAAAGAGTTACACGCTAAACTTTTTAAAGATGGTTTTATTCGCATTGAGCGTCAAACAAAAGGGCGTAAAGGCAAAGGCGTAATGCTAGTTGTTGGCATTGATCCAAAAGATCATGATTTAAAAAAGTTAGCTAAAACTATAAAAAGCAAAATGGGCCAAGGCGGCGCAGTAAAAGAAGGCATTATTGAAGTGCAAGGTGATGACCGAGATAAACTAAAAGGTATTTTAGAAGCATTAAAATTTAAAGTTAAAATTGCGGGCGGTTAACCCGCAATTTTATTAACTAATTACTTCGCTATTTGCGAGTTCATTTAACCTTTCATACAAATTCGGTAGTTCGTGCTCCGCAATTGGCTTACTAAAATAATAGCCTTGTACAATGAAGCAATTATTATTTTGTAAAAACTGCATCTGCTCTATTGTCTCAACCCCTTCTGCAACCACGTCTAGCTTTAACTTTTGCGCCATGGCAATAATAGCTGCAGTGATTTCCATATCATTCGTATCCTCTGGGATATCTTTTACAAATGAACGGTCAATTTTCAATATATCAACCGGGAATCGTTTTAAGTAACTGAGCGACGAATAACCTGTACCAAAGTCATCAATAGAAATAGATATACCTAATGCTTTAAGCTCGTGCAATTGTGTAATGGCTGCCTCTACATTGCCCATTAGCATGCTTTCGGTCAGCTCTAAGTGAAGGCGCTTTGCTGAAACACCCGACTTAATTATCATCTTGCTCAGCGTTGTAACTAAGCTTGAGTCTTTAAACTGGCGGGCCGATAAGTTTATCGATATATTATTTTCTAGACCTTGCTCTGCTAGTCTTACTGCAAAATCACAGGACTCTTGAAGCACCCATTCGCCTAATTCAACTATAAGACCTGTCGCCTCAGCAATAGGAATAAATTTATCTGGAGGGATTACGCCTTCAGCTGGGTGGAACCATCTTAATAACGCTTCATAGCCAACAACCTGATGAGTACGGCTATCAACTTGAGGTTGATAGTAAACTTCAAACTGCTTTTCTTTGAGCCCTATACGTAGCTCATTTTCGATAAATAAACGTTCATTTGCGGCTGCGTTTAATTCTTGGCTATAAAAGTGGAATGTATTACGCCCTTTTGCTTTTGCCTCATACATTGCCAAATCAGCATGTTTGAGTAACTGATCTTCCTCTAAGCTATCGTAAGGAGCCATAGTTATACCGATACTTGCACTGACAATAACTTCATTACTACCTAGTTTTATAGGCACATTCAGTGTTTTTTGAATTGTATTGGCAACATCAGCCGCATGAGCTTGGCTTTCTATACCACTTAGCAACACTGCAAATTCATCACCACCTAAGCGCGCTATGGTGTCCTCAGCTCGTAAACGTTTTTTAAGTCTGTTTGCTACTTCAATTAATAATTGATCGCCAGCATCGTGGCCTAATGTGTCGTTAATACGCTTAAATTCGTCTAAATCAAAGTAAAACAAAGCAAATGCATAATGCCCGCGCTCTGCTAATGCCATTGATTTACGCAATTGCATTCTAAAAAACGTTCTGTTGGCAAGGCCCGTAAGGGTGTCAAAGTAAGCTAGTTGTTCCATTTTACGCTGGCTTTCTTTTACAAACGAAATATCTTGTGCCGATGCTACATAACTGGTTATTTCACCGCCCTCTTCACGAATTGGCGAAACACTTAAAGACACCCAAATTGGCTCTTTATTTAAGCCCGCTATTAATGTGTCCCCGCGCCAGTAATTACGGCTGCGTAAATCTATATCTATATCTTCAACTAAGATAGACATTTCTGAGGCAATAATATTAAGTAATGGCGCTCTATTAAAATGACTTTCTGGATAGCCTGTCATTTCGAGCATTTTGGGGTTTACGTACTCAATGACAAAATTTTCATCGGTGATCACAACCCCAGTGCCCGAGAACGCTACCGCTTTAGATAAACGATTAGCTGCTTTTTCAGCAATTTCTTTTTCTGTAATTCTTTGGTTTAAACCATCAATAAGTTTGCGGATTTCTACCGTCATGTCTCTAAATGAGCCATTAAGGGTACCAATCTCATCTTTGTTTTCTGGCGGAAACTCAGTTGTTAACTGACCTTTACCAAAGCTTGTTACTGCATAAACTAAAGTATGTAAACGGCGAAGTACTAGTTGATAAAGCGCCTGATGCAGCAATAAGGCAACTAATATTGCGTATAAAATAAAGAGTCCAAAAAACTTCAGCTTTAAATCTTGTAACGCAGATAATGTTGATGAACGTTTTTTATAAACACCTATGTACCAATCTAAATCATCAATTTTACGAATATTAATAATGTGAGCTTCATCATTTTGTTCAAATGAATTAGCATACTCTGGTAACTTTACCGCAATTGCATCGTCAATAATTGACTGCAGCTCTGGGTTTACAAATTCGTTAGTAGCGAGTGCTTTATTGTCACTACCGTAGTCAGCCAATAATGCAGGGTTTAGGTTGGGGTGGGCTAACAATTGCCCTTTACTATCAAATACAAGTAAGTGTTTTTCTTTATCGCCAACAGGTAAAAATGAAATAAGTTTGTTAAGGGAAATATCGCTTCCCGTTACACCTAAAAACTCGTTATCAACATACACCGGCACTAGTAAGCTAATAACCCACTTTCGCCATACTGTATCGTAATAAACTTTTGACCATGCAGGCTCTCGCTCTGACCCTAACATACTTTTAATAGATTTGTACGTTGACCCTTGCGTAACTCTAAACTCGGCTGGCGCATTTAATGCCCAGTTTGGAGGGGAAACGCGGATAAAATCGTCATCGGTAATTAAATAAAAGTTAAAAAAGTCGTGTACCAGAGTCGGAGAAATTATACGCCATAACATTTCGGAATCATTAAATAGGCGTTTATAAAAAGGAGAGTAATTTTGCTGTGGTAAAAATGCTGCTGATAATCCATCAGCCGAGGCACTTCGAATCGTACCATCGCTATTAAACTGTAACTGTGATTTATTACTTAAATTAATTGGTAAATTAGATTGAAAAAGCTGCTCTGTCACTACGTTATTGGCTTGCTGAGCTATATTTATTTTTGTTTTAATACGTTCATTAAACTGCTTCACTAATAAATCTGTAGAGCTTTTTAACACCTCATGTTCTTCAAAAACAAGTTGCTTCTCTTCAGATTTAAGCATTAAGGCAGCCGCACACACCCCTGCTATTAAACAAATAGCAGATATAAGCAGTGAAAGTTTTACACTTAAAGAATTAAATCCAAAACGCGATGGAGGGCGTCTGTAAACCACAGGTCAACCTTAATTATTAATAATTGTTATTATTTGAACCAGTTTACGAAATATATCAGATCTGACTTAATATTTATAAATTATTTGTTAAATATCACTAAAAACTAATTATGACCAAATAAATAGCGCTTTGCGCTTATTTAGCACCGCATCGTTATTGACATTGTTAGTAACTCTCCATACATTAACTGCATGAAAATATTTATCTCTCGCACTTTTTTTTCGTTTTTTAGCTTCTTTATATAAAAGAGGCTTCCCTGTTTGTGAGATAAAATCAATCGAATAGTAAAGCCTCCCAACTGGGAGGCTTTTTTGTTTTTGCTGTGTAGTAACAGCCTACTTTTGGAATGAGGATACCAAAATGACAAATGATGTATTAAATGCACTAAGACACGATATAAATGAAATAGACTCCGACTTACTGGTGTTATTAGCTAAACGCCGTCGCATTAGCCACGGCGTGGTTGAATACAAAATCGCGAACAATAAGCCAATTCGCGATGAAGCTCGTGAACTCGCGCTTCTAGAAAAATTGATTGGTTATGGTAAATCACTAGGGTTAGATGCTTACTACGTAAATAATGTGTTTCAAACTATTTTGGAAGATTCAGTTTTACACCAACAAGCAATGCTGCAAAAAAACCTTAATCCAGATGCACTGAGTGAAACACATCGTGTTACTTACTTAGGTGGTCAGGGTTCTTATAGCCAGCTTGCATGTCATAAATACTTTAGTCGCCGCCCTGGTAAATTAATTGAAATTGGCTGTACATCGTTTGACGACATAACAGGTAAAGTAGAAAACGGCCAAGCTGATTTTGGTTTATTACCGATTGAAAACACAAGCTCTGGTAGTATTAACGAAGTATTTGACTTATTACAGCACGCACAGGTCTCGATTGTTGGAGAAGTCACTCACAGTGTAGAGCATTGCTTACTCGCAAACCCTGATACTGAACTTAGCCAACTGACAAAAGTATTTGCACATCCACAACCATTTGCGCAGTGCAGCCGCTTTTTACAAGGCTTAGGTGATTTACAACACGAAACATGTGACTCTACATCAAGTGCATTACAATCAGCTCTGAACACACCAAATAGTGCTGCAATTGGCTCTGCTCAAGCAGGAAAAAATGTCGGCCTCGAAGTCATCAAATCAAATCTTGCTAATCAAAGCGAAAACCATAGCCGCTTTATTGTGGTTGCGCGTAAACCTCTGCAAGTGTCTAACCAAATTCCAACTAAAACTAGTTTAATCATGTCGACAAAACAGCAAGCGGGCTCACTAGCCGATGCGTTAATGATTTTTAAACAACATAAGATTAATTTAGTAAAACTTGAGTCGCGCCCAACTCCAGGCAATCCGTGGGAAGAAGTATTTTATGTAGATCTTGAAGCAAACTTAGCTGATAGCCAAGTAAAAGAAGCGCTAGAAGAGCTTAAAGAACACACTCAATATGTGCGTATTCTAGGCTGCTACCAAAGCGAATCATTGCAGGCAGTAAGCGTTAATACTTAATCCACACTTTCATAAAATAAAAGGGCCGATATCGGCCCTTTTTAGTAAAAAGTAATAAGTATTAGTCCAGCACTTTTGAATCATTTGCTTTATTTAATAAGCTTCTGCTTTGTGTTAAAAAGTGCTCTGTTGAGTCAGAAAAGTAAACTTTCGCCTGCGCAAAAGAATCAATAAGCGCTGCTTTATCTCCTGCTTTTAATTTTTCCAATGTACTTGCAAAAGTGTCTTGGTACTGTGCAAGTAGGCTCTCTACATCATCGAATTGCGCTAACATAATATCTGAGTACAACTCCGGCGACTGCGCAAATAAACGCCCTACCATCATCAGCTCTAGTTGATATATAGGTGACGAGCAACTACGTAACTCTTCTAGTGTATGACTTTGTTTTGCTAAAAATTGTCCGTACACAAATGTTGTTAAATGACGCATTACCTGAATAATTTGCATTGCTTCGTCGTGCTTTTTAGCACCAAGCTCAACAAGCTGACAGCCCCATACCTGCAACTGCTGTAACAAGCCTTTTGCCGCCTGGTGCTCTCGCCCTTCACATACAACGACCGTTTGTTTTACCCAGTGTGATATGTCAGGGCCAAACATAGGGTGCAAACCAACCACAGGGCCACTATGCGCAGCTTTTAGTGCTTTAATAGGCGATTGCTTTACCGATGTAATATCAACTAGTAAACAGTCATCATCTAGTTTAGGTAACTTAGCAACTACTGCGTCCAATGCATTAATTGGTACGCTAATCATTACTAGCTTGGCACCTTTTAAAATATTTTGTGCATCGTTTTGCTGATCTTTATCTAAAACTTTAACTTCGTAACCTGAGCGAATAAACTGCTGAGCAAATAACTGCCCCATAGCACCTTGGCCACCTACAATAACAATTGGCGAAAGATCTGGCGCTGCACATGCAAGTTTTGCTTGTTGGTTTTGATAGGCTTCTCGCATCATGCGTCTTAGTATATCTTCAACGAGATCGGGGCTTACATTTTGATTTATTGCTTCTTGTCTTCTTGCCGCTAATAGCTCTGCTTCACGATTAGGTGCATGTAAAGGCGCGCCTGTTTGTTGTTTTATCTCACCAATTTTTTGCGTAATACCATTACGTTTAGCGAGTAAGGCGACAAGTTGTGCGTCGCATTCATCGATACCTTCTCTTAGCTGTGCTAAATCATTTATATCAGCCACGTTCATACCACCTTAAAAACAAATAACGTAAATATAAATTTACATAAAAGTAAACTAATCAATACGATAAATACTAACAGGATCAGCTAACTGATAAAAGGCTAAAGCTTAAATTTTACTAATGAGGAATTGAGAATTGAGAATTGAGAATTGAGAATTGAGAATTGAGAATTGAGAATTGAGAATTGAGAATTGAGAAAATAATATTCTAAAACCAAAACGGGTTGCAACCCGAAGGATGCAACCCGTTTTTTTGCGTTGATAAACAGCGCGTATTAGTTAAGTTTTTCTCTAATACGTGCAGATTTACCAGAACGCTCACGTAGGTAGTAAAGCTTAGCACGGCGAACTGCACCGCGACGCTTAACTGCTACGCTATCAATAAGAGGGCTGTGCGTTTGGAATACACGCTCAACACCTTCACCGTTCGAAATTTTACGAACTGTGAATGCTGAGTGAAGACCACGATTACGCTTAGCGATTACAACACCTTCAAAGGCCTGTAGACGCTCTTTAGCACCTTCTTTTACTTTTACCTGTACAACTACTGTATCACCAGGGCCAAATGCAGGTACGTCTGTTTTAAGCTGCTCATCTTCAAGCGCTTTAATAATATTTTGGTTTACTTTTGCCATTATGTTTCTCACTTTCCTAGGTGTAACTGTCTTCTAGCCACAAGCTTTTTGGTACTCTTGCTGAAATTCTGCGAGTAATACCGCTTGCTCCTCAGTCAGAGCTAGGTTATGCAACAAGTCAGGACGTCGTAGCCAAGTTCTACCTAATGACTGCTTAAGCCGCCACTTTGCTATCTCTTGGTGGTTTCCACTGAGTAATACAGCAGGAACCTGTTTGTCGTCCAATGTTTCTGGTCGTGTATAGTGTGGACAATCTAACAAGCCATCCGAAAACGAATCTTGCTCTGCTGACTGGTTATGACCTAACACACCTGGCACTAATCGCGCTACTGCGTCAATTAATGTCATAGCAGGTAGTTCACCACCACTCAAAATAAAATCACCAATTGACCATTCTTCGTCAACATATGATTCTATTATTCTCTCATCTATACCTTCATAGCGACCGGCAATCAAAATCAGTTTATTAGAGTTAGCGAGTTCGCCAGCGCCCTGCTGATCAAGTTTGCGCCCTTGCGGGGACATATAAATTACTTTAGCGCCATCACCAGCTGCTTTTTTAGCTTCGGCAATCGCTTTTTTTAATGGCTCAACCATCATTAACATACCTGGTCCGCCCCCGTAAGGACGGTCATCTACGGTTCTATGCTTATCTAAAGCGTAGTCTCGCGGATTCCAACAGTTAAAATCAATTAAACCATTTTTTACTGCGCGACCGGTAACACCTTGGTCTGTAATAGCGTCAAACATGTCTGGAAAAAGGCTTATCACCCCTACCCATAATGAACTAGTTTGCGTCATTAAAAACCAGGATCCCAATCTACGGTAATTTCTCTTGCATCGTATTTAACTTCTTTAATAACTGAATCAGTTAAAAAAGGAATCAAACGTTCAGCTTGACCAAATGCGTCTTTACTGTTTGCTTTCACAACTAGTACGTCATTTGACCCTGTCTCCATAAGGTCATCAACAATGCCTAAGCTATAACCTTTATCGGTTACAACAGACATGCCAATGAGATCTCGCCAATAGAACTCACCTTGCGGGAGTTCTGGTAAATGCGCTGCATCCATTGAGATTTCAGCATGGGTATAAGCCATTGCTTCGTCTCGGTCGTTTATCTGCGCAAATTTAGCGATAAAGCCTTTGTTGTGGCGACGCCAGTCGACCACTTCTAAGGACTGCCATTTACCTTGCTGCCCTATCAACCACGGGCTGAAATCGAAGATCCCTACGGGATCATCAGTAAATGAATGTACCTTAAGCCAGCCCTTTATACCATATGGGGCACCGAGCTTTCCTACGACAATTATTGATGAGGTGTTCTCTTGACTCATGGTTACACTTACGCCTATTAAGCCGCTTTACGAGCGTCTTTTACTAACTTAGCTACGCGATCTGAAAGAGATGCGCCCTGACCTACCCAGTGTTCAACACGTGGTAAATCTAAACGAATTTTTTCTTCTTGACCTGAAGCAATTGGGTTAAAAAAGCCTACTTTCTCGATGAAGCGACCGTCACGCGAGAAACGGCTATCCGCAACCACAATTTGATAGAAAGGGCGTTTTTTAGCGCCACCACGTTGCAAACGAATAGTTACCATACCGTCCTCTATAAAGATTGACTGTTTTCATTAATAAGATTTACTCCCCAGAATGAGGAGCTGGGGAATTGTACGAGTTTTTGGCAATAACGCAAGTAAGAAGTGAAGCAAAAAGACAGTTTAGTAGGTTAAACCGTGATCTCAACGACAAATTAGGGTTAAAGGTGTATTACATGCATAATTTATTCAACAAAAAAAGGAGCTATTTGCTCCTTTAAATATGATTCGCTATTGTTTTAAAAAATAACTCAAAAGTATTTTTTAAAACTTAGGACCACCGCCACCCATCATCCCAGGTGGTAACATGCCTTTCATACCGCGCATCATTTTAGTCATGCCGCCTTTACCTTTCATCTTTTTCATCATTTTTTGCATTTGCGTAAACTGCTTAAGCAACTTATTAATCTCTTGTACTTGTGTACCAGAGCCTGCTGCTATACGTTTTTTACGCGAACCTTTGATGATTTCTGGACGTGCACGCTCTTTTTTAGTCATTGAGCTAATAATAGCTTCCATTTGGATAAATGTTTTGTCACCCATTTGGCCTTTAACAGCATCTGGTAAGTTAGACATACCAGGGAGCTTATCAAGCATCGACATCATGCCACCCATGTTTTTCATTTGCTTTAATTGATCAGCAAAGTCGTCAAGGGTAAAACCGGCACCTTTAAATACTTTTTCAGCAACTTTAGCAGCTTGCTCTTTATCTACTTTCATTTCGACTTCTTCGATTAATGAAAGTACATCACCCATGCCTAAAATACGCGACGCTATACGGTCTGGATGGAAAGGCTCGAGTGCGTCAGTTCGCTCACCCACACCCATAAATTTAATTGGTTTGCCTGTGATATGACGAATAGATAAAGCAGCACCACCACGTGCATCACCATCGGTTTTTGTTAATATTACACCGGTTAGTGGCAGAGCTTCGTCAAATGCTTTAGCTGTATTTGCCGCATCTTGACCCGTCATTGCATCAACAACGAATAAAGTTTCAATTGGGTTGATTGCTTTGTGAAGATCTTTAATCTCGTCCATCATGTTGCTGTCAACATGTAAACGACCTGCGGTATCAACAAGTACTACATCTATAAATTTCTTTTTAGCATGAGAGATTGCAGCGTTTGCAATATCCACTGGCTTTTGCGAAATATCACTTGGAAAGAAATCAACATCAACTTCTGTAGCAAGCGTTTCTAGCTGTTTAATCGCAGCAGGGCGATAAACATCGGCACTTACTACAAGCACTGATTTCTTTTTGCGTTCTTTTAAAAACTTAGCAAGCTTAGCTACACTGGTGGTTTTACCCGCACCTTGCAGACCCGCTACCATAACAACGGCTGGCGGTTGCGCATTTAGGCTTAGCTCTTCATTGGCCTCACCCATTGCTTTTTCTAGTTCTTCACGCACTATTTTTATAAATACTTGGCCTGGGCTTAAGCTTTTTGTAACTTCAACCCCAACTGCACGTTCTTTAACTTGTTTTACAAACTCGCGAACAACAGGCAATGCCACATCGGCTTCTAAAAATGCCATACGCACTTCGCGAAGTGTGTCTTTTATGTTGTCTTCAGTCAGACGGCCACGGCCACTGATATTTTTTAAGGTTTTACCTAATCGTTCTTGGAGGTTCTCAAACATGTAACGGTTCCGATAAGACGTTTATATCAATCCATTAAAATTTTACGGTTAGTTTGATTTTCAATTAACCAGGATTGACTTATTAAGTTTCAATTGAAAGTAGTATACCGTATATGGCGTCTTACAATATAGTGTTCAAGTGCACCTTGTTGAGTTTCTTTTTTTAAGGTCTATGCATTTGCTTTGCTATAAAATACAATGACTATATAACAACAAGGATTATTTTGTCTCAAATTAAGTGGCCCAAGCACAATGCTGATTATTAGTTTAACTATTATTGCCAGTTTATTTTATGTGTTAGCAACGTCTCACGTGCTCTCACGCCTGTTTCATCAACAAGGCCCTAGCCAAAAGGTAACCGTCATATTGAGCACGGTTGCTATAGTGGCGCATATGCTGCTGTTAGTTAACTCTGTTTTTAGATCCGACGGTCAAGACTTAAGTATTGTAAACGTCTCCCTTTTAACATGCTGGGTTATTGTCGTTTCAGTAACAGCTGTATCGCTAAAGTTCCCTGCTACCTTATTATTGCCCGTTGTTTATGGTTTTGGTGCTTTACTTACCATTGCCAGTTTATTTATTCCTCATCATATTTTACTGCAAAGCATTAATATTGAGGTTGGCTTAGTAACACACATTTCCTTATCCCTATTGGCCTACTGTATTTTAATTATTGCTACTTTATATGGCGTGCAGTTCTACTTTATTGATAAACGTTTAAAACGTAAAGATTTAGCAATTGTGCATAGTCACCTTCCGCCTTTAATGGTTGTTGAGCGCCAGCTTTACCAACTGCTTAATTTAGGCACCATATTACTCACGTTTGCATTACTCTCGGGGTTTGTATTTCTTGATGGGATGTTTGCTAAAGAGTTCATTCATAAAACGATATTGTCGTTAGTTGCGTGGGCTATTTTTGCCATTGTAGCCATCGGGCATATGAAAAAGGGTTGGCGCGGTAAACCTGTGGTTATTACCATCATGGTCGCTGCATTTGTCCTCACACTCGCATATTTTGGCAGCCGTTTCATACAAGAAGTGATACTAAATAAGTTTTAACTTGACTCTGCTTGCTCACTCTAGCTTAATACGCATTGATTTATAAGAAAAGGATCCATCGTTGGACGACATATCGACAAGTACCCTATTTATCATTTTAGGTTTTTTGGTGCTTTTTTCTGCTTATTTTTCTGGTTCAGAAACCGGAATTATGTCAATCAATCGTATACGCCTGCGACACCTCGCTAAAGAGGATCATCGTGCAGCTAAACGAGTCAGTAAATTACTTAGCCGTCCAGATAGGCTCATCGGTTTAATCTTAATTGGCAATAACCTTGTCAATATAGCTGCAGCTCAAGTTGCTACCATTATAGGTATTCGTCTTTACGGTGACCTTGGTATTGCTATCGCTACGGGTGTGTTAACTTTAGTCGTGCTTATATTTGCCGAAGTAACACCTAAAACTCTTGCTGCCCTCTATCCTGAAAAAGTAGCTTTTCCAAGCTCAATAATACTTAAAGGGTTACTAAAAATTCTTTTTCCTTTTGTTGTTATCGTTAACTGGATGACCAACGGAATATTGCGATTATTTGGTATTAGTGCCGCTCAAATCGACGAGCACAGCATGAGTAAAGAAGAATTAAAAACAGTGCTCAATGAGTCAGGCGCACTTATCCCTGCTCGCCATCAAAGTATGCTGACCTCAATTTTAGATTTAGAGCAAGTAACCGTTGAAGATATCATGATCCCACGTAACGAAATTGTGGCTATTGATATTAACGATGATTGGAAACTGATTAGTCGCCAGCTTACCCATGCACAACATACTCGCGTGTTGTTGTATCGCGATAATATAGATGACGCAGTAGGCTTTATTCACTCTCGAGATGCACTTCGCCTACTTACAAAAGAGCAATTTGATAAACCATCTTTGCTGCGTGCTGTACGCGAAATTTACTTTATCCCAGAGGGAACATCACTTAACACTCAGCTGTTAAAATTTCAGCAGTCTAAAGAACGCATAGGCTTAGTAGTAGACGAGTATGGTGATATTCAAGGTTTAGTAACGCTTGAAGATATTTTAGAAGAAGTTGTTGGCGATTTTACAACTACACAAACCCGTACACCAAGCGAAGAAGTAGAAACACAAACCGATGGCTCTTGTATTGTAGATGGCGGCGCTAACGTACGCGATTTAAATAAAGAGATGGGTTGGGATTTCCCACTAGACGGCCCGAAAACTTTGAGTGGCTTAATTGTTGAATACTTAGAAGATATTCCCGATGCAAATATTAGTTTACGTATTGCGGGGTACCCTATTGAAGTACTCGAAGTAAAAGAGAATATGATAAAACAGGTGAAGATTCAGCCTAACAAGCGTTCTCGCTAGTTCTCACTAAGTAAAAAGGAGCCGATTGGCTCCTTTTTTATATCCATTAATAACTTTCTAGCCAAATATAAGGCGTTCAAACCAACCTTTATCAAGCTCGTCTTCACAGCGTTTTAATTGCGCACCATAACGGCTTGCTCTGTGTTTAACTTTATTTGCGACACCCATTAACCACTTTTTCTTTTTATATGTGCCACGCTTATAACCACCCCAACCTTCATGATAATTAAGATATTGCGCATAGGCATCCCACTTAGAGATTTTATTTACTTTATGCGTTTTATAAACAAACCATGCCATAAAGTCGATTGCATCATCAAAGTCGTCTCTATCAGCACCATTGTTGCCTGTTTCACGAATGTAATCTGACCATGTTGGTGTTTTAGCCTGTGAATAACCATAGGCATCACTTGCGCGACCGGTTGGAATTATCCATAAGAAGTACTCCATAGGTGGAGCCGCATCATGCTTAAAAGAGCTTTCCTGGTACATCATACTCATGAGTACATGCTTAGGAGAGCCCCATTTTTCTTGCGCGTCTTTTGCGTCAAAATACCAATCAGGTTTTTCTTCAAAGATTTTGCATAGATCGTTAGGTTGTTTCGGGGGCGCTGTAGCACAACCAGCTAAAGTAATGGCAAGAGATAAAATAATTGCATTTTTTTTCATTTTTTTAAGATCTCACAGAACTTTTTTAAAAAGTGTGGGTCTGACTCAATGAATGCAGCAGTACAGCATTAGTTCATCCCTGAATATATATTTACGCAGCCTACTTAGGCTGCGTTTTTTTTGCTTAAATTTTGCTAGGTATTAAGATTATTTACCGTCAAAATACGCATCTAAAAAGGCAGTAAATGACTGGGTATCTGCTTGCTCAATTACAGTTTGTGCTTCGTTAGATTCTACAACTTGTTGTTCTAGCCAAGGCTTTAAAAACTCACTGTAATCAGTGTCTGCGTGGCTTTGTTTGTATTTATTAGCCAGTGCTAGCGCAAAGTGACCGTTGTCTAAACCAGACTCTTTTAATTGTGACACGTAACGTCCAGAATAGGTAAGCTCTGGATTATGCACCCACGTTGCCATGCGCTTTATAGTATCAGAGTAATAATTAACACCATAAGCATTATCCATCCATTTAGCGACATCAGTGAGCTGGACAAATATTTCATCACCCCACGACTGAAGACTACGCTGTGTATTATTAAAGTTAAGCATTAGCCCTTCTTCTCGACCTTGATTGACTACTGTGTCGAGGTTTTCAGTACTGCGTGCTTGTTCTTTCCAATCCATTGGAGCTGAATCTTTTAATAAACAATACGTTAAAAACACATCTAAAAAGTGAATTTGCTCAATATCAATACCAACTTCGCTAAACGGGTTAACGTCTAACGCGCGAATTTCTACATATTCAATGCCTGCTCGAAGCAATGCATCCGTTGGCGTTTCGCCACTTTTAGCATTACGCTTAGGACGAATTGGCGAGTAAAATTCGTTTTCAATCTGCAGAATATTTTTATTTAATTGTTTAGGGTTTTCACTCTTATAGTCATCAAGATCACCATAAATTTCTGATGGTGTGTTGATTGCTTTTTTAAGGCCTGCTACATATTCATCTAACGAGTTATACATTACGCGTAGTGACGACTGAGCGCTATTCGTATAACCTAAATTGCCTAAACGCAGTGCCGTACCAACTTCTAAGTAAAGCGTACCTTTACCTAGTTTTTTAAATGGTAAATCAGTTTTTCGACCTTGTAAAAATGAGTTACATAATGCTGGTGATGCACCAAACATGTAACTTATTAGCCATAGTTCGCGTTTAAAGTTACGAATAAGCGCTAAATAGCCGTCTGAAATAAAATCTTGAATGCTTGCATTACTTTGTTGTAACGAGTGAAGCGACTGCCAAAGCGTATCTGGAAATGAAATATTAAAGTGAACGCCTGCAATTGCTTGCATCATACTACCGTAGCGATTTTTTAATCCTTCACGGTATAGTGTTTTCATTTTGCCTGTATTAGAACTACCAAATTGAGCTAAAACAATATCATCTTGATGCTCAATAAAGCACGGCATACTAATAGGCCAAAGTAGTTCATCACCCATTTTTTCTAGAGTGAACTTTTGAAGGTCTTTTAATTGCTTAAGAGTTTGCGTTGACGACTCACTAACTGGAGTAATAAATTCAAGTAAAGATTCAGAAAAATCAGTTGTGATATGGCCATTAGTTAACGCACTGCCCACCCCTTTAGGATGGCCTTTAGGTGATATAGCACCATTCTCTTGTATTCTTAGTGACTCTCGCTCTATGCCGCGTTTAATGCCATTAACTGCATGTTGGTGCTCATCTACTGATAACGCTTCAAGTGCGTTAGCTAAATCATGTGTTGTCAAAAAATCTTTCCTCGGGCCACGTGGCTTAATCATAAGGTTATGGGGGCTAATTACTTAGACTCAAGATGAATACCAATTTTATTGAAAATATGATCATTCTATCGCGTTAAATAGCGCACTCACTGCATTACAAATTATTCATATAGAACAACTATATGTCATAATTTTCGCCTTGTTATTGTGCTATTTCCTTAGCGCTATAATAGATCATTTATTTAATGCAACTGGAATAAATTGCTAAGAACAATATAACTTTTCAAATCTAATAATTCTTTGCCCACTTTATACATGCGCTAATATGACCAACATCATTATATTAAGTCGTAATATTGCCATTGCTATGTGCATTATACAAATGCTTTAAATGCTTTAAATGCTATTTAAGTATAAATTAAATACATAAAAAACAAGCCTAAACTAACAGACCGGAACTTATTCAAAATGAGTTCAACTTAGCTACCCGATATTTAAAATTGATCTAGATCAATAAAAGCAATTATTTACCTTATGAGTACAAAAGGACATACGCTATTTTTTGCTTTGTATGTTGTAACCAATATAATGGCTCCAACAATAAAGGATGATAGCAAATATAATGCGCAATGATAAAAGCTTAAAAAATGAAGAAGTATACTTTGATGAGTCACAAGAGCTTGTTTCTACTACCGACCTTAAAGGTGTAATAACATACGTCAATCAAGAGTTTTGTTCTATAGCCGGATATAGTGCGCAAGAACTTATCGGTCAGCATCATAATATTGTTCGTCACCCTGACATGCCAAAAGCTGCTTTTAAAGAAATGTGGACAACACTAAAGCAAGGACACTCTTGGCGCGGTATGGTTAAAAACCGCTGTAAAGATGGTCGCTATTACTGGGTCGATGCCTTTGTAACCCCTATATTTGAACATGGTCAGCTCATTGGTTATCAATCAGTAAGAGCCAAAGCAAGCTCACAGCTAAAACAACGCGCACAAACTCTTTACAACAAATTAAATACCAACAAATCATTATTTAATCTGCGAGAACACACCACAATAAGACAAAGCATTACTTTTATATGCCTATTACTTTGGCTAATTTTTCTTGCAGTCGCAGGATCAATCACTATAGCTGCAATTAGCCTATTTATTTGCGCTTTAGTTATTGCACTAAATTATGACGAACTCATTGTTACCCCTAAAATATTACGCGTTCAAAAAGCAAAAGCCGATTCAGTCTCTCGCTATATTTACAGCGGCCACAATCCCCATAGTGTAAGTAATTATAGAGAGCAGATGCTAAACGCAAAATTGCGCACGGTTCTTGGCCGTATGAAAGACTCTACATTAAGCTTTAATAGCATCGCCACTAATCTAGATAAACAATCAACGCTTACTGAAAAAGGTATTTCTTCACAAGGTGAACGTTTAGAGCAAATTGCATCCGCGATGACCCAAATGAGTTCGACCATTGGGGAAATATCAGTAAATACTTCTCAAACAGCTGATAAAGTAAATAACACCCATCAAAGCTGCTCTGAAATAAAAGAGCATATTGCCGATAATAGTAAAATGGTATCTGATTTAGCTTTTCAAGTAGAAGAGGCTGCAACCACAGCCACCAGCTTAGCCTCTGAAGCCGACAAAATTGGTAAAGTAATGAGTGAAATTGAAGGTATTGCGGATCAAACTAACTTACTTGCCCTAAATGCAGCAATAGAAGCAGCTAGAGCAGGAGAACATGGTCGAGGCTTTGCAGTAGTTGCCGATGAGGTAAGGACTCTTTCGTCTCGTACTCAAAATGCGACAACACAAATCCATAGTTCTATTAAAGAAATACAAGACACTTTATTTAGCTGGTCTAAAGTAATGCAACGCACCAAAACACAAGCTGATAACTGTGTTCTGACAACAGATAAAACCCAAGTTGAACTTGAGGAAATTTTTACTCAAATTAGTGAAATATCTCATTTGGCTATACAAACATCATCGGCTGCAGAAGAGCAACAAATGGTTAGTAACGACATTAGTAATAATGTTTCGCAAATTAAAGACTTTGGTGATGAAAACTTAAGCTTAAGCTTTAATGTGGCAACGGGAGCAGCTGAGCTTGTTGAAGGTTCGCGTAGAGTTAACGATTTATTACTAACCTTTAAAGTTTAATACCAATCTGCTTATATATGGGGTCTATTTAACGTTAAGAAAATTACGCTAGAACTAGGCAAAAATTTTTGTATCTAGTTGTTCTAAATAAAAAATTTTTAACGACGTTATAGTGCAATTTAATTCGTTAAATTGATCAAAGATTTATGCAGGTTGGTATAATACCTAGGTAAACATTAAAAAGCCGCTATTTCAGCGGCTTTTTGATTTTAATTATTTACAATTAACGCTTAGTAAATACCAAACCTTCGTCATTTGCGTCGATAACGATAACGCAACCAGGTATGTAGTCCCCATTAAGTAGCTTTTGTGCCAGCGGATTTTCTATCGTTTGTTGAATAGCACGTTTAAGTGGACGTGCACCGTACACAGGGTCAAAACCACTTTCTGCAATTCGCTCAAGAGCCGCATCGCTTATTTCAAGCAGATACCCCATCTCTGTTAAACGCTCACGTAATTTCATTAACTGAATATCAGCTATTTCTTTTATATGCTCGTTAGCTAACGGATGAAATACAACAGTCTCGTCTATACGGTTAATGAACTCAGGTCTAAACTCATTAATTAATACTTCCATTACTTTAGCTTTAAGGGTCGTGTAGTCATTATTACCCGCTTGCTCTTGGATAATATCTGAGCCTAGGTTTGAGGTCATAATAATAACGGTATTTTTAAAATCTACGGTTCTACCTTGCCCGTCGGTTAACCGGCCATCATCTAATACTTGCAGTAGAATATTAAATACATCTGGATGCGCTTTCTCTATTTCATCAAGCAAAATAACTGAGTAAGGTTTACGACGAACAGCTTCTGTTAAATAACCCCCCTCTTCATAACCCACATAACCTGGAGGTGCTCCCACTAGGCGTGCAACTGAGTGCTTTTCCATAAACTCAGACATGTCGATACGCACCATGGCGTCTTCGGTATCAAACATAAAACCAGCCAGTGCTTTTGTCAGCTCGGTTTTACCCACACCAGTTGGACCTAAAAACAAGAAAGAACCAATTGGGCGATTAGGATCTGCAAGCCCTGCACGTGAGCGTCTTATTGCGTTAGCAACAGCAACGACCGCTTCATCTTGCCCTATTACTTTACTGTGTAACTTATCTTCCATTTGCAGCAGCTTTTCACGCTCACCTTGTAGCATTCTTGCAACAGGAATACCTGTCCAGCGAGATAAAATTTCAGCAATTTCATCCTCACCTACTTGGTTTTTAAGCAGGGTCATTTCTTGCATTTCGGCTTGTGAGGCTAAATCAAGTTTTCGTTCAAGCTCTGGAATTCGCCCATATTGCAGCTCTGACATACGCTGTAAATCACTTGCTCTTCGCGCTACATCTAAATCTAATCTTGCTTGTTCAAGCTCGGCTTTAATTACTTGCGTACCTTGAAGAGATGCTTTTTCAGCATTCCAAATTTCGTCTAACTCACGATATTGCTCATCAAGGTCGGTGATCAACTCTTGCATTTCACTGCGACGTTTTTGACTCGCCTCATCTTTTTCTTTAGCAAGTGCATTATCTTCTAATTTTAACTGGATAATACGACGCTCAAGCTTATCTAACGACTCTGGTTTTGAATCAATTTGTAATCGAATTGAGGAACCCGCTTCGTCTATTAAATCAATTGCTTTATCGGGTAACTGACGATCGCTAATATAGCGATGAGATAACTGCGCCGCAGCAACAATCGCGGGATCAGTAATTTCTACTGAATGATGCAGCTCGTAACGCTCTTTTAACCCACGCAATATTGCGATGGTATCTTCAACCGACGGCTCTTCAATGAGTACCTTTTGGAATCGACGCTCAAGAGCTGCGTCTTTTTCTATATATTTACGGTACTCATCAAGCGTAGTCGCCCCCACACAATGTAGCTCGCCACGTGCTAATGCTGGTTTTAGCATATTGCCCGCATCCATTGCGCCATCACTTTTGCCTGCACCCACAATAGTATGGATTTCATCAATAAATAAAATAACTTGGCCTTCTTCTTTAGCCAATTCGTTTAACACTGATTTTAAACGCTCTTCAAATTCACCGCGATATTTAGCGCCCGCAACTAGTGCTCCTAAATCAAGCGATAAAACACGTTTGTTTTTTAATCCTTCGGGTACTTCACCATTAATAATACGCTGTGCTAAACCTTCTGCTATTGCTGTTTTACCAACACCTGGTTCACCGATTAATACAGGGTTATTTTTAGTGCGCCGTTGTAGTACTTGAATCGTGCGGCGAATTTCGTCATCTCGACCTATTACAGGGTCAAGCTTACCTTGCTCTGCTCGCTCAGTTAGATCAATGGTGTACTTTTCAAGCGCTTGACGTGTTTCTTCGGCGTTTGGATCATCAACTTTTTGACCGCCGCGAATCGCTTTAATTGCAGTTTCAATTTTAGTCGAGGTAATATTTAACGATCTGAATATATCGCCAAGTGGACCTTTATCATCGCATGCCGCCAGTACAAACAATTCACTTGAAATGTATTTGTCTTTGCGTTTTTGTGCATACTTATCACATAAGTTGATAAGTGAAGCCATATTATTTGATAGCTGTACGTCGCCACCTACGCCTTCTACTTTAAATAGTTTTTCTATTTCTTGAGAAAGCTTGGTGTTAAGTTCATCAGCGCTAACCCCCGTTTGTGCAAATAACGCGCGCACACTGGAGCCGCTTTGCTGCAGTAATGAATACATTAAATGTACGGGTTCAATAAATTGATGATCGCGGCCAAGGGCTAGCGATTGCGCATCAGAAAGCGCAGATTGAAATTTACTTGTAAATCTATCTAAACGCATGGTGTTACCTATTAAATAATCTAATTGCTTAATTAATGGGTATGTTTAGGTGTTTGTTCAAGGTATAGAGAGAAATATAATAGCTAAAGGTGCTAATTACTTGCGCCAGATCAAACTTGCCATGCGTCCGGTTTGTCCATCTCGCCGATAAGAAAAAAATAAGTCACTTTGAGAGACTGTACAATAGTCGCCGCCTGTAATATTTTTAACGCCTTGCTGGGTAAGTAAAGTACGCGCAATGCCATAAATGTCAGCAAGATATTTGCCATTAGCTTGTGGTGTAAATGCTTGAACAAATGAGGGAGACTTTTTTTTAAATAACTCAAACACTTCAGCTCCAACCTCAAATTGAGTTGGCCCAATTGCAGGCCCTAGCCAAGCATTTATATTTTCATACCTCGAGTTAAAACATTCTAAAGTACTTTTAATAATTCCCTGCTCAAGCCCTCGCCAACCACCATGTATAGCTGCAACTTCCTTCTCATCATCACTCACTAATAAAATAGGTAAACAATCGGCGGTCATTATAGCCAAAGGCTGATTTAGTAACTGAGTATAAAGCGCATCAGCATTGTGTAACTCATCAAAATCAAAATGTTCATCAACAATAACAACATCAGAGCTATGAACTTGATTTAGCCACACCGCAGGTTTAGGTAAGTGTTTGGTTAATAGTGAGCGGTTTTTTGATACATCACTTTTATTATCACCAACATGGTATCCCAAATTGAAACTTTCAAATGGGGTTTTTGAAACACCACCTCCACAAGTAGTACTTAACGTTCCTACTTTATGAAGGTTTTGCCATGTCGCTGACAATAAGTGCATTATCTATCGATATCAGGATTAGCTTTAGTATCTTCACGTAGTGCATGTGTCATGGCAACCATATCGTCAGGGATAGGAGCTTGCCATGTCATCATTTCACCCGTGATTGGGTGCGCAATGCTTAATTTTACAGCATGTAATGCTTGGCGTCTAAAGCTACGGAGTAACTCAAATAACTCAGGTGTTGCACCTTTAGGTGGACGCGGACGGCCGCCATAAGATTGATCGCCAATTAGCGGATGATTTAAATGTGCCATATGCACACGAATTTGGTGAGTACGACCTGTTTCTAAACGCAAACGCAAACGAGTATGAGCACGGAACTTTTCAGCAACACGGTAATGTGTAATTGCCGGCTTACCCATTTCATGTACGGCCATATGCGTACGCTGCGTAGGATGGCGGCCAATTGCTTTTTCAACCATACCACCAGCAGTCATGGTGCCATTACACAGTGCTTCATATTCACGAGTGAAATTTTCGCGCTTTTGTAGTGCTTTCACTAAATGCGTTTGGGCCTGAATCGTTTTAGCTACAACCATTAAGCCGGTCGTGTCTTTATCTAAACGATGCACAATACCTGCGCGTGGCACGTTAATTATTTCAGGGTAGTAATGTAGCAATGCGTTTAGCACTGTTCCATTAGGGTTACCCGCACCAGGGTGAACCACTAGGCCCATTGGTTTATTAATAACCAAAATATCATCGTCTTCATAAACAATGTTTAATTTGATATCTTGTGCTTCGTATTCGCGTGGTGCTTCAATTGTTGTTTCAACACTTACAACTTCACCACCTAGTAGTTTTTCGCGTGGAGTGTTGAAAATTTCACCGTCTACGGTGATTTTATCATCCAAAATCCACGTTTTTATACGAGAACGTGAATAATCAGGGAACAATTGTGCTAATACTTGGTCTAGACGTTTACCACCTAATTCGGTTGGAACGTCGGCTTGAAGAGAAATTTGCTCTGACATTAGTAACTTTACCCAATTTACCAGTGCAAGCTTTGCTCGACTGGGTTAGAATCGCTTTTAATAAAAGCATAATATAATACGCATAGTTTACTCGGTTTTACCGACTTGGCCTAGCCGAAGACATCGAAGGTAACAAATAAAATGATAAATAAAATAGGGAAACGTGCATTTGCCATTGTTTTTTCAGTTTCTGTACTTAGTTTAGGCGCTTGTTCGTCTGCTCCAGACCAAGAAGACATTCAACGTGTACCGAATAAATCTGCACACGCTTTATATGAAGATGCAAAAGAAACGCTAGATTCTGGTTTATATGCTCGTGCAATTGAACTTTTGAGTGCAATAGACTCTCGCTACCCGTTTGGCCCATTCTCTAAGCAAGTACAAATGGACTTAGTATATGCACATTATCAATCAGGTAATACTGAACAAGCACTTGCAACCATTGACCGCTTTATTCGCTTAAACCCAAATCATAAAGATTTAGACTACATGTATTACATGCGTGGTTTAGTAAATATTAAAGCTGATAAAAATGCGTTCCAAGAGTACTTTGGTGTAGATAGAGCAGACCGTGATGCTAACCGTACACGTGTTGCATTTACTGATTTATCGACATTAGTAAAACGTTTTCCTAAAAGTGATTACGCGCCTGAAGCTAAGCGTCGTCTAGTGTGGCTTTTAAACCGCATGGCACGTTATGAATTAAAAGTAGCAACTTACTATTACGAACGTGAAGCTTATTTAGCTGCTGCTAATAGAGGTAAGTTTGTTGTTGAGCATTATTCACAAAGCAGTTACTTAGATCCCGCGCTTGAAATGATGGAGAAAAGTTACGACCAATTAGGTTTAACTGAGCTTAGTGAGCACGCAAAGCAAACACGAAAACTAAATAAAAGAACTAAATAAATAAAAAAGGCGCTTACTAAGCGCCTTTTTACTACATAGAAAAACAAGCTTAAATCGCTTCTTCATCTTCCTCTGCAGTACGAATACGTATTACACGCTCAACATCTGTGACAAATATTTTACCGTCACCGATTTTTCCTGTTTGAGCCGTTTTTACAATAACTTCAATTGCACGGTCTACATCTTCATCAGTCAATACAATATCAAGTTTTACTTTAGGTAAAAAATCAACCATATACTCTGCGCCACGATATAACTCAGTGTGACCCTTTTGACGTCCAAAGCCTTTAACTTCGCTTACCGTCATACCTGTAATACCTACATCAGACAATGCTTCACGCACATCGTCTAACTTAAAAGGTTTGATAATTGCTTCTATTTTTTTCATATTAATTACTTTTGAAAGCTCCAGTTGCCTCGATTTTAGACAATCATGATGTTCATAGCAAACAAAGCGATTGAATTACGGTGATAAAACAACCGTTCATGGTATAATTTGTTATATAAAAATAGCTATACTTAAATGACTAGCAGTAAATGAGATTAATATGAAAAACAAACAAAACGGATTCACTCTTTTAGAACTCATGGTAACCGTGGCTATTGTTGGCATTATCGCCTCAATTGCACTTTGGAATAGCAGTGACATGTTAGAAGAAAATAGAGCTGAGAACTTTTTGTTGGAATTAAAACGTAATATTAGCTACGCCCGTGCTCAAGCAGCGAGTACAGATGAGGTTGTCATTGTATGCCCTGTTCAATATAATGATTTTAATAATAACAATAAAGCACTGCAATGCAAAAAAGTATGGGATAACAATAAGATAATTATTGTATTTATAGACAAATTAACAACAAAGAAAAATATAAAAAATAAAAATGCAACGTATAAGTCGTCAGAAGATTCCTTACTTCGTGTTATGGAAAAAATAAGCTTAACAGATAAAGTTAAATATACTGGCAATGAAAGAATACTACGGTTTGACACCAGTGGTAGAATAACAACAAACCCTGGTGATTTTGTGTTTTGCCCTAATAACGGCAGTGAAAACAATAAAGCGTTAACAGTATCTCAATCTGGTACGTCTTTTTATGCTGGTGATACAGATCAAACGTGCGGTTAAAAAACACACAAACCAATCTTGTCATATTTGTATTATTTACTAGACTGAGTTAATCATTTATTAACTCAGGTCTTCAGGGATGAGATTATCAATATTAAAATCTAAGGGGGTAACACTTCTCGAATTAATGGTATCGATGGCTCTTGTTAGTATTATCAGCCAATTATCTATGTGGTTTTACCCAGATTTTTTAGCGAATAATCGCTTAGATAACCACGTAAACCTCCTACACCGAAATATAAATTATGGCCGTCTTTACGCCATTGAAAATGGTACTTACGTCACGCTTTGTGCACTAAAAAACAGTCAATGTACAAAGGATGAGTGGGATGGCCAAATGTCGCTATTTATCGACAAAGATAAATCAACGACTCTAGATGATGACGAGTTACTCTTAAGTACCTTCGAGGATGTTCATGAAGCTGATACTTTAGAATACCCTCGTAGCGCCATTACTTTTCGCCCGGATGGGTCTTTAAATGGCTTTCAAAACGGTACTTTTATATATTGCCCCAATAGTGATAAAGCCAACCTTGAAGGATTGGCTTTATCTGTAAGTCAAACGGGTAGAATTCGTATTAAATCAACTGATAAATGTCAAAAAAAGTAATTTAAATTATCTTCCCCAGCAGTAGTCAATATCTGCTCCCTTGTTTGTTTTTGCCCCTTGCGCTCCTTTAGTACCTATATCAGTTATAGATAATGCAGTGCAATCACCATCTCCTTTTACCGGCCCTGCCATAGGTTTTGCGGTAATGGTAAATGTATTGTCGTCATCATCTACATCAATAGATAATTTAAAATGACCATTTTCAGTTTTGTCTTGCAACCCTAAATCAGTAAATTTCTCTGTATATTCCCTATTATCAACAAAATACTGCTCTTCCTTGTTTGCTGCATCTAATAATGCTGCAACGGCCTCCGCACGCGAGGCACGCTTTACATATTCTGTATAATTAGGCAGCGCAATTGCTGCAAGTATGCCGACGATAGCAACGGCTATCATCAGCTCAATTAAGGTAAAACCACGTTGTTTTTTTATCATTCAAACCTCCTTAACCGTCTTCATTCTGTATGTTTTCATCATTTTCTTCACGCTTATATATATAAGTTTGCTGAGTTTTAAAACCAAACCCTAATGCTTTGTCATTAACAAGCTGTATCTTATCATCTACAACTTTTAATCTTGGGCCTGTAATTTCAAGTGGTTGCAGCGGGTTTTCAGCATTTTCACCTTTGATGCCCGGACCAATTAAATAAAACTGACTTTTTACTTCCTCATCAGGATCATCATCGCATTTTCCGTTATCATCACTATCTGCACATGAAGAACCAAAATAAAGTTGGGGCGTATCTGGCACCTCTGTACTTGTAGCAAATTTCAGATCGTCATAAACTTTAGTACCGTAGTGCAAATGAAATGCGTAAAGAGAGCCCCCTCCTCCACTTAATGAACATTGATTTTTAATTGATGAATCCAATGTAGGAGTAAAAGATGTAAAATAAGCAACTCCACCAACAACGGTTGCTGCTGCTAACGACTTTTCACCAGTAGCTAGTTTATAACGCCACCCGACAAAATCATTCGCAAGTTCATCTTCTAATTTTACAAACTCAGTTACATTATCTAATGCACTACCAAATTTATCATTATTCATCCCCATTAACATACTAGGCGTTATAGTTTGAGGCGCAGATTCAAATAATTTAGTAACCGTATTTTCATCTCTAATCATAAATAATTCGTCAGCAGTGCCTCCTCCATTAGGGTTAGAACGATTTCCACTACCAATCACAATTGCATCATAAGGTGTATCTAATCGAGTGACTACACCATCATCGGTTATAGTTACTTTACTAAACATAGTTCTCGCCACTACGGGCTTGTAAAAAAAGCGTCTATCTGCATCACTACCAAGATCGGCTAACTGAAAATGACTAAATTCACCTTCATCTGATATATCTATACGCCAAATACCTCCACCGGTATCTGCAGCATATATACGGTCAGTATAGCCATCATAATTAGAATCCAATAACGTTACATCAGCAGCAATACTATATTCTCCCTTAAACTCAGCATCCTTAGATACATCTTCCTTAGGAGCTAAAATCCAAACTTTCTCACCTGTTTTTGCATCAACGATATAAATACCGCGGCCGACTTTGTCTTTAGTTTTTATATTAGCTTTATCGGCATCATTCGAATCTTTATTGTCATCATAGCCTGCCCCAAATATTAAAAGGGGGGTATTTCCTTTTGATTTTATATAAGCAATTTGGGGTTTAGACCACGTTTGGCCAAGGTTTTTAAATTTCCCTTCACCACCTTTAATAGTCCACATTAAACTTGGAGAGTCTGGCTTCGTAATATCCAAACCATAATAATTACGACCGCCTCTGCGCATACCTACCGCAGCCCAAACTTGGTCGCCTTTGTTTGCGTTAATAGTTCCATCATTTAAACCTTTATCATTTAGGCTCTTATTGTTGAAATAAACACTAATAGGCCCATCTATACCGTATTCTTTGCTACTCTCTTTTTCTCGAAGCGGCTTAATAATTTTGTATAGTTCAGATGGGATAAATGCCCAACTTTCACTAACTTTATTGTTCGTATCATCGTCTTTAAACATATGCAAAAAACCAGCATTAGTACCAATTAGAATACGAATGTCACCGTTACCATAATCTATTGCAACTGGCTTTGAGTGCAGTGGATCACCAAATATATCACCGCGCACTGCTGACGATGAAAATTCATTATCAACATCAACTCCACGCGCCCAGTCTATAGTATTTTTTAAGTCAGATTCATTTACATCAAAAACAACAGCAGCTTTTTTATTAGTGTCATAGGCATCTTCAATCTTATCAAGATTAAAATCTATTAATACATTAGTATTTGCGTTTGTAAGTATATTACGAGTTTTGTCACTGCTTATTAATGCTGCATTGACTCCACCCTCTTTTACAGAGCTACCATCGGAAGTTCCATCAGGACTCCAAAATGTATGCGCACTCGTCTTTATAAGGCCATCACTATCAAACGCTTCTATATCTTTGGAATCAATAACTTTGTTACCTGATAATTTCAGTTTTTTTAGATTACCACGCCATCTAGTATGCTTTTCAGGATAAAACATACCTAAGTATATGGCATCTCGACTACGAGTTTGATCTACATTATTGCTTGCAACAGAAGGGGCTGTAAAAGTACTATTTTCCTGTCTAATCTCCGCTACGGCATTATTTAAAGCTTCAGAAAGCTTTTCTGGTGTAGTTGCAGGTAAGTTTTTACCACCACCTAATGTTGAGGCTAGTTTTAATAAGTTTTGACCTTTTTCAGTCATGCCAGAACCAAAGCCGATGGTATATAGACGCCCTGTTTCATTAATATCGGGAGTAGATGGATACAAATCAACAATAGTGTCGTCTGTTCCATAAATAACTTTAGCAAGCTGATGCAGCATGTTGTTATAATAGCGATCATCAGTAGTTAAATAACGACCAAAATACTTATTATGCTCAACGCTAATGTCATAATCTCTCTCATTATCACTTCCCGAAGATGGGTCTCCATCAGTCATATAAATTATATTTACTGAGTTATCACAACGCTTAGCTTCAGCCACACTATCAGCAAAAGGTGATATATATGTATAGCTATATACATTTTCAGACTTCTTACAAGACCCGTTTTTCCATTTTGTGCACTGACTACCTACTTTAACTTTACTCTCTACCCCCGTATCTCTACTACCTTCATTTACACCAAGCCCGTATTGCACTCTTTTACCGGTGATATATAAGTAAGCCTCCCACAGTGTTTCAGCTAATGGAGTCCCCCCACTTGCAGGCAGATTATTAATAGATGCTTTTATGGAATCGGGCGAACTACCAATCCCATTTAAAACATAACCACCATCGGTCCCATTAAAGCGCATTAATCCGAAATCGATTGAATCCTCATTATCATTGACAACTTTACTCATAGCCTCTTGAGCAGCTTCAAGCCGACTAACACATGAACCGTAACAACCGTTATTCCCTGTACTTGAAGACCAAGCCATACTCCCGGAGGTATCAAAAATTAATAGTACTCGCGGTTTTTCATCTGAATTAGCATCTTTATTTACGTAAAGCTCAATATCCTCTGCGTATGCCTGCATATTAATTGCTGATGTAAATAATAAAACGAGTGCTACATAAAGTTTAAATTTCATATTAAATTCCCTTACCCGTACTGGCCATCTCTTGAGCTATACCTGTTACAATAGTTAACTGGTGCTTACTCTTAGAGCCATATTCTATCGTAGTAGATACTTGAACCATGTTGCATGAAACACCCGCTGTAAAACTATAACTACGCGGGCAATTAAGTTCTAGCGAACCACGATTTAAATTCGTCATTATGCTTTTCATTTCGTGTCCAGGTTCTGTAATGTCTTTCTCTGGTATCATTATTTTATTACCATCACTATCAAGCTTGCCCGAATCTGTAGCGATCTCATCTGGAGTAAGAAAAAAGTCACTATCAGCACCTTCCTTAGCTTCTGACGCAATCACTCTTTGCACTTCACCAATCAATTGATTTTCTGCAACTTCTCGTTCTTGTGCTGCATTAGTAATTTTAATATCAATTGTACTACTACTCATAAGAGTAACTGCAATGCCGGTAACAGCTATCACCATAATTAATGCGGTTAGAAGCACCACACCTTGCTGCTTACTGGGTAACAACTTTAAATTTTCCATAGATTACCTCCAACATTACTTAAACGAATAGTTGTTGTAAAAACAGTGCGTCTATAATTATCATCAAAACTTAGTTCCCTAGGAGTCTCTCCTTCCCCAAGTATGTATTTTTTATTTTTAATTTTTAAACCAGGATCGGGTTCTAGTGATCTAATTAATAAGAAAAGTTGAACGGTTAAAATACCTTTACGGTTTTCCCATTCTGTAGCCGTTATATCTGCAGCACTTTTATAAGTGTCAACCTTACTATCACTGTTAGTATCAAGGCCAAAAAGAAAACGCATGTTTTCAACACCTTCCATTATCGTTTCAGTGGTCATTTTCCCTTTTACTAATCGTTTTCGTTTTAATACAGGTACTTTTATTTTTTTATTATTAACTTCATACTCTTGCTCTGAAATATAATAAACATGGTGACTATATGGCCAAATAGTTGCATTGATATTTGTCGGAGTATATTTACCGGTTACAAAACTTGCTTGTTCTTGCTCGGCAATAAAATAATCTATGTTATCGGTTGTACTGTTAGTACCTGTAATACCATTATACTGGGAATCTCCTTGTAAAAATTTAAGTTGGAGAATGTCTGTCCCTTTAGTTACATCAGCTATACAGTTTAATTCACTTGTACTTTTAGCTGTTTCTGCATATATAGTACGAAAATTACTACTACTTGTTAGATCAGGAAAGCTCCCATTATTAGTTCCTTCAACGCAATCTTTACCACTAACTTTGGAGGTTACGGTGGTATTTATAGCAGTAAATGAATCATCATAATAAGTTCCCCAAAACCCAACTTGCTCAATATCACGTTGCATAATATTTATAGCTAAGCGTCCTGACTCTTGGATCTCACCAATGGTCATCGTGTCCTTTGTAGTTAATTTCATGCCAAGGTAAGTAAACATGACACCACCTAAAATTAAACCGCCAATAAATAGTGAAATCATAACTTCTACAAGAGTAAACCCTTTTTGCTTCATGTTAACTCCTTACATATATATAACTGGTTAAAACCACTAAACGGCGTTTATTGTTAGTTTTATCACCACAGGTAATTTTTCCTGTATCTGTATTTGCTTTAAACTCTTGTCGCCCTTGCCATGATATAATTACCTCAATGTTGAACCCTTTCCCTCCAGTATCTGCCACTGATGTTGGATTTATACATATTGTCGCATCATCTAAAGTACCTGTATTTTCACGAGCTTGAATGGCACGTTTCCATTGCACTATATCCATATCCGCTATTGCTGATGAATTACAGGGACTTCCAAAACAAGCCTTAGTTGTAGCAAGTGCACCACTGCTATCTATTTTCGCCTTTCCATATTTTTCAATAGATGCAATGGTATCGTTAGCTCTAATACGCTGCACAATATCGTTACCAAGCGCAACGGCTGCTGCACGCTGCATAGAGTCAAAGCTTGCTTGCTTTGCTTTTGCTTGTAAGGCAACTGCACCTAAAAGGCCAAAACTAAGAATAATAAATGCAATTAACACTTCAATCAGAGTGAAGCCTCTTTGCATTTTTGTTTGAGATGATTGCATAGTAAAACCAAATAAAAATTATCTGATTTTAAGTTTATGCTATTTATTTGAGGAATCAATGAGGACTAAGACAAGCGGTTATATTTGTTGATAAACGGTTAATTAAATTTATTCATTCAATAAAGCTGTTGATAATTAAGCCTCAGATATACTTAAGTCAAAGCCAATTTAATCGCAGAGTAAGCCTAAAGCGTATTTTTAACTAATTTAAGCTCGCGGCGACTCACAGGCAATAACTCGCTACACCCTTGCAGCTCAATAATATGATGTCCATTGCCTTTTGAATGCAAGGCTATTACTTTTTGTTTATTAACTAACGTATTGCGGTGAATTCGTAAAACATATGCAGGATATTGCAGTTCTAATTGCTTTAAGCTTTGCTCCAGTAAAGCCTCTCCACCACTGAATATCATTTTGGTATACTTTTCTTCGGCACTAAAATACAAAACATCATTTATATCAACACTACGAAGAATGCCAGCTAGCTGATAAGAGATTTTTACATTTTGTTGTTTTTGAATATGTACTTTATTTAATCGCCCTACTTGCTTAAGTACCTTTTGCAATGATTCCTCTGTAATAGGTTTAACTAAATAACCTGCAGCACTTAACTGTAAAGCATCGAAGGCATGCTCAGGATGCGCTGTTATAAAAACAATAGCAGGCGGTAGAGTTAAACTATTGAGCTCATTAGCAACTTGTAAACCATTCATACCGGGCATATCAACATCTAAAAAAATCAAATCGGGCGTTTGCTTTTTAGTAAGTGCTAAGGCTTCATTACCATTACTTGCCTCACCTTGCACAACTATACTTTTATCATGTGCTAACAAACGGATTAAGCGAGATCTCGCCAGAGGTTCATCATCAACAATGAGTACATTCATACACTGCCCCCTATTAGTTTAGGAATAACGACCTTAACTCTAAACACATCATTTTTATTAGTAATTGTTAACTGCGCTTTATTTTTATAATAAATATTTAATCGCTGGCGAATATTTTCAAGCGCCATGCCGTTATTAGGCCTAGTTTGAGCATTAGAAATTGTTATTGGGTTAGATACAATCATGGTTATATAGCCGGTAGTAATATGTAGCTCTACTTTTATTTCTGCACCATGCTCACTTGTTTCAACACCATGGCATACTGCATTTTCAATTAATGGCTGCAGGGTTAAGCAAGGAATATTCAATGTAGGTAGCTCATTGGGTATTTGCCAATCAACTCTTAAGCGATTACCAAAACGCCATGTTTCAAGTGCTATATATTGCTTACTCAGCGTTATTTCATCGTCAAGAGATACATTTTTTCCTGAGTGCATTGCAGCCTGCGATAAGGCGGCTAATGCTAAAATAGCCTGCTCTGCCGCATCGGCATCATGATGAGTAAGCTCTGCAGCTGTGTTTAAACTATTATATAAAAAATGAGGACGTATTCTAGCTTGCAAGGCATCAAGCTCAGCGCGAGAAAGCGCTTTAGTTTGCTGCTCTTTTTCAAAATGAATTAATAAAAATTGGACGAATAAAGCTGCCAGCAAAGTTACTATAATGCAATTGCGAAGTGTAAAATAAATTAGGTTCTTTGTATCATCTATATCAAAAGCAAAATGGGAAAATAAAATACTAAAAATGCATGTAGATAATAAAAAAGAGGCAAAGAATAGACTTAACTGAAAAGCTTGGGTGCGCTTTTGTAAGAAAAAACGACAAAAATATAAAGAAGAAGTGCCGATTAAAACAATTAAATGTAAAAATAAACTAATGATTCCAAGTCGAAGCCAAATATCTCCTTCTACATTGGGTGCAAAAGCTAAAACAATAGCAATAACTTGAGAAACAATAAGCGAAGCTAATACGCCTCGCTCATTAAAAAGAGCCGAAAAAAGCAAACCATCATTTTTAAGTGACTTGCTCATAACGCCTCTCCTTTAATCTAAATGTTTAATATATTTAAATTAACGCAGCTCTACTGGAACAGCAAATACTATATTCTCTTCTTCGCCTGGGTTTTCAACAACCTGTGTGCCACCTAGCTCTTTTAATCGGCTTATAACTTGTTGTACAAGTACTTCTGGCGCAGAGGCACCCGCAGTTACACCCACTGATTTAGAACCTGAAACCCACTGCTCTTGCACATCAGTTGCGTCATCAATTAAATAAGCAACAGTGCCCATTTTATCTGCAAGTTCACGTAAGCGATTAGAGTTAGAGCTGTTTTTAGCGCCAACAACTAATAGCACATCAACTTTGTCAGCTAGGTCACGAACAGCATCCTGACGATTTTGCGTTGCATAACAAATATCATCTTTACGAGGTCCGTCAATTGATGGAAATTTATTGCGTAGTGCGTCAATAACATCTGCGGTGTCATCAACTGAGAGTGTTGTTTGGCTGCAATAAAAAAGATTTTCAGCATTTTTTACATTAAGCGCAACAACATCATCGACGGTTTCAACAAGATAAATACCACCGTCTGAGTTATCATATTGTCCCATTGTTCCCTCTACTTCAGGGTGACCATGATGACCAATTAAAATACACTCAATCCCTTTGCGACTCGCACGTGTAACTTCCATATGCACTTTAGTTACAAGCGGACACGTTGCATCAAATACTTTTAAATCACGACGTTTAGCTTCATTACGAACCGCTTGTGAAACACCATGTGCGCTAAAAATAACAATGCTATCGTCAGGTACTTGATCGAGTTCTTCAACAAATACCGCACCACGACCTTTTAATCCATCAACCACATAACGGTTATGTACGACTTCGTGGCGAACATAAATTGGCTTTTCAAAAATATCTAAAGCGCGCTCAACAATACTAATAGCACGGTCAACACCAGCGCAAAAGCCGCGAGGATTAGCTAGTAATATTTCCATTAACCTTCCACCTCAATAATATCAACTTCAAACGTTAAACGCTGGCCAGATAAAGGGTGATTAAAATCAATTGTTACCGACTCACCTTGCACTTCGCGGACTAAACCAGGAAGCTCAGTGCCATCAGGTTGAGTAAACGCAATAATTGCACCTACCTTAGCTGGTGTTTCTGAACCAAACTTACTACGGTCAACATAGTAAATATTATCTGGGTTTGGCTGACCAAACGCATCTTCGGGTTCCAATTCAAACGTTTTGCTTTCGCCTGCAGTTAAACCTAATAAACACTTTTCGAAGTTTGCCGTTAAGCTGCCATCGCCCATTGTTAATTTAGCAGGTTTGTTGTGCACCTTGGTTGAATCAGCGGCAGAGCCATCTTCTAATTTAATAGAAAAATGGAAAATAACTTGCGAGTTTTCACCAATTACAGCTTGGCTCATGCTTTATGCTCCTTTGGACTCTCGCCGGTAAAGGCGTCAAATAACAATAATGCTGCGCCAATACAAATAGCGCAATCAGCAATATTGAATACAGGAAAATGTGAGTCTTTATAAAAAACGTGAATAAAGTCTATTACATAACCATACGCAATACGATCGTATAAATTACCAATAGCGCCTGCAAGTACCAGTGCATAAGCACCGCACAATACTTTGTTTGTTGCAGGTAAGCGTTTTAGCCACCACACAAGCAAAGCACTAATAGCAATGGCTATAAAGCTTAAAAACCAGCGCTGCCAACCACCTGCTTCACTTAAAAAGCTATAGGCTGCACCATAGTTATGTACATAAGTAATACTAAAAACAGGGAGTAAATTTATCGACTCTTGATAAGCCATAGTCCCTACAACAAGTGTTTTACTGGCAAAGTCTATTACTAAAAGTAATAGACTCAACCAAAGCCACACTAAACCACTTTTTTGGGCTAGTTTGCTCACTAAGAATAACTCCTAAGCAAATTGACGCTTTTCGCCTTCGCCGTCAACATTACTTACACAACGACCACAAATTTCAGGATGAGCAGGATTGATACCTACATCTTCACTGTAATGCCAACAACGCTCACATTTAGCAGCATCTGTTGCAGCAACACTAATGAATAAACCTTCAATTTCGGTAGCTTGTGTATCAGCAGGCTGACTATCAACTTCAGAAACATTTACAGCTGATGTTAATAGTACAAAACGGAGTTCATCACCAAGCGCATTTAATTTAGCGGCAAGCTCTTTGCCCGTAAATAAATTAACCGTTGCTTGAAGTGTTGCACCAATAACTTCTTCTTTACGTGCTGCTTCTAATAAACGGTTTACTTCGTCGCGCACTGTTAGAATTTCTAACCAGTCATCGTTGCTAAATTGGCTATTAGTTGGCACTTGTAAGCCATCGTACCAAACAGACGTAAATACGTAGTCACTACGCTCGCCCGGTAACGCTTCCCAAATTTCTTGTGCGGTAAAGCTCATAATTGGAGCCATCCAGCGCGTCATTGCTTCTGCAATATGATAAAGCGCCGTTTGACAAGAGCGACGTGCATGGCTGTCACTTTTAGCTGTATACTGACGATCTTTAATTACATCTAAGTAGAATGAACCAAGCTCACCCGTACAGAAGTTCATTAGCTTTTGCGTTACTAATAGCATTTGGTAGCTATCGTAAGCGGCTAAAATTTCGTCCTGCAACTGTGCTGCGCGACCCACAATCCACTTATCAAGTTCAACCATATCATCAACAGCAACTTGATCTGTTTTTGGATCAAAACCATTTAGGTTAGCTAGTAAGTAACGGCTAGTGTTACGAATTCGGCGGTAACGATCAGCAGAGCGTTTAAATATTTCATCCGATACAGTCATTTCTGCTGTGTAATCGGTAGAAGCAACCCATAAACGAAGAATGTCGGCGCCTAGTTTATTCATCACATTTTGTGGAGAAATAACATTGCCTAGTGACTTAGACATTTTGCGGCCGTTTTCATCAACAGTAAAACCATGAGTCAATACTTGGCGGTATGGCGCATGACCATTAATTGCCACTGACGTCATCATTGATGACATAAACCAACCACGGTGTTGATCAGAGCCTTCAAGGTATAAATCAGCTGGACCAACTAAGTCTTCACGTGCGTCTACAACACACGCGTGCGAAACACCTGAGTCAAACCATACATCTAGCGTATCTTGCACTTTCATGTATTGCTTGGCGTCTTCCTCACCAAGTAAAGTAGCTGGTTCTAAATCGTACCATGCTTGTATACCAGACTTTTCAACAAGCTCTGCTGCTTGAGCAATTAGCTCTTGTGTATTTGGGTGAAGTGCACCGGTGTCTTTATCAACGAACAATGCAATAGGAACGCCCCAAGTACGCTGGCGAGAAATACACCAATCTGGACGGCTTTCAACCATGTTTGAAATACGGCTTTCGCCCCACTCTGGTAACCACTGCGTGTTTTTAATCTCAGCAAGAGAATCTTGACGTAAATTAGCCTGATCCATACTTACAAACCATTGTGGTGTAGCACGGAAAATGATTGGTGTTTTATGGCGCCAACAATGTGGGTAACTATGCGTAAGCGCATGGTGATGCATAAGCGCACCACGCTCTTTTAATACTTCAATTACGCTCGCATTCGCCTTAAATACGTGCTGACCTGCAAAAAGCTCGGTATCTGGTAAGTAAACGCCATTAGCGCCAACAGGGTTAGCCACTTCAAGGTTGTAATTTAAACCAGCTACGAAATCTTCTTGACCATGTCCAGGTGCGGTATGTACAACACCAGTACCTGAATCAGTAGTTACGTGTTCTGCAACAATCACTGGTACATTAAAATCATAAAAAGGATGGGCTACTTGCAAGTTTTCAAGCGCTGCACCTTTTACATACCCTAGTACGTGAAAGTGATTAAAACCAAAACGGTCCATAGCATCTTTAACAAGCTCAGAGCCTAAAATTAGACGTTGTTGTACGCCTTCATCTTCAACCTGTACTAACGCATACTCTAAATCGGCATGCACAGCCACAGCACGGTTTGCAGGAAGCGTCCACGGTGTTGTTGTCCAAATAACAGTACCAACACTGCCTTCACCTTTATGACCATCAGCCAAATCAAATGCACTAACAACAGCATCTTGATCAATAAAAGTAAAACGCACATCGATTGCTGGAGATTGCTTATCTTGGTATTCAACTTCTGCTTCTGCTAATGCAGAACCACAGTCTGTACACCAATGAACAGGCTTAGCACCTTTATGCAAATGACCTTTTTCAATAATACGACCAAGCACACGAATTGCATTCGCTTCAAAGTCAAAGTTCATTGTTAAATAAGGCTTATCCCAATCTGCAAATACGCCTAAACGTTTAAAATCAACTTTTTGACCTTCAACTTGTTTTTTAGCGTATGCACGGCATTTTTCACGAAACTCACTCGCAGTAACTTTTACACCCGGCTTGCCTACTTTTTTCTCAACCATTAACTCGATTGGTAAACCATGACAATCCCAACCAGGAACTAATGGTGAATCAAAGTCAGATAATGTTTTAGACTTAACAATAATATCTTTTAATATTTTATTAACTGAGTGGCCTAAATGGATATCGCCATTTGCATACGGAGGGCCGTCATGCAAAATAAAGGTTTTTTTACCTTTCTTAGCGCTGCGAATTTGACCATAAAGGTCGTCCTCATACCATGCTTTAAGCATTTTTGGTTCACGTTGTGCCAAATTGCCACGCATTGGAAACGGTGTTTCCGGTAAGTTCAAAGTATGTTTATAGTCGCTCATTTATCCTACATTCCGTCTCTATCGGCTACCTGATTTAAACCAAAACACTGCTTAGCGGCAGCAACATCAGTTGCTATTTGTGCCGTTAATTGTGTTAATGTCTCGAATTTTTTCTCATCGCGAAGTTTTTTTATTAACTCCACATGCATAAATTGTCCGTAAATATCCTGTGCAAAATCAAAAAGGTGAACTTCTAATAATGCACGAGTTCCATTAAATGTTGGCTTATTACCTACATTTGCAACTCCAAAAATCTGTTTTCCTGCAATCGTTGCTTGCACTGCAAACACTCCGTTGACAGGACACACTTGGCGTTTTAGGGCAATATTTGCCGTTCTAAAACCGAGTTCACGTCCTCTTTTCCAGCCATGTATAACACGCCCAGAAATAGCATAATCGTGACCAAGCATTATTTTAGCACTTCCTAAGTCACCGGATGCTAAAGCATCTCGTATTAAAGTGCTGCTTACTCTAGCATTTAATTGACGAAAGCTCGCGGTACTTTTTACATCCATGCCAGCTTGCTTACCCATGCTAGCAAGTAAGTCAAAGTTACCTTGGCGTTGCTTTCCAAACTTAAAATCATCACCAACAGTAAGTGCTTTAACACCTAACTTTTTAATCAAAATCTCATTAACGAATTGCTCAGCATGCATGTTTGCAAATTGCTGATTAAAGCTAATGCAAATAACTCGCTCAATACCTAAATCACTTAATAAACGTAACTTATCTCGTAAGCGCGTTAGCCTTGCTGGGGCATTATTTTTAGCAAAAAACTCTTGTGGCTGAGGCTCAAACAGCATTACAGTGCTTGGCAAACTATGCGCTTTAGCATCGCTAAGTAAACCTTTTAATACTTCTGCGTGGCCTAAATGAACGCCGTCAAAATTACCAATAGTTAACACACAACCAAAATGGTGTGGGCGAATATTGTGTATACCTCTAATTAACTCCATGCCACCTAATGCCTTGTTTAGCGAGCTATTAATTACGGCTAAAAAATGATTAAAGCCGCAGAGTTGCCGATTATAATCTTTTTTTTAGTTTGATTCAGTAATTGCTACACTTTTTATCGTATTTAGTCTAACGCCCATCACAAATAGCATTGCAAAGTAGCTGATACCTGCCAGAGCCACTAGCGCTACTAATAATATTACTTGCTGTGTAAAGGCCCATGTAGCCCAATCATAGTAACTGCTCACAAACCATGTGACAGCTCCCATAACAATACTTGCAACAACACATTTAAGTGTAAAACGCATACTCATTGATGAGAACTGGTATACATTTTCTTTTTTAAGCTGTCTGTATAATAAAAATGCATTGCAGCTAGCTGATAACGAAGTAGCAAGAGCCAACCCTAAATAACCAATGAAAGGAGCCAGCATAATGTTAAACACCATATTTAGTACTAAGGTAATAATACCAATACGCACCGGTGTTTTTGTATCTTGACGAGCATAAAAGCCAGGAGCGAGTACTTTTATTAGCATAAAGCTTACAAGACCGACCGAATATGCGACTACGCCTAAGCTTACAGCTTTGACATGGTCAATACTGTCTTCTTTAAATGCACCGTGGTCGAACAATACGGTAATAATAAGTGGGCTGATGATCATTAAGCCTATCATTGCTGGTAGGCCTAAAAATATAACAAAACGAACTCCCCAATCGAGAGTATGCTGAAAGTCGCTACTTTTTTTACTGCTATGTAGTTTAGAAAGCGCCGGTAAAATAACTGTCGCAATACCAATACCAAATAAACCCAGCGGAAATTCTATTAAGCGATCTGAATAATAAAGCCATGCGATTGAGCCTGTCATCAGTAATGATGCAATCATGGTATCAAGCAATAAGTTAATTTGGCTGATAGATACGCCAAATAAAGCTGGTAACATAAGTTTGCGTACTTTTTTTACGTTTTCATCTTGCCAGGCCCAGCGTGGGCGCGCCAACATTTTTGCACGGTATAAAAACGGAAGTTGAAACAGCAGCTGCACTACACCACCGACAAATACACCTATGGCAAGTGAATAAGCACCTACCGAAAATTTATCATGTAAAAAAATTGCACACGTAATAATAGAAACATTAAGCAAAACTGGTGTAAATGCGGCAACAGCAAAACGGTTATACACGTTCATTACCGCACCACTAAGTGCAACTAAGCTTACAAAAAACAAATAAGGGAACGTAAGTTTAAGTAATGAACTTGCAAGCTCAAATTTTTCGGCATTAGGTCCGCCCTGCCACCAATCTATAAACCAACCGGTACCAAATAATGCTGCAACAACAGGGGAAGCAACAACACCAATGATAGTGACAATTAGTAAAATGGTTCCTAATGTGCCTGCTGCTTGTGCAACAAAAAGTCTGACTTTGTCGTCTCCTTCCTGTTCTTTAATTTCACTTAGCACAGGTACGAATGCTTGTGCGAAGGCACCTTCTGCAAATAAACGGCGTAAAAAATTAGGAATGCGGTTAGCAAATAAAAAAACATCAGCCGCTGCACTTGCACCTAATAAATTGGCGACGACAGCATCTCGAACGAGCCCTAAAATACGCGATATCATAGTCATACAACTAACAATCATACCAGAGCGAAATAAACCTTTTGACACCTTAAACCTACTCAAAAATCCTCAAGATAGGCGATTATGCCACAGTCTTTTTTATAAATCGCTTTAAAGCACTAGGCTGGGGGTCTGTGCTTTGTTACAATGTCTATATTAACTGCTAAAGCGGCAAATTGATGCTCGTTATATGGTGCAGTTTTTCTTGGATTGTTAAATTTAAATTGACATCCATGATAGAAACAGGCATATTCCACGGCCTTTAATTTAAGCTTTATTTTAAGATTGTTAGGAGCAAACCTTGGCTAACATCAAGTCTGCAAAAAAACGCGCTATCACAAGCGAAAAAAACCGTCAGCACAACGCAAGCCGTCGTTCAATGATGCGCACTTACTTCAAAAAAGTAATTGTTGCTATTGAAGCGGGCGATAAAGAAGCTGCACAGCAAGCTTTTTCTGTTGCTACACCTATCCTAGACCGTTATGCAACTAAGGGTCTAATTCACAAAAACAAAGCAGCTCGTCATAAGAGCCGTATAGCAGCTAAGATTAAAGCTCTATAATTTGTTTTTGATAGAATATAAAAAACCGGCTTTTGCCGGTTTTTTTTTATCTAAAATTTAATCTCGTATTTTAATAACAGCCGACATAAATATTTAAGCAGGTTGGCGTCATACATTTTCCAAGTCTGGATAAAACTTCTTAAGCATTGCCGCTATTTTTTTAGGTGTAAACGGCTTCACTACAAATCCTTTAGCGCCTTTATCAATCGCATCCTTAACATTTTCAATACCTGAATGTGCAGATACCATTACAACATTTGTCTCAGGGCTTAATTCATTGATTTGTGCAATCAAATCTTTGCCATCGCCGTCCGGCAGTTCTATGTCTAAAAAAATGATATTATAATTTGCAGCCTGGCACTCACTAATACATTGTGAGGCAGTAGATGCTTCCTTTACGTTATCTATCCCTAAGTGCATGAGCGTTTGGCTCAAAAAACTACGCACTGTGCTAACGTCATCTACAATTAAAATTGATAGCTGCGTATTCATCTTTATTCCTCGTAGGCTATAAGCTAACTTTAAGTTATCATAATAATTAGCTTAGTATATAAATTTGCTCATTTAATTATAGAGACCTACGGAAAAAAGGCCAGATTTGCTTTATGTCTAAAACCCCAAATAAACAGTCGTTGCTAGGTAAAGCACCAATAAGAAAAAAAACAGCGCAAAAAAGAAAGCCGCAACGCCCTACTCAGCGATCTATACCCGCAGAGGAAAGAACAAACATAAACAATGGCACTAGCCAAAAAACAAAGTCAAAAAAGGGGCTATTTATATCTCTGGCCCTTGTTATTGTAATAATTTTAGCTTTTCCAAAACCAACCTTGCTCACCTATAAAAAATTAGGGATGGTAAGTGAGAGTGTTTACTGGCCTGGACTTTTAGGTTACGGAGCTACTTTAATTGATTCCAACTTGCACCCCAACTATGATTCTAGCCGTGAATCCCTTTATTTATGCAGTGATTTACAAAAACCACAGAGCTGTCAAAAGTATCAAGTAATTGCTGACAATGGTTTGTTTTCGGCAATTGGCAGTTACTTTTAGCATTAAAAAAAATAATCTGAAAATTTAAAATTACTTGGTTGAAAGGTGTGCAAAAGATCAACATAATGGCGCTCCTTTTTTCAACAACTGAACTATTGAAACGACCATGCTAAATGAGCTAGATTGGCTTTTAAATACTACACTACTTGCACTAGGTTTAGGTGCATTCTTTATTAACCAGATAACACTGCTGCGCGTTGCTGCCATTAGTGCATGTGGTTTATTATTCTTATCATTTAGCCTAGATCTTATGTCGTCGAGCGTTATTTCAAATATGAGTTTAGTGTTGATCAACACTTTTTACCTGTTTAAAGTTTATACATTTGGGCAGTTTAATGTAACCCAAAGTTAACAACTTTTCCTTAGAATATTTAATAGCCCAGCATTGCTGGGCTTTTTTATTGCTAATTTTTAAAATATTAGAAACACGATGGATCAGGACAATATTAAGCACCACTAAAGCACCACTGCAATAATGGTGCTGTGCATGTACTGTTGAGAAAAACGAGAAGAAAGACGAAACCGAAAATACCTAATAAGCTAGGTTAATCTGCTATTGTTAATTCACTTTGGATTTGTGTTTTAGATGGGCTATCTTCAGCGTTAGCCTGATTAAACCAAGCTGAAACACCTAGCACAATAATTGAAATAACAACGAGGCTTAATTTAGCCCCACTTTGACTGGATTTCATAACACCCTCTTTATATTTTTATTAGTGAGAATATCTTTTACACTAATGAAAACTACAAATGTTAACAAGCTGTTTTTTAAACTAATTAGCTATCAGCTAATAACCTTTAGTTCTATCCACTGAATTATTGAGTGCTAAACCCTTATTCAAACGTTCAATATTATCGGCTATTTGGTCTATAACGCTATTTAAATCAGATAGCGCAGCACAATGTGGTGTAAGTGTTATTTTGGGGTTTCCCCAGTAAGGGTGGTTCTGCGTTAAAGGTTCTTGGTCAAAAACATCCAAGGTAGCAGCGCGTAAGCTATCGTTATTCAATGCATTTAGTAAATCTTGCTCAACCACATGAGCACCGCGTGCTACATTAATAACAACAGCATGTGAAGGTAGCTTAGCGAGCATTGAGCGATTAATAATGCCTGTAGTTGCTTGCGTAAGGGGTAATAGACATACAAGGTAGTCAACGTCAGAAAGCATATTGCTAAGCCCTTCATCGCCATAATAAATCTCGACATTAGCCGTATTTTTATTACTTTGCGCCCAGGCACTTACTTTAAAGCCATTAATTATAAGTTTTTGCGCACATGCTTTACCTAATTCGCCAAATCCAAGTATACCAACATGTTTATTACTAAAAGCTCGTTTTGGCTTCCATGTTTGCTGTGCTTGTTTAATATAATACTCTTTTAAGCGTAATTTGTGAGCTAAGACATGTGTAAGTACATATTCCGCCATATCTTCAGCTAGTTGCATGTCCACAATACGCACTACTTCAACATGTTTAGGTAATAATGTTAAATCGATACTGTCTACACCTGCACCAAATGACGACACAGCTTTTAAGTTAGGCAGCTGCGGCCACAGAGACTCAGGAGCATTCCACGCAAGTACAAAATCCACATTATTTGCGTTTTTGCAATCAGGCCATTGCTCTATCAATGTATTTGGTAATCGCTCTTGTAACTTCGTTATTAGCTTTTCGTTGTTGCGCCCCGTTATAGCCACCAAGACCGACATAAATTCTCCTAGCAATTCACAGTTTATAATTTAGTACTTTAAAAAGTCACACTACTGCAAAGTAACTGTCACACCCTTTTTTTAATCTTACATGTATGGCGAATAGACCAAACGGAATATGAGGTTAATATGATAAGTGTTGATAAAGTAATTGCAGCAAACTTACCACAACTAGAGAACTCTCCAAAAGTAAAAGGTTTAGTAAAAAAGGGCTTAGGTTACTTATTGCATGAACAAGAGTTTATCACCTTTGGTAATACGTACCCTCACCTACAAGGATTAGAATTTGTTGAGCAAGTACTTGATGAACTCAATTTTGATACGCGCTATAAACCTAAACAAATAGAACATATTCCAAGCGAAGGTAAACTTGTTATTGTTGCTAACCACCCTATTGGTTCATTAGATGCTTTAGCACTTATCAAAGTACTCTCGACAGTAAGGCAAGATCTAAAAGTAGTCGCAAACCGCATGTTAATGTCGGTCAGGGCAATGCATTCTCTTTTACTCCCTGTTGATAACTTATCTGGTATGAGTAAAAAGCAAGAGCTTAGTAATATACAAAATCATTTAAAAGGTGGAGGTGCCTTACTTATATTTCCTGCAGGAGAAGTGTCGCGCCTAGGACCAACCGGTATTAAGGATTGCAAATGGAATAGCGGCTTTTTACGTATGGCAAAAAAAGCCAATTGCCCCATTTTACCTATTTTTATTAAAGCCAAAAACAGTCCACTTTTTTATGGCACATCAATGATTTATAAACCTTTGGCAAGTTTACTATTAGTGGCCGAAATGTTTAAGCAGCGCCAAAAATCTTTAGAGTTTGAGATTGGCGCCTCTATCCCTCCTGAATCTTACTTAATAGAAAATCTTAAAGATAAAGAAGTTGTAAACCTCATCCGTAAACAGCTTTATAGGCTTACAACAAAAAAAGCACTGCCGCTAAAAACACAAACACCTATCGCTGTTCCCGAGTGCAGAAAAGAGCTAAAAAAAGCAATTGAGCAATGCCAACTACTTGGTAAAACGCAAGACGGTATGCACATTCATTTATATCAATATGTAGGTAGTTCACCTATTTTTAGAGAGCTGGGACGCCTCAGAGAAATCGCATTTAGAGCAGTAGGTGAAGGAAGCGGTAAGCGTCGTGATATAGATAAATACGATATGGATTACCAACACCTTGTACTGTGGGACCCTATGCAACTAGAGCTAGTAGGTGCTTATCGATTAGCCTGCGCACAACATATAATACAAAAACATGGACGTGAAGGTTTATATACCGATAGTTTATTTTCTTACACCGACGCTATGACGCCTTATCTGCAACAAGGAATTGAGCTTGGTCGAAGTTTTGTACAACCTAAGTATTGGGGACGTAAGAGTCTCGACTATTTATGGTACGGTATTGGTGCTTTTATAAAAAACTACCCACAGTATAGATATTTATTTGGGGCTGTAAGTGTGTCCAACGCTCTACCTGAGCAAGCCAAAGCCATGCTCGTTTATTTCTATCAACATTATTATAAAAGCAGTATAGAACTAGCTACGCCTAATAATGAGCTTAAATTAACTGAGCAACAGCTAACTCAATGCAATATTCTTTTTAATGGAAGCGATGTTAAAGAAGATTTTGTAGAGTTAAAACATGTGTTAGCTAATATGGGCGCTCAAGTCCCTACTTTATTTAAACAATACACTGAGCTTTGCAATCCTGGTGGGGCACAATTTTTAAGCTTTAGCATTGATCCCGATTTTAATAATTGTATTGATGGATTGGTATTAGTCGATCTTAGAAGTGTGAAAGAAAACAAAGCTAAACGTTATTTAGAATAACTATTGATAAATAAAGTCAGTGCACCGAGTATTTTATGCCTCATAAAGTACTCGGTTGATATTTCATTATAAATACCGACTCAATCGCATTTAAGCCCTCCAATTCTTTTTAAGTATCCGTTCTTAAATTATTTTTAGAATCCTGCTAAAAACATATTCTCTTGTTCATTAAGGCCCTTGGTTAAACACGAGATTATGACAAAGCAGTGCCTGCCTTAATATATTCATGTGACTGTTAATTAAATAAATATGTCAATCTTTACAAAGCATAACGACACTAAAATTAATCTAAATCAATAAAATATTTCATAAGTTTCAAATGCTTTTTAAACTTTGATCTAGAACAGGTTTTCATTTTTATTGCTTGGTAATAATAGCGCCAATCAAACAGTAGTTCTTGGAGAACAACATGAAAACTCAAATTAGCATCGCATTATTAACCTCTTTATTAGCACTCTCTCCAGCTGCACACGCTAACTTTAGCGTAAATGTTGGCGCTATTAACGTAAACCCTGATAATAGTAGCTCAGCGATTAATGAAGCACCTACGCTGGGCCTTAAAGGTGATTCTGATACTCAACTGGGTATCACTGTAGATTATGCATTTAACGATCAATGGGTGTTAGAGCTGATAGCAGCAACACCGTTTTCACACGATGTAAATGGCGCAGGCGGCTTAGCAGGCAACAAAATTGCAGATATAAAACAGCTTCCTCCTTCTTTAGTTGCGCAATACCACTTTTTAGACACAAGTTATGCGCTAAGACCTTTTATAGGTGTAGGTATAAATTACACTGCATTTTTTGATGAGCAACCTTCTCAAGCACTTAAAGCGACGCTAGGAACAGACGATGTAGAAGTAAAATTAGATGATTCGTTTGGCTTTATGGCTCAGGTAGGTGCTAACTATAAAATTGATAAAAACTGGGGTTTGCACGCTATGGTATCTATTATGGATATTGATACCGATGCCACTGTTTATGCGAATGGTGCAAAAGCACTTACATCAACTGTTGAGCTTGACCCCGTTGTTGCTATGTTCGGTGTTAGGTACAGCTTTTAAAGCATATATAAAGAAGTACATAGTTACCCAATTACAATGTGTGTTAAAAGGCCGAAAGGCCTTTTTTTTCGTTTGTAGAGATTAGGGTAGATTACTTAACTTTTTCTGCTCTAACATTTCTTTCCAGTGCATCACTTCACTTGGCAATATAGGTGTTTGGCCATCAAAACCAGCCACTTCAAGCATTTCTTCAATACTTATAATACCTTTTTTACTTTTAAATACACCGCGTACAAAAGCAATAGCATGTAAGCCTCGCTCTGAGTGAAACTTTTGCTCAATATAAAAGTATTTATGATCCCAGCCAACTAACCGAGTACTTATTGTATATCGCTGCATAGGTTTAATATCGCGGATATAAGTAATGGCAGTTGCGTTAACAATCGGAAACCAACGACGCTTCATTATTTGTTTTAGTAAGCCAACACGCTCTGTCATCCATGTGCGAGATAAATCCATCATCGCAAGATAGCGTGAGTTCGTTAAATGTAGATTAATATCGCAATCAGTCGGCAAAGCTTTGTAATCTATATCTATTGTATCAAGTAGATTTTGATATTGTTTATTGCGTTTAATTTTGAAAAATAATAATAAAAGTCGAATATATAAGTTCACAAAAAAGGTCTTACCAGTTAAATTTATTCGAGTGTAGCATAGCCCCTTGCGAAGGCGAATATTCTACTTTAATCTTAAATCATTATTACAATAAAAAAGATAACTCATGAAATCAAAACTAAAAATTATCGCTGCACTGGCCCTATTAGTACCTAGCTACAATGCTTTTGCCGATTTTTCGTTACCAGGTAAAGGCTCTATTACCTACCCTACCGGTGTAGTTAAAGAATTTAAATTTGGTTTTGAATGGCAGCAAAAAGCTGAGAAATTCACTATTGGATCTAAAAGTTACAATATGGAGCAAATTCCTAGCTCTTATTCTGTCGCCATCACGCTTTCAAAAGATGACAGCCAAGTATGGGTTCAAGAATTTAATAATGGGTTTATTGAGGAGTTTGAATGGCAAATTGGCGAACATACAGTCACTCTAAAAAAGCAGCAGTTTAGCGATCCAGTAAAAGGTGACTATGTTATTGAGCTAAATGGCCGTAGCTATTTTTTCACTCGTAATAACGCCAGTATCGTAATGAACTTTAACGAAGAAGGTATTGAGACGATTGCAATTGATGGGGTAACAAAAAATATGGGCACTAAAGATTAGTCCCCATATTTTAATTTATTTAGGCCAATTACACTTTTACTGTTTTTCGATTAATCCCGTAATCACGTAACTTATTAGCTACAGCGGTGTGACTTAGGCCCAATCGCTTAGCTAACTGACGTGAGCTTGGGTAAGCGGGGTAGAGTTTACGAAGTAAAGTCGCCTCAAAACGTTTAACAGCTTGATCTAGTGAGCCTTCAAAATCAGACTCTAAATACCCTAAATCATGAGTAAAAGTTGGTAACTGCAAATGCTCTACGCGAAGCTCGCTATCATCTAGTAACGACACTGCACGGTAAATGGCATTTTCCAGCTGACGAACATTTCCAGGCCACGGATACTCTTGTAAAAAGCTTAAACACTCTTGTGATAAAACAGGAATTGTATGACCATTTTGCTGTGCATATTTTTGAATAAAATGCTCTGCAAGTGGCCCTACATCTGCTTTTCTATCTCTTAGTGGCGCTATTTCTAAAGTAAGTACGTTTATACGGTAGTATAAGTCTTCTCTAAAAACCCCTTCTTGTACCATTGCAGGTAAGTCTTTTTGAGTAGCGGCAACAATACGTACATTTACTTTAACTTCGTTCTCATCGCCTACTTTTCTAAACGTACCATCTTGTAAAAAACGCAGTAACTTAGTTTGTAGTTGAGTCGACATTTCGCCAACTTCATCTAAAAATACAGTTCCACCATCAGCTTGCTCTAAAACACCACGCTTTGGCGCTGCGTTTTCTTCGTACCCGGCATAACCAAATAATTCAGACTCAGCAACATCATCAGGAAGCGAAGCACACGACAGCGCAATAAAAGGCTTAACAGAGCGATTAGATGCGTAATGACACGCTCGAGCTAATAACTCTTTACCTGTGCCAGTTTCGCCAGTAATCAAAATAGGGGCTTCTAGTTGCGCCATTTTGCGTGCTTCGCGCACAACTCGGCGCATTGCCGTACTAAAGTTATGAATAGTAGCAAAGCTTTCTTGCCCGTAGCGTCTAAATGCACTGACCTGCTGCCCTAAGCGGCTTTGCGATTTAATGTTAATAACCGCACCCGCAAGCACATCACCTTCACTACCTTGAGGGACTGCAATTGGTAAAATGTCTGCAATAAAATCTTCACCCGCCACTTCAACGCGCGTGGTTTGCCCAAGCACTTCTTTACCTTCTAGCCAACGCGTAAAGTTAAACCCTTTAAGTAAGTTATTAATATTTGCACCAATAACTTCTTTTTCAATTAACTGTAAGTCCTTACATGCTGCATCGTTACATAAACGCACCCAACCTTTAGCATCAATAGAGATAACGCCATCAGGCAATGCACGTAGCAAAGTATTTAATTCGTTGTGTTCACGCTCAGATGGTAAAAACGCAGTGGTACGTACGTCATGTACGCCGTCGATTAAACGTATCGATGGCATAATTTTTTGAAATTGTTCAAATTCTATTTCGGGAAAACTAACGTACATACGACAATTTACAGAATCGACTTCAATTCCTTTTAAATCAACGCTGTAGTTAACTAATATGTTAAGAATTTCTTGAGCAATACCAATTCGATCAGCACAGTGAATATCTAGACGCATACATCCTCAAAGAAGGAAAAACTATATTAGCCGAATAATACGCTAAGTCGCTTTGAGAAGGTAGCTTATTGTAAACATTTTTGGACGAAATAGACTACTAAAGCGATAAGTTGAAATGCAATTAAGCGAAGAAAAACTGCACTGATATTTCACTATACCAGTGCTGTTTGTTAAATCTTATTACAAGGCTACTTACCTTGTGGGTAAGCTGACCAATCACCACCATCTAATTGTATAAATGGTCGTTGGTTAACATACATCATTATTGTGCCTTCATTTTCAGCAATTTTAGGTGCTTTAGGTAGGTTTTCAAGTAAATTAGCAACACTATTATTCCCACCAAATACATCAGTCTGCAGCGCCTTACTTACCAGCTCTGAAAGCGCAAAGTAACTTGTTGAATCATCCACCACAATTTGCGAGTAGTTTTGTACATCAGGGCCTATAAATTTAATTGCTACAGGTACCGACACAATCGCTGGGCTAGGGATTTCACGTAAACCTGCAAACTGTACTTTGTCACCTTTTAAATTAGCACCATGTTCAGGCACTATCATTAACATAACGTTGCGACCACGTTTTTCTAATTTTTTTACAAATTGGTTTATATCAGCAAACAAATTTTTATGTCTGATTGGGTATGTCTCTTTACTATTCACCCTTGGTTGATTCTCTAGCTGATTACCATCATGTAAACTTGTGGTGTTGTAATACATTGCACACGGCTTACAATCTTCAGCTTGCTCTAACCAACCATCCAGCACAGCTTCATCTGAGTAAATAGGGCTATTATCAAAGCCTCGAAGCGCCACTGGCATTGAATCTATATTAAATGGCGTGCTATCTAGGCCACCGTACTTATTTATTAAACCTTTAAACTCATCAAAATGTCCGTCGTGATTCATCACAACATTATTTTGATAACCTAGTTTCTCTAGGTTTTTAAACAAGTGGCATTGTTCAGGTGCTTCTTTAAATAATGCTGTTTGACTCGTTTGCCCACAACTAGCGCGCAGCAGTCTTACCGCAGCGGGTCCACTGTATGACGTAGCCGAGTTAAAGTCTGAAAACACCACATCAAAGTCTTTATACATATCAGTAACACTTACACCAATAGCATTTAAATCAGCAACAGCCATTGAGCATATGTTCAAAATAATTACATCAAACAGCTCACCATTTACTTGGTTTGGAAAGTGGCTCATTAATAAGCTTTGTTGTTGATAAAAATCAGCGAGCTTTTGATCGGGAGATTGCGCTGCCTGAGTGATCACTTGTGTTTGAGGATTACTCTGATTTTGGGTAACCGGTTCAGGGCTGGCCACACTATTAACAAATTGTGATTGAGAGTCATCTCCTTGCCACCCTACAACTAACAGCCCAACAATAGTCACGGTTGTAAAACGTATCCATTGCGATGTATACCAAAAACATACACTAATTACGAACAAAGCCAACAACATATCAATGTTAATAACACGAGTTAATAGCTCGATAAAGTAACCAAAACTAAAATCTTGAACGTTACCTGCTTGTTTGGTCAACCTGTTTATTGGTGGCAACCATGAGTCTTGATAAAGTAACACCACAGCAAACACAGCACCTACTATATGTTTTGCCTTCTCTATTAATGGCTGTTTAAATTTAATCGCAAGCAATGCAGCAAAAGCAGCATTAGTTAGTACATTAAAATCAATTGCACCGTAATAAAACAGAGCAAACTTAACTAAAAAATAAAGGTTCCAAACCCCTAAACCTGATAATTTCACTGCTTATCCTTTTTTACTGTATTTGGTGTATAAGGCTCTAGTACTTCATGTTTAAAAGTAAGCTTATAATAATATTTTGTTATTTGAGATAAAATGTATTTGCCTAGCATACAAAGCACCGCACCAAGCACCATTGCAAGAAACACGGTAATTAAAAGCTGATTCATACTCATAAGTTATCTCTTAGTTTCATTATAAAAGGCTTAGCATCTGGGCGGCTTTTACTAGAAAATTCTGGGGTGTTAATATTTTCAGTAACGCTGTTTGCTATATCAGGTGCAAATTTATAGCTATCATTCTCAGCAAGTTTTTGCGAAAAATCTACAACACTCTTACCTTTATAAAATCGCCTTAACTGTTTACATTCTTGTTGAATGTAAAAGTGGTCAGAAATTATATTTTGCTGTACAAAAAAATCACTCGTTTTTAATTTAAACAAATGCTTGATTGCATTATCAACGTCATTTTCTCTACAAGCATGCAAATATAAATAAACTGTATTATCTGCAATGCTAAATACATCACCTTCGCGCTTAATATGAAATAAATGCAAAGGATGAATAGGATCAATTCTTGGTAGTAGTTCAAGCTTCACTAGCACACCACTCACACCTAAATTAACAGCTGAGTCACTATGAATTTCTACTTGTTTAGTAAACTCAATAAAAGGTAAATACCCTTTCGAAAAGGTATTTTCAGTATATTTTAATACATCCTCAACTGAGGGAGGTAAAGGTCTTGAAAACTTAAAACCTTGAATAGATTGAACTTGTGAAAGCAAACGCGAAGGCTCTGAAAAGCTATACAAAATTAGATTTACACCCAAGGTTAAAAATAAGCACTCATCTTGATGGCGAATAACACCATCAACATTTTGAATAACAAGCTTTAACCAGCGCCCACAGTTTTTTCTAAGTTCAAAGCACTGCTTACCTAATAGCGCCAAGTCGGTGTAACGCGTAACTGCAAAAATTAGCGTGGCTGCTTCTACTTTTGGGCCTTTATTAAATAAATCATTATTATCTTTTACACTTTTATAGTGCATCGGTAACTTAGTACCTTCGGGCACAGCACTTTGCACGAGCCAAACATCATCTTCATCGGCAAAGTCTGAGCTTTTAAGTGTTTTACCTTCGCTTACTATTCCAGTTTGAACAACAAACTGATTATTACTTAACAATAATTGATAGTCTCCACCAGCAATAACTCCCGTGCTATGACGCCAATAATCATATTCAAGCACTCGAACCGCAGAGTCGTTATCAACAAATACCAGCCCATCAAATACACTGTTTAGCCGTCTTACTAAAAAGCGATAATTAGCAATATCAGGCCCAGATATTAAAAACAATAATGTAGCACCCGTCTTTTGAGTGAAGTTTTTATACTCTTTCATCATCAGTTCTAAGCTTTTTTCGTCAGCACTATTTAGCTGTGTTGTACTAAAGTGAACAAAAATAAGTGCTGTGTTTAGGCGTTTATAAGCACTAATTTCTTTTATAATACCTGAATTGATTCTCTCGATTGAGTAATGTTGAGTCTCTGAGGCCAACGAAAAAGGGTGTACTCTGTTATGCTCGTAAGCTAAATTTAACGATGCAGAAAAAGAAGAATCAAAAAATGATTCAACCTCTTGGGAAACTATATATATATCATTAACCAAGCTTTGGTTAATTGAATGTAACGCCAACTCAATTACAAAATTGTCTAAAGGGGCTAAAACAGCATAACTTGAAGCCGATTTTAACTCTTTTGCAGCAGGCTCTAATCCCGTTATGTTAAAGTTATGCACTTAAAACGCCCTATAAAAAATACTTTTTTACTAGTTTTAACCGTTATTCTATATATAATAGCCAAATATTGTCCACTTTTAATCAAAATAATTAAAGTAACTGTAAAGGTAAGAATGAATAACTTGACGCCTAAAAACTCACAAACGTTAACATCAAGTGACATAGAAAACCTTGCACTACGTTTTGGTGGAAAGAGCAATGACTACATAGAAATTGTAAACAAACAGCAAAATAATAATACAATTAATAAGTACGCATTACTTAAAGAAATAAACAACGAACTAAACACACAAGTTAGTTCAATTAACGATAGGTAAAACATCCGTTGCAAAGAGTTTTCGTTAAAGGTATCAAAGGCGGTTTAGGCACTACCTCTGTGGTTGCAAATTTAGCGTGCGTGCTAAAAAAGTCTGACGTTGACGTTATTGCAATCGATCTAGATGCAAAAAGTGACCTAGGTTTACATTTTGGCTTGCCATGGAAATATACCAAAGGCTGGAGTAATGAAGCGAGCTTTGAAGATGCACTTGTGCATTTTCATCAAGATGACGATGGCATTATATTTTTACCATTTGGTGACAGCACTGATACTAGCATCGATAACATCACTAAAATGGTAAACAGATACAAAAACCTAAATTATAACGAAGAAGCATGGGTGATTTTTGACTGCCCTGCACATATTAACCTTTCCCACTATCCGTTAGAGAAAAACGATATTGTGATTGAACTGGTTAATTGCGATGCCATTTGCCATAGCTTAATTTATAGACGCCTACAAACACTTAAAAATTCAGATACTGATTGGAAGCATTACTTTTTAGTTAACCGTTATAACTCTGCATCCACGTTAGAATTTGACTTGTTTTCCCTATGGCAATCTACTCTTCCCCTTATGGCTCCATTTTTTATCAACAGTGATGAAGTAATTAAAGAGTCAACCGCATACAGAAATGTAGCGCTTAATTGCGCGCCATATAGTGTCGCAAACGATGACTTTGAAACTCTAGCTGGTTGGCTGGTTAGTAAAGCGGCCTTATAACATGAGCATTACACTATTTTATCAGCGCCCTATTCACAGCACTTTATACTTGCTGCTGAGCATTCTATTTACTGATAAGTTAGTCAGGTACATTTTATTTAAGTTTCATAGCTACTTTAATCAACATAAAGTAAATGTAATTGAAGCTTTTTTAATGCCTTTTATTACGCTTTTAAGCTCACTGTTTATAAATATTAAACAGCATAAAATCAGCTTTGAATATACCCTTTATGACTACTACCCTCATTTAAGGTTGCCTTACCGAACCTACATTTACTCAAATATATTACGCTTTATTATACAAAGTGTTTTTTTAGTATTCTTTAAAAACCAGCTTAAATCTAGTTCTGTAAAAGAAGATGCTGTTAATTATTTTTATGACGGTGTTAGCTACCTTTTAAGACAATTACGTTGGTTTGATTTAAAGCTAGGTAGATTATTAAAGCGCCTACTATCAAAAAACAACAAAGGCCCTAAAAAAAGTGCGTTTAAAACCATGGCGGATGCGCGTGTATGGCAAAATAAACTAGTCAAATACGTCATTCTCGCGTTTATTCTATTTTTATTAGCAATATTTATTACAATTCCTTTTAGCTTGGAAGCTCAAGCCGTTTTTATAAGCTTCATTTTACTAGTTGCGTATGCGCTTAAACGAGTAAAAGGCCAAATGGCAACCATTGTCATGATTACCCTGTCAGTAACTACGTCTTCTCGTTACTTGTGGTGGCGTTACACCGAGACTTTAAATTGGGATGATCCACTCGCACTTGCACTAGGTGGTGGCTTATTACTTGCTGAAACGTATGCCTGGCTTGTACTGATTTTAGGTTTTTTCCAAACAATTAACCCGCTTGAGCGAAAACCAGTTCCTTTACCAAAAAACACTGACTTATGGCCAACAGTTGATGTGTATATTCCAACTTATAATGAGCCATTAAGCGTTGTAAGGCCAACTACTCTGGCTGCTCTAAGCATCGATTGGCCTGCAGATAAACTAAATGTTTATATATTAGATGATGGTAAGCGCCCAGAGTTTAAGGAATTTGCAGCCGAGATTGGAGTGGGTTATTTAGCTCGTACAGATAACAATCATGCTAAAGCAGGTAATATGAATAGCGCTATGCGTTATACCGATGGCGAATATATCGCAATTTTCGATTGTGACCATGTCCCTGCTCGCTCGTTTTTACAAATGACAATGGGACAGTTTTTAAAAGACAGTAAAGTGTGTTTGGTCCAAACACCGCATCACTTTTTTTCTGCCGATCCATTTGAGCGAAATCTTAATAACCACAGTCAAATCCCTAATGAAAACATGTTATTTTATGGGCTTATTCAAGACGGAAACGACATGTGGGATGCAACCTTCTTTTGTGGCTCTTGCGCCGTATTAAAACGAGCTGCGCTTGATGATATTGGCGGTTTTGCGTTTGAAACAGTAACTGAGGATGCTCACACGGCACTTCGCATGCAGCGCGCTGGTTATAAAACTGCTTATATAAATATCCCACAGGCAGCAGGTCTTGCTACCGACAGCCTGTCAGCGCATATAGGTCAACGCATTCGCTGGGCGCGTGGTATGGCGCAAATATTTAGGCTTGATAATCCATTAATGGGTAAGGGTTTAAGCATTCCTCAACGATTATGCTATATAAACGCAATGCTGCACTTTTTATCGGGTATTCCTCGTATTGTATTTTTAACAGCCCCTTTAGCGCTAATATATTTTAATGCATATATAATTTATGCCCCATTTTTAGCTATTTTTATTTATGTAGTGCCGACATTAATTCAAATAAAAGCGACTAACTCACGTATTCAAGGTAAATACCGTTACTCCTTTTGGGGTGAGGTGTATGAGTCAGTGCTTGCTTGGTACATACTAAAACCAACTACCGTTGCTTTATTTAATCCCAATAAGGGTAAATTTAACGTAACCGAAAAAGGCGGTTTAAATGATGAAGAGCATTACGATTGGGGTATTTCAAAACCGTATTTAATACTCTTACTTATTAATTTACTTGGTATATTAGTGGGTGTATTACGTCTATTTTTAGGTGACCCAAGCCAGATTGGCGTACTTATGATAAGTATGGGTTGGGCTTTTTATAATATTATAATTTTAGGTGCTGCGGTTGCTGTTGCTGCGGAAGCACGCCAAGTTAGGCATTCACATCGTATAAAGGCAAACTTCCCTGCCGGCGTTCGTTTAGCAAATGGTCATACTTTAAAAGTAAAAATAACGGATTATTCAGATAACGGCGTAGGCATAGAGACAGATCACGCGCATTTATGTCGTGTTAACGATAAAATTGAATTATTAATGAGTCGCGGTAACAAGCAATTCTCATTCACTACTTACGTATGTAATACCCGTAAAAAACAAATTGGCCTTACACTTAAAGATTTATCTCTCGAAAAACAGAGAGCTTTTATACAATGTACCTTCTCAAGAGCAGATGCTTGGCTAGATTGGCAAAATAACTTTAGACATGACCGTCCATCGTATAGCTTCAAAGAAGTACAAAAAACCAGTTTACGGGGCTTTAGTAATTTATTATTTCATGCTCCAAGAGCGTTACAACCAGTTATTAAGTTAATGACTAATATTGTCATTTACATAAATTCATTTACTCCAAAAAAACCGATAGTGCATAATAATTATGATTAAAAAGTTACTTAATACATTACTAACATTGTTACTTATTAGTAGCGCATATAAAGTGCTCGCTATCGAGCCTATGCACGACAAAACTATGTTTGTAAACGGCTACCCTGAGAGCGCTCAGGTTTCTAGTTTACGTCTTAGCTTTGAAAAGTTAGGATTCAACGACTATAAACTCGACGGCGTGAATAATAATTCTCGAGTCGATTTCACAAATAGAATTGATAAATTGAGCACTAATTTAAAGCTTAACTTTTCGTATACTAATTCCCCTTCATTACTGGCTAATGTATCGCACTTAAAAGTTTATTTTAACGATAACTTAGTCACTGTTTTACCTATTAATGAAAAACTAAGTGTTGTAAAAAACACAGTAAGTCATAACCTAGACCTAAATGCTAAATACATTCAAGACTACAACCAAATTCGCTTTGAGTTAGTTGGTTACTTCGACTTACAATGCCAAGATTATTTTAGCCGTTCAATTTGGACTGAAATAAATAAATCAAGCAACATCACCCTTGACCAAAAACAGTTAGCAATTGATAGCCGCCTTGAATATTTACCAGAACCATTTTTTGATGCTAAAGATTACAACAAATTAAACCTACCTTTTGTATTTGCAAACACGCCCAATACACAAGCAATAGAAGCCGCAGCCACTTTATCAAGTTGGTTTGGCGCACAAGCAGACTGGCGTGGCGCTAACTTTCCCGTAGTTTTAAATAAAGCACCAGAGCAGCACAGTGTGGTGTTTATTACTAATGACTCAAAACCTGATTTTTTAAAAGATTATCCAGATGTTGAAAAGCCAACCGTCGAGCTAATTTCAAGCCCTATTCACAGATACAATAAAATGCTGCTAATTTTGGGGCGTGACGAAAAAGACTTAAAAACAGCGGTTACTGGTCTTGTGTTTGGTCATAAAATTATGACTGGCCGAAGTGCGAGCATCGAAGCAATTAACAAACTCCCACTGCGTAAAGCTTATGATGCGCCGAGATGGCTTAGAAACGATCGTCCGGTGCACTTTGACGAGCTTATTGACTATCCAACTCAGTTACAGGCTGAGGGACTTAACAACGGTCCTATAAAACTAAATGTTCGTTTTGCACCTGATTTATTTACTTGGCGTGAAAAAGGTATTCCTATTACTTTGCAATACCGTAATACGCCAGAGAGCGAAACCTTAAATTCACGTTTAAACATGTTAATAAACCAAGAGTTTATAAGTGGTTTTTTACTTGATAAAAAAGACACATCGTTAACTACCGCTAAAACCTTGCTGCCTTTAATCGCTAATACAGACACAACGCAAAGCGCTGAAGACTTTTCATTGGATGGTATTAACCTTGCCAGCCGAAATGAGTTAAATTTTGACTTTAGATTTGCAGTACTTAAAAAAGGCGAGTGTGCCATTGCTCCACCTGGTGGCGAATACGGAGTAATTGATGGAAACTCCAACATTGATGTAAGTGGGTTTGACCATTACATAGCTCTGCCTGATTTAAATGTTTTTGCAAACAGCGGATTCCCATTTACAAAATACGCAGACTTACAACAAACTTTAGTATTGATAGATGAAGTTCCATCACCTAAAGCGCTATCTGTGTTGTTTAATTTAACAGGCCACTTTGGTGCTATTACAGGCTACCCCGCTCATAGAATAAGTGTTGCTCATTTAAATCAAAATGCCAACTTAGATGATAAAGACATATTGGTAATCGCCAAACCTAATAGCATTGCTAATAACTTAGATGAAGATGCGCAAACCAATATCCTGCTTGATAATAATCAGCGCGCTATAAAACAAGCTATATACAATGGTGCTTACGATGAGCAGACAACAGATAAAGTTGAAGTTAGTATAAAAAGTAGTGGTGATATGGCCGTTATTACAGGCTTTCAATCACCGTTTGATTCAGAGCGTTCAATTGTATCGCTTAGTGCAACATCACAAAAAGCCTTTACTCTACTAGATGATGCGTTAATGAGTTCACAAGCTCTTGCGCAAATTAAAGGCAGTGCTGCGGTCATAAACTCTCAAGGCATTAAAACAATTAAAACTGATGAGCAATACTTTGTTGGCCACATTCCTGTACATACCCTAATTTGGTTCCATTTATCGGATCATCCGTTTGTATTGGCACTGTTGTCTATTTTAACACTACTGCTGATCTCATTTATTATATGGCGATTACTGCAAGCATTAACATACAAGCGCTTAGCTGAAGGAGATAAGTAATGAAGTCACTCATTAATGTATTTTTTACCGTGATTGCATTATTTACCTTTAATGCCAATGCACAAATAGAGCAATGCCAACCATGGGATGCATGGCAAACGTTTAAAAGTAACTTTATAAGCCAGGATGGCCGCGTAATTGATTTAGGTAGCGAGCAAAAAGTCACAACCTCAGAAGGCCAATCTTATGCGTTGTTTTTTGCTGTTGTAGCAAATGACAAAGCAATGTTTGACCTAGTGCTTGATTGGACGCAAGAACATTTATCAGAAGGTGATTTGAGCACTCGTTTACCGGCATGGCAATGGGGTGTTAATAATCAAAATATTGGCGGAATTTTAGATTCAAACCCTGCGTCTGATTCTGACTTATGGATAGCATACAGCTTATCGCAAGCAGCTATTCTTTGGGATGAGCGCCGCTACAGCATATTAGCAGCTGTACTTGCACAGAGAATAATGCGTGAAGAAACCGCTTATATCTCGGGCCTAGGTTTATCATTACTACCTGCTCCTACAGGTTTTGAATTTGATAATGAACGTTTTAAGTTAAACCCGAGCTACTCACCATTATTTATTTACCAGCAGTTTAAAAAACTCTACCCACACTCGCCTTGGCAACAATTACACGAAGGCTCAGCAAAGCTAATTTTAGATACAGCAAAGCAAGGTGTTAGCCCTGACTGGGTAATGTTTGATGCGAATAATGGCTTTTACTACGATAAAAAAACGAGCGATTTGGGCAGTTATAACGCCATCAGAGTATATTTATGGGCAAGTATGATGGCAGATAACGCTCCTTATAAAAAAGAGCTTTTAGCGCAATTCAATCCTTTTATAGAAACAATTAATAAACGTGGCTACGTGCCTTTAAATACTTTTTCTAAGTCAGGAAAATCTGAAAAAAGAGGCCCGTTAGGCTTTAACTCAGCTTTATTACCTTTACTAGCGACTAATAGCGATAATTCTACAGTAATGGCAATTCAGCAAAAACTAATGGTTGATAAATCATTTACCCAGACTCGTTATTACGACAGCGTGCTTAACTTGTTTGGTACAAGTGCTTTAAATAAGCGCTTTTCAATTACAGCAGATGGGACGCTACAACCGGTATGGAGCACTGAATGCCGTTAAGGTTTGCCCTCGCTTGCACATTAGCGCTTAGCTCTGGATTGAGCGCTAACACAGTCAACGATATTGATACGCAATCTGTTGATTGGTTATTAAGCCAAATAAGTATTGGTGAAGCACAGCAAAATAAAAAACTAGTTGAAGATAGCTTACGAAAGCTAGTCGCCATTGCCCCTGCCCGGATAGAAACACAGTGCGCAGTAGCGCGTTATGATTTTGCCAATGGCGAATCTGCGAAAGCCAACCAGTTATTAAATAAAATAGATAATGGGCTTACCAAACAGACCCCGTGCGTTGAAAAACTAAAAGTACTTTCTCGTACTGAAGGTAAAGATAAATCTTCAATTCAAGAAGCTAAATTACTGGCTCGTGCGGGTCGTTATAAACAAGCTCGCGAAATCTACAATAATATTTTTAAAAACGTTTACCCTACATTAGATTACGAGCTTGAGCATTTAAGTTGGTATGGGCAAGACAGCAGCCAATGGGAAAGCGTTAAAAAAGGCTATGAAAAATTAGCTCAAAACTACCCAAGTATCGCGCAAATAGAAGTCGCTTATGCACGCCACTTACTTAGGCGTAATCTGACAGATAAAAAAGCTATTGATATTTTAAGTAAATATGGCGCAGGCCCTACTTTTATTAATGAAGTAGAATATATTTGGCTTAGTGCTTTGCTAGAAATGCCCTTAACAGATGATACAGTTAAGCAGTATCAACGCTATTTCACGCTTTACCCTTTTAGTAGTAAGGGCGAGTTACAATATCAAGATTTTCTAAAAGATTATAAAAAACGCCAAACACTGCTTGCCGATCCTGCCTATCAGCTTTGGGTTAGGGGCGATAGATTACTTGAGAAAAATAAACTTGCCGCCGCAGAGCCTTTGCTTTTAAAAGCCTTAAGAGGTCGTCCGCAAGACGGCGCTATAATGCGAAGCCTTGGCACACTCTATTTACGTCTTGGTGAAAACCAAAAGTCGTATCAATATTTTACTCGTGCGCAAAAATTTACAGCTGAGTTCGCCGAGCGTGAAACACTGCAAGAATTGGCAAAAACAGCTAAGCTTTGGCTTTATATTCGCGAAGCTAAAAATGCTATTAATAATAAAGAGTTTAAAACTGCTAAACTTAAGCTAGATTTAGCCGCTACCTTAGGGCAAGAAACTAATACAGTAATATATAACAAAGGTTTATTACAATTTGCTCAAGGGCAATATTCACAAGCTGCTCTTACATATCAAATTGTTTTAAAAAGTGATCCACTTAATAGCAGCGCTTTAATTGGTCTGCTTGAAATAGCTGAATTAGAACAAAATGAACAAGCCTTAACTTCTTTTTATAACAGCTTATCGTTTAATCAAAAAAAATTAGTTAAAGATTCATATTCTGTCTCTTTAAGCAGTCAGTACCGCGCAAAAGCTGATGCATTAACGCAGTCAGGCGACTTAGAGCTAGCCGAAAAAGTATTAAAAGATGCAATTGAAATAGCGCCTGAGCAGCCTTGGTTATATTACGATTTAGCCTTTATATATCAACAAAAAGGACTCACAGAAGAGGCCCGTACTTTATTTAATAATGTGCTGTGGCAGTTTCCGCTAAATCCTCAAATTCGTTATAGCCACGCGCTTTTTTTACGATCCCTTGATGATTATCAAGGTGCTATTAAAACATTGCAGTACATTCCATTTAAATCCAGAGATAAAGATATTATTGCGCTTGAACAACAGCTGCAACTTAATGAGTCTTTAACACAAAGTGAGCGCCACCTTGACGCTAAAGATAAAGCCACTGCAATCTATCATTTAAGTAACTTAGAAGCACAAAGCTTAACACCTGCCATGCAGGCTGAGTTATCGCGAAGCTGGTATCGAATCGACGAAAAAAAACACGCTATAAGACTTATAAACAAAGCACTGAAAGCTGAGCCTTCGCTTTCTCCTTATTGGCATACACTTTATGGTGAATGGCTTTTAGATCAAGGAGATGAAAATAAAACGAAGCAATGGTTTGAAAATTACACGTTACCAGAGAGCGCTACTGAAAACGAAAAAACTCAATATGTACAGCTACAAAATAGCTATATTACTGAGTATTATAATGGCAGTGATTTAATCGCTAAGCTTAACCAGCTGGATCAAAAATATAAAAATACTCCAGCAACAACAACGGCCCTTATTAATGCAAACTTAGCACTTGAACAGCGCGAAGCAGCGGTTATTTTGTATCAACAAAAAGTTCAAAACAAACAAACCATAGAGCCTCAAGCGCTTCTCGCTATTGCTAATGCATACATAGAACTTGGAGACGACTTTCAAGCAAAAGAAGTTACGCAAAAAGCGATTACGCAAACCACGCCGCAAGATGGTTACTTACAACGCCAAATCATGTCATCTCTTAATGAGTTTAATTACTCAGGGGATGCACTTTATTTAGCTAAACAACTTATTGAAAAGTCACCAAACGATCAAGAGTTACGTTATTTAGGCGCTCAAGTAGCCAGTAAGTTTAATGAAACCGAACAAGCACAATTTTGGTATGCACAAACCCTGTCACCTAATCGTACATTGAATGAAAAAGAGCTTTACGGAGCGCTTTTAAAAATAAATGAAAACGATGAATGGTATGTAAACGGTGCTAAACGTGAGCTAATAAACGAGCAAAATAAAAACCAAGCCTACATTGCTATTGGTGTTAACTTTAGTGGGCAAACAAGTACCGAAAGTGAAGCAACACTTGGTGCGGGCTTAGTCCCGATTGAGGCTTACTTTCCGCTTTGGCAAGGCCAAGGGTTTATTAAAGTAGACCCGACTACTATTAGCGCACAAACAACTCGCTTTGATGAGCAGTTCGCTGGTAGTCGCTACGGACAAGGTGCTTTATGTATTTTCACTTGTTCAGTCGATGAAGTGACACCAGAGGAAAATGGTGTAGATATAGGTATTGGTTGGCAAAACGAAAACTGGCGTGTAGATGTAGGCACTACCCCACTTAGCTTTTTAATTGAAGACTTTGTGTGGGGCGTAAATTACGCAGACAGTTTTGGCGACTTTGGATATAGCCTAGAACTTGAAAAACGCCCAGTTACGAGCTCAGTACTTTCTTATGCAGGCTTAAAAGATGTAAATACAGGTGAAGTTTGGGGTGGCGTACGCTCTACAGGTCTAACTGCTAATGTATCGCATGACTTAGGTGGAAAATGGGGTTTTTGGTCAAGTGCCGACTTTACCCTTTATAAAGGCCAAAATGTAAAAGACAACCAACGCTACCGTATGATGGGCGGTACTTATTACCGTGTAATTAGCAATCAAGAGCGTGAATTTACCGTAGGCGCTAGCTTATTACATTGGGCATACAAGTATAATTTAAGTGAAGAAACATGGGGCCATGGTGGTTATTACAGTCCACAAAACTATGTAGGCTTATCTGTGCCACTCACTTATGACGCGCGTTGGGGCGATGATTTTGTCTATCGATTAAAAACAGGTATTTCTTACTCGCAAACAAAAACTCAATCTATTGATTTCTTCCCTAACGATAGCGATTTGCAAATAGCTGCATATGATAGAGAGTCAATAACAGGTGTTGATCCTGTTTTTGAAGGTGAAACAAGTTCTGGTGTTTCATATAATCTTGAAGGTAGTTTTGAGTATAGAATAACGCCGAATTGGTTTTTTGGTGGCTACTTAGCCATCGATCGTTCTGACTTTTACGAACCAAACTTTGGTCAGCTTTATATACGTTATTACTTTAATCCTGTGTACGGAACACTTGAGTTTCCAGGCACTCCTATTGTTCCTTATGCTGAGTTTTAACTTGGCATAAGGTGATACACCGCGAATACTTCCCCTAGCACTAAGGTATATGTATACTTGAGCGCAATTGTAACTAGGATAAGGGTGTGTCTCTTACCTTGTGGTGTTACTGCCATATAGCAAATCATTATCTTAGCTACAAATACTATACTGATGGTCGAGCATTTTAGTGGTTACAAATTCTAAAATAGCTAAAGCAAAAAATTATAAGGCCATCATAACAATACTTAAAGTTAGGAAGTAAATATGAGTTCAGCTCCAGATAGTGGCTGGTTTGGCCACCCTAAAGGACTTTCAACATTGTTCTTCACTGAAATGTGGGAACGAATGAGTTATTACGGTATGCGAGCTATGCTCGTATTATTCATGACAGCAAGCTTACAAGAAGAAGGCCTTGCCTTTACTGTTGCCTCAGCTGCTGCAATATATGGTTTATACACTGGTGCGGTATACTTTTTAGGTTTACCAGGTGGCTGGCTAGCAGATAGATTGTTTGGCGGTCAAAAAGCAGTGTGGTATGGCGGCATAATTATTATGATTGGCCATATTATTTTGGCTATTCCACATGATTATTCTTTTTTCATTGGCTTAATATTTGTAGCAACAGGTACTGGTTTACTAAAACCAAATATCAGCGCAATGGTTGGCCAATTATACAGTGATGCTGATGAGCGTCGTGATGGCGGTTACGCTATTTACTACATGGGTATTAACATGGGTTCTTTAATAGGTTACTACGTTTGTGGTTACTTTATGGAGAACGTAGGCTGGCACTGGGCATTTGGTGCAGCAGCTGTAGGTATGGCTATTGGTTTAGTGCAGTACAAACTCACACTTAATAACTTACCAGAGCACGGCGCACTACCTGCTAATCCATTAGGCCCTAAAGGCACTTCACGCGCTTGGGGTGGTATTGCTGTATTTATAATTGCAGCTGCTGCAGTTACTACGGCAGCAATGACCGGCGCAATTGTAATCAATCCAACAGTGGTTGCAGGGTACGTAGCTATTGTATTTACTATTATCTTTTTTGTTTATTTTGGTGTTATTTACTTTACAGGTAATTTAACCGATGCCGAAAAACAAAGAATGTGGGCACTATTTTTAGTCTGTATTGCATCAGCATGTTTTTGGTCTGGCTTTGAACAAGCTGGTTCATCATTAAACTTATTTGCTCGCGACTATACTGACCGTCTTATTGGCACTTTTGAAATCCCTACAACGTGGTTTCAATCATTAAACTCACTGTTTATTATTGCTTTATCGCCATTTTTTGCAGCGCTTTGGATTAACTTATCTAAAAGCTTAGTATCACCTAGCTATAGCGTTAAGTGTGCAATTGGTTTAATTATCATGGCATCAGGCTTTTTAGTTATGTTTATGGCGGCTCATTACGCAGCTGAAGGCTTAAAAGTAGCGCCTTACTGGCTTGTTACTACCTACTTTTTACATACTGTGGGTGAGCTTTGTTTAAGCCCTGTAGCATTAAGTGCGGTAAGTAAGTTATCGCCTAAACGTTATACAGGTCAAATGATGGGTGTGTTTGTATTAACATACTCAATCGGTAACATCATCGCAGGTTTACTTGCTGGTAATTTCGATCCGAATAATGTTGAAGAAATCCCTAACTTATACTTACAAATTGCATTATTTAGCATTGGTGTTGGTGTTGTTTTAGTACTAATGACCTTTAAAGCTAAAGTATGGGAAAAACAAGGGTTAGAAGAGAAAGCCTCTTAATTGTTGTTTATTTTAAATATAACAACATAACCGATACATTCCTCCATAGAGCCTATGGGGGAATTTTTTTATTCAACTTTGCCCCACTCTCGTTAACTGATATTATGTCCTGATTGATTATTGAATAGACTCAGGGACAGCAGTATATGCATGCATTGACGTTATCACGTACCACTCTAATAGCATTATTTCTCCTTATTTTTTTATCTGCTTGTGGTGGCGGTGATGAAGTAACAGTAAATCCAAATGATCCTGTAGAGCCTGAGCCTAGTGGTTTAATTATTACCAACGCTAATGGCTTACAAACCTCATTAGATGAAGGTAACTTTACTATCAATGCTCCTGGGCAAATAGTGGCTAGCGATACTGAAATAACCTACGAAAAATTAGTTCTTGATGAGAATAATCAAGCAAAAAATATCATTTCAGATATACATACGCTTACACCAGATACACTTCAACTTTCTAGCCCAATGACTGTCACTATAAAAATACCTGACGACTATGTATTAGGCGGCCAATTAACTATTGCTCGTTTTAGCGGAGACTCTTGGTCAAGCATTACTGATTCAACGGTATCGCAAGGCTTTGTTAGTGCACAAGTAAACCAACTAGGTAGCTATGCAATAGAAATGCAACGTACTGTCGCGTTTTCTGATGTTGGCCCTACATGTGATGCTAATGCAACAGAGCAATCTGTAAGGTTTGTTCATGTTGCCGACATGCATTCTCGCTTTGGATATCAAGAACAATATTTTAGTCGCATTAAAGCTTATTATAAAAAAGCGCTAAGCGAATCACCGCATACATTATTCACCGATGGTGGCGATGATTACGAAAAAGGCACTGTAGCAGAGCAAATATCGCAAGGGTTAGCCTCTGATGAAACCGTAAAACTAATGGCTTTTGATTTACGTGTTTTAGGGAACCATGACTATGCGTGGGGCCCTGAAAAACTACTTGAATTTTCACAAGACGATAATGCCATTGTACTTGCCAGTAATACCCGCTTTGAGGGAGAAAACAGTCAGAATTTTGGTGGTGTCGACTTTGCTAAGGTACAGGTTGGTTGCATAACATTAGGTGTGTTTGGGATGACGTCAGTACCATGGGATGAGCTTGACGAACCAATTGAAGATGACCCTATTCCTGACTTTATAAAACAATTTAAAATGAGTTGGAAATGGCAACAAATCGCGCAAAGTATTGTAAGCCAATACAGCGATGACGTTGATTACATGATCATGCTAAGCCACTTGGGCATAGGAACTGATGTTGAGATAGCAACCAATGTACCCGGTATAGATTTAGTACTTGGCGGGCATACTCATGGTGGTGAGAATTTTATAGAGCTTGAGAATAATGCTTTAGTTATTCAGCCCGACTTTTATGCACGCGGAGTCACCGACTTAAATTTAGTATTTGATACAGCTGATAAAACACTAAGTCGTTACGATTATCAACATGTAGATACACGAACATCTATAGAACCTGACGAAGAAACCAAATTGGCTATCGATGAAATAATGGGACGTTACGCACCCGATGCTGATACCGAAATTGCCATTTCAGAAAACTACCCAAGTGACTTTGAAGTTGCGGGTATTACTGCACTTGCAACTAAACATTCAAGCTCAATTAATGCAGCACTGCTCAATCCTGAGCTTGTACAAAAAAGGTGGACGCCAGGTACAGTTACACAAGAAGATTTTCACAAAGCATTTTATGTTGAAAGACAGCCGTCAAATACTCCAGGCTTTAACTCACTGTATCAAGTAACTGTTACTGGTACTGATTTAAATACAATGATTGCCAGTCAGCCCGATTGGTTTGTACTCAAACCGGAAGATATTCAAGTAACAACAAATTATAATGTCGCTTTATTTAAGGGCGCAGCACTTAATCCAGATTTATTCTTTAGTAGTGTTATTTTTAAAGATGTAAAACCAATTGCCGAAGCATGGTGGCTACTTGATCAATACGCACGCTTTAGAACAACGCAATGTCTTCACCTTGATACAGATACACAACTTAATGCTTGCAAAGATGTGGCTAATATAACAATTTGGAACTTTGACGATCCAACAAACCCACTGGCCCCAGACTTTGGTCCATCGGTTTTAAGCTACTTTGACCCAGAAAATGATGGTTGGGGCCCAGAAGACACCCGTTATGAGACAACCACAGATCTTAATATTGCGGATTTAACTGATGGTCCTTCTGGTGTAATGGCTTTTACTGATCACTCACCTACAGAGGGTTTTAAAATTGAATTAAACACACAAGCAAATGGTGACTTTGCAAGTGACGGTATGGTATCTGACTATACTCTAATAATGGATTTATATTGGCCATCAGAAGATAGTGATTCTTATCGTGCAATAATCCAAACTGAAACAGTAGATTATTTAGAAGATGATGCAGATATATTTATTGATCCCAGTGGCGGTTATGGTGAAGCAACGTTTAAAAGTGGATATTTTGGTGATACTAAACCAGAGGTATGGCATCGTGTAGCGTTTGTGTTTTACACGGCACCAAAAAATGGCGTGTTTGAAGTATATATTGATGGTGAGTTAGCGGGTGTAAAAGAGTTTGGAGAAATAGACCAACGTTGGGCTCTAAACAAAGCAGTGCTCTTATTTACTGATAATGGCTACGAAACAGTCCCTGGTTATTTAAATGCCTTACTCTATGCGGGCCGCGCTATGACCCGTGGCGAAATTAAAAGCATGGGCGCTGCGCAAAAAAAATTGACATTTGAACAACCGATGCGTGTGTTAAATCAAACGATTGAACGTCACTACAAAGCAGCTCCAGCAATAAAAACTAATTTATGGATAGAGCAGCGAAACAAGTTCTTCGGTAACGGCTCTTAAAGTGTAAATAATTACATACAAAAAGGCTTTTGCTTATTAATTCTAAAAGGAGGTTTAACGCAGGTTAAACCTCCTTTTTAGTATTTAAATACAACAACTTAAAAACAAGCACTCCCACTTGAATTTATACCATATAACTTCATTTCACTTAACTGTATTACAAACACGTAACTTTATAATAACCGTCCTATAAAATTTACACATGCACTACATACTAAATAGTGCCCCCCTCTTCCCCAAATTAAAAATCTGGTTGATTATCTAGTGCAATATGACAACAACACATAATCGCAGTGCTTAATTGCGGGAGTAATAATAATGAGTGAAGTAAATAACTATTTAGGTTTAGTCGGTATTGAATTTACTGAGTACGCAACACCTGATGCTGATTATATGGATAAAGTATTTACTGATTTTGGCTTCTCTAAGCTTAAAAAATTCAAAGGTAAAGACATTGTTTATTACAACCAAAACGATATTCACTTTTTACTGAATAACGAGCGTGAAGGTTTTTCTGCAGAATTTGCTAAAAGCCATGGTCCTGCTATTTGTTCAATGGGTTGGCGTGTTGAGAATGCGCAAAAAGCATTTGAAACAGCTGTAGAACGTGGTGCAAAACCAGCGACAGACTCAACGCATAAAAATATGCCTTACCCTGCAATCTATGGTATTGGCGACAGCCTAATTTACTTTATTGAGCAATTTGGCGACAAAGGCACTATTTACGAGAGTGATTTTGAAGACTTAGAAACGCAAAATGTTGTAGAAGATAAAGGCTTTATCCGAATCGATCATTTAACCAATAACGTTTATAAAGGCACCATGGAAAAATGGGCTAACTTTTATAAAGACGTATTTGGTTTTACTGAAGTACGCTACTTTGACATTAAAGGTCAAAAAACAGCGCTTATTTCGTATGCACTTAAATCACCTTGTGGCACCTTCTCTATTCCAATAAACGAAGGTAAAGGTAACGATAACAACCAAATTGACGAATACCTTGGTGAGTATAACGGCCCAGGCGTTCAACATTTAGCGTTTTTAACAGATGACTTAGTAAGCTCTCTTGATAAGCTGGATAAATCAACAATTGCCACTTTAGATATTATTCCAGAGTACTACGATACTATTTTTGACCGCGTACCTTGGGTTGCTGAAGATAAAGAAAAAATTCGCCAGCATCAAATACTCGTAGATAGCCAAAGTGAAAATTGTTATTTATTACAAATTTTCTCTAAAAACTTATTTGGTCCAATCTTTATAGAAATGATCCAACGCGTTGATGATGGTGGCTTTGGTGAAGGTAACTTCCAAGCACTATTTGAATCAATCGAACGTGACCAAGAGCGTCGCGGCGTTTTATAAGATATTTGAGTAAATTAAAAGCAGCGAACTTCGCTGCTTTTTGTCGTTTTAATATTTAAAAAGTATGGCGCCAAGTACAAGTATGATTAAATAAACTATACCTGTCGCCATACAGTAAAATCCAAAGGAAATGTAATGAGCCTAATTAACGAAACCCACGATATTAATTTAACCAGCTGGGTAGAATCAGCTAATGTTGATAATTGCGACTTCCCGATTCAAAACTTACCGTTTGCAGAATTTCGTCGTAAAGGATCTGATGAGGCCTTTCGTGGTGGTGTTGCAATTGGTGACCAAGTAATCGATTTAGCAAAACTAAGTAAATTAAACGTTTTAACAGGTGACGCTAAAACAGCCGCAGATGCAGCAAGTGAAGCAACCTTAAATACATTTATGGGTTTAGGGAAGCAGTATTGGTCAGCCCTTCGTTTAGCCCTTTCAAAAGCACTAAGAGCAGGCTCTGATCACCAACAAGCGCTTAGCGATACATTGGTTGCACAGTCTGATATAGAGTTTTCTTTGCCTTGTCGTATCGGTGATTACACCGACTTTTACACTTCTATTTATCATGCTACCGCCGTAGGCAGTTTATTTCGCCCTGATAACCCATTACTACCTAACTATAAATGGGTACCTATTGGTTATCATGGTCGCTCTTCATCTATTGACGTATCGGGTCAAACATTTCATCGCCCTAAAGGTCAAACTAAAGCGCCTAATGCAGAAGTACCGTCATTCGGCCCTTGTAAACGCCTTGATTACGAACTAGAGCTGGGTATTTACTTAGGTAAAGGCAATGCACTGGGCGATGCAATCGCTATCGAAAATGCTGAAAACCACGTATTTGGCTTTTGTGTATTTAACGATTGGTCAGCACGTGACTTGCAAGCGTGGGAATACCAACCGCTTGGTCCATTTTTAGCTAAAAACTTTGCCTCAACTGTATCGCCTTGGATTGTAACAACCGAAGCATTAGCGCCTTATAGAACAAGTTGGACACGTGATGAAAACGATCCACAGCCTATGGACTATTTAGAATCAAAAGCGAATCGCGACCAAGGTGCTTTTGATATTCAAATGGATGTTAAAATTCAAACGCAAAAAATGCGTAGCGAAGGCCATAACCCAACGCGCGTATCAACATCTAGCTTTAAGCACTCTTACTGGAGCGTGGCACAAATGGTTACTCACCACACAGTGAATGGCTGTAACTTTATGCCAGGTGACATGCTAGGTTCGGGCACTCAGTCTGGTCCAACGCACGAAGAAGCTGGTTCATTACTTGAGCTTTCTCGTGGCGGTAAAGAAAAAATTACGCTAAGCAACGGCGAACAACGCAGCTTTTTAGAAGATGGCGATAACGTTATTATGCGTGGCTGGTGTGAAAAAGAAGGCTATGCACGTATAGGTTTTGGCTCTGTAGAGAGCACTGTACTGCCGGCAAAATAATACGAATATTAAAAAATTTATTAAAAGGGCTGCTTACTAAAAGCAACCCTTTTTCATTAATTTTTGAACAGTTACAATTTTTTTCTAGCTTTTTTAACTCAAATTGCTATCTTAATTCGGTTAATAGCCAGTATTTATATGCCATGTCAGTATTTATAAAGTCTTTTTATCATAAATTTTTCCCTGCTCGTCAGCTACTTATTCGTCAAAATGGCGAAGTTAAGCATGTTGTTTTAGCCTCTTGGTTTCAACTTCTTGTAGCGTTGCTTATTTTAGTCACTTTTACTTGGCTGAGTATTTCGAGCTTTCGTGTTTATACACAAACAAATAAAATCTCTGACATAAAACAAAATCAAATAACCGAGCAAACGCTATGGCAACAAAAAGTCAGTGAGCAACAAGCCCTTCAAGCAACGCAGTTAGAGCAACTTGCAATACTTGAGCAAAAGCAGGCGCTACTGCAAAGCATGATAGAATCCCTTCCTGCTTCACTTAGCAAAGATGTCATTAAGCTTGATACTGAACTTGATGTACCTATTAATGAAAATGGCAATGAGTTTCATGAGCCATTAGTCGATGAAAATCAAAAAGGTAAACAAGCACAGTTAATCGCTCCAATTACATTCGCAACAAGAGTGGCCAACTTAAATAATCATTATGAGCAAAACTTTACCTATTTAGATAACCAAATTAGTGAACGCCACCAAGCTATTTTAGCTATGGTCAAAGGCGCAGGAATTGAGTCTGCGCTTGAACAACACCTAATATTAAGCGCCCAGACAACTGCACAAGGTGGGCCACTTGATACATTTAACGAAACAAAAATCCCGAGCCACTTTTTAGCCATCGTTGATAAGTTATTAATATTAAATAATTTAGAAAACTTTTTAACTGAGCTACCAAACACCCTGCCTTTAGCTAAAGCTAAATACTATATTTCGAGTAATTTTGGCCTTAGAAAAGATCCCATGAATAGTAATCATGCCTTTCATAAAGGAATTGATTTAGCCGGTTGGCATAAAACCGAAATATTTGCTCCAGCAGACGCTGTAGTACTTCGTGCTGGTCGTAATGGTGGTTATGGTAACTTTATTGAGCTTGAACATAAAAATGGCTTAGTGACTCGATTTGGACACTTAAATAAAATTAAAGTAAAGAAAGGTCAAGCAATCACTAAACATGATGTAATCGGTTTAATGGGCAGCACTGGGCGAAGCACAGGCACGCATTTACACTACGAAGTATTACTTAATGGTAAACAAGTCAATCCTCTAAAAATAACAAAGGCGCTTTCTCGTGTTTGGTAGAAAAAAACAAAAAACAGTTAGCTCTAATTTAAAAAGAGTGAATCATACACCGTCTATTATTGCTGAAGACGTACGCCTTACAGGCACTTTAGTTAGCCAAGGTGAAGTACAGCTTGATGGACGTATTGATGGTGACATAAAAGTGGAGCATTTAGTTATTGGCTCAACGGGAGTTGTTGAAGGAATTGTTGAAGCTAAAAGCGTTATTGTTAAAGGTAAAGTTATTGGGTCAATTAATGCCAGTGAAGTAAAAGTACAAAGTGGTGCTCATGTTCATGGCGATGTATTTCACGATACATTGAGTATTGATGCAGGCGCAGTCATTGAAGGCAGTTTAAAGCAACGCTTTGAAAAAGAAGAGCCGGAACTAATTTCGAAAGAACTAAAACCCGCAAAAGAAGTTAAAGCATTATTGAAAGAAGATGGCAGCGACTTATCATTTGTAAATAAACAAGCCGCTGATAAAAGCTAAGTCAAATCAGCTTTACGTAAGTTACCTTTTCTCAGTAATGTACATAGTAATATCTGCAGTGAAAACAAGTTCATTGCGGGTATTATAAAGTTTCACCGGTACTACTAAGTCTTCTTTATCAATCCACTTATGTGGTAAATCAATTTCAGCGACTGCTCGTACATCTGTATCTACTTTAGCCAAATACCTAACTGTCATACCTTTTGGGATCCAACGATGCGTTTTAACTGGCACTGTTGCATCAACCATTACACCTGCACACAATTCAGCTAAGTTACACTGTGCAATAGCATGAATAGTTCCAATATGATTATGAACGCTGCGACGATTTTTAACCACTGCACTACAATGGCCCTCTCTCAAATCAAGTACGTAAGGTTTCATCGAACCAAAATATGGCGCTTTAAAGCAAACAGCCTTAGTAAAAAGCCAATTCCCAAAAGGTAGGCGCTTAAATTTATGCCATGTTTGTACAAGTGCAGATTTATTACTCATTATTATTTTCCATCAACAGTTACTCTTGCAAAACTAACACATCAGACCAGTTTTAAAAAGTGCATTTATGCTGGCTTTTTAACTTAATCCAATCAAAAAGTAAGAAAGACAACCTATGCAGGGGTCATAAGCCCTTTCTTTTTTATGAGTGCCCACCTAAAATACTCGACAAAAGGAGACTCAATGCAAACACAGCCCGCTAAACCTAATATGACTTTGTTACTTATCTTAGCGTTACTCGTTATATTTTGCCCTATGGCAATCGATATTTACCTACCTGCTTTCCCTACTATTGCAGAACAATTTGCAGTTACTGAACAACAAGTACAGCAAACCGTTGCTATTTTTATGCTAACAGTAGGTCTAGGCCAATTGATTGCGGGCCCTTTGGCCGATAAATTTGGTCGAAAACCAGTGGCAGTAGTGGGCATTAGTTTGTATGCAAGCTCTGCATTACTCGCATACTACTCGCCTTCTTTTGAGATATTACTAATAGCACGTGCTTTTCAGGGATTTGGAGCGTGTGCCACATTTGTTGTCGCATTTGCGATAGTACGTGATAAATATGGTAGTGAACGAAGCGGACAAATGATTACCTACCTTAACGGGATTGTGTGTTTCATTCCGGCAATGGCGCCTATTTTAGGGGCTTGGCTTACCGTACAGTTTGGCTGGCGTATGAACTTTATGTTTTTAACCGCGTTTGCCATTTTGGGCCTTATTGTTACCCTATTCTTTTTTAGGGAAACTCGCCCTGCTGATAGTCATTATCAGGGGCATATTTTAGATTTACGTCGCTTTACACCGATTATTAAAACACCGGTATTTTTATTTAATAGCCTAATTTGTATGGTCTCAATGTCGGCCATATTAGTGTATGTAACGCTCGCACCGGGCTGGCTTATTACACATTTAGGCGGCACAGTAGCCGACTTTACTTTTTGGTTTACGCTAAATGCCGTAATAAGTATTGTCGCAAGTTTTATTTTACCAACCTACATTAAACGAAATAGCCAACGTGCTTTGCGTGTCGGTGTGAGTGTACTGGTTTTCTCAGGCATTTTAATGCTAGCGCTGAGCGGTATAGAAACGGCATTTGCGCTTATGTTACCTATCTTAATTGCAGCATTAGGGTTTGCTTTGAGTTTAGGCTCTGCTGCAGGAATGTCTCTGTCTAGCTTTCCTAAACAAGCAGGCACAGCCTCTGCATTACTCGGTGCTATGCAAATGAGTGGCGCAAGTATACTTGTCGTTTTAACCCAGTATCTAGGGCTAAGCACACCCTGGTTGATTGCTTTTCACTTATTATTGCTAGTTCCGCTTTGGCTTATTTTAATGAGCAAAAAAGCACATACTTTACACCCAGCTAAAAGTACTCAATGATCAATCCTGACTTTCTAGTCTCATTTTTATTAGCCAGCTTTTTAATGGCAGTAGCGCCTGGGCCATCAAATGCATTTTTGATGGCGCAAACATTTGCAAATGGTCGAAGCGCTGGTATGCAAAGTGCTTTTGGTTTTGCATTAGGTGGGGTTGTTCATACGCTATTTGCTGTTGTAGGCCTAAGCGCAGTCCTAAAAGCTTCCCCTAGTGCCTATGCCGCAGTGCAATATGCAGGCGCAGCATACTTATGCTATTTAGGGTTTGTGATGATTAAAGGCACGCTAAAGCAGCCAGAGCCGACACCTGGTGACAAGCAAATCGATAAACCACATATAAGTACCAGTAAAAAAAGTAATGTCATGTTTCAGGCAATGATGACTGAAGTACTAAACCCTAAAGTAGCATTATTCTTTATTGCATTTATTCCGCAATTTGTAGATCCAACGCTTTCATCGGCTACTTTTCAGCTCGCTTTTTTTGGCTTACTTTACCCTCTTTTTGCTTTTCCGATTGACTGCACGTATATTTATTTTGGCGACAAAATTGCACAGTTTTTTAGACGTAACCCAAATAGCCAACTTTGGATTGATAGGATCACTGGCATTGTATTTATTGCCCTTGCTATCAATCTATTATTTTAACTAACCTGCACTTTGGTTAAGAGATTTATTCTTCCGAGTTTAGGTTCACCAATAAAAAGAATTAGCATGGAACAAAAAACACAATCTCTTCCCGCACAAAAAAATATTGCTTTAGTGGCACACGATGGTAAAAAAGCAGCATTAAAATTATGGTGTGAAAAACACAAAAAAATACTAAGTCAGCACACTTTATATGGCACAGGTACTACGGGGCATTTAATTCAAAAAACCACGGGGCTTGATGTAGTTCAGCTTTTAAGTGGACCTATGGGCGGCGATCAACAACTTGGCGCTAAAATAGCAGAACATGAGATACATGTTTTAATATTTTTTTGGGACCCATTAGCATCACAGCCTCATGACCCTGATGTTAAAGCACTGCTGCGTTTAGCCGCTGTTTGGAATATTCCGGTGGCGTGTAATGAAGTGAGTGCAGATATGTTATTAAGCTCACCGCTTATGGACGTAGAGCTTGAACGTACATTGCCAGATTACGAAAAATACCTCGCAACCCGACAAATAGATCTTTAAACCTCAATTGTAATCTAGGTTACTTATAAAGCATGCTGGCCCATTTAGTCAGGCCAGCGGTTACACTACCAAAGTGATCCCCGTTAACCATTTTTATATCGCCTAAGTGCTCACTTAAAGCCGCTTTAATCAATGGTGATTGTGCACTACCACCTGTTAAGTAAATAATGTCTGGCGTGGTCGCAGCGTCGCTGATTGCTTGTTTTGCTAAAGTAACTATTTGGCTAATACTACTCTCAACGGCAACAGCTAAATCGCTTACCGATACATTTTTATTCAGTCCACTATCTAAAAAGCTTAAATCGCAATCAAACGCACTAGCTGATGAAAGTGCTATTTTAGCCGCTTCACCTTGTTGCACTAATTGATGGCCTTGCTTGTTTTGCTGTAAATGTATTAAACGCTTATAAAGCTCAGGCGCACTTACATCACGTAATTGTGTATTTAGCTCTCGGGTATGACTTTCACTATAAAATTGGCTTTGTAAGTTTACATCGTTAATTTTACACGCTTGCCAAAACGCTTGATTAGGCAAAGGCAAACCCGATTTAAACGTACTACCTAAACCCAATAACGGCATTAAACCATGAAAGCTCAAAGCAATATCTAAATCATTTCCGCCAACACGTTTACCACTGTGAGATAAAAAATCGCTATCGCGCTGGCTATTTCCTCTAAAGCTTGGGCCCATTTGTACAAATGAGCAGTCACTTGTACCACCACCAATATCAATAACGAGTACTTTTTGATCTTGAGTTAAATCACTCTCATAATCGATACCCGCAGCAAGTGGCTCATATAAAAACTCTACGTCTTTAAAACCAGCACGTTTAGCAGCACGCTCTAAAATACCGACTGCTTGTTGATTTGATTGCTCGCCACCCACAGCTTGAAAGTTTACTGGGCGGCCAATCACTGTTTGTGTGAGGGTTTTACCTAAAGAGAGCTCAGCACGTTGCTTTATTTTTAGAATCATCGCTGTTGCGATATCTTCAAAAAAGTTGATTTGACCTTGTTTAAGGCCCGTTGCGCCAAAAAATGATTTAGGGGACTTAACAAAATAGCCTTCTTCAGGAAACTGTACATACTCGCTAATCGCTTCACGACCAATAAATAGAGTTTCATCTGAAGGTTGTAAATCAAGGTCAGATTTAATTCGAGGCAAGGTATTTAATAATGCTTGGCGCTGGGTTAAAAAGTCATGCTCATGAGCTGTGCCATGTAAATTCTTAGCAACAAAGTCAACAACCAAGGCGCTGTGATGAGTATAAAGTGTAGATGGTAAGTAATGTTTTCCTTGCTCTAGCGGTACTAATTGAACCTGCCCTTCGTCCATAACACCCATAGCACAATTAGAACTACCGTAATCAAAACCTACAAACATACTTCACCACACATTACCAAAAAGGCCGCGCAATTTAGCACACTTTGTAAAATTTATAAATGTTATAAACTATCTCTGACACGTAAAAAGCTAGCAAAACGCGGTAACCCATTTTTTGTTAAGCCATGAAATCGGTACGTTACAGTACTACCAATCTCAGGTGGAGTGGAGCGTTCTGTATCACTAAACCCAGTACCAATAGAAAAGACCTGCCCCTGTGCTGTTTTTACTCTCAATGCGCCTAACATACCTTGGTATTTGCCTTTACCTGGTAAGTGCGCAATCACAACAGCTTCTGCATCTAAATAAGGTTTTAATTTTAGTAATGCATTACTTCTTCCATTGCTGTGCTTAGCGCTTGCTAAATGAAGCATTACGCCCTCACCGCCCTGCTTAGTTATGTTGTCAAAATACTCTGTAAGTTGCTCATTATTTGTAAAGCTATATTGAACTACAGCATTAATGTGCGGCGAGTTTAGGCTAGTAATAAGCTCATTATAGTTTTTATAGCGAGTGCTAAAAGGCAGATTTTCATTTGGCATATCAAATACTTTATAAGTAATAGTTTGCCAATCATGATTATTAGGTTTTTTAGTTCTGACTATGCCACTAAGCGCAGAAAAGTGCTCACGTTTAGTCCACAACTCACCATCAAACCATACATTTGGCAATGGCGCTGTAAACCAACTTGGCGCATTGATAATATTACCCTTACGAGTTACAAACTCCGTGCCGGTCCAGATAGCTCTTACGCCATCATATTTTTCACTGACTAAATATTTACTTACATCATAATGCTTCGTTTCGTTATATACTTTAGCCAGTAAAACAGAGGGTTGTGCTGCACTTATACATTGCGTAAAAAGTACAACAACAATTAAAAGCAGATGTTTAATAGTAAACATTGGCGCATCCAAGCACGTAAAAGTTGGCTTAAACTATAGTTGAGATTGCGCCCATTGCCAAAACTCATCTAAGTTGCTCATTTGATAGGTAGCTTGGCTAAAGTCGTGATCTTTAGTATGGCTATTGGCAATGGCTACCACACGTAATAAAGCATTATTAGCAGCTGTTACCCCTGTGTAAGTATCCTCAACAGCAATTGCATTGCTAGGTTGTATATTTATCTGCTCAAGTGCCAGTAAATATGGATCTCCTGCAGGTTTAGGATTAGTTACGTCGTCTTTTGTAACAACTGTGTCAAACAGCTCATAAAACCCTAAACCTTTAAGTATTGGCATGGCTTCACTTGTAGCACTGCCTGTTACTAGCGCCATTTTTAGGCCACTACTTTTTACCGCTTTCAACGTTTGCTCAGTAAACGGCATTAGTGGTGGTAAATGTGTTATTACATATTCGCCAAATAAACGGTATTTTTCATCCGCTAAAAATTGTGCGGTTACTGATAAGTTATGCTCTTGCTTAATTTCGATTGCAGCTTCTAAAGTGGGTCGTCCTGAAAAGCGCTGACAAAAATCATTTTCTAAATAACTAACACCATAAGGCTTAAGTAGTTTACTCCAACATACAAAGTGCATGCTTTCTGAATCAACTAATGTGCCATCCATATCAAATAATACTGCTTCTAATGTCATCCTCATTCCTTACTTAACCTAAGCTAAATTTTGATAATAAAAAAGGCGCCTAAGCGCCTTTATTAATACTATTACTCAGCCAAACCAGCAGGTGGCTCACCCGTTGCTTCCTCACCCGTTTCAACATCAACAAGCTCGTAGCCACGCGTTTTACGTACAACTTTAAGTACTGGCTTATCAAATGCTGTTTTTAAGCGCTCAGAGTCATCTTTCAACTCATCTAAGGTTGTTCCAAAAGGGGCTGCGCCAGTTTCTGACCAGTTAGTTACTTTACCATTTAGGTTATATTCTACTTCGTGTATTTGATATTGCGCTGCTTCGTCTTTCGTTGCTTCACAAAAAATTACACGGTAATTCCAAAATCCAGCCATTTTTTTATCTCTTTAAATTAATTAATGCTACTTTACCAGCTTTATAAAAACATAAAAGCCTGCACAAGGCAGGCTTTTAAAAATTAATATAATCTAGGTTAACGTTTAGAAGAAGTTAACTTTAAATTCAGCACCAACATAACGCTCTTCATTTACCATTGCTGTGTTGTTATTAAAGTCAATTGCACCAATAGCAACTTGCTCATCAAATAAGTTGCGAGCAAATAAAGCTACTTCGTACTCATTATCATCTTGAGCCCATGTGTAACCGGCGCGCACACCTACCTCTGTTAACGGTTTACCTTCAAACTCAACTGCTTCATATAAGAAGAAGTTAACTTTACTGCGGTACGATATATCGGTGTAAGCGTAAAAGTTACCATCAGCCAACTCTTTAGAATAGCGAAGTGTTAAGTTAGAAATAAACTCAGGAGCATTTGGTAAACTATTTCCATCAATGATAGCTCTGCCATTTACTGTCGTGTCAGTAATATGAAGCGTCTCACGATCTGGTACAGGAATAGTAATACTGTCATCTTTTAACTCTGTTTTGTTATAACTAAAGTTAAATGTTGCATTAAGCTCATCAGTTAATACCCACTCTGTATCAAGTTCAAAACCATAGCCAGTTGTTTTATCAGCATTAAGTAAGCTTGTTGTATTTGCAGTACCACCAACAGCCGTTAATTGCTGATCGTCCATTGTAAAGTAGTAAATACTCGCATTTACACGGCCACGGCCATCAAGCACGTCTGATTTAATACCAGTCTCATACGATGTAACCGTTTCTGAGTCAGCTGTAGTAATTTTATCAGAAAATGTAATACGACCTTGAATACTTGGCGCACGGAATGTATTTGCAACTCGCGCATATAAGTTAACGTCATCATTCAATTTGTAAGACGCTGAAATATCCCAACTTACATGATCATCACTTACTTCTGCTGTACGTGTGATATCAGTTGTACATTGCATTAAGTTGTTTAAACAATCATCACTTATTGTTTTACGCACGGCTTCGAAGTCTTTTTCATCGTCAGAGTAACGCAGGCCAGCTGTTAGTTTTAAATCGTCTGATACCGTGTAATCTACAGAGCCAAATACAGCCCAAGCTTTCGTATCTTGCTGCTGGTTAACGTAACCGTTTAACGCGCCGCCAGCTAGAGTGTTATAGCCATAGTTTTCAATAGTTACGGACTCGTCGAAGTAAAATAAACCAGTTTGAAAGTTAATATCACCGTCGTAGTTACTTGCTAGACGCAACTCTTGAGTATATTGGTCATGGTCAGGCATTACACTTTCACTTTCAGATGCAAATGGAATTGAACCAGGGCCATGGTAATCGCCTAGGAAATCAGCGCCATAACCACCATCAATATCACCGCGCGAGCTTACTTCAGCGCTTTCCCAACCAGATATAGAGGTAATAGTATAATCATTAAAATCATACTCAAGCTTTAAGCTCATACCTTCTGCATCAACAGCTTGCTTTTCACGTGCTGCTGCATCGTGATAAACAACTTTGTAGTCAAAGTCATCAACTAGATCGTTAGTACCACTTTTGATTGCATTAGCACGAAATGGAATTGGCGTACCATCCATGTTACGTACGTGGTAGTTAAGAAGAGCACTGAAATCATCTTTTTCGTACAAAAATTGAATACGAGCAGCACGGTCTGTATACCCGCCAAGTACGTCGTCCTGTTCAAAACCTGGTGCACGATTATCAATAAAGTTATCTTTATCTTGCCATAAAACAGAAACACGTGCAGAAAGGTTATCCGTTAAGCCACCACCTACAGCACCTCTAAAATCAACAGCGCTGTCAGTACCGTATGATACTGAGCTAAACCCTTCAAATTCTTGGCTTGGCTTAACCGAGTCAAACTTAACAAGGCCAGCCGGTGTATTACGACCAAACAATGTGCCCTGTGGTCCACGTAATACTTCAACGCGTTCAACATCAAATACCGGGAAACCTTTTAAAATCGCATTTTCTTGTACAATATCGTCAACAACTAACGATACTGGCTGAGATGCATTCAAATCGAAATCGGTATTACCTAAGCCACGTACATAAAAACGCGGAAAAGTACGGCCATATGAAGACTCAATTGCTAGGCTTGGAATTTTCGCATTCATAAAACGAATATCCATACCCGCAGAGCTGTATGCATCAAGGTTATCGCCTTGTAATGCAGAGACTGCTACAGGTACTTCTTGAGCATTTTCTACACGCTTACGTGCTGTTACTTGAATAACTTCTAGTTGATTACTTTTTTTAGCTGTTTCTTCTTCAACAGCTAAAGAAGAAAATGAAGTACCTGCTACTGCAGAGAACAACGTTGCATTGATTAGGGTAGCTAACGTAGATCTTTTCATTGCTTTCATGTTGGGTTTAACCTTTTTTGTGCACTCTTGTTCAACGGTTTTTTGTGTTGCGCAATGTATTCATTGCGGGCTCGTTCAATTTTTCGCGACTTGCGTCATGCGCGCGGACCTTATTACCGAGAGTACAAAAACGATGTTATAAGGCTGAACGAACGATTAAGATTATATCATTGTGTGACAATTTTACTGCATAAATATAGACATAATTAGAAACTTTTTTGCAACATTTAACTACAAAATCACGTGTTTTTATCACTATTTAGATGCTAAATCACAATACTAAGGACATATGTCCTTTATTGGGTTTGATAAAATGAAGTAGGAATAAGGGATTGTTTTACATGTTAACCTAAAATAGAAACACCTGTGATTTTATTAAAAGCCGCCCAAGAGCGACTTTAAATATTAACTATATTTGAACTATGAGCGCTTAAAAGCAATTTCGCCGTCTATATGAATATCACGCTGTGGAAACGCAATTACAACATCGTGCTTTTCAAATACATCATAAAGGCTAAAGCGAATATCACTGCGTACTTTTCTAAGCATAGTTTCAGACTCAGCGCATACCCAAAAAATGGCATTAAAAACGAGCGAGCTATCTGCAAAGTCATCAAATAACACTGATGACTTTGGATTAGTTAAAATAGCGTCATGATCATCAAGCACTTGTTGAATGAGTTTTTCAACAAGCACTACATCTGAGCCATAGGCAACACCTACACTTACCGATGAGCGTGCATTGCCATCTATCAGTGTCCAGTTTGTTACTGTATTTTCTAAAAGCTGGGAGTTAGGTATAAGCATATGAACGCCATCGTTACGGCGAATACGTGTAGAGCGCGTATTAATAGTTTCAACTACGCCTTTTGCGTTACCCACTTCTAAAAAGTCACCAATGCGAATTGGGCGCTCCCACATTAGTATCCAACCGCTGATAAAGTTATTAATAATGTTTTGTGCACCAAAACCAACACCAATGGCTATTGCACCTGACACAAAAGCAAATGCAGTCAGCGGTATGCTTAATACCTCTAAGGATGTAAAAATTAAAATGGCGATACTTAAAATAAAGTACATACGTGTGAATAAATGCACGGCATCTTGGCTTAATTTTTTTGCCAATAACGTTTTTGTTATTAGCTTACCAATGCGTGTAACAATAAACCAAATAACGAAAAGTATTAAAGGCACTTGAATAATTTTTGCTACGGTAATGTGTACATCGCTGTAACTAAATACAACAAAGGCAAGAATTTGGTTTATGTGTTCTAAGGTCATTTATTTTCCAAAACAAGCAAAGGAGCGCTTTAAATTTAAATCACTGTAAAGTAAAAGCGGTTCAGTGTTGGGTAAGTTTAGCAGTCATAATATAACTAAAACGCCAAGTTAATAAGTTCAATATGCTTTTTATGAACAATTTATTAACTCTTTATTGCACCGAGTGCTATATAAATAGTGTACAAGCACTGGAGATCACTATGTCACAACTAACTTTAAATCAAAGGCTGGCAACTTTGCAGCCACAGATAGACTTACATTTATTTGAGAGCAGCCTAGATTATCGAAATAAAATTTTGTGCCTTCTTGCAGAGCAAGAGCAAACACTGGCATCTATTAACAAAGAGTTTGGCCAACAACAATCTAGCAACTTTGGCTCTGAGAGAAAATTTGTACTTGGATATAACTAAGTAAATTATTACTCAACGACTTGATTAAGTAGCTCAAGTGTTTACTTTTAGAGCTACTTTTACCTCCCTTAAAGCTAAATATTAGCTAATTTGCGTTAAAATCCCCCTTAATACCGATAAACTTTATTGTATAAACCCCAAAATTTGATAAGTTAACTAGGTTTTTCGACTCGCAAAGCCTATTCCGGCTAATCTTTTTATGGAGTTATTATGCGTAAAACCCTGATCGCCACTACTATTGCTAGTGCTTTAATACTATCTGCCTGTTCATCTAACGATACACAAAACATGGCAAAAGAAGGCGCAGCACAAGTGCAAGACATGAACGCAAACAATGTTTTATTTAAGCCAAGCCCATTACAATACATGGCACCTGAGTTTGATAAGTTCGGTACCAAAGACTACGAAGCCGGCTTTGATGCGGGTATTGCTCAGCATACTGCGCAAGTACAAGCTATTGCTAACAACCCAGCTCCTGCAACTTTTAAAAATACATTAGTTGAAATGGAAATGTCTGGCGAGCTACTAAACCGTGTATCGGCTGCTTTTTATAACTTATCAGGTTTGATTTCTGATGACGAATACCAGCGTATAAGTAAAAAAATGGCGCCAGTGTTATCTGCTCACTCTGATGACATTTACTTAAATGGTGCATTATTCAAGCGCGTACAAACTATTTACGACAACAAAGACTCGCTTAATGCTGAAGATCAACGCCTTGTAGATTTTTACTATAAGCAATTTGTAAAAGCAGGCGCTAAATTAAATGACGCTGAAAAAGCAAAAATGCGTGAAATCAACTCACAACTTGCAGAGCTTTCTACTGCGTTTTCTCAAAACATTTTAAAATCGTTTAAAGAAGATGTCATTGTAGTTACCGATAAATCTAAACTTGCTGGCCTTTCTGAAGGTGAAATTGCAGGTCTTGCGGCCGCGGCTAAAAAAGCCGGTAAAGACGGCTACATGATCACGCTAGTAAATACAACCCAACAGCCAATTTTATCAAGCCTTGAAAACCGCGACCTACGTGAGCAAATTTTTAAAGCCTCTGCTAACCGTGCAGCAAAAACTAACGGCCCAATTATTATTGAAGAAACAAACCTACGCGCTCAAAAAGCAGAGCTACTAGGCTTTAAAGATTGGGCATCGTATGTAATGACGTCGCGCATGGCGCAAACAACTGACAACGTGTACGGTATTTTAGATGACCTAGCACCAAAAGCAGTTGAAAAAGCTAAAATTGAAGCAGCTGCTATTCAAAAAGTAATTAACGATTCAGGTGAAAGCTTTGAGCTTAAACCATGGGATTGGGCTTTTTACGCAGAAAAAGTACGTGCTGAAAAGTACGACTTAGATCCAGCCCTTGTTAAGCCTTACTTTGAAATGGATTCTGTAATTCACGATGGTTTATTCTTTGCAATGAACAAGCTATACGGTATTACATTTAAAGAGCGTAAAGACTTACCGGTTTATCATGAAGATGTTACAGCTTACGAAGTATTTAACGCTGACGGCAGCGCCATCGGTTTATTTTACTTAGACCCATACGCACGTGAAGGTAAGCGTGGCGGTGCATGGATGAGCGCTTACGTAAGTCAAAGCGGCTTAAAAGGCACTAAACCAGTTATTTACAATGCGCAGAACATTCCAAAACCTGCTGCAGGCGAGCCAACGTTAATGACCTTCGACGAAGTGTCAACTATGTTCCATGAGTTTGGTCATGCGGCGCACGGTTTATTCTCTGACGTTAAATACCCAAGCTTAGCGGGTACTGCTACAGCGCGTGACTTTGTTGAATTTCCGTCGCAAGCGAATGAAGATTGGATGATTGAACCTACGGTACTTGCTAACTACGCCAAACACTACAAAACAGGTGAGCCAATTCCACAAGCTTTACTTGATAAAGTACTTGCATCGCAAAAATTCAACCAAGGTTTTGGTACCACTGAATATTTAGCCGCTGCTTTACTTGATATGGAATGGCACTCGTTTGGCTCAGATAAAAAAATTACTGATGTTCAAAAGTTTGAAAACGATGCGCTAAAAGCACACGGTATTGATTACTACCCTGTACCACCGCGTTATAAATCAAACTACTTTAGCCATACATTTGCCGGTGGTTACTCTGCGGGTTACTACGCATACCTTTGGACTGAAGTATTTGCAGCCGATGCCTTTGCACACATGGAAAACAACGGCGGCTTAACACGTAAAAATGGTGATAAGTTCCGTAAAGAAATTCTATCTAAAGGTAACAGCCGCGACTTAATGCAAAGCTACATTGAGTTTAGAGGCCAAAAACCAACTACCGACGCATTACTTAAGCGCCGTGGTTTAGTTGAGTAAATAACTTAATTTATTAAGCTCACTTTTATAAAAGCCCGCTTGCGGGCTTTTATTGTTTATACCCTCACATATAACAGATAAACTTAGCTCAATATTTATTAAAAGACGACGGCTATGCGGTACTTATTTGCAGTAACTTTACTTTGGGCATTTTCATTTAGTTTAATTGGCGTGTATTTAGCAGGTCAGGTTGATGCATGGTTTAGTGTGTTAATTCGCATAGCACTAGCAACCCTCGTATTTTTACCCTTTTTAAAGCTTAAACAAACACCTAAACCTTTAGCCTTAAAGCTTATGCTGATTGGCGCTATACAACTTGGTGTTATGTATAGCTTTTACTACCACTCATTTTTATTTTTAACCGTTCCCGAAGTGCTGCTATTTACTGTAATGACTCCTTTGTACATTACCCTGCTAAATGACGCATTGAACAGACGCTTTAACCCACGCTTTTTTATAGTCGCACTTATTGCTGTAATCGGTGCAATTACTATTCGCTACGAAAACCTAAATAGCGATTTCATAATCGGCTTATTAATCGTTCAAGGGGCGAATATAAGTTTTGCTGTAGGCCAAGTTACCTACAAACGCTTAATGAATAATAACCAGCTTGATGACAAAGCCGTATTTGGATGGTTTTTTATAGGCGCACTTATTATTGCCACAATTTGCTATGCATTATTTGGTAACTCAAACAAATTACCAACCACTTCTACACAGTGGGGCATACTAATTTATTTAGGGTTAGTTGCATCAGGACTTGGTTACTTTATGTGGAATAAAGGCGCAACCCTTGTCAACGTAGGTGCTTTGGCGGTTATGAATAACTTGCTTATCCCAGCTGGAATTATAATTAACGTGCTGATCTGGAACCGAGATGCCGATATAGTCAGGTTAAGTATTGGGGCAGCTATAATGTTAGGTGCATTATTGGTGAATCAAATTATTAATAAAAAAGTAAATTAATAAGCTTGTAGCAAAATTGTCATTAATAATCATTAAGGTAGTACAAATTTTACTTTTAAGGATAAACAATGAAACGTATTACCCTACTTACAAGCTGTATATTGTTAGCCACACTTGCTGGCTGCGATGACGATGTAGAAATAGTAGAAAAAGAAGTGGTTGTTACCAACACCGAAGTGGAAATTGTTGAAGTACCTACGCCCATTGTTGTAGAGGTTGCTGAAGGAGTAAATATTCAGCTAGGGACTCGCCCTGACTATTTAGTTAACGATATGGAGCAAAGCACACTAAAAACAAAGTTAGAGTCATGCAGCGAAGGTCCTTTTTACCGCACCGATTTTTCTATTGGTCATCGCGGTGCATCAATGCAATACCCAGAACACACTAAAGAAGCCTACATTGCGGCAGCGAGAATGGGCGCTGGCATTGTTGAATGCGATGTTACATTTACAAACGACAAAGAGCTTGTATGTCGCCACTCTCAATGTGACTTACATACCACGACGAATATTTTAGCCATTCCTGAACTTGCAGCTAAATGCAGTGTGCCATTTACACCAGCCGACCCAGCTAATGGTATTGCAGCTTCAGCTAAATGCTGTACCAGCGATATAAGTTTAACGGAGTTTTTAACCCTTGAAGGTAAAATGGATGGTGCAAACACTAATGCAACGACCGTTGCCGATTACATGGATGGCACACCAAGTTGGCGCACTGATCTATACGCCACCAACGGCACATTAATGACTCATAAACAAAGCATTGCACTGTTTAATGAGATGGGCGTAAAAATGACCCCAGAGCTAAAATCGCCACAAGTAAGCATGCCGTTTGATGGCATGACGCAAGAGCAATATGCGCAAAAAATGCTAGACGAGTACACACAAATGGGTGTGCCAGCCTCAAAAGTTTATCCGCAATCGTTTAACCTTGATGACGTAAAATACTGGATTAACACTAATCCTGACTTTGCAGATAAAAGCGTATACTTAGATGGTCGCGACAGTGAAGCCGGATTTGATCCAAGTAACCCACAAACATGGCAACCGAGCATGGATGAACTTGTTGCCGATGGCGTTAAGATTTTAGCTCCTCCAATTTGGATGATGCTAACAATAGATAACGAAAGTAATATTGTGCCATCGCAATACGCTATTGACGCAAAAGCAGCTGGTTTAAAGCTTATTGCATGGAGCCTTGAGCGCTCGGGCCCGCTTAATGAAGGTGGCGGTTATTACTATCAATCAATTGCTGATGTTATAGATAACGATGGCGACATGATGACGGTAGTCGACGTACTCGCAAAGGACGTGGGGGTAATGGGTATTTTTTCAGATTGGCCGGCTACGGTAAGTTATTACGCCAGCTGTAATAAAATGCCTGCAAGTATTTAAAAACAGACTACAAAAGTCGTTTATTTTATCGCGCTCAGTTACCATATCAGCATACATAATTTTATTTTACTGAGCGCTTTTTATGATAATCCAACAACATAATGCTGACTTGCCAACACCGACAGGTTTAATGCGAACAACTGTATATCGCCCTCAAGCGCAAGGACAGTTTCCTGCTATCATTTTTTATTCTGAAATATTTCAAAAAACTGCACCTATTGCACGCAGCGCAGCTATTTTAGCAAGCCATGGTTTTGTGGTGTTAGTGCCTGAAGTGTTTCACGAGTTAAACCCTATAGGCACTGTGCTTGCTTATGATGATGCAGGTAAAGGCAAAGGCAATGCCGACAAATGGGCAAAGCCACTTGAGCACCACGACAGTGACACACAAACTATGATCGACTTTATTAGATTACAAAGCTATTGCACAGGCACCGTCGGCGTAATGGGCGTATGTATTGGCGGTCACTTAGCTTACAGAGCGGCACTAAACCCTGAAATTAATGCGGCTTTTTGTTTATACGCAACTGATATTCACAGCAATACATTACCTGCGCAACCTGGGAATAACTCGTTCGAGCGTATGGCTGATATACAAGGTGAAATTCACTTTATATGGGGTAAACAAGACCCGCATGTGCCAAAAGAAGGCCGGGCTAAAATATACCAACAATGTGTAAGCACGGGCATCAATTACCAGTGGCAGGAAGTTAACGCACAGCATGCCTTTATGCGTGATGAAGGTGAGCGATACGATGCAGCCCTTGCGATAAATATGTATCAACAAGCGGTGGCATTATTTAGCCGAACTTTATAAATGCTGTAAAAACTACTCATTAACTACTTTTCAGCATACCTAAAGCGGTATGCTGTTTTACAAAGTATGCTTTTAAGTAGTCAATAAACAATCGTAGCTTTTTAGAGCCCGCAGCCCCTGGCGGAAATACCCCGTAAAGCTCAATATCTTTACTTTTATAATCATCTAATATTATTTCAAGCTGTCCAGCTTGCACTTTTGGCCACGCATCGTAAAGCGGAATACGCCCAATGCCATGCCCAGCTTCAACAAAAGCAGTACGAGCAGCGGCATTATTGGTGCTTAAGCCGCCTTGCATTGTAATATCGTGCTTTTTGCCATCTTTTTGAAGTGTTAATGTTTTACTGCCCAATTGATAAACAACCCATTGGTGCTCTACTAACTCTAAAGGCGTTTTAGGCTTACCAAAATATTCAAAATAATCAGGCGCGCCACAAATGCACGTGCTCATTGTAGTCAGCTTGGTTGCCTGCAAGTTGGAGTCACTCAGTGCCACCCCCCTAATTGCAAAATCAAACCCATTTTTAATAATATCAACCACATCGTCAGTAAGCTGTAAGTCTATTTGAATTTTAGGATATTGGCGCTTAAACGTATTTATAGCAGGCACAATTAACTGCATTCCCACATTTACTGGGCAACTAATTTTAAGTAAACCTTGTGGCTCGCTCTTTATATTTTCTATTTGCTGATTAGCCGCATTAGCTTGTTCGGTAATTATTCTACAACGCTCATAATAAGCAATGCCCGCTTCAGTGAGCGCCATGGTACGGGTTGAGCGATTTAGTAAAGTAACTTCAAGCTGCGTTTCTAATTTTTTTAAATGATAACTTGCAACTGCTCGCGTAAGCCCTAGCTGTTTGGCTGCAGCGGTTAAGCTGCCCTGCTCTACAATTTGTGCAAATACAACCATGCTCTTTAACTGCTCAAACGACACCTTCATAAATGCTCCGTAGTGTGTTTTAAATTCAACCTTTTTATTGTATCAATTATTAAATCAATAAAGTTAAATTTATCATCGTTGTTTAAAGTAGTGTTAGTGCATATAGTAATTGGTAAGCAAGATAAACTAATTAAAATCATCAGAAGGAATATATTCAATGTCTAAAAAAATACTTATGGTTCTTACATCTCACGCAGAACTTGGTAACACTGGCGAAAAAACAGGTTTTTGGGTAGAAGAATTTGCAGCCCCTTATTATGCCTTTGTTGATGCAGGCGTTGAGGTAACTTTAGCGTCTCCTGCTGGCGGTCAACCACCTATTGATCCAACTAGTACACTTGCCGATTTTCAAACAGATGCAACAAAACGTTACGACGCAGACAGCGCGGCGCAAACATTAATGGCAAACACTAAAGTGTTAAGTGAAGTAAAATCTAGCGATTTTGACGCTGTATTTTACCCAGGCGGCCACGGCCCATTATGGGACTTGGTTGACAACACAGATTCAATCTCTCTTATCGAAAGCTTTGTAACAGAGCAAAAACCTGTTGCTGCGGTATGTCATGCAAGTGCTGCATTTTTAAATGTTAAAGATGCCGATGGCAATGCACTAGTAGCGGGTAAAAAAGTAACTGGTTTTACTAACTCTGAAGAAGCTGCAGTCCAACTTACCGATATCGTGCCATTTTTAGTTGAAGACGAGCTAATCAAAAAAGGTGGCGATTATCAAAAAACTGACGACTGGGGTGTATTAGCACTAGAAGACGGTTTAGTAATTACCGGCCAAAACCCAGCAAGCTCTGAACTAGCTGCAAAAAAACTATTAACTAAATTAGGTTAATAGTGATTAATAACTAAAATTAAGCACAGCATTTTATGCTGTGCTTTTTTTAATTGCTTTTCATTAGCAAATACAATTCCTATACTGGCAACTCTTAAAGTCAATTAGGACGATTATATGGTAACCAAGCCAACCACACTGTCATTACTAACAAGTACCCGTTTCGCAATATTTAGTATTGTTGTTATTTGCTTCGTACTACAGGTGATCAATAGCCTACCTGGCTTAAATCTTAATGGTTTAGGTATATATCCACGCAGTATCCAAGGATTAATTGGCATACTATGCGCACCTTTTCTACATGGTAGCTGGTGGCACTTTGCCAGTAATATGATCCCATTTGTAGTATTAAGTTGGCTAATTTGCCAGTACAGCGTAAAACGTTTTTATAACGTATTTATTTTTACCGCTCTAGTCGGTGGACTTTTAGTTTGGGCATTTGGGCGCAGTAACATACATGTTGGTTTAAGCGGTGTTATATATGGTTTATGGGGCTTTATTCTATGCTACGGCTTAGTAAGACGCTCATTAAAATCAATTATAATTGCAGTTGTAGTGGCTATACTTTATAGCGGTTTTATATGGGGTGTTTTACCTCAGCGCTATCATGTATCGTTTGAAAGCCATTTATTTGGAGCGCTAAGCGGGTTCTTTTTAGGTTATAGATTAGCAAAAGCCGATAAACTAAGAGGTCGGTAAATTAAATATTTAGGGCCTTTAATTAATTTTTTATGGCCACATTTATGAGTAAGTATTAAACATTTTCATTTAACATTGAGGTTATTTATGAGTGATCAAAACGAATACACGCCACCAAAAGTATGGACGTGGGAAAGTGAAAGTGGCGGTAAATTTGCCAGCATTAACCGCCCAATTGCAGGCGCGACTCATGACAAAACTCTACCTATTGGCGAGCACGCATTTCAGCTTTATTCTCTTGCTACGCCAAATGGCCAAAAAGCTACAATTATGTTTGAAGAGCTTTTACAGCTTGGTTGCACCGATGCAGACTATGACGCATATTTAATAAACATAGGTGATGGCGATCAGTTTGGATCTGACTTTGTTGATATTAATCCAAACTCAAAAATCCCAGCGCTAATGGATCATTCAACCACCCCACCTACTCGCATCTTTGAATCTGGTTCTATTTTACAGTATTTGGCTGAAAAATTTGATGTACTCATCCCTAAAGATTTAAAAGCTAAAACAGAGTGTCGTAACTGGCTATTTTGGCAAATGGGCTCAGCGCCATACTTAGGTGGTGGTTTTGGTCACTTTTATAGCTACGCCCCAAGTAAAATGCAGTACCCTATTGATCGTTTTACCATGGAAACTAAACGCCAACTTGACGTGTTAAATCGTCATTTAAGCGAGAATGAATACATGGCGGGTGATGAATACTCAATCGCCGATATTGCAATTTGGCCTTGGTATGGCTCGCTTGTTTTAGGCGACTTATATGATGCAGCTGAATTTTTAGATGTAGCCTCATACACTCATGTTGTTCGCTGGGCAAAACAGGTTGCTGATCGCCCTGCTGTAAAACGCGGTCGTCGCGTAAATCGCACATGGGGTCCTGAAGAAGAGCAAATGGCAGAGCGCCATAACGATAGTGATTTCGAAGGCTAAATCTACAAAACAGTAAGTAAAGTGGTTAACACTTTAACCTGCTAGATAATTTTAAGGCTCATAATGATTATTTATTATCAGCCTTTTTGCTGTGCTAACTTTTTTTTTTGCTTTCATAAACTATATTTATTCCTATAGTCAGGATTAGAGCCTAACTAATCGATGTTTAATGCGCTTTTGTTCATCTGAAACATTTAGTGTATTTTCTTAAACGTTTCCCCATCGCTAGTTGGGGTGACTTTGTATAAGGTTTTGCTTAGTGCCATATAAAAATCTAAACAGTGAAGAACACAGAGAATCAGTTAAAATTTTATACTCTAATGCTGTCTCTGGTATTGCCATTTCTACCGTAGTCAGTTTTATATTAGTGTTTGCTTTTGATTTGAGTAACCACCAAATATCCTATGAAAAAAATATTTGGCTAAGCATTATGATCACCTTATTAGCAGCTCGCGCTATTGATGTAATATGGTTTTATAAAGCCCAAAAAGATAACCCGTTATTTAATGCTGACACATACTCAAAAAGGTTTTCAACCGGGTGTATTTTAACTGCGCTTTCTTGGTGTGGATATGCACTATGGTTTCATAGCAGCTCGTCAACAATTGAAATTACAACAACGATTGCTATTTTATCTGCATTTGCTGGTGGCTCTGCAAACCTGCTTTCAGGAAGCCGAGTAACTGCTGTACTTTATAGTATTCTTTTATTGGCTCCCTACTCTTTTTTATTAACGCTTTCTAGCGATAACTACAACTCAGTACTTGGTGTTTTAGGGCTAACATTTACCGCTATTATGGTCGCGTCATCTTATAAATCAGCATCGTTCACGCAAAGCGCAATAAAGTTAAAAAACCAAAACCGTGAACTACTTGATGAAATGGAAGATAAAGTAGAGCAACGTACTGAGGAAATTTACCGCCTTTCGAATACAGATCCACTAACAAGCTTATTAAATCGAACTGCATTTTTAAAAAATGCAAACAAACAACTAGCAGATAACTCTCAAGAACCCTTTGCTTTATTATTTGTAGATTTAGATGGGTTTAAACAAATAAATGATTCGTTGGGTCATAAAGTAGGCGATAAAGTATTAAAAGAAATAGCACGAAGAATTAGTAATGTATGCAATCAACAGCTATTTAAATGCCGTTGGGGCGGGGATGAGTTTTTAATTTTAGCAACGTATCAAAACCAAGCTGAACTTTTTGAATTTGCAGATAAAGTACTTCAAAGCATTGGTGCCGAGCATGAAGCATATAAATATCAAAAATGGGTATCTGCAACTATTGGTATTGCCATTTACCCTGAGCACGGGAGTGATTTTAATACCTTAATTCGCTCTGCTGATACTGCAATGTATCACCAAAAACGCATAGCTAAAGGTAATATCAATATTTATAGCGATTCGCTCAAATTAAAACAAGAAAGAGAGTACCTTTTGAGTCAACGCTTAGCCTGTGCCATAGAAGAAAATAGTTTAAGGCTAGTATTTCAACCAATTGTTGATAGCAAAACATCAAAAGTAACCTCTTTTGAGTCATTATTACGCTGGCAACTAGATGGTGAAAATATTTTCCCTGATGAATTTATAGCTATTGCCGAGCAATACGGTTTAATAACCGAGTTAGGTATTTGGGTAATAGAACAGGCATGTATACAAGCAACAAAATTAAGTCACTTACAACCACAAATTGCTATAAGCGTAAACGTATCGGTTATTCAACTACAAGATCCTGATTTTGTATCTAAGGTATTAAAAATAGTAAATCGCCATCAGGTGGAGCCTAAAAATCTACATATAGAAATTACTGAGTCAGTATTTGCCGAGGATAAACTCACATTTCTGACAGCCGTTAAAGCACTACAAAAACAAGGCTTTTGTATTTCAATTGATGATTTTGGTACAGGCTACTCATCACTATCAAGCATGCTTGATATTGGTGTCGATATAGTAAAAATAGACAGAAGCTTTATTCAAAATATGGATAAACGAGGATTAAGTATTATTCATGCAATTGTACAAATGGCCTCCACTTTAGATTTTACGGTTGTTGCCGAAGGCGTTGAAACTATTGAACAAGCAAACACGCTTACTAATATTGGTGTATCTCACCTACAAGGTTACTACTTTTCAAAACCGATGGAAGTAGATTTTGTAGACGCTTATCTGCATGGGCAAAATAAGCTGTGTAGTTAACCCCCTCCCTCTAAAAGCGCTTAACTACCATACGAGTTTTGCGCTACCTTTTTTATTAGGTTACAAACCTCGCGCCGCGATTAAATCGTCCTTGGGTTAAACAAACTTCAACCATCAAAGGTCAACAGACTCTCCTAAAACATAATCTTACAATTACTTACACCCAGTACATAGTAATTAGCGTAGGCTAAATATAATCCAACTTACATGTGTATAAAAAAAACCAGCGCTGGATAGTACGTAAAATTATGCGCTGACGTTGCTTTAATAATAAAAACTTTAACGATACAACTAAATATAAAAAGGAATTTGCATGATAAAATCACTTTGCTATTCACTCATCACTTTACTTACCCCCATAAGCGTTATAGCTCAAACAATGGCAATAAAAACAACGGATAAATTAGTATCAACCAATTCAGAGATTTTATTTGCATATAATAAAGAATCAAAACAATTAGAAGCCATCAATTTACTTACATCACTTAATAGTGAACTTGCTTTACCAAAAAACGCCATCGGGTTTGATGTTGCAACACTTGCTAACATTACCGATAAACAAGCACTCGTACTAACAAGTGATGGCGTATATAAAGCTCAAGCAGGTAAACCAACATTGTTGTTTAATTATGAGTCGGTTCTTAATCAATTAAAAATAGATAAATTTGAAAAAGTAGACTTTGTTTTCGATGCTAACAACGACGGTCTAAGCGATATTTTCATTCCTGGGTTAGCAAGCAGTACTTTATACATTCAAAATAAAGATGGCAGCTTTAAGCCTGACCAACTTAAGCAAACGCCTAAGTATGAAGGCCGCTTTTCAGAAAAAGGGCTTTCTCTAGAAGTTAATATTAACAATAAACCTGTGGTTATCGATTTTAACCACGACGGATTAAACGACCTGGTTTTTTCAAATGACTTTGGAGCAGATGTACTACTTGCTAATTCAGAGGGCTTTGAGCAAAAGCTCACCTCAATTGATTTTAACATTGAGCTAGGCGAGCTAAGCAATGGCGAGACTCGTAAAATAAAGCAAATTATTGATATTAATAACGACGGATTTCTAGATTTTACAACTAGACAGTTTAAACCAACGCAAGGTATGGATTCGTTAGATATAAAAATAGCACATACTTTGTACCTAGGGAGTGCTAAAGGCTTTAGTAATACGCCCATTACCTTATTTGAAACACAGGGCCCTAGTGAGTTATTGCTCAAAACTGATTTTAATAATGATGGCTTAATTGATTTACAAAAAATGGATTTAGATATTGGCTTAGGTACTATCGCGTCTATGGCATTAGGCGGTGGTAGTACTGATGTCGATGTAGAAATGAACATTTATAAGCAACAGCCCGACGGCTCATTTGCCAATAAATCGAGTATTGAGCTTGATTTAGAAATGGAAGTGGGAATGAACGGCGATGATTCCGAGCCAGCCCTCTACTTAGGTGATATTAACGGCGACAGCTATATTGATGCGGTATACAAATACAGTAAAAAAACGCTGTATATTTATTACGGAGAGCAAGACTCACTGCTAAATGATAAACGCAAAAAATTAAAGCTAACGCTGCCTAAAAATAATAAAGATATTCTTCTGGTAGATATAAACCAAGACGGTAAAAAAGATTTTGTATTTAAATTTACCGAAGAAGATGGCACCAGCAAAATAGAAACACGGTTCAATTAAGCCAATAAAAAAGCCCAACAGAATTAACCGTTGGGCTTTGGACTTAAGACTTTCGAGTAACAGTCGGCTTTACTCTAAGTAATAACACCTAAGCAGTTACATTTAGCAGCGAATCGCCTTCGCTTAAACCAAATTTCTCTTGCACTGATGCAAGTATTGATTCTTTATCTTCATCAGACAACTGGTTTGAATACTCAGTTAATAGCTCATCTAAGTAGCTCACTACCTCGTCTGTATCGACTGATTCTAATGAGTTTTGTGGTGGCGGCGGTCTTTGACCTTCTGCTCTTCCTGCATCACCAATGCTTTTAGCATCAAACTCGAGTTCACCCATTAAATCAGCAAGCTCTTTTGTTGGTTCAATACCTTGCTCTTTAAATGCCGCTTGAATACTTTGCGCATCGTCGCTAGTTAAGTTTTCTGCATCAAACTGTGCAAGCGTTTCTTTAACAAAATCGCTTTGCTCTGTTGTTAATTTTGCAGCTTGACTACTTTGTTGCGGCATAAAATTCGCAGAGCTGCTGCCAATATTATTAATCATTTTAGTATCCTTTCAACGTTCACGACGAGGTGGTTTATGATCGCTAAGCTCTTGTTCACTAATTTCACCATTACCATCGGCATCTATAGAATCAAAAATTGTTTGTGCATCGCCGTGCGGCGGTTTTTTAGCACTAAACTCTTCAAAGCTAATTACGCCATCACCATCAGTATCAATAGTTGAAAAGTCAGGTTTTTCAGGAGGATTGTCACCGCCTCGAGCAGCTACATTAGCTGAAAAAGCAATAGATAATATTGCCACAGTGGCAAGAGTTGAAAAATGCTTCATAGTAATAACCTCGTGTTTAAGAATTAAACTAAGCTTACGCTTTAAAAACGCAAACAATGTGCAAATAATGAGGAAGTAATAAATTATTTTTAATAAAAACTGATGATTCAAAAAAGTTCTGGTTGATTGCTTTGCAATCAATATATAAGCTAATAAAATAATACGATTAATTACTCTCTAGCAGTAGTGTTACTGCCCTTAATTCTCAAAGCTGATATACTGCTTGAGCCAATTAAACAAACAAATACAGAGCACTTTCATAAATAATGATTAATAACCAACCCTACTTAGCAGGCAATCTGTGAAAATACCTAAACGCCTACAACCTCTTGTTGATGATGGCCTTATTGACGAAGTAATAAGCCGACTAATGAGCGGTAAAGAAGCCGATGTATTTATTGTCCGCTGTGGTGAACATATTCGCTGTGCGAAAGTGTATAAAGATGCAGTTAAACGTAGTTTTAAAAAAGCGGCCCAATATCAAGAAGGCCGAAAAGTACGTGGTGGACGCCAAGCGCGTGCTATGGGTAAACGCTCTAGCTATGGCCGCCAATTAGAAGAAGAAATTTGGCAAAATGCTGAAGTTGATGCGTTATCTCGTTTAGCTGGCGTGGGTGTACGTGTTCCTGATACTTACTTTTGTATTGATGGCGTGCTGCTTATGGAACTCGTCTCTGATGAGGATGGTAACGTAGCCCCTCAACTAGGACATGTCGTTTTTAGTGAAGAGCAAGCGATTGAGCAGTATAAACTCATGATACATTACATTAAGCTTATGCTTTGCGCTGGTATAATACACGGCGATTTATCTGAGTTTAATGTACTTGTAGATAATAACGGCCCTGTAATTATAGATTTACCGCAAGCCGTTAACGCTTCAGCAAATAACAGTGCACAAGCTATGTTTGCACGCGATGTAAATAACATACGCCGCTATTATGGTGAATTTGCGCCAAGTATACTAAAAACTCAATACGCTAAAGAAATGTGGGCACTATTTGAAGAGGCCAATTTAACGCCTAATTCAACGCTTACAGGTGAATTTGAAGACAGCGACGAACTTGCTGATGTAGATTCTATTCTTGATGAAATTCAAGCTGCCGAATACGAAGAGTTTGACCGTTTAGAGCGAATTAAAAATGCTGACGATGATGAATAACTCATCGTCATAGCTCATTCCACCTTACTGTGGATGCACAAATCGGTAGCCAACCCCATAAACAGACTGGATAACACTTTCAGTTTGTGTCACTTCATCTAGTTTTTTACGCAACTTTTTAATATGACTATCAATAGTGCGGTGGCTCACAATACGCTGATCGGCGTACATAGTGTCCATTAAGCTATCGCGCGAATAAATACGATTTGGGTTGTTAAACAAAGGTTTAAATAGCTGAAATTCAAAGTTCGTCAATTCTATACTGTTTGATTTATATTTTACGCTATAGCTGCTCTCATCAAGCTTCATTGTTGACTCTGTAACGTCACTTGCGTTATTTAATCGCCTTAAAATAGCTTTTACGCGTGCCACCAGCTCAGCATAACTAAACGGCTTACAAATATAATCATCTGCACCTAATTCCAGCCCAAGCAGCCTATCTATTTCTTCTACTTTTGCCGATACCATAATAATAGGCACGTTTGAAAAGCGCCTGATTGCTTTACACAGTTCAATACCACTTTGCCCTGGTAACATTATGTCTAGCAAGATTACACTCGGCCTGTTAATTTCAAGCCAAGGCAATACTTCATTCCCGTGATGTATTTGATGAGTAATAAAGTGATGGCTGCTTAAAAAGTCACTCATTAAGTTAGCTAGCTTTACTTCATCTTCCACAATTAGTATTTGTTCACTCATAGGCATCTCTGTAAGTAACCTTAACTTTATTTTATAAACTAAATAGTTGGCAATCTAATAATAATAGCAAGGCCGCCTAAGCTGGCTTTTTCTGCAGCTATTTCACCTTTATGACCTTTAACTATATGCAGGCAAATAGATAAACCTAAGCCAGAACCGCCCTCCTGGCGATTACGCGAACTATCTACTCGGTATAAATATTCAAATAAATGCGATAAATGCGACTGCTCTACACCTACACCATTATCTTCAATTATAAGCTCTAAGTAGGTTTGCCCTTTAATGCTTATATTGTTAGCCGTTAATGAAATAGTGGTGCATTGTGCATAATGCACCGCGTTCATTAAAATATTATCGAGCAGCTGCAAAAGTCGGGTTTTATCTGCTTGTACCGTTATATGTTTAGCGCTATTGAGTAAGTAAATTTTTATATTGTGCTGCTCAAGTATAACCTGATATTTTTGCTCAATAGTATTTAATAATAAAGCCATATCAGTAGGTTGCATTGTGTAGTGCATACCTCCTAACTCTGCGCTATTGAGCATATGCAAGTCGTCTATTAAGCGTTTTAAATGTAGAGCTTCATCGTTAGCCGAACTTATGTTTTTTGCGTTCGGTTCTCGTATACCAAGTAGCATAGCTTCAAGTTCACCGAGTAAAATGCTCATTGGCGTCCTAAGCTCATGAGAAATATTAGCAAGCCAACGCTTACGTACTTGCTCATCTTTAGCGAGTGTAAATGCAAGGATATTAAAATCTTCGCTTAATTGGCCCAACTCATCTTTTCGTTCAAGCGTAAGTTTGGTCTCGTAATTACCTTGCGTTAAGCGATGCATACCGTTAGCAATTTGCTTTACTGGGCTTACTAAGTGGCGAGACAATAAAAAGGTAACCAGTAATGTAAGCAATACCGCAGCTAAAGCAATAAACCATAAGTAGTTAGTTTGCTGCTGTAAAAAATCAAGCTCATATCCATCAACCAAGCTATCTCTTTTAGAAACCGCTAAGTAGCCCACTACTTTATCGCTAACAATAATTGGGGTTGTTATATATTTTAAATCGCTAAGGTATTTACCCACTACTCGCTGTTTATTTTCGTCAAGCAAAGCGTAATGAGCAATATTTTCAGGTGGTAGGCGGCGCTCTCCCCCTAAACGAATATGATCGGGTGGCGGGCGTCGCATCATTCCCCCTCTTGGGCCTAGACCTTCTGGTGGCCTAGGTAAAAACTGGCTATTTTCTAGCTGCGATTCGACGCGTTTTCTAAAATTTTCGCCATTGCCGACAACACGTTCCCATGCGGGTGTTTGTTCGTATTGCTTTGCAAGTTGCACAACAAGTGGTTCAAGCGCTTTTACTTCTTTTGCATTAACAAAATCAATTACGCCTTGCCCTATGCTCCACTGTATAAGAACCACCAGCCCAGCAATAACACTAAAGGTAAAACTAAATAGTATTAAAAAAAGTTTATTATGAATTTTCATTAATGCGTGTTTTCAACCTTGCTAGGAAAGCTTTCAAATCGGTATGTTATAAACTCTTTGGTTTGGTCGTTAACATACAACGTAGCAACTATTTTTTTGCCCTGAGCGGTCCAATACATATGACCATGATTATTTAAAGTAACCGATACGGTATTTATACCAGTTTTAAATAAGTTAGCAGGTAAATGCAATGCATGTCCGTAAATTCGCTGTATTTTAACCCCATTTATATATAAATGAGCATGACCTTGTAAAAAGCCCGTGTCATCGTTTGTAGTAACGCTCATCATTTTCTGCATGTTCATTGCGCCCTCAGGGGGTACAGATAAATCATAGTTCTGTGTATCTAAAATTAAGTTATAACCCGACATACTATCTTTTAATAACTTAAGGCTTAATGCCGGGACTGGCATATCATTTGGTACTGCTATGGGCATATGGCTATGATCCATCATTTCCTGCTGCGCAAAGAGCTTAAAGCTCAATAGCGCAGCAGTAGTTAGGATCAATGCGTATTTAAAATAACGCATAGTTACTCCTTACATTCCCGGTGGTGGACCCATTGTTTCGCCCGTATCACAGCGACCAATTGAATTATCGGCCAATTGCCCTTTAAAACGAGGCCCTATTTGATAAGGAAAAGAAGGCTGTAATTTACCATCGCTGTCTAACGTTAATGTTATATGGTAGTGATAACCCTTGCCATCGTTAGTATCGTGGCCGTTATGCTCATCTAATTGAGCACCGGTTACTGTTTTTTGTGCGTAGTAATAATCTTCAAAGTAGTAACCATCGTCGGCATTTAATGTATTACCAGAGAGCGTCGTTACTTCTGCGCCAATAGCAGGACCTGCATCACTTGTTTTTGTGCCTTGGCTAACATCGTATTGATCAACTAAGGTACAGCTTCGTTCGCCCTCAGTACCACAACCACCTTCACTTTCTGATGCGCCATAATCACGTATTTCCCAGCCACTTAATGCTAGTTGTCCGTTACTTTCATAAGGACCATAAAGCGGATAGCCATCAGCTGCAAACCCATAAATAGGTGAATGTGCATCGCCATCATCTTCAAGTAAATCAGCTAAGCAACTAGTGTAAAAATGGTGATGATATTCACCGTTAGCAGCATGTCCGCCACACACATCAACATCATATTGCTCAGCAATGGGCGCTAATGTATACCAAATATTATTACCGTAGCTCATACCATCGCCCCAGTTAAATATACTGGTGCCATTAACCATTAAGCCAACTGTACCTAAACCTGTTTCACAAGTTTCAGTGTCAGATAAATCGGTAGGTGTTATCGGAAAATACGCTTCAACGGTTTGTTCTGTCGGGCAACCTGGTCCTGGAGGCCAATAGCCTGCACCGCCTGTGTCATCACAGTTTTCAGTGCTGCTGTTATAGCCAATATCTTCACCAAACGAAATAGTTTGGCCTACTGCTGCTGAGGTTACGCCGTTATAAAAATCAGTAGCAGCACGCGGGCGATTATTAAGTGCGTCTACTTGGTCTTGTGTAAGCGTTACGTCATATTTAGGGATGTCAGTTGTTTGCACATACATGTATTCAACGTCAGCATCTTCCTCAGTAACAGTAACAACCTCAACTGATTGAACATCTTCAACCACTGCGCCATTGTTTTGTATATAAGTGGAGGTTGTATCGTTGTTAATTAACCAGCTGGTAAGTTTTGCACTATTATCAACTGCACCAGTATCTGAGTCTGAGTCTGATGAAGCAATAACATTAACTATAACGGTATCTACAACGACATCGGTTGTGCCGTCATCTGCACTAATTTCAAACACAAGTGCTTCATCGATTAAAACTTCAGGTGCAACAAACTCAGTAGACGTCGCAGTACTTGAAGATAAACTAACGGTAGAGCCTGATGTTTGTGACCAGCTAACGGATACTTCGCCATCATCTTCAACTGTTGAAATTAAATAAACGGTATCGCCCGCATTAACAGTTTGGTCAATACCGGCGTCAACCGTTGGAGCACTATTACTGACTGTTTCGCCGTCTGTTGTAGTACTTGTAGAATCGCTGTTACATGCGCTTAAAGCTATACAAAGCGCACTTAACGCAAATAGCTTAGTTACATTAGAGGCTTTTGTTTTAAGAAGTGTTTTCAATGCTTGAACCTTTACTTTAACGTTTAATAAAACAAAGTTAACAAGTAAAAGTGCAAACAATGTGCACAAACTAAGGAAGAATAAACATAAGATTAGGGCGTGTTGATCTTTGGTGGTTGAATTTGCAGCAGTATGTTTGGTTTTTAGGCAAGGCAGAGCCTATGAAGTGTGGTTATTCCCCATAAATAGGCGATAACGCAGCATAAAGACCAAACATGCGCTGCTCTTTGGGTTCTTTCTAGGGACGATTGACTTTTTGTTGCTCGGTTTTTACTTAGCCCACTAGGTTACAAACCTCGCGCCGCGATTAAATCGCCCCTAGATTGAACAAATTTCAATCCACAAAGATCAACACGCCCTAAATTTGTGGTCGTTTAAGTACAAATTTATCCTTAGTGGTTGCATAATAATCCCCACCCATTCTACCTACCGCATCTAAAAGTGTTGGGTCAATATAACCGTCAACAAACACTTCATCGTCAACACAAATACCCACTATATCTAGTAACATCATTTGTCCGCCGCCAGGCTCGCTTGAAATAGTAATAACTTCACGTAGCTTACACTCATAGCGTACTTTTGAATCAGCAACACTCGGAACTGCGACCATTTGGCTATCAATTTTAGTTATATTTGCAGCATCAAACTCACTAACATCACTAGGGTAATTAGCACAACTTTGATTCATTTTTTCAACCAGTTCATGGCTCACAATGTTAATCACACATTCTTTAGTCGCTAATAAGTTAATTAATGTATCTTTACTTGGCTTATCGCGTGGATTTACTTGCGTCACACTCAATACTGGTGGATTACAACTCGCTACTGTAAAAAATGAGTAAGGAGCAATATTAGCCACACCGTCGCTACTTAATGTACTTATCCATGCAATTGGACGAGGGCTGATCCCGCCAACTAAATACGAATAAACATTAAGCTCTTTATTTACAGTTAAATCTAAAAACATACTTTTCCTTTTAATACATTAAAACTAAATCTTAATTTAAGTTAGTTACGTATAGGTTTGGCTGACTCAGTTAAATAACAAGTTAATTTTTATTTCTATTTAAAGCAATAAACCAATTATATGAAAATAAACATCGTGTGGTTTAAACGTGATTTACGTCTTAGCGATCATCAACCATTAAAAAATGCATTTAGTAATGGCTTACCGACCCTATTACTTTATAACTTTGAGCCATTGCTGCTCGAAGATGCGCACTACAATGAGCGGCACTGGCGCTTTGTGTATCAATCAATAGTTGAGTTAAATAATCAGCTAGCGCGTTTTAACGCCTGTGTTTATATATTTAATTTAAACATGAGCGACTTACTTGAGTCGTTAAAGACGCAGTTTGAAATAGTAAATATATTTAGCCATCAAGAAATAGGCTTAAACAATACCTTTGAGCGCGATAAAGCTATTAAAACTTGGTGCCAGCATAACCACATTAACTGGCAAGAGTCGCAAACAGGCGCGGTGATTCGCGGCAAAAAAAATCGTAATAATTGGAACGAACGCTGGCAGCAAACAATGCAAGCACCTATTGCTGTTCCTAATTGGAAGAGCATAAAAACAATTACCCTTAATAACTATCAAGCGCCTGAGCTACCAAGCGCTTACACGCAAGATCACGACAGCTTTCAACAAGGTGGCCCGCTGCATGCGCGAACTGTAATGCAGAGCTTTTTTGCCGAGCGCGGTAAAGGTTATCAAAAAGGAATATCGAGCCCAAGTTTAAGCCAAACACATTGCTCTCGGCTTTCTCCGTATTTAGCGTGGGGGAACATTAGCCTTAGGCAAGTGTATCAAATGGCAATTGATGAATATCATTCAAAACACCCTGATAAAAGAGGCTGGAAGCGGCCGCTTGCTGCGTTTGTATCCCGTTTGCATTGGCACTGCCACTTTATGCAAAAGTTTGAAAGCGAGTGCTCCATGGAATTTTTAGCCCTTAATCCGGGTTATCATGTATTTCCGTATCGTGATGATGAACATGTTAAAAACGATATTGAACGCTGGGCGCAAGGTCAAACTGGTATTCCCATTATTGACGCTTGTATGCGCTGCTTAAAAGCCACCGGTTATATAAACTTTAGAATGCGCGCCATGCTTGTAAGCTTTGTCACACATCATTTAAATATAAGTTGGCAGCAAGCAAGCTTTCCCCTCGCTAATTACTTTTTAGATTTTGAGCCCGGAATTCACTACCCGCAAATTCAAATGCAAGCCTCGGTAACAGGTATTAATACCATTAGGCACTACAACCCAATTAAACAATCGGAGGATCAAGACCCAACAGGTTCATTTATTAAAAAGTGGTGCCCCGAGCTTGAAAAACTCCCTATTGAATATTTACATCAGCCTTGGGAGCAAACTCCGATGGAAGCGCTATTTAACGACTTTAAGTTAGGTGAGGATTACCCTGAACCCATGCTTGATTTAACAGCGGCTTCAAAAGAAGCACGCGAGCGCTTATGGCAATACCGTGAGCGAGCCGATGTTAAACGCGCCATAGGGAGGATTCTTAAAAAGCACGTTGGGGGTACTCAAAAAGTTACTCGAACAAAAAGTAAAACGGATACTAAAAGTAATAGTGAGACTAAGTAAGCATGGCGCACAAAAAACTAAACTTACCTCAAAAAATATGCCCTATTTGTAATAAACCTTTTACGTGGCGTAAAAAATGGCAGCGCGACTGGGATAACGTTATTTTCTGTTCAGAGCGCTGCAGGCGTAATAAATAAGAGTAATAATTAACTGGCGTCTATTTTGCAGCATCATCAGTAATTAGTGCTTTTAAGGCTTTATATAAGCTTATTTTGTAAATAAGGCTTAGATAACCTGAAAAGCTTACACTCAAGCAAGGAGAAGATGATGACGATTAAAAAAACGGCAAGTTCAACATGGTCTGGCGACATTAAAACAGGCAAAGGTAGCATATCAACTCAAAGTGGCGCGCTTAATAAACAACCATATGGTTTTAATACCCGCTTTGAAGATGAGGCAGGCTCAAACCCTGAAGAATTAGTAGGTGCAGCGCACAGTGCATGTTTTAGTATGGCGCTTTCACTTGCATTAGGTGATGCAGGCTTTACCGCAGATAAAATTGATACTAAAGCCACTGTAAGCCTTGATGAAGTAGATGATGGTTTTTCGGTGACGCATATTGCCCTTGAGGTAAAAGCGCGTATTGATGATATTCAAAACGAGCAGTTTCAAGCCTTATGTGAGCAAACCAAAAAGAGCTGCCCTATTTCAAAACTCTTAAATACCGAAATATCACTAGATGCGACACTTCAATCAGCATTTTAAATATTTAGGTTTAGATTACTGTAAATAAAGCACATTAAATTAAAGCCAAGTAAATTATTACTTGGCTTACTAATCATCAAGATACCTTTTTAGAGCTGCTTATACCTAAGACTTCAGATAATAAAGCGATCCCCATGCCAAGCGCGGGCCAAATCACCCATAAGGTGTTTGGTGATGTAATTAAATTAATTAATCCTAAAAACACTAGGGTCTGTTGATCTTTGCGGATTAAAATTTGTTCAAACTAGGGGCTATTTAATCGCGGCGCGAGGTTTGTAACCTAGTGGGCTAAGTAAAAACCGAGCAACAAAGAGTAAATAGCCCCTAGAAAGAACCCTTTGGGCAGCGCCTGTTTGGCATTAATGCTACGTTATCGCCCATTTATGGGGAATAACCACACTACATAGGCTCTGTCTTGCCTAAATACCAAACAGACTGCTGCAAATTTAACCTTGAAAGATCAACAGACCCTAAAGCAACTGCATACTGTTTAATACTTTGAAATATTGTTGTTGATGTATTCATGTTTATCCTCCTGTTAATGTATAAATCTATTTTTATATAAAAACGAAATGTAAACCCCTGCCAAATGTCATTAAATAGCATGACATTAGTCATAATATCACTCACATATAAACAATTACTTATTACGTTAAAAAAAATATAAACTAATACTTTAATCTGTTTGTGTTAGGATCTACCCTCAACTAACTTTAAAAATAAACATAAGAGGATGAACTAAGTGATCGAAAAATCAAAAGATTGTGAAAAAGTGACATGTAGTAATTGTGCTGACGCCAACGATCTTGAATTTGATTTTTCTATGGCTTTTCAACCGATTATAAACTGTAAAACTCGCCTAATTTATGGCTATGAAGCATTGGTTAGGGGTTTAAATGGCGAGTCTGCTTATTCAATTATTTCAAAAGTGAATGAAGACAACCGCTATGCATTTGATCAGCTTTGTCGTATTAAAGCTATTCAACTAGCCGCAAAGCTGGGCATAACATCAATGCTAAGCATTAACTTTTTACCTAATGCTATTTATAAACCAGAGCGATGTATACGCACCACACTAGAAGCTGCAAAAAAGTATAACTTCCCAATTCAAAATATTATGTTTGAATTTACTGAAGTTGAAAAAATTGAAGACACCGCACACATTAAACGCATTGTTGATTACTATCAGTCTCTCGGATTTAAAACCGCCACTGATGACTTTGGTGCAGGTTATTCTGGTTTAAATCTACTGGCTGACTTTCAAACAGATATTATCAAGCTTGATATGGCGCTCATACGCGATATAAGCAACGACAAAAAACGCCAATTAATAGTAACTCATTGCTTAAATATGTTTCGCGATTTAAATATTACCGCACTGGCTGAAGGGATTGAAACAGTAGAAGAATATAAGTGGCTTAAAAACGCAGGTGTTGAGCTTATGCAAGGGTATTTATTTGCCAAACCAAGTTTTGAAAACTTGCCTGAGGTAAATTTTAAGGACATAGGTGCTGATTAGTACTCAACACCTATTATTAAAATTTAAGTAAGGCTTAAACTACATATTACCTAGCTCTATCATCATTGCTGTGTACATACGTAAATTCAGTTCAAGTTGCTCAAGTGTCATAAATTCATGCTCTGAATGACCTGTGTAGCGCTTACCTGGCATTGAAGGACCAAACGATACCGCATTATCAAACAGCTTTGCGTTAGTGCCACCACCTATTGATACAAAGTCAGCTTTTTCGTCGCCCGTAAAATGCTTGAAAATATCAAGCAGCTTTTGCGCATGTGGCGCGCCATCAAGTAGCATCGGTGTGCCAATAATTGTTTCTATGTTAGCAAGCGTTACATTGTTAGTGGCTTGCCAATTAGCGAGTGCATCATCAATTTGCTTTTGTAATACAGCTTCGTCTTTACCCATTGGGCGACGTGCATTTACGGCAAGAGTTAGTGCATTCCCATCGCGCTCAATAACGGTTGGTGCCACTGTCATCGGGCCCATAAAGTCGTGCTTATAGGCTATTTCGCCAAACTGTTTACCGTGAATATCTAAACCAATTAACTGATTTACAAAGTCGATTAGCTCGCCGTCACTGTTATTTTCAAGCTCCACGCCTTTAAATAACTCAGCTAAATAAGCAATGGCGTTTATACCCGACTCAGGCTCTGATGAATGCGCCGACATACCTTTAACACTTATTGCTAAACCATTGCTTTTTTCACTAAAGTTAAATTCAACTTTATTTAATGTTTTAGCTTTTGCTTTTAATGTATTAATAAGTGCAGCGTCTGCATTGTGAAGTACTAAGCTGGCATCTTCTGGAATTTGACTTCTAAACGCGCCGCCAGTTACTTCACTCACATATAAACCCGTCTGTGGTGATGTTGCATTAAAAGTAGGTGCAATTAAGCTCCAACCTTTCTCGGCAACCACTACAGGGTATGATGCATCAATCGTTACTGCATATTTTGGTTGCTCATACGTTTTCATAAATTGAGTAAGCGGACCCCAATCAGACTCCTCAGCAAGGTAAATCATAAGCTCAATACGGTTATTAAGGGTTATACCTTTATCTTTAATTGCCTTCATGGCATAAAGCGCTGTTGCTATTGCACCTTTATCGTCCTCAGTACCACGACCAACTAATTTACCCGGTTCAGATGTATCAATAATAAAAGGGCTTTGTTTCCATTTGCTAGCATTAGCAGGTTGCACGTCGCCGTGGGTTACTACGGTTACTTTTTCGCTTTGCTCGCCCATACCAATTAATACGGTGTAGCCTAAATCTTGATAGTCGAAACCAAGTTCTGCGGCTTTCATTTTTAAAAGTGCTTTAAAGCCAATAAAATCGGGATTTTGAGGAGTGCTAATGTCGCTCTTATTAACCGTCGGAAAAGCAACTAAATTGGTAAGAGTGTGTATTTGAGCATTTTGATAGGTATCTACTGCGTAATCGGCAACGCTATCAATATTTTTATTTAACTGCGCATGAGCGCTAAATGCAAATAAAGCAATACTGGCTAAAGCTAACTTTTTCAAAACAATTCCCATTTAATTAATAACTAAGAGCGGTAATTATAACGCTATGAAGCGCCTACTTATAGCTCTTTACGCTAAACACACAGATTACTTAAGGTAAATATTTATATAGCAGCTTTTATGAGGATGACTGTATAATGCGCGACTTAAAATTAACAGGGTATTTAATTGTGAACCGTCGTAAAAAAATCGTCACTAAATTTCAAAAGAAAGATAAACGCACTAACGCTAAATTGCATAAAAGCAACAAACCGTCTTATGTATCAAAAGCTGAGCGCAAAAAACTAGCTGAACAAGAAAGTAATGAGCCTCAAATAATCCAAGAGTAACTTTACGTTACCTGTTGCTTTGATAATTTAAAGTGGCAAAAGTACCGACCACTTACATAACATACCACTCCCGTGGCAACTATAAGTTCAAACGTAGCTAAGTAATTAACTGTATCTACATATGGCATTGCGAGGTTTATACTTTGCATCCAATCTTTCATTTTAAATAATGCAGTTGCCCCAATAACCATTGGAAATGTAAAAGCAGCGTAGCTCGGCGTAAAAGTTCTGCGTAATAACTTTATAAATAACACATAAACAATCAGTGTTTTTATTATAGCTAATATAAATAATGCCCCCACTATAACAAGTGATGGATTAGCTACAATATGAAAATACCCCGCTAATGTTAAACTGGCAGGCGCAGCTAAAATGGCAAGTGTTGGCTGTATTTCGTAGTCACTTTTTAATGCTAATAAAAAACGATAAAACATAATTGGCAGCATAATACTGTACGTTGATATACCAATTACCAGTGCGCTGTAAGCTAACCACGCTAATGTTGGATTTCCCGAAAAAGTAATGTCTGCAATAATTATCCCCACTGGTGGCACAAACCAACTGGGCGCCATATCTTCAAAATTAAACTTTTTTGCTCGCTGGTATAAAAAGCTCACCAAAAATATGAGATGCAGAACAAAAGCTAAAACCCACATAATGTCGCCAACTAATGGGTTAAATTGCCCAACTGAGTTTGAAATAACAAGATTAGCCATTGCAAATGTAGGGATCACACTTCCTGCAACTGGGTGAGCTAAATCGGCTTTTAATAAATGAGGGTATAGTAAAAACTTAGCAGCCAAAAGTAAAACTAATACGCCAGCTAATACCGATCCCAAAAATTGCCCTTGAGAGTTTAAATTAAAAACGTTTTCCCATGTCCACCCCATACTAGCAATACCCAAAGCTAAACCGGCCATAGCTGTTGGCGCACCCATCACTTTATTTTTAAATTGCTTAAACACTGTATTTCCTAATCATTGGGTGATGAACAAGTTACTGCTTTTTACTGCACTGCCTTAAAATAACGCTATAAATTAGTACAAGCGTGCTTAATAGAACGCTTTTTGCGTACAAATATTTCATAAAAAATAAGCTTACGGCTTAATTATTAAAGTGCAAAAAAGCCATAACATGGTTATGGCTTTTGCTTTATTTTAAATTTGAATATGAGGTTAATTAAAACGCATAGCTAGCACTTATATTAAATGAGCGCCCCTGTCCTGCAAGTTGTTCAAACCCGTTGCTACTATCTTGTTTAAGTGCTGCAATACTTACCCCCCCTAGCGGGAGTTGGTAGTACTCATCAAACACGTTACTCACTTCTGCGCTTAGCGTTAATGCATCCCATGTGGCTTTAGAGCTTAAATTAACCAAGCTGTAGCTGTCTGTTTGGTTTTCAAAACGGTTATTATCTACACGGCTTTTAGTATCGACCCACTGCCAAGATAATGCGTTTTCAAACCGACCCATTTGCTGGCTAATACCTAGCTGAGTTTCCAGTGGTTTAATTTGGTAAAGCGGTTGGTTAGTATCGTCGCGCTTGCCTCTGGTATTGGTAACATTAGCGTGTAACTGCCAATTGCCTAAATTTTTAGATTCATAAATATTGGCTGTTAAATCTATTTTTGCACCATATAAAATGGCATCTACATTAGTAAACTGCAAAATGTTACGCGCTGTATTGTCCAAGTCATAACTATTAAAACTTCTCACACTATCAGCATCAATATAATCGTTCACATCGGTATACCAAACATTAGTACTTAATCGCCAACGATCATCTTTAGCCGATTTAATATAAGTAGCACTTATAGTATGGGCTGTTTCAACATCTAAATCGGGGTTACCAATATAACCGTTACCATCGCCGTACCAGCCAATCATGGTGGTTGCCATAGTACTTACACCCCAACTGTATCGCTCATATAAATTAGGGGCGCGGTTTTTACGGGTAAGGCCAAATTGTAGCTCATCATTATTTGTTATTTGGTAGTTAATTAATAAATTAGCGTCAACTACAGTGTCGGTTTTATCTCTGTCGCCAGCATTAAAATTCTCAGCAGCAATGGTATTATCTGTAGATGTATCGCTCATGGACATACTTTGCATACTACCCATGTCGCTCATATCGCCCATATCCATCATACTCATACCATCGTTGTAAGATTGAACTTCTCCAACGTGGGTATTAATACTTTCAATACGTACGCCTGCGTTTAACCACAGTTTTGTATTTATTTGGCTCTCGTATTCAGCAAATGCCGCTATGCGCTCTCGTTTGCCATTATTTATATTTACGTAATCGTTTGGTCCCATCATGGTTGAGCCTTCAATACCTGGCCACCAATCATCAATGCTGTAATTGTAATATTCTTGACCGAGTAAAATAGTGCTGTTCTTATCAAGGGCAATACGCCACTTAAGCTGCGTACTTATATCTTGTGCATCGGTTTTCATTCGCATCATGCCTGTTTTTTCTTCACTGAAAAAACCCATTTCGTGCTTTACGCTATGCCAGTTAACTTGCCCTTCAAGCTCGCTGTTTTCAAAGGAGCGCTTGTATTGAGCTATTGCACCGAAACTGGTGTTATCGGTCATATCCATATACTGATTTGCAAACCCCTGATACGGGATTTTTTGATGCGTTAGTTTTATAACTAATTGCTGTTTATCATCGCGCATAGCTGCGGTTAAGCTATGATTTTGTGCGCGATACAACGTATCAAGCACTGCATCACCGTTACCATCTTCATAACTATCTGCATCGCTAAACGAGCCCTGATAATTAAGGCTAAACGTGTCGCTTGCTAAACGAGCGCCTACCCCAAGTTTACGTCCGTTATCAACACTACTGTATTTTGCTGACACATAACCTGAGTGCCAATCTAATTCACTGTTATCGCTATACTGTGGTGAAATAGAGTTTACGCTTATAACACCGGCAATATTATCGCCGCCCGCGCTTACAGCCGACACGCCTGCAACCACATTGTAAGACGTAATTTGATTAGCCGAAATATACGAAAGTGGCGGGTTCATGTGATTAGCGCATGCAGCGGTAAAATCTGCGCCATCAATTAACACTTTAACTCTGTCGCCCATTAAACCATTTAAAATAGGGAGGTTAGATACGCCGCCCGCGGCTGAAAAATCGACACCTAAATCACTTAATAACGATTCTGACGAACCAAGTGCTAAATGCTTATTTTGAGCATGTCCGTGTACTTCAATTACTTCTAAAGGCGTATCGTCGGCAAATGCAAAAGGAGATAGCACACCGCTAATAAAAAGTGCGACAGGGGAAAGTAAGTAAGTTTTTTGAGTTTTGCTTTTATAAACCATTGTTAATTTATGCCACTGTAATAATTGGCGTAATTATAGTGTGAACTGCAAAAGCAAAAGCGCGACATATTGTCGCACTTTATCAATTAAGAATGTTGTTAGGCATGTTTAAGTACTTTGATTGGCAGCTTAAAACGTAAAAATGATGCAAACAGTCGTTAAGCATTTAACTTAGCGACCGTTTGAGAAACAATATCTGCTCCGCGTTCAATCTCTTTAATGACCTCAGATACATTCGCAATAAGCTCCCGGCCTTGCTCAGAAGAATCTGAAACCGACGTTATTTGCCTTGATATATCATTAGTGAGCTCTTGGTTATTTTTAACAACGGTCGCTATTTCATTAGTTGAACTACTAGTACTGGCTGCAAGTTGTCTTACTTCATCAGCTACTACAGCAAAACCACGGCCGTACTCCCCAGCGCGTGCAGCTTCAATTGCAGCATTAAGTGCCAGTAAATTAGTTTGATCAGCAATACTGCTGATTGTAGAAACAATGGAACCTATTACAGCTGATTGTTCATTAAGGTTTTTAATTAAGTCTACCGACTTAAGTACTTGGCTTACAATGGCATCGGAGTTTGCAACAGAGCTTTGTAGTATTTCAGAGCCTTTTTTAGCTGTTTGCGCAGTAGCTACCGCCGATTCATAAGCTATTGCAGCAGCTTCAGTTACTGCACTGTTATTATTAATTCGATCGGTAATATTTGATGCAAACTTAATTATTTTAATTACATTACCTTTGCTATCTAATATTGGATTATAAGTAGCTTCTAGCCAAATTTCTGAACCATCGGCGGCAATACGTTTAAATTTTCCTGACTTAAACTGCCCCTGCGCTAATTCACTCCAAAAGCGTGGGTTTTTCTCATAAAATACTTCAGTACAAAACATTTTATGATGCTTACCTACAATATCTTTTAAGCTATACCCGATTGTTGTTAAAAAGTTTTGGTTTGCGCTTAAAATATTTCCTTCAGGAGTAAACTCTATCGTAGCTAGTGCTTTATCAAGTGCACTAGCAATGGCTTCTTGTGCCTTTCGTTGTATGTAACTAGCCGTAATATCAGAGGCTATTTTAATAACCTTAGTAACTACGCCGTGCTCTTCAACCGGGAAGTAAGTTGCTTCAAGCCAAAGCTTATCACCATTCGCTTTATATCTTAAAAACGATCCTGCTTTAGAGTCACCTGCCTTTAATGCTTGCCAAAACTTGCTGTATTCGTTTGAGCTTGCATACTCACTTTCGCAAAACATACGATGGTGCTTACCAATTATTTGCTCTTTACTGTAACCAATAGTTTTTAAAAACAACTGGTTTGCGTCTAATATTATTCCTTCAGGGGTAAACTCTATATAAGCCACATGCTTATTAATTGCAGATAAAACAGACTGCTTTTGAATTAATTGAAGCTCCATTTCTTCAATTTTTGCGTTTTTTTTAGAAATACCAAACATATAAAAACCTTAAGGAGTAAATTAGCACTAGGGTTGTTGACCTAAAATTAGCAAATTAATGTAACATCTACATGTAACTATACTGTAAATATAAGCTTTAAATAGCCTTTCAGCTAATATTTAATACCTTACAGGCGCCTGCTTTATAAATAGTTTTTTTATTTTATGAATTTTAGGTAGTATTTTCTTCTAATTAACATTTTAAAAACCTAACAAAAACACTAATTTATGCATGACTCTGTACTTTTTTTAACTTAAAATAGCGCTCTCACAGACTACCCTCTCACACCAATATTTAAGCATACATATAATATTTTCTATTCAGAATTTATTGTGCTGTTTCACTTTTAAAATTAAACTTTAAGGGATCATCTATGACATCAGATGTAACGTCGGCATCTAGTCAACTTAACAGAACCGCTATTTTACTCGTATTAGCACTTGGCACATTTATTTTAGGATTATCTGAGTTTTCGATGATGCCAATGCTGCCACTGATTAGCGAAACATTTGGCTCAACGCCCTCACAAAGTGGCTATGCAATTAGTGCTTACGCCATTGGTGTTGTAGTTGGCGCCCCTATTTTAATGCTCACAACTGCTAATATGAGAAAGCGCAAAGCATTGCTCATTTTTATAAGCTTAATGTTTATCTCAAACGGATTAAGTGCGATGGCAACGTCGCTTGAGCAGCTGGTAATATTTAGATTTTTGAGTGGTTTACCTCATGGTGCATATTTTGGCGCGGCTATTTTATTAGCATCAGATATTGCCCCAAAAGGTAAGCGTGCTAGCTTTATGTCTAAGGTGTTTATGGGTTTAACTGTGGCTACTATTGTTGGTGTGCCTGTAGTTACACTTGTAGGTCAAAATTTAAGTTGGCGGTATTGTTTAGCCGGCGCTGCAGTACTTGCATTTATTGCTTTTATTTTTGTTTATAAAGTAGTGCCAAATATCGATAACGCTAAACCTTCTAACTTACTAAACGAGTTTGGTGTACTCAAAAATAAACTGGTTTGGTCTATTTTGGGTATTGTAATTATTGGCTTTGGCGGAGTGTTTTGTATTTATACTTACATTGCCGACACCATATTAGTGGTAACAAAAACAGCCCCGTATACTATTTCTATCGCAATGGTGATGTTTGGTATCGGTTGTACGCTCGGTAACTATGTACTGGGTAAAGCGGCCGATAAATCAGCAATTAAAACGACTGGCCTTGCGCTTGTATGTACCATTGTATTTGCTTTTGCTTATGTAACAGCAAGCAACAATATTTGGGCTCTTTACGCGGTGATCTTCTTTATTGGTTGCAGTGTGGGCTTGGCTACGCTGATTCAAACGCTTTTAATGGACGTTGCGCCCGAAGGCCACGCTATGATTGGTGCATTAGTACAGTGCGCATTTAATACTGCCAATGCTATAGGCCCTTGGGTTGGCGGTATTGCAATAGCACAAGGTGCGGCGCCTAATCAAACAGGTTACGTAGCAGCTGCATTATTTTTAGGTGGTTTGGGTATGTGGCTACTAAGTTACTTACAACTAAACAAACAGCAACCAACAGCGCAAACCGCTGGTTAATCTATACTTTAAATAGTAAATACAAAAAGAGCCGCTAATTAGCGGCTCTCTTATTTTTAATTTACCTAGGGCCTGTTGACCTTTCAGGATTAAAATTTGTTCAATCTAGGGGCGATTTAATCGCGGCCTGAGGTTTGTAACCTAGTGGGCTAAGTAAAAACCGAGCAACAAAGAGTAAATTGCCCCTAGAAAGAACCCAAAGGGCAGCGCATGTTTGGCATTTATGCTGCGTTATCGCCTACTTATGGGGAATAACCACACTACATAGGCTCTGCCTTGCCTAAATACCAAACAGCCTGCTGCAAATTCAACCTCGAAAGATAAACAGGCCCTAGTAAATTAAGCGCTTAACGACGCCATATCGATAACAAAACGGTATCGTACGTCAGATTTTTCCATGCGCTCGTATGCTGTGTTAATTTCGTCAATGTTGATCATTTCGCACTCTGGCAGCACGTTATTCTCACCGCAAAAATCAAGCATTTGCTGCGTTTCTGCAATACCACCAATAAGTGAGCCTGCTACTTGGCGACGACCCATTAACAGCGGCACCGTGTTTAGCTCTTCTACAGGGCCAACTTGGCCAACGATGATTAGTGCGCCGTCTATGTCTAATAAAGGCGTGTAGATTGAAAGGTCATGCTTAACAGGCACTGTATCAATAATTACATCAAAAGCCGACTGCGAGTCTTTCATTTCGTCATCATTAGATGACACTAAGTAGTGCTGAGCACCTAATTTAACCGCATCATCTTTTTTAGACTCACTACGGCCAATTACCGTAACGCTTGCGCCCATTGCAACTGCATTTTTAACGGCCATATGACCAAGCCCACCTAGACCAATAACACCAACACGGCTACCTTTTTTTACGCCCCATTTATGAAGTGGCGAGTAAGTAGTAATACCTGCACAAAGTAGTGGTGCAACGCGAGAAAGGTCTAAATTTTCTGGTACAGAAAGTACAAACTCTTCGCGTACAACAACATCTTTAGAATACCCACCTTGGGTCATTTCACCACTAATGCGGTCTTTGCCTGCGTAAGTACCAACCATGCCTTCGCGGCAAAATTGTTCTTCGTCGTTGTCGCACTGATCGCAACTTTTGCACGAATCAACCATACAACCCACAGCAACTGTGTCGCCTTGCTTATATTTTTTAACGTCGCTACCTACCGACATAACTTTACCAACAATTTCATGCCCAGGTACTAACGGGTAGTCACTGCCACCCCAATCATTTCGTACGGCGTGTAGATCTGAATGGCACACACCACAGTATAAAATTTCAATTTCTACATCGTTATTTCGTAAATCGCGGCGCTCAAAAGAAAATTCTGTTAATTCAGAACCTTGGTTTTTTGCTGCATATCCTACTGTTTTCATAATAACTCCATAGTGGTTAAAAATTTAAATTTTAATAACCCTAACGCAGTTGTCGTGAATACAAACTGACACTAAAAACAAAAAAGCCCAACAATGTTGGGCTTTAATACGCTAATAACCGAATACAGGCTAAGTCGTTTTATTTTTCAAGTAAGCTGTTTAATTCATTAATAATTGAATGAATGCGCTCTGCATTTTTACCTAAATCACTGCGCCCTACTCGCGATTTACTACGAATATCAACAAAACGTTGGCTGCCTTCATCTTTAATACGAATGACCACATCGTCTTTAAAACCAAACCATGTGGTTGTATCAGTAGCCTCTACAATACCTGTAGCCGTGTTTGCACTTACTACTGCAAAACCAAGATTTTTAACTGCTTGTTCGCTTGCTGTCATCAAATCGGCTTTAGATTGTGCAAAGCTTAATGTCACCAGTTCAGGGTATGCTTTGCGTTGCTGTACTGCCGTTTCTTCGCCCGCGTATTCTACTGGGTTAGATGCGTTTGCACGTAGTGGCGCAATTGCTACAAATTTTGGTGGGTTAACTAAATCTGTTGAAATGTCATGAATTGCCGGTACGCCTTTAGCTTTGTTCATCATGTTAAGTGGCATAGCAATGGCCACAACAGAAAACACAAGTGCAATAACACCACTGCTTAGCGTTAATGTTTTACGCATAAATAGCGCTTGTATTATAAGTAGCACCAATGCAGCGCCACCAGCGTAAACGCCAAATCTAAATCCCGTAAACGCAACCTTCAGTTCTACAATACCAAATTTATACAAAGGCCCCGGCAGTATGACGAGTAAAAAAGCGATTAAACTAACTAAGCTCACTAAAACTTTCATTTTATGATTCCTATATTGTGTGATTTTTATTATTAAAACAGATAAGCACTATCAACCGATAGCTTATACTACTAACAAGTGCTTTTAGATTACTATTAGCGACTAATTACACAAAAAAGTCCAATGTTGTGTGATCAAAGTTACTCAAGTTTGGAAAAATATCAACAAGCTCAGAGCTTGGCACACCAAACCACTGAGCCAGTGTGGCAAAGTACTGCTCATTAGCAACACTTGGAATTAAACGCCCGCCACCGGTATCTTGTGGGCCATCCAAATGTTGAGTTAGTAGCTCGCCATATATATTGCCGCCTTTTACTGCGCCGCCCATTACTATTTGGTTCCCTGCCCAACCATGATCAGTGCCATCGCCATTTGAGGTAAGCGTACGACCAAAATCAGACATAGTAAACGTCGTCACTTTATCAGCCATATCAAGCTCTTTCATCGCACTATCAAATTCACTTAACCCTTGAGCTAACGTATTTAATAAAGCAGGGTGCGTTGTTAATTGGTTGTCGTGCGTATCAAACCCACCCATAGAAACAAAAAACACTTGGCGCTGAGTACTCAATTTTGCCTGTACGCTAATTGTTTTAGCGACTGCTGCAAATTGCTCACTAAGGCTATTATCGCTAAATGGGGTAATAAGTGCAGGCGCGCTTTCTAACGCGCTGTTCATTGCTTGAGTGTTATTTATCGCACTTGTTAAGCCATTGGCATAAGCTGTACTTAACGGATGATTCGTATTGCCTAGTAAGCGGTTCATAATAGAAGTTACGTGCTCGCTACGAGGTTGGTACCCGCCAAACGCGTTAATATTACTAATGCCGCTTTTGTTAAGCGCAAATGCATTAGTAGCACTTCCCGTTTGCCATAAATTAGTACCGTCGAGTGATATGTTAGCCGCAAATTCATCCTGTAATTCTAAGCGTTCTAAAAGTCGTGCACCCCAGCCACTGTTAAGCGATTGTTTCTCTCGGCCATACATCCATGCAGCTTGCTGATCGTTATGCGAAAACAAATGCTTAGGCAAACCTATTATTTTATTTTTATAGTCACTCAATGTTGTGGGAGCGAGTAAAGTACCTACCCCACCTATAAATGCTAAATTTTGAGATTCAAATACATTTTGTATAGGCTCAAGTGAAGGGTGAATCCCAACTCCACCGGCAAACTGGCTTTTAATGCTTAGCTCAATAGGGCTCTGTACCGCTAGGTTTTGCCTGCTTTGCTCGTACAAACTCCGTTGCTCGCCTTCAAGCGGAACGAGCATATTTAACGAATCATTCCCGCCATATAAATACACACACACTAATGCTTTGTAATCACCTAACTCGACAGCATTGGTCGCTCCAGTTAATGCTTGTAATTGAAGACTCGTTAACGCGGCAGCTGATACGCTGCCTTTTACACATAACGACAAAAACTCTCTTCTATTAATGCTCATTATGCGCTCCTAATACTGCACGTTAAATTCAGGTAAAATAGCAATCATATATAATAAATACGAAACCCGTTCACGGTATTGATCTTCATTAAAGTAGGCATCTAAATCAAGTAATGCTTGGCGTGTGTCACTGCTCATTGCACCTGCAAAATATAACGTGTTGTACTGAGTTAGTAGCGCGCTAACACCGTTTTTCTCTAAAACATTCATGTCGTCTTGAATATAAACATAAATACCATTTGAATTTAAATCACTGTGCGCTTCTGCGGTACTCCACACTAAACTTGCGTAAAGCGCGTTCATGGTGCCAATCAGTGTTGCATCGTTTGCTATTTGTAATTCTGGTGCAACAATACCTTCATTTCGCAAAGCTGCGGTTTGATAATCAGGCCTAAAAAAGTTAAATACCGAAGCCGACTGCATTGACCCTTGCCCATAGCTATTTATTAAATTCCACGTTTTATAATAACCAGCCAAAGATTTAGCATCGAGATTTCGCCAAAACTGTACAGTTTTTAAAATAGGCTCTTTAATTTTCCCTTGGTAGTTAAGCACTGAACCAAAATGCCGCGCTTCATCATCTAAATAAATAGCTTTTACTACCGCCGCTAAATCGCCGCGTACACCGGTGCCATTATCAATAAATACATTAGCTACTCGCTCAACATATTGGGGGGTTGGGTTGGAGGTAATTAATCGCTGAATAAGTTGTTTGCTAATAAATGGCGCAACATTTTGATGGTTAAATAAGTTATCGAGCGCTATTTGCAATGACTCTTCTGCTGCATAACCTTTTGGTATAACTTCGCCATTTAATAAGGTTTTTTGTTTACTAGAGTGGTACTCGTCAAACGCTTCCATTGGCTTAATATAATCACGACTTTTACGCTTAAATGTTTCACTATCGGCAAACGTCCAACCTGTAAATACGCGTGCAAAACCCTCTATTTCTACCTGTCCGTAAGTGGCAATGGTATTACCTTGTGCATCAAGCTTGGCGCTGCCATCTAGGTTTAACTCTTCAAGGCCAATAGTAAATAACTGCATTACTTCACGTGCGTAATTTTCATCGGGGCGAATATTGAGTGCATCGTCTGCTTTTTCATTCCCTAAGTGACTTAAATAAGTCCCCATTATTGGCGAAAGTGTTACATCTTCGAGTAAGTCACGATAATTACCAAAGGCATGCTTTAGTAATAAATCGTAATAAGTGATCATGCCTTCAGGTTGGCCTCTTAAAGCACTGTTTTCATCCGACACCACTAATATTTCACTTAACGCAAACGCAACACGCTGACGAAGTTGATCGTCACTTTGCATTACAGCTTTCCACCATGCATCTATGCGGCTTATATATTTAAAGTCGTCATCGTCATTTAACTTTACTAAATAATCACGGTGATAATTAATAGATAGCGCTATTTGTTTATCAAGCCATTGTTGCTCGCTTAACCCTTGTGCGTTTTGTATTTCACTAAGCTTAGGTCCCATTGTTGCTTGGTGTAGTAACCGTGCGGCGCTAATCTCGTCCATATTATTACGTGCAGTAAAGCTTAGCGTTTTTACACTGCTTGCCCCTTCGTTGTCGGTTGCTGTTACCGAAAAAGCATAATCCACAGGCTTATAACTTTGCGCATTTAGTAGTGTTACTGAGGTAGTTGTTGCCTCTAAAGCTCCACTAATTAGTTCTGGCCCTTGCGTTTGTTGCCATACAACAGATGTAATAGTGCCATCTTTATCACTGGCTGTTGCTGTTAGCTCAATTGTTTGGCCTTTACTTAATTCACTAGGAATATCAGCGACTGACAAAATGGGGATTTTATTTCCGTTAACGGTTGGCGTATCATCGGAGCCTGAACCACCGCAAGCGCCTAGTATAAAAACCGAGCTTGCGATCAGAGCAAATTTATAATGCATGTAAAGTCGTCATCATTTGTTAATTAAAGTACGTTAGTGTGTACCGAGTTTGATGCATTTATTGAAACACAAAATTTACAATTTAACTCTTTATTTTTTGTAACCGAATCATGAACGCCCCATTAATAGTGCACTAGCCGCAGGGGTAAACAGCCAGAGCTTTATTATTTATGAAAACTGAAATTCGCTATTGTTTTGAATCATCACAAGTTGCTAACCGATTTTTACACGAGCTCAAAGACTGGCCGGTTAACGATGTAAAAACACGACTTTTTAACGGCGGCGATAGTGTAAAAGTGACATATGAATATGACGAAAGTGGTTTTGATTACACTTGCGCCGAACTTGATGACCTAGCACAGAGCCATGGCGGGAAAGAAGTTTAATAACTACATTTTGCTTTTCACTCTATTGGTTGCAACGCTATTGGCCGGATCGTCAGGCCAAAAATGTTTAGGGTAGCGGCCTTTCATTTCCTTTTGCACATCGCGGTAACTGCTAGCCCAAAAGTGAGCTAAATCTTGAGTAAGTTGCAGTGAGCGTTTACCTGGCGATAACAACTCCATAAGCAGTGGCAGTTTACCGTTGGCAAGCATAGGCGTACTTGTTAAGCCGTAAACTTCTTGCATACGCACGCTTAGCTTTGCGGGGCCATCAAGTTGGTATTCTATTTTTATATTTGAGCCACTTGGCACCGTTAATCGCAGTGGTAACAGTGCTTTTAAAGCGGTTTGTTGTTGCCAATCAAAACAGTTTTGTAATGCTTCAAAGTAGTTAAACTTTTTAAGCTGCGTGAGCGTTTTAATATCTTCTAAAAACACACCTAGCCACTGCGCTGCATCTTGAATAAGTTGTTGCTCGTTTATTTGCGGGAATTTATCAGGCATTAAATTACTTGCTAGGCTCATACGTATCAGCAATTGCTGCGCATCAGGTTGCTCGTTAAATAATGCAAAACCGTGTTTAGCAAATAAGCTAAGCCACGCTTTAGCACGCTCGCTCTTATCTAGTTTTTGTTTACTAGGCTGGCTGCTGAGCGTTATAGCCCCGAGCTTTACTTCATCTTGATGAATAAAGCGCGCTGACTTTTCATCAAACTCACAACGAGTAAGTTCACTAAATAAATGCGGTAAAAATTCTTGTAACTCAAATGGGTTAAGCGCGGTGGCTGCAAATATACGCCCGCCTTTGTGCCCGCCCATGGTTGCTATGGCTAAGTAATCGTCGTTGTGCCAGTAATCGGCATTCAACTCAGCCCCTGCACCATTGGCGAGTAAATAACCATTCCCACGTTTTTTAGCTATGCGATCGGGGTATGCCAATGCCACCAGCAAACTTATATAATGCGTATTTAATTCGCTGTTTTCGTCTTTTACTTTTAAGCGGCTTTGCCAATACTTTAACTGTTGTTTAAATACCGGATGCGGACGTTGCTGTTGGCTATGCAGCGCTAAACTCAACTCGTTTGCACTGTTTACTCGGCTCTCAAGTAATGCCACTAAATAAATAGCGAGCCTAAAAATACCAGGGAGTTGGTCATCAAGTATTTGTGCTTTTAATAGCATATGCGCCAAACGAATATCAGCACCAAAACCTAACATTTTACTGCCAAGCGGTGTGAGCTTACCCTTGCTATTAATAGCTTCTAGCATGTTAAGCAGGTTACTTGCTTGCTCGCATTGCTGCTCAGTGGGCTTATCGAGCAAGGTTAGCTCATCAATATTGGCTCCCCATTGCTTTGCCTCAAGCATAAGTTGGCTTATGTCTGATGTGAGTATTTCGGGATTGTCGTGGCTATTACGTCTCTCAAAGGTTTGCTTTGAGCCAATTCGATAAACAATGCCTGGCTCTATTCGTCCTGCACGCCCTGCACGTTGCACAGCAGACGAGCACGATATACTTTGTGTTGTGAGCTCTGTAACCCCTGTTTTTAAATTAAAGGTCGCTGCACGGCGCTTGCCGCTGTCAATTACAATGCGTATGCCTTCAATAGTTAAACTGGTTTCGGCTACATTAGTGGTAAGCACTACTTTGCGCATGCCGTTTGGTGCAGGAGCAATAGCCGTTTGCTGATTAGCTTTATCTTGCTCGCCAAATAGCGTTGCAACTTGGCAGTTACTTGGTAAATCGCTTAGTGCTTGTTGCACGCGTAGTATCTCAAACTGCCCTGGTAAAAATACCAATGCGCTGCCTGTTTGCTCATTAAGTGCTTGTTTTATTATGCTAGGGATTGCATCAAGCCAGCGGCTTTCATCTTTTATGGGTATGTATACTTCGTCTATTGGGTAGCTGCGACCGCTTGATTGAATTACAGGGCAGTCAAAAAACGCAGTGTAACGCTCTGTATCAAGCGTTGCCGACATAAGCATAATAGTTAAATCGTCGCGCAGCGCACTTTGGGTCTCGAGTGCAAAGGCAAGTGAGGTATCGGCTGCAATTGAACGCTCATGAAATTCATCAAATATCAGTAAATCTATATCGCTTAATTCAGGGTCGTTTTGCAGCATGCGGGTTAGCATACCTTCGGTAACTATTTCGAGATGCGTATTAGCGCTTACTTTACTCTCGCCTCTAATCCGCAAACCCACACTTTGCCCAACACTTTCGTTTTGGCACTTTGCTAGGTAACTGGCAATATTACGTGCAGCTAAACGGCGGGGCTCTAGCATTACAATACGTTTAAAATGCCCGTCGCGCATAAGCTCTAGCGGTAACCACGTAGATTTACCCGCACCAGGCGGTGCTTGTAATAACGTAATAGGATTACTTTGTAATGTAGTAACGAGTTGTTGATATATGTCTTGAACAGGCAGCACAGCTATTTACCCTAAATTGCTTTGCAGCCATTGTAACAAAAAACCAAAGCCTAGCTGCGGTTGATGTTTAATAATAACGGCTATTAATTACCCGATACCATTCTAATTCGATCAGCAGGTACGCGTAATTGATCCATTAAGTAAATTTTGAACGATGCTTCGTAAGGTTGCTCATCAACCGCTTTTTGCATGCACAAAAGCCATGCGTCACTTTGCTCAATTCCTACATGTAAATGTTTATGTGCTTGAGGAATGTTAATACTGCCAAAATGTTCAGCATATAATTTTGGACCACCTAGCCAGCCTGACAAAAAATAAGCGAGCTTTTTACGCGACACCGATAAGTCTTTTGAATGCATACTCCTTATATATTCAGCCTCTTTTAAAGCGTCCATATTATCGTAAAACGCATTCACCAATTGTGTAATACCTACTAACTCACCTGCCATTTTGTATGAGCAGTCACCTACTCCGTATTCACACGTTTTTGTATTCATAACTCACTCAGGTTAACTACTTTGTTTAATACCTGCATATTAGCTTAAAACAAAAATTTAAGAGTGAGTTACATCAAAGCTGCGTAACTTATGTCAGCAATAATTACAGAGCGCTCTGTACATTTTTTAAGGATGTGCCGATAGCATTGATTATTACTGCTTCAATAAAAACATAACACCATGATTATAAATGAAAAATAAAAATTTAACTTGTTGGTACACGCCTTGCTCCTTTTATACTGAACGTTAATTAAATCTAAGTAAGGAGAAACTTATGAACAGCGATCGTATGAAAGGTAATTGGGACGAACTTAAAGGTAAGGCTCAACAGAAATGGGGCGATCTTACTGACGACGATTTAGACAAAATTGAAGGTAGCCGTACAGAGCTAGTTGGTAAAATTCAGCAGCAGTATGGTAAATCTAAAGAAGAAGCAGAGCGTGAAGTTGATGAGTTTGAAAAAACTCACTAATCGCTAACTTCTAAAAAAACCGCCATTTTGGCGGTTTTTTTGTTTAAGCTGTAGCTTATTTAGTTACGCTTTTAGCTGGCCACCTATTGGTAACTGCCTAATACGCTTTCCGCACGCTGCAAAAATAGCATTACATAATGCTGGCGCATAAACTGGTGTAGACGGCTCGCCTACCCCTGCTGGTGGTGCATCACTTTGTACAATTTCAACTTCAACTTCAAGTGGTGAATCGCTCATACGCGGTACGCGATAATCATGAAAGTTACTTTGCTGCACGCGCCCTTTGTCAAAGGTAATACCATCGCTGATTGCAGTTGTAATCCCATAAATAGAACCACCTTGAGTTTGGTTTTTAACGGTGTCGGTGTTTACAACCGTACCCGCGTCAATGGCAACCCACGATTTAATTACGTTTAAATCGCCAGTATCCGACACTTCTACTTCAACTACCGTAGCTACGTAAGTTAAAAAGCTTCTGTGTGCTGCTATGCCTAAACCTCGACCTTTAGGAAGCTCTCGCCCCCATTTACTCATGTCAGCTACTTTTTCAATAACATGGCGCAGTCTGCCAATATCTAACGGATAAACCGCTTTATCGCCACCGTAATTATCGTATGTAGCATTTTGCTCAGTTACATCAACAATACGACTCGGACCTATAGTGTCTAGTAAATAGTCTTTTTGGTCGCGGCCAGCTTTGTGCGCCGCTTCGCCAATAAATGACTGAATAGCAAAAGCATGAAAAATATTTGATACAGAGCGCATCCAACCAATTCGTGCTTTGGCTTGCGCATCACCGTTTTCTAACTTCATATTAGGTGTGTTAATAGGGTTATCGGTAAATCCTAAGCGCAGTTCAAAGCTTCCTGGCGTAGTCGCCCCTTCTGAAAAGGTAGAGGTAATTGGTGAAAACGCGGTGCGGTGTAAATACGATTCTATTACGCCATTTTTATCTAGCGATGCTTCAATGTGCTGAGCCGAAACCGCATGGTAAAAACCATGTTGTATGTCGTCTTCACGCGTCCATTGCACACGAATAGGCTTGCCTACTTTCATTGAAAGGTAAGCTGCTTCTGCTGAAAAGTCAGGTTTTGACTTACGCCCAAAGCCGCCTCCTAACATGGTAACGTGAACATTAATTTTGCTCTCATCCATGCCAAGCATTGCCGCCACTGTTTTCATATCGGCTTGTGGATTTTGCGTAGCAGCCCATATATCAACGCTGTCTTTGTTGTACATAGCTGTTGCACAAGGCGGTTCCATTGGTGCTTGAGCAAGATGCGGCGCGTAATAATCAGCTACGAGTTTATTGCTCGATTTAGCCAACACGCCCATGGCATCGCCTTTATCACGTATGTTTGCCTGTGGAGTTTGTACTGTTTGTAATAATGACTTTTTAAATTCTTCTGAATTGTAATCGCCATTTTTGTCATCATCCCACACGACTTTTAATGCTTTACGTCCTTGCCATGCAGCCCATGTGTTTTTAGCTATAATCGCAATGCCACCTTTTGGCTGAAACTGCGGCGCGCCTTTTGGTGCAGGAATTTCAATAACATCTATAACGCCGTTTATCGCTTTTGTAGCACTGGCATCAAATGACTTAACAACACCGCCTACTACCGGCGGGCGTTCAATTATAGCCACCAGCGCTTGTGGTTCGCGTACATCGGCTGCAAATATTGCTTTACCGGTTACTAAATCGGCTAAATCTATGTGCGCCATGCCAGTATTAATATAACGCCATTCTTTGCGTGTTTTAAGTGTTAGCTTATCAACTTCTGGAGGCGTTATTGTAAGCGCTAAGTCGATTAAATCTTTATAAGTAAGCGTTTTTCCTGAGCTGTGTGTAACCACGTGCTGATTAGCAGTACAGGTTTGTGGGTCAACTTTCCAATATTTAGCGGCCGCATGCTGCATCATGTAACGTACACTTGCGCCCATTTCACGCAGGCGCTGCATGTTGTAGCGAATACTGCGCGAGCCATCGGTATTTTGATCGCCGTATTTAGGGTCGCCCTTGCCCTGAATAACAATAACCTTATCCCACGCGGCTTCCATTTCATCGGCAACTATTTGTGCAATCGCGGTGCGAATTTGCTGACCCATTTCAGAGCGATGACAGGTTATTTCAACCATGCCGTCTGGGCGCAGTGCAATAAATAAGTTTGCGCGCTTTGCTTGCTCAGATGGCTGCTCTAACACACCCGCAAATGCTCTTGGCGCACTGCCAACAAAATAAGTACCGAGTACCAATGCACCTATTGCACTGGTTTTTAAAAATTGACGGCGGTTTAAATCAAAGTATTTGTTATCTTGGCTCATACTTCTTCCCCTTGTTCATTTGGGTCAAAATATTGAACACTCGCCATTGTTTTAGCCGCCGACTTAATTGCTTTATGAATTCGCGGGTAGGTACCACAACGACAAATATTGCCCGACATATTACTTACTATTTCTTCATCAGTTGGGTTGGGGTTCGCTGCTAACAAGCTTGCCGCTTGCATAATTTGCCCGCACTGACAAAATCCACATTGCGGCACTTTATGCTCAACCCACGCTTTTTGCACTGGATGATCGCCCTGCTCGCTTAGCCCTTCAATAGAAGTAATATTGCGCCCTACTACAGCCGATACCGGTAATACACATGAGCGCTGAGCTACCCCATCAATATGCACAGTACACGCACCGCACTGTGCCATACCACAGCCAAATTTAGGCCCAGTTAAATTTAATTCGTCTCGGAGATACCATAATACTGGCGTTGACGGGTCGCCAGAAAACTCATGTTTATTACCATTAATGGTAAGCGTGATCATACTAAACTCCTTGGCAAAGCGCTTTACAGGAGGGTTCCTTGTTGCGCGAGAACTATTTTTAATTACTTACTATTTTATACTTACTACTTTTAGCCTACCACTTAGATCTATTTTATAAAAATACTAATTATTAGAACGTTTAACTATTAAAAACAGATCTACATTATCAAGCATACTAAAACATACATTAAAGAGTGCTTATAACATCTTCAAATAGTAATCGCTCATCGTCTTTATAAACTTCAAGCCAACCTGGTGGTGATGTATCGCAGCCAATAATAATAACGTGTAATATGTAACTATAACGTCCATTTTTAAACGTATAGTGATGATTCCCGCCGCTACCCTCAAATGTAATATCGCCATTAATTAAAACCATATCTGGCTTATCACTTGGCTTTTTATTAATACCCCACACTGCATAACGGTAATTATGATCCCCTAAATCATCAACACGAATGTGGTAGTTAGCCGTTTTCCAATCGAGTACTGGTTTTTCAAAGTTATTAACACTTGAATGCAGGGATTGCTTATCTTGTTCAATTAAGCGTTTGGCAAATACTTGCTCTTTTGCTGTTTGGTGATTTATACCGATAATTTTACCGTCAGCATCAATCCACATCACGCCGTTATTTAGCATAGTGCCGCGCCAACCACCGCCTTCCCAATCGGTATCAATGTTTGAACTGGCAATAACTGCCACTAGCTCATCATCAAATACTTCATCAAAGCGGTTAATAAATTCAGCTTCATTTTTAATGTCAGGTATGGGGTACTGTCGTTTTAATGGGTAGCTAATAAGTGCAGCAATTGTAGATTTATCGTGAGCTGCAAAGGCAGTAATAACAGGTAAAACGAACTCGTGATATTTTTGCTCAAGAGCAAATGTGCTAGATGTGAAAAGTAGAGATAGGCACAGTAGGATCTGGCTTAGATATTTCATTTATAGTCCTTCAATTTGGGCTTTTATTATATTTCTAATACTTTGACCTAAAATCTTAGAACATACTTTTCTGCGTCGTAAGACAAGCTCGACAACTCATTTTCTAACTCGTTAACCCTTCTAGTTGATAGCATAATTTTTTCACTTTGCTCACACTTTGTGCAGTAACTGTTTCGATAGGCTGAGCGTATGCCAATGATGTACTTGTAACCCATATAATAAAGCAAAGAATAAATTTCATTTTATTCCTTTAAGTTGTTTAAACTTCATTTAGTTATTAACCAAATTACGCTAATTGTGGTTGAGATAAAGAACCAGTATTTAGAGCTTCTCTTTGTTTATTAAAGCTCTTTCTTTGACTGCGGCTTGGCGAATAAAGAACATTATTACGCAGCTTGCAATATTTCCACCTATTAATAAGCTGAGTATTGCTAAAATAGTTATTTGATTAACTTTTCTCTTGGATACAGCCCATAAATGCCACAAAGCATAACTACAAAGGCCAAGCACTGCCAAAGCTAGCGCTAAGGGATGTACACTTCCCTTTTTGAGAACAATAAAAACCATCCCACCAGCAGCAACAAGTGAAAAAAGACATAGCCCGACCAGATAAAGCTTTACGAAAAAACCCAGAGTCGAAAAGCTAAATTCATGTTTAATTTTGTTTGATTGATTAATTTCTGCAGTCATAATATTCCTTATTGATAAAGTATAAAAAGCTTATCAAATACCATTTGAGGGAGGCCTCAAAATGATTTCCATTTCTTCACTCAATAATTTCATTTAATAAACTTATTGTAAACAAGTAATTAACTAAATTAAAAAAAGATATTAGATAGTGCTTTGTAATAAAAAACGAGCCTAATTAGGCTCGTTTTTGTTTTACTGATAGCTGACAGCTAAAAACTGACCGCTTCAACCTTTGACTACTTCGCTATGATTCCGGATCATACCCCAAGTTAGGCGATAGCCATCTTTCAGCCTCTTCAAGCGTCATATTAGTTCGCTTAGCGTAGTCTTCTACCTGATCCTTTTGTACTGCGGCTACTGCGTAATATTTAGCTTCAGGGTGTGAGAAATACCAGCCCGAAACAGCAGCACCTGGCCACATGGCGTATGAGCTGGTGAGCTGCATACCAATGCGTTTTTCGGTATCGAGCAACTGCCAAATTTTCTTTTTCTCAGTATGCTCAGGGCACGCTGGGTAACCTGGCGCTGGGCGAATACCTTGGTAGTTTTCGCGTATTAGCTCATCGTTACCAAGGTTTTCGTCTGGAGCAAAACCCCAATACTCTTTACGTACTTTTTCGTGTAGGTATTCTGCAAACGCTTCGGCGAGCCTGTCAGCAACCGCTTTAACCATTATTTTGTTGTAGTCGTCTTGCTGTGCGTCAAACGCATTCGCTAAGTCGTCTTCTTCTAAGCCGCCCGTTACTGCAAACGCACCAAAATAGTCTGGTGTGCCTTTGGGTGCTATGTAGTCGGCTAGGCAGTAGTTAGCAAAGTCGGTTTTTTCGGTTTGCTGGCGTAAATGGCACGAAGTAGTTAATACTTCTTTGCGGGTTTCGTCGGTGTATATTTCTATGTCATCACCCACGCGGTTAGCCGGGAATAAACCAATTACACCCAGTGGTTGCAAACTGCCTGCTTTTTCAAGGTCGTCGAGCATATCATTAGCGTCTTTAAATAAGCTTTGTGCTTGCTCGCCTACTACTTCGTCGTTCATTATGCGCGGATATTTACCGGCAATTGACCACGTCATAAAGTATGGCGTCCAATCTATGTATTTACGCAAAGTCGCGATTGATACATTTTTAAACTCAGTCACGCCCAGCTTTTTAGGCACTGGTGGCGTGTAGTTATCCCAATCAAGCTTTGCTGCGTTATCGCGTGCGCGCTGTATTGTAACAGGCTTAGAGCGTGGTTTTTTACGCGCTTGTTGCTCGCGTACTTTTACATATTCAGCTTGTGTTTTAGCTAAAAAATCGGGTTTAAACTCTTTTGATAATAAGTTTGAAACCACACCCACCGCACGGCTGGCGTTATTTACATACACAACGCCTTTGTCATATTGCGGCTCAATTTTTACTGCTGTGTGCGCTTTAGAAGTAGTTGCACCACCAATTAGTAGCGGCAGTTCAAAACCACGGCGTTTCATTTCTTTTGCTACGTGCACCATTTCGTCAAGCGATGGGGTAATTAAACCCGAAAGGCCGATTATGTCGGCTTTTTCGTCGATGGCGGTTTGCAGTATTTTATCAGCCGGTACCATTACACCTAAATCAATAACTTCGTAGTTATTACACTGCAGTACCACGCCTACAATGTTTTTACCTATGTCGTGTACGTCGCCTTTTACGGTCGCCATCACTATTTTACCATTGGTTGAACCTTCTTCTTTTTCGGCTTCAATAAATGGGTCTAGGTAGGCTACGGCTCGTTTCATTACGCGCGCCGATTTAACCACTTGTGGTAAAAACATTTTACCTGCGCCAAATAAATCACCTACCACGTTCATGCCATCCATTAACGGCCCTTCAATTACGTGAATAGGTTTATCGGCAGCAGCGCGGCACTCTTCGGTATCTTCATCTATAAAGGTGGTAATGCCTTTCACAAGCGCGTGCTCAAGGCGTTTTTCTACAGGCCATGTGCGCCATTCTAAATCTTCTACTCGCTCGGCTTGTGCCATACCAGAGTATTTTGGTGCAAGCTCTACTAAACGCTCGCCGGCACCTGGGTCTGTGTTAAGTATTACGTCTTCAACGGCTTTACGAAGCTCTTCTGGTATATCGTCGTAAACGGCGAGTTGCCCTGCATTTACGATCCCCATATCCATACCCGCTTTTATGGCGTGATATAAAAATACCGAGTGAATAGCTTCACGTACTGGGTTATTACCTCTAAATGAAAACGATACATTTGACACCCCGCCCGACACTTTACAATGCGGTAAGTTTTGCTTAATGCGGCGTGTGCCTTCAATAAATTCTACTGCGTAGTTATCGTGCTCTTCTATACCGGTGGCTACGGCAAATATATTAGGATCGAATATAATATCTTCCGGCGGGAAGCCAATGTCTTCTACTAATATTTTGTAGCTACGTGCACATATTTCATATTTACGGTCTGCTGTATCAGCTTGCCCGTCAGTATCAAACGCCATGACAACGGCAGCTGCACCAAAACGTTTTATTATTTTAGCTTGGCGTTTAAACGGCTCTTCACCCTCTTTAAGCGATATTGAGTTAACAATAGCCTTACCTTGAATACACTTTAGGCCGGCTTCTATTACTTCCCATTTAGAGGAGTCGACCATAATGGGTACGCGTGAAATATCAGGCTCTGAGGCTATTAAGTTTAAAAACTTAACCATCGCGGCTTTTGAGTCCAACATGGCTTCGTCCATGTTTATATCAATAATCTGTGCGCCATTTTCTACTTGTTCGCGGGCCACTGTTAGCGCGGCTTCAAAGTCTTCTTCCATGATTAGGCGTTTAAACATGGCAGAACCGGTTACATTGGTACGCTCGCCGACATTAGTAAATACTGCTATTTGTTGGGTCATGTTGGCTCCTTAATTTAAGTTACAGGCTTCAAGACCCGATAAACGCATGCGTACTTCAAGCTCTGGCAGTTGGCGTGGTTTAACGCCCGCTAGACCTTTTGCAAAAGCCCGAATATGCGCAGGCGTGGTGCCACAGCATCCGCCTACAATATTAATAAAGCCCGATTTACCCCAATCGATAATTTCGGCTGCCATTTCAGGCGCTTCTAAGTCGTATTCACCAAATTCATTAGGCAAGCCCGCATTAGGGTGTACCGATGTAAATGTTTCGCATACGCGCGACAGCTCTTCTACGTATTGGCGAAGTAAATCAGGCCCAAGGGCGCAGTTAAGGCCAATTGAAATAGGTTTGATATGGCGAATAGAGTTATAAAATGCTTCGGTTGTTTGCCCCGAAAGCGTGCGGCCTGAAGCATCGGTAATAGTGCCCGAGATCATAACTGGTAATGTTCGCCCTGCTTGCTCAAACGCTTCTTCTACTGCGAATGAAGCGGCTTTTGCATTGAGGGTGTCGAATATGGTTTCAATAAGTATTAAATCAGCGCCACCTTCCATTAATGCAAGGGTAGACTCTACATACGCAGTAACCAGCTTATCAAACGTTACATTACGATAGCCTGGGTCGTTTACATCTGGCGAGATAGAACAGGTTTTTGATGTCGGCCCTAAAACACCCGCTACATAGCGTGGTTTTTCTGGCGTTTTAGCTGTAAATTCATCGCAAATTGCGCGTGCTAATTTAGCCGACTCTACGTTTATTTCACGGCTTAGGTTTGCCATGTCGTAATCTTCCATCGAAATAGTGGTCGAGTTAAACGTGTTGGTTTCAATAATATCGGCGCCCGCTGATAAAAAACCACGATGAATATCAGTGATTAAGTAGGGCTTGGTTAGGCTTAATAAATCGTTATTGCCTTTAATTAATACATGCCAGTCTTTAAAACGCTCTCCGCGATAGTCTTCTTCTTCTAGCTTATAATCTTGGATCATAGTGCCCATAGCGCCATCTAAAATTAAAATGCGTTCTTTTAATGCGGCACTTATTTCGGCTTGCTTGTTATTTGTAGGCGCGTTATTCGGCATAGTTGTTAGTCCTCACATCTTGGCTAACTAAATTAATATCATACGGTGTGGTTTGGTACACGTAGTAATTTAACCAGTTCGAAAAAAGTAAAAAAGCATGGCTTTGCCACGTTTTTGAAGGTTGTTTAGTTGCATCGTCATCCGGAAAGTAATTTTCGGGCTTTGGTGCATTAGGGCTTTTTTTACAATCGCGCTCGTACTCTGCTTTTAAGCTATCGGCGTCGTACTCTGGGTGGCCGGTTATAAACACTTGGCTACCTGATTTATTTTTAAGCAAGTAAGCACCTACTCTCTCAGAACCAGCCAGTACAACGAGTTCTTCACAGGCATTTATTTTATTTATATCAATATGGCCGTAGCGTGAGTGCGGTACTAAAAAGGTATCGTCGAAGCCACGAGTTAATGCACCGTGATCAAAGTAACACTGGTGGGTAAACACGCCACATAGTTTATCGTCTTTTAAATCGCGCTTTAATTTGTAACGGTGATATAACGCTGCATGCGCTGCCCAACACGAAAATAACGTAGAGGTAACGTGTTGCTCAGCCCAATCAATAATAACCTTTAGCTCATCCCAATACGCTACATCGTCGTACTCTAAATGCGCAAGTGGTGCGCCGGTTACTATTAATGCATCGTAATTGTTGTCTTTAACCTCAGAAAAATAACGGTAGAAGGTATCAAGGTGCTCTTCTGAATTGCTACTACTGCGGTGAGTATCTAGGCGCAGTAGTTCTACGTTTACTTGCAAAGGCGAATTGGCAAGTAAGCGAATAAACTGAACTTCGGTTTCTACTTTATTAGGCATTAAGTTTAAAATAGCTAAACGCATTGGGCGTATTTCTTGCGTTTTTGCACGTGTTTTTGGCATTACAAATACGTTTTCTTGGCGTAAACGTGCAATTGCCGGCAACTCGTCTTTTACTGTAATTGGCATACTTTACTCCTGCTCATAAAAACCGAAGCTTAATTATGAACTGAAAGTAAAAAATATCAACCTCTAGATGTATAGATGTCCAAATGAAATTTATTCATGATTTTTTAAGATTTACTAAAAGTTATAGATGAGGGGAATGCATTTATATTGAAGTACTTTGTTTTAGTGAATTGAAATAGCGCTACTAAAATCAGTAGCGCTATTATAATTAAAAACGATAATTTACAGATAAATTAAGTGCGTAAATATCGCCTTCATCTGTATCAAAATATTGGTATTCAGCGCTTATTTGCCAGCGTTGAGATAACCTATAGTCAATACCAGTGCCGTACGTTACACCGCCCTCATCATAGTTTTGCTCAGTGATTAATGAAGTATTTACCTGTGAATCTATATCAATTATTGATTCTGCAAGATTTCTTAAATCGCCTTCATTGTAACTTAATTTATTTCTGCCATAGCCACCAAATAAAAATACATCAGCGCGAGATGAAATGGGGTAATTAGCTTTTACAAATATGCTTGTTTGCAAATCAAGACTTGAGTCAATCTCGCTCTTAATAGGCTCTGAACTAAGCGAACCGTCCTGTGGGTTCTGAGTGTAAACGAGCCCGTTTAGTGGTGTTGATTCGTCATTTAACCCAAAACCTATACGCCCTTCTAATGCAAAGTAACGCGAAAACTGATATCCAAACCGCCCGTATAGCGTTGTAAACTGTATGCTATCGCTCTCGTATACATCAATTTGCGTAGACCCTATCCCTATTCCTTGGTAATAACCATTTACGTGGAGTGTGTCTGCTTGGCTCGAAAATGAGTATAAACCTAAAAGTAATGCCCCTAACTTAGTAACTGTTTTCATGTTCATTCCTTTAAACCTTTGTAATATTTAATAATGTGATGTTTAACAACAAACTAAGTGTAGCCTGCCTATATAACTTGCTTATACTTTACGGCTTGTAAATATACTGTACCAATTTTGTTAAAAATGAAATGTATTTGAACAATATAAAACAATAGATTACAGAATTTTACACAATAGAAATCCTGTAATAGTAGTGTTTTAAACGAGCAATCAACACAAAGTACCGCTTAGGTAAGCGTATTGTTCTATACAGCATTCGTTGACTGTTTCACCCGTCAGCCACTACAATACAACATTGAAATTTTTATTATTATTTGAAGGCTTTCCTCCATGGTTTTACCTGATAAATTTATATTCTCGATGAGTCGAGTATCTAAGGTTGTGCCACCTAAGCGCACTATCTTAAAAGATATTTCGTTACACTTTTTTCCTGGCGCTAAAATTGGTGTGCTTGGTTTAAACGGTTCTGGTAAATCTACGTTACTACGTATTATGGCCGGTGTTGACCAAGATTTTGAAGGTGATGCGCATCCTCAGCCTGGTACTAAAATTGGTTATTTACCGCAAGAACCTGTTTTAGACGAAAGCAAAACAGTGCGTGAAACTGTTGAAGAAGCTGTTGGCGAAGTTAAACACGCACTTAAACGTCTTGACGAAGTGTATAACGAATACGCCATGGAAGATGCTGACTTTGACGCACTTGCAAAAGAGCAAGGCGAGCTTGAAGCTGTTATTCAGGCGCACGATGGTCATAACATCGACAACGTTTTGGAACGCGCTGCTGATGCACTTCGCCTGCCAGAATGGGATGCTAAAATTGAGCACCTTTCAGGTGGTGAGCGTCGTCGTGTTGCTATATGTCGATTATTACTTGAAAAACCAGACATGCTTATTCTTGATGAACCTACTAACCACTTGGATGCTGAGTCGGTTGCATGGTTAGAGCGCTTCTTACACGATTACGAAGGCACTGTTGTGGCAGTAACGCATGACCGTTACTTCCTTGATAATGTAGCTGGCTGGATATTAGAGCTTGACCGTGGTGAAGGTATTCCATGGGAAGGTAACTACTCTTCTTGGCTTGAACAAAAAGATGCGCGCTTACAGCAAGAACAAAAATCTGAAAAAGCACGTCAAAAATCAATTGCACAAGAACTTGAATGGGTTCGTTCAAACCCTAAAGGTCGTCAAGCTAAGTCAAAAGCACGTATGGCTCAGTTTACTGAAATGCAGCAGTCTGATTACCAAAAACGTAACGAAACTAACGAGATGTTTATCCCACCTGGCCCACGTTTAGGTGACCAAGTGCTTGAAGTAACTAATCTTCGTAAGAGTTTTGGCGATCGCGTATTAATTGATGACTTAAACTTTAGCATGCCAAAAGGTGCCATTGTGGGCATTATTGGCGCGAATGGCGCGGGTAAATCAACGCTGTTTAAAATGATAAGCGGTGAGCAAACGCAAGACAGCGGTAACATCAGCGTTGGCGAAACAGTACACCTTGCGACAGTTGATCAGTTCCGCGACGGTATGGACGAAAGCAAAACTGTTTTCCAAGAAATATCAGACGGACAAGACGTACTGAAAATTGGTAATTTTGAGTTCCCAAGTCGAGCATATGTAAGTCGCTTTAACTTTAAAGGTAACGATCAACAAAAGTTTGTTAAAGACCTATCTGGTGGTGAGCGTAACCGCTTACACCTTGCTAAGTTATTAAAAGCTGGCGGCAATGTGTTACTACTCGATGAGCCAACCAATGACTTGGACGTTGAAACACTACGCGCACTGGAGAACGCTATTTTAGAGTTCCCTGGTTGTGTAATGTGTATCTCGCATGACCGTTGGTTCCTTGACCGTATTGCTACGCACATTTTAGATTACCGCGACGAAGGTCAAATTAACTTCTTTGATGGTAACTACACTGAATACGAAGAGTGGCTTAAAAAGACACTTGGTGCAGCAGCAACTGAACCTAAACGTATTAAGTACAAAAAAATTGGTTAATATTTACCGTAATTAATTTATTACAGTAATACTAAGCCCTGCATTTATGCGGGGCTTTTTTATACCACCAGCATTACAGGAACATATCCTGCTAGCATGTAGAGAATTACCCGCTATGCTTAATTTATTATAAAAACAGTAAGGCTAAATTAGGTTATGCAAAATCGTCGTCAGTTTTCTCGTGTGCTATTTTCAACTAACGCTCTGTTATGTTTTGATAGCCAACAGTATCCGTGTAAATTACTCGACCTATCGTTACATGGCGCGTTAATCACTAATTGTGATGCATTTATTGGCAGCCACAATACGCAAGCAATACTGCGTTTTACATTGCCTCAAAGCGATATAGAAATAAAAATGGAAGTAGTGATTTGCCATATTGAAGCCGATCATATTGGTTTAAAATGCCATCACATTGATATAGACAGTATTACTTATTTAAAGCGTTTAATAGAGCTAAACTTAGCCGATGATGAGCTACTGCATCGCGAATTAGCGTCACTTATTAATGACTCACAATAGACTCATTCTCTTAAGTTGATTACCATAGCGTAAACTTTATAAAGCTTGTAAATATGCGCTTAAATCCTCATTTGCCTTTGGTATACCATCCTAACTACTCGTTTAGCTTTGATCCTAAGCATCGCTTTGTAATGAGTAAATTTGCACATTTATATCAACATGTTGCAGAGCTTGGTTTAATCGGCAGTAACCTAGTTGAGCCAATATTAGGCACGCCAGAGCCGCTTGAACTTGTGCATTGCGATAATTATATCCACGATTTATGGCACAACCGCTTAGATGAAAAAGCAATGCGTCGCATTGGTCTACCTTGGTCAAAAGAGCTTATGGCACGTACATTTACAGCCCCTCAAGGTACTTTACAAACAGCCCGCTTAGCACTTAAACACGGTATAGCGTGTCATCTTGCTGGTGGTACACATCACGCACATAATGACTTTGGTTCAGGTTTTTGTATGGTTAACGATTTGGCCTTTACCACGCAAACTTTAATTCAATCGGGTGAGGTAACTAACGTACTTATTTTTGATTTAGACGTGCACCAAGGTGATGGCACAGCTGCAATGTTACAGCATCAACCCTATGCGTATACTTGCTCTATCCATTGTGAAAAAAACTTCCCCTTTAGAAAGTCAGCTAGCGATTTAGACATTGGCCTGGCAAATAATATGAAGGACGACGAATACCTTGCCATAGTTGACGAAACACTAAGTTATTTACTTAAAGAGCTAAACCCAAGCTTAGTACTTTACGATGCTGGCGTTGATATTTGGCAAGGTGATGGCTTGGGTAAGTTAGATATTAGCTGGGATGGCATAGCTAAACGTGATCATTTAGTGCTAAAACGCTGCCTTGAACACAATACACCTGTAGCTACAGTGATAGGTGGAGGTTACGATAGAGATCACCTTCGCCTAGCTAAGCGCCACGCTATTGTTGTTGAACAAGCGGCTAGCTTTTAGTTTGAAAGAAAAATGTTAAATTCCCGTTCCTATTTAATATGTAAAATAAAAACGAGCATATTATGAAACAGCTATTTATTACCATCACGCTAATTTTATTAAGCTTTACAGCTTACGCACAAGATACAAGCTCAGAAGCAACATACCCTAAGCTACCTACATTAAATTTACAAATGGCTGATGGGCCTGCTCTCAACACTCAAGATTTATTAGGTCAGCCTTACGTTTTACACTTTTGGGCAACATGGTGTCCGTACTGTAAAAAGCTGCAGCCAGCACTTCAAAAAATTGATGATATGGGCTTAAAAGTTATTGCCGTGAGCTTTAAAGAAGATGACGATGCAACTCCCGCTAAAGCACTTAGCGAAAGAGGTTATACTTTTAAAACAGCTGTAAAAGCCGATGCAATTGCACAGCAATTAGGTATACGAGGCACACCTACTACATTGTTTGTTAATAAAGAAGGTAATGTAATTTGGCTGACTAATACGTCAAATCCAGAGGACGCAAACCTACATTTAAAGGCACGAACATTGTTGCACTCAATACCTGAATAATAATATAGATCTAAATTTAGTTTAAAAATATAAGTAACATAAACTTTATACTACAATTTAAGCTCATAAATTAATTGAGATTATAATGCGCCTACTACTTACTTTATTACTAGTTACTTTAAGTGGCTTTGCTGTAGCAGAAGAAGAAAAAGCAGAACTTCCACCGGTAGACCCCGCTTACCATGCTGAACACCCAATGGCTTTGCTAAATCAGGGTTCTAGTATTTTTGCTATTAATTTACCAACGTATAAAGCACCACACGATGTGCAAGTAGTCTATAAAATAGAAAACCCTGATGTCGCTTTTCTAGAGCTAGTTCGTAACGCAGACCTTATTACTTTAAAGCCACAAGCTTTTAATATTCAGCATTTAATGCGCGGCGCAGAAATTACCATTACCGCCGATGTTTTTGATGGTGATTATAAGCAAGGTGGGAGCTTAATTTACTCAAACAGAGAAATTGTTATGAGTAAAAAACTCTACTCAAGAGAGTTAACAAATTTAACTAAATCATCACAGTGGCAAAACTACGACCTAATTACTTTAAAGGGAACTAAACGAATTTATATCCATAAAATTCAACAGGCTCCAAGTTATAATCATCTTATTTTTGTTGATTTAGTTAATGCGTGTATGCAAAAGCTTCGTACCTCAAAACGTGTCCCAGCTGAAAATGAGCTTACCTATAAATTTATTAACTGCGGTACGCTTAAGCCACTTTATTACAACGCTGATAATTTTAAAAAGTAAAAGAGTGAGTATACGAATGTTCAATTATCTTAATATTTAGGCATAAAAAAAGGCTCTTTCGAGCCTTTGGATTAACTTTGGAATAGTTAAAAATTTTTAAATTAGGTAAGCGTTAATAGCTGTGGAGCAACGCTATGGTAGTCAACAGCCATAGCAATGCTTAACGCTGTAATATTAATAATTGAAAATGCGAACACTTTACGTGCCCAGCTGCTCATATCAATATTACGACGATAACCACGCAATGCCATTAGCAACCACCAAAAGCTGGTAATACACGCCACAGCCATAAAAGCAGCCCCTGTGTAGCCAGTAATTGGCAGTAACATCACCACTAATGCGTATACAGCAATATAAAGTACGATATGGCGCTTTGCTTTATCAATACCTTGCGCTACTGGTAATACAGGAATACCTGCAGCTTGATAATCTTTAAAGCGAAAAATAGCGATAGCGTAAGAGTGCGGCATTTGCCACAAGCTAAACATGACTAGCAGTATTAATGCGCCCATATCGAACTGCCCTGTCACGGCGCAGTAACCAACTACTGGCGGGACAGCGCCAGAAAGGCTACCTACAAAAGTGCCATATACTGAGTTGCGTTTCATGTAGAGGCTATAAACCCCTACATAAATTACGTAGCCAAAGGCTGCAAAAAATACCGCGGCTTGAGTGGTGTAGGCTATAAGTAAACCAAAGCCCACAACACCCAATAAAATACCGTGACTAAGTGCAGCAAAGGCCGACATTTCGCCTGTTACTGTTACTCGCGTACGAGTACGCGCCATGGCCACATCTATGTCTCTATCTATAACATTGTTGATAGCACAACCCGATGCAACTACTAGCGACAAACCAATTAATGTAGCAATCATTAACCATGGGTCTATATCACCGCGCGAGGCAAGTAAAAACCCGCCCGCTACGCTGATCAAATTGCCCATAATAATACCCGGCTTTGTCACTGATAAATAACGACGAAACATCTTCAACTCCTAGTACATCATCATTGCGTTAGATTCATAAATGATCCAAACAGATAACCCAACAACCATTACGATGATCAGAGCACTGAATAGGAATGAGAAAGTACTTGCTCGGCCATCTTCGGTCGTAAAATTAAGGTGTAAAAAGTATTTTAAATGCACCCAAACTTGTACGATTGCTAAAGTAACAATGCTCCAAAGCGTTGTTACTTTTGAGAAGTCACCTTCCATTACCATGTAAAACGGTATAGCAGTTAAAATTACCGATAGCACAAAGCCAATTAAGTAAGTTTTAACACTGCCATGAGATTCATCATGGTGCTCAGCATGTGTTTCGCTGTGGCTCATTACATTGCTCCCATTAAATAAACAACGGTAAATACACAAATCCAGACAATGTCTAAGAAGTGCCAAAATAGGCTTAAGCAGCTCAAACGCGTTACGGTTGCTTTACCTAAGCCACGTTTAGCAACTTCAATCATCATTATGGTCATCCAAATTAGACCCGCAGTTACATGTAAACCATGTAGGCCAACTAATGAGAAAAATGATGTTAAAAAAGCACTTTGTTGTGGGCCATGGCCATGCACAATTAGGTGATGAAATTCGTATACTTCCATACCAATAAACACAGCACCTAAACAAAACGTAACAAATAACCAAGTCAGTGTTAGTGCCTTTTTTTGCCCTTGAGCGGCAATCATGGCAAAACCAAAGGTAATACTACTAATAAGTAGTGCAGCAGTTTCTACTGCTACAAAGTCGAGCTCAAAAATATCTTTACCCGATACACCACCGGCAGTGTTCATAAAAAGCACTGCGTAGGTGGCAAAAAACGAGGCAAATAATAGGCAATCGGTCATTAGGTATAACCAAAAGCCAAATATCGTGTCACCCGAAGTATCGTGGTGATCATGCGCGTGGGCATGATCATCGTGTGATACAGAGTCTAAATTTGCTGATTCTAAATTTGCAGAAAGTGTACTCACGCTTTTAGCTCCTTAATGCCACTTGAATTATATGCAGCTTCAGTGCGTGCAATTTCATCAGGTTGTATATAGTAATCTACATCGCTGGTGTAACAACGTTTGATAAATATGGCAATTCCGCCTACTAGCCCAACAACAGCTAACCACCAAATATGCCAAATCATTGCAAAACAAAATACTGTTAAGCTTGCTGCCATTAACACGCCAGCTGATGTGTTTTTAGGCATATGAATAGGGCTGTAGTTTGCCTTATCTTGATATGCTTGACCTTTTTCTTTCATGTCGGTCCATGCATCAATATCATCAATATGTGGAATTGTTGCAAAGTTATAAATTTGCGGAGGTGAACTTGTAGCCCACTCAAGTGTGTGGCCGTTCCACGGATCGCCTGTTGTATCGTCAAGCGCTTCACGGTCTCTAAAGCTCACATATAATTGAATTACCTGGCTGATAATACCAAACATAATAATTACAGCACCGCCTGCGGCAATGTATAACCATATGTTCCAATCTGGGTTGTTAGTGTGGTTTAAGCGACGTGTCATACCTAAGAAACCAAGTACGTACAGCGGCATAAATGCTACAAAGAAACCAATAATCCAACACCAAAATGATGCTTTGCCCCATTTTTCATTAAGTTTAAAGCCCATTGCTTTAGGGAACCAAAATACAAAACCGGCCAGGTAACCAAACACAGCACCACCAATAATTGTGTTATGAAAATGTGCAATTAAGAATAAGCTGTTATGCAGTACATAATCGGCGCCAGGAATAGCAAGTAATACACCGGTCATACCGCCTACGGTAAAGGTAACCATAAAGCCAAGTGTCCAAAGTACCGGTACGCTAATACGTAAACGACCTCGGTAAATGGTAAATAACCAGTTAAATAACTTAACCCCAGTTGGTACGGCAATGACCATGGTCATTACCCCAAAAAACGCATTAACGTTAGCACTCGAGCCCATCGTAAAGAAGTGATGTAGCCAAACAATAAAACCTAAAATTGAGATTGCACCGCTGGCGTAAACCATCGACTTATAACCAAATAAACGTTTACCGGCAAAGGTCGAAATAATTTCAGAAAAAATACCAAACGCTGGTAATACTAATATGTATACCTCAGGATGACCCCATGCCCAAAACAGGTTGATGTACATCATGGCGTTACCGCCCAATTCATTGGTAAAGAAGTGGAAGTCGAGATAACGGTCAAGCGTTAGCATTGCAAGTACAGCAGTTAAAATTGGGAATGATGCTGCAATTAATATGTTTGCCCATGTACATGCCCATGTGAAAATTGGCATTTTCATTAGGGTCATACCTGGTGCACGCATTTTAAACACGGTAGCTAAAAAGTTTACGGCTGTTAGAAGTGTACCGAGCCCGGATATTTGCAAGGCCCAAATATAATAATCAACCCCCACCCCAGGGCTAAAGGTCAGCTCCGAAAGCGGCGGATATGCCACCCAACCTGTTTTTGCAAACTCACCAAACACAAGTGATAAGTTAATTAAAATTGCACCACTGGCTGTAAACCAAAAACTTAAATTATTTAAAAATGGGAAAGCAACATCGCGAGCACCTATTTGAAGTGGTAATACAATGTTCATTAGACCAATCATAAATGGCATTGCCATAAATATGATCATGATTACGCCGTGGGCAGTAAATATTTGGTCGTAGTGTTCTGGTGGTAAATAACCTGGCGCACCACTGGTAGCAAGTGCCAACTGCGCACGCATCATTATTGCATCAGAAAAACCACGAAACAGCATTATTAGTGCTAAAAGAATATACATTACGCCTAAGCGTTTGTGATCAACAGACGTGATCCAGTCGCGCCAAAGCACGCCCCATTTTTTATACTTTGTAATAAGCCCGGCAATAATAAGCCCAGCTATCGCAATAACCGACATCGTGAACACAAGAATTGGCTCATGAAACGGAATTGCGTCGAGTGAAAGATTACCTAATAACGACATTATTATTCCTCGCCTTGGCTGTGAGATGAAGGCATTGAGTGCTCACTCATTTCATGATGCTTTTTACTCATTTGCCCATGTTCGCCCATTGCATGGTGTTTTTTGTTCATATCGCCATGCGCCTGCATATACTTCATAACAATGGTATGAAATAAGCCGTCATCAACTTTTCCGTAATAGGCTACAGGGTTATTTTCACTTGCTTTTGCAAGCTCAACATAGTTTGCATGAGTCAGGTTATTAGCGCTTGAATTCGCTTTCACATCACTCACCCACTTATCAAAACCAGCTTGAGTAGGTGTAGCAATGGCATTAAATTTCATGCCAGTGAAACCTGCGCCGCTGTAATTTGCAGAAAAGCCTTTAAACGTACCTGGCTCATTTGCAATTAAGTGAAGCTTGGTTTCCATCCCAGCCATTGAGTATATTTGACTACCCAATTGCGGAATAAAAAATGAATTCATTGTGCTCTCTGAAGTGATTTTATATTCAACAGGTACATTTGCTGGGAACACTAATTCATTAACCGTAGCAATACCTTGCTCAGGGTATATAAACAGCCACTTCCAGTTTAATGAAACCACTTCAACAGTAAGATGCTTACCTTTACCTTCAATTGGTTTATAAGGGTCTAGCTCTTGGGTAGACTGCCAGGTAATAACACCTAAAATGATTACAATAACAATAGGAACAGCCCAAACAACGGCTTCAATTTTATTTGAATGAGCCCATTTTGGAGCATAAATTTCTTGGTTTTGAGTGTCTCTATATTTCCAAGCGAAATACAAAGTCATCACAATAACGGGAACGACTACAAGCAACATAAGCACGGTTGCGATGATGATTAAATTTTTCTCATCAATGCCTATCTGCCCTTTTGGATCGAGTATCCCGCCTTTACAGCCTGACAACGCCAGCACTGTACTAGCTAAAGCAATATTACAAAGGTTACGAATTAACAAGGGAGTATCCTACAAACCTAGAGTTTCAATTTGCTGCTTAAAATAAAAACCAAAGCAACGATTTTTCAATAAAAACCCAAGTTAACTAGAATTAAATTATAAAAATAAGGGGGCTATTCAAAACCTAAAGCTCATGCCATTAATGACCTAGCAACAAACCCAGCTTTCTAAACGCATTTATATAACGTAATAAAAGTTAACTTGGGTGAGTGGTGGTTGGCTGAAATGTGTTTAAAAAACACGGAGCTACTTTGTTTTAGCTAACCTTAATTATTTACAGCAAGAACAAATAATTAAAACCAGCAACAAGATGCAGCGTTACAGGCAACCTGTAAAGCTAGGTGGAGCACGACAACCGTGTGAAGAGATCACAGGCTGAAGAACTTTAGCCTCGCTAAAAGCAAAGGCTGCTTTACGGAGGATTATGCCAGCACGACGCGCTGGACAAATATGGAACAATAACCAACAAAGGCCAATAAGTAACTGACTTGATATGATCGGATGAGCTAAAAATTGCGCAAGATTAAGTAACAGTGGCTCTACAATAAACCCATCACTTAATAGCGCTTCAAGCTTGAAGGCATCCTCTAATGCACCGCTTAGCAACATTACAGTATTAAAAACTAATAAAGTTATAGCTACACACACGCCCTTGCCTGCTTTATTCAAGCGCTCACACGTCTGCGGCTCGCCAGAGGCAAGTTCCGTAGTTGTATGATGCAAAGAAAGTGTGTTCAAAGACATTAACCTACTAAAATGACTATAACAAAATTAGAGTAATACAGTTCGCAATGGAAAAATTTAAAAAACATTGCTGTTGTAAGCCCTAAAACCAGGTGCTAAATACAATCAAATCCAGCTAGCACATATTTACCTAGCGAAAATTGATCCGTATCAACCAAACTTTCAAAACTTACTGAAAGTTCGAACTTGAGTATAACAAAGAGAATTTTCTGTTCAACTAAAAATCAATTAATTTGAGTTAAGCTTTCGAAGCTATTTTGTTAATAAAAAATAACACGATAAAAAACATTCGGTTAGTTTAAATAAAAACGATTTAAAGAGAAATATTTAATAGGATTATAGGTTTTTAGGAGGGAGTAATAATTGTGTGGCACAAATAAAAACAGCCCAAATTCAGTCACCACCGAACTTGAGCCGCCTTTCACACTGACAACATCTTCACACACAATATAAAGATTTTTGGTTTACATTACGTGGCAATTGTAGGGAAATAAAAACAACTCAAATGCAGTCACCACCGAACTTGAGTTGCCTTTCACACTGACAACATCTTCACACACAATATAAAGATTTTTGGTTTACATTACGTGGCAATTGTAGGGAAATAAAAACAACTCAAATGCAGTCACCACCGAACTTGAGTTGCCTTTCACACTGACAACATCTTCACACACAATATAAAGATTCTTGGTTTACACTACGTGGCAATTGTAGGGAAATAAAAACAACTCAAATGCAGTCACCACCGAATTTGAGTTGCCTTTCACACTGACAACATCTTCACACACAATATAAAGATTCTTGGTATACATTACGTGGCAATTGTAGGGAAATAAAAACAACTCAAATGCAGTCACCACCGAATTTGAGTTGCCTTTCACACTGACAACATCTTCACACACAATATAAAGATTCTTTTAAGCGAGGCTAACTTATGCCTCAAGCTTATGACGAGATCCTTGCTCTTTGTCTATGGTTAAACTTTAGAGTGTTAGCTCCAATTTGACAAACGAGAAAAATAAACCTAATAGGTGAAAAAAACTAAACTATATACCTTTGTCTAATACATTTAGATTGGATTACTTTGGAAGCGATGATGCGGAGGCGTTTTACAGGTACAAAAAAAGCGCTATAAAGCGCTTTTTAATATTTAAGACAGGCTTAAATAATTTGGTTTTCTTTCCAGGCTTGCTCTTTTGCTAAACGGTTTTTGCGTTTATCACATGGATCATCGCAATCACAGGCTTTATCAATACCAACCGAACCTAAACCACCACAGCTGCTTGCCATAGATTTTTTTTGCACGATCATACCAACGGCCATAGCCGAAACTATCAAAATTAGTAAGCCAAAAGTAAGAAGAAAAAGTGACATTGCTTAGCCCCTATTGATCAGCAATAAATTAAACTCAAATATTTTTGAGCGACTGCTATTATATACCCAAATAACACGGAAATAAACAAGTCAGCACCATACTATAAATAAGGCTTAAATGCTGGGCTTGAGTAGGTAACTAAACCCTCTTTTGATTTACCTATTAAATAAACCGGTAAATCATGTTGTTCAGCATAAGCTTGCGCTTTTTGCATCCCCATTACAGTAAGTGCCGTCGCTAAACCATCTGCTGTCATAGCGCTTGGGTGAAGCACAGTTACCGACACTAAGTCGTGCTTAATAGGCATACCTGTTGCTGGATCAATTAAATGAGTATAGATTTCGCCATCCATTTTATAAAAAATACGGTAATCACCCGATGTAGCTATACCACTTGTACCTGGTGATAAAACACGGTGTACCTTACGCTCTCCAGGTTGTGCATCAGGTTGCTCAATCGCAATTTTCCAATCCTGATTATTTGGCTTTTCACCCGCTATACGCAGCTCACCACCAATCTCAACCATGTAATTAGTAATATCGTGGCTTTCTAATAACTGGGCAACTTTATCAATACCATAGCCCTTAGCTGTTGCCGAAAAAGAAAGCTCCAATCCATCAACAGTTTTAGCTAGCCCCTGCTCTGTAAGATTAAGTTTATCTACACCAATTTTTTCAATCATTGCAGCAAGTGCCTCATCACTTGGGCGATTAGTTGGTTTTTTATCAGGCCCAAAGCCCCATAAATCAATTAAAGGCCCCATTGTTACGTCGAGTGTTTTAGTCGATTCACCCAAGCGAATAGACTCGCTTATAACAGCCCTAAAATCTTCGCTAATTGGCATAACTTGATTTGCAGGTAATCTGTTAAATGTATTTATTTCAGAGTCTTCTATGTAAGTAGACATAGATTGGTTCACATCTTTTAAAACAGCGTCTATTTGCAGCTGTAGTTGTGAAGCCGATAGCTGAGCTTGCTCATCATAATATTTAATATGATAAGTGGTGCCCATAGTCTTACCTTCTAAAAAGGTTTCTTTTAACTCTGGCTTTTCACCACACCCTGACAATAATAAAGTCAGTGTAATTAGTAAAAAGGCCATTATGCCCTGTGAAGTACTTACTCGATTCATAACAGCTCTACTTAATAGATTGATAAAATTAAAGAATAAAAAAAGCCTCGTAACACAAGTGCTACGAGGCTGGTATTTTAACCAAAACTAAACTGTTTTGGTATTAGTGTTAGCCACCGAAGTCATCTAGTAAGATATTCTCGTCTTCAACACCTAAATCTTTAAGCATAGTAATAACTGCCGCATTCATCATTGGAGGACCACACATGTAGTACTCACAATCTTCAGGCGCTTCGTGATCTTTAAGATAGTTCTCAAATAACACGTTATGGATAAAGCCAGTATAGCCTTCCCAGTTATCTTCAGGCTGTGGATCTGAAAGTGCTGTATGCCATACGAAGTTAGGATTTTCAGCGGCTAGGCCGTCAAAATCTTCTACGTAGAACATTTCACGCTCAGAACGTGCACCATACCAAAAGCTCATCTTACGTTTTGAGTTCAAACGTTTAAGTTGGTCAAAGATATGAGAACGCATTGGCGCCATACCAGCACCACCACCAACAAATACCATTTCTGCATCAGTGTCTTTAGCAAAGAACTCACCAAATGGACCCGAAATAGTTACCTTATCGCCTTCTTTAAGCGACCAAATGTACGAAGACATTTTACCACATGGCAAGCTAAGGTTTCTTGGAGGTGGAGCAGCAATACGCACGTTAAGCATAATGATGCCTTCTTCTTCTGGGTAGTTAGCCATCGAGTAAGCACGAATTGTTTCTTCGTCTACTTTTGACTCCAGATCGAAGAAACCAAAATGGTTCCAGTCGCCACGATACTCTTCAGGAACATCGAAATCTGCATATTTAACATGGTGAGGTGGAGCTTCGATTTGGATGTAACCACCCGCACGAAACGGCACTGACTCGCCATCTGGAATTTGTAGCTTAAGCTCTTTGATGAACGTTGCTTTGTTATCATTAGAGATAACTTCACAATCCCACTTCTTAACACCGAAAATTGACTCTTCAAGTTCAATTTCCATGTCATTTTTAACATTTACCTGACACGCTAAACGACAGCCTTCACGGGCTTCACCTTTAGATATGTGATCAAGCTCAGTTGGCAGAATATCACCACCACCTTCTTTAATGTGTACACGACACTGACCACAAGAGCCACCGCCACCACAAGCAGATGATACAAATATACCTGACTCAGATAGTGCACCTAAAAGCTTACTACCTGCTGATGTTTTAATGGCTTTATCTGGGTCGCCATTAATGCCGATAAGAATATCGCCACTTGCAACTAACTGAGATTTAGCACCAATGATGACTAAAACCAGTAGTACAACGATAGCGATAAAAACACCAACGCCTAAGAAAATCTGATAATCCATGATTTATCCTCGCTACCTTTACAGTGAAATACCAGAGAATGACATAAAGCCAAGTCCCATTAAACCAACAGTGATGAAGGTAATACCTAAACCACGTAAGCCATCAGGTACGTCTGAGTATTTCAGTTTCTCACGGATACCTGCAAGTAATGTAATTGCAAGTGCCCAACCAACACCAGCGCCAATACCATAAACAACAGACTCGCCGAAGTTATAGTTACGCTCAACCATGAATGATACCGCACCAAATATTGCACAGTTAACTGTGATAAGTGGTAAGAAGATACCTAACGCGTTGTATAGTGCAGGGAAAAACTTATCTAATGCCATTTCAAGAATTTGCACAAGTGCTGCAATAACACCAATGAAAGTTAAGAAACGTAAAAAGCTAAGATCTGCATCTGGATAACCTAACCAAGTTAGTGAACCAGGTGCAAGTACCGCATGATAAACCAAGTTGTTTACAGGTACAGAAATACCCAATACAACTATAACCGCTATACCTAGACCAATTGATGTAGTTACTTTTTTAGATACCGCTAAAAAAGTACACATGCCTAAGAAGAATGACAACGCTAAGTTCTCAATAAAAACGGCTTTTACAAATAAACTAATATAATGTTCCACTATTTGCCCCTTACGCTTTAGCTTCTACTTGGTCTTTCTTATAGGTACGCAGTACCCATATGAATAAACCAATGATGAAGAATGCACTCGGTGGTAAGATCAATAGACCCATAGGCTGATACCAACCGCCATCTTGTACTAATGGGATAATATCAACACCGAATAGTGAACCCTTACCAAATAGCTCACGAATGAAACCAACAGTAAGTAGTACTACAGAGTAACCTAAGCCGTTACCAATACCGTCAAGGAATGACATAAGTGGTGGCGACTTCATCGCGTATGCTTCAGCACGACCCATTACGATACAGTTAGTAATGATTAGACCAACGAATACAGAAAGCTCTTTTGCAGTAGCATAAGAAAATGCCTGTAATACTTGGTCAACAACGATTACCAATGATGCGATAATAGTCATTTGTACGATGATACGTACAGATGATGGGATCTGGTTACGAATAAGCGAGATAAAGAAGCTCGAAAACGCAGTTACAAGTGTCAATGCAATTGACATGATTAACGCATTTTTTAAGCTAGACGTTACCGCTAGCGCAGAACAAATACCTAGTACTTGTAATGCGATTGGGTTGTTAGCTAAAACCGGACCAAATAGGACCGCCTTCATTTCTTTAGTATCAGCCATTATTTCAATGCTCCTTTACGTACTTTCGCAAGGAAAGGGCCAAAGCCATTTTCGCCAGTCCAAAAGTCAACTGCATGATCAACACCGTTAGACGTTAATGTAGCACCTGAAAGACCATCGATCTTATGCTCATCATTGCCCGCAGTACCTTTAACAATTTGAATTGGAAGTTCTTTACCTTCCCATGTAGCAGTCCACTGTGGATTTTGGATTTCGCCACCAAGACCTGGGGTTTCATTATGCTTGTAAAAGATAATACCCTTAACTGTTTCACCATCGCTTTCAAGCGAGATAAAACCGTACATTAAGCCCCATAAGCCGTAGCCTTGGATAGGAAGAATGATTGCATCAACTGAGCCATCTTCTTTTTTAGAGATATACACCGGTGACTCTTTAGTCACACGTTGAATACCAGCAATATCTTTAACGCCTTTCTCTTGAAGAGAAACACTTAGCGCTGCATCATATTTGCTTTTTTCAAAGTCAAAGATTGTTGGGTCTGTATCTACAAACTCACCTGTAGTCATGTTTACAACGCGCGCTTCGATTTTTGCATCAAATGTTTCAAGAACATTTTCAACTTTATCAATGCCCGCAGCAGCTAAGATATTGCTTTGAATATCTTTGTTTTTATTAGCTTGCTGTAAAGGACGAAGCTGTACAGAAGCAAACGATACAATGATTGCACACACTAAACATAGTGCTACAACAACCGATAACGTTTTGCCGATTGATTCGTTATTACTAGACATTACGTGCCAACCTCCGCTTAATATTAGCCTGCACTACAAAGTGATCGAACAGTGGAGCGAACAAGTTAGCAAATAAGATTGCTAGCATCATGCCTTCTGGGAAAGCAGGATTCACAACACGTATCATAACCACCATAAAGCCAATTAATAGACCATATGCTAATTTACCTTTGTTAGTAAATGCAGCTGATACAGGGTCAGTAGCCATAAAGAACATACCAAACGCAAAGCCACCAAGTACGAAATGCCAATACCAAGGCATTGCAAATACAGGGTTAGTTTCTGAGCCAACAGCATTTAATAAAAATGCAGTTGCTACCATACCTAGGAATACACCTAGTACGATGCGCCAAGAAGCGATACGAACGTAAATTAAGAACAAACCACCTACTAATAATGCAAGTGTAGATGTTTCACCTACAGAACCTTGAATGAAACCATAAAACGCATTCCACCATAATTCCATGTTTGCAAAGTCAAGTGTGCCAGCAAATGCTTGGCCTAGCATGGTTGCACCAGAGAAAGAATCTACTGCTGTCCATACTGTGTCACCTGAGATTTGAGCTGGGTATGCAAAGAATAAAAATGCACGGCCGGCTAAAGCAGGGTTTAAGAAGTTACGGCCGGTACCACCAAAGATTTCTTTAGCGATTACTACACCAAACGTAATACCTAATGCAACTTGCCATAAAGGAATAGTTGCAGGCAAAATAAGTGCAAATAATACAGAAGTAACAAAGAAACCTTCGTTAATTTCATGCTTACGCACTGAAGCAAATATAACTTCCCAGAAACCACCTACTGCAAATGTTACAGCGTAGATAGGTAAGAAGAAACATGCTCCATAGAACATCTTAGCGCCCCAGCCTGCATCAGCGGTTAACTCGCCACCGAATAACTGGAACAAACCAACTTGCCACGTGTTTGATAGTTCAAAACCTTGTGCTAAAGCACCGGCGGCCTGATGACCAATATTGAACATACCGAAAAACATAGCTGGGAACGTCGCCATCCACACTAAAATCATCATACGTTTTAGGTCGATGTTATCGCGTACGTGTGTCGCGCCTTTATTTACGTAGCCTGGTGTATAAAAAATAGTTGCAGCTGCTTCATACAGTGCATAAAACTTTTCATATTTACCACCGGCTTCAAAATTCGGCTCGATATCTTCTAGATATTTTTTTAAACCCATCTCTCTAGCCTTCCTTCTCGATCGTAGTTAAGCAATCGCGTAGGATAGAACCATACTCGTATTTGCCTGGACAAACGAAGGTACATAACGCTAAATCTTCTTCATCAAGTTCAAGCGCGCCCAATGAAATTGCACTATCTAAATCACGTGCAATTAAGTCACGTAATAATAAAGTAGGCAAAATATCTAGCGGCATTACGCGCTCGTAGCTACCAATTGGTACCATGGCACGTTTTGAACCACCTGTTGACGTTGTCATTTTAAATAAACGACTTGGTGCAAGGTGAGAAAGGAATGTACGCGTTACAGAGAATTTATCACTACCTGGTGCAATCCAGCCAAACAATTCTTTTTCGCGACCTTCAAGTAAAACAGACACTTGAACGTGGTAGCGACCTAAGAATGCATGAACACCGTTTGAAATAGAACCAGATAGAACCGAGCCAGAAATAACGCGGTTATCTCCGTCTTCTAGTTCACCAGCCACTAAATCATCCAATGAAGCACCTAATTGTGTTTTCACTAAACGTGGGTTTTTAACGCGAGGACCTGCAAGCGAAATAACACGATTTGTGTAAATTTCACCAGTAAGGAATAAGTGACCATACGCAATAACGTCTTGGTAACCAATATGCCAAACTTGTTTGCTAACAGAAACTGCATCAAGATGATGGATATGAGTGCCAACGAGGCCAGCCGGATGCACACCACCAAACTCATGTACTTCTACTTGAGCTATAGATGAGCTAGGAACTTGGCTGCCTGCTTTTTTACACACAAATACTTTGCCATCGGTCAAACGCGAAACAACTGCAAGACCCGCTTCAAATGCTTGCGCATTTTCCGCAATAATTACTGCAGGATCTGCAGCTAATGGGTTTGTGTCGATTGCGGTCACAAAAATAGAACTAGGATTTGCATCCACAGCCGCTACCTTGCTGAATGGGCGAACACGAAGTGCTGTCCACTGACCAGACTGGATAAGTACTTCTTTGGCTTTTTCGCGCTCTAAGCTCGGAAGCTCGTCTGCTTTGAAAGAGTCAAAGGTGATTTGCTCACTGCCTGCTACTTCAATAACAACAGATTGCAGCACACGTTTAGCACCACGATTTATTTCTTTTACTGTACCAGAAGCTGGAGCAGTAAATAGGACGCCTGGGTTCTTTTTATCTTCAAAAAGTACCTGGCCTTTTTTGACTTGGTCATCCACACGAACATGCATGGTTGGACGCATACCGATAAACTCTTCGCCAAGCACAGCTACACGTTTGACAGCAGAACCGTCATGTATAACTTGCTGTGGCGCGCCCTCTAAGGGTAAATCCAGACCTTTTTTTATGTTGATCATACGCACTTGCATTACATTAAAGGAAAGAAACTGAAAAATCGTATCAACCACGTCGCCATTTGAGTTATTCCAAGTTATATCAAGGTACAAAAGAGTAGCTTGCTGGAGATATCAAACAAGCAACGTAGTAAAACTCATCACATATTGTCGAGATTTTAACATCATTTTAGATGACTATGCGAGTGTATTTATGAAAATTATACGACAGAAACACTTATTTAGTTTTGTTAAGTGAATTAAATAAAAATCAAGCTAGACCAAAGTGGTAGCCTAAGCAATTATCATTCCTAATTTCATCGTAAATTCAACAAATCGCATAATACAAAAAAAGCCGCGATTGCGGCTTTTTATAACTAGGGCCTGTTGACCTTTCAGGATTAAAATTCGTTCAATCTAGGGGCTATTTAATCGCGGCGTGAGGTTTGTAACCTAGTGGGCTAAGTAAAAACCGAGCAACAAAGAGTAAATAGCCCCTAGGCAGAACCCTTTGGGCAGCGCATGTTTGGCATTTATTCCACGTTATCGCCCATTTATGGGGAATAACCACACTACATAGGCTCTGCCTTGCCTAAATACCAAACAGACTGCTGCAAATTTAACCTCGAAAGATAAACAGGCCCTAAATTCTGTTAGTCAATCATGTTGGCAATTGGCTTAACTGAATCTACGTCTTGATCGTAGTCAACACTATCTATACCAAAACCAAATAAGCGTAAAAATTCATTATGGTAACCAACATAATCTGTTAGTTCATCAATGCTGCTAGTATCTACTTTATCCCAAACAGCCTGCACGCGAGCTTGTACGTCGTCTTCTAGCTCTTTATAGTTTTGGAATAAATGCCCACCGTCGTCAAAGCGAGGTGATTCACCATACAAGTTTTCACTAAATAATGCGTGAATTTGCTCAATAGTGCCTTCGTATGTGCCATCTGCTTTCATAACTTTAAATAAAGCAGAGATATATAACGGCATAATAGGAATAGCAGAACTTGCTTGCGTTACCACTGCATTAAGTGATGAAACATATGCCTCACCATTTAAATCTTTCGTAGATTCTTTAATAGCAGCAGTTGCACGGTCTAAGTCTTCTTTAGCCTTACCAATAGTAGCGTGTCCGTATATTGGCCATGTTAACTCTTTACCAATATAAGTGTACGCAGTCGTTTTAAAGTTATCGGCTAATACATCTGCTTCTTTTAATGCGTCAATCCACATTTCCCAATCTTCACCGCCCATTACTTTAATGGTGTTGTCGATATCGTCTTGGTTTGCAGCTTCAACCGTAATTTCATCAATTTCACGCTTTGATGTATTTAAATTTTTTGTTGTTACAGCATTACCAATTGGTTTAAGTGTAGAAGAAAACACTTCACCAGAGTTTGGATCAGTACGACGAGGAGACGCTAAGCTGTAAATAATACAATCTACTTTGCCCAAATCAGCTTTAATAGTGTCGATTGCTTTTTGCTTGATTTCGTTAGAAAACGCATCGCCATTAATATTTTTAGACCAGAGGCCCGCTTCGCCTGCTGCATCTTGAAAAGCAGCTGTATTGTACCAACCAGCAGAACCTGTTTTACGCTCTGTACCTTCTTTTTCAAAGAAAATACCTAATGTTTTAGCACCACCACCAAACGCAGCAGTAATGCGCGATGCCAAGCCGTAGCCTGTTGATGCGCCAATAACTAATACATTTTTTGGTGCGCTTTTTAATGCACCCTGTTGTTTTACATAGTTAATTTGTTCTTGAACATGCTCTGCACAACCAGCTGGGTGTGCATTTGTGCAGATAAATCCACGAATTTTAGGCTTAATGACCATTGATCATCCTATATCTTTTACAATAAAAATTAGCGCTAGTTTAAAGGCTAATACTAAAAACACTGATCTGATCAGTTAACCACGAGTGTAAACAATCAAATCGCTATTAATTATTTAAGCTAATTTAGAGCCACCCATACAATTAGGTGAATCAGGAGCCTCGCCGCCCTGCTCTGTATACTCATCGGGTGTATATGTATGGATAGCAAGTGCATGAATATGATTTGCTAATTCATCTTTTAAAATTTCGTTAATTTCACGATGGCGTTGTAATAAGCGCTTACCCGCGAACTCTTCGCTAACCACTATAACTTTAAAATGTGACTCAGTACCGGCACTGTGCATGTGACTTTCATTGATTACGTTTAAATGTTTACACGCAATGGCGCTGCTTATTTTTTCTTGGATCTGTTGCTGCATTGACATAAAAGACCATTTTAATTAGCTAATTTATAGGCTTACTATAACAAGTTAAATTAACTAACTAAATTGCTTTTGTTTAATGTGCTTAATAAATCGGTAAGTTAAACTTATTCGAGGATGTGCAAGCGTTGTTTGCTTGGGTATTGCATGTTGATAATCTCTTTGACTATCTCCATTCATTATTAGGCAACTACCGCTTTGTAACTTTAAATCAGTCACTTTATTGCTCGCCTTGTGCTTTAACTTTAAAACCCGTTCAGCTCCTAGAGAGACACACACAATTGTGGGTTTATCACCAAGCTCTATTTCATCATCACTGTGCCAGCCCATCGTATCATTACCATCTCGGTAATAATTAACGAGCAATGAGTTTAGAGGCTGATTTAAGTGCGCCTCTAAACGCCTTCTCATATTAAGTAAAAATTCATCCCATGGCTCCACTATTTGCTTACTACTTGAATAGCCGTATTCAATATTTAAATCGCTCATGAAGCATTGTAGCCGTGGAATAGGCCCCGTTTTACCATAAACAGTTACATCGGGTTGCTGCCAACGTAGGTTTTTTTGCAAATAATAAAATAGATCGAGGCTTTTTTGTGCACTAAGCGCCCTACTTTGATAAGAAAAGCCATTTGGTAACTGTTGGGGGTTGGCGTTTTGCCGTTGCATGTTAGAATTTACCTACATTAGATTACTGATCAACGAACCATTATGACGACGCAAGCCCAGCTAGGCGATAAAACCTTTACTCTTGAACGCTTTCCTTTGGATCAAAAAAACCGCAGCTTACAAGCGTGGGATTCGGCAGATGAGTACCTTATCAATTATGTTAACGAACATCACCCTGATTGTCGCTCATTGCTTATTTTAAACGATAGCTTTGGTGCACTTGCTTGTTATTTTAATAAGTTAACAGTTTGTTCAGTTAACGATTCTTATATTAGCCACCAAGCTGCGGCTTATAACTTACAAGAAAACAAACTGTCTACAGCAGATTTTACACAATTAGATAGTTTGTCTGCATTACCGCAGGATGTTGATTTAGTACTTATTAAGATCCCTCGTAATGTAGGTTTTTTACAGTTTCAGTTAAGTGAGCTTAGTGAAGTCCTTGCACCTGGTACGCCAGTAATTGCCGCAGGTAAAACAAAAGAAATTCATAACTCAACAATAAAATCATTTGAGCAATTTATTGGTGAAACAAAAACTAGCCTAGCAGTTAAAAAATCCCGTCTTATATTAAGTACAGCTAAAGGCGGATATAAAGCAGCAGATTTCCCTGTAACGTGGGAGCTTGAAGGTACTGAGTTTAATATAACAAACCATGCAAATGTGTTTTCGCGTGATTCGTTAGATATTGGTGCACGCTTCTTTTTTAACTACTTACCAGAAACACCAAAAGCTAAAAGCATTATTGATTTAGGCTGTGGTAACGGGGTTGTTGGATTAATGACGCTTGCTCGTTGTCCTAATGCATCTGTTACCTTTGTTGATGAATCTTACATGGCAGTAGAGTCAGCTCGATTAAATGTAGAAATTAACCTTGGCGATAAGTTTGATAACTGCGAGTTCATCGAAAACGACTGTTTAACAGGCTTTGAAAGAGACAGTGTGGATATGGTGCTTTGTAACCCTCCATTTCACCAAGCTCAGGCCGTTACCGACCATATTGCTTGGCAAATGTTTAAACAAGCAAAAGATACTTTAAAAGAAGGCGGTGAGCTGCGTATTATTGGTAATCGTCATTTAGATTATCATGATAAATTAAACCGTATGTTCGGCAACTGTAAGTTGTTAGGTTCAAACAAAAAGTTTGTCGTTTTAAGTGCAACAAAAAATAGTGGAATGCTATAAATGAAAATAACAAACATTATAATTGGGTGTTGTGTCTTACTGATACTTGGTGGCTGCGCGAATCAGCCTAGCCAAGTAATACTTAACCCTGTTTATAAAAATGGTCAAATAAGCACTATAAATAGTAGCTTAAGTACTAGTGTAATCGATTTACGTGGCGATACATCAACACTTAAACTTATTGAGTCAGATAAAACTAAAACCTTTGCAAGCCAAGGTATTACCAGCTCTATTAAAAGTGTGTTAGACAGCGCCCTTAGCCGCAATGGAGCCAGTATTTCTAACTTAGCAACGGTTCGCTTTGAAGTAGATATTCATGCATTGCAAGCTGTTGTAACCGAAAAGTTAGTGAGCCATACCAGCGAAGCCCACATAGAACTTGGCGTGCGTGTTATTCGCGCCTCAAGTAACTTTAGTAAAGTGTATAGAGGTAGTGCTAATTTAGAAGGCCCATTTAGTCATGAGCAAGCAAAAATAGAAGGTCAGCTCAATAAGTTGACTGAGCAAGTTATTACCCGCATTGTATCTGACCCTGAATTAATAGAATTTTTAGAAGGTTAACTATGAAACGACTTTTTTTAATCTGCTTAGGCCTATTCTTTAGTGTAAGTAGCTTAGCAGCCCAAGAAGGCCGCTTTGTGCAAAAGGACAACATTTTTCCACGCGTAGAAATTGTAACGTCAATGGGTAGCATCGTGGTTGAGCTGGATCGTTCTAAAGCGCCCATCACAGTCAATAATTTTTTAACTTACGTGTCAGATAAAAGTTATCAAGGCAGCGTTTTTCACCGTATTGAGCGTGATGTAGAAAATGATCGCGACTTTGTTATTCAAGGTGGTGGTTACGATAAAGACTATGATGGTCTACATGAAAATGACCCTATTTTTAATGAAAGCGGTAACGGTTTAAAAAACGATATGTATAGCATTGCTATGGCCTATCAAGATAGACAACCGCACTCAGGAACTCGCCAATTCTTTTTTAACATGGATAATAACGATCACTTAAATCCAGGGAAAGATTGGGGCTTTGCTGTATTTGGTAGCGTAATGGATGGTTACGACACGCTTGATAAAATTATGACTGTTGAAACCGGTTTTAATGAAAAAATTGGCTACGATTTCGTACCTAAAAAACCTGTTATCATCCTAAATATTAAAGTGCTTGAACAAGTCCCACTATAATTTTTTAAGAGCAGCTTAGCTGCTCTGCATCAAAGCCAATGAAGGCCCTATGAGCAAATCTCTCTCTATTAGCGAATATTTTTCTTACTTTAAAGACAAACGCTTAATCCACATTTTCATATTTGGTATGAGTAGCGGTTTTCCGTGGGTTTTAATTGGCTCTGTTATGTCTGCTTGGCTAAAAGATGAAGGGCTAAGTCGCAGTATGATAGGCCTTTTTGGCATTGTATTTGGCGCTTACAGCATAAACTTTTTGTGGTCGCCACTCATTGACCGTACAAAACTTCCTATTTTATATAAATGGCTAGGCCAACGTCGCAGTTGGATACTATTTTGCCAAAGTTTTATTTTCATTGGCACCTTGCTATTAGCAGGGCTTGATTTAAAAGCTAATTTGGCAATTGTTGCTGCGGTTTGTTTGTTAATCGCCATTGCCTCAGCTACTCAAGACATTGCTATTGATGCCTTTAGAATAGACACCCTAAGCGAAAGCGAATCACACAAAGCAACCGCTGCAGCCGCTATGGCAACTTCGGGTTGGTGGACAGGTTATGCGCTTTTAGGTGCTATTCCGTTTTACATGGCCGATATTCCCTCGCTCGACTGGCCACAAATTTATTACTTTTTAGCTGCTGTAATGCTGCTGTTAATGAGTGGAGCGCTGTTTGCAAAAGAGCCCGAAACTAACCGCGAAGCAGTACATGCTGAACTTGAGCGTGTGTACCTTGAAAAGCTGTCCTCTATAAAACAAACTCCTTTAACAAAAACTGTTGCATGGCTTGCGGTAACCGTTATTGATCCCTTTAGAGCTTTTTTTACTAAAAATGGCGTTAAAACGGCACTGGCATTACTTGCGTTTATTTTCTTATTTAAAATAGGCGAAGCGTTTTTAGGGCGCATGTCGATTGTGTTTTATAAAGAAATTGGTTTTAGTAATAGCGATATAGCTACATTTTCGAAGGTAGGTACAGCGGTACTTACAATCATATTTACATTTGTTGGCAGTTTATTTAATCAAAAATATGGCATTGTTAAGGGTTTATTTGTAAGTGGTATTGCGATGGCTGCCTCAAACTTAGCCTTTTCGTGGATTGCTTTAGTTGGCCCTGATTTAAGACTGTATGCCTTTGCTATTGTTATTGATGGGTTTACGCAAGCATGGTCGCTGGTCGCTATGGTGGCCTTTATATCGATGTTATGCGATAGAGCATTTAGTGCAACGCACTATGCATTACTGGCGTCATTAGGGAATTTAGGACGAACATTGCTTTCAAGCTACAGTGGTGTAGTAATTGATGATTGGTTAATGGGAAATTGGTCGCTGTTCTTTATTTTAACAGCCTTAATGGTTTTACCTTCGTTGATATTTTTATATCTGATTAGGCATAAGTTGTATGAGCTTGAGAAGAATTACCATAAAAATATTTAATGCATCCCTGCATTAACATATTGCTTAGCACTATCAAGTGCCCCTTAAAGTGTACTAAGCAATTATTGAGTTAATCTACTTTTAGCAAGCTAAGTGCTTCATGTGGATCAACTTCTAGAGCTGTACAATAGCGAACAAACTCAATGACATCTAAACGGCGTTCTTGATTTTCAATCTTGCCGATAAATGAATGAGGCGTTCCAAGCACTTGTGCTAGGCTTCGCATTGTATGACCCTTTTCATGGCGCTTAGTTTTAAGCCACTTTGTTAGCTTTGCATTTTCTTCAGAAGAAACTGTTTTGCCCATCATTTTACATCTCCTACTAGATGATTTGACGTACCCATTAAAGCAGTAGTTTCTATCAATAGCCGTAGGCAGGTAAGCAGTCATACTTTCAATAGCAAGCTATTGCTTAATAAAGCATGTGTTGCTACTCACTCCACCAACATAGCTAAAAACTACGCTAATAATATGGTAAAGATTTTTTTATTGAGAATGAAATTTTGCCCGTCTCATTCTTGGATACATTATATACTATTAACACTTTGGTTAAATAATTAATTACATACTCGGTACAAAATCAACCTGAACAAACCTTTATAAACACTGAATATTTACCCTAAGTCATCAGAAAATATTAAAAAAATAATATTACCTTCATAAAATAGCTTAAAAATATTTATAACATATTTGTTCCTTTTTAATGTTACACGTTTATTATTAAGCAATAATTTGCAGCAAAAAGGCCAAATAATGTTCAGACTTCTTTTTTTATTACCTATTGTATTGTGTTTAGGTTGGTACTTTTTTTTGCGCCACAACGGCGTACCAATTAAACAAGGTAAAAAAGGCTTTATATATATTTTAGCGTTTTCAGCTTTTGTGCTTGGTTTTTTTGTATTGATAATGCAAATTACCGAATACGCACCAACTGATTTGTAGGCATTAAAAAAGCCGCAAAAGCGGCTTTATTCTATTTAGCGTTTGGCTGTTAAACGCTAAAGCTTGCACCACAACCACAGGTTGTTGTTGCATTTGGATTAGATACAAAAAAGCGTGCGCCTTCTAATCCTTCGGTGTAATCAACTTCACCATCAACCAAATACTGAATGCTCATTGGATCGATAACGAGTGTTACACCATTTTTTACAATTTCTAAATCGCCAGGATTCGCTTTTTCATCAAAAGTAAAACCATATTGAAAACCAGAACAACCACCGCCTGTTACATAAACACGCAGTTTTAAGTCTGGGTTTTCTTCTTCGTCGATTAACTGTTTAACACGAACAGCAGCTGCATCGCTGAACTTAATTGGTAATTCTTCAGACATTTTAAAACCCTCAATATCGCAATGGCGTGATTATCTAATACCCGAGTGTTTTAATCAAGTATAGTAAAACAACTCTTTACTCTAAGTTATACCTATAAATTAGTAAAAAAGTGGGCAAACATTAACTAGCTAAAATAATACTTATAGCAAACTAAAAGCGACCTTTATACGCTATAAACCCATTAAATATTTTAGTTATAGTCAATAGGTCTTAATCTTCATTGCAAATTGTTAATATAAGTTACGAAAATTTCAAAATCACAAGGACTTAGCTAAACTCTTTTGCTAAAATGCTGCTGAAAAATACAGCGAGGAATTATGCATGTGGCTTGAGCAACTCAGGCGTCGGCTGGCAAAACCTAAAACATCTGTACAATTATGCTTATTAGGCGTAGTTGCCGGATTAATTGCTGCATTTTTTATTATTTTATTTCGCTTAACCATTCTTTTTTTCCAAAGCTTATTTTTAGAAACACCTGACAACTTTACTACCCTACCAACACTTGAACGTGTACTAATGCCTTTAGTTGCTGCATTACTAATAGCTACGTTTGCTGCATTTACTGGGTTTAAACATTACCGTTTGGGTATCCCCTTTGTTATACACAGAATTAAACGTCACTATGGGCAAATGCCTTTATACAATACGGTTAATCAATTTGTTGGTGGCGCTCTTGCTCTCATTAGCGGTTTTTCAGTTGGCCGAGAAGGGCCTTCCGTGCATATGGGCGCAACAGGGGCGAGTATTTTGGCGGATAAGCTGCATTTACCGCATAATGCCATGCGTACTCTAAGTGGTTGTGGAGTAGCGGCAGGTATAGCCGCGTCGTTTAATACTCCACTTGCAGCCGTTATTTTTGTTATGGAAGTGGTACTTCGTGAATATAAAGTACATATATTTGTACCTATCATGCTTGCCGCTGTTACTGGCGCACTGGCAACACAGTTTGTTTTTGGTGAAGGCTCTGAACTTGCACTCATTACAATAGCGCCATTAAGTGGTTGGCATTACCCGTATTTAATATTATGCGGTATGGCGCTTGGCGCTATAGCATTTAGCTTTAATCAAAATTTAATGTTAATTATTAAAACATTTAAACCTTTAAGTATGTTTCCTCGTTTACTAATCGCAGGCTGTATTGCCAGCTTGATAGCTTACGCAGTGCCTCATGCTATGGGTTCTGGTATGAGTGCGATTACTATCGCGGTTGAATCGCCTGATAACGTAAAGCTGCTTACTACCATTTTAATCGCTAAACTACTTGCCACATTGTTTGCTATCGGCTTGGGTATACCTGGTGGTTTAATTGGTCCGGTAATTGGACTTGGCGTATTAATTGGGACTTTAATGGCCTTTTTTGCTCAATATATTAGCCCGGGTACTGATATTGCGGGTACGTATGGGGTGTTAGGTATGGCTGGATTATTAGCGGCAACACTGCATGCACCACTTGCTGCTTTAACAACAGTCATGGAGCTTACATCATCACCTGAAATAATCGTTCCTGCGATGATAGTTATAACCACTGCATATGTAACTGCATTGCAATTTTTTGGAAATCGCTCCATATTTTTGCAGCAGTTAGACTTTCAGGGATTACCGTACCATGTATCTCCCGCGACTGAAGCATTACAAAAAGTGGGGATAATGGATGATATGGATGAAGACTTTAAATTGCTTTACTCAGATGACAAAGAACAAATAAAAAACACGCTAGATGCGATGGATAGCCAAACCCCGTTAATTGTTTTTGACGAAGAAAATGGTTACCGCCTCGCTGAATACGATTTAACGCTAATGTCTAATGAAACAATAAATATAAACTACATTAGCTTGCAGGGCATCAGCAGCCAAGCCACTCTAGCCGATGCATTCGATATACTGAAAGATAAAAGAAGTGGCGCGCTTTACGTTTATAACCTTTTAGATAATCAACAAATTATGGGGCTATTACGCTGGGATCAAATTCACCATATTTTAACCATACGTAACAGCTTACTTTAAACAATAGGACTATTATGAGCGCATTATTGATTTATAAAACACTCCACATATTTTTTATGATTGCATGGTTTGCCGGTATTTTTTATTTGCCTCGCTTATTTGTATATCACGCGATGAGTGAAGAAAGATCATGTAACTCTATGCTAAAAGTTATGGAGCGCAGACTACTTTATTTCGTTACCCCATTTGCTGTATTAACCGCTGTATTTGGTGTATTAACCATTGTTGAATATGGTCGTGATTGGTTTAGATACAGTATGTGGCTGCACTATAAACTAGTGCTGGTGATCATATTATATATATACCACGGCTACTGTTTTAAGTTATTGAGTGACTTTAAACATGACCGCAACACTAAAACAGACCGCTTTTACCGTATTTTTAATGAGCTCCCAGTTATTGCGCTACTCATCATAGTGGCTCTTGCGGTAATAAAACCTAATTTATAAGCATTTCGGTGCATGTTAAACTGCGCTGCAATTTACAATACTTGTTATAACACGCGCGATTGCGTGCCCCATTTATGGATTATCGCGCCCATTTGATTGATTAGGAATAACCCCATGTTAAGTTTCCAAGGTGAGCATATACTGTCTGTAAATCAGCTAGACAGAGACTGCATTGAACGTATTTTTGCAGTAGCAAAAAAAATGGAGCCTTATGCTAAAAAGCAAAAGCAAACTACGGTTCTAGAAGGCGCTATTTTAGCTAATTTGTTTTTTGAACCAAGCACTCGTACACGAGTTAGCTTTGGCACCGCCTTTAACTTACTTGGCGGTGGCGTACGTGAAACTACAGGTATGCAAAGTTCAGCCCTTGCTAAGGGTGAGTCTCTTTACGATACTGCTCGAGTTATTTCAGCTTACGCTGATGCCGTAGCTATGCGCCATCCTGATGCAGGCTCTGTAAGCGAATTTGCTGATGGTTGTACTGTACCAGTTATTAATGGTGGTGACGGCCCAAATGAGCACCCTACTCAAGCATTGCTCGACCTACTAACCATTGAGCGCGAATTACATCGTTTTGGTCAAAATATTGATGGCATGCATATAGCCCTGGTTGGCGATTTAAAATATGGCCGCACAGTGCACTCTTTATCTAAACTATTGTGCCATTATAAAAACGTAAAGTTTTCGATGGTCGCGCCTGATGGCTTACAAATGCCAACAAGCATTTTAGATGCAGTAGAAAATGCTGGGCATAAAATTGAGCTAGTAAATAAGATGGAAGGTAATTTAGCAGCCGATATTGTTTACCAAACTCGTATTCAAGAAGAGCGTTTTCCTTCGCAGGAAGAAGCAAATAAATACCGTGGTGGCTTTAGGATTAGCCAGTCTATTTACAGCGCTCACTGTAAGCCTAACTCAGTATTAATGCATCCTCTTCCACGTGACAGTCGCTTAGAAGCCAACGAGCTTGATAACGACTTAAACAGTAACGACAATTTAGCAATATTTCGCCAGGTACAAAATGGCGTATTAATTCGTATGGCACTGTTTGCTTTAACACTCGGCGTAGAAAACAAAGTCGATAAGTATGAAGTAGACGTACCTTGGTTTAGCCGCAAACGCGACAGCTAACCCCCTTTTAAGTGACAATTTATAGGATTTTTCATGACAATTAGCCAAGACTTATTTGAACGCGCCCAAGCTTCTATTCCTGGTGGCGTAAACTCACCAGTTCGTGCTTTTAATGGTGTAGGCGGTACTCCACTATTCATTACAAAAGCAGAAGGCGCGTTTACATTTGATGCCGACGGTAATCGTTACATTGATTATGTTGGCTCTTGGGGGCCTATGATCATGGGCCATAACCACCCTGCAATTAAACAAGCCGTACACGAAGCTGTAGAAAATGGCCTTAGCTATGGCGCACCAACTGAAGCCGAAATACTAATGGCTGAAAAAGTAAAAGAGCTAGTTCCATCAATCGAAAAAGTACGCATGGTTAGCTCAGGCACTGAAGCGACAATGAGTGCAATTCGCTTAGCACGTGGCTTTACCGGTCGCGATAAAATATTAAAATTTGAAGGTTGTTACCACGGTCACGCTGACTCGTTATTAGTTAAGGCGGGCTCTGGTGCACTAACAATGGGTGTGCCTAATTCTCCAGGTATTCCTGAAGACTTTGCTAAGCATACACTTACAGTTTCGTTTAATAACTTAGATGAAGTAAAAGCTATTTTTGCAAAATACGCAGACGAAATTGCCTGTATTATTGTAGAGCCGGTAGCTGGTAACATGAACTGCATTCCACCTGTTGAAGGCTTTTTAGAAGGTTTACGCGCAATATGTGATGAATACAAGTCTGTGCTTATTTTTGATGAAGTAATGACGGGCTTTCGTGTTGCACTTGGCGGCGCACAAGCTTATTACAACATTAAACCAGACCTTACCTGTTTAGGTAAAGTAATTGGCGGCGGCATGCCTGTTGGCGCATTTGGTGGTAAAACAGAAATAATGGATTACATTGCGCCTGTAGGACCTGTTTACCAAGCGGGTACTCTTTCTGGTAACCCTATTGCAATGGCTGCAGGTTTAAAATCTCTTGAGCTATTAAGTGAGCCAGGTCTACACGATAAGTTAGAAGCTATTTCAAAAGCAATTTGTGAAGGCTTTGAAGCTGGTGCTAAAAAAGCCGGTATTGCGCTAACAACTAACTATGCTGGCGGCATGTATGGATTCTTTTTTACTGATGCTGAAAAAGTAACGACCTACAAACAAGCTACTGAGTGTGACCTAGAGCGCTTCAAACGTTTTTTCCACCTTATGCTTGAAGAAGGTGTCTACCTTGCTCCATCAGCATTTGAAGCTGGTTTTGTATGTGCTGCGCATACTGAGCAAGAAGTAAAAGACACAATAGCGGCGGCAGAACGCTCGTTTGCTAAACTTTAAGTTAAAATTACTTTTTATATTTTATAAGCGCTTGTTTTTAAAGTGTGTAATTAAGACTAAAGATTGAAAAAAGCCCGAAAGGGCTTTTTTTATTTGTAAAGTATTATAAATGAATGATAATTAAGCATAACAAGGTCTATTCACCTTTACCCTAATTACAAAAATACAAGAGAGCCTTATGTCAGGATTACGTCAATTTTCTTTTCCCGCTATCCAGCTAATGGCAAATTTAAAATACAAAACTAAAATCAGCTTAATGTTTGGAATTTTACTCGTTCCTCTTGCTCTTAGTTTGTTTTTTTTAGTCTCATTATTAAGTGACAGTATTACTGTTTCAAAAATGCAGCAGCAAGGCCTAAAAGGCTACAGACCTATACTTTCAAACTTGATGCAAGGTGATATAAATCAAAATATAAAAATAGCCCGTTCACTCGGCTTTGATATAAAAAACACTCAAGCAAATGAAGTACTTGAACTTGTTTCTATTCAATCAAATCTAGCCTTAGACAATCAATTAGCAAGCGCTTATGTAAACCGCTCTTTAGTCACGCCAGTTCCTGCACTTATAATGCAAATAAACTCAACAGCGCAAAGCGCTAATACTGTTTTAGCTAGTAATCGTTTTACGCCCGATACGTTTATAGCACTTTCAAATTTTAGTAAGTCACTTCCTTTATACGAAAAACAACTCGATAAAATACTCAATGTAGCCACCAATGCAGATAAATCAGTAAACAAAGCGCTCATGCCTCCTTTAACTAACTTACACAGTGCTGTGGGTGCATTCAAAAAAGCGATAGATGAAAAACTACTTGAGCCAGATGACATTTTATTAACTCAAGCAGAGTTCACTAAGCTAACAAACAACGTTCACAGCAGTATTAATCAACTTGTTAGTAAGAGCATTCCAACACTTGAGAGCCTTATTGAAGCAAAACTACAGACTCAACAGTGGACACGAAATCTTGTTTTAGCTGCTTCATTGATTAGTTTATTATTTGCATTTTATTTAATGATAGGCTTTTATTTTGCGGTTGTTGATACCATTAATCGCTTTGCTGATGCCGCGAATAGAGCCGCGAATGGCGACTTAAATGCAACTATCGATTCAAGCACTAATGATGAAATGGGAATTATTGCATCGCGTTACAACGCATTACTTAACGCATTTTCACACTTATTATTTGATGTTAAAACCAGTACAGAAGAGCTATGCGGCGCAACTAAATCGCTATCACATGCGAGTAGCCAAACAAGCAATGACGTTTCAAAACAGCAAATCCGAGTAAACGCTATTTATAATGCTTTAAGTGAAATGGCTCAAAACGCACTTGCAGTTGAAGAATCAGCGCACCAAGCAACACTTACCGCGCAAGATGCTGCAATGCATGTAAAACAAGGTTCAGACAATACAATGGAGCTTGCTAAATATATGCAAAATCTACAAATTGAATTTGCAGAAAGCCAACAAGCGCTCGATAAGCTAGCACAAGATAGCCAAGAAATTAGCAAAGTTAGCAAAGGGATCAGTGAGATAGCAGATCAAACAAACTTGCTTGCACTTAATGCCGCTATTGAAGCCGCACGAGCCGGCGAGCATGGTCGTGGATTTGCCGTTGTAGCCGATGAGGTAAGAACACTTGCTCAGCGTACACAAACGCAAACCCAAGAAATTCACCAAATTATTAGTTCCTTACAACAGGCATCTGACGACACTCAGCAAAAAATGCGCTCAAGTGTTGAAAAAATGGAGCAATCAGTAAAAGCAGCCAATCAAACTAATGATGTATTGCAAAGTGCAGAACAAAGCATGGGTGATATTAAACATCAGGGTGAAGTTATTGCAGAGCGTGTTAAACAGCAATCTAATGCCACAACACAAGCATTGAATGATTCACAAGAGGTAAGTAATTTAGCAGATCAGACGCTAACATCAGCTCAATCAACGCTGCAAGATGCACAGCAGCTAAGTCGCTTATCTAATGATTTAACCAAATCAATGCAGTTTTTTAAATCTTAAGCGTTAACTACAACTCACAACAAAGCCGCTAAATAAGCGGCTTTGTTGTTTAAAGTAATCTTAAATTAACGTATACACTGTGGTCTTGGCTCAAACTCACTCGCTCTAAGTGGTAGCTGAATCACCTTGCCACATCCTGGTGGTGCCTGCTTACCCGTTTGCTCATTTACAAATGCCCAGCGTATTGATGGTGGACGAGTATCAGCTATTGCTTGTGGGTTGAGTGGCTTTAAGTAACGAATATACGCTTCTAATGCGCCTACACTGCCTGTTAAGCCCGTGCTTTTGTTGTCATCTCGGCCAAGCCACGCAACAGTCACTGTATTTTGATCAAAACCTGCAAACCAGCTATCACGTGAATCATTACTAGTGCCTGTTTTACCTGCTAGTTGGATTGATGGGAAGTGTAAATTTAAGCGTTTAGCAGTGCCGTCTTTCGTTACGCGCTTCATTGCATATTTAGTCATATACATTGCTGACTTGTCAAAACGAGGCTCTGCATTTACTTCATGCTTATAAAGTACTTTACCAACTGAGTCGGTTAAGGCCGAAATTGCAGTAAGCTTTTTATATTCGCCATCTGCAGCAATTGTTGTATAAAGCTGAGCAACTTCAAAACTCGACATTTCAACAGCCCCTAAAAGCAACGATGGGTATTCATCTATCGCCCCTGTGGCACCTAAACCTTTTAGTGTGTTAACTACCTTATCAACACCTACATCGAGGCCTAAATTCACTGCTGGAATATTAATACTGTTACTAAATGCTTTATACAAAGGAATTGCACCACGGTATTGATGATCAAAGTTCTCTGGTTGCCACACTTTACCTTGCTCGTTTGTAACCTGTACTGGTGAGTCATCAAGCAGTGTAGCTAAATTATAATGCGGTAATTGCAGTGCAGTTAAATACACGGCAGGCTTTACCAGCGAGCCGATATTACGCTTTGTATCTAAAACACGGTTAAACCCTGAGTAACGAACATCGCGCCCTGCAACAAGTGCAGATACACCGCCCTTTTCTACGTTAACAGAGATCATGGCCGCTTCTAGTTTTTCGGTTCTAGGGCGGTTTTCCAAATACGGTAAGCTCTTTTCAATCGACTCTTCCATTGCTGTTTGCTTTTGCAAGTCAAAATAAGTAAATACTCTTACGCCTGCATCAAGTGTTTGCTGATCAGGTAATAATTTATTTAACTCTCTGTTTACTAGCTCTAAATAGCCTGGGTATGATTTTTGTAAACTGGCCTTCATTGGCGCAATATCAATTGGGCGATCAAGCGATGCACGGTACTCTTTTGTGCTAAGTAACTTGTTTTCGACCATTAGACGAAGCACTAAGTCTCGGCGCTCCATTGTGCGCTCTTTATAACGACGTGGGTTGTAATAAGATGGGCCTTTAACCATTGCCACCAGCAGAGCAATTTGATCGTACTCAAGCTCGTCTACAGGCTTTGAAAAGTAAAAATCAGAAGCAAGCCCCATACCATGAATGCCTTGGTTGTATGACTGCCCTAGGTATACTTCATTTAAGTAAGCTTCTAATATCTGATCTTTTGAGTAGCGATAATCTAAAATAAGAGCAATAAAGGCTTCATTTATTTTTCGTACTAGAGAACGCTCTCGCGTGAGGTAAATATTTTTAGCTAATTGCTGAGTAAGTGTACTGCCACCTTGAACGGTGCGTCCCGCTTTAATATTTGAATAAAGCGCACGTAAAATAGAAAATACCGACACACCATGATGCTCATAAAAATCACGGTCTTCAACCACCAGTAGCGTATCTTTAAGCATGGCTGGAAACTTATCTAGCGGTACAAATTCTCTATCTTGTTTAGAGTCGTTACCAATTCGCGCTATTTGCACAGGTTCTAGGCGAGCAGAGTTTACACGCCTGCCGAACTTATCTTTAATGGTCGCAACTTTTTGCCCTGCAAAACGAAGTTCAATAATATGTGATTCTTCAAGACCATCATAAAATTCAAAATCACGGCGATAAATTTTGATGCTATCTGCTGTTTTAACAAACTGCCCTGTTCTGCTTAATCTATTAACAGATGAATAATGTAAACGCTCTAACTCAAACACAACTTCTTGGCTAGATAAAAATTGCCCCGGATAAAACTCCATAGAACGAGCATACACTTGTGCTGGAAGTTGCCATTTATTACCTTCAAATATACGTGTTGTTTTTGAATCTAGGTAAATGAAATACATTGCCATTGCAATAAAAACAGCCAAGCTGAATTTCCAAAACACTGACCATGTTTTTCTCATAAAAGAGCGTTTGGCAGTGGGCTTCACTGTTTTTTTACTGCCCTTTGATGTGCTTTTTTTTGTCGTGCTTGACGATTTACTTGCACGTTTAGCTGCGGGTTTGCTGGTAGGTGTTTTTTTATTGTCGGCCATTTAAGTGTAATTTATTCCAAGGGTTATTCACGAGTGTGAGCTTAGCATATTGGGCATACCCTAACATCCGAAAAGTTAACCCCCCCTGAAACAAAAAAAGCCCTACCGAAGTAGGGCTTTGTGTAAACACACTATTATTTAAATAAACTATTAGCTATTTCGAACAGAAACAAACTCTGGGTAGGCTTCAATACCACAATCGTGTTGATCCATACCGTTTAGTTCTTCCTCTTCAGTTACTCGTATACCCATTGTTTTGTTAAGCACTGTCCAAACAATAAATGATGCTACAAATACAAAGGCAAGAATACAAAGTAGGCCAATTAACTGATTAACAAAGCTTGCATCACCATTGGTTAGCGGTACTAACATAATACCTAATGCACCACACACACCGTGTACAGAGATAGCACCTACTGGATCGTCAATCTTAACTTTATCAAGTGCTATAATGCTAAACACAACTAATGAGCCACCAAGTAAACCTAGTAAACATGCCATTAATGGAGAAGGTGAAAGTGGGTCAGCAGTAATTACAACTAAACCTGCTAATGCACCGTTTAATACCATGGTTAAATCTGATTTGCCCCAAAGTACCTTACATACAAACAGTGCAGCAATAGCACCCATTGCAGCAGCTGCATTAGTATTAAGTAATATTTGACCTACCGCTGTTGCGTTTTCTTTATCCGAAAGTAGTAATTGAGACCCCCCGTTAAAGCCAAACCAACCCATCCATAAAATAAATGTACCTAGTGTAGCAAGTGGTAAGTTTGAACCTGGAATTGGGTATATTTCACCGTTTTTACCATATTTGCCTTTACGAGCACCTAGGATTAATACACCTGCTAGTGCAGCAGCTGCACCTGCGCCATGTACAATTGCAGAACCTGCAAAATCTACAAAGCCCATTTCAGATAAGAAACCACCACCCCATGTCCAGTAACCTTCAATAGGGTAAATAAAACCAGTTAGTACTACAGCAAAGCCAAGGAAAGCCCATAGCTTCATGCGCTCAGCAACAGCACCCGATACAATCGACATAGCCGTTGCAACAAATACTACTTGGAAGAAAAAGTCAGATTCTAAAGAATGGTCAGCATCAGCAGCTTGTGTGCCAATTAAAGCGCCTATTGAAGGAATAAAACCACCTTCGGCATTGTCTACATACATAATGTTGTAGCCAACTAATAAAAACATCGTACATGCAATTGAATACAGCGCGACATTTTTAGTTAAAATTTCAGCTGTGTTTTTAGAGCGAACTAAGCCCGCTTCTAACATGGCAAAACCTGCTGCCATCCACATTACTAATATACCTGATATTAAAAAATAGAAGGTATCGAGTGAAAATTTTAGTTCTATTATTGTATTTTCCATGAGACCCCCTTAAATTGCTTCTTCGTCAAGTTCGCCAGTACGGATACGAACAATTTGATCTAAGTCGTATACGAAAATTTTACCATCACCAATTTTACCAGTTGATGCAATTTTAGTGATTGCTTCAACAACGCGTTGACAATTTTCAGTACGCGTTGCAATTTCAAGTTTGATCTTAGGAATAAAATCTACTTGGTATTCTGCACCACGATATAACTCAGTATGACCTCGTTGACGTCCAAAACCTTTAACATCAACTACTGTCATCCCCTCAATTCCTAAATCAGCGAGTGCTTCACGCACGTCGTCTAATTTAAATGGTTTTATGATTGCACTAATCATTTTCATAGCGGCCCCCTCGGACTCTTTATTGTTATCCTGTTGGGTTAAACAATCCAACCTTTGTGCCACTATTTTTATATTTTTTAAAACAATAAGTTAGTGCAAAACAGAAACTAAAAAACAAAAAAAACGCACCAATCAGGTGCGTTAATTTAACAAGTTATCTACATTGGTGCGTGCAATATGTTAATTGCATGCTTAGCTTTATATTAATTGCATGCTTAGCTTTATATAACAAAGCTATACCACGCAGTTTCTACCTTGGTTTTTAGCTTCGTATAATGCTTTGTCAGCAACACGCATTGCCTGCGTTAAGCTAGTGTCTTGAAAGTCTGCTAAGCCTATACTCGTGGTAATTTTAATTGATTTATCGCTTATAGAAAAATCGTAACTAGCCAGCTTTTTTCTAAATGCTTCAAAGTATTCTCGACCACGTTCAAGCTCTATCTCTGGTAATATTATGGCAAACTCCTCTCCGCCAACCCGTGCAACCGTAAACTTTGAGAATGTAGATCGTATTAATGAGCCAACCTGTTTTAAAGCCTGATCGCCGCCTTCATGACCGAACGTATCATTAATATTTTTAAAAAAATCGATATCAAGTAACGCTAGAGTGTTTTTCTGATTTTTACTTTTAAGAAGCTTTTCTGCATATTGATAAAAATAGCGTCGGTTATGAAGCCCTGTTAAATGATCCCTATGTGCACTTTCCTTAATATCTGAGATTAACGACAGCTGCTCCATTGTTTGAAGTACTCGACAATGAAACTCCTCATTCATAAATGGCTTTGTTAAAAAGTCATTAGCGCCATATTTAATAAATCGTGCAGATAGCCCATGTTTTCCAGCGCCCGATAAACCAATAATTGCTAAATCGTCTCGGCCTCTAAAATTACGCACCGCTTTAACCAGCTCAAAGCCATCCATAGAGGGCATAGCGTAATCAGTCATTAGTAGCTTTATATCAGGATTAGTTTTTAATATTTCGAGTGCTTGTTGGCCGTCGTGGGCATCTGTTACATCGAACAATTGCTTTTCAAGCATTTGTTTCATTAACGAGCGACTCAACATGGAATCATCAGCTATTAATGCCTTACAGCCTTGGTTTCTTAGTAATTGCGCAACGAGTTTTACAGCGTAGTGGTAAGAATCACGGTTATCTTTAATAACATAATCAACAACACCTAATTCAAGCATTTGTTGGCGCTTGTATTCATCTATTTTTGAAGTTAAAACAACCGTAGGAATTTTTTTAGATAAAGTATATTTTGCAACTTCACCGTGCGGAGCATCGGGTAGAGTTAGATCGACTAACGCAAGCGTATAATCGTGCTTTTCTACATAGGTTGCGCATTCAGCTAAAGACCAGGCAAAATCAATTGCTACATCAAGGTATTGTGCAGTTAAGTGGCGAAGTACCTGCTGCACTACTTTACTGTCTTCAACCACTAATACTCTTTGCATAAAGCTTCTCTTTACCTTTAATTAATTTAGTAACAAAACAATAAATACAACGCTATTGCGGTAATAGCGTTTGTCTATAAACATCCGATGTAGAGTGCACTGATGTGCTTGAAAGCGTAATCCATTAGATTTTATTAGTGATAGCTTGTATATAAAATCAATACAAGTAGGGCCGCAATATACCTGAATTTTATAATTAACTAAATAAAGAAACTAAATTCAAAATAACTATAAAAGTGATAAATGCGCGTCTTTAAGCGCATTTATATTTTACTTAACTAGTATTATCGGCAACTAGTCTCAATACTTTTGTTATTTAACTCATTAATGTCTTTAATGGTGTATCAAAAATAATAAGGACACCTAATGAAGCTTAGTCGTATTATCAGTTTACCGATAACCGTTATCGCATTAATAATTAGTACAAGCACGCTTGCCGATAACCAACGTCGTATTGATGTAGACAGCAAAGTAGTTACTCAACATAAGGCTAAAATTAATGGCCAGCGTTTTAGTTATACCGTAGCTACAGGCACACAACCTGTATGGGATGATAAAGGCGACGCGGTTGCTACACTACAATACACCTACTACACACGCGACAAAGTTGACGACAGAACAACTCGCCCATTACTTATTTCATTTAATGGCGGGCCAGGTTCGGCTTCTGTATGGATGCATCTTGCTTATACTGGCCCTCGCGTATTAAAAATTGATGACGAAGGCTATCCAATTCAACCTTATGGCGTAAAAGACAATCCATATTCTATACTTGATATTGCCGATATTGTTTACGTAAACCCGGTAAATACTGGCTATTCTCGCGTACTTGAAAACGAAAAAGGCGAACTTCCTTCTAAAGCAAAACAAAAAGAGTTATTTTTTGGTGTTAATGCCGATATTAAATACCTTGCTGAGTGGCTAAATACCTTTGTAAATAGAACAGAGCGCTGGCGCTCGCCTAAATTTTTAATTGGTGAAAGCTACGGTACAACACGTGTATCGGGTCTTGCTCATGAGCTTCAAAACAGTCAGTGGATGTACATAAACGGTGTTGTTCTCGTATCACCTACCGATATTGGTATTAAGCGCGACGGTCCGATTAAGGCCGCTAACCGCCTACCTTACTTTGCAGCGACTGCTTGGTATCACAAAGCACTTAAAGCCGACTTACAAGCTAAAGATCTTGATGAGTTATTACCTGAAGTTGAAGAGTTTACTGTAAATGAGTTAATTCCAGCGCTTGCTAAAGGTGGTTTTATTAACGCTGATGAAAAACGTCGCATAATTACAAAGATGGCGCACTACGCAGGCTTATCAGAAAAATTTGTTGAGCAAAATAACTTAGATGTTCCAACTCAATTTTTCTGGAAAGAGCTACTACGTGAACGTGGTCAAACTGTGGGTCGCTTAGATTCTCGTTATTTAGGAATGGATAAACGCGACGCGGGTGAATCTCCTGACTACTGGGCTGAACTTACCTCTTGGTTACACTCTTTTACCCCTGCAATTAATCATTATTTGCGTGAAGAGCTAAACTATAAAACAGACGTAAAATATAATTTATTTGGTAATGTTCATCCGTGGGATAGAACCGGTAACAATACGGGCGAAAACCTGCGTTTAGCAATGGCGCAAAATCCTTACCTAAACGTGATGATTCAATCAGGATACTTTGATGGCGCAACCAATTACTTTGACGCTAAATATACGTTATGGCAATTAGATCCAAGCGGTAAGATGAAAGATCGTTTGAGCTTTAAAGGCTACAGAAGTGGACACATGATGTACCTTCGCCATGCTGACTTAGAAAGCTCTAACAACGATTTACGTGACTTTATACAGCACGCTTTACCTAAAGAAGGACAAGCGGCTAAATATTAAAGCATTGATAAATAAAAATGGCTCTTTATGAGCCATTTTTTATGTGCGTTTTTCATATCTTAAGCAGTAACTTTTAAGCTGAGTAACAACATCGTTAAAGCAGGTCTCTAGACTTTGCATTTCATTGTTATCAATAGATTCATTTTCTGCATGCGTTTCAATCTGCTGACTTATATCAGCCAGTTTAATAGCCCCTACCGATTTTGACGACGACTTTAATGCATGTGCCTGAAAAGCTAAATCAACATAGTTTTTGCTTTTGGCATACGCATTAGCCAATTTAATTTGCTCCCCTGCTGTTTGTAAAAACGCATTAAATACCATGCAGTGGACTGCTGGGTCATCACCAAGCATTGCTTTTAGCAGCGTAATATCGAGTTGGTCAAAACTATCTGAAGTTATACTTTCAGCATCTGGCTTTTCTGAGCATGTATTAACTATTGTTTGCGAGTGCTCCATTAATAACGACTTTAATTTAACAAGCTCAATGGGTTTGGTTAAAAAGCCGTTCATTCCGCAACTATAACAATTATCTATATTGTTTTTGGTAATGTTGGCAGTAATTGCAATTATGATAAGTTTATCAAAACGGGTGTTTTCGCGTATTTTTTTAGCTAACCCTAACCCATCAAGTAAAGGCATTTGAATATCGGTTAGTAAAATATCAAAGTATTTATTTTGCAGAGTTTCCCAAGCTTGTTCCCCATTACTTACAAAAGTAGAACATACTCCAAGCATGGTTAATTGCTGTTTTAACACTTGCTGATTTGTAACCTGATCCTCTGCCACTAAAACCTCAAGCGTAGGAAGAGTGACTGTATCTAAACTTTGCTGTGCTATGTGAGGAGCTTGCACTTGTGCTGGCAAGCCAGCTTCATCAAAGCTGTTAAAGTTTAGTGTAAAACAAGAGCCTTTGTGCTGCTCACTTTGTGCATTTAAAGAGCCCTGCATCCGCTCTACCAGTTGCTTAGTTATTACTAAACCAATACCTGTACCATTTACCTTACTGGTTTCAGCTCCTAAACGGTCAAAGGGTTTAAATAAACGAGAAATATCATCTGGAGCAAATCCACACCCTGTATCTATTACATCTATTTCGCACTGTTTATTACTTAATACCCGGCAATTAATATTAATACTGCCGTTTGGTTTGTTGTATTTTATCGCATTTGAAAGCAAGTTAAGCATTACTTGTTTAAAGCGGCGCTGGTCAATATAAACCCTTAGCCCTTCTAAGGACTCAAGCCCTTGTGATTTCAGCGTTATTGATTGCCCTTTAATAAGCTCTGTTACGAGCTCTACAGACTCCTCTAATACGCTTTTAATGGGCACATAAGAAAAACTAAACTGCATATTACCCGACTCAATAGCCGTTAAATCAAGTACATCGTCTATAAGTAATAATAGATGTTCCCCGGCTTGATAAATGCTTTTCGCGTTTTCTTTTTGTACCTTGTTTGCACTTTCATCATATCCATACAGCTGGGCTAAGCCCAAAATTGCATTTAATGGGGTTCTTAATTCGTGGCTCATACTGGCCATAAAGTCTGATTTAGCTTTACTTGCCGACTCTGCTTGAATACGTAATACATTCAATTTTTGATGGTTATGAGCAACCTCATCAACCATATTATTAAATGCACTTATTACACTGCCCACTTCGTTTTGTTGCTGTTTATCTATATGGCAATCAAAGTCGCCTTTTGCTAAGCGTGAAAACCCCTGTTTTAGCGTCCTCAAAGGCGATGTAACCCTGTAATCCACCAGCCAAGCTAAACCCATAAAAACGATAACTAAAATAATAAATTGTATATATATTAAGGTGTAATGAAGTTTTGAAGATTCCTTTATTTCATTAGTAAAGTTAACTACCAAACTAATATTAGCCAACGGCTTATCTAAAAAAATCACTTGCTGAGATAACAACATATCGCCGTTTTCATTTGCTCCAGCCCAATTATCAAGTGGGTAGAGCTGGTTTTTTGAATCAATATCAACAACTTTAATATTTTTCCAATTAGGCCGAGTTTGTAACTGGCTGTCTATTTCTTCATACAATTCTGCATACTGCCTAGTTAATAACGGAGTCGTTATAGAAGTCGATAACTGCGCTAAAGAGCGTTGAGCAGCCTTCGACAAGTCATCGTTTACCCACCTGGCTTGCTCTGGCAGTGCATAGAACATAAAAAGACAGGCCATAAGCAAGCCACATATCAATACAACAATAAAGCTTTGCGCCCTTAAGCTACGGAACCCTCTAATTTTCAACATAAAATGAACGCAGCCCCCATTGTGTTAGCTGCTGATATTCAGCTAAATTTGCAATACTAGGGTTAATAATTGGGATACCTGCAAGTAAATGTTTATGCTCTGAGCTTTGCCCTATATCTAAAATAGCTTGCTGTACTTTTAACTGTATTGCAGCATCAACCTTTGGGTGGGCGACAATTGGGTGGCGACTAATTTCACGCGTTTTATAGAGAATTTTTAGTTTGTTTTGTAAGCTTTCTGGTTGTTGTTTAAATGTGCCCATTACACCACCCCCCGCCATTGTTGAGTGCAGTGCTACATTTAAATATACCGATGGATGAGTTTGGACATATACAGGCTTTATTGTTAGCCCGTATAACAATGCTAAATCAGCTCTCATTAATAATGACGCACCTAATGCGTTAGGCGCAGGGAATGCTATTTCAGCGCCCTCTAGTTGGCTTAAATTATCAATACCACTGTCTTTATTTACTACCAAAATCCCCTGCAGCTTTCGCCCTGCATCTTTTATTAGTGGTAAATATCCCTGTTTTTCGTACGCTACAACACTATGCCATGGGTTCATGTATGCAAAGTCGTACTCACCGTTAGCAAAGGCTTTTTCAAATACAGGAATAGACTCAACTGTAATTAGCTTTATTGTTACTCCTGTTTGCTTACTTACTTGCTTTAACAAAGGTTGCCAAATAGTATTTAGCTTTTGCGGCTCGTATTGCGGCACTACACCAAAGGTATATTCTTGAGCTAATAAGAATGAGCTGTGTATCAAACATAAGATAGCCACTAAATACTTCATCAATTCTCCAAATAATAGCGTGTCATTATTACTTAAGCGTAGTTAAAGACTACTCAACACACCATTAAATTATTATATATTCGATATTTAGCATTGACCTGCTTTGATTAAAGGTAGTTTTGGAGTGTATTTTTTATGTGTAAGCATATGGTGCAAATTCATAAATGTGTTGTAAGTACTTTTCAATCCGACCTTATTACTTAGCCAAGTAGGTATTGCCCCATCAGGCAAAGCATATACTTGGTATTCAATATCAAGGCGGCCTTTGTTCTCACTGAGTAGCCAGCGTGCATTTAAAGTAGTAATTCTTATAACACCATCATTTTGGGGCAGCTCATTAGGGCGAGCATTAATAAGCAATTGGCTCTTATTTACAGTTAACTGTGAATAGCAAGAATGAGTAATGCTATCTCTATCTCTAACAGGCCAAGGAGAATTAAAATAACTGTACACTAAATTTTCTGATGGGCTTATGTGCTTAATAACCTTTACCTGAGATACATTTTCGAGCCATTGGGGTGCAGCATCGGTATCGCTAAGTAACTCTAAAAACTCATTGGTGGATACATCTTTCACGCTCATCTGTGCTTTTACTTCAAAGGTATTATCACTGTGGCTTTGATAATACACACTTACGCCATTTTTGTTTTTATACAAATGCCATGTTGGCTCAGCGTAAGTGTTAAAACTAACTAATAAAAGAATAACGAATAAACACTTTTGCAACTGAATTTTATTACAAAAGTGCATCATTTATTTTTGCCAGTAAGGTTCTATGTCCAATGAAGCCAAACGGCTTTGCTCCATGGCACTCACCAAATATTCAGACTTTTGCTCTAGCCATGATTGGATTTTAGCAAGCTGCTCATCTTCTTGCCCTGCACATAACTGCTTTAAATACTCAAGCGTGCTTAACTCATAAATACCATGAGAAATATCAAGCCATGGTAGTCTAAACTCTAGGCGTTCTTCTTTATCAAATAACGATCCTAAACAGTTACCACTCAGTAAACTATTTTCAAGTTGAGTGCGCAGGTTTAAATACGACGCAACATCGAGAGTTTGCTCTTTTGGAAGTAATTCGTGCAGGTTTTTCCAGTCTTTATTAAAAAGCCTATTGGCAATAGATGACACATTTTGCTCAGCTGCTTGAAGCTCTGTTTGCCCCCAATATTTACGCCACTGTTTATCTATTAACCACGTAGTTAACGACAGTAACAAACGATTATAACGTGCGCTGTGAAACAGTGCATTTATATCGTCAATGCTTGGCTGTAACTCTTTTAAGTCTCCAATGACTTGAGCAAGTGCTGGAGCCGCATTAATTTTTTTATAAAAAGCATGGCGTTTAGACGTGTACGTTTTTAATTGAATCGCGTTTTCTACCCACGCTAATTCACTTAATAACCATTTAAGTTCGGTACGTAAATGCTCTGTACTTTCTTTAGATACTATATCGTCGTATAACCAAAAAGTATGGCGGATTAAACTGATGCCGTCAGTTACGCGTTTAAGTGTTTTTAAACTTGGCTTATCGAAATAGCATTGCTCGTGCTTTTGTACAAAGCGAATGCCAAAGTTCATGGCTTCAACTAAAGCACGCTCTTGAGTAGTCGACTTTGGTAATTGTACAAAACCAATAGATTTGCTTGGCATTAAAGGCTTTTCATCAGCAAGTCGATAACCACGTGCGGCCTTAGAATACAAACCTAAGCGAATGCAGTTTTGACTAACTAGTATATCTGCAAATGCAAACAGCTCATTACGACTACCCTCAACAAGCTCAATTTCTAGCTCGCTAATAATTTCAATTTTACCCGAAGCCGCAATTTCACCTTTATCGAGTACGACTTCAATTTTAGCGCCACTTTCGGTTTCAATTAACCAAGTACGACGAATAAAGTTAGTACTAAATATTGGATACAGGTTTTTTGAGATGGCGCTTATTTGCATGCCATGAGGCCAAATATCAGCATCAAACGCCATTAAATTAGGGCGGCTTGATTCAATTGGTAAATTGTACTCTGGACGTTGGTGTAAACCACCTACCACTTCACCTGCAAGCTTTATAGTTTGCTCGCATTCGCTGTCAGAACAACGCGTTCTAAAGCCTATATCAAGCGCTCTAAGCTCTCTGCTGGGCGTATCGTAGTATGCATTTTGTAAGCTGCGAGACGGTTTATTCTTCACCGTTTTTGCAAATTGAGTAATTAACGAGGGGATCAGTGGAATAACGGCATCTGATACCAAAAATTTCAGTTCTATCTCAGTATCCATTCGGTTTGCGGATTACCTTTAAAATAAATAAGTGCTCAAAATAAACAAAGCGCCTTAACAATGCAAATTTTTTAACCTTATTTTAGGGCCTGATGACCTTTGCGGATTAAAATTCGTTCTATCTAGGAGCAATTTAAACGCGGCGTGAGGTTTGTAACCTAGTGGACTCGATAACTACTCCTGCGTTACCGTACTGGGTTACAATATCAGTCTTGCTATTGATCTATTTAATCCATACTATCTAGCTACTTATGTGAAATAAAAATCACGTTCATAACGGACGCAGTTAGATCAACAAGGTAGATAAATGCTAAAACATTGTTTATTAGGGCTACTTTTAACAGCCACCACATTCATGAGTTATGCACAAGAAGCACAACCTGCAAATTCAACGGATGCAAACACCGCTTATATTATCGATAATCTATACACTTTTATGCGCTCTGGGGCGAGTAAAAATTATCGACTACTCGGCTCTGTAGATGCTGGAACAAAGTTAACCTTGTTATCAAATGAAGAAAACGGCTTTATAAAAATTAAAGATGATAAAGACCGCGAAGGCTGGATAGAAACTAAGTTTATTACTAAAACAGCTGGCTTACACCAACAGTACAAAACACTAAGTAGCGAAATGAGCACTATGCAAGAAAAGCTACGTCAAGCTCAAATAGAACTTCCACAGCTACAAGAACAAAACCAAACTTTAACAGATCAAAATCTGCAGTTATCTGCTCAAATCACTAAGCTTAAAACAACGCTAGAGCAAGAGCGCACTCAAAAAGAAGCTGCTAGCTCAAAAGAGAAACGCCAGCTACTTACTTACGGTGGTGCTATTGCGTTTTTAGGCCTGTTTTTAGGTATTATATTAACAATAGTGCTGTCACGTCGTAAGCGCTACGAAGGTTGGGCGTAAAGCTCCATCCAACTAAATACAAAAAGCCGCTTTATAGCGGCTTTTTATTCTCTGTATTTTCATGCAGTTCGAGTTTTGGTGCACTCATACCTTTGAGTAACCGACCAAATATATCAGCGCCGGTAATAATGCGTTTCACGTCGCTCCACACTAATACTACATCGTGATCAATGGCCCCATCAAACGATTTATCTAAAGAATGATTAGCCCGTATTTTTAAAATCACTTCACTCAAACGCATCGCTTCGTCAGCAACAATTATAGGTCTGTGACAATAATGATAAGGGTCAAACGTATCTGGCTCAAATAACGCTGATCTTAAAAAGCCATCAGCATCTACCACTAATAAAGGCCAACCGTCTTCATTGGTAATGATCACCCAGTTATAACCTGACTTATGTAGTTTTCGTAAAAACTCATTATCAGTCGTTAATGTAAAGTCTGGGAAAATAGGCAAATCAAGCTTAGTAGGCAAAGCAATAATAGAGTCTGGATCAATTACCTCACCCTCCTTGGTTACGCTTATTTCATCCAAACTAAAAAAGTTAAGCGCGCCTATTCCCTCAACGTGTTGAACATCAGCTTCTTCTGCTTCTATGTGTTTGCGAATAATACCTCTGAGCTCACTTTCAGCAAAGTACGTAATCCCCTCTTTACCCAACCATGCATCGAGAATTAGAGCAGTCGGCTTAGCAACTACATAAAACAGAATCTGATAAAACTTAATTAACGGCGAAAGTAAGCTCGCCATTTTTAACGCATTACGCGAAAAATAAGCCTGCGGTGTTATTTCACCAATAATAGTAATTGCGATAGTTGAGAATAAAAACGAACTTGCGCCCATTAATACCGAATCAGAAAGTAGTGTAAGTAGTACGTTAATACCTACGTTGCCCCACAAAATAGTCGATAGTAAAAAGTTAGAGTCGTTTCGAAGTGCCATCACTTTTATAGCTGCTTCGTTGCCTTTTGCACTTTCCATTTCAAGCTGAAGCCTACTTAGTGAAAAAAACGCTAAGTTTAAGCCCGAAAATATTGCCGATTGTGAAATACACAAAGCAATTGCGCACCAAATCATGACTTCAAAGGTCATTGTATTTTCCTGTTAGTAATACCAATTCACTTAATTAAACGAATTAGCATAAGGCTTATAAAAGCAATAAACTGCCTAAACCTAAAAAGGTAACAAACCCAACAATATCGGTAACGGTAGTTAAAATTACCGAACCAGATAACGCAGGATCAATTTTCATTTTGTCTAAAATAGACGGAATAACAACACCTGCTAGTGACGCGGCCACTAAATTCAATAATATGGCTACCGTAATCGTAATGCTAAGCATTAAGTCGTTAAACCATAAAAAGGTAAGTAACCCAATTACAAACGCCCATACCAAGCCGTTAACAGCGCCAACACGTAGCTCTTTTTTAAGCAAAGCGCTACGGTTTGAATCTGTAACCTGTCCAAGCGCCAAACCTCGCACAATAACGGTTAATGTTTGACTACCTGCAATACCGCCCATAGAAGCGACCACTGGCATTAATACAGCTAGTGCTACAACTTGTTCTATCGTTGCGCCAAATAAACCGATAAACCACGACGCCAAAAAGGCAGTAGCTAAATTAATACCTAACCATATGCCACGGTTTTTAGCACTTTTTCGCACACTGGCGAACAGGTCTTCGTCTTCACGTAAACCACCTGCTTTAGCGGCTGCTTCATCAGCAATTTCTTGTCGTAATTCGTACGCTGATGCAATGGTTAATCGCCCAAGTAATTTGTTATCAGCATTAACCACTGGCAGTGCCATTTTTTCACTGTGGATCACCACTTCTGCCGCTTCATATAAATCATCATCAGCATGGAGCAATGAAAAGTCATGATTTGCCAATGTCATTAAGTTATCGGTGTCGCTGGCTTTTATTAAATCATTTACCGCAACCTCACCTATTAAACTACCCTTGCGGCTTACTAAATAAATAACTTCACTATATTGCGGTAAACCTTTATGCAGCAATCTTTTAGCACCACCAGCTGTTAGCTTTTCTGATACTTTTAAAAAATCAAAACCTAACCAGTGACCAATTTGTTCTGGCGGGTATTGCTGCGCTAAATCATATTGTTTGGTTTGCGCTTCATCTAGTTGCTTTTTTGCATACTCAACAAATCGCTCTGGTATAACTTCTTCAAGTTCTAGCAGTTCTTCTACATTTACTTCGTCAAGAAGCTTAAATGCATCAACGTCATCAAGTGTTTGCAATAACCATAAACAGCTGTCTTCACTTAAATTAACAAAAATTTCGTGTTGCGTGTCTTCATCAAGTAACTGCCAAATTTCAAGTCGTTGTTCTTTTGGTATCGCCTCAAAAAGTAATGACAGGTGCTCTGTTGAAAGCGTTAACTGCGCATCTGCTAATAATTTATTTTTGCGTTCTGTTGTATCGCATTGCAATAAATCATTTATGAGCTGTGGGAGTTGGTCTACCGGATACTCAATCATTTTAAAACCTTAAAATTTAAAAGCGCACATTATTTATAGTCTACTTGAACAATAAAAAATTACAGAAAAACGTGAACTTATTAAGCATGCGCAGGCTATTTTTGCGCATTGTATGGGCAAACTAAATGCAGTACTAATATTTATTTTAAAAAATTAAAAAAACAGTAAAAGGAATTGTTTTTGAGCGATTAAACAACAAGTAAGCAAACCAAAGGGATTACTTAAAATAAAAAAATCCCATATTAGCTAGGCTAATATGGGCAAAATCACACAATGAATTAGGTGTTTTTAAATTACGGTTTATGCTTGAAATTAAAGTCTATCAGTAATATTTCGTACCAAGTCAGAATCTACAAATTGAGTAATAAGTGCAGCGCCCCACGCATAGCCACGTTGTATTGGGTAACCTTTAAAAATCCAGCGTTTACGCACGTGATTAAAGCGCTCTAAATAGTCTTGCTTTTTTTGTGGCAGAGGTTGCTCACCCAATTTATTCCATGCTTTATATACACCTGACATGTCAGACCCTCGCATAAAGCGTTGCAACCAACGTGGAAAACGAGAAAAGCTAATAGTGGACTGAAAATCTATAAAATAAGGTTTACCGTCTGCGCCGCATAAAATATTACCCATATTACGCAAGTCTAAATGCACGATGCCTTTGCGATGCATTTTTGCTACTTGACGCTCAAGCTCACTAAAAAAGTTAACAGGTAGTGTTTTGTCTTCATGAATTAAAGCGCGCAGTGGCGTGCCTTCAATATAGTTATAAGCAACCGCTATAGGCGACAATCTACAAAAGCGGTTAGCAACTGCATCAAGCTCAGCTAAGCGGCTCAACCCTTTATACTCTTGATTTACCGACATACGTGCAAATGTTTTGCGGATAAACCACGGACTTTGGCTAAAATCTTTAACAATTAAATCAAATTCATTATCTTTATATCGATACACAATCGCGTTAGCAAAACGTCCCTTATGGACAACACTTAAGTGTTGTTGCATAAAAGTATGTTCTGGATATTGCTGCTGTAATTGTACTAACAAATTATTTTCAATCATAACAAACCTAACAAGATGATAACTTTAATTGCCTAGGCAACTATATTATCAAAGTTAGATTCTGCGCACAATCAGATCAACTAATTAGCACGCTAACTTTCTATTGAAACAGTATCGCTATTTTATTGATAATCTACTTTTGAGGCGAGTCTGGCAGTAAATCAAGATTATTTATAGCTTTGAATAGTAAGTCGATTATTTGGTTTTTTTCTGGCTCTGAAAAACCATTTAATGCTTGCGCATAGACTTCGTTCACTACAGGCATAATTTCAGGACAAAGCGCTTTACCTTTTTCACTTAAACACAAAATAGTTGAGCGCTTATCAAACTCACATTGCGTTTTAATAATGAGTCCTTTTTCTTCAAGTCTGTTTAGTAAGCGGCTCATAGCGCCACGGTCATAAACCATATACTCGCAGAGTCCTGCAAGCGTATTAACCGACTCTCTCGCAAGTAGTACAACCACAATATATTGCGCTGAAGTTAAGTCCATAGGGAGTAACTTGGCATCAACATGAATGGCTAATCTCGAACGTAAAAAAGAGACTAAACGCCCCAAATCTTGTTCTGGCGCTAACTCTTCTCGAGTACAACGTTTAATTGATGGCATGTTTTGCATGGTTATTTCACTGTATAGGTATATTTGCATGCTGATAGACCTTAACGCATACGAAAAATTCAATAATTTTTACAAAAAATCGCCCACAAAAATAAAGCCGCTATTAGCGGCTTTTAGTGTAGAGCTTCAAGCTTTGTTAAATTTTAAACTGACCAACAAGCTGGCCTAAGTTTTCACCACGCGCAGCCAAATGCTGACCTACTGTAGAGGTGGTTTTGCTTGAAATAGTCAACTCATTAACTATTTCTTGAATGGCAAACACATTACGGTTTATTTCTTCTGTAACGCTACTTTGCTCCAGCGCTGCTGTTGCGATTTGCGTACTCATGTCGTTAATTGATCTAACTGAGCTTGTTACCGCGCCTAAACTTTCTGAAATAGCACGAGACGAATCAACAGAGCGATTACAACTATTTTGACTCGCTTGCATTGCAGCAACTGCATCTGATACTAAATTATGTAGCTCACTCAACATTTCGCTAATCTCTAGTGTGCTAACTTGAGTACGACTTGCTAGGCTTCTTACTTCATCAGCAACAACAGCAAACCCTCTGCCTTGCTCACCTGCTCGCGCAGCTTCTATTGCAGCATTAAGTGCAAGTAAATTTGTTTGCTCAGCAATTCCACCAATTACACTTAGTACGCTATTAATCTTTTTAGATTGATCACTGAGTGAATCAACTTGTTCAGCAGCTAGGTTAATTTCTCCCATTAAGTTTGACACTTCACTGAGTGAAATATCAACACACTCTTGCGCTTTAGCAACTTCTTGCGTTGCCGCTTGGGTTGACTCTGCCACTTGGTTTGTATTTTGAGCCACCTCATGAGAAGTAGCTGACATTTCGGTAATTGCTGTCGCGACTAAGTCTGTTTCGTGATTATGATTAAGTAGTTTGTCTTCAATTAATCGTGTTTGTGTATTTATATCACCAGAAGCTGTTTTTACATCGTGTGTTACATCAACCACATTAGCAATAATGCCATGTAACTTACTTACAAACATATTAAATGCTTCGCCAAGTTGGCCTATTTCATCGTTAGTATCAATGTCTAAACGTTTAGTTAAATCGCCCTCACCTTTGGCAATATCGTCAAGGCTTTGCGCCATACGCTGTATTGGTTTTACCATTGTATTTGCGGCAATTAACGCACATATAATTGTTAAAACAACCCAAAATAAAGCAATTAATAATAAGGTCATTACTTTATCATTCATGTGTTCTTGCATTGTCGTTTGGTATTTAACTAATTCGGCGTCTATATCATCCATATATGCACCAGTGCCAATCATCCAGTTTGTGCCGGGGATCATTGCTGCGTAGCCCATTTTCTCAACTAGACCTGTGGTATTTGGTTTTTGAAAATGATAGTTAAAAGCCCCGCTGCCTTTTTTTGCTTGCTCCAGTAAACCCACTATAATTTTTTTACCGTTAGGGTCAGTCATCCCTATTTTATTTTGCCCTTCAATAGCATCACCTAATAATGCATGAAAAACACTAACGCCATTTGTATCATATATAAAAAAATAACCACCTTGGCCAAACGTTAAGTCTCTTAAAGCGTTTTTAGCATCCTGCTCAGAGCCATTTTCTAATTGATAGCGAACAATTTTGCTAGCAATTTCAATTTCGGTACTTAATAACGTTTGCTTGTCACTTATCAGCTTAGTTTGAAATGATTCAAAATTTTGTTGCTGATTTTTATTCTCTAAATAATAAGAGCTCAGCATTAAGCTAATCAAAAGTAGCATTAGGGGCAAAATAGCTAATAACAACAGTTTGTTTTTCAAGCTTAAATTACTCATTGTTTCTCCAGAGTGTATAAATGCATATATAGGACAATAGCCAAAATTAAATTTCGAATGTTTACATTGTTTTGTTGGATTTAAAGCAAAGTAAATAAAAACAAGGTTGGTGGGAGTAAACTCATACCATTGTTCAATTGGCAGATATTATAGTTGCAAGGTAGGTATTTTGACACTAAAAACACTGAGACCTTCGTATTAATTAATGTATAATTTCCCACCCTCTCATAATAGATTTAAAATTCTAATGACAGGATTGATCTAAACTTAATTTGATGGCGTATTAAAGCGGCTAATTAATCCCTATGTAATGAGTTTGCGCATTACCCATGTTAGTATAGATTTTAGGTTCATATAAATAATGAATATACACATAAACGTTTTATTAACATATAACAACCCTATATTACTAACACCAAATAACTAGCATTAAATCGGAATACGTCACTTTGAGTTACAGCTATAATCTAATGAAAATGAATTATTAATGAAATATATTTTATACCTTGCACTTTTAGTGTCTACTCATGCATTCTCAACGCCTGTAAACAATAGTATCGCTTTTTACTACTCAGCGCCGATGCCATTAGCCGAAATGACTTTTTACTCTCGTGTTGTCGTCCAGCCTGACCTTGTGACTGAGCACGAACTTAATTGGTTCAAACAGCGTAACATAGCTGTTTATGCTTATTTAAGTGTAGGTGAATCGTTTAATAAAAGTGAGTCTTCACTTTCAGTTAACCCTAACTGGAATAGTCACATTGCCGATTTAACATCTACGCATTGGCAACAACAAATGCAAGATCGCGCAGCTACTTTAAAAGCGCGTGGTTTCAGTGGTTTATTTTTAGATACGCTAGACAGCTATCAACTTTTAGATGACAAGCACAGTAAATCAGATCAGCAAGATGGCTTAGTTGCAATTATAAAAAATCTCTCTGGTAAGTTTAATAAGCATCTTATTCTTAACCGCGGCTTTGAGTTATTACCTAAACTGTCCGAATTAGCCAATGACTTAGTTGCGGAAGGTTTATATAGCCATTATAACCCGACTAATGATAGCTACAAACTAACCACCAAGAACGATCAAGCTTGGCTAAGTGCACAACTAAAAACAGCACAAAACTTAGGTTTTAAAGTACAAGTAATTGATTATGCAAAGCCTGATAACCGTCTTGCGATGGCACAAAAAATAAAACAAGCTGGCTTTACACCTTGGGTAACGGATGGGCACTTGCAAACATGGGGTACATCAACCATATCACCAGTACCAAGGCGTATTCTAATTCCGTACAACAGTAATGTAAAACCACTCATTTACACAACCGTACATTTAAAACTAGCAACCATGATTGAGTATTTGGGATATATACCTGACTACATAGATATGGCAAAGCGCGACTTACCTTTGGTTGATCCTAGCTTACATGCAGGTATTATCTCGTGGACCACAAGCGATGCGTTTTACACACCAACACTTACTAATTGGCTTGAAGCTAATTTAGGTCTTGTACCAGAACTCATTTTAGGCGAGTTACCACAATCAAGTAAATTACTATTAAGCTTAGGTATTGAATCGTTAAACATACTACCTCAAGGCCCATACAAACAAGATATCTTTGTACCTTGGCTTAAAGGGGAGTCCACAACACCGCCTCCAATTGTTAAACCATACATGATTAAGTTAGTTACTGAAGCCACCGCTCTGATAACAATAAAGTCTGCTAATAATGTAAGTATTGTACAAGCGGCTAAAACTAAATATGGTGCTGTCGTGGCCGCTCCTTGGTTAATTGACACATTTCCGATGGAAGGCAGCAAATGGGTTATTGACCCGCGTACATTGCTTACTCAAGCAATGGGCCTACCGCCTATATTAGTGCCAGATACAACCACTGAAAGTGGCAGGCGAATGCTTACACTGCATATTGATGGGGATGGATTTACAAGTGTTGCCCATTACGAAGGCAAACCCTATTCAGCAGAAGTAATTCGCGATGAGATAATTAAACGCTATAAGCTGCCTTTAACGTCATCAGTGATCCAAGCTGACATTGAAGAAGGCGGTATTCACGCTAAACAAAGCGCCAAACTTGAAGATATTGCGCGTAGTATTTTTAATTTACCTTATGTAGAAATTGCTTCGCATACTTATAGTCATCCCTATTTTTGGACAGCGCTATCTGGGCGAAAAAAAATAAATGAAGATGACACTGATTACGGTTTTCACCTTGATGTACCTGGCTACAACACAATCAGCCTAAAAAAAGAAATCACCGATTCGATAAAGTACATTGATGAAAAGCTCACACCTAAAAATAAAAAAACAGTAATGATTTTGTGGTCAGGCGATGCAACTCCCGGTCCTAAAGCGCTTGAGCTTGCCCGTGATGCAGGCGTATTAAACGTTAATGGCGGTAATACTGATGTAAATGCCGATAACCCAAGCCTTACACATGTATCACCAATAGGCAGACCAGAGCGAGATTTGCTGTATCAAATTTACGCCCCCATATTAAATGAAAACGTATATACAAACCTATGGCATGGTCCTTATTACGGCTTTAGACGCTTAACCGAAACGTTTGAAATAACAGAAAAACCATATAGGCTAAAACCTTACACTATTTATTATCACTTTTACTCTGGTGAGGTTCTTGCTGGTTTAGATGCCCTCAAACATAATATAGATTATGTTTTAGCAAGACCAAATACACCGGTACATTTGAGCCATTACGCAAAAGTAGCAAAAGACTTTTACTTTTCTGCGCTAGCAAAAAACAGTAATAATGAATGGTTATTTAGCTCGAAATATATTCGCACTTTACGAATTCCTACTGATTTTGATATGCCAAACATTGCTCAAAGTGAGGGTGTATCAGGCGTTACTGAAAAAGGTGACTACATACATATTATTAGTAACATAGCTCGCCTAAGTTTTGATCACAGCCAAAATAGTAAAAAACCTTATTTAGCATCAGCGAATGTAGTTATTGATAACTGGCAAGTTAATGGCCCTGTCAGCTTTAAAGCGTGGGTACCTGCTTCACTTGATTTAATTAATGCACAATCTTGCGAATTCGTATCTAATTTAGGTAAGCAGTTTAAAGGGGTAACACGCTCTAATGTAACGCACTTTAATCTACCAAAAGGTCAATTTTATGGATACCTTAACTGTAATGGAGCTGCTCGATAATGAATGCTAAAAAGCGCCCTCAGTTAATTTCTATAAAAACAATATTAGCTATATTAGCTGTAAGTTGTTTTGCACTATATGCATTATTCCCCCATACCTTATTTTTTGAAGATGATGCACTTTCACAAGATTATACTTTTGAAAAATCGTACCTTAATGCAGCGCTTAACACAGAGCCAAACAACGAAAAGCTACGCGCAAAATTAGTTGAGCTACATATAGAGCTTAGCGAGTATTCGCAAGCGACTAACGAGCTTGAAAAACTACCTAGAGGTGAGCGTAAAGCAACTCTTGAAATAAAGCTACTTTACTCATTATGGCTAGCAAGCGGTGCTAAAGTTGACGATCGCTTTGAAGAGTTATCTTTAAAAATAAGTGTCCATAAAAACTGGAACGAACAAATACTGGCTATTGCCAAAGCAGTTGGGCTAAACGCAAAAGTTGCTCAGTATTATCAAAAAAACAAGCAGCCACTCATTGCAGCCGATTACTGGTTAAGCGCAGGCGAACCAAATAAAGCACTCGATATTTATAAAGCAAACATAAATGCTGACATTGCAGTCAAAGCAATTGAAACTGCACTTGGGGCGAATAATCCGATACAAGCTTACGCATGGTGGGAAACCTATGGTGATAAAGCCAACATTGAGCGTACACTTTATTTAGCTAACTTAGCTGGCAACACAGAGGACGCGGCTCAAGCAATTGAGAAGTTATTAAAGACCGAGCCAAATAACACCGACTACTTAACAAAAGCAATGCACCTACGTTTAGCCAATGGCAATGCAAAAGGGGCTGAGCAATTACTCGCCAAGTTATTACTACAAACTCCAAATGACAAAGAACTACGTTTACTTAACTGGAAAGTAAAGCGCTGGCAAAATAAGCCTAAAGAAGCGCTCAAAGAGTTTACATGGCTAATGTCAAACAGAGCTGTAACTCCTGCAATGCTTACTAATAGTATTAACGATGCAACTGCATTGTATTTATACCAAGATGCCAATGACATATACGAATATAAAGCCCAAAATAGAAAGCTGAAAGGTAGTGGTTTTACTAATTGGATGAAAACCAATGAATTTATAGGTAATACAAAGCAAGAGTTAAATAATATTGAGCGTTTTGAACAAATAAATGGTAGGAGTGCCTTATCGCAATATTGGAAAGCGAAAGTACTTCACGACACCGGTAATTTAAAAGCATTAAGAGCTTTATGGCCTACATATAAAGGACCTAAAAGTGAAGAGGACTTACTTTGGATAGCACGTGCTTTTTGGCTAGAAGACGACTTCACAAGTGCTATGCAAGTACTAAAAAGCAAGCAACAAAGTTCTGATGATGAGTTTTGGAGCGCCAATGTAGACATGGCTATGCGAGTTAACGACAAAGCCCACGAATTGTTTGCATTAGAACAACTACAAAAAATAAGTCCTTTAAGCGTAGGCGACATGCTACATTACCAACAATTACGCTTTGAAGGCCGGCCTCAAGAGCTTCTTGATTATTTATGGAAAAGTGAATCGCAGACTGATCGTCAACTGATTCAAATTGCATTATTAAGCACACAAGTAAATGACGCTAAATCAGTTGCACGCATTCACGCTGAACTTGATAAGCAACGCTATAATAAAGCCCTCTACCCTGCTTGGTTAATTCTTTCAAATTGGTATCAAAATCAAAGTGATTTAAATTCAGCTTATACAACCCTAAACCGCGCTGCTAAATTAAGTGAATATGACCCTGATGTTGTACTTGCACAAGGTTGGTTAGCGCTGCAAATGCACGACACTGTAATGATTGGCCGCATTTTAACGCGCTATTCTCAAAGCGATACTTCCTATGCGTGGACGCAGCTCTTAGCTAGCTTATCTATTTATGAAAAGTCATATAACAGTGCCTACTTTTATTTGCGTAAATTGGCCATTGCAGAGCCAAGTGATTTAACAACACTGGTTAACTTAGCCGATGTAATGAAACAACTTGGTTATTATGCAAATGCTGCTGAACTTAATCACTATTTACTGCAACACTTACCTAAAGATAAATATGCATACAGAGGCTTAATGTTTCGCTGGGCGGGCGCGATGGCGGTTCCTCATTTAATGCAATTAAACACAATGGAAGAACTTGCGCCCGACACTATTGGTGAACCTCAAACAAACTGGTGGTTAGCGCGCAGGGCTGCACAAAAATTAGAGCCATGGCAAAAACTACAACTTTATATGACGAATGGCGAGTTTAATAAAGCAAAACAACTTATAGCCGAAGGTTCACTAAGCAAATTAGATGAGCTCAACGCCTTACTCTATTTAAAGCAGCCATACGCAACAATGCAGCGCTGGTATGAAGAGCTGACTGGTGAGCTTGACGAATCACAATTGAGTTTACTTAGAAATGCACGCTCATCCTACTTTAGAGCGCTTGAAATTAACCTATCGCCAGAGGCTGGTTTAAATAGCAGTCAGTATGATGTGAATGTTTATTTCCCTTATGCTAATGGGCAATGGAAATTAAGTTTGAGCAATCAGCAAAACCTTGATAACAACGGGTTACTGTTTGCCATAGAAGATAAAATGACATTTGGTCGTTGGTATTTTGATGCAAAAATTGACTCCCACCAAGGCAGCTTAGTCAGCCGCCAAGGTCTTAGTCTTGATTCTCGTTATCAATGGGATTCTCGTACTCAGGTAGGTTTAAAACTTGAATATAATGTTGAAAACCGCCAATCAGAAGCGCTACTTAGCTATGCTCAGCTAGATAAAGCCACGGCCTATGTTAACTACAACATTGATAATAGACAAAATGTGCAGCTTTCAGCTGCGGCAATGTCATTTTCTCGAAGAAACGATGGTAGCTCACTCATTAATGGCCAAGAATATAACGCGCGTTATCAGTACAGCATTTTAAAAGACCGCCCAATTTGGAACGCTTACTTTAGTGCGCAATGGCAAGACTTTGAGCGTGTAAATGCGTTAATAAACACAGAAACAAGGCCTCTAATAGTTGATCTTCAACCATTTAGACGCTTTGCACTAGGCACGTCTTTTGCTTCAACAGGTTCGTTAGAGCCGCCTTATTTAGGTGCAAATCCTTCGTGGCTATTTGATATAAGTACTGGCTATCAAACACTTAACGATACAGTAGATGTATCTGTTTCAAGTGGTGCTGGTTGGTCTGTACTAGGCGATGATTTATTTAAATTACAGCTGGGTTACCAAAGTAGTAATAAAGTGGGTAACTCAGATACACAATTACAATTAGGTTATTACGTACATTTTTAATGTTAGGAGAGAGTATGTTTCGTTTAATTATACCGTGTTTGGTATTACTATTATCTGCTTGTACCACCAGCAGAGTTGCTGATGATGTAGAGCTTAGCCCTTCAAAAACAGTGGCACTTATGCCACTAGTTAATCATGCTCAAACACCGCTTGCTGGTGAACGTGCTGAAGATATTTTAGCCAGTATTTGGCAGCAAAATAACTTGCCAACTCTTATACGCGCTCCTCGCGAAAACACTAAAGAGCTTCCACCACTGGACGATCAATACCGTTTAAACAATGCTATGCAATGGTTAAGCACTCAACAAGCTGACTATGTACTAACAGGTAGCATTGAAGAGTGGCGCTATAAAGCAGGTCTTGATGGTGAGCCTGTTGTAGCACTGACCTTATCACTCACAGTTAACGGGCAAACAACGCCAATTTGGACGGGAACTATTGCTAAAAGTGGTTGGGGTCGCGATAGCATTGCAGCAACAGCACAAGATGTGATTGCCGATTTAATTTCTTATATAGAGGTTAGTGAGTGAAAACACATTTCCTTAGACCAAGAGACGTTCCTGAGCTACAAATATGGGCTGAGGTATTTATATTTACCGCGCTTGCTTTAGGGCTGCCTGTATTATTTAACGCAGAGGACCCATTTTGGACTGAGGGAGGTTTCTCGTGGCCTGTACTTGGCCCACTTTTAGTTTCTCTACGTTATGGCTTTTCAAAAGGCTTTATTAGTATTTTATGTTTGCTTGTTGGCCAACTTTTTTTACTTCAAGCAAATATTTTATCATCGCAAAGCGACTTTAATATTAACGCCATGATTGGCTACATTATTGTAATTATGATCACTGGCGAATTTAGAGATGTGTGGGAGCGTACTAATCAACAGCAAAGTATTCAGCTCGAATACGTAACCGACCGCCTTGAAACCTTTACTCGTCAATATCATTTAATTAATTCATCTCACGATAGAATTGAGCAAATGCTAGCGGGCCATACTTTAAGTTTGCGCGAATCACTACAAGCAGTAAGAACCACTATCGGGCGACTAAAAGAAAGAAGACTTGATAGTGCAGCGCAAAAAATAATCGATTTATTTGTTGAGTATGGCTCACTTGAAAGGGCGGGTTTATATAAAGTTGAAAACGATACCGTTTTAGAACCACCACTTGCCTCTATCGGCAACATGAGTCAAGTAACTGTAGATGATCCTCTTATATTAGCGATGATTGAAGAAAAAGAATTAGTATCGGTAAAAGACGAAAAAGCGGCATCGGGTACAAGCAAATACCATATAGCAATTCCCCTTATCGACGTAAATAATACTATTTACGGCGTTATTTTGGTTGAAAGAATACAATTTTTTGCGCTCAAAAATACGACTCTTACATTACTTGCTGTAATGGCAGGACATATTGGCGACCTGCTGCGCCATGAAATAACAAATCCAGTAATGACCTATGAGGAATCTCCGTACTTTATTCGTCAAATTAAACGCGCGAATAAAGAAGCCAAACGATACAACATTCCATCGCAGTTACTGAAAATCAAAGCCAACAATATTACTGATAAATCAACTCAACTTATGAGTTATTTAAGTGAAGCTCGTCGTGGTTTAGACATTTACTTATATGATGATAAAAATCAAATATTACTGCTATTAATGCCATTGGCTGATGAACTTGAAAAAGCAGGATTTATTGCCCGAGTGAACACTTGGTGCAAAGAGCGTACAGGTAACACCTTAGCTGAAATCGATATAGTTATTGAACAGCAACTCGCTCTGCCTATAAGCTCAGATGACATAAAGAGATTGGTTTCACTTTCATGATTATAATTATTGTAGCAGCTATATTAGGGTGTATCTGTCAGTACTTTGCACTAATAGAAGTACTGGAAACACCTAACTGGTTTTTAGCTATATTATTACACGCTTTTGCTAGCATCTTTTTTGCTATTGTTAGCTATGTTTTTATACCTAAAAAATACAAAACCACTCCTTATAGCTCTTTTTTGCTCATGTTTTTATTATTATTTACATTACCTGTACTTGGAATTATTGGCGTTGTAGTAGCGCTTACATTTGCTCTGTGTAAACCTCTCAAAAACGATGACATAGAAATTGAAGAGCATAAAATACCTGAGCTTCCTTTTGAGGCTAAAGCAATATCAGCAAACCCGACCTATTCTATGGGCGGGCTAAAAGCTATTTTAAAGCACGCGAGTGAACCAAATAAACGTTTAAGTGCAGTAATGGCAGCTCGTCACATGAGTGACTCACAATCTATTCCTATTTTAAAGCTAGCACTTAAAGATTTAGAGGATGATATTCGCCTACTCGCCTACTCAACCCTTGATGGTAAAGAAGCCAAACTCAACGAAAAAATCAGTTTGTACCAGCAAGAAATAGCCATTACGACTAAGCAACCAAAGTTAAGTAATTTACAAAAACAACTAGCCGAACTTTATTGGGAACTTAGCTACTTAGGTTTAGCCCAAGGTGCGCTTCGAAAATACGTTTTAGAAAAAGCAGAAGCACTTGCACAGCAAAGTGTTGAGCACGTAAAAACACCTGCAACCTTTATATTTTTAGGGCGTATATCTTTAGCCTTAAACAAATACGAAATAGCCCATGAGTATTTACTCAAAGCAACTGAGTCGGGCATGGCAAGGCGTCATGTTCTCCCTTATAAAGCCGAAGTTGCCTTTTGTATGAATAAGTTTGACGACTGTAAACGCTACTTAAAAGAACTCCCAGAACAACCTAAGGGCAGTGAATTACGTCATTTACAGGAGTATTGGCATGAGTAACAAAAATGCAGACATTTTACTGCTTTTAGAAGGTACTTACCCTTATGTGCGTGGCGGTGTATCTAGCTGGGTTCATCAAATAATTGAAGGGTTACCTCATTATAACTTTGAGCTTGTTTTTATAGGTGGAGCGCCTGAGCATTATGGTGAAATTCAATATACTTTGCCTGAAAACGTTACCAAGCTGCATGTTCATTATTTAGTACAAAATGACACTTCTGAAATAAAAGCTAAGCACGGGGTTAAATATAAAAAAGAACTCTTTGATTTTTGGCAGCAACTGCAAAATTATTTTAGAGATTGTAACGAGCCAATTCCGACTGAATTATTAAAGTTTGCATTTGAAACTTTAGCTAAAAAAGATGGCATTAACGAAGCCGACTTTTTATATAGTGAATCTTCATGGCAAGTACTCACTAATTACTATTCAACTTTTTGTGATGAATCCTCTTTTATTGACTTCTTTTGGTCATACCGCAATTTATATAAACCGTTATTTAAAATAGCCGAAATTGCACGAGGGCTCCCTAAAGTTAAACTTATTCACTCAATATCTACCGGGTATGCGGGTATTTTAGGATCTGGTGCCAGTGTAATAAGTAATACTCCCTTTTTGTTGACCGAGCATGGTATTTACACCAAAGAGAGAAAAATAGATCTTATTCAAGCCAGTTGGATCAAAGAGTCTGAACAAACCCTAGGTAAAAACTTAAATACCGAGATGGGCTTTATTCGCCGAATGTGGATCAGCTTTTTTGAGCAAATTGGCCGAACAACATATCAAGAAGCCGATAAAATCATTTCGCTATACGACGGTAATAGGCAACGCCAAATAAAAGATGGTGCCGCACCAGAAAAAGCATTCGTAGTTCCTAACGGCATTAAAACAGTACGTTTTATTGAAGCGCTTGAGCAGCGCCCAAAACACATCCCACCTATTGTTGGATTAATTGGACGCGTAGTGCCTATAAAAGATATTAAAACCTTCATACGTGCGATTAAAGAAGCGCAGTCGGTATTGCCAGAAGTAGAAGGCTGGATCATTGGCCCCTTTGAAGAAGATCCACAATATTACAATGAATGTGAATTACTTGTAGCCAGCCTTGATTTACAAAATAATGTTAAATTTTTAGGTATGCAAGATATTACCAAAATCTTACCAAAACTCGGGATTGTAGCTTTAACCTCTATTTCGGAAGCGCAACCTTTAGTGCTTTTAGAAGCCATGGCAGCAGGTGTTCCTGTACTTGCTAGTGATGTGGGCTCTTGCCGTGAAATAATAGAAGGCGGAACTGATGAAGATAAGGCGTTAGGTAAAGCCGGTGAAGTTGTCTCAATAGCTTCTCCGAGCGAAACAGCAAAGCAAATATCAAACATGCTAACAAATGAGCAAACTTGGCTTGAGTATCAACAAAGCGGCCTAGACCGCGTACAAAAATTTTATGACGAGAGCCACATGTTTGCCCGTTACGATAAACTTTATAAGGATACAATGGCATGGCCGGAATAGGTTTTGAGATACGAAAAATTCTCAAAAAAAATACCCTGCTCTCAGTTTTTGAAGCATACGGCTACGCGGGCTTAATAGGCTCGGGCCCTTGGTTGCTTTCTATTGTAGCGCTCATGCTCATTGGTATTTTAAGTTTAGGCATTGTATTACCTAAAGTACTTATCATTCAGTTTTTAACACTCGTTACCTACATGATGGCCGCTTCACTTATTTTAACGGGGGGTTTGCAGTTATTATTAACTCGATTTATTGCCGATTTACTTTTTCAAAAAGAAGAGGCAAAAGTACTCCCTAACCTACTCGGGGCACAACTTGTAACAACAATAGCCGCGCTATTAGTCGGCTTAGCGGTTTGGCCTATGATCCCTATACCCGTTGTTACTAAGATTATAATTTTAGGTGCCTTTGTAAGCTTATGTAATCAGTGGCTTGGCGCTATTTTTCTATCGGGTATGAAAGAGTACCGGTTAATTTTAATAACCATGCTAAGTGGTTACGCCTTTATGGTATTACTTGCATACTTATTAAGAGACTGGCAGTTAGATGGCTTATTTTTTGCGTTTTTTGCAGGCGAAGCTCTGCTCTTTTTTAGCTTTTTGTTTATGATTATTCGCCGTTATCCCGGTGAAAAACTTATAAGCTTTGACTTTTTAAGCAATAAAAAAGTGTATTACAGCCTATTCTTTTGTGGTCTGTTTTATAACATTGGTGTATGGGCTGATAAAATCATTTTTTGGTATTCGCCAAGCACATCAATTCAAATTATTGGCACGTTAAGAGCTAGCCCAATTTACGACTTACCTATATTTTTAGCCTATTTGTCTATTATTCCCGGTATGGCAGTATTTTTAGTAAAAATGGAAACCGACTTTGTAGAAGAGTACGACCGTTTTTACACCGCTATTCGTAAAGGCTCACCTCTTGAGGAGATCTATATATTGAAAGACAACATGATCCAAACTGCACGTGCCGGTTTATACGATATATTTAAAATTCAAGGTATTACCGTTGCCTGCTTATTATTATGGGGCGAGCAAATACTTACCTTTATTGGTATTGATCCAAACTATAAAACGCTTTTATTTATTGATGTAGTTGGTGTGGGTGTACAAGTTATATTTTTGTCTATTTTAAATATTTTGTTTTATTTAGATAAACGCTCAACCGTCCTGTTTTTAGCGGGGCTATTTTTGGTAATAAACGTTGTTTTAACTTTGCTATCAATCACTTTTGGGCCGCAGTTTTATGGTTACGGCTTTGCATTAGCAACTATTATTACCTCAGTAGTGGGATTGTTTTGGCTTTCAAAACAGTTTGAAGATTTAGAATACGAAACGTTTATGCTGCAATAGCATGTAGTGCATTTAATGGGAACTATACAGACTAAATTAACTACAACATCTATGTAATAAAAACTTATTATCAAAGGAAGTATTTAAATGGAAAAAGGAATTACAACACGTTTTAATATCTTAGCCACAATAGCCTTATGGGCTATAAGCTTTGTTTTTGCATTGACTAATTTTGAAGTAGGAAGTACACACGAATCAAATGCCCTTATAGATATGTATATTGACTCTTTGATTGTAAAAACGACATTACTTTTAGCGATATGGATCGCTAGTACGTTAGTTTTATCAAAGTTATTTAACGAAATTTGGAATCGTTTATTTTCAGATATTTTTAATGTCCGCCAAATTAACTTTAGCGAATCGTACGCATTTAGCATCTTAATGACATGGGCCTTGTTATCTTAATGCTATTAGCTTTTGATAAGCTTGTCTCAAAGAGTGTTGGTAATATGAGTTTTACCAGCACTTTTTAAATATGCTAGGTGATATTTGCGCTAATATATTTATTAATATAACTATTTACTCACCCAACGCGCTTTAAAACCACGCGTATCAACATGTATAAATGCGCCTCTGTGCGACTTAGGCCCATAAATACCCAAACCACCTAGTAAACCTTTAAATGATTCACGTCTAGCTAACGACTCCACTATATCGGCCATCGCTTTAGCATCACCAATTGAATGCTTACCGTCATTATTAATATCATCCATACGGTAGTTGCCATCGTTATCTATAAAAATATCGGCAGCATCACCAAAGACATGTCGGCTAAGTTTTACATTGCCAATTGATTTGTTGTAGTACGGAGTTCTATAACCGCTCATAACCACCATGTTACTAACAGGTATACCTTCTAAAATGAGTTCTTTACGTATTTTTTCTAGTTTAAGTAGCAACTTATTTTGTAAAAATAAATACTTTGGGTGCTTACTTCGCTGCTTACTAACAAACTCTTTTAGTGAAAAGTGAGGTGAAATTTTTACGTTTTCATTTTCAGGCGTCACCTTAACAAAGCCATCGGGCACTATGTAGTGTGAAGTGTCTTTAATTTGTGAAGATTTAGGGTAGTGGCCAATGTGGTAATACTTGAGCTTTCCTCCTTCAACGTAGCTTGCGGGTACTTTTACAAAAACGTTGATTTTCATACGCTGTTTTTTATCGGGCGACTCAATAATTACCGTTGTTAAACCAGGCTCTTTGGGAGCTTGCCATTGCCAGCGGTTGGTGTCTGTAAGCTTCGAGTTCCCTTGGGTATTAATTAGCGTGTAGGAATTTTTTGATTGCGCAAATAGCACTTCAAACTCAACCTGCTCTTGGGGCATTACGAATACCGAAAACACTGAGTACGGCATAACTATATCGTTAATTTTTAGACTAAATTCTGCATCTTCAAAGTTAGCTTTATTTTTTATATCAACCACTTGATGCGCAGCCTTTACAGGCGCTTCAGCAAATACACTGTTGCTAAATATAAGTGTGAATATGGCGATAGAAATATAATGAATAAATTGCATAACCCCTCTCATTATTTATTTTTTAACAAAGCAGCAATTACCGACTGTTTACTATTGTTTAAAAGTGCTTTTTTATCACGTTTATAAATATCATCTCTAAAGTTAACCAGTTTGTTTTCATCAACCCATGCAGTCCAATAGACTAAATGAATAGGAAGAGGCTCATCTAAATGAAACGTTTGAGTACTATTTTGGTCACGTGCGCTATCAATATGACTGAGTGTTTGTGCCTCTCCTTCGTGCTTAATGATCTCACGCGCTAACGAAAAGGGTTCTTCTATCCTTATACAGCCATGCGATAAAGCACGATTTGATTGGCTAAAGCGCTGCTTAGCTGGTGTATCGTGAACATAAATTGCTTCAGCGTTAGGGAATAAATACTTAACTTCTCCTAGAGGATTTTCTTCACCAGCACGTTTTACTAAAAAGTGATCAAATTGGTACGGCTTAATAGAACCCCAATCAATATTGTTAGGATTAACAGTTTGCGAATCTAGGTAACTGTTTTTTCTAATTTCAATATTATTTTTTACAAGATAGTCAGGATCCTCGGCTACCTTTGGAGCAATTTCTTTGGTGGCAATTGAAGTGGGTATACGCCACTCAGGGTTAACTACAAACTTTTCTATTTCGTCGCTGAATGCAGGTGTTTCCCAATTTGGTTTACCTACAATTACGTTATTTTTTAATTTTACATCGCCAGTTTTTATAAATCGTAAGCTGTACTCAGGAATATTTACATACACATATTGCTCATCACTTGCGCCAGCAAAGTTAGTTATTCTATAAAAGTTAAGTTTTAATTTATCGAGTTTTTCTTTTGCGGGAATGTTAAGCGTTGCAAAGGTGCGCTTACCTACTCGGCCATCAACTTTTAAACCGTGGCGGCTTTGAAATTGCTTAACAGCTTGCTCTATATCTTTATCAAACGTGCATATAGCTTCGTCACATACATTACTTTTTAAGTCACGCTCTTGATATAAACGCTGTGCAAGTAAGCTCACCTGCTTATTATTACTGCCCAGTTCAAGCAATTCGTCGTTATATAAGTGTGTAAAACCACCGTTGTTAACTATTTCTTGATACCAATTAATCGCTTTTTCAGTGCGCTCAATTAACTGGGCTGAATATTGGTCAAAGTAATAGCTGTCATCAGCTTGCATGTACTTTTGTGAGTTGTAAGTAGTTAGTGAAGAGTTAGCGAGTACTACACTCTCAAGCTCATTCGCAGCAAAAGTGGGTGCTGAGCATAAGCCGCTCATGCCAATAAACAATGCAGTTTTTAATGTAAAACCCTTTGCTTTAGAAAGCGCTTGATTTGAAAATGACCTCTTCACTGTGTACCTCCTCGCTAAATATCGTTGATAAATGCTTATGTACTTACCACTAAGTAGTACACTGGAGGTGCAACGGTAATGCCAAATTAAATTTTCAGATTAACCCTTTGAAATTTAATGATTTTTAAAAACTCGTATTTTATACGTAAATAAATTAGATTAGTGAATATGTAATTAATATGCCCAAGTGTGTAAAGTTGCCATGGCAATTAATCGTTTAAAAAAGCTAAAAAGCCGCGCTCATAACGACTCAAGTACTTCGTTTTTCGTGGTAATGAAAGGGACTCTCTCCACGTAGTTTGAGTATCTTCATCTTCTTTACACAGCGTAATTAAATCGGGATGCACATAAGATTTGCGTGCTATAGCTGGAGTATTACCGAGTTGCTCGGAGACACTATCAAGCATGCTTTTTAAAGTAAGCGCCCCTTTAGCTTTAGCTAATTGTTTGAATGCAATAACGCTTGCTCGCCAAGTTCTAAAGTGTTTTGCACTAAACTCCTCACCCATTATTTGCTGAATGTATTGATTTATTTCACCTGATGTAACATTTGTGCGCTCACCTTCGTTTATATACTGGAATAAATGCTGGCCGGGTAAATCTTGTAGGTCCTTTATTACATGGCTAAGCACTCTATCGGTTATATTTACTTCACGCTCCTTGCCTGATTTAGCCCGATACTTTAGCTGAATATTTTTACCCGTGAGTTTTGCATGGCGTGTGCGTAATGTTGTAGCACCAAAACTTTTATTCTGCTTTACATTACGTTCATTACCTACCCTCAGCGCACCTAAATCCATAAGCCTTACAACTGCCGCTAAAGTACGTTCAATATTAAGCTCATCGCCTTGTAAATCTGTTTCTAAACGTGCTCTTAATAAAGGAAGTTTATTACCAAACACTCCACATGCTTGATATTTTTTAGCCTCTTGTTGCGCTCTAAATTCAGGATGATAGCGGTATTGTTTTCGCCCTTTACTATCAAACCCTGTCGCTAAAATATGCCCGTTTTCTTCTGGGCAAAACCAGGCGTTTTTATAGGCCGGCGGAAATGCCAATCCATTTAAACGATCAATCACATTTTGCTCTTTTATTTGCTTACCGATTGGATCAAAGTAAAGCCAACCTTTATGTTTAAGTTTACGAGTGATCCCTGGCAAATTATCATCTACATAAATTAGCTTCATTTACCCTCCAATTATATTTAAAGCATGCGTCTAAATATAAAATGTATCACTTTAAAATAACCTCAAACTGAACAGGATTATTGATATATAATAAAAACTAACAACAACTATAACGACTTAATATATTAATAATTCTATTTAGGTTTTTGTAAAAGTAGGTAGAACTTACGCGCCAGCAGCGAGTCTATTACGATTAAACTTGATGGACTCAGCGCTAAAAATAACTACTTGAGATAGATTTATTATCCTAAGTTCAGATTAATTACACTTTGTCCCCCGCAAGTGGGGTGCTATTTAAATGGAGAATTCAATGGCTTTTGATTACGGATCGATTGATCTTGGACTAAAAAACCCCTTCAAACTGGAAGGTAAAGTAACAGCATTAAGAGGACTCATTGAGTCTATAGCGGGTATTAGTTTACTGGTTATTGCTGCGGGCTCAGTGAAAGAAGATACAACAGCTGGATGGATTTTAATGGTGTTTGGCATGCTTATTTTAGCATTCGGCATTCGCTCATTATCTTCTGGTATTTATGCAACGCTTAAATATTTTGTAGGTCGAAATCACCCTACATCACTTGCTTATAACTACAGTAAATCAGAAGCATCAACTGCCCAAGAAGAGAAAAAAGAAGTAGCCTACAGCGCACAATCACTCGAAGAAATGCTGGTTGGTCGTAAAAATAGTACGTTCAAAGAACCTAATGGTTTTTTATCACGTTTACTTCACAGCTTAATTCCTAAGTTATTATTTCTACCTTATCCGATTCGTAATGTTGCCCAGCGCTTATTTGGCTCATGGGTAAGTACACTTGTTGCCCTTATTGCTTATGGCCTTGTGGCATTTGTGTCTTTATCTGGTTTTACCGGTGAAGCTGGCGAATTAGCATTTCCTGTATATAGCGCAATATTAATGTTTTACGTGCTTTTTTCGTGGCGCTCTACGGGTAAACCTATTTCTAGAAATGCTGAAAAAAACATTGAAGCACTTGGCACTGGTACACTCGCTAAAATTATTTCTTTATCTTTTATTCTACCAATCGCTATTGGCCTGTCTATGTCATGGTTAATGAAAGAGCAACGCATTAGTAAACAAGAAATAGATAGCTGGCTTGAACAATTGCCGAGCCTTCATGCTGGAATGTACTTAATAGCAATTATTATATTCGCGACTCTAAGCTGCGCGCTTGCTTTTATTATGATTAAAGCACGCTTAAATTCAGTGACACCTTCAGCTGAAGTATCAGAGCTACGTGAAAACTGGCAAGAATCCGTTCATCCAGACGAAATCTTTATAAATCTTGATAACTTAGTAATGGCTAATCGTCGTTATAAAGAAGTGCCGAATAGAGTTTATAGAGAATTAGACCCTAAGCTTCAAGAACAAATTGAAGGAAAAGGCGGTTTTAAAGGTGAAATGATTCAAGAAATTCAACCTAAATTGCACTCAATGGATTTAGGTAAAAACTTCTCGTTAGCAAGACTAATTTCTTTAGTGAGCGGTAACTTACTTTATATGGTTGCGTTGGCGTTTACTGTATTTTTAGCGTATTCGTTTATTAATATTTACCATTACATTGATGCGGCAAATATTAATAGCTTTGAACAAGCATTTAATAACCAACATGTTGTTCAATTTAGTGAGCTATTAATGACAAGCTTTCACTTATTACTAATTGGTATACTCATTAAAGCATTTGCGCAATTGCTAACAAACACAGCTCATTTATTTTTTGCTGAAATGCAGTTTGAATCACTATTGGTATATTTTAAATGTGAAGGCACATTTACTGAGTCTAAAATATCAACTGGTACGGGTATTCATGATAGTACGCGCTCAGAAAATACGTTAGTGCGCAGTAGCATAACTCCTTGGATTATTGTATCTCGTGTTATTTCTACTACGTTTGCAGCAACGGGTATGAAAAACCTTGAGCACCCTCGCCATATTATGGAAATGCATAAAGACGAAGGCCAATTACAAGCAATCAAAAAAGACGTTATCGCATTTTTGAAAGACCGTGAATCTATCGCCTCAATCACCAGCGAGCGTGATTTAGGTAATGCATCGCAAATACATCAATTAAACCAGCAAACGCGTGCTATACCTACACAGCAAGCGATAGCTAAAGATGACGAAGAAGCAGCCGGGTATTTAAGACAAGAAGAAAACTTATCCCCTGAACCTAAAGCCTAAGTAAACGTTACAAATAATGCCACCTTGTAAATAAGGTGGCATTTTTTTATGCCTCAATTAACTTTATTACCTCTTTTATACTCAACAACATGATTAATACTGTATTAGTGCACAAAGCCCTTGCTTTATACGCTAAAACCCAAATAATAACGTATAAACCACAGGGTAGAATGAGGAAAATGAGTTATATACTAACCACCCAATGTGCCGATGATGTAGGCTTAATAGCCAAAATTACAGGCCTGTGTCATGAACACAATTTAAACATTACACGTAATAACGAATTTGTAGATAAAGATGCAAAACGCTTTTTTATGCGTACAGAACTAACTGGTGAACCTCAAAGCGACTTTTTAGATAAGTTAGAAGCACTATTACCAAAAGGCGCTCAGCTTACTTTACATAATGGCGCTAAAACAAAAGTAGTTTTACTCGCCACTAAAGAGGCACACTGTTTAGGCACTGTGTTGCTTAAGCAATTTGAGCAAGCATTAAATATTGAAGTATTAGCTGTAATAGCTAACTACCCTGATTTAGAGCCCTTAGCAAAAGGTTTTGATGTACCTTTTCATTTTGTATCGCATGTAGGCTTAACTCGCGCAGAGCACGATAAACAAGTAGGTGATGTTATTGCCTCTTACAACCCAGATATTATTGGCTTAGCTAAATACATGCGTATTTTAAGCCCTGAGTTTGTTGGCCGTTTTGAAAATAAAATCATTAATATTCATCATTCATTTTTGCCTGCCTTTATTGGCGCAAAGCCTTATCACCAGGCTTTTGAGCGCGGTGTAAAAATTATTGGCGCAACGGCTCACTTTGTAAACAATGAGCTGGATGAAGGGCCTATCATTCTTCAAGACGTAACAAGCGTAACGCACGCTAATACTGCAGAAATGATGGCAAAAATGGGTAAAGACGTAGAGAAAACTGTATTTAGCAAAGCGCTCCAACTTGCCTCAGAACATAAGCTATTTATTAATGGTAATAAAACCGTGGTGTTTTCTTAGCATTATTCCAACTGCTTAATTATTCTACATATAAAAAATGCCAGCATTGTTGCTGGCATTTTTTTGCTCATAGATAAGCAAGTAACTTTTAAAATATAAATTATGCCTGCTCTATCGGTTCTAGTTTTAATTTTGCGGCAATTAAAACGGCTTGAGTACGATTGTACACGCCGAGTTTTCTAAATATGGCTGTAATGTGTGCTTTTACTGTCGCTTCTGATATGTGTAGTTCATAAGCAATTTGCTTATTAAGTAAACCTTCGTGCAAATATTGCAGCACTCGGTATTGTTGGGGCGTTAATGAGGCAACTTGCGCTGCTATTTCTCTATCTTCACCTTCAATTTCAGCTACTTTGTTTTTTAGCTCTTTTGGTAGCCATGTATCGCCTTCAAGTATTTGGTTAATCGCACTGGCAATATCATCAGACGATGATGATTTAGGAATAAAACCCATAGCGCCATAACCCATTACTTTAGAAACGATATTCACGTCTTCACTACCTGAAACAACGGCAATAGGTAAGCTTGGGTATTCTTCTCTAATACGAATAAGACCGTATAAATCACCATTACCTGGCATGTGAAGGTCTAGCAGTAATATATCAAGATCCTCTTGCTCGCTTAACACTTGCAGTGTGCTGTCAAAATCGGATGATTCAAAAACCTCTAAACCCTCAAATTTTGCGCTCAGTGCGCCCTTTAGTGCTTCACGAAATAACGGATGATCGTCCGCTATTAAAAACTGACTCATGGTTCACTCCTAATAAATTCGGCTGCCAGTTAGGTTTAAAACCTTTACTGACAGCCGATATACTACGTTTAGAATCAACTTGTAATCAAGTTTTTAACGCACATTTAACGATTTAATCTGTTCTCGATTAGTTCATCGACAACTGAAGGATCGGCAAGCGTTGATGTATCACCGAGTTGTTGGTGCTCATTTGCAGCGATTTTACGTAAAATACGACGCATAATCTTGCCTGAACGTGTTTTTGGCAAACCCGGGGACCATTGAATCATATCTGGAGAAGCGATTGGGCTGAGCTCTTTACGAACCCAATTACGTACCTCTTTAGTTAACTCATCGCTTACTGTTATACCTTCGTTAGGCGTAATGTAAACATAAATACCTTGGCCTTTAATATCATGCGGGTAACCCACTACTGCCGCTTCTGCTACTGCTTCGTGCGCAACTAGCGCGCTTTCTATCTCAGCGGTGCCTAATCGATGTCCCGAAACATTAAGTACGTCGTCTACTCGACCTGTGATCCAGTAATAACCATCTTCATCACGACGACAACCATCACCTGTAAAGTAAACTCCTGGGTAGGCGCTAAAATAAGTTTGTTCAAAACGTTCATGGTCGCCATAAACAGTTCTCGCTTGCGATGGCCAACTATCTAAAATAACTAAATTACCATCTACGGCACCTTCGAGTGTATTACCTTCAGCATCAAATAATGCAGGCGCAATACCAAAAAATGGATGTGTTGCAGAGCCTGGTTTTGTATCAGTAGCACCCGGAAGTGGTGTGATCATAATGCCACCGGTTTCTGTTTGCCACCACGTATCAACAATCGGGCAATTAGATTTACCAATACTCTCGTAATACCACGTCCACGCTTCTGGATTTATTGGCTCACCTACTGAACCTAAAATACGTAAGCTATCGCGATGTGACGAAGCTGTAGGCTCATCACCTTTAGCCATTAGTGCTCTAATTGCTGTAGGGGCGGTATATAAAATAGTCACACCGTGTTTATCAACTACTTCGCCCATACGCCCTGCAGTTGGATAAGTGGGTACACCTTCAAATAAAACTTGAGTACATCCGTTTACTAATGGCCCGTACGCAATATAACTGTGTCCTGTGATCCAACCTACATCGGCACTACACCAATACACATCGTCTTCTTTTAAATCAAATACGTACTCATGTGTCATTGATGAGTAAACTAAGTAGCCACCTGTGGTATGTACAACACCTTTAGGCTGACCCGTAGAACCTGATGTATACAGTATAAATAAAGGATCTTCAGCGTTCATAGGCTCAGGTTCACACTTTGCTGGTAAGTCAGCAACTAGCTCGTGCCACCAAATATCATGGTCATTCCAATCAACTTCACCGCCCGTTAATTGATGTACAATAACGTGCTCAATTGTGGTTACAGTTTCTTGCGATACCGCTTCATCTACATTTGCTTTTAATGGAACACAATTTCCTGCTCTGCGTCCTTCATCAGAAGTAATAACAACCTTAGCGCCAGAATCTCTAATACGATCAGCAATAGCCGATGGTGAAAAACCGCCAAATACAACAGAATGAATAGCACCAATACGTGCACAAGCTTGCATTGCATACACCGCTTGTGGAGTCATTGGCATATAAATAGCTACGCGGTCACCTTTTTGTACACCCAGTTTTTTTAAACCATTGGCAAATTTAGCCACTTCATCATGAAGTTTCTGATAAGTAATGTTCTCACTTTGAGAAGGATCATCACCTTCCCAAATAAGCGCAACTTTGTCTGCTTTCGTTTTTAAGTGGCGGTCAATACAGTTGTAAGACGCATTTAAATAGCCATCTTCATACCATTTAATGCTGATGTGGCCTTTATCAAAAGAGGTATTTTTAACTTTAGTGTAAGGAGTAGACCAATCGAGGCGTTTGCCATGCTCACCCCAAAAACTTTCAGGGTCATCAACAGATTGCTTATAAAGCGTATTATATTTATTTTTATCAATGAGAGTCGCATCTTTAATATGCGCAGGAACTGAATAGATACTTTGTGACATCTTCGTCTCCATTTAAATTACTTGCCTTAAGCTTTTATCAAGGATTACTCAGCAGTACTTTATTAAGTATTAGACCTTAGTTGTACTCTACTCCAATTTACTCATTTGTAGTTTATAATCCACCTGCTTTCAATTTTTTTACATAAATAATACAACGCGTTAAATGTAAGTAAATGCAAACTAATCAACTCTAAAACCTTAGTCTTATAGACCAATAGGTAATTGAGTAAATATTGCACATATTCAAAAGTGTTTGTGTACTTTAATAAAGATATTTGCGGTATTACGTGCTAAAGCTTTATTTAACGAATGAAAACAATATGTGTATTGAAAAGCGAAACTAACACCCTTTTTTATTCGTAAGTAATACTCGTAGCAAGTAATACAGCCTTACATGAAAAAAAAAGCAACAAACAACAAGTAGCCTATAAAGGACACCACAATGAAATTTACCCCATTAAAAACATTAGCAGCAAGCGCTGTATTATGTGCATTATCAAGCACTGCTTATGCAGCGACTGCCGCAAAAATTGGTGATACGGAATTTACTTACGGTGGATACATTAAACTCGACTCTATGTGGAGTGATTATTCAGCGGGTGCGCCTGCAGGCTCAAACGTAGGTCGTGACTTTTACGTACCAAGTACGCTAACAGTGGGCGATGATAACAGCTCAGATGCTGTATTTGATATGCATGCTCGTGAGTCACGCTTTAACTTTGGTACTTCAACGTTAATGGATAACGGCAAGACCGTAAAAACTAAAATTGAAATTGACTTTTTAGCCTCTGCAACTGGTGGTAATGAGCGAGTGTCAAACTCTTATGCACCACGTATTCGCCACGCGTTTGTTACTTACGATGGTTGGTTATTTGGTCAAACATGGTCTAACTTCCAAAATGTAGGCGCACTTGCTGAAACACTTGATTTTGTAGGTCCAGCTGAGGGCACTGTGTTTGTGCGTCAATCGCAAATTAAATATACAACTGGCGCATGGTCTTTCTCATTAGAAAACCCAGAAAGTACAATTTCTACGACTAGCGGTATGGTAGTCACTGATGATGCATCATTACCTGATTTTACAGCTCGTTATACTCACAAAGCAGATTGGGGTAATGTTGTTGTTGCAGCGCTGGCACGTCAACTTACTTACAAGGTCGGCGGTGTTGATGCTGATGAAACATCATTTGGTGTAAGTGCTTCAGGTAAAATAAACCTTGGAGAAGACAACCTTAAATTTATGCTTACTCAAGGTAAAGGCTTAGGCCGTTACGTAGGCTTAAACGTTGCACATGGCGCAGTACTTAATGGCGATGAACTAGATGCGATTGATTCAACTTCTGGTTTTGTTGCTTACCAGCACAAATGGACAAGCAAATGGCGCTCAACGTTCTTATACTCATTCTTTAGCGCTGATAACAACACTGATTTATTAGCTATTTCTGGCGATCCGACAGAATCGAGCCAAAGCTACAGCGCAAATATTCTATACTCACCGGTTAAACGCCTAACTTTTGGTGCTGAGCTAAAGCATGCTGAGCGTGAAACTGAAAGCGGCGTTGATGGAGATTTAGACCGCTTACAGTTTTCTGTTAAGTACTCTTTTTAATAGTAAAACCTAATTAATTTATAAAGCGGCCTAGGCCGCTTTTTTTATAATTCAATTTAAGTTAAAAAAACAACCATATTTTTATAAGCCGTATCGTTTATCCTAATCATAATATTATTTACAGACTAAGTAATTTCCCCTAAAGCAGCGTTAACGCGTTTACAAATGATAATAGTTTTTGTTTGAGTTTGTTGATTCTAAATAGTAGAATGTCCCAATTATTTAAATAAACACAAATAATATTAAATATTAATTAAGGGAAAACATGAAACTCAATCGCACTTTTGCACTTTCTTCATTAGTTTTAGCCATGGGCTTTTCAGCTCAAGCACAAGAAACATCAACCAAAAATACAGTTGAAAATAACAACGAAACAATGGAAGAAATATTAATAGTTGGTGTACGTCAAGACCGAGTTAGCCAAGGTGCTACTGGTTTAACTATGGAACTTAACGAAACACCACAATCTATTAGTGTAATAGGCGCAGAGCAACTTCAAAACTTTGCAGCAAACAGTATTAATGACGCAATGAAAATGGCAACGGGTATTACTGTAGAACAAGGTGAAACTAACCGTACACGATATACATCACGTGGTTTTGATATTAAAAGCACACAAGTTGATGGAGTTGGACTGCCTAATAACTGGGGCCTTGTTACAGGTGCAATGGAAAGTTATGGTTATGAAAAAATAGAAGTTATTCGTGGTGCTAATGGGCAATTAACAGGCGTTGGTAATGCTGCGGGTACAATTAACTATGTTCGAAAGCGTCCGACAAATGAGAATGAAGGTGAAGTAAGCATTTCTGTAGGTACTTATGGTTTAAAGCGCTTACAAGCTGATTATTCATTTTTATTAACAGATTCTGGTAGCTGGGCTGCACGTGTTGTTGGTGCTGCAGAAGGCTCTGATTCATACCTTGATGGTTTAGAAAACGATCGTACTTACTTCTCTGCTGTAGTTGATGGACAACTTACTGGTAATTCAACACTTTCATTTGGTGCTTCACATCAAGATGCCAATACAGATGGAACCATGTGGGGAGGATTACCACTTTCATATGCCGATGGTACACAAGCAGAGTGGGATGTAGGTACTAGTACTACTCAAGAGTGGACTAAATGGGATACGCTTAATACCACAGCTTTTATTGAATATACTTATGTATTCGATAATAATTGGGAAATTAAAACAACTTATAATTACCAAGACTCAGAAGATCAAAGCAAATTACTTTATCTTTATGACCCTTATGGAATGTTTGATAGTGAAACTAATTTAGGTTTAGCCAGTCTTCCTGGACGATATGATACAGAGTTCTCAGCTGATTTGTTTGATATAACGGCTAAGGGTGAATACAGCTTGTTTGGTCAAGAGCATGAGTTAATGCTTGGTGGAAGTATTTCACAAAGCACATCCTACTCTTTTACTAACTCTTACGATGATGCAACGACAGAAGCTTATGGTTTAGCTCCTGCTTTTCCATATGCTTTAGATGCGATCGCTGAACCAATTTGGGGCGAGCAAACTAAATATGCTGATATTGATGTTACTTTGAAGCGTTTTTTTGGTTCAACTAAATTAAATCTAACAAGTGACCTATTTGTTATTGCAGGCTTTAACGCTATCGATTATGAGCGCACAGGTTTTAGTCAAGGCGTTGATATAGATAATGATGAAAGTGAGGTAAGCCCTTACCTTGCAACAACGTATGCAATTAATGATGATATCAATGTATATGTAAGCTACTCCGATATTTATCAACCACAAGAGCAATACGATTACGACGGTAACTTTTTAGATCCAAGTAAAGGTGTTAATTACGAAGTAGGTGTTAAAACTCAATGGCTTGATGATCGCCTACTTGCAACCTTTGCAGTATTTAGTGCCAAACAAGATAATATTGCAACTTATGCTGGTCTAAATGCATCTGGGTTTACTTACTATAAAGGAGCAGATCAAGATACTCAGGGCTTTGAATTAGAATTAACCGGACATATAACTGATAATCTTAACGCTGTATTTGCTTATACATACCTAGATATTAATGATGACGCAGGCGATAGCTCTCACGAATGGGAACCTGAAAATGTTGTTAATTTTTCATTGGATTATACGCTCCCCCAACTACCTGAGTTTCAGGTTGGTTTAGCGGGTAAATGGCAATCGAAAACCGCGAATTTAGCCAGTAACGTTAAGCAGGATTCTTATTTACTTATGAATGCATTTGCTCGATGGAATGCTAGCGAAGACTTATCAATTCAAGCTAACATTGATAACATCACAGATGAAAAACATATTACTAGCTTAGCCAATGTTGGTTTTTATGGCTCTCCTATTAGCGGTAAAGTTAGCTTAACTTATCGCTTTTAAAGTTCTATTTTAATTAGGGCGCATTCTTAGCTCTTCTCCCGATTAAAATGTATAGCGTATGATTGCTTTGCTCTTCTTATACCAATCTGCTTATATATGGGGTCTATTTAACGTTAAGAAAATTACGCTAGAACTAGGCAAAAATTTTTGTATCTAGTTGTTCTAAATAAAAAATTTTTAACGACGTTATAGTGCTATTTAATTCGTTAAATTGATCAAAGATTTATGCAGGTTGGTATTAGTGTAGTAATTACTATTGCAGTGCAATAGCTCATGTGCTATGTAATCGTATATTTTTATAGGTTAAATTAAAAAACGACACACTTTTAGCGTGTCGTTTTATTTTTATCCGCTTTAAGTTTTGAACAACAAAAAAGCACTAACCATTGCTGATTAGCGCTCTTTAAAGCTCGGGTCAAACCAAGCTTAATAACTCATTTTGATGCAGTTTAAAGGTCTGCTTCGTCGCCTAACTTATCTTCACCGTCTTCTGGTTCAATAGTTGCTTTTAGTAAAAGCATGTCGCGTAATTTACCTTCAATCTCATCTGCAATTTCTGGGTTTTCTTTCAAAAACTTAATTGAGTTAGATTTACCTTGGCCAACTTTGTTACCACAGTAGCTATACCAAGCACCTGCTTTTTCAACAATTTTGTGCTTAACACCTAAGTCAATTAGCTCACCTTGCTTAGAAATACCTTCACCATACATGATAATAAATTCAGCTTGTTTAAACGGCGGCGCAACTTTGTTTTTAACAATTTTTACGCGGGTTTCATTACCAACAACTTCGTCGCCTTCTTTTACAGAACCAATACGACGAATATCTATACGAACTGACGCGTAAAACTTAAGTGCGTTACCCCCCGTTGTTGTTTCTGGGTTACCAAACATTACACCTATTTTCATACGAATTTGGTTAATGAAAATACATAACGTGTTAGAGCGTTTAATATTACCCGTAAGCTTACGTAATGCTTGTGACATTAAACGTGCTTGTAAGCCCATGTGCGAGTCGCCCATGTCGCCTTCAATTTCAGCTTTTGGTGTAAGCGCAGCAACCGAGTCAATAATAACTACGTCTACAGCACTTGAGCGTACTAACATGTCACAAATTTCTAGCGCTTGCTCACCGGTGTCTGGTTGAGAAACAAAAAGATCGTCAATGTTTACGCCTAATTTTTGTGCGTACACTGGATCTAGAGCATGCTCAGCATCGATAAAGGCACATGTTTTGCCTTCTTTTTGTGCAGCAGCGATAACTTGTAAAGTAAGCGTTGTTTTACCAGACGATTCAGGGCCGTATACTTCAACAATACGTCCCATAGGTAGGCCGCCTATGCCTAAAGCAATATCAATACCTAATGAGCCTGTAGATACAGATTCAATATTTAACGCTTTGTTATCACCCAATTTCATGATTGAGCCTTTACCAAATTGACGTTCAATTTGTGATAGTGCTGCGTCTAACGCTTTTTGTTTGTTATCGTTCATTTTGTTCTCCAATCCAGCTAATGCAGACAAGTATACTGTATGAAATCACAGTATCAAGCTAATTTTTTAATTTTATCTCATCTATTACACTTTTCAATGCAAATACAATAGCTTGCAGCCTAACTTGAGCTCTATCACCAGTAAATATTTGTTTAAAGGTCAGTACTTTGTCATTAATTTGTATGCCAAACCACACGAGTCCTACAGGTTTGCCATCAGTAGCACCTCCGGGGCCCGCAATGCCAGATACAGCTATAGATATATTTGAATTTGTTGCCTTAATAGCACCGATTGCCATTTCACGTACAGTTTGCTCGCTCACTGCACCATATTGCGCTAATGTGCCTGCACTCACATTTAGTAAATCTTGCTTTGCTTGGTTACTGTAAGTGACAAATGCACGGTCAATATAAGCTGAGCTTCCAGGGGTATCGGTAAGCGCATAACTCACTCCGCCACCAGTACATGACTCAGCAGTAGTGATCCATAAGCATTTATCCGTTAAAATAGCGCCTAATTGCGCAGCAAGTGTTTTAATCTCTTGATGTAATTCCATATTCAGCCTTTGGGTAAATACATGTCGTTTGATCTTTATGCACCACACACTATAAAACAACAAACCCCTATGATGCAGCAGTATCTAAAAATAAAATCAGAGCATCGCGATATTTTATTGTTTTATCGTATGGGCGATTTTTACGAACTCTTTTTTGATGACGCAAAACGCGCAGCTCAACTGCTCGATATTTCGCAAACTCATCGCGGTAAAGCTGGCGGCGACCCTATCCCTATGGCGGGCGTACCTTATCATGCGGTAGAAAACTACTTAGCTCGTTTGGTACAAATGGGCGAGTCAGTTGCTATTTGTGAACAAGTGGGTGACCCCGCAACCAGTAAAGGCCCTGTCGATCGAAAAGTTGTTCGTATAGTTACACCCGGTACAATTTCTGACGAAGCGCTTTTACAAGAACGACAAGACAACTTACTTACTAGCGTTTGGCAAAGTAAAAAAGGCCTATATGGCATTGCATACCTTGATATTAACTCGGGTCGCTTTAACATTGTTGAAGTAAATACCGACGAAGCCTTTAGCTCAACTATTCAACGCCTATCGCCAGCAGAACTTTTGTATAGCGAAAGCTTTGAGAACGTTCATTTAATTGAGCATATAAAAGGCGCTCGTCGTCGCCCAGAGTGGGAATTCGACTTAGATACGGCTCAGCACTTATTATGCGAGCAGTTTGGTACTAAAGATTTAGTGGGGTTTGGCGTAGATAAAGCCCACAGCGCACTTGTTGCTGCAGGTTGTTTAATGCAATACGTAAAAGATACACAACGTATTGCACTGCCGCATATTCGTGCAATTACACTTGAACACAACGAGCATGCAGTTATTTTAGATGCCGCAACACGTAAAAATTTAGAGCTTACCGTTAATTTATCGGGCGGGTTTGAAAATACACTTGCTCAAGTACTTGATAAAACAGCAACGCCAATGGGATCTCGCTTACTTAAGCGCCGTATTCATACACCAATTCGTAATAAAGACGAGCTAAATTCACGCTTAAATGCAATTAGTGCAATTTTAGACGTACAACTTTGCGGTGAATTACACGAATCATTAAAAGAGATTGGTGATGTAGAGCGTGTTATTGCACGCCTAGCTTTATGCACAGCTCGCCCGCGCGATTTAACTCGCCTGCGCAGTGCATTACAAGCACTTGCACCACTGCATACTTTGTTAGCTGACGCTAACAATCCTCGTATAGCGGGTATTATCAAGCACTCGCCTGAGCTCCCTGATTTACAAGAGTTATTAGAACGTGCAGTTATCGATAACCCACCGGTACTAATTCGTGACGGTGGCGTTATTGCCCCTGGTTACAACAGTGAACTTGATGAATGGCGTAACTTAAGCAAAGGTGCAACCGATGTACTTGAGCAGCTTGAACAACGCGAGCGTGAACGTACAGGCATTAGTACATTAAAAATTGGCTATAACCGAGTACACGGCTTTTTTATTGAAGTAAGTAGAGCTAATGCGCACTTGGTTCCAGCCGACTACATTCGTCGCCAAACGCTTAAAAATAATGAACGTTACATTATTCCAGAGCTTAAGGAACACGAGGATAAAGTACTCGGTAGCCAATCAAAAGCTCTCGCGCTTGAAAAGCAATTATATGAAGAGCTATTTAGATTTATTGCTCCGCATATTGAGCAATTACAAATGATGGCAGCAGCGCTGGCTGATTTAGACGTATTAAATAATCTGGCCGAACGTGCATTTGCACTCAATTATGCAAAACCAGAATTGTGCGATAACGACAATATAAGCATTAAACAAGGTCGTCACCCTGTTGTTGAGCAAGTAATGAAAGAACCGTTTATTGCCAACCCTGTAGAGTTAAACAGCCAACGTAAAATGCTCATTATTACTGGTCCAAACATGGGCGGTAAATCAACCTATATGCGCCAAACAGCACTTATTGTTCTCATGGCGCATATTGGTAGTTACGTGCCCGCAGACAGCGCTAAAATTGGTAATATCGACCGTATATTTACACGTATTGGTGCAAGCGACGATTTAGCATCAGGTCGCTCAACCTTCATGGTAGAAATGACCGAAACCGCCACTATTTTAAATAATGCCACTGCGCAGTCTTTAGTATTAATGGATGAAATTGGCCGCGGTACAAGTACCTACGATGGTTTATCGCTTGCATATGCGACAGCCGATCATTTAGCGTCCAAAATATCAGCTAAAACATTATTTGCTACGCATTACTTTGAGTTAACAGAACTTGCTGAGCAAACAACGGGCCTTGTAAACGTCCATCTTGATGCAATAGAGCATAACGATACAATCGCCTTTATGCACACCGTACTTGATGGCGCTGCAAGTAAAAGCTTTGGCTTACAAGTAGCTGCCCTTGCGGGTGTGCCAAAAGCTGTGATTGCACAAGCAAAGCAAAAACTTAAGTTACTTGAAAATCATCAAAGCGTTACTGCACCAAATACAGAGCAACAAGCCTTTACTTTTAATAACGAAATTGTACAAAGTGCCCCTTCTGAAGTTGATGAGCAGTTAAGTGCAATTGACCCTGATAATTTATCGCCACGCCAAGCGCACGATTTGTTATATAAACTAAAAGCATTGTTGTAATTTATATCATCTAATGTACAAGCATAAAAAAAGCCGAAGAATAAATTCTTCGGCTTTTTAACACACATAGTCTTTTAAGTTATTTTACCAGTTACGAAAACTGATTAAACAAGCTATCTGTACTTAAACCTTCTTGTTGTAAAATGTCTTTTAGACGACGTAATGCTTCTACCTGAATTTGTCTTACACGTTCCCGTGTTAAGCCTATTTCACGGCCTACATCTTCAAGTGTCGATGGCTCGTAGCCAAGTAATCCAAATCGACGTGCTAACACTTCGCGCTGTTTAGGGTTTAATTCACCTAACCAATCTACAATGTGCTTATTAATATCATTATTTTGTACTTCGCCTTCAGGTCCTGCACTTTTTTCATCAGGAATGATATCAAGTAAAACACTGTCATTTTCACCACCAATCGGCATGTCTACTGATGCAATTCTTTCGTTTAAACGTAGCATCTTAGTTACGTCTTCAACGGGTCTATCTAGGCAAGCTGCAATTTCGTCAGCTGTTGGCTCATGGTCAAGTTTTTGAGTTAATTCTCGAGCTGTACGTAAATAAACATTAAGTTCTTTAACTACATGAATAGGTAAGCGAATGGTGCGAGTTTGATTCATAATGGCACGTTCAATTGTTTGACGTATCCACCATGTAGCGTAAGTCGAAAATCTAAAGCCGCGTTCAGGGTCAAATTTTTCAACTGCGCGAATTAAACCTAAGTTACCCTCTTCAATTAAATCGAGTAAAGCAAGGCCACGATTATTGTAACGACGTGCTATTTTAACAACTAAACGTAGGTTACTTTCAATCATACGTTTACGTGAGGCTTCACAACCTCTAAGTGATTTACGAGAAAAAAACACTTCTTCTTCTGCACTAAGCAAAGGAGAAAAACCAATTTCGCCTAAATAAAGTTGGGTTGCATCAAGATTTTTAGTGACTTCTTCTTTAGCAAAAATTTCATCATCTTCTACTTTATCTAGTAGAGTTGTGCTTTCATCAGCAGCGATGTCATCGAATTTTTCGTCAGTCGTAGTGTGTGTGTCAAGTTTTGCTGCGCTAGCCATAAGCCTTCTCCCGAGCAATTATCAATACCTAAAAATTAGGGTAGGTATTTAGCAGGATTGACAGCTTGCCCTCGGTAGCGAATTTCAAAACGAAGCGCGGTGACCGGAGACTCTGAATTACCAATTTCTGCTATTTTTTGTCCTGCCTTAACCTTCTGCTTTTCTTTAACAAGTAATTTCGAGTTATGTGCGTAAGCACTTAGGTAATCATCATTATGTTTCAATATGATTAAACTACCGTACCCTCGAAGAGCGTTACCCGCGTACACCACAGTTCCTTGTGCCGCGGCTAAGACTGAAGCCCCTTTGCGATTAGTAATCTGTAAACCTTTATAACCGTTTTCCTTATTAGAAAAGCGTTTGGTAATTTTGCCCTTTGCAGGCCAAGACCACTTAACTTTACTGCTCGACAAACGTTTAGTATTACTAACTTTGTTACTGGCTTGTTTCTGAACATACTCTCGTTGTTTTGGGGGATCAAGCTCTTTCTTTAATATTATGTTATTTTTTTGTGTTTTTTTTGTGGACTTTTTACTCGGGTTCGTATATTTTTCATCCCTTTTAATTTTTTTAGGCTTAGGGATTAAAGAGATATTTTGCCCAGGAAAAATAGTGTAAGGTGATGGAATTGAATTGTTTTTTGCAAGTAATCTAAAGTCTTGCCCAGCACTAAAGGCAATAGAATAAAGCGTATCTCCTTTTTGTACTTTATAGCTAGTCCCATTAATGTTAATAGTATGACCTAAATCATTAACATTATTATTTAAGCTACTAACAGGTGCAGGAACATGGCGAGAAGAGCAACCAAAGAGAAAAATACTAATAAATATAGCTACATACAGTAAACACTGTTTATTCATTGTATTTTTCCCCTAAATTAGAAAATTGATATTTTTAACGCTTAACGTAATAAAAAGTAAGCTAGCGCAATTAATATCACTAATCCCCAACCAAGTATTTCAATATACTGACGTAATTTTCGCTCCATTTGAGCTCCGCCCCACTTCATTAAGGCTGAAACTAAAAAGAATCGCGCACCGCGTCCAATGGCTGATGCTATTAAAAATGGCAAAAATGCCATTTGCAAAACCCCTGCGCCAATCGTAAATACTTTATATGGTATCGGCGAAAAACCAGCTAAAAACACAACCCAAACACCGTAATCTTTAAACCAATTGAGTGCGATATCAAACTTTTCTTGCCAATGCATTTGCGCAATTAATGGCTCAACAACGGGTTCAAATAACCAAAAACCGAGTAAGTAGCCAATTATGCCACCACAAACCGACGCTATTGTGGCAAAGCTCGCAAAGCGCCATGCTTTTTTAGGTTGCGCAAGCGACATAGGTGCAAGCATGACATCGGGTGGTATTGGAAAAAAAACAGACTCTGCAAAGCTCATTGCAGCTAAATAACGTTCCGCATGACGGTGTTTTGCCCACACTAGGGCCATATCGTATAACTTGGTAAACAACTTCAAAATGAATTCCTATTCAATATCGCCAGGTACTAGCGGCACAAATCTAACAGGAGCAATAACATGCTCTTTATAATTATCGCCTTTGCGGATAACCATTACTAATTTTTGAACACTCTCACCAATTGGCGCTAATAACACGCCACCATCGGCCAACTGAGCAAGTAAATCTTGCGGAACTTTAGAAGCCGCAGCAGTCACTATAATACCATCAAACGGCGCTTGTGATTGCCAGCCTTGCCAACCATCGCCATGCTTCATGGTTACATTATATAAATCGAGTTGCTGCAAACGTCTTTTTGCCTGCCACTGAAGTGTTTTAATACGCTCTACCGAGTAAACCTTCGTAAACGTTTTGGCCAATACTGCAGTTTGATATCCAGAGCCGGTACCTATTTCTAGCACTTTATTGCGCACACCAGCTAAGCGAAGTAGCTCTGTCATACGCGCTACTATATAAGGCTGAGAAATTGTTTGTCCTTGTCCAATAGGTAGCGCTGTATTTTCATAGGCTTTGTGTTTTAGCACATCATCTATAAAAATATGGCGCGGAATATCAGCTATAGCACTGAGTACTTGTGTATCTTCAACGCCTTCACGCTTTAGTAAGTCAGATAGCGCTTTTGCACTGCGGGTATAATTAGCGAGCACGATTAATCTCCAAATCGGCTAACCACTCTCCTACTGCTTTTAAGCTATCTTTAGCTGTCATATCAACACTCAGTGGCGTCACCGATGCATAGCCATTGTTAATAGCGTGAAAATCGGTCCCCTCTCCTGCATCGCTTTCAGTCCCTAGCGATCCATACCAATAAATATCACGACCCCAAGGATCGGTTTGTTTAGTCATAGTTTCGGCTTTATGGCGAGTGCCTAGGCGTGTTACTTGCACCCCTTTTAATTCACTTAATGGAATATCTGGCACATTAATATTTATTATTTGATCTTTTGGCAGCGGGTGCGAAGCCAAGCCTTTAATAATATTTACGGTAACCGCGGCGGCTGTTTCAAAATGATCGCCATTATGTGAGCAAAGCGATACCGCAATTGCAGGCAGACCTAAATGGCGACCTTCAGTTGCAGCCGCAACAGTACCGGAATAAAGCGTGTCATCGCCTAAATTGGCACCATGATTAATACCTGCAACAACTAGATCTGGCTTTTCATCAGCTAACTGATTTACACCTAAATGTACACAATCAGTAGGTGTGCCATTAACTGACATAAAACCATTTTCGAGTGTAGTCGCTCGTAGTGGGTTCATAAGTGTTAAAGAATTACTTGCGCCACTACAGTTGCGATCAGGTGCAACAAGGGTTACATCTGCAATTTGTATAAGCGCCTGATATAAAACCGCAATGCCTTTGGCATTTACGCCATCATCGTTACTTAACAGTATCTTCATTTATGCCATTATCCTTTTCTTTGCGCTCTCGAGGGCTAGCATCAGTGTAATCCACCAGCTCACGTAATAATGCGGTTGCAAAACACCCTTTTGGCAAACCAAAGCTTAGTTTTAGTGTGGTTTCATCAAGTGTTTCAACGGTTAAGTTTTGTGGAATTAAGCGCAGCATTCGGCGCTCATTTTTAAGGCCTAACTCACCTAAACCATCACACCATGTTTGGAAAGGTTCGAGCCAAATTTTTTCTTGCTCGGTTAAGCCTTTTTCACTTTTACCCACCATAGGTGCCGACATCATAATATCGCCAGTGGCTAATCGCTCTATGTTTTCGTCATTAATTGCATCTTCAAAAAATGCATTACTGCCGCTGAGCATAAATACTTCACGGTGCATTGTTTTAGCTAAACCATGCTCTTTTACACGTAAGCTCACTAACTGATTAAATACATGCGACCGTGCTGCTGAAATAATAATACCGCGCAACTTTTTATCGCGAATACGCTCACCGGCAAACATTTTTTCAGCCATAACTAAGTTATGACCACCATGACCAAAGCGCTGTTCACCAAAGTAATTAGGCACACCTGCGCGTACTGCGTTAATACGGCATAAAATATCAAGAGGCTTGGTTACGTTACGAAGCGTAATAGTAAATTTATTACCTTTGTGGCAGCCCGTACGTAACTTACGGTCGTGGCGCTGTTGCGACACAATAAAAATACTCTCACTATTCAAATCACTAAAATCGATAGGCTTTTTTATTGGTACTTTTACACTAAACCACTGTGAGCACACACCGTGGCGATCTTTCATGCCTGCATAGCTTACGTCGCGCGGTGAAACACCCGCACGCTGTGCAATTAGCTTTGCAACGTATTGCGTGTTTTCGCCTTTTTTAACCACCTGCAAACACACGTGTTCGCCACTGCCGGTAAATTCTATACCTAGGTCTTCATCAACCATAAAGTCTTCAGCTGTGGTTTTAAAATCAGCTTTAGAAAGCGGTGCACCGTATAAATAATTTAAATCGCTCATGCGTTTTTTGTACTCGCAAGCTCTTTACTCATAATAACCACCGCATGGCTCGAAATACCTTCTTTGCGCCCTTCAAAGCCTAGCTTTTCGGTAGTAGTGGCTTTAACGTTAATTTGGCTAAGGTCGCAATTTAAATCGCTGGCTAAATTAGCGCGCATAGCTTGAATATGAGGCAACATTTTTGGTGCCTGAGCAACAATAGTCACATCGCCATTGCCAAGTACATAACCTTGCTTTTTAGCTAAGCCCACCACATGGCGAAGTAAAATACGGCTATCGATATTTTCATACTCGCTTGCCGTATCTGGAAAGTGCTTACCAATATCACCCATTGCAAGTGAGCCTAAAATAGCATCGCATAATGCATGAATAGCAACATCACCATCTGAGTGCGCTAAAAAGCCCTGTGGGTAATCAATTTTTTCACCACAAATAGTTAACGGGCCTTCGCCGCCAAATTTATGTACGTCAAAACCATGGCCAATTCGTATCATAATCCACTCTCGTTTTTTTGTTTATGTAATAAAAACCCAGCCAGGTCTAAATCCTCTGGCGTGGTTATTTTAATATTATCGCTACGACCTGCTACAAGCTTAACCGGTTTACCCGCCCACTCAATTGCACTGGCTTCATCGGTAATAGTAGCCCCGCTTGCTAATGCATTTTGCAGTGCATTTTTAAGCTCGTCATATTTAAAAAACTGCGGGGTAAGGGCTTGCCATAAATCGTCTCGTGGCACAGTTTGTAGGGCATGAGTGTGGCCACGTTTTATGGTGTCTTTTACTTTACTAGCTAAAATACCGCCTTCATCAGCGTTTATGCATTCGTCAATCAGACGCTCTATATCACTAATATTAACTAATGGACGAGCGGCATCATGCACCAACACCCATGTTGGTGGGTTAGGCGCTAAAAAAAGCAAGCTGTTAAGCACCGAGTCGGCTCGCTCTTTACCGCCACTGGCTCGCACAATGCGATTATCAAGCAGTGGGAGTTCGTCAAAATAGGGGTCGCTGTCGCTAAGGGCAACAACAATAGTGCGTAATTGAGGTAATTGAGAAAGTTTAGCTAAGGTGTGTTCTAAAATGGTTTTACCGGCTAATTGTATATATTGCTTAGGCGCATTGTGCTGCATTCTACTGCCAACACCCGCCGCAGGTACAATTGCTGCAATAGTCTGTTTATTTGTCATATTGTTTGCCCGGTAAAACACGAATAAATGTTTCGTCCGGTTTAATCATTCCCAATTCGTTGCGTGCACGCTCTTCAATGCCTTCTTGGCCAAGCTTTAAGTCTTCAATATCGGCTTTAAGTACTTTATTACGTTTAATGAGTTTTTCGTTGGTTTGATGATGCGACGTTACTGCACCTTTTAGTCGTGTGTAGTCTTGTAAACCATTATGACCAAACCATAACCTGTATTGTACAAACAGTGCTAAGCACAGTAAGCCAACTTGAAAAATACGCATTTAACACTCCTTATTTTAAATTCCAAATACCTTAACTTTAATACGCTAAGGGGCGCTTTAAATTACGCCAATTAATACTACCCGCTAAAAGCATTTCGCGTAGTGATAAAACCCGTGGCATACAACGCTTCGAAAACTGCCACTGATGCCCGCAACATGCAGCGGTTAAACTCACCTTACTTGGCTTTATTAGCTGAGCATTTTGCTGCTCTAGCCCATTTCCTAAAAAATCAAACCAACCAAGCTCGTTACAATGCAGCTTATTTTCACCTAACTGATCGATACTGTCTATTCTAAGACGCACCTGATCGTAGCCATGCAATATAACGGGCACAATAAGCCCCACTTTGGCATACGTTTGATAAAAAAGTTCATTAGCTTGAACATTCACATCGGGTGGGGTCGGTTTTTGCTTTTCAAGCCACGTACCATTTTGTGCATCAAGCGTAAAAGGCGTGTCACCATTGGCAACTAACGTTGCAGCTCGCTCAATATAATAAGGTAGGCTTTTTAACTGGCGGCGCAGTTTATCGGTATTAGGCTCTGCAACTAATCGCTGAACCTCACGCTGATAAAACGCATTACACAATTGTGCATACAACACTTTTTGTGCATCAGTTTGCCAAATTTCAACTTGCTGCTGAGCACCAAGTGACTGATTTTTAGCGACCAATAGCTGTACTCAAAAATATCCAGGTAAATGTTTTATAACACAGTATTGAATATTTTTTAAGCGCAGCGCACTATTTTAAGCGCTTGGCTTTTCACCTAATTTTGCTTTACCTGATTCTAAAAATTGCACAACCGTATTACGCTTTTTACCAATCAATAAACTGCCATCAGCTAAAAACATAAAGTTTTGCCAATTGCGTTTAAATACATCAAACGTCGTTTCGATAATATTATCGCGCGCCATACAAAAATAAACCGTGGTGTTAGCTTCCCAATCTAAAAACGTTAAGATTGCTTCTGGTGGTAGTGCATCACCATTTTCCCACGCATCTTGCCAATCTGCTTCTTGGCTAAAGTTTTTTTCTTGGCCACACCAATCGGTGTCTTCAAAAAAATCAGGGTGATCAAACTCACGGCTCACCATGGTTGTCCAAAGTACTGCTGCGCGCTCGTCGCTCATAGGCTTTATTTTTGCTGCGTCTTCATCAGATACAGGTAAATCTTTGTGGCGAAAAACCCACGCCTTTTTGTAATCATCTAAAGAAATATAGTTCATAGTATTGGCAAATTAGTTAACATTAAAAGTGCAAAGCCAAATTATACAAGAGATCAAAACATGACTACAGCAATAAAACCACTTTCCCTAAAACCAGGCATATACCAACACTACAAAGGCCCGCAATATAAAGTTATTCATGTTGCCACCCATAGCGAAACCGAGGAACAACTTGTGATTTACCAAGCACTTTATGGTGAATTTGGTATATGGGCGCGCCCATTAAGCATGTTTAACGAAACAATAGAAAAAGACGGTAAAACTATACCGCGTTTTGCTTATATTGGACCTGCTGCTTAACTATGGCATTATGACAAAATAACTTACTGCTCAGACCAGACAAGGGTACACCGTGCAATTTAATTCAACTGACAATTACATAGCGAGTAGCGCGCTTAAACAAGCTGTAAATGCTGCCATTATGCTTGAAAAACCACTTTTAATTAAAGGCGAACCAGGCACAGGTAAAACTATGCTGGCTGAGGAGTTGGCTAAAAGCCTAGATACCACACTTATTCAGTGGCATATAAAATCGACTACTAAAGCGCAGCAAGGTTTATACGAGTACGACGCGGTTTCGCGCCTGCGCGACAGCCAACTAGGTGACGAGCGCGTACACAACATTAGTAACTACATAGTTAAAGGTAAGCTTTGGCAGGCATTTACATATGCAGAGCTTAACGGCAAACGCCCAGTGCTTTTAATTGATGAAATAGACAAAGCCGATATAGAGTTCCCAAACGACTTACTACTTGAGCTTGATAAAATGGAGTTTCATGTTTATGAGACTAACGAGCGCATTGTCGCAAAAGAGCGCCCTATTGTAATCATCACATCAAATAACGAAAAAGAATTGCCGGACGCATTTTTACGCCGCTGCTTTTTTCACTATATTGATTTTCCTAGCAGCGATGAAATGCAGCAAATTATTGACGTGCACTACCCTAACGTTAAACAGGATTTAGTACGCCAAGCACTTGAAGTGTTTTTTAACCTGCGCGAAGCAAGCGGCCTTAAAAAGAAACCTTCCACCAGCGAATTACTCGACTGGTTAAAGCTTTTAATGGCTGAAGACATAGACGCTAAAACACTGCACGACAAAGCTAAAAAAGGCGGTTTAATGCCAATGTTTGGCGCATTACTTAAAAATGAGCAAGATATAAGCCTAATCGAAAAACTTGCCTTTATGAGCCGTCGCTAACATGTTAGTACAGTTTTTTTTCACGCTACGTAAATACCGTTTACCGGTGAGCTTGCGCGAGTTACTCGATTTAATTCATGCCTTAAAAAAAGGCGTTATATTTGCCGATGTAGACGCCTTTTACCATTTAGCTCGTACCATAATGGTAAAAGACGAAACGCACTTTGACCGATTCGACAAAGCCTTTAGCGACTACTTTAGCGGTATTGCCGACCTTGATTTGCTCGAGAGTTTAAAGCAACAGCACAACTTACCTGAAGATTGGCTACGTAAAGAGTTTGAAAAAAACCTAAGCGATGAAGAAAAAGCTCAGCTAAAAGCTATGGGTGGACTCGACGAGCTTATGAAAACCCTAAAAGAGCGTTTAGAAGAGCAACAAAAACGCCACGCAGGCGGCAATAAATGGGTGGGCACTGGCGGCACATCACCTTTTGGTGCATACGGCTATAACCCCGAAGGCGTGCGTATAGGGCAAGACGGCAACCGTAATCGCCAAGCGGTAAAAGTGTGGGATAAACGAGAATACAAAAACCTCGACACCGACAGAGAAATTAGTTCGCGAACAGTTAAACTCGCCCTTAAAAAGTTACGTAAGTTTGCCCGCACAGGCGCAAGCGACACGCTTGATTTAAACGAGACTATTCGCGCTACTGCAAAACAAGGCGGCATGCTTGATGTAAAAATGGCGCCCGAGCGCCACAATGCAGTAAAAGTACTCATGCTGTTTGATATTGGCGGCTCAATGGATGACTACATTCATACCTGCGAAGAATTATTTAGCGCCGCCCACAGCGAGTTTAAACACCTAGAGTTTTACTACTTTCATAACTGTTTATACGAGCACGTTTGGCAAGACAACGCACGCCGCCACTCAAACGTAATAGACACCATGACGCTCATAAACAAGTTCACTAGCGACTACAAAGTAATATTTGTAGGCGATGCCACTATGGGCCCATACGAAATAGCCTACCCTGGCGGCTCCGTAGAACACCACAACGAAGAGCCCGGCAGTGCATGGTTGCAACGTATAACAAACCACTTTGATAAAGTCGCTTGGCTCAACCCACAACCCGTTGAACACTGGCCGTACTATCAATCGATTGGCTTTATAAAGCAGCTAATGGATAACAGAATGTACCCGTTGAGTCTAGATGGGATAAGTAGCGCAATAAAAGAGCTGAGTTGATAGTTAATATCAATGACAGCTCAGTGCCAACCGCGCAGCTTTAAGCGTGAACATATAACTTTGTTGGGTGGCGCTTCGGGTTAACCAACCTACCTTGTTATGTAGGTCGGATAAATGGCCACACCACTCGACAAAAAATAATGAATGAACTAGAAAAAACCAACTTCCCGAGTTTCTTAAGTAACTCGCTAAAGCAGGTTTATTTTTGTGTCGGGTTTATTTTTCCAGACTTAACTTTATCAAGTTGTTTGAATATACGTTTTAGTTCTTTTTTTGTTTGTTGTGATTCAAAACTATCTCTTTTGATGGTCCACTTTAATGCCAATAGACTAAAGTCAGAATAAAGAGAGATATTTTTCTTTTGCCGTGCTCTAATAAATGGTCTTAAGTGTAGACTAAGATCGATAACAGAAGACTTGTGTGAAGAGTACAAAAAATCTTCATCATACAACTTATGTTTAATAGCATTTGCCGCTTGTTCCCAAGTATTTAAAACGTAACGTATAGACATAACCCTAGGATCATTAGAGTTTTCAGGCTTTGCAAGTTCCAAGAGTGTTTGTTTTCTTTCAAGGCTATGTATTATTCCTCCTAACACAACCACATGAGCTAAATAATCTTTATCATCTTTGAGTTTTTGTTGAAAATCTAATGTATTTTTTTCTTTAGCTGTTTGGCGTTGGTAAAACATTCCAGCTAAAGCTGCGGATAAGGCTAGTAGAGCAGAGAGCAAAACAGCTCCGCTTGGAAACAGTTTAGGGTCCATCTTTGATATAAAGTAAATTCCTGCAACAGGAGCCACTATAAACCAAAGAATAAAAATACTTTTCATTGAATCACGCTTACTCACTTATTCATCCCTTAGAACAAAAAAAGAGCCATTTAGGCTCTTTTCTTTAAAACTAGTGACGGGCTATATTGGCCAATCTTCTTCATTGTATGTAATCATATTACGTCTCCTGGCGTGGAAAAGTAGTAGTATTGCTTTACTACCAAGCGGTACCTAAATATACAAATGTTGATTTGTTTAAATATTTACCGTGTAAAAGAATATAACTGACCGTTACAACAGTTACAACAATACCGTTCCTGTGAATCGTCTTTAATCGCCGTGAATTGCCTTGCACCTCTCTAAAAACACACTTTAGAACTATTTGTTATATATAGCTATGTTTTTAGTGTGAAAATGAATTCGAGAATTTTTAGTATCTATTAAGACAGAATAACAGAACTGTATCATTAGTACCTGTACAAATTTCCAGCTCATTCAGTTGTTGAATATAGATTAATTTATGAACTTCATGAAAAGAGGAGACCGTAAAAGCTCTCACAGGTGAATGTTTCAGCATATCGTTATGATGCGCTTGTAGTAGCTTTATAACGTGTGGGTTTGAAAGCTCACCTATTCTAATATCCATTTATACCTCGTTTAATCCTAGAATTTAATGCTTGAGGGCTTTAGGGCTTTAATTAAAACCCTAAAGTAAGTGGCTCTATTTAGGCTGCTAGTTTCCATAATACAAACGCAACAGCAAAACCAACTAAGTACACTAAGCCTAGCCAGGTTAAGCTGCGCAATAATACGCTATGTTTGATAGTTGACTCTGAGCGCACAAGGCTAAAGTTAAGCCATGCAAAAACAGGCGTTGTAACAAACGAAAGCGTCATGGCAAACGTAAGCATGGGGCCAAGGGCTGATTTAAAAAATAAAATAACGGCCATACCGGCAAGTGCTTGTAGTATTAACCAAATATTTAAGCTGTGTTTTGATTGCCCAAAGCCAAGTAGTTTATGAGATTCGTTAAGCGTACGGGCGTAGCCGTCTAGCACGGTGAGTGTAGTGCCAAACATACATAAAAAGGCGATTGCTGATACAAGCGGCCTTGCCCACTCGCCTATTGTTAATGCATACATATCAATAAGCTGCTTGGCAAACGCGACACCGCCGAGTTCTATACTGCTGGTTTGCCCGTACTGCACTAATACACCTAAGCTAAAAAACACCAGTGCTAAGCCAGCTGTAAGCCAGTAACCTACGTTAAAATCGAACAGGCCTTGGCTTTTAGTTACTGTTTGCTGGGCTTGTTTTTCTTTTAGCCATAAAGAGCTAAGCGCTGATATTTCTATTGGTGCTGGCATCCAGCCCATTAACGCGACCATAAAGCTCAGCATAGCAAGCTCATATGGTGATGGGCCAACATAGTCAGCAGGCGCCATTGGGCCATTACTAAACGCGATAACTAACGCAATAACGGTAGCCAGCGTTAATAACCCCATTATGCCTTTAGCCACACTATCGAGCGCTTTAAAGTGGCCTAACAATAATATGGCTAAGCACACCCCTAATAATATCCAACATAGCAGTGTTACCTCTATCACTACAGGCAGTGCGTAATGCAGTAAACTTGCGGTAAGCAGTAATACGCCAGCGGTATTAACTACGGCGGCAACGATGTTTAAGCCAATAAAACTGTAGAAGTAAAATGGGCCTTTGCTTTTATACCCTTCCACTAGGCTATTTTTAGTGGCGAGTGTGTATTCCATACCAAAGCGAAAAAACGGGTACTTTAAAACATTAACAACAAGGATAAGCMAAAATAATTGCCAGCCAAATATTGCCCCAGCTTGCGTAGAGGCAACTAGGTGAGAACCGCCAATAGCGGCTGTTGCCATGAGTATTCCAGGCCCAAGCGCACCTAGTCGAGACTTCCATACTGCTTTTGTTGTGTGCATTAATTTCTCAAAATATGTGTGTTGTGTGTTCTTTTTATTAATTTTTTTAATTAATAAACTGCAAGAACGCATAACTTACCTAAATTACAGGCAATAAAAAAGAGCCATACGGCTCTTTTTTACAATACTTTGGAACTAAATTTTATTTAAGATCCATCTCTTGGATGATCTCGTGTGCGATTTCAGGTGTAGTGCTAACAGGCTTTTCGTGTAAGTTTGCTTTTATCTGCCCTTTTCGATGTTTTAGTGCCGCATCGAGTTTTTTAGCTGCGCTTGCAATGGCTGGGTACATAACTTCGTTTTCCCCTTTTACCGATATGCGCGTGCCTTCGTAATTAGTGCTAATTTCAGCTTGGATTTTATGATGCTCTTTAGACAAAATAATATCGAGTGCAATAAGCGATGGAAAGTGGCTCTCGATTTTTGAAAATTTTTCGTTGATGTGCTCTCTAATAGAGTCAGTAACTTCAACATGGTGACCAGAAAGATTAATTTTCATAGGGTATCCTTTTATTTGTTACCTCATAAATAGTATTGGGGGCTATTTAGATTAACACAAGGAAAAAAGAGAGATATTTGAGGTTTATTTGCGGTTTTTGGTGATTTAAATCATGTGTTGCGCAAAGTTTATGCAAAGCCCATAGTACATGGGCTTTCAGACGTCTAGCTGTATTGATTAATCTGTGTACGAACAACAGTAGTCAGCAAAATCAGATACTTTTACTTTAAAGCTTACATTTGCATCAACATTAAACGATTCACCTGCGTTAAATGTTTTCCACTCGCTCGCACCTGGTAATAAAATATCCCATTGGCCAGCTAAAAGCTCCATGCATTCTTTTTGGTTTGTATCAAAAACAAACTCACCAGGTTGCATAAAGCCTAACGTTTTCGCTTCGCCATCACCTAAAATAACGGTACGGCTCGACACTTTTCCGTCAAAATATACATTGGCTTTTTTTACTACACTTACGTTATCGAACTTTGGCATTTTTAGCTCCTGCTATTAATTTAAGATTTTTGTTTATAAATTTTATCGCACTACCTTGCCTGATAGCTTACTTTCTTGCAAGGAAAGCAGCATTGTTCAAGGTGAAGTTGCTTCATGTAAGGGCATAAAAAAACCCGCAACATGTGCGGGTTTTTCAATTACTTACTTTATTTAATCAAAGCGATTAAAAAAGCTCGTTTGCTTTGCTTACAATGTTTGCCACTGTAAAGCCAAAGTGCTCAAACAGCTCACCAGCAGGTGCTGACTCACCAAAGGTAGTCATACCTACTACTGCGCCATTTAGGCCTACGTACTTGTACCAGTAGTCAGCAATACCTGCTTCTACTGCTACGCGGCGTGTAACAGATGCCGGTAATACGCTTTCTTTGTACTCTGCGCTTTGATCTTCAAAGGCATCTGTACATGGCATAGATACAACACGTACCTTTTTACCTTGGCTGCGTAGCTCAGTTGCTGAATCTTGTGCTAGTTGCACTTCAGAGCCCGTCGCAATGAAAATAATTTCAGGGTTGCCGTCACAGCTAAGGATGTAACCACCCTTTTTAACGTCACTTAATTGCTGTGCGTCACGCGCTTGTTGCTCAAGACCTTGGCGAGTAAAGATTAACGATGTAGGACCGTCTTTACGCTCAATAGCTTGTTGCCATGCAATTGCCGACTCAACTTGGTCACATGGGCGCCAGTTGTATAAGTTAGGCGTTAAACGCATGCTTGCAATTTGCTCTACTGGTTGGTGAGTTGGACCATCTTCACCTAAACCGATTGAATCGTGCGTGTATACAAAAATGCTTGGTTGCTTCATTAATGCAGCCATACGTACGGCATTTTTTGCATATTCAACAAACATTAAGAACGTAGCACCGTAAGGAATAAAGCCTTTATGAAGGGCAATACCATTCATAATTGCCGACATACCAAACTCACGTACACCGTAGTAAATGTAGTTACCGCTTGCATCGTCGTGTGTTAAACCTTTAGAGCCATCCCAAATTGTTAAGTTTGAGCCTGCTAAATCGGCTGAGCCACCCATAAATTCTGGTAATAGCGGACCAAATGCGTTTAATGCATTTTGCGATGCTTTACGAGACGCTGGGTTTGCAGGGTTTGCTTGTAATTGCTCAATGTACGCTTGAGATTTTTCAGCCCAATCGCCAGGCAGTTCGTTATTAATACGACGCTTATATTCAGCTGCAAGCTCTGGGTATGCTTTTGCGTATGCTGCAAACTTTTCGTCCCAGCTTGATTCAAGCTGCTGACCTTTTTCTTTGCTATCCCATTGTGCGTAAATATCATCAGGAATTTCGAACGCATCGCCAGTCCAACCTAAAAATTCGCGAGACGCTTTAATTTCGTCATCACCTAGTGGTGCACCGTGACAATCGTGGCTACCAGATTTGTTAGGTGACCCGTAACCAATAATGGTTTTACAACAAATTAGTGATGGTTTATCGGTAACACTTTTAGCTTCTGCAATTGCAGCACTTATAGCATCGCTGTCGTGGCCATCAACACCACTAATTACATGCCAACCGTATGCTTTAAAGCGAGCTGGTGTGTCATCTGTAAACCAACCTTCTACTTCACCATCGATTGAAATGCCGTTGTCATCCCAAAATGCAACAAGTTTACCCAGACCTAATGTGCCTGCAAGTGAACCAGCTTCATGAGAAATACCTTCCATAAGGCAGCCATCGCCCATAAATGCATAGGTAAAGTGATCAACAATATCGTGACCTTCACGGTTAAACTGTGCAGCTAGCGCTTTTTCAGCAATTGCCATGCCTACGGCATTTGTGATCCCTTGACCTAATGGACCCGTAGTAGTTTCGATTCCTGGTGCATAGCCATATTCAGGGTGACCTGGTGTTTTAGAATGCATTTGACGGAAGTTTTTAATTTCGTCCAGTGGTAAGTCGTAACCACTTAGATGCAATAGAGAATAGATAAGCATTGAACCGTGGCCGTTTGAAAGAATAAATCTGTCACGGTCAGCCCACTCTGGATTAGTTGGGTTATGCTTTAGATAATCGCGCCATAATACTTCAGCGATATCGGCCATGCCCATAGGGGCTCCAGGGTGACCAGATTTGGCCTTTTGTACTGCGTCCATTGACAAGACGCGAATAGCATTTGCAAGTTCTTTGCGAGATGGCATGAATTCTCCTACCTTTATGTGTATTTGCGCGGGTATTTATGTGTTTGTTTATGCACCCAAGTAACTTGGGTTTGCTTATAGCGACCATTCTTACTTATTGTGGGGGCTGTGTGCAATTAAAAACCCTATAAAAGTGAGGCATTATGAATATTTTTTAAGACCAAAAAGTTATTAGTAATTTTATTTAGACGTCTAGGCGTAAAAACACTATGCAAGGTGTTTTGTTTTCGATAAAATACGCCCCTTAATTTTTTAGCGCTAATACCGACGTTTGTGAAGCGCAATATTTGTGAGCAGAAATACAATGGCAAAACATTTATTTACTTCTGAATCAGTTTCTGAAGGTCATCCGGATAAAATCGCCGATCAAATCTCTGATGCGGTACTTGATGCTATCCTAGAGCAAGACTCTCATGCCCGTGTTGCGTGCGAAACTTACGTAAAAACAGGTATGGTTATGGTTGGTGGTGAAATCACTACTAGCGCATGGGTTGATATTGAAGAAATTACACGTAAAACAGTACGTGAAATTGGCTACACGCATTCAGACATGGGTTTCGATGCAGATTCATGTGCAATTTTAAACACTATTGGTAAACAGTCTCCTGACATTAACCAAGGTGTTGACCGCACTAGCCCAGAAGAACAAGGTGCTGGCGACCAAGGTCTTATGTTTGGTTACGCATGTAACGAAACAGAAGTGCTAATGCCTGCGCCAATTACTTACTCACACCGTTTGGTACAGCGCCAAGCGCAAGTACGTAAAAGCGGCGAGCTTAACTGGTTACGTCCAGATGCAAAATCTCAAGTTACTTTTGCGTACGAAAATGGTAAGCCAGTAGGTATTGATGCAGTAGTACTATCTACTCAGCACAGCGAAGACATTTCACAAAAAGATTTAGTAGAAGCGGTGATGGAAACTATCATCAAGCCGGTACTTCCTGCAGAGCTTATTACAAGCGCGACTAAATTTTTCATTAACCCAACAGGTCGCTTTGTAATTGGCGGACCAATGGGCGATTGTGGTTTAACAGGTCGTAAAATCATCGTTGATACATACGGTGGTATGGCTCGTCACGGTGGTGGTGCTTTCTCTGGTAAAGATCCATCAAAAGTTGACCGCTCAGCTGCATACGCTGCACGTTACGTTGCTAAAAACGTAGTTGCGGCTGGCCTTGCTGATAAGTGTGAACTACAAGTTTCTTACGCAATCGGTGTTGCAGAGCCTACATCTATCAGCGTTGAAACGTTTGGTACAAGCAAGTTAGAAGAAAGCCGTTTAATCGAGCTTATTCGTGAACACTTTGACTTGCGCCCTTATGGCTTAATTCAAATGCTTGATTTAGAGCGCCCTATCTACCTTCCTACAGCGGCTTACGGCCACTTTGGTCGTGACGAATTCCCTTGGGAACGTACAGATAAAGCTGATGCACTTCGTGCAGCTGCTGGCCTTTGATTGGCAAAGTAAATATAAAAAAAGCGCCAATTGGCGCTTTTTTTATATGTAAACTAATTGAGTAAAAGCAGCTTTAAAAGCTACTTTTAAATCTATTAATCCATTCCTTTAGTAAGTAACTGCCACGCTGTAGCCATATACTTATTATAAGCTTGCTCTGTTGCTACATCAATTGGTTCAAAAGGCTGCGGCTTAAGTGGTACTAAGTTAATCCGATCCTCTGGTTCAACTTTTTGATACTCATACATTGACGAAAAATCACCACGCCAAAGCTGTTCTGGTTTACGCACAGTTTGAAAACCAAATACAGTACGATCTTTAGGTTGATTTAATAGCGACTGGCCCATGCTATAAAATGTTGTATTTTGCGGTGCTATTAAGTTTAATAATGTAGGTGCAATATCCATATGGCTCGCTAATTGATCGCTCGATACCCAGTTTGGATTTACACCTTTACCATAAATAACAAGCGGTACATGTGTTAGTTCATATAGATCAGGGCGATGATGTAAATAACGGCGACTATAGTGATCACCTGTAATTACAAATAATGCATCTGGGTAACGCTGCTCCATTTTACGAACAAATTGACCAAGCATTTTATCGGCATACCATAAATGCCCTAATACGTAAGGGTCTAATAAGTCATCATCTAAAGCTTGAATTTCCTTTGGATAGTCAGCAACTGATTTTAAAGGATACCCATACTTATCTAAATCTAAGTTAAATGGTCCGTGGTAACTCCCACTCATGATTAAGTTAAAACTTTTTTCATCTGTTTTAGTATCGACTAAATCAAATAACTGACCATCATCAATTCCCCACACACCAGCACTTCCTTTACCTCCAGTGTCTGCAGCCGAAAATACTTTATCAGCTCCTTGTGAAAGCACATATTCGCCTATATTTTGCCATGACAGCAAGCCGCCATAATAAAATCGACTTTGATAACCTAGTTGCTCAAGTTGATTAAATATTGATAACTTACTCGCTGGTTTTTGTGGTCCAATACGGCTCATATTAACGCCCGAAAACGCTATACCAGACATAAGGCTAGATAGCGAATTCATAGTACTGCTTGCTGCAGGTAACACATTATTTAAATATATACCTTTACTAGCTAAATTACGTAGTTCATTAGTTAAATTGAGCGATGTATATTTTTGCTGTAACGGCCAAGCATCATAACTTTCCATAACAATAAAAAACACTTGTGAAGGTGCCGCTAACATTGGCGCACTGGTTTTTTTCTCAAGCGTCGCTAAAGGGTTATCTATGTCAGGTGCATTTTTTTGTAAGTAAGGATTGTGACCATTTAAACCAAAACTTTGTAAATCATTATAATCTTTAATGGCATATATAAAGCTTCGAAACGGATTTATTACAAGATTATTTACAAAAGCATCTGTCGTTACTGCTGACCATTTTCGAGAAGCAGGACGAGTTTCAAATGATCCTCTTATTGCACAAACAAATAAAACAATAATCAATGCAACTAAAATCGTACGCTTTAATATATTAGTGGTGAAAAGATGGTTGATAGCACTATAGCTTTTCCTATCAACTAGTTTATTTATTTTAAATGCTATCGCTAATAAGATAACTAAACTAAGTAGGCTACCCCACGGTTTATATTGCTCGATTACAGTTAATGCAATTGCCTGTTGATCGTCATTTAGCCCTTCAAACATAAAAAAGTTAAACTGGCTTCCATATTCAGCAATGTAAGTAATACTCGTTATACATAGTATTGTTGACGTAATGAAAAATATTCGACTTGTATATATACGTGCTTTTCTAACCCATTGTCCTAAACGCAGAGGCTGTAAAATACAGTTTAAAATAAAAACAATACTAAAACAGACTCCCGTCGCGGCAGAATCAAATGCTAGACCCGCTTTTAATGTCGCGATTATTGAATCAATATCTAGTTCGGAAGTTATACGATCACTAAAGTGAATTAAAAAGAAAATCCGAAAGCCCATAAAAAGTAGTACACCAGCAAACCAAAGAGTGGCGATACGTCCGCTTTCTTTTACAAATTCTAGCCAGCGACTAGATGGAAGTGTGTGTGTGTTTAGCAAAATCCTGTACCTAATATATTATACCCCTAGGAAAACAATTTTACTTGTTTAAGCTATTTCAACAAGGAAATAGCTGTAATTACTTGTAATTAAAGAATAAATTTCACATATAAAATATTCCATTCACATTTAATTGCAAGTAATGGAATATTCTATTGAAATACTAATCAACTTTTTTTGTAAGTCATCTTTTGGGAAATAGATACGTTTAACAATTTTATTTTACATAGAGATACATTTATAAAGGGGTTCGGTTTATACTCGCTTCATTATAAAGCTTTAGGGATAGTTAAATGGCCGATAACTTTCGCGTTATATTTGCAGGACTTGCCGATAACGTTGACATAAAAACAGCGTGCGCAAACTTAGCTGCAAAATTAAAAACGTCAGATGAAAAAGTAGCTCTTTTTTTTAAAGGTAAGCCGCTGTTTGCGCCAAGCGATAAAGACAAAGCGTTAAAACAGAGTAAGTTATTAGCAAGCTTAGGTATTAAAAGTAAGCTGCAAGCTGTTTCAAACACCATTCAAAATAGCTCCCCCGCAGCTGCAAGTAACAACCAACGTGATGAACGTATTTTTGATGCACTAGATTACATCACTAGCAGCTTAATACGTCTTGAAGAAAAGCTAGATGAGCTAGAGCAACGCCTTCCTGAAGCTCAATTAAAAACACCAGACGAAAGTGTAGACGAATGGCAAAATGACGACCTAATGCTAGATGAAGATTTAGCGCCTCCTAAAAAACGCAGTAACTTACTTTTATATTCACTAATTGCTACTGCCACAACGTTGCTAATAGTGTTGGCTATTTTTTTAGTTTTTCCTGATTTATTCTCTTTTTAGTAGCGGTTTAATAATTTAATGAGCAATAAGCGCGCACAAATAAGAACTAACATTCGTGAAATTCGTAATAATTTGTCAAATAATCAGCAAATAATTGCTGCGCAATTGCTGAAAATGAATTTTATTCAACACTTAAAAAGCGAAAAAACCACGAACTCAAAGCACATTGCCATTTATTTAAGTAACGACGGAGAACTAGACACTTCATTGTTAATTAAAGAATTATGCAACTTAAACCATGCTGTTTACCTACCTATAATACACCCATTTAATGGCGCTAATTTACTATTTCAGCGCTATGAGAAAAACTCACCCATGAGGACAAATCGCTATGGTATCTTGGAGCCTAAGCTGAACTGCTCTCAAATATGCCCATTACCAGCGCTTGATTACCTCCTTATGCCATTAGTCGCATTTGATAAACAAGGTAATCGCCTAGGAATGGGAGGTGGGTTTTACGACCGGACATTGGCGCGTTTACATGAACAAAATTGGCAAAAACCGCAACTAATTGGCCTTGCACATGAATGCCAAAAAGTTGATGTTCTACCAATCGAGTCGTGGGACGTACCACTTAAAACCATTATCACCCCAGATAAAACATACTGTTGGTAACATTTAATTTTGGTTACTAACCGCATATTTCTGACATACATGAGCACATAGCAATGACACAAGACGAATTAAAAAAAGCAGCTGCCTGGGCAGCACTCGAGTTTGTAAAAGAAAACACCATTGTAGGTGTCGGTACAGGCTCAACTGTTAATCACTTTATTGATGCCCTTGGCTCTGTAAAGGACACTATTGTAGGCGCTGTATCAAGCTCAGAAGCGTCAACTGCACGTTTGGAAGCGTTAGGTATTGAAGTGTTTGAACTTAATAACGTTGATGCTTTAGATGTATACGTTGACGGCGCTGACGAAATAAACGCTCAAAACGAAATGATTAAAGGCGGCGGCGCAGCGCTAACACGTGAAAAAATAGTAGCAGCAGTTGCAAAACAATTTGTGTGTATTGTTGATAACACAAAGCTGGTAGATACATTGGGCGACTTCCCGCTTCCGGTAGAAGTTATTCCAATGGCGCGCAGCTACGTTGCACGAGAATTATTAAAACTTGGTGGTGACCCTGTTTATCGCCAAGGCGTAGTTACCGATAATGGTAACGTCATATTAGATGTATTTAACTTAAAAATTACCAATGCCAAACAACTTGAAACACAAATAAATTCAATTGTTGGCGTAGTTACCAACGGCCTATTTGCGATGCGAGGTGCTGATAAAGTGATTATCGGTACCAAAAATGGGCCACAAATAAAATAGGATGAGGTTATGAGTAAGGTATCGTTAGCAAAAGACAAAATTAAAATTCTCTTGCTTGAAGGTGTTCACCAAAGCGCAGTTGAAACACTAAAACGTAACGGTTACAGCAACATCGACTACGTTAAAACATCCTTACCTGAGGACGAGCTTAAAGAGCGCATTAAAGATGTTCACTTTGTAGGACTTCGTTCTCGTACTCATATTAACCAAGCCGTATTAGACTCAGCTGAAAAGCTAGTTGCTATTGGTTGTTTTTGTATTGGTACAAACCAAGTTGATTTAGATGCAGCACGCGAACGTGGTATTGCTGTATTTAACGCACCATTTTCTAATACTCGTTCGGTTGCTGAACTTGTACTTGGTGAAATACTACTTTTATTACGTGGTATTCCAGAGCGTAATGCAGCGGCTCATCGTGGTGGCTGGTTAAAAACTGCAAATGGTTCGTTTGAAGCACGTGGTAAAACATTAGGTATTATTGGCTACGGTCACATTGGTACTCAGCTAGGTATTATGGCTGAAAATATCGGTATGAACGTGGAGTTTTACGATATCGAAGATAAGTTATCACTGGGTAATGCAACACAAGTTCATAACCTTACTCAGCTGTTACAACGCTCTGATATTATTAGCTTACATGTACCAGAAACACCGCAAACTAAAAATCTTATTGGTACAGCAGAACTTGCAGTTATGAAGCAGGGGTCTATTTTGATCAATGCCTCACGCGGAACTGTTGTTGATATTGATGCACTTGCAGAAGCGCTTACAGAGAAAAAACTAAGTGGTGCAGCAATCGATGTATTCCCTACTGAGCCAAAATCTAACGATGAAGAATTTGTATCGCCACTGCGCCAATTCGACAATGTTATTTTAACGCCGCACATTGGTGGTTCTACACAAGAAGCGCAAGAAAACATTGGTATTGAAGTAGCGGGTAAATTGGCTAAATATTCAGATAATGGCTCAACTATCACTGCGGTTAACTTCCCTGAAGTATCGCTACCTGAGCTTGCTAATCGTAGCCGTTTATTGCACGTACACCACAACCGCCCAGGTGTGCTAACGCAAATTAACCAAGCGTTTGCACAGCACGGTATTAATATTGCTGCGCAATACTTACAAACAGACGCATCTATTGGTTATGTAGTTATTGATGTTGATACAGATCAATCTGAAGTAGCACTTAAAGAACTAAGCGCTGTTGAGGGTACAATTAGAGCACGTATTTTACATTAACCATTCTTTGATATTAAAAAGGGTCCTTATGGACCCTTTTTTGTATTTAGACTACATATACTTTCTTAAGTATTTTTTGAATACCGGATCTGTTGCAGCCAACTCTTTTTGCTCAGCTAATATCTCTTTTAAAATAGCACCTGAGGTAAGCGGGTTTGCAAGTACGACTCTAAATACAACTGTAGGTTGATTGTCGTATTTAGAAGGCGTTAAGCGTGTACGTGATACAAATGAGCGACCAGACTCTCGCTGACGTTTTTGCATACTGGCAGTAAAACGGTTCAGCGAAGCAAAAATATCCAACCGAGTTGCGGCATCAGCATCAGCTATTGCTTGTTTAATTTGCTTAGGTACATAACGATACGTTAATAAGCACAACTCAGGCTCAGAAATAAGCTCAAAGTCTTCATCAGCTTTAATTAAATCAGCAAAGTAATGTGCTTTTTTGATGCTTCGGTCAATCAGCATTTCGTAACCTTTACGACCAATAACACGTAAGCAAGCATGTACTAACATTGCCATACCAGGTCGGCTGCCTTCAAGTGTGTGGCTACCTAAGTCTTTTGAACCTTTACGTAATATGTACTCAGCGTGATGCTCTATTGCATCTGTGGCAGCTGGGTCTTTAAATAAAACCAAACCCGCTCCCATTGGTACATACATTTGTTTATGTGCATCGATGGTAATTGAATCTGCTCGCTCAATCCCTTTTAGTAAAGGACGGTGCGTACTCGATAAAAGCGTTGCTCCGCCCCATGCAGCATCTACATGAAAATGACAGTTAATGTCTTGTGCTAAGTCGGCCATTTCATCAAGTGGGTCAATATTGCCGGTTTCGGTTGTACCCGCGACCCCAATAATGGCCATTACTTTAATACCTTGCGATTCAAGCTCACGTGCTTTTTCGCGCATAGCTCCTACATCAACTTTATTATTTTCGCAGGTTTTAATACCAATTAAGTTATCGCGACCAATGCCCAGTAAATCAACCGATTTACCTAAAGAGTAATGTCCGCGTTCTGATATTAATACGGCTAAACCTTTATAGCCATAATGCAGCATACCGGCAATTAGACCTTGTGCACCAATCCCCCTAAAATCGCCATCGGTCTTTAATAAGCGGTTTCGCGCAATCCAAAGCGCAGTAATATTGGCAACCGTACCACCAGAGCAAAATGCACCTAATGAGGTTTTAGCACTGTGCATCCATTTAGAATAAAATGAGTCTTCTTGTCCATAAGCTAAATGATGCATCATCCCAAGCACTTGACGCTCAAGAGGCGTAAACGCTTTAGATGTTTCTATTTTTACTAGATTTTGATTTAGCCCTACCATCAATTTTGAAAGCGGTAATAAAAAATGCGGTAAGGCTGAGGTCATGTGACCAATAAAGCTAGGCGCAGCTGTATGCACAGAATGTGCAACAAGTTGCTCCATAATGTCTTGGGCATAAGCAGATACAAACGTTGGATCTTCTGGGATCACTGCTGATTGAAAATCTTTTTCGATCTCATGTAATGGTTTTTCAATTGCCGCTATATTTTCGTTTAAGAAACCAGCTAAATTACTCGAAATTTCAAGCTCGATTTTGCTTAAAGTTGAGTCTGGCGCTTCAGGTACAGTAAATATACGCTTAAGGCTTTCTTTAGAGGCGACGGCACAACGCTTTTGATCCATCTCAATACCTAGTGTGTGTAGCTAAAACACGTACTTACTCATTAAAAATGCCTAATTAATAGGATATTTAGAGCAATCGTGTTTCTTTAAAAATTGCGCTAACTTTACTGCAATATAACTAAAATGTCTCGCTTAAACCTACAAAAGCAATCAAAGCGATGACAAAAAAATGATAATTTAATTAAAATTCGACTAAACATAATTATTTATTGGGCATTTACTTATTTTGGGTATAATAAATTTGATAACAGAAAAGGGACACATATGCCAGAAGGAAGAGTAAAGGTTAGTTGGATAGTAGCAGGCTTTAGCTTGTTTTTAATAAGCTTGCTAACCTACGTTTACTACACTTACCAAACCACGCGTGCTGAAATAATGCAGTCGGTTGATAATCGCTTACTTAATGCCGCCACCAGCGTTAAACATATTTTAGGTGACGATTATTTAAGTGCGGTTAATCAAGGCGATAATATAAGTTTTTCTTACTATCAAGATAAAAGTAAGCAGCTCTCTGAGTTTGCTCAAGCACTTGATATTGCCTATGTCTATTCAATGGTTTTAAAAGACGGTAAGGTGCTTTTTAGCTCATCAAGTTACACGCAAGACGATCAAAATAATGGCAAAGTAACACAATTTTTAGATCTCTATCCTGAAGCCACCGATGCCAACCTAAGTGCTTTTTATTCAACAGAACCTGTATTTGAAATATCGAGCGATCAGTGGGGCCACTTTAAAACAATTTTTATTCCTTACGTTGACCCAAATAACGGCAATACCTATTTAACGGGTGCCGATATAACTATTTATGATTTAAACGAGAAACTTAAAGAAAGCGTATCAAAAGCTGCTGCAATGGCTAGTTTCTTCTTTTTTATAGCGATACTGGTTGCCGCTATATATATTTATTTACTAAAGCGCTCTTTAGCAACTGACTCAAGTACTGGCTTTTCAAATCATATCGCACTTGAATACTACATAAAAAAAAGTAATGACCATCACATGCAATTAGCCGTTATTTGGGTTAATGAAATAGAAGATATAAACAGCTTTTATGGTACTGAAGTGGGCGACAAGGTAATGAAAAACTTACTTATTCACTTTAAACTTAGGAGCTCTCCGCACTGCCATATATACAGACTAGCAACCAATAAAATAGTATTACTCGCGCCTAAAGAAATGAGTAATGACGAATTTACCGACTTTGTAAAAACATATAACTTTAATACCCCAGTGTTAACTGACCCTTTTATCTACATAACCCTATGTGCAGGTATTGCCAGTGGTAATAAATCGCTACTACTTGAAAACGCTCATATAGCAGCCCTGCAAGCTAAACAAGGCAGGCATAGTGTAGTTAACTACTCAAAAGCGCTACACGATGTAAAAACGCAATATCAATATAATGTAGAAATGGCTAAAGAAGTACGTGAAGCGTTTGATAACAATCGTATAGTGCCTTACTTTCAACCCATTATTGATACAAATACCAATAAGGTCGTTCAATACGAATGTTTAGCTCGAATGGTAACAGCGCAAGGGGAAGTATTAAAACCTGATGCATTTTTAAATGTTGTTACCCGCTCAAGAATGGACGGAATACTTACCCGTACTATATTTTCACAATGTGTTAGTCGCTTTAGAAAAACCGATATTTGCTGGAGCTTAAATATAACAGCACAAGATATGCTCGACCCTAATTTAAGTGAGTTTATTGCGGACGAACTTAAGCGCTATCCGCATCCTGGTAATATCACATTAGAGCTTTTAGAAACCCAAGCTATTGCCAACTTTTCTGAAGTAAAAGCGTTTATTGGAATGGTTAAAACAAAAGGCGTTAAGGTTATTATTGATGACTTTGGTAGTGGTTATTCAAATATATCAAACGTACTTAAGCTTGAAGTAGATGGTATTAAATTAGATGGCGCACTAATAAAGCAAATAGTGAATGACAAAGATATCTACTTGTTTATTGAGCACATAGCCAGTTTTGCAAATCAACTTGGTTTGCAACTAATGGCAGAGTCGGTAGAAAATGCAACCATAGTAACCGCACTTAAAAAGGCGAATGTGACACTAATGCAAGGCAACTATTTTGCCCATCCAGTGCCACATGTTAATACGGTTACAGAAGAATTAGCACTTTAACTTACTTTAACCAGGACGTGTTGATCTTTGTGGATTGAAATTTGTTCAATCTAGGGGCGATTAAATCGCGGCGCGAGGTTTGTAACCTAGTGGACTAAGTAAAAACAGAGCAACAAAGAGTTAATCGTCCCTAGAAAGAACCCAAAGGGCAGCACATGTTTGGTCTTTATGCTGCGTTATCGCCTATTTATGGGGAATAACCACACTACATAGGCTCCGCCTTGCCTAAAAACCAAACATGCTGCTGCAAAATCAATCACGAAAGGTCAACACGCCCTAGGTAAGTTAATAACGAGCCGGTGGCTTTGCTGGCCACTGGCCCAGTATTTACGCTCAAAAGGCGTAATTGCATCGTCTGACTCATAAAGAGTCACATCGCAAGAGTTGCCAGTTAGTTCAAGCGCCCTTGCGAACTCTTTCACGTAAATATCCCAATTGCTGCGCACTTCTAATTGCCCACCTAACTTAACGATAAACGGAAAAATAGCTGCGCCATGCCAGCGCCTACGAATATGCTTAGATTTAGGCCATGGGTTTGGATACAACAAATAATGGTGCGTAGGTTGCCAATTAGCAGCAACCGCTAAACGCCAGAAGTCATTTAAATCTGCTTGCACTAAGATGTACTGACCACTGTCAGTTTGCTTATATTCAACGTCGTGTTTATCAAGTCGATGCGACGATTTATCAATACCTATAACGAGGGCATCAGGGTGACGCTTAGCTAGATTAGCTGAGCTTTCACCCACGCCACAACACGAGTCTAAAATAAGCGGGCCATTAAAAGCTTGTACTTTAGCATTAACCTCGTCAAATGCAGTTTGCGTATGCGCTGCAATTGGTTTTTTAAACTCGACATCTAAATGCTTATTTACTATTTCATCAAGCTTTTCGTGAATACCCGCTTGATTAGATACAATACTACGTGAATTTGCATCACTCATTAGTGTCTTAGCCCCACACCTTTTTTAATTAAAGTTAGCGCTAAAGTAAATAACACCGTAATAAACACCAAAATAACACCTAACGCTACACTTAAATCAACATCCGACACACCTAAAAAGCCATAACGAAATGCATTTACCATGTATATGATAGGGTTTATTTGCGATACGTTTTGCCAAAATTCTGGCAATAATGTAATTGAATAAAATACACCGCCCAAGTAAGTTAATGGCGTTAGTATAAAGGTGGGAATAATACTTATATCGTCAAAGCTATTTGCGTAAATTGCATTAATTAAACCACCTAAAGCAAACACAGCTGAGGTTAAAATAACCGTCGCCATAATTACAAAAATATTATGAATTTGAATATCAACAAATAATAACGATACACAGGTAACTATAAAGCCCACCATAATACCGCGCGTCATACCGCCGCCCATATAACCCAGTACAATAATGTAATTAGGCACAGGTGCAACTAAAAGCTCTTCAATGCTTTTTTGAAATTTTGTTGAGTAAAAACTAGAGGCTACGTTGGAATAGGAATTAGTAATAACCGACATCATTATAAGGCCTGGTACAATAAACTCCATATAACTAAAGCCGCCCATATCACCAATACGTGAACCAATTAAGTTACCAAAAATAACAAAATATAAGCTCATCGTAATTGCTGGCGGCACTAAGGTTTGTACCCAGATACGTAAAAAACGAATGCACTCTTTAATCCATAAACTCTTTAAGGCTACGCCATATTTAAACATTTATTCGCCCCGCCCTTGCTCTAATAATCCTACAAATAACTCTTCTAGTCTGTTTGCTTTATTTCGCATACTTAATACTGTATTACCTTGAGTTGTTAATGCGTTAAATACCGCATTTAAGCCCTGTGATTTAGCGACTTCAACTTCAACAGTATGATCATCCGTCATCGTAAACTTATAGCCTTCAAGCGTGACAGGGTTTGCTGGCATTTTTAAATCTAAAATAAAGGTTTCTTTATCAAGTTTTGCAAGCAGCGCTTTAATGGTCGTGTTTTCAACAATTCGACCTGAATCAATAATCGCTATGTTTTTACACAGTAACTCAGCTTCTTCAAGGTAGTGTGTTGTTAAAATAATAGTAACGCCTTGCTCATTTATTTGGCGTAAAAAATCCCACATTGAACGACGAAGCTCTATGTCTACACCCGCTGTTGGTTCATCAAGTATAAGTAGTTTTGGCTCGTGCATAAGGGCGCGTGCAATCATTAATCGACGTTTCATTCCGCCTGAAAGCGTACGTGCTTGCTTGTCTTTTTTCTCTAATAACCCTAGCTGCGCTAGGTATTTATCAGCACGTTTATGGGCTTCACCACGTGGCACACCATAATAACCGGCTTGGTTAACCAGTATTTGGCTAAGCGTTTCAAACTGGCTAAAGTTAAACTCTTGTGGCACTAAGCCTAAATGCGCTTTTGCAGCCTCTAAATCAGTATCAATATCACAGCCAAATACTTCTACTTTGCCTTTTGTTTTATTAACAAGTGACGAAATAACACCAATAGTGGTTGATTTACCAGCTCCGTTTGGACCAAGCAAAGCGAAAAAATCGCCCTCTTCAACTTGTAAATCAACGCCTTTGATAGCCTCAACACCATTTTTATAAACCTTGGTAAGGCCTTCTATATTTAAAGCAATATTTTGCTTATTCATTACTTACCCTCACCATAACCCCAACGTTTTGTTAGGTTATGTTCAATATTTAAATGATCTAAAATTCTCGCCACCATAAAATCAACTAAATCTTCAATACTTTGTGGCTTATGATAAAAACCAGGTGCGGCTGGCATAATTGTTACCCCTAAACGAGATAACTTAAGCATGTTTTCTAAATGAATTTCGTTAAATGGTGTTTCGCGCGGTACTAAAATTAGCTGCCCGCGTTCTTTAATTACCACATCAGCGGCGCGCTCTAATAAATTATCAGACGCCCCTACTGCAATTGCAGAAACCGATCCAGCACTACATGGGCATACTACCATTTTTTTTGGAGCAGCAGAGCCCGAAGCCACAGGGCTAAACCAGTTATCTTTACCGTATACTTTTAGCTGTTCAGGTTTGGCATTAAACAGCGTACTTAACTGCTCTGTGGCCTTATCTTCATTTCCAGAGAGCTTAATATTTGATTCTGTATCAAGCACCACGCGTGCTGCACTTGAGATGAGTACGTAGACCTGAAATTGTTGCTCAAGTAATACTTCAAGTAACCTTAGCCCATAAGGCGCACCAGATGCACCACTAAAAGCGAGCGTAATTCTATCTTTAAATTGCACACTATTCTCCGCTGTATTTATCAGCTAAACCATCAACAAGACGTTGATGGAGGCCATTAAAGCCGCCATTGCTCATAATTAAAATATGTTGATTAGGCTCAATATTTTCAAGCACCGTATCAATAATTGTTTGTGTGCTGCTAAAGCACTGCATGCCTGCTTTATCTGCTTGCTCTTTTAGCGACCAATTTAGATTCTCTGGTTCAAAAAGTAGTACGTTGTCAGCATCACGTAATGAATCTAATAATGTATATTGGTGTACGCCCATTTTCATGGTGTTTGATCGCGGCTCTAAAATAGCGATAATTTTTTCATCGCCTACTTTTGCACGCAATCCTGCAAGCGTTGTTTTAATTGCTGTTGGGTGATGTGCAAAATCGTCATACACTTTAATATTATTTATATCAGCCTTTAGCTCCATGCGCCTTTTAGGGCTAATAAACTCACCTAAAGCATCAATACTATGATCAATGGCTATACCTACATGGCGCGCTGCTGCGATAGTCATAATCGCATTTTTAACGTTATGCTCGCCTATTGCTTGCCAGCACACAGAGCCCTGCTTTTCGCCATTAAGTAATACATTAAACTCACTTCCATCGGCTTTTATTAATTCATAGCTCCAATCATCGCCTAGCGTTTCGCTTTCGCTCCAAAGCCCTTGTGCTATTACATCATTAAGCGCTACGTCTTGCTTTGGCCAAATTACCTTGCCGCTTTGAGGTAATGTACGCATTAAGTGATGAAATTGTTTTTTTATTGCGTTTAAATCTTCAAAAATATCAGCGTGATCGAATTCAAGATTATTTAAGATAAGTGTACGCGGGAGGTAATGCACAAACTTACTGCGCTTATCAAAAAAAGCAGTGTCGTATTCATCGGCTTCAATAACAAAAAATGGCGTTTCTCCCACTTTTGCCGATACACCAAAATTTTGCACTATGCCGCCAATTAAAAACCCTGGTTTTAAACCTGCGTACTCTAGCACCCACGCAAGCATACTTGCTGTGGTTGTTTTACCATGTGTACCAGCGACAGCAAGTACCCACGAGTTTTGTAATAAATTATGCTTGAGCCACTCAGGGCCAGATGTATAAGGCAAGCCTTTATCAAGCACATATTCAACACACGGGTTACCACGGCTCATTGCATTACCAATAACGACCATATCGGGCTTTGGCTCTAACTGAGATACCGCGTAGCCTTGAGTTAGTTCAATGCCAAGCTCCTCAAGTTGCGTACTCATTGGTGGGTAAACGTTTTGATCAGACCCTGTAACTTTATGACCCAACGATTTAGCAATGGCTGCAATACCGCCCATAAACGTGCCACAAATGCCCAAAATATGTATATGCATATACTTTCCTTAAATCCTATACTCACTTTACCGCTATGCAAAGTTTAATGGCGCTATAATGCCAAAATTCGTGCTTAGTTACTATGTACGTCTGCACAATTCACTCGTGCCAAAAACACGTTAATCAATTTTTTAAACGCTAAAAATTAAAAAATAGGCACGTTTACTTACCTTGTATTGCTTTTAATCAATTATTATCAATGTTATAAACCAGCCTGCTGTATAACTTTAAAACTTAAAAAGGACTTAATATGAAAAAACTATTTTTTATAGCCTGTATTTTGCTTAGTCAAAAAAGCTTTGCTTTGGAATTTGCAAAGTACCCAATAGAACTTAGTTCGGGCGAAGGCGTTAATGTTGTTATTGCCCCAACAACAGATAAAAAACAAGCCTTAGTAAAAGTAACGGGGATAAACCATGATATTGATGGCATTGTATTTTTAACCGATTTAAAACCTCATGGTAGTAATAAAGCGTACAAATATACGTATGATGGTACACAGAGAAGTTTAGTAAGTGTTGAGGAAGGCTACCGCTGTTGCTCTTACAACCTTTATATTCCAGACACTCGTGATGGTACTTACTTATCAAAAAAAGAAGAGTCAAACCCTGCCATTGTTGAAGATTTAAAAGCGCAATACGAGCAACAATTAAGTAAAGGCACTCAAGCTAAACTTGCAAAGTTTAATCGTGAAAAACATTTAGGCTATCAGCAAAAAAATATAGCTGCCGCTAATAGCGAAATAGATAAGCAATGCGGGTTAAAAATAAATACCAATGTTGACTGGGAAAGCATTGATGATGAAAACCTAAAAGAGTATGCAGTAGGTTCATTTTGTGCACAAGTTGCAAACGAAATGGCATACATGTGCGAAAAAGATCAAAGCTTTAAAAATGACATAGCGCAGTTCAATGCTATCGAATGTAAATTTACTAATGAGCTAAAACTACGTAAAAATGGCAATACGCTTATATTTAAAACAGCACCAAAGGCCGCCAACCAACGTCAGTTTATAGAATCTTATTTGTTAAATTTATAAGCTGAGTTTAAAACCCAAAAAAGCACCTAAAGGTGCTTTTTTTTGGCTTTGTATATACCAATTACATTTAATTAGTGATTAACGACTACTTACAACGATAAAAATACAATTAAACCTACACCAAGCAATAAACGATATATCACAAATGGCAACATACCCATTCGCTCTATTACTTTTAAAAACATAAATATACATGCATAAGCCGATAAGAACGATAGTACCACACCGAGTAATAATGTGTTCCAATCAACTACATGATCACCCAGTGCCAACTCTGCAATATAATAAAGCCCCATCATAGAGATGATAGGAATGGCTAATAAAAATGAGAAACGCGCTGCGCTTTGTTTATTCATTCCAAGCATTAAACCAGCAGTCATCGTGATACCTGAGCGAGAAGTACCCGGGATCATTGCAACAGCTTGTGCAAAACCAATAATAAGTGCTGTTTTCCAATTAAGCTGATAAATCGTTTTAATTTGCTTACCTTTTGCATCCGCGTACCAAAGCAATAAACCAAACACAATTGTGGTAGTAGCAATTACCCAAGCACTTCGTAGGTACAACTCTATAAAGTCTTTTAAAAGTAAGCCTAAAATAGCGGCAGGCACAGTGCCTAAAATTATCCACCAACCTAGCTTACTATCATCATTAGTCCCTTGTGCACCAAAGGATTTAAACCACGCACTGAGTATGTCGACGACCTCTTTGCGAAAATAAATAACAACGGCTATTAAAGTACCAACATGTACTGCTACGTCAAACGCAAGCCCTTGATCTTCCCAGCCTAAAATTTGTGATGGGAGAATTAAGTGCGCTGAACTAGATATTGGTAAAAACTCAGTAAATCCCTGTATGAGGGCTAAAATAATTATTTCGATGATACTCATGGGTTAGAAAACTCCACCTTCCATAGCTTTTGTTGAGGATTATTATATTCACTCCATAACTGCGCAATCGTTTGTTTAGCTACAGGATGATAGAAATTTGGGGCAACCTCGCTAAGAGGTTGTAATACAAATGCGTTTTTAGTTATTTCATCTCGTGGTAATTGGGCTGGAGAAGCGCAAATTACATCATCATAAAATAGTAAATCTAAATCGAGCGTTCGTGGACTAAATTTTTTATCGTTCGCTGTGCGTCCATTATCACACTCTATTTGTTTTAATAAAGCGCATACATCAACAAGCGACATATCAGTTGTAGCACCAACGACTGAATTATAAAAATTATTGCCAGCAAACCCTACTGCTTCACTTTCAAAAACAGACGAGTGCACAATATGCTCAAAGTGCTGCTTAAGTGCAATTAATGCACATTGTATATAATGCGCTTTATTTATATTTGACCCTAGGCTGATATAAATTTGAGCCATTTAGCCTGTTGCCTTAACACGTGTAATTTCAACACCTACAGTTTGCGCTTGTGCTACTGCTGCTGGTTTACTTACTCTTATAGTAACTTGTGGAGTATTAAACTCGCTTAAAATAATATGCGCTAATTGTTCAACTAAAGTTTCTAGCAACTCTACAGGTTTTAAAGTGCAGTGCTCAATAACTCGCTCACTTACTTTTGAGTAATCGAGTGCTAAATTAATATCGTCATTTTCAGCTGCAGGCTTAATATCGCTTAGCATTTCAATATCAAAATAAAGGCTCTGTTTACTTTCTTTTTCAAAGTCGTACACTCCAATAATAGTGTCGACGTGCAATTGAGATATAAAAACCTTATCCATTGATACTCCAAATAACAATAAACTACTAAGCATTAATAAAATTAATACTGACTATGGTTTAGCCAGTGTTTAAATATGTAAAAATAACTTCTACAATAGCAAAATAACTAAACTAGCTATTAAATAGCCTGTTAATAATTTTTACGATAAATTTTGCTGCCAATAATAGCCTAAAAGCACTATCAATTGGTATAGCAATTAAAAAATAAGGAAGCGTGTGTTAGCCACTATAATGTTTGTTTTAGCTTATTTACTTGGGTCGATTTCGTCGGCTATTTTAGTGTCGCGGTTGTTCAAACTCCCCGACCCTCGTAATAGTGGTTCTAACAACCCAGGCGCTACAAATGTTTATAGATTAGGCGGAGCATTTCCGGCTTGCTTAGTTTTAGTATTTGATATTTTAAAAGGCACTATTCCTGTATGGGGGGCTTATTTTTTAGAAGTTGAACCTTTAGAGCTTGGTTTAGTTGCAGTAGCTGCTTGTTTAGGTCATATGTACCCACTGTTTTTTAGCTTCAAAGGCGGTAAAGCCGTAGCAACGGCATTTGGCTCATTATTACCTATTGGCTTATCATTGGCTGGTTTACTTGTGTGTACTTGGTTAGTTATTGTGGCAATAACACGCTATTCATCGCTGGCAGCGCTTGTAGCAGTCTCCTTAGCGCCTGTATATACATGGCTGATAAAACCACTTTATACACTTCCTGTTGCTTTTATTACACTGTTAATTATATTTCGTCATCGTACTAATGTTATTAGACTATTTAGTGGGGACGAACCAAAAGTGGGCGCTAAAAAAGCACCCACTGATGAAAATAAACATCTTTAAAATATGAGCAGTTAAATCGGCTCAAGGCTATCTATTGGCCAACGAGGTTTTGTTTTCATATCAAGCGTGGCAAATTGCCCTGCTTTTAAACGTTGCATTCCAGCATACGCAATCATAGCACCGTTGTCGGTACAAAATTCAGTACGTGGATAAAAGACTTCACCTTTCATTCCTTTCATTACGCGTTCAAGCTGTAAACGTAGTTGTGTATTTGCACTTACGCCACCGGCGATTACTAAACGCTTAATACCTGTTTGTTTAAGCGCACGCTTACACTTAATAACGAGCGTATCAATAACCGCCGTTTGAAATGCATGCGCTATATCAGCTTTGGTTTGATCGTCGTCGTCATTTTCACGAATCGTGATTGATGCCGCTGTTTTTAAACCACTAAAACTAAAATCAAGACCTGGCTTATCGGTCATAGGGCGAGGAAATACAAAACGCTTAGCGACCCCTTGTTCGGCCATTTTAGCTAAGCGCGGACCACCGGGGTAATCAAGACCAAGTAACTTAGCTGTTTTGTCAAAGGCCTCGCCTGCGGCATCATCAACTGACTCACCCAATACTTCGTATTGACCAATACCCGCTACTTTAACCATCATGGTATGACCGCCCGATACAAGCAATGCAATAAACGGAAACTCAGGAATATTCTCTTCAAGCATCGGAGCAAGTAAATGCCCTTCCATGTGATGTACTGCTACGGCAGGTATATCCCAGCCGTATGCTAATGAGCGACCAATAGACGTACCTACCAATAATGCACCAACTAAACCTGGGCCTGCAGTATAAGCAATGCCATCTAAGTCTTCTGGGCAACAACCTGCTTGTGCAAATGCTGCATCTATAAGTGGTAATGTTTTACGAACATGATCGCGCGATGCAAGTTCTGGCACTACACCGCCGTAATCAGCGTGTACTTTTACTTGGCTGTATAATTGATGAGCTAACAAGCCTTTTTCGTCATCGTATATTGCAATACCTGTTTCATCACATGACGACTCAATGCCTAAAATTCGCACTGTACTTCTCCTGCCTTTAAAATTCTACTTTGCTACTTTTATAACGTAAGGCCAATATTTGTTTGGCCATCTTCTAGGGCAAACTTTTTAAGTGTTTTTACGCTATCAGAGGTGATACGCCCCATATTTTCTACAAAATTAATTAGCTCACCTAATACTTCAATTTCGTATTGCATTAGTGGGTGCTCTCTAACCGCTGTGTTATCTGCAACCTCACCTTCAACCGTCATTTGATATTCAATAAATCGAGCCACTGTTGCTTGAGATATTTTACTGACACTAATAAACTCTTGCTCATCTTGCGCCATTAAACCGTGCATTAAGCTAAGTAAAGACGTTGCAGCATCAATAGCAGGGTAAGTACCAAACATATCAAAATCAGCAAGTTCAGGAACATTTGGTTCTATTTTTTCAACTTGTTTTTCGAGATCTATTTTACTTTTAGGCAGTAATATTTTTTCCCAACAAACATTAAGCGAACTACGTAATAAAGTTTCGTCACCAAATCCCGTTGCTTCGCTAAATAAACCGTAATTTGGCAGCATTCGCTCTATTAAAGCACTCGCTAAAACGGCTTTCTGTAAATAGTTAAGCTCTCTAATACGCTGAAAATTATTTGCTTTAGTCATTCTTTAACGTCTCACACGACCAACAAAAATCGAATGTTGATCCATTATGCTCATTACAGTTAGGGCATACCCAATCTGGAGCGGATTGTTTTACTTGTTGATAGTTTACCAATATTTGTCGCGCATGGCGCTCTTTTATCGCATAAACCTGCACACTAACTTGTGTTTGATCAAATGGAATTTCTCCCATTGCGCCTTGGAGCATCTCACCTTTTATTTTGCATTCAATGCCACTGGTTTGTATTAAACCTTTAATAATATTGGCTTCAAGGGTGTTTTCGGCTTTATAAATTGTAACCCATTGAAAAGAGCTATCTGTTGAGTTTTTATTATTAATATTTTGCAATATTCACCTCATTTATTTTGTGTTAACAATATCCTGCGCTAGATTACTAGCATGCTGCACTTTTAAGGAATAAACATGACACTTACAACCCCGGGCCTACTTTTTCCGGCCATATCGCTGTTATTGCTAGCCTATACAAACCGATTTTTAGTTTTAGCGCAATTAATTAGGGAGTTAAATACGCGCGAGGGTGAATCTATTCGCCCTGTTGTAGTGGCTCAAATCACTAATTTACGTAAACGCATTAAGCTAATTAGAACAATGCAAGTATACGGAGTCGCCTCTTTTTTACTGTGTACATTTTCAATGTTTGCTTTATTTATTGAATTTAATACCACGGGCATTATTTTATTTGGTGTTAGTTTAGCTTGCTTAAGTCTATCGTTATTAACGTCTTTATTTGAAATACATATTTCCTGCGATGCAATTGAAATAGAACTACAAAGCATTGAAAACAAACCATTAAGCAATAGAATTAGCCGGAATTTTGTGAAATAAATCTGTATTTATCGCCTCCCTATTATTTGTCACAATAATCTTATATGCATGCCCCATTTTGGGGCATACTTTTTTATTAATTAGAACAATAAGACTCCAACTATCCAATTAACCTATTGACTAAGAATAACTTTATCAAAATAGTCAATTGCAAAAATGTCGATAAAGAGCAATAAACAGCTAGTCTTCAAGTAAAAAAGTAATACTATTTGGTCGCTTTTTTCTTTAATTAATACTAAAAGGGGGGTATCCTGCTGGAAACATGTATGAACTTGAAAATATATTTCAATATAAAATTTTACTAAACTTTAGAATAAAAATTAATATATTTGATGTCCGCTGTATCTGCGACTTACTTATAAAAAAGGACTATAAAGTGAGATTTGAACAATTAGAGCAATTTGTAGCACTTGGAGTGTTACGTCACTTTAGACAAGCAGCTGAACAAACCCAAATCAGTACTTCAGCGCTAACGCGCAGCATTCAAACACTTGAAAATGAAATGGGATATGAATTAGTTAAACGCTCAACACGTTCAGTTAAATTAACGCCAGAAGGCGAACTTTTTCTTGAATATGCTAAAACGACTCTATCGGAACTTGAGCTAACGAAAAAACGGATTTTTCAATCAGTAAACGGTAATGCTAACGAAAAGCTGGTTATTGGCTATACCAATAAGGCAAGCAGCATAGTACCTATTTCTTGTGGGCAGTTTTTAGCTCAATATCCTCATATAAAAATTGAAATGCAATTACAAGATCAACAAGAGCTAACACGCAGACTCCAACAAGGTGAAATAGACATAAGTGTATACTCTCAAGCGATTAATAGTATTGGCAGTGATATTCACTTACCAGATCAGCTTGTATTATTTGTTTCAAAAAATCACCCTCTCGCACATAAAAACGATATAAGTAAGCAAAACCTTGATAGCTATCCTATGTTTGGCTGCTTCTCTCAATCGAAACAAGTGCAAACCATGCTTAATGAAGCTATTGATTCTTTAAATAAATCATCAAGTATTAAAGTGGGCAGTATTGAGCAAGTAATGGCTGGCGTAGTTAAATCAGATCATTTTGCTATTGCAAGCATTGAACATGCAAACACAATCGCAGAAAATCCTGAACTCGTGCAACTGAAAACAAATAAAGATTTAAACCACGAACAACTCGTAGTACAAACAAGCCAGCAAACCTCTATTACTGAACATGTAGAGCATTTACTATCGCTTATAAAGAAAGCGGGAGCTACATTTAGCTAATCCAATATTTTAAAAAGTGCGGCGTAATAAACAGTAGCTTTAAATCGCTTTTCGGCTACACTGTCGCACCTTTTTTAAACAGCTGATGTGGATGAACACACTTTTTGGTCCTGATGTCTATTTAGATGATATAGAACGCCAAGGTTACACCGTAATTCATAACGCGCTTATTGCCGATTTAGTTAACGATTTAGTTGCAGATTGTCACCGTATAAACCCCCACTTTAGCCTTGCCGGTATTGGTCGATTAAATAACTTACAAATAGATAAAACTATTCGTACTGACAAAACTTATTGGTTTGATGGCAGTTCTCAAGCACAGCTTACTTATCAAGCAATAATGCAAAGTATAAAAACCACGTTAAATCGTAGCTTTTTTATGGGTCTATTTGATTACGAATGTCATTATGCAAAATATACGCAGGGGGACTTTTACAAAAAGCACTTAGATGCATTTAAAGGTCGATCTAATCGTGTATTTACAACGGTGCTTTATTTAAATACACCAGAGCATGGTGGCGAACTTGTTATTTATAAACCTAAAAGTAAAGAAGTAGAAATAACGATTAAACCAACGGCTGGTACATTAGTTATGTTTGAAAGCGAGCGCTTTGCTCACGAAGTACTTCCCGCAGTTGATGAGCGCTACTCTATTGCTGGATGGTTTAGAAAAAACGCTTCAATTAGTGGGATTATTGATCCGCCCAGGTAGCTCTAAATAGTGCATTTTAACAGCCTTTATTGTGGCTTTTAAAATGCCATTGGGTATGAAAATAATAATCCCATAAAAATAGCCAAACCCACATAATGATTATTTAAAAATGCTTTAAAGCAGGCGTCCCTCTCTCGTTTATGAATAAGTATTTGTTGGTAGAATAATAAACCAGCTGCAACACTCAAACCAATGCCAAATGCAACGCCTAAATGATTACTTATACCAATAAAAGCAACCAGTGCTATAAATACGGCATTAAGTAAAAAGATAATGTGGCGGTCGTATTTACCAAATAAAATAGCAGTTGATTTTACCCCTATTTTTAAATCGTCATCCCTATCAACCATGGCATACATCGTATCGTAGGCAACTGTCCAACAAATATTAGCTATAAATAATAGCCATGCTTGCGATGGTAAACCATTAATTGAAGCCATATACGCCATTGGAATAGCCCAACTAAATGCAGCTCCTAAAACAACTTGAGGTAATTGAGTATAGCGCTTCATAAAGGGATAACAAAAGGCTAAGGCCAACGCCCCAAAAGAAAGCAAAATAGTATTAACGCTCAGCATTAATACTAAAATAAATGCTATAACAATTAGCAGTAAAAATAGGCTAAGTGCTTCACCACTGCAAACCTGCCCTGAAGCAAGCGGCCGCTGAGCAGTCCGCTTTACCGAGCCATCTATTTTCCTATCTGCAAAGTCATTAATTACGCACCCTGCGCTTCGCATAACAATCACACCGAATGTAAATACGATAAAGTTTAGCAAACTAGGCATTCCGCTATTAGCAAGCCACAAAGCCCAATATGTTGGCCAAAGTAATAACAAGGTACCTATAGGCTTATCTATACGCATTAGCTGTACGTAGTAAGGAATATGTTTTGGCTTTAAAGTAGCTAATCTCATGAGTACAAATACGCCCCGGGTAAAAAGACTTCACACACTAAAAACTTATAATCTCGTAGCGAAAACACACTTCGACGACCTAGTAAGTTTTGTTTAGATAAATTTAATTGAGACACCAACTGCTGCAATGAATGCTCGCTGTTAAAACATGCTACTTCTATACCAGTGCGCACTAATTGAGGATCTTGAAAAATAACATCACCAAGAGGTCGCTCTCCCATGTTAAGCAGAGGATTATACGATTTATCTTGTCGTTTATTGTCGGGTAGCCAACTTTGTGCGTAGACCATTGGCTTATCATCACATAACAAAATTACTTCTCTATTTAGTGCCGATACGGCTGTGCAACTAAGTAATTTTTGTTGCTCAACCGATAAATCAAACGTTTGCTCACTAAGTACTTTTACAGAGAATTTTTGCGATCGACTTTTTAATTTAGCCGTTAATGAATGAGGCTCAAATAGCCAATCACGCTCAGTCGCTGTTAAGCCACTCACTTGTGAAGTATGTTGCCAGTTGGCAGACAAAGAAATAGGAAAAGTAGCCACAATTGCTCAATTAAATAAAAACCGGAACAATAATAACATTGCCAATGCATTTGAAAAAGTGATGATTTACTGCCATAAATAACTAAGATAAATAACTGCTTGGCGCTGTTTATTACACACCATTGGGTATAAACTATTTACAACAGGTTTTTAGAAACGCTTTAAATATGAAAAAAATAGTATACGCAGGTCTTTTTACATTCTTTGTGAGCGTTATAAGCTTTACAGCTCGAGCTGAATCCACAGTTGGTTATTTTGGTTTTGAGCCAGATATAATTACTAACTATATTGGCCCATCAAGTAAAAAAATGGGCTATGTGCGCGTAACTATAGATTTAATGCTTAATGACACTTCAGATATTGCAATAGTAGAGCACCACACCCCTTTACTGCGCGATGCCTTAGTAGAAATATTTTCAAAGGAGTCTGAAGAGAAAATAAAATCACTTACTGGTCGAGAAGAAATACGTGCAAAGTGCGCCGAAAAACTAAAAAGTCTGTTAAAAGAAGAAACAGGACAAGAGATCATCCGTGAAGTCTTGTTCACTAAATATTTATATCATTAATATTTAACGGCTAGCGTTTTACGTTAAATATTTTGGCGGTATAGGCAAAAGCCATGCCGCTAACTAACCCACCTAAGTGCGCCCAATTAGCCATACCAACAAACAATACATCTGCAAAACCAAGTATTAGCCAAATCAACATAAAGCCAATAATTGCGGTACTGACCAGCGCAGGTTTATTAGGATTTAAAAAACTATGAATCCAACAAAAACCAAGTAACCCATATACCACACCGCTTAGGCCACCAAAGTTGGGACCAACCATTAAATATTGTGCCCAATTACTAATAAGTGCAGTCACTAAAAATAAGCCTATTAAGCTTAGTTTTCCACATTGTTTTTCAATATTGTCACCAAGCGACATCCACCAAATCAAGTTAAACACTATATGCATCGCGCTAAAATGTACGAACGCAGGCGTTAACCAACTTAAAGGCTGCGTAGGTTTAAACTGCATCATGGTGTAAATGGTCTCAAAACCACCTAGTAAAAAAGCAAAATAAATTATTACGCTTACAATACTTACGGTTTGATTTAACCAGCTGAGCGCTTTAAAACGGGCTATTAGATTGAGCGATTGCCCTTGATATTTAAGCGGCGATTGCGTACTGCCTACATCCCAAGATGCTTGTAGGTATTTTTCATGATTAGGGTTTTGTGTAAATTCAGCCCATAACGGCTGAACTTGATGAAAGTCCTCCTCAGTCACACTAATAATGACATTACTGCCATCTGCCGAGTGTATCTTTGCATCTAAACCTTGGCTTTTTAAATAATCTATAAAGCCCTGTGCGGCGCGCGGGTTATTTAAACTGCCAAGCTCTATCATCGCTCTACTTTCTCGCTGTAAGCAGCTTCCCAAGCTGTAAAGCCGCCATCCATACTGTAAACGTCTTCAAAACCTTGCTCAACTAAGTAGCTAGCTGCGCCTTGAGAGCTCATACCGTGGTAGCACACAATTATAATTGGCTGATCGAATTCTTTTTCCATCATAAACTGGGCAATATTACCGTTAGAAAGTGCCTCAGAACCTGGGATATGACCTGCTTGATACGAATTAGGATCGCGAATATCTGCAATTACAACGTCTTCTTTATCTAAAAGTTCTAACGTTTGCGCTATAGAAATATGTTTAAATGCCATTGAAGTCTCTTTAATTAATAGTATAAAAAAGGCGGCTAAAGCCGCCCTTCTCGTAAAATAAGTTTAAACTAGTCCCAGTTTAAAATTACTTTACCTGACTGACCTGAAATCATCATATCAAAGCCAGCTTGGAAGTCATCCACAGAATATTGATGAGTAATGATTGGGTTTAAATCAAGACCAGATTGAATCAAACTTGCCATTTTGTACCACGTTTCGAACATTTCGCGACCGTAAATACCTTTAATCACTAAGCCTTTAAAAATAACTTGGTTCCAGTCAACCGCCATATCTGATGGTGGAATACCTAGCATGGCAATTTTGCCGCCGTGGTTCATGTTATTAAGCATTGAATTAAAAGCACTTGGCACACCTGACATTTCAAGGCCAATATCAAAGCCCTCTGTCATACCTAGCTCTTTCATTACATCTTCAAGTTTTTCGCTTGCCACGTTTACAGCGCGTGAAGCCCCCATTTTACGAGCTAAATCTAAGCGGTATTCGTTTACGTCGGTAATTACAACGTGGCGAGCACCAACATGTTTTGCAACAGCTGCTGCCATAATACCAATTGGGCCTGCACCAGTGATAAGTACATCTTCGCCAACTAAGTCAAACGATAGTGCGGTATGAACTGCGTTACCAAATGGGTCGAAAATAGAAGCCAGTTCGTCAGAAATATTATCTGGAATTTTAAATGCGTTAAATGCAGGAATAACTAAATATTCGGCAAACGCACCTTCACGGTTTACACCTACACCCGTTGTATTACGGCATAAATGTACACGTCCAGCACGACAATTTCGACAATGCCCACACGTAATATGCCCTTCGCCAGATACGCGGTCGCCAACCTGAAAGCCACGAACTTCTTGACCCATATCAACGACTTCACCAACATATTCATGACCAACAACCATAGGCGTTGGAATGGTTTTACTTGCCCACTCGTCCCACTTGTAAATATGTACGTCGGTACCACAAATAGCTGTTTTGCGAATTTTAATCAGTAAATCGTTGTGACCCACTTCTGGCTTTGGTGCATCTGTCATCCAAATGCCCGGTTCTGCTTTTAATTTAGATAATGCTTTCATAATCCACACTCAACTAAAAAACCGAAGCGAGGCTTCGGTTTAAAATAAAATTAAATAACGCCCATTTCTTTACCAATACGGGTAAATGCATCAATAGCTGTATCGAGTTGCTCAATACTATGCGCCGCTGAAATTTGTGTACGAATACGCGCTTGCCCTTTTGGTACTACAGGGAATGAAAAACCGGTTACGTAAATGCCTTCAGCAAGTAATTTATCAGCCATTAACGAGGCTACTTTGGCATCTCCAAGCATTACAGGGATAATTGCATGATCTTTACCTGCACACGTAAAACCAGCAGCTTCCATTTGCTCACGGAAATATTTAGCGTTTGACCAAAGTTTAGCGCGAAGCTCGCCGCCATTTTCAAGCATTTCAAGTACTTTAATTGATGCAGTAACAATTGAAGGCGCTAATGAGTTTGAGAACAAGTATGGACGTGAACGCTGACGTAACCATTCAACAATTTCTTTTTTACCTGATGTATAACCACCTGATGCACCGCCTAGCGCTTTACCTAATGTACCGGTAATAATATCTATACGGTCTAATACATTACAGTACTCAGGTGTACCCTTACCGTTTTCGCCAACAAAGCCAACTGCGTGAGAGTCATCTACCATTACAAGCGCATCATATTTATCGGCTAAGTCGCACACAGCTTCTAAATTACAAATAACGCCGTCCATAGAAAACACTCCATCGGTAGCAATTAGTTTAGTTTTAGCGCCTGCTTCATCTGCTGCAATAAGTTGCTTCTCAAGATCAGCCATGTCGTTATTTGCATAACGAAAACGCTTAGCTTTACATAAACGTACACCGTCGATAATTGATGCATGATTTAATGAATCAGAAATAATAGCGTCTTCTGCGCCTAAAATAGTTTCAAACAAACCTGTATTTGCGTCAAAACATGAAGAATATAAAATCGTATCCTCTGTTTCTAAAAACGCACTGATTTTTTGCTCTAACGTTTTATGGATATCTTGCGTGCCACAAATAAAACGTACTGAAGCCACACCAAAACCATGATTATTTAAACCATTTTGCGCCGCTTCAATTAGCTCTGGACTATTAGCTAAACCTAAGTAGTTATTAGCACAAAAGTTGATTACTTTACCTGATGCAACTTCAATTTGAGCTTGCTGCTGGGACTTAATAATACGTTCGTTTTTATACAAACCTTCGGTTTTTACGTCTTCAATTTGCTGTTGTAACTGGCTAAAAAAAGCAGATGCTCTCATCTAGGTTCTCCATATATTTGAACGGGTAAACAACCGCACTTTCGCGGCGGTTTATTATGCGGGGTATTGTAAAAGTTTAATGGGTAAAATGCACGGTTTGCAGTTCGTCGCAAACGCCCTAAACTGGAAGTAATTCCTGCCAGTTTACAGCTAAGTCTATTTAGTTTATTTATGTGTTTAAAAGTGCAGGTAAACTGCTTATAGAATCGATAATTAAATCAGCTTCTTGCTTAGCGCTTTCATCAAAGCTTTGCCCTGAACGCACTAAAACGCGTGTAGTTATGCCTGCTTTTTTCGCAGCCTGCATATCACTGAGTTTATCGCCCACCATAATACTGCAAGCAGGGTCGATGTTATGCTCTTGTATGCCTTGTAATAACATACCTGGCGCAGGCTTTCTACAACTGCACTCTTTCAAATATTCAGGGCGCGCTTTTTTAGGGTGATGTGGGCAAAAATACACATCGATAACTTCAATGCTGTGAGCACTAAACTGGTCTTTCATCCACTCGGTCAGTGCTAAAAAATCAGCTTCGCTGTAATAACCTCGACCAATTCCAGATTGATTAGTGACGATTATGATTTTATAGCCTGCATCGTAAAATATTTTACAGGTGCTAAAAACACCTTCAATAAATTCAAATTTATCGCTTTGATACACATAACCATGATCAACGTTTACCACGCCATCTCGGTCTAAAAAAAGTGCTTTATTTTTTTGTTGTACATTCATTACAAAGACTCTTTTTGTACGACATGGTTAAACATCGCTTTTACATCATCAACTGTAATTTGGCTCATTAAATCATCGCCTTTTACACGCGTACCCCACGGTACTTGCTTAGCTGTTTTACCTGTTTGCTTAAGCAAATTTTGATGATAAACCTCAACCACGTAATCTTGATATAAGTAAGGACCCGTGCGTGCGGGGTTTGAATGTGCATATAAACCAATAACCGGCGTACCAACTGTTACTGCCATATGTGCAGGACCCGTGTCGGGCGCAAGCACTAAGCTGCCACGCTTTAACACACACAACAACTCTTTGAGTTTTGTTTTACCTACTAGATTTAAAATAGGCGTGTTGCTGTGCTCAATAATGCTATTTGCTAGGTTAATTTCAAGCTCTGTTGGACCACCCGTCAATACCACCTTAAAGCCTTGCTCGCTTGCATAATCAGCCAATGTGGCATAACGATCAGCGAGCCAATTACGCTGCGCTTTACTAGCTGCGGGCGATATTACTAATAGTTTATTAGTTAGGTATTCTGATGTTAGTAACTCATCTGCAACCGCTTGGTCTTGCTCGGTATATGGCATGTTCCAACTCGGTTTATAATCAGCAACACCAATGGCTTTTGCAAAACCTTTAAAGCCTTCAAGAACGTGCGCCTGAGCTTGTGGCTCTATTCGTTTATTAATAAATAAACTGTGCAATTCTTTTGAGCGCGCCCAGTCAAAACCAATTTTTACTTTTGCCGGAATACAACGCGCTACAAACCCAGCCCTTAGTGCAACTTGCATATTAAGTAACACATCAAACTGTTGACCTTTAAAGCGTTGTTTTAAGCTTTTAAGTGCTGCTTTTCCTTGCTTTTTATCAAATACCACCAGCTCAACACCAGGTAAGTCAGCAAGTAGCATGGCTTCTATTTTGCCAATAACCCAGGTGATTTTTGCATTAGGGTGTGCTTTTTGAATAGCTTGTACAGCACTCACACCATGACATACGTCACCAATGGCTGAGAGTCTTAATATACAAATAGATGAATAATTAGGAGCTTGAGTCACACATTCCCTTAGGTATTAAATACAAAAGCCGATCTTAAATTATAATCACGCTATTGCAAGCACTTATCCTGCGCTTTAAAACGCGCTAATATAGACATATTATTTAGCAATTACGCAGAGCTATGTTTAAACAACACGTGCAAGGCAATCACACTGTATTAAGCCATTCTAAATACACAAGCCAAATTACCCTCGATTGGTTTGATGCAAATTATTGGCAACAACAAAATAAAATTGTGGGTGCTAAAAAAGGCAGAGCAACAGCATGGTTTTTTAAACAAGACAAATTAACAGCCGTGCTGAGGCATTATTGGCGTGGTGGTTTAGTCGGTAAATTACTAAGCGATCAATATTTATACCCTGGGCTTGAACAAACCCGCGTGTATAAAGAGTTTAGCTTAATGAGTAAACTTTTAGAGCTTGGTTTAAACGTACCCACCCCTATTGCAGCTAAAGTAACCCGCAGCGGATTAATTTATCGTGGTGATATTATTACCGAGGCTGTTAAAGGCGCTAAAAGTGTACTCGATATATTAATTGAACGCCCATTGGCTGAAGATGAGTTGGAACGCATTGCTAAAACAATCGCGCTATTTCATTCAAAAGGTGTGTATCACGCCGATTTAAACATTAATAACATTTTGTTTGATGAGACTGGTGATGTGTATATTATCGACTTTGATAGAGGTGAAATAAAAACACCTAATCCACCATGGCAACAAAGTAATATGGAACGACTTGAGCGCTCATTTTTAAAAGAACAAGGTCGAAACGAGTCATTTAATTGGCAAGTGAATGACTTTCAAACTCTGCATAGCAACTACTCTAAAGCGCTCGCCAATATCAGTTAACCTAATATAAGTTAACTTAGTTAGCCAAGGCTAAATACTGCAGAGCGACCTGCTCTGCCTGTACTTGTTTTAGAATTTCAGCGTTTTCTAGATTAGGTTTGTCAGTTAATATCAACTTAACAGCATTGGCTAATGCCTCACTTTGTCCAGCGGGTATTAAATATTTACTCAGCTCGCCTGTTAATATCTCGCTTGGTCCAAATGTACAATTAGTACTAACTACCGGAGTACCCACCGCTAAAGCCTCGATTAATACCGTTGGAAGTCCTTCAAAATCAGAACTCAGCAATAATGCTTTGGCCTGCTTAATCCAGTTGTAGGGGTTTTGTTGAAATCCAGGCACTACTAACTGTTTTTCTATGCCATATTGCTGTGCAAGCTTTAACGCTTTTGCAGGTTTATTGCATAAAAGGACTAACTTGTATTTTTTATCAAGCTTTGCAAATGCTGCAAATAATATATCGTGGCGTTTTTGTTTGGCGAGCCTTCCTACATGAATTAAGTAGGGCTCATTTGGGATATTGTTATTTTGCTCATTTGCTTGCTGTCTTATTTTTTCAAAATCGAACGGGTTATAAATAGTCGCAATTGCACTTGGGTTAATTAAATCCCCTTGTGTTATTTCTTTTTCAACACCCTTTGATACGCAAATAAGTGATTTACCATTTAAGTTTTGTTTACTTTTTTTAAGATATAAATATGAAAATGGACCTAATTTTTTTTGACGTGCAAGCTCTGCATTGGCGGAGTTATGAATAACAAAGTGAACATTTTTGATATTACTAGGCGCAAGTAAATTATTACTTCTATCAAGGTTAGAAAGCACTAGATCAATATTGCCAATCTCTCTTTGTTTTTTTTCAAACCACGCTTCTAATCTCAAAATACTGCTTTTTCGCTGCCAAAATCTATCTACTTTAGATGCTCTATCAGGAAAAAGGCTATCAACTTTAACTATATCAGGGATGTCATACTCAGCGTTGCTCGCAAGAGATAATATAGTGACATTGTGCTGTAGTTTCGCCATTTTTTCAGCCAAAGTAAGCATTACTTTTTCAGCACCACCACCTACTAGTGAATCAATTACAATCACTATATTCATAAGCGATCTCCTATAAGCATATTTTTTATACCATTAATTATTACATCATAACTATTTGAATTATCAAGCTGGTTATATTTATCAATAAACTGACTATAAAAAGGCTCGGTAATAACTTGAGCTATGTTTGTAGTGATTTCATCTATATCAAGATTTGTTTTAATTACAACACCCGTATTAACACAGTGATCCAAACGTGTATTTTGATCTTTAGAAATTGCACATGCAACAATAGGTGTTTTAACGGCAATTGCTTGTAGTAGGGTATCGCCGCCACTCAGTAATGCAACTTTAGCTTGATTCATTAATGCTAAAAAATCAGTGTTTTGCAAGCTTGTTAAACAAATTAGCTCATCACTTTTGGGAATGGTTTGATTATAATTTGGACCAAAAACAACAACGCCTTTTAGGCCTGTGAGTTTAGTTATTTTGAGTGCAGCTTCAAAATATACATCAGCGCAGTTTAGGTTGTTTACACTATGGCCGCCTGAACCCGCATTAACAATAAAGTAGCCATTCGGTACTAAATTATAGCGATTTAAAACATCCCGCTTTTGCACACAAGAAGCAAATGCAACAAAAGGCCCAACATTACGAGGATACGCCAAAGAAAACATGTCTAACTTGGTAGTTTCTGTCCATGTAAGTGGTTCAATACAGTAATCAGGTTGAACCACCCAATGTGCATCAATTAAATTTACCCTGTTAAGCTTTAAACCTTTAGCACGTTTTTTAGCATGCTGAGAAATAAATATAACTTTAGCACCTACCTTTTTAGCTGCTTTCATGTGGCCCGCGCGCCCTGCACAATCGAAAACAACGACATCAGGTTTAAATTGCGTTATAAAATCGCAAACTGAATCTAGCTCTTTAGTTGCTGAGTGTTCGAGCAGTGTAGTTTTAAAAGGACAAGTTTTAGCATAAGGAGTATGCTTATTTAATATAAAATGAATATCGAGAGAATCAGCAACTTCTGCCTGTAAACTTTGAGCTAACAACAACGAGCGCATATACTCACCAATGCCTTCTGGCGATGATACTGGAATAAATAAAAGTCGTTTGTTGCTCATTGCATTCTCAATTTCCTATTTGAGCAGTAGTATACCAATCAGATACTTCATGCGATAGACAGGTTACATTTTTATGCATTAAATTAACGCCAAAAAATTGATTATTTACTGCATTCCACCGCTTTGATTGATAAACTTAGCCACAATATAAATCACAAGGATCTGAACTTTGCGAAACAGAATTTTTCTTCTCTCTACTCTTTTTTGCGCAGTAAGCGCATCAGTAAATGCTGAACCCTGGGTAAAGCCTGATGATTACGGGTTAAGAGCTGATATTCAACAATTAGCTGATGCGGGTGTTATTTTGGCGCCTGTAACCACCTACCCGCTTATGTGGAAGAGTTTTATAAGTGATGTGCAAAGCATACCGCTGGAGCAATTATCTCCAAGTTTACAGGATGCTTTATTACGCGTTAAACACCGTTATAAATCAGAGAATAGTAGTTCGCATAGCGTTCAATTTTCAGCATTTGCAGCGACAGATCCTATTGTAGCAACGAGCTTTGGTGCAACTGATACTCAAGAGACCGAGCTTTCTGCTGCTTATTCCTATTTAGGTGATAACTTTGCGGCTAAAATAGCTGTAAATTATCGTAAAGATGGTAAAAAATGTTTAGTTGATGGGAAAACGACTGACGATATAGCCACTGATGTGCAAGCTTTAACTGATTGTAACGACACCTCATTTGATGACAGCTACTTAGCATATCGCTTAGGTAACTGGATTTTTAGAGCGGGTGCTGTTGAACAATTTTGGGGCCCAGGTGTTGATAACAGCTTAATTATGTCTGGTAATGCAAAACCTTTACCTGCGCTTAGTGTTACTCGAGAAAAAAGTACCGCTTTTGAAACACCATGGTTAAGTTGGATCGGCCAATGGGGCTTTACTGCACAAATGGCAAAGCTTGAATCAACGCGTGTTGTTCCTGATGCTTTACTTTGGAGCAGCAGATTAAACATTCGTCCAATGCAACAATTAGAAATTTCCGTGAGTTGGTCTGCTCAATGGGCTGGCGAAGGTCAACCAAGCTCTGCAGGAGACTTTATTGATGTTATCACTGGGCAAACGGCATGTATTGATGGCACTGATAATTGCGATAGCCAATTAGAGTCAAAAATTGGTAATCAGCTAGCGGGTATTGACGTTCGTTGGTCAGATACACTTTTTAATCAACCTTATGCTGTATATGCCAGTACGATTGGCGAAGATGCTAGTTCACAGTTTAAGCCAGCCGATAGAGCTTATTTATTTGGTGTGCAAACGACACAACGAATATACGATCAAAATATATTAGTAAATGTTGAATATATAGATACAGGTGTTTCATGTTCAGCAGAGTCTACAAATGAAAATTGCTACTATGAGCACTCAGATTACAAATCTGGTTATCGCTACCACGGCCGTACAATTGGTTCAACTTATGATAATGATGCACAATCAGTTGTTCTAACTTTATTAGGCCAACTGTCAAATGGTAATGATTGGCAGGTAAAACTGCGCAGTGTTGATTATAATAGTGACAATCGCGATCGTTATCCTAACAATCCTGACTTAGGAAACACCATCACTAAAACTGGGTTTAACTCTAAACAGCTAGAAGTACGTTACAGAATGCTTTCTATGGGGGGGCGCGTCACTTTAGGTGCATTTGCATCAAACAATGACGGTGCTGAAAACGATACTTCTGCATTTGCTAAGTATGAATTCAATTTTTAATAAGTTACTTTATTAAAAATAAAAAGGGATCAAAACACTGTTTTAATCCCTTTTTTGTATTTTTTTAATTAAATCAGTAGTTACTGTTTAATTTTACTAATTACTTTTGATGTTGAACACCCATCTAAAAACTCAAGCACTTCAACTTTTCCGCCATGACGAAGTACATGCTCAGCACCCGCTATTTGCTCTACGGTGTAGTCGCCACCTTTAACTAAAATATCAGGGCTTATTTGCTCAATTAATTTAGCGGGAGTATCGTTTTCATCTAAGCTACCAAACGGAATAACCCAATCAACTGATGAAAGTGCGCTAAGTACCATCGCACGCTCATCTAGCGGGTTAATAGGACGTTCTGCCCCTTTTAAACGCGTAATAGATTCATCATTATTTAATCCAACAACGAGTCTATCGCCTCGTGCTTTAGCTTGTGCTAAATAACGTACATGCCCCGCATGTAAAATATCAAAGCAGCCATTAGTAAATACAATGGTTTCACCGTTTTGTTTTGCAAATTCAATATGCTGAAGTACATCATCAAATGGGGTTTGGTAATGCTCACCCGTAGTATGTAAATACTGACCAAGCTTGCGGCTTAGCTCTTCTGGCGAGACCGTTGCTGCACCAAACTTACTCACAACGATACCTGCGGCTAAATTAGCAATTTCGACAGCATCTTTAGGTTCCATGCCCGCGCCAAGCATAACAGCGAGTGTAGCTATAACCGTATCACCGGCACCGGTTACATCGCTTACTTCAAGCTCTTGCGCTGCAAAATCAAATTTTTCATCTGCATTAATAAGCGACATACCTTGCTCAGAACGCGTAAGCAACATGGCTTTAATGCCATTTTTGCTAATTAAATCACGCGCACTTGCTGCTAAAGCTTCTTCTGAATCGGTTTGACCACCCGCTAACTTAAACTCATGTAAATTAGGTGTAATATAATCAGCACCTTCATATAAATGTAAATCTGGCGATTTAGGGTCGATTAAAACTGTTTTACCCGCACTTTTAGCAAGGCTTACCATCTCTTTAATTAAGCTTAAAGATCCTTTGCTGTAATCAGAGAACACAATAAAATCGTATTCATCAAGTACAAGCTCTAAACGGTTTAATAAAAGTTGGCTATGTTGCTCGGTAAATGTTTCTTCTAAATCAAGACGAACGAGTTGTTGGTGGCGGCTAATAACACGCATTTTCGAAATAGTCGGTAAATCACATACACTGACTAATTGTGAGCTTATTTTTTCACCTTTTAGGATAGTCTCTAAAATCTGCCCGCTTTCGTCTTCACCAATTAAGCCCAGTAAGCCAACTTTTGCATCTAACCGCGCTATATTTTTTGCAACGTTAGCTGCGCCGCCCGCTTTGTCTTCAAATTTACTTACTTTAACAACAGGTACTGGTGCTTCTGGTGAAATACGCCCTGTATCACCATACCAATAGCGGTCTAGCATTACATCGCCAACAACTAATATTCGTGCCGCTGATAAGTTTTTTAATAACGATAAATCCATTACTGCTGCTCCGCAACCACCATATCCATGGCTTCACATAACCAGTGACCTATAAACATGTGAGCTTCTTGAATACGTGCTGTTTCGTCATTTTTTATAATAATAGGTAACTTAGCAATGTCTTTTACTTTACCGCCATCACGCCCAGTTAATGCCACTGTAAAAGCGCCTAGTTTATTTGCAGCTTCTAATGCTAAATTAATATTATTACTAGTACCTGATGTGGTTAAACCAATCACTAAATCTTCTGGCTTACATAGCGCTTGGACTTGACGTTCAAACACCGTATCAAAGTGATAATCGTTGCTGTGTGCTGTTAAAATAGAGGTGTCAGTCGTCAATGCCATTGAGGCAAGCGGACCACGTTCTAATTTATAACGCACTACAAATTCTGCTGCTAAATGCTGCGCATCGGCTGCACTACCGCCGTTACCAAACCAAACAATCTTGCCACCAGCTTGTAATGCACTGTGGCATGCTTCTAACAGTTGCATAGATTCTTGATGATAAGCTTCCATCGTTTCAAATAATGCTTGATGACGGTTTAATGTTTCAACGTAGCTAGTTGCCACTGAATCGATAATTGACATGAAAAATTCCTCTAGGAACTGAAATAGCAGGGAAAAATTAAATCCATTATTCCATAATTTTATTTAATTGTGTGCATTTTATCGGGTTATAACTGAACCCAGACCATATTTTATTGCGAGTATGTTTAGAAAACGGCTATTTCACGGTAAACTAGCGCCACTTCCCTTTAAGAAAGATCAGTATGGCACGCATTTTTTACTCATTCGCATTAATTATTATTAGCCCACTGATTGTATTTTATCTCTATATTTTACGAGGTAAAAAAAACCAAGGCTATCGTGCACACTTTAAAGAGCGCTTTGGGTTTGTCAGTAAGTCTTTATTTACGACTAAAACCAAACCTCTAGTTTTTCATTGTGCTTCTGTTGGTGAGGTACTTGCCGCAACGCCGCTTATTAAAGCGCTTCAAAACGCGCATCCAAATTTAAATATACTTATAACCTGTAATACCCCAACAGGCAGAGAGCAAATACTTAACCAGTTTAAAAATACTGTGGCGTGTAGCTACTTACCAATCGATTTTCCGTTTGCGACAGCCCGGTTTTTAAAGCGTATTAAGCCACAAGCATTATGTATTTTAGAAACCGAGCTATGGCCAAATTTAATGGCGATAAGTCACAAAAAAAATATACCGGTACTTGTTATCAATGCAAGGCTCTCAGAGAAGTCACAGCAGGGTTATCAAAAGGTAGCCAAATTAACGCACATTATTATGCGCTCAATTACAGTACTTGCGAGCCATAACAAAACAGATGCTGAGCGTTTTATAGAGCTTGGTCTCGAAACTTCAAAAAGCCATGTAACAGGCTCTATAAAATTTGATATAACACCAAGTGAAGAGCAATTAGCCAAAGTACTCAACCTTAAACAACTTTATAGTAGTAATGAACGCTTTGTGTGGGTGGCAGGCTCAACACATCCTGTTGAACATGAGCTGGTACTTTCAGCCCATCAAGAGTTACTAAAAAAGCAACCGAACGCATTACTTATAATTGCCCCGCGCCATCCAGAGCAATTTGACAAAGTGGCAGAGCTTTTAACACAAAGCCCACTTAGCTTTAGCCGTCGTAGCCAAAATAACTATAATAATGAGCAAGTACTCCTTGCTGATACGCTTGGTGAGTTACAGTGTTTATATGGCGCTGCAAATGTGAGCTTTATTGGCGGCAGCTTAATTCGCAGAGGTGGGCATAACCCACTAGAATCCGCTGCGTTTTCGGTAGGTGTAATAACAGGCCCACACACATACAATTTTAATCATGTTTACCCCGAGCTAATAAAACTTAAAGGCGCTGTAGTGGTTGATAGTAACGACGAACTCGCAAAGCAGCTTATAACGTTTAGCCAAAACACAAAAGCGTGCCAAACCTTAGGTATTAAAGCTGCGCAATGCGTAACTAAAAACCAAGGTGCTATACAAAAAACACTTACCATTATTAATCAATATTTAGAGCCAAAACCGTGACCAACATAGCTATAAGCCAAACCCGCGAATGGGTATCATCTGTTATTGTTAAATATAACTTTTGCCCGTTTGCTCGAAAAGAAGTAGAAAATAACTGTATTCATTACATAGTAAGCTCAGCAACGAGTATGGATGATGCTGTAATGGATATGCTTGAGCAATGTGTTGAGCTTGACCGTGAACCAGAGCGCGAAACAACACTTATCATGTTTGACAACGGCTTTAGTGACTTTGAAGACTTTTTAGACTTGGTCGATTTAGCTAATGCACTTTTAGTCGCGCAAGGCTTTGAAGGGAAGTATCAAATCGCTAACTTTCACCCTAACTACGTATTTGCTGACAGTGATGAAACCGATGCCGCAAACTACACAAATAGAGCGCCCTTTCCTACTTTGCATTTAATCCGCGAAGCAAGCATGAGCGAAGCACTTGATAATTATAACGAGCCTGAATCTATTCCTGAGCATAATATAAACTTAGCAAGACGTAAGGGGATTGATTTTTGGCAGCAGTTACTCGAAGGCTGTAAAAAACCGAGCGCTTAGAGGCTCGGTTTTATTCTTGATTTTATTCTTAGCTTTAGCAAAGTAAAGCTAGCTGGGATCGCTATTTTTTAACCCAGTTACCATTTACTTCAACGTAATGACCACTTTGGGTTTTTTCAATTGTTTTGGCAGCGGCGAGTGCCTCTACTTGTGAAAGTGACAAGTTATTCTTTTTAGCGAGCTTTAAGTACTGCGCTTTACGCTTTGCATTTATGTCATCAACAACGGCTTTTGCCTCTGCGTTTTGTACAACAAGTCCTAAATAACCAGAGCTATCTTCACCTACTAAACCTTGGTTTTTAGCGTCATCAAGGCTAATAGCCCACGCAGAGAACGACATACATACTGCACTAACTAACGTAATAATGTTTAATTTTTTCTTCGTATTCATGTTCTAGCTCCTTAAAATAACTCACTGTCGTCACTAAATAAATTGTCGAGTTCTTTATCTACTTTTACGCGAATTTCGTGATCAACTTTCACATTTAAATTAATAGTAATGGGCTCTTTAGCAGACACCTCAACACGATGCGTGCAAGCACTTAGTGCACTAATAGCACTCAGCGCGAGCAGTACTTTTATCAATAACGACTGTCTCATTATTAGTTTCCTTTTTGTGAGTATTGTTGCTCAACTTTCTGTGTAATTTCGTCGCTTAAACGCAGTGCGCGCAAAAGTGTAAATACGTTTTCTTCGTGGTTATAATTAAAGTTAACCTGCTGCTGCTCTGCTTTATTATAGCCTTGCAAATTAACCCCTAGTTTTAACCAACCATCATTTTTTAGTGCCACACTGCTATTAAGTTTTTGAATATCTAAATTAGTTAATAGCCCTAACACAGGTTGTAACTCTTGCTGTTGCTGCATCACTGAATCAAACGCGGCATTATTGGTAATTTTTAAATTACCTGTTCCTTGGCTAAATAAGCTACCGTCAATTATTTCAATTTTTCCACTATCAAAGTGAACAGGTAAAGACCCCGCCAAGCGTCCCGTTAATACAATGCCCGACTTATCGTCGAGTGTAACAAGTTTGCTTGCATCAATATTTTCAAACTTAACATTAGCAACTTGGTTTGGCTTCCCTATTTTGTAGGTATCTAAAGAAAACTCGCCACCAAACACATTTCCTTTTACATCATTTATAAGCGCAGTATTGTTATTAACTTGCCATTGCCCTTCAATCGCTTTAACTACGGCACCCGCTCTAAACTCATTTAAATTAAAGGTAGTTGGTTTTACATTAAGCTTACCTGAATTATATTCCCCGCTAAATACACTGTTTAAGTCACTTGCAAGGTAATCGTTATACAGTGCACTTGTATGACTAATCCCCATATTAAACGATGCACGTTGTAAGTTTACATCGCCACTAATATAGCCATTAAATTCGCCCTCTGTTAACTGTGCAAGTGGCTCAAATTGACTGATAAACGCATTTAACGGCAGCGCACTTTGTTCAGGAATAACCACTTCAAACGGATGAGCTTGCGAGGACATATGATGATTTATCACTAACTCAACATCGTTTATAAATGCGTGATGCGTGGCTTTTAGTGCACGGCTTTGTAGCCCCGTAGACTCTACTTTTATATTATTAAGTTTTATGTCAGGGCTATTAACAGCCTTTATATTTGTTTTTGCTGTTAGATCAGCAAATAACTCACCTACGCCTAAATTAGCATTTGCTGTTAATGTGTTACTTATATCTGTGACTTTAAATTCTTTATATTCTGCACTTTTTAACTGCTGAGTTAACGCGACCTCTGCGTTTAACTGTTTGTCCATTTTTGCTGTTAAATCACCTTGGTATTGCACTGCATTTATATCAAACGCATCTACACTATTAAGCGTTAATTTAGCATTTATAAGCCCGACTGGTTTTGAGTCTATAAACTCACTTATATCAAAGTGACCACTAAGGCTAAGCCCATTCGCTGTTGCAGGTGTAAACTCAGGCAAGCCTTCAAGCATAACGCCATAATCGCCTTTAATTGCAGCGTCAGATAACTGAGCATTAACGTTAATATTATTTATATCAGGTGTATTTATTTGAGCTGATAAAGTCGTCTGTAAGTCTTCAAATGGAGATTTAATATTTAGTGTTGTATCTGTTATTAAAATATCAAATTGCTTATCGCCCACGCTTACCAAATTAATTACAGGTACACTCAACTCACTACTCTCTAAGCTAATTGATTGAGGGAGTTTTAGTTGCCAATTTAAAGGCACTTGTTTACTAATAAAGCCTGCGTATTCACTTGGCGGAATTAAATTCGTACAACTTGGCGTTAAATTAATTTTGTTATTAAGCAAATCGGTATTAAATATTAACGCTTGGCTATTTAAATTAAAATGCGTCGCCAACTTCCCCGTAGTTAATACGTTAACTTTGCACTGTTTATACGTGTGAGCAAACTGGGAGCTAATATCGCCATTTAACTCAAGTTCTATACCATCAAAGCTAAATGCTTGCTGAGTATTAAAGTTAGCATCTGCAATTAATGCATTTTTAGTGTTTATAACGTGCTTTAAAAGAGTGTCATTAATTTCAAACTGACCACTTACTTTATTAGCAGTCAAAATTGCGCTCGCGTTTATATCACCCGAGACATTAAATTTATTTAGTTCGGGTTCTAATATGCTTATTTTAAGTGGCTTATTGAGCTCATCACTTTTTACTACAAGCTGTTTAATATTGATTAATGGGCGATTTAAGGGAAGTGCTAAATCGAGATTTTTAGCTAGCTGATTAGCATTATCACTTTTAGGGAGTGGATTAACTGTTAGCACTGCATTTTCAATATCTACACGCTTTGTATTTGCAGTAATACCAGTAAGTTGTAACTGTTGATTTTGATAATTTAAACACACTTTATCAGCATGAATATTTAGTTCAGGCGTAATTGAAAAATCGAGACAACTTAACGTAATGCCTGCTTTTTTAAGCTCAGGCGCTATAGTCCACTGTAATAACGGCAAGCGAAATAAATAACCAAGCAGCAAGGTACTTAGTAATACAGCTCCAACAATTAAACCAATTCGCTTAAACATACTATCCTTAAATGCTTTGTGCTTTTAGCTAAAACTATACTAATCAAAAAAGGCTGCACAATGCAGCCTTTTTAATTTTACAGTAAGATTATGAATCTAACTTGTATAAACGTAAATATAATTAACCTACGTTTTTACGTGCGTTACGGAACATACGCATCCACGGGCTATCCTCGCTCCACTCATCAGGATGCCAAGAGTTGGCAACGCTTCTGAATACACGTTCTGGATGCGGCATCATTACAGTGGCGCGACCATCTGTTGACGTAATACCGGTAATACCTTCTGGAGAACCATTAGGGTTAGCTGGGTACTGCGTTGTAGGGTTACCGTAGTTATCTACAAACTTAACCGCTACAGTGCCGCTATCAAGCGCCGCTTTAGTGGCTGCATAGTTTGCAAACTCAGCATGACCTTCACCATGAGAAACTGCAATTGGCATACGCGATCCAGCCATTCCGTTAAAGAATACAGACGGATTCTCTTGTATTTCTACTAAACTAAAGCGTGCTTCAAAACGCTCTGATTTATTAGTTACAAAGCGCGGCCAATGTTCAGTACCAGGGATCAACTCCTTTAACGTTGATAACATTTGGCAACCGTTACATACACCTAAGCTAAAGGTATCTTCACGGTGGAAGAAGTTTTGGAACTGATCACGTGCCATGTCGTTAAACAAAATAGACTTAGCCCAACCTTCACCCGCACCAAGTACGTCACCGTATGAGAAACCACCACATGCCACTAAACCTTTAAATTGCTCTAGTGTTAAACGACCTTCTAAAATATCGCTCATGTGTACATCAACAGCAGCAAAACCTGCGCGATTAAACGCTGCCGCCATTTCTAAATGAGAGTTAACACCCTGCTCACGTAAAATAGCCATTTGCGGTTTAGCACCGGTTGCAATGTATGGTGCAGCTATATCTTCGTTTAAATCAAAGTTAAGTTTTACGTTTAAGCCTGGATCTTTTGCATCAAATTTAGCATCAAACTCTTGCTTAGCACACTCAGGGTTATCACGGCGTGCTTGCATTTGATACGTTGTTTCAGCCCAAATAGTACGAAGCTCAGTACGCGTATGATTAAGTACTGTATTTTCGCCACGGTTAAATATAATCGTATCGTCACTGTTAAGCGTGCCAATGTTGTGGCTAATTGCTGCTATACCATGTTGTTCAAACACCGCATTTACTGCATCTAAATCAGCATTTGCAACTTGAATTACCGCACCTAGCTCTTCGTTATAAAGCGCTTCAATGTCAGAGCCTGTTAAAGCTGCTAAATCAACCGTTACACCGGTATGACCCGTAAACGCCATTTCAGCAACTGTAGTAAATAAACCACCGTCTGAGCGGTCATGATAAGCAAGTAACTTACTATCAGCCACAAGCGCTTGCATTGCGTTATAAAAGCCTTTTAATAACTCAGGGCTATCAACATCAGGGGTTACATCACCTAATTGCTTATAAACTTGCGCAAGGCTTGATGCGCCCATGCGATTTTTACCCGCACCTAAATCAACTAATATTAGCGATGTATCGCCTTTATCTGTACGTAGTTGTGGCGTTACTGTTTTACGTACGTCGTCAACACGACCAAACGCAGTTATAACCAGTGAAAGCGGCGATGTTACTGACTTATCTTGTGAGTCACCTTCATCTTTCCATGTCGTTTTCATCGACATAGAATCTTTACCTACTGGAATCGTTAAACCAAGCGCAGGACAAAGCTCTTCCCCTACGGCTTTAACCGCTTCATATAAACCAGCATCTTCACCTGGGTGACCCGCTGCTGCCATCCAGTTTGCCGATAACTTAATGTTTTCAAGGCTACCAATATTTGCACAAGCAATATTAGTTAACGACTCTGCCACAGCTAAACGAGCAGATGCACCGTAATTAAGTAATGCAGCCGGAGTACGCTCACCGAGTGACATAGCTTCACCGTGGTAAGTATCATACGTTGCCGCAGTTACTGCACAGTTAGCAACAGGTACTTGCCAAGGACCAACCATTTGGTCGCGTGCTACTAAACCCGTAACTGAGCGATCGCCGATTGTTATTAAGAATGTTTTTTCTGCAATGGTTGGCAAACGCATTAAGCGCTGCGCTGCATCTGCTGCATTTATTGATGTGATATCAAGCGCTTTGCCAACAACGTGCTTTGACGTTACATCGCGGTGCATTTTAGGTGCTTTACCTAATAATACGTCCAGCGGCAAATCAACAGGGTTATTTTCAAAGTGGCTGTCTGACACTGTTAAGTGAGGTTCAGCTGTTGCTTCACCAATAACAGCGTACTGGGCACGTTCACGCTTACAAATTGCTTCAAAGCGATCAAAGTCCTCTACGCCAACAGCGAGTACATAACGTTCTTGTGATTCATTACACCAAATTTCGTGTGGTGCCATGCCTGGCTCATCGTTAGGAATGCTACGTAATTGGAACTTACCACCACGTCCGCCATCATTAACAAGCTCAGGGAACGCATTTGATAAACCGCCAGCACCTACATCGTGAATGAATGCAATTGGGTTTTCGTCACCTAGCTGCCAGCATTTATCGATAACTTCTTGGCAACGACGTTCCATTTCTGGGTTTTCGCGTTGTACTGAAGCAAAGTCTAAATCTTCGTTTGATTGACCAGAGGCCATGCTTGATGCAGCACCACCGCCTAAACCAATGTTCATTGCAGGCCCACCTAGCGCAATTAACTTAGCGCCAACAGGAATATCGCCTTTTTGAACATGATCAGAGCGAATATTACCTAAACCACCGGCAAGCATAATTGGTTTATGGTAACCACGTACTTCTTCACCATTATGGCTTGTTACTTTTTCTTCGTAAGTACGGAAGTAGCCTAACAAGTTAGGACGACCAAACTCATTATTAAATGCAGCGCCACCTAGTGGACCTTCTGTCATTATATCAAGTGCGTTTACAATACGACCCGGCTTACCAAAATCGCTTTCCCACGGCTGCTCGTAACCTGGAATACGTAAATTTGATACAGTAAAGCCAACTAAGCCTGCTTTTGGCTTAGAGCCACGACCAGTTGCGCCTTCATCGCGAATCTCACCACCAGAACCTGTAGCCGCACCAGAGAATGGCGCGATAGCTGTTGGGTGGTTATGAGTTTCAACTTTCATTAATATTTCAATGTCTTCTTGATGATACGCATATTCACCTTGCGCATTTGGGAAGAAGCGACCCGCTTTTGAGCCTTTCATTACTGCCGCGTTATCTTTATACGCCGACAATACATTTTCAGGATTTAGCTCAAACGTATTTTTAATCATTTTAAACAGCGATTTTGGCTGCTCTTTTCCATCGATTGTCCAGTCAGCATTAAATATTTTATGGCGACAATGCTCTGAGTTCGCTTGTGCAAACATAAACAATTCGATGTCGTTAGGGTTACGTCCTAACTTTGTAAAATTTTCTACTAAGTAGTCTATCTCGTCATCAGCAAGCGCAAAGCCTTGTTCAACATTGGCTGTTGCTAGTGCTTCGCGTCCACCACCTAAAATATCGACAGACGACATTTGGCGTGGGGCATCACTGCGAAACAGCTGAGCCGCATCTTCAAGTTCATTGTGTGTGGCTTCAGTCATGCGGTCGTGTAATAACGCAGTTACTTGTACAAGTTGTTCTGCGTTTAAATCACCTTCAATATAATAAGCAATACCGCGTTCAACACGATGAACCTGCTTTAAACCACAGTTGTGGGCGATATCGGTAGCTTTAGATGCCCAAGGTGAAATGGTACCTGGGCGAGGTGTAACAAGTACAAGTTTGCCAGCTGGGGTATGCTCAGCAATAGTTGGACCATAAGTTAATAGTTTTTCAAGCTTGGTTTGCTCAGAGCTACTCAACGGCGATGTTAAATCGGCAAAGTGAGCATACTCGGCGTATACGTTAGTGACTGGAAGTTGCGATTGTTGGCAACGCGCTAAAATTTTATTAACTCTGAACTCTGAAAGTGCTGGTGCACCACGAAGGATCAACATAGGTAATTTCATCCGGGGTTAGGGATTGAACGATATTTTAGGCACGCATTATAGTCCAATTAGCATTCAGATTTAACTCAAAATTACGCTTTTCATAAAATTAACTTTTTAGCTTTATTTATAGCCTCTTTTGGTTAATAAAATAAAAGGTAAAGTGACGCGATGGCTTAGTTTTGCTATAACGGTGGCTGGCGAGCTTAAGGGGCACTCAATGTTCAAAGAAAAACTAATAATAATCATTACTTTAGTTATGCTGTTATGTGCATGTGATATGCAAGAGCAGCCGACTCAACTCGCCCAAATAAAAGAGCAAAACAAAATACGTGTGGGTACACTTGCAAGTGCTAGTAATTATTATCAAGCCGTTCAAGGTGAACAAGGCTTTGAATATGAGCTATCTCAAGCATTTGCTGAATATTTAGGTGTAGAGCTTGAAATAGTGCCATTTTTTAACTTATCCGATATGTTTGAACGCCTTGAAAGCGGTGATTTAGATTTAATTGCCTCAGGACTTACCTATAATAAAACCCGTGCAGAGCAATACCGTTATGGACCAACTTACAGAACAATCAGCCAAAAGTTAGTTTATAAGCAAGGACGTGTTCGTCCTCGAGAGTTTGCCGACTTAGATGGCAACTTTACTGTTATCGCTAAAAGTAGTCATTCGCTTACTCTGCAAAAAATGAAAAAAAACAATCCAGATCTTACTTGGATAGAAAGCGAAGAGTTTGATGAAGAAGAACTACTTCAAGCAGTTATTGATGGCGAGATAGATTACACACTCGCTGATACGCATACGTTATCACTGTTTCGCCGTTATCATCCAAATTTAAGTATCGGTTTTTCTGTTAGTCATAACGACCCGATTGCATGGATACTTAACAAATCAAAAGATGATTCTTTATATTCCTTATTAGTGCCATTTTTTGGCGATATAAAGCAGAGTAATCAGCTCTACGTGCTTGAAGAAAAATACTTTGGCCATGTACGCCAATTTAACTATGTAAATACCCTTGCTTATATCGAAGCTATAAAAGAAACCTTACCAACATACCAACCATGGTTTGAACAATATGCTGGTAGCCTTGATTGGCGTTTATTAGCGGCACTTAGCTATCAAGAATCTATGTGGAATCCTCGCGCTAAATCACCAACAGGCGTCCGCGGTATTATGATGTTAACCCGCAGTACAGCAAAACAAGTGGGTGTTACTAACCGATTAGAGCCAGAGCAAAATATTCGTGGTGGCGCTAAATACTTAAGCAAGCTTATTAAACGTATTCCCGACAGAATCCCGCAACCCGATAGAACATGGCTTGCACTAGCGGCTTACAATGTAGGTTGGGGGCACGTTAACGACGCGCGTATAATTACCGAGCAGCAAGGCGCAAGCCCTGATAAATGGGCTGATGTAAAAAAACGCTTGCCGCTGTTAATTAAAAAGCGCTATTACCGCAAAACTCGCTATGGTTATGCGCGTGGCGATGTCGCAGTTAAATATGTTGATAATATTCGTCGCTATTACGATGCACTTGTGTGGCTAGATGAGAATAATGCTATTGCTGTAGAGCCTGAACCAGAACCAATCACAAAGCAGATAACTGATACTGATACCAAGCCAAAGCTAAATGAAGAAAGTGACGATAGAAGTAACAAAGATGAAGCGCAAACAAAAAAACAGCCTATAATTGAGCCCGAACAACCCAGTGAGAACAATAACTAATATTTGTATAGATATCAGTTTTTTGAGCAAGTCGTTAAGCAAAATTTAAGTAAATTAAATATCTGTTTACTTGTCATCAAATGATCACTAATGTGTATTACTCGTATATTATTATTTTATAAGATATACCCTGCGCCTTTCTCACTCTTGCATTAGGAGAAAACATGCTAAAACGTAGACGCACACAAAAATTAAAGCGCAATGTGATTTATTCAACAGCCACACGCCGTCGTGTTATGCTAAGAAAACTGCACAAAAAAATCATCTGGCGCCGCCGAATGTTTGCTATGCAGCAAATGACTGAAATAGAAATAGAGCCAATCGCTAGTTAACTTTAGCTAAGCTTATTTATTTGTTCATCACGAGCAGCTTTTTTAGCTGCTTTAATTTGAGCCCTTCTACGCTTAAAAAAATTCGAAATAGTATCACCACACTGTTGTGCTAAAACACCACCGCACACCTCTACTTGATGATTTAACTTAGGTTCTTGTAATAAGTTCATAATTGAACCTGCAGAACCTGTTTTAGCATCAAGGGCACCAAATACTAAACGCTTTATTCTGCTATGCACCAACAGGCCCGCACACATAGAGCAAGGCTCTAACGTTACATATAGCGTGCAATCAATTAATCGATAATTATTAAGTACTTTTCCAGCTTCTCGCACTGCAATCATTTCGGCATGAGCAGATGGATCGTTATCGGTTATTGAACGGTTGTACCCCACTGAAATTAGCTGGTTATCTTTTACTACAATCGCCCCAACAGGAATTTCATCAAGCAACTCTGCTTGCTTTGCATACAAAAGCGCTTGCTCCATCCAGTAGGAATCATTAAATGGCTCGTTCATTCTTTCTACTTAAATAACTTTTTATGCTGTAATTATACCTAGTTAGCACCCTAAAGTGCGTCATTCATTACTTTATTGCAAAAATAAAACGATATTTACCTGTTTGTAATGGCTCACTCGTGTGGATTTACGCTATAATCTCACGCTTTTTTTATTTAGCTCACAACACGGGTAGCAAATGAAATTTCCTGGACGCCGCAGGCATAAACATTATTTTCCAGTGGAAGCCAAAGATCCACTTACCAATCAACTTAACGCAACAGAGCGATTACAACGTAGTTATATTACGGGTATCGATCAGATCGTTGTTGATATAGAGGCAAAAGTTGATCAAGCTTTCCTTGACGAATTTCAACTACGTAGAGGTATGTCACAAGTTATTGATAGCGACATAACAAACGCCTTATACGATCGTTTAAAATTAAACGATATGGTTGATTTTGAGTTTGCCGGTGGGACCATTGGTAACACTATGCACAACTACTCTGTACTTGCAGATGATCGCTCAGTTTTATTAGGCGTAATGAGCGAAAATATAAAAATAGGTAGCTATGCTTACCGCTTTTTATGTAATACCTCAAGCCGTGTAGATTTAAACTATCTTCAACCAGTAGATGGGCCTATAGGTCGTTGTTTTACATTGATTGATGAAACAGGTGAGCGTACTTTTGCAATAAGTGCGGGCCTAATGAATCACTTACGTCCTGAATCTATCGATAAAAACCTTATTGAAAATTCATCAGCATTAGTGATCAGTGCCTACCTTATGCGTACGCAAGGTAGTGAAACGATGACTGAAGCCACCATGCAAGCGGTAAAATACGCTAATGATGCAGGTGTGCCAGTTGTGCTAACACTCGGAACTAAATTCTTAATTGAACAAGACCCGACCTGGTGGGCAAACTTTGTTGAAAAGCATGTTGATATTCTTGCTATGAACGAAGAAGAAGGTTTAGCCATTACGGGTTTTGAAGATCCTCTTTTAGCTGCTGATAAAGCACTTGATTGGGTAGATTTAGTTATTTGCACCGCTGGCGAAAAAGGCTTGTTTATGGCCGGCTACGTTGACGAAAGTTTAAAGCGTGAAACCGAATACCCGTTATTACCAGGTGCAATACCTGATTTTAACCGTTACGAATTTTCACGAGCAATGCGTAAAGAAGAATGTGATGAACCTATCAGAGCATATAGTCATACAGCACCATTTATGGGTGGACCTGATTCAATCAAAAACACCAATGGTGCAGGTGATTGTGCATTAGCCGCTGTACTACATGATTTATCAGCGAATGTTTATCATAAACTTAATGTGGCAAACTCAGCTAAGCATCAACAACAAGCTATTACTTATTCGTCACTATCGCAAATTAGTAAATATGCTAACCGAGCCAGCTATGAAGTATTAGTTCAGCATTCTCCACGTTTATCTCGTGGCTTACCTGAACGCGAAGATTGTTTAGAGCAGGTTTATTGGGAACAATAAATTATAAAGGGAGCAATTACTGCTCCCTTTCGTTTAGCTAAAAAATAGAAATATCGAGTTTTTTAGATAACAGCTCCAACGCTGCGATTCCTGCAACAGAATTACCAAACGAATTAAGCCCCGGCGAATAAACAGCTACAGTAAACTTATTTGGTAACACAGCTAAAACAGTCCCTGACACTCCCGACTTACCTGGCATGCCAACTCTGTAACCAAAATCACCCGCAGCGTCATATAAACCACTCGTAAATAAAAGCGAATTTAGCTGCTTGTTTTGACGGCTACTTAAAACACGATTTCCCGAACGATTATCAACACCTTTATTAGCTAAAAAATTATAAGCTTTGGCTAACTCAATACAATTAAGCTCAATAGAACAAAAGTTAAAGTAAGACCATAAAACATCATCAACTTCATTTTCAAAATTACCAAACGACTTCATTAGATGCGCCATTGCAGCATTTCGATGCCTAAATTCATACTCAGAATTAGCAACTTTTTTATCAATTACTATGCCTCTATTACCAGCTAATAACCTGAACGTTTCGAGCATAGAATGCATTGGCGCAGATAAGCGGCTGTATAATGCATCACACGTTACAATTGCGCCTGCATTGATGAATGGATTACGAGGAATCCCCTTTTCAAACTCAAGCTGTGTAAGCGAGTTAAAGGCTGTACCTGAAGGCTCCTTTCCAACTCGATGCCAAAGTTCATCACCATAACGCTGTAGTGCCATAGTAAGTGTCATAACTTTTGAAACAGACTGAATGGTAAAACGTTGAGAGCAATCCCCCGCACATACAGTCTTACCATCAGTTGTATAAATAGCGATAGAAAATTGCTCAGGATCCACCTCGGCAAGCGCCGGTATATAATCAGCTACTTTCCCCTGTGATAATAAAGGACGCACTTCATGTGCTATTTCATCAAGCACCTTTTGGTAATCAGCTGTAGGCAATCTAGACCTCTATATCATCATTCATAAAAATTGGATTTTAGCACGCACTATTAAGTGCACCTAGTTTTGTTGTTGAATTTATAGATAGGTTTTACTAGATTAAAAAACATCACACTACTGTAAGGGGTTCCTTTTAATTAGATCCAAGTAATGTTGTAGGCCAACAGCGGTGAAGATCTACAGTGAAATACGACAAGCTATCATCAATTGGAACCGCTTTTTATGGAGCACTGGATGTAGATGTTCAAGAGCGCCTGCTACTGAGTATTTATTAAATCGTAGATAGCAAAAAACCCGTTACATTGCTGTAACGGGTTTCTCTTAATTAAATCCTGGTAATGTCCTACTTTCACATAACAAATGCTACACTATCATCGGCGCTGTTTCGTTTCACTACTGAGTTCGGCATGGAATCAGGTGGGTCCAAAACGCTATTGTCACCAAGAAAATTCTTTTCAATTTTCTTATTTTTAATTATTAAGATTAAAGTCCTTCGACTGAATTTGAAGCCTGGTAATGTCCTACTTTCACATAGCAAATGCTACACTATCATCGGCGCTGTTTCGTTTCACTACTGAGTTCGGCATGGAGTCAGGTGGGTCCAAAACGCTATTGTCACCAAGCAAATTAGGTTGTCAGTTCGTATCGCTACGCACTAACTGAATTTGGAAAATATCTGATAATATTTTTTAAGTCTTTCAGTAAATATCTACTTTAGTCATATTAACYTCTGTATAAACTATCACATAAAACGCGTTTGGCGTTGTATGGTTAAGCCTCACGGGTAATTAGTACAAGTTAGCTTAATGGCTCACACCACTTCCACATCTTGCCTATCAACGTTGTAGTCTTCAACGGCCCTTCAGAGACTTTAAAAGTCTAGTGAGAACTCATCTCGAGGCCTGCTTCGCGCTTAGATGCTTTCAGCGCTTATCAGTTCCGAACGTAGCTACCGGGCAATGCCATTGGCATGACAACCCGAACACCAGCGGTT
>NZ_SEUI01000004.1 GCF_008370255.1 Pseudoalteromonas sp. FUC4 | reverse complement strand
GCCATGATCAAACTCTTCAATTAAAAAGTTTTATGTCTTTCGACAGCTCAATGAATTCTGAATTTTTTAATATCTTTCGATATTGAATTGACTGTGCCGAATAATTACCGAAATAACTATTCTGTTGGTCACTCAGTTTTCAATTGAGACTCTAATTTGTTTGCCTCGCTACCTAAGTAGGTTGGCTGTTAGAACTCAATCTGTACGAGTGCCCACACAGATGATTGCTTTATATTGTTAAAGAACGTTGCGATGATATAGTTAAACTTTATCTCGCTAGGGCTGCGCATATTACGCTTTCCTATTTTTTTGTCAATACTTAAATTTAAACTTTCTAAAAAGATTCAATCTAAGTTTTACTTAACACCCTGAGTAGTTCGTGCCTCGCTATGCGTTGGCGTTTCCCGTCTCAGTGGGGTCGCATTATAGGGAGCGGCGAATTTTACGCAAGCGTTATTTGCATAAAATAGTAATTAAAATTAAGCCCCAAGCAAGCACACATGATAAGCACAAGTTACCCACAAAAACCTGTTGATAACTCTTGTTTTTACATAGCTAAACCATGATAAAGCTTTTAATTAAAACCCTAAAAATGCAAAAAGCACCTTATGTAGGTGCTTCTCAAAAGTAATAGTTATTAGATTCTAATATAAAATACTATATAACTTGCGACGATACTTAGCTGCGAGTGCATCGCCATCGGGTAAAGAGGCAATAATTGCTAAAAAGCTTGATTTTGCTTCATTGAAATTCAGATCTTTTTGCAGCACGGTAAATAGTACATCCAATGCTTCTTCTTTTCTGCCAGCTTCATTGAGTAAAATACTGAGCTCTTCTTTTAATTCTAAGTCATTTGGGTACTTTTCTACCTGTTGTTGCTTTTCTTTAATCTCTGGTGAGTCTTTTGCTTCAAGCGCAGCTTCGCATTTTGCTTTTATATTATTAAAGTAAGCATCTTGCTCTTGTGCATCTATTGTATTTATAAGCGCTTGGGCTTCATCTACCTTGTGAATTTGAATACATATGTCTGCAAGCACTAATTTAATGCGTGCATTACTGCTGTCTATTTCATAAGCTTGCTTTGCATAATTAAATGCAGCATTTAAATCTGACTTTAATAACGCTTGTTTTGCTTGCTCTAACAGTAAGTCTTGTTGCGCAGGTAAATGCTTTGCTAGGGCTTCGCGTATTTGTGCCTCACTTTGAACACCTGCAAGTAAATCTACTGGTGCAGAATCTTTTAATAATACAAGCGTAGGCAGTGTTTGAAGGCCAACTTGTTGCGCAAGTTGAGAAGCAAGAGCTTGCTCTGCATCGCAATCTAGGTTTGCTACTACTATATAGCTTGCATATTCAGCCGCTACTTTTTCTAAAATTGCAGCCTGTCCGATACAGTCAGGACTTTGAGGAGAGAAAAAATTAAGCAACACCAATTTTTGCTGTGATGTTTCACCGAGTACTTGTTGAAGGTTTTGCGCATTAATACTAACTATGTTGCTCATTGAATTGATTGCCATATTCATCTATTTAGGTTTTTATATGGTGGTGAACATAATAATTACAAGTCATATACCTAAATCACTCGGTATACATATTCAACAATAAGGAAAAATATGAAATTAACTTACCTAAGTGCAATACTTTTATTAGCAAGCCCATTAATACAAGCAAATGGACTCGATCTGAATTTAAGCAAAACCATGCCTGCTATTGAAAAGTTTTACCTCGACTTACACCAATCCCCAGAGCTCTCTTATCACGAACAAAAAACAGGTAAAAAATTAGCAGATAGATTAACTCAGCTGGGTTTTAAAGTAACAAGTAATGTAGGTGGCTTTGGTGTTGTCGGCATTTACAAAAACGGAAACGGTCCAACCGTGATGATCCGTACAGACACCGATGGCTTACCTATTATAGAGCAGACAGGAAAGTCCTATGCCTCAAAAGTCAAAGTAATAGATGAGCACGGTGCAAAAGTAGGTGTAATGCACGGTTGTGGCCACGATATTCACATGAGCTCTTTTATTGGTACTGCTGAGCAATTAATAGTACACAAAGATCAATGGAAAGGCACTTTGATGATGGTTGCACAGCCCGCCGAAGAAGTAGGTGGCGGTGCTAAAGCCATGTTAGGCGAAGGACTATTTAGTAAATATGAAAAACCTGATCATATAATTGCTTTACATGTAAGCGCTAGCGTCCCCGCTGGTAAGGTATCAATGAAAAATGAATATACGATGGCAAGTGTAGATTCTGTCGATATTACAATTAAAGGTAAAGGTGGTCATGGTGCTTACCCGCATACAACTATAGATCCTGTAGTTATAGCTGCACGCACTGTACTTGCTCTGCAAACAATTACTTCCCGAGAACTGTCACCGCTTGAGCCTTCAGTTATTACTGTTGGGTCTATTCATGGTGGTTCAAAACATAATGTTATTTCGGATGAAGTAAAGTTACAACTCACTCTCAGAAGCTATAACCCCGATGTAAGAAGCGCTCAAATAGCAGCAATCAAACGAATCACTGCAGGTATTGCACAAAGTGCTGGATTAGATGAATCAAACTACCCTGTAGTATATGTACATGAAGATGAATCTATTCCATCTACTTATAATAACCCAGCACAAACAGATATTGTTAGACAGTCTATCGCAAGCGCAATTGGCGATACTAATGTACTTGAAACACAAGCTGTAATGGCTGGTGAAGACTTTGGCCTATACGGACGCACCAAAGAAAATATCCCTATTACCTTATTTTGGCTAGGTGGTGTAAACCAAGCACAATATGCAGATTCGATAAAAACAGGTGAGGTTCTCCCTTCCCTACACTCTAGTAAATTCGCACCTGATTATAAAGTTGCTATTCCTACCGGAATAAAAGCTATGAGTAATGCTGCGGTCGCTTTGTTTAATCAATAAAACGTTGTTTTAAATAGCTCAGCGTTAAGTTGCTGCTGAGCTATTTTTATAACTCGATTTTTTAGACGTTGCTTTCCCACTCCGTTTAGCAAAACGTTTTTTAGCTGAGGTTTTTGGTAACTTTGCAAATGCATTGCTATCGCAGTTTGCTGCTAATTGTACAAACCCATTTAAGTCTGCAAGTAACGGTTGCAAAAATTGCTGATAACTCATTACTTGCTGCGCGATATCACCTAGGCTCGATTCCCACTTTGCGGTTAAATCAGGACTCGCTAAACCTTGTGGTAATACGCTAATAAGAGCAAGTCCCGTTTCGGTCGCTCTAATTGACTTACCTTCACGTTTTAAAAAACGCCGCTTAAATAGCAACTCGATTATTCCCGCACGTGTTGCCTCCGTACCTAAACCATCAGTGTCTTTTAATACTTTTTTAATTTGTGGATCTTTAACATAACGACTAATACCGGTCATCGCAGCCAATAATGTAGCATCGGTAAAATAAGCAGGGGGTGATGTATGCTTTTCGACTACTTCGCCTTGCTCACAAAAAAGAGACATACCCTTTGTTAAAGGAGGTAACGTAGCTTCATCTTTTAATTCAGACTTACCCATTAACACCTTAAAGCCCAAACTTACATCTTGTTTTGCATTTGCTTTAAATAATCCGCCAGCGATTGTTATCTCTGCTTTAGTTTCGTTATATATATAGTCCGGATAAAACTGAATTAGGTAATGGCGGCTTATTAATTGATATACCTTCATTTCGTCACCGCTCAAACTCGCTGACTTTAACTGCTTAGCCGTAGGCACAATGGCATGATGAGCAGCCACTTTTGAATCGTTAAAACATTTACTACGCTTTTTTACATCAGCCCCGTTTACTAATTCACTACTTTGCCCACCATTAGCACTTATAGCTTTAAAAATAGCAGATGCATCTTGATGGTGATCTTTAGGTAAATAACGATTATCAGAGCGTGGGTAAGTAATTAGTTTATGACGTTCGTAAAGTATTTGGCAAATGTCCAACACCTTTTGAGCTGGCATACCAAATGCTTTAGCCGCATCTATTTGTAGGGCTGATAAGTTATACGGTAATGGAGCACTTTGTTTTTTTTGTTTTTGATCGAGTGAAGTAAGCTCAGCATTTTGCTTTGTAATGCGTGAAGCAACATTTTGTGCGAGTGCTTTGTTAAGTATTCGTCCTTCTTCATCTTGATGTGGCTCACATGCTTTACTAGGAACCCACTTAGCTATGAATGGCTGATTATCTGGAGTAAGTAAATGCGCCAATACATCGTAAAAAGGCTTAGGTACAAAGTTCGCTATTTCGTTATCTCTATTAACAACAAGACCTAAAATAGGGGTTTGAACCCGCCCTACCGAAAGCACATTACCAAATCCTGCTTTTTGCCCAGCTAATGTATATGCACGCGTTAAATTCATACCAAATAGCCAATCAGCACGAGAGCGCGCTAAAGCAGATACACTTAACGGAATAAAATCTCGATTAGAACGCATAGTACCCAGTGATTTTTTTACCGCCGATAAGTTTAAATCACTAATGAGTAAACGTTGCGCACTTTGTTTTTTAGCCTGACTTATTTTAGCTTCTTCTATTACTTGGTCGACCAGAAGCTGGCCTTCACGGTCTGGATCGCCAGCATGAATAAGTTGTGAAGCTTGTTTAATTAATTTTTTTAAAACAGTGAGCTGTTTGCGTGTTTTGGTTTTAGCTTTTAACTTCCACTGTTCAGGTATGATAGGTAAGTGTTTAAACTGCCACTTTTTAAAGCGCTCATCATAGTCATCGGGTTCTGCTTGTTCTAGCAAATGCCCAATACACCATGAGACACAATCGCCATTAGCAACCTCTATATAACCATCATGCTTTTTATGTGGTTTGGGTAAGGCGTCTGCAATAGCACGGCCTAGTGACGGTTTTTCTGCAATGTAGAGTTTCATAGCCTGCTCACCACTGTTTGTATAAACAGTAGTTTAGCACAGCTATTTTAAAGGAGGGAACTTTTTGTAACTATTGGCTAGCTGGGCTTTTTTTGTCTTTTGTTAAAATATAAATAAGCGGAAGATAACAAACAACAACGGTGCCTATATTAATAAATGGCAATAAGGTTTTATAAATGTATGTACTATAAGAAATATCCCATAAATGGCGGTCGACAACACGGAAAAGTTGTAAAATTGGTGCCATAATAACAACTAACTGGCCTACCACACATTGCCATAAATAAACTTTATCTTTTAAACCTAGATATGCAATAAGTGCCATCCAAGCAATGTCATTAAAAGCCCATACAAGATATCGATAAACATAAATCCCACTATCAAACTCTTTCAAGTAAGGATGAATAATGGTTCCATATAAAAAAAAAGCAGCTGTAATTAAAGCGAAACGCAGGGCCAAATAATCTTTTCTAAAATAAAAGATGAAAATAGCAGGGCTTAAAACAAACACCCAACTAGTATCTAATATTAATATAGTCGTTAAAAACCATTCAGGCATTAGAGTTAATCAAGTCTTTTTTTCATCTTCGTCATTACCGCCACCATTTCCTGGCATATAACTAAACTTATCGACCTTTTTCATAAACTATTCCATTACATTTGTTAAAGGAACCATACTTTATGATAAATAAGTGTGTTTGCCAATAAAAGTTATCTTACATCTATAGGAGCTGACTCTTTTGCTTTACCTTGTAATATAGATATTTCTACTCGGCGATTCCTGCGGCGATCTTCATCGGTGTCATTCGGTACAAGTGGTCGTGTTTCAGCTCGACCAACCACCATCATTCGGGTTTTATCAAATCCTTGGACTTTTTGCAGTTCACTTGCAACGGCTACTGCTCGCTTTGACGATAAATCCCAATTATTAATATATAACTCATTCGACACCTGAAAATCATCAGTATGTCCAGATACTGTTATTTCACCGGGTACATCTTTTAACAGCACACCAATATCTTGAATTATAGGTTTAAACTTAGGCTGTAAAAATGCACTACCTGAAGGAAATGAACCATTCTCTCTTATGCGAATAATAATTTGCTGCCCTAAAGACTCAAGCTCAATTGCGCCATCAATTATTTGTTTTTCAAGTTGTTGTGCAATTTTTTTAACAAGCTCGTTAGTTTGTTCCTGATCGGCTGCTGAAGTTGCTTGCTCTGACGATTGCTCTTGAGAAGTACTACGAGATTCCCCACCGCGTTTATCTCCGCGTTGCTCTTGCCTGCCGCCAGCTGAGCTTTCATCACCAGCCTGAAACTCTAACATTTGTTGAGTCATTTCGACTGTTTGCTGCTGAATGGTTTCTATTGGGGTTGGCTCTGGTTTGCCTGGGGTAAACTCCATGGCAATAACAGAGGTACCTTTAGGAATATCTTTCACTTCAATTTTATTCTGCACACCAAAAGCAAACTTCATAGAGCCCGCAATTTGTTTAAACTTAAGTACATCCATTTCTGAAAACGCAAGCAAGAGTACAAAAAAGCACATTAACAGTGACATTAAATCGGCAAACGTTCCCATCCATGCTGGTAGGCCTGGTGGTGGGCATTTGCACTCTTGATCAGACATAATTACTCCTCGGTATCTACTTTACGTTTAGATTCAGCTAAGTAATTTTTCAAAATACCTTCGATTACTTTTGGGTTTTGACCATCTTGTATACCTAAAATAGCATCCAAAATTAAACGCTGATTCATAGCCTCTTCGTCTTTACGCAGTTCAAGTTTTACCTGAATAGGAATTGCCACAACATTGGCTAAAAACGCACCATATAAAGTTGTTAATAGTGCTACTGCCATTGCTGGACCAATTGCCTTAGGGTCATCCATGTTAGACAACATTGCAACCAAACCAATTAGAGTACCAATCATGCCCATTGCAGGCCCTATATCAGCTAACGACTTAAATAAACCCGCGCCCAATTCATGGCGAGTCGTGGTTAGAGAAATATCTTTTTGAAGTGTAGCGCGAACTACATCTGCGTCGTGGCCATCAACGAGCATATCGACGCCTTTGCGCATAAAGGGGTTTGGAATTTCAGCTTCTTCGAGTGCTAAAAAACCGCCTTTACGAGCTGAATCCGCAAGCTCTACTGCTTTTTCGATAAGTATTTCTGGCGTCTCGATTTTAAACATAAACGCTTTGGCAACAACTTTACCTATCCCCAAAAATTGCGACATGGTGAAGTTTGATAAAACAATAAAGAGTGAACCACCAAATACAATAACCACAGACGGGGTATTGTAAAACATAGCCATTTCACCGCTACTACTCATAAACATAGACATGACAATTAAGCCAATTGCGCCTAGAATCCCGATTATGGTTGCTAAATCCACATTTCCTCCAGAAGTTTCATGCTTAATGGCCTTATCATAAATTTTTATTATTAACTGCTTATCGGCAACATATTGAATTGCTTAAGCCATTTTTATAAATAAACATAAAAAGCAGCCTTTAGCACTATTTTAGATCAAGTTATAAGGGCTACCTAATTATCAATTGATTTATTAAACCAACAGACCGCTATTAAGGCTTTATTAATGCACTTGAAATATAATTTAACGTTATAAAGGTAAAAAACCCATATCATCCTTTGACCTAGTTTAGCATTCCCCCTAAAATTGACCCCTAAATTTATTATGTAAGCTGAAATAAAGATGGCGACTAAAAAACCTGAAAACTTAAGTTTCGAACAAGCACTAGAAGAATTATCTACAATCGTTAGTGACATGGAACAAGGTGACTTATCGCTTGAGCAATCGTTAAAGCAATTTGAGCGTGGAATTGCATTAGCAAGTGCTTCATCTGGGAAATTACAGCAAGCAGAACAAAAAGTATCAATTTTGATGGGAAATGGCGAAAAGTCAGTACTTACAAATTTTGATAATGATATGGAATAGTTGTGAGCATAAAAAATCATATTGAACGTGCTCAAAAAGATGTAGTAGCGACCTTACAACAGCATTTTAAACAACCTCTCGATACAGAAGAAACTGTAAAGAACGCCACCCAGTATGGATTATTTAATGGCGGTAAAAGATTACGTCCATTTTTAGTCTATGCCACAGGTAAAATGCTTGGCGCAAACCAGCAAGACTTAAATGTACTTGCTGCTGCAATTGAGTGCATTCATAGCTATTCGTTAGTTCATGATGACTTACCAGCTATGGACGATGACGACTTACGCCGTGGGCGCCCTACTTGCCACATAGAATTTGGCGAGGCAAATGCAGTTTTAGCGGGAGATGCTCTACAAACGCTTGCCTTTGAACTTATTGCAAATCATAAATTTGAATGCTCATCGCAAGTACAAGTAAAAATGATTGCTACACTTGCCCACGCATCAGGCCTTCAGGGAATGGTTGGTGGCCAAGGCCTTGATATAGCAGCAACTGATAAAGTCATTACCGTACAAGAGCTGGAGCGAATACATAAACTAAAAACCGGGGCTCTAATTAATTGCGCAATTACACTTGGTGCACTGTGCAGTGAAAAGGCTGATCAACAAACCTTAGAAAATTTAAGCGTTTTTGGGTATGCTATAGGGCTGGCGTTTCAAGTACACGACGACATTTTAGATGTTGAAGGCGATACGGTTACTTTAGGTAAACCACAAGGCTCCGATATTGCCGCGAATAAAGCGACATATCCGGCGTTATTAGGTATGCTAGGCGCTAAAGAAAAGGCGCAAAATTTAATACAACAAGCCCATGAAGCGTTGGCTAATATAGATGCTGACACAACACTTCTTGCGTCGCTAGCAAATTACCTAATTGAGCGTGACCACTAATTTTTGCTCATACGTATTGCAATTAGCACTGACATTATTACTCAACATTAATTATTCGTAAAAGCTTTGGATTAATTAATGTTAGCGAAGGATATATATAAAACCATGACACTTGATAGTAGCAAGTATCCATTACTTAATTTGGTTGACGAGCCAGCCCAATTGCGTGATTTAGCGCAAGACAAACTCCCTGCATTTAGCAATGAGCTGCGCGATTATTTACTCAACTCAGTATCGCAAAGTAGCGGTCATCTAGCGTCTGGTTTAGGGACGGTTGAACTAACCGTTGCGCTGCATTATGTTTATAACACTCCAGACGATCGTCTAGTTTGGGATGTGGGTCATCAAGCTTATCCACACAAAATCCTTACAGGTCGTCGCGACCAAATGCACACTATTCGTCAAAAAGACGGTTTACACCCTTTTCCATTTCGCGATGAAAGTCAATACGATACGTTTAGCGTAGGCCATTCAAGCACGTCTATTTCAGCTGCCTTAGGTATGTCTATTGCCGCCCAAAAAGAAGGCAAAGGTCGAAAATCTGTAGCCATTATTGGTGACGGAGCTATAACCGCAGGCATGGCATTTGAAGCGATGAATCATTTAGGTGATGTAAAATCAGACATGCTTATTATTTTAAATGATAACGAAATGTCGATTTCTGAAAATGTTGGCGCATTAACAAATCACTTTGCCCGAATTTTATCAGGTAGCTTTTATACTAACATTCGTGAAGGTAGTAAGAAGTTACTCTCAGGTGTGCCTCCGGTAAAGCAACTTGCCAGTAAAATGGAAGAGCACATTAAGGGTATGATGATCCCGGGGACCTTCTTTGAAGAATTAGGCCTAAATTACATAGGCCCAATTGATGGTCACGATGTAAACATGCTTGTAGATACATTACGTAATATGCGTAATTTAAAAGGCCCACAGCTTTTACATATAAAAACGCAAAAAGGTAAGGGCTACAAACCGGCTGAAGCCGATCCTATTGGCTACCATGGTGTACCAAAATTCGATCCGAGCACAACTAGCCTACCAAAATCTAAACCTAGCGCTGCTACTTTTTCAAAAGTTTTCGGCGATTGGTTATGCGATATGGCAAAGCAAGACAGCAAGTTAATGGCTATCACGCCTGCAATGCGCGAAGGTTCAGGCATGGTACGTTTTTCTAAAGAGTTTCCAGATCAATACTTTGATGTGGCCATTGCAGAGCAACATGCAGTTACTTTAGCTGCTGGTTTTGCCTGTGAAGGTTTAAAACCTGTTGTTGCTATTTACTCAAGCTTTTTACAACGTGCGTATGACCAATTAATACATGATGTTGCACTGCAAAACTTACCTGTATTATTTGCCATTGACCGCGCTGGTATTGTTGGAGCCGATGGTGAAACTCACCAAGGTGCGTACGATCTAAGCTTTATGCGCTGCATTCCAAATATAATAATTATGGCACCAAGCGATACCAACGAGTGCCGCCAAATGCTATACACCGGTTATAAAGCAAATTGCCCAGTTGCAGTTCGTTACCCTCGAGGTAGTGCCGGTACTGCAGACATTGAAAACACTATGCAACTGCTTGAAATAGGTAGGGCAGATACAATTAAGAAAGGCAGTAAAATTGCCATTTTATCGTTCGGTACATTACTTGAAAACGCACAGCTTGCTGCAAATGAATTAGATGCAACGCTTGTTAATATGCGTTTTATTAAACCTCTTGATACTGCTCTATTAAATGAGCTTGCGACTAGCCACGATGTACTAGTGACACTTGAAGATAATGCGATTGCTGGCGGTGCCGGCTCTGCAGTTAACGAATACTTAGCAACACTAAAGGCTAATATTAATATTCTTAACTTAGGTATTCCTGATGAGTTTATTAAACACGGCACACAAGATGAAATGCACGATGAAATGGGATTAGGTGAGCAAGGAATATTAACCGCTATTAAAGCGTTTATTAATTAACTTCCTATACATCTAAAGTAGAGCACATTAAAAAAGGAGCCTAGGCTCCTTTTTTAATATCAATATTGCTGATCAGCGCATCCACACTTTAATATCAGCTAAGCCATTGCTTTGTAAAATACCTAATTGCTGATCAACATTAGAGTTTTGTTCAAATTCAAATGCATCTAGTTGTTCATCAAACGTAATATTTGCAACACCATCACCACCGCGCTTTTTAACTTGGTGCAATGAAATATCAGCTAAATTAATAGATGTTTCCCAGCTAATTACCTGCCCACCCAAAAGTGGTAATGGATAAAATGACCAACCTATTGAAGCAGTAATATTCGTAGTTTTTCCATTTGGTAATTGGAATAAATTAGTCGCAATCACTTTACAAAGATCTGAAGCATAGCTGTCTATTTTATTACATTTAAAATCGCGTAATAATAATAAAAACTCATCACCACTCCAACGTGCCACATAGTCAGAACCTTGTGTACGAGAGTTAAGTAATGCAGCCATTTGCTGTAAGCAGCTATCACCTGCAATTGGGCCATAGGCATCATTAATACGGCTAAAGTTATCAAAATTAATAATAACTAAAACAAGCGACTTACCCTGAGCCTGTAGGGATTGTGAATTACGTTGAAAGTGTTCAATATCTTTAGGGAGCTGATCAAACAAAAAGCGGCGGCTACGTAGCCCTGTTAGCTCATCTGAGTGACTCACTAATTTAAGCTGTGAATTCACTTGGCCTAATTTATCATTAGCTTGGCGAAGCTCTAAGGTACGCTCAGTGATTAAGCCCTCTAATGCTTCTTGTTTTCTACGCTCTTGTGCTCTAAACACCCAAAAAATGAGATAAAAAAGCAAAATAAAACCACTGGTAATTAAAAGCCTAAAGTAAATTGTTTCGTCAAAGCGCTCAGGCACTACAAAACCGTACTCTACATCTTGCGCTTTAGCCCAATCTTCACCTTGGCGCTTAGCTTCTAATTGAAACAAAAACGAGCCAGGAGGCAAGTTAGTATAAATAGCTTCACGTCGCGTATTTGCATAGCGCCAGTCACTATCTAAGCCACTTAGTTTATATCTAAATTCAATGCTGCTTGGTGCATAGTAATCAATAGCTGTGTAAGTTAGCGTTATATCACGCTCGTCTGTTTCTAATGATGGTTTTTTACCAAGCGCAGCGGTAGTTAAATGACGAAGTGGCGTTGTTATTGTCTCTATTGTTGGCTTTAATGCAAGCACACCAAATAGCTCTACATTTTTAGGTATTTCAACAACACCTTGTAAGCTTGGGTACCAAATAGAATTTCCGGTGTCTGCTACCGCATCATGCCCAAGTCCGCTACAACATTGATTCGCTTTACCATCAAGTTGACGGTCAAAAGATGAAATTACTTCTTCAACTTTTAAGCTTTTTATCTCTGTTTTAAATTGCTCTACGGGCATTCTGTAAACACCTTTCATAGTGCTTACCCAAACATGCTTTAACCTTTCATCATATTCTAAACTAAATATAGAACCATAAGGTAAACCATTAGCTGCATCGAGTTGACGCCACTGCCCTTGTGTACTTCTGTAAAAAAGCCCATCGTTAAGAGAGCCAATTAAAATACCTACGCCATTTATATGTAGCACGCTCGTTACGTATGCGCTTTCTAGTGTTGTTTGGTCGCCAATTTTTTCTATACCACGGTCTGTAAAGTAATACGCGCCTTTACTCGTACCAATTACACCAAAGTTTGTTTTATCCAACACGTAGGTAATAAACTTACTACCTAAAAATGCGTTATAAGCAAAAGGCGTTAAACCCGCATAATTTAATCTGTATAAACCACGTCCTGTACCAATCCAAAATCCACCTTTACTAGAGCGACTTATTGCAAATACCGGGTTATCACGAAGTGCTCGACCAGGGACGGTGTAAAGTGTCTTGTTTTCAAAAACAAATAAGCCGCGCCCTGTTGCTATATATAATCGCTCACCATCAAATTGTAGATCGTGTACTGACGCGTATCCATATTTACTACTTGGGACTAAATTAATAAAACTTTTATCTAAATCGAAATAACCAATGCCGCTTTTATTAGCAACCCACAGTTTACCATCGGGTGCTTGGCTAATAGCCATAACAGATTCGGTCATATTTGAAACTGCTGAATGCCTTTCGACTCGCCCTTCATGAGCAAGCCACAAGCCTTCACTAAAGCTTGCTAACCAAACATTATTTTTATCATCTCTAAAAATATCAGCAAACCATATACTTTGATCAAGTTGGCTAGGCTCTACCCATTGCCACTCACCAGTTTTATCTCTGAACAATAAGCGCCCATAGGTCGAAACCCATAAGCCACCATCCGTATCACTCATAAACTTATAAACGGCTGAGTTATTTGCATTAGGTAAAGGAAAAGGTCTTAGCTCGTCATCTAAATCTAAAAAGTATGCACCTAACTCAGAGGCTATGTACAAATTACCATTTAAAAATGATAAATCGTGCACTATGGTTTGCGCTAAGCGCTCTGGTAAAGATATTTTTGCAGTAAGCTCTAAACGTAGTTTAGAAAAATCTGATGAGTTTTTTGTAAGGCGTAATAAATGACGATCATTAACCAGCCAAATGCCTTCAGGAGAGAGTGCCATTTGGCTAACAGAGCCAACTATTTGTGTGATCACAGTAGCATTAACAATAGGTAGAGGACCATTTACTTCAGTGCGTAAATCAACTTGCCCTCTATCTACATAGTATAAGCCGTTGGCCGCAATCCATATGCTACCTTTAGAGTCCTCAAGAATATCCCTTACTGGACCTTTAATATTAAATTCTTGTGCTGCAAATGTGGCTGGGTTAATAACTACCAAGCCACTTTTAGTGCCTACCCATAACAAACCACTAGAATCGACTAAAAGCTTATTAACACCATTACTAGGCAAGAATGGGCTATTTTGTGTGTTGTAATTTGTAAATGTTGTACCATCAAAACGGCTTAAACCAAATTGCGTACCAAGCCACATATAGCCTTGCTGGTCTTGCACAACACTTTTAAGTGATTGCGACGGTAGGCCATCTTTTATATTCCATTGCTTAACTACGTAATCAGTAATTGAAGCCCAACTTGGCGTCGCGCACAACATAAGTACACAAACCAGTAAAAATCGCATCATATTGCTGCCACCTAGTTAAACAAATCAAATATAAAAATTAAAAGGGCAGTAAACCCACTTTTATTAACGCTTGTAAACATATAAGCGAAAAAATACCCGCAAGTATATCGTCGGCCATTATACCTAAACCGCCATGTACTCGTTTGTCTAGCATACGGATTGGGCCGGGTTTTGCTATATCAAAAAAGCGAAATAACAAAAAACCTACGAGTAATGTTTGCCAGCTAAGTGCTGCGCCAATCATAGTGATGTAATAACCCGCCACTTCATCCCATACAATAGCAGGATGATCGTGCACGCCTAGATCATCAGCCGTTTTACCACACGCCCATATACCAAATATACTGATCACAACGGCAAATACAATTTGCAGCCATAACGGATAATACATGGTCATAAAAATGAATGGCAAGGCAGCAAATGTACCAAATGTACCGGGCGCTTTAGGGGCTAACCCAGTACCAAAGCCCAGACCAAAAAACTGATGTGGGCGCTTTAAATTAAACTTGCGGTTATTGTTCAAACCAGCTCCTTTACAAAATGCTCAAAACCCTGCGGTTCAAAATCAAACTTTTCACCATTGTGTAAAAGCTCAATTTGGCCATCGCCACTTTTAACTTGGCCAATGCATGTCGCATCTACACCATACTGGCGTAACTTTATTTCTAACATACTTTTATTGCTATCAGGGACCGTAAAAATTAACTCGTAATCATCACCGTAACTGAGAATAAATGGCAGCTGTTGATTAAAATCAAGGCTTGCTTGCATCGCATCTGAAGTTGGAATACTTTCAATATTCACCACAGCACTTACTTGAGACATATCTAGTATATGGCTTAAATCAGCGATTAAGCCGTCCGACACATCGATAGCCGATGATGCTAGGCCCCGTAATACCTGCCCTGCAGCAACACGTGGGGTTGGAAAGTCAAAGCGTTTATTTACGTACTTTAAATGCTCTGGCTCAATACTTATACCTTGTTTGCGAGACTCAATTGCAAGTCCAGCGTCACCTAGCGGACCCGTAACATAAATCCAATCACCCACTTTTGCGCCACTACGACGAAGTGCAGTACCTTCGGGTACAGTCCCTTTCGCACAAATAGTGATGGTTAATGGGCCCTGAGTTGTATCGCCACCTATAATCTGCACATTAAAATATTCAGCAATTTCATGCATGCCATCAGTAAACTCTTCAATCCACTGTGGGTCAATACTTGGCAAAGTTAACGCAACTGAAACCCAAGTTGGCTCAGCGCCCATGGCCGCTAAATCACTTAAATTAACAGCAAGCGCTCTGTGACCTAATGCACGAGGGGAAATATCATCAAAAAAGTGTACGCCAGCAACAAGAGTGTCTGTTGTAACGGCAAGTTGGCAGTTTTGTGGAACGGTTACTAAAGCGCAATCATCCCCTATACCTAGGTTTACATCACGACGGGTGATACCGCGACCTTTAAAGTAGCGGTTAATTAATTCAAATTCCTTCATACACAAAAAAGCCGGCCTATGCCGGCTCCCCTCTTTAACGGTTTACTTACTTGCGTAAATGCTTAACAGCTTTATCAAGTACACCGTTTACAAATTTATGGCTGTCTTCAGCGCCAAAAATTTTGGCCAGCTCAATACCTTCGTTAATAGCAACTTTATAAGGTACGTCTTCACGGAACTTAAGCTCATAGCTGCTTAAACGTAAAATTGCACGCTCAACCATATCTAAGTCATCAAACGGACGTGTTAAATGTGGTGATACAGCTTCGTCTAGTTGCTTGTAATTTACAGCAACACCCGTCGCTAGATCTTTAAAGTATTCAACATCAATTTTAGTAACGTCTGTTTCGATCAACATTTGTTGTTCGATATCGGCAATTAAATTGCCACTTATTTGCCAAGAATAAACGGCTTGGAGTGCTAAGATACGTGCTTTACGTCTTGCTGCTGGTTTCACAAAAATTCCTTAAACTTAAATTTTATCTAACACATTAACCATTTCAAGCGCGCCTAAAGCAGCTTCGCCGCCTTTATTGCCCATTTTGGTGCCAGCACGCTCAATTGCTTGTTCAATGCTTTCTGTGGTTAATACGCCAAATGCAACCGGGATATCATACTCAAGTGATACTTGCGCAAGACCTTTGTTTGATTCGCCAGCAACTAGGTCAAAGTGTGGTGTACCACCTCTGATCACTACGCCTAATGCGATGATTGCATCATACTCTTTTTTTGCCGCAACGCGTTTAGCCGCTAAAGGTAATTCTACCGCGCCTGGCACATAAATAACGGTAATATCGTCATCTGATACGCCACCTGTGCGTTTTAGCTCATCAACAGCACCTGCAAGGAGGCTGCTACCAATAAAGTCATTAAAACGAGAAATGACAATGGCAAATTTTTTGCCTGGAGCGTACTTATTACCTTCAATAATTTTCATTTGATAACCCTAAAAATAAGTTCAAGCGGTTGCGATTGCGCAAAAATTGCTGCGCATCATACCATAAAAATAAAATAATAGCCTAGTTTAAGCGTGATGCTTATTGTGGCTCAACGTAATCAACAACTTCTAAATGAAAGCCCGAAAGTGCATGGTACTTTTTAGGGCGACTCATTAATCGCATTTGTTTAATTCCAAGATCGGCAAGTATTTGCGAACCTACGCCAACAGTACGAGATGTACCTTTGAATTTACGTGGCGTAACGCTTTCGCCTGCATCAGCTGCTGCAAATGCTTTCACAGTTGACTCTAACTCTTCAGTGCTTTCTTGCTTACCTAAAATAACTAAAGCACCTTCATTTTTAGCAATATAGGCCATTGCTTCAGAAAGACCCCAGCTACGGTCAGCACTTCTGTCTGAAAGTAGAATATCGTTAAAGGTACTTTGCAAATGTACACGTACATTTGTCGGCTCTTGATCTTTTATATCGCCTTTGAGCAATACGTAATGTAATTGGCCGTCAATTGTGTCTTTGTAAGTAACTAAATCAAATTCACCATGAACAGTTGGTAACTTACATTTTGCTACTTGCTCAATTGTTGTTTCGTTTAAGTTGCGGTATTCAATTAAATCAGCAATGGTGCCAATTTTAATATCGTGCTCTTTCGCAAAAACTTCTAAATCAGGGCGACGTGCCATAGTGCCATCAGCATTAAGTATTTCAACAATAACAGATGATGCTTCAAGTCCAGCTAAACGCGCTAAATCACAGCCAGCTTCAGTGTGTCCTGCGCGAGTTAATACGCCACCAGGTTGCGCCATAATAGGAAAAATATGTCCAGGCTGAACAATATCACTTGGGACTGCGCCTTTAGCTATAGCCGCTTGCACTGTACGTGCTCTGTCTGCTGCTGAAATACCGGTTGTAACACCTTTTGATGCTTCTATCGACATTGTAAAGTTAGTAGAAAATGCTGCACCATTGTTTTTAACCATTAACGGTAAATCAAGTTGCTCGCAACGCTCTTGCGTCATGGTTAAACAAATTAAACCACGGCCATGGGTAGCCATGAAATTAATCGCTTCTGCGCTAATATGCTCAGCTGCTATTATTAAATCGCCTTCATTTTCTCTATCTTCATCATCCATTAAAATAACCATTTTACCGGCTTTAATATCGTCGATGATTTCTTGCGCGCTGTGTAAATTCATAAATTTGCTCGTGTAAGTTGTCAGTTTCGTTATTTAATAAAACCCGCTTTAGCGAGTAAGCTCATCGAAATATCAGAGCCCGTTGGTTGCTCTGCCCCCTTTATAAGGCGCTCTAAATAACGTGCAATTTGATCGACCTCTAAATTAACTTGGGTACCTACTTTAAAATGAGCAATTGTGGTTTGCTCACTCGTGTGCGGGACAATTGTTAATTTGAATTTATTGCCCTCTACAGCGTTTACTGTCAGGCTTATACCATCAATACATACCGAACCTTTGTACGGAATGTATTTCATTAAATTTTCGTCAGTTGTAAGCCAATATTCTGTTGCTCTAGCGTTTGCTGTAATACTTGTAATCGTTGCAATGCCATCAACATGGCCAGATACTAAATGACCGCCTAAACGCGAAACAGGTTGCATGGCTTTTTCAAGATTCACCGTTTGTCCTAAAGCATAGTGAGCAAAACCGGTCAAACTAATCGTCTCATTAGATAAATCCGCACTAAAACCATCAATATGTTTATCAACTACAGTTAAACAAACACCATTGGTTGCAATGCTATCGCCTAACTTTACGTCTGTCATATCAAGATCAGCACTTTGGATACGAATGGCTAAGTCGCCTTGTTTTTTTTGTAATAAAGCAATTTTGCCTGTGGCTTCTATTATCCCAGTAAACATAGCACTACTCTTTTTATTAAGTGATTTTAATGAGTTTTGACGCGGTGATACGTAAATCGTCACCAATGCGCGCACATTCATTAAATGTTAAATCAACGGTGTTTTGCATACTCGTCAATTCAGGAAAGTTAACTAAACTTTTTGCATCATGGCCCATTAGTTTAGGCGCTAAATAAAAAACAAACTCATCAACTAAATTGAGCTCTGTCATTTTACCAGCAAGTGTTGCACCAGCTTCAAGCCAAACATTATTAAACTGCAGTTGCCCAAGTTTTTTTAAAACGGCTTGTAAATCAACTTTACCGTTACTTTCACTAACTTCAATATGCTTTACAAAATGCGGCCATTGCAATGATTTATCAACCTTAGTCGTAAATATTATTACATCACTTTGGATTTCAAATAAAGCAAGGTCAGGTGTTAAACGGTTTTGAGAGTCAATTATAACACGCACAGGCTGGCGAAGCGGTAAATCTGTAGGTAGTTTGCACGGTAACTCACTTAATCGCACATTAAGTTTAGCATCGTCTACTAGCACAGTATCGGCACCGGTTAAAATAGCACAGCTTTGCGCTCGGTATAATTGTACGTCTTGTCGAGCAGCGGGACTTGTGATCCACTTACTTTGCCCATTTTTAAGGGCTGTTTTACCATCTATGCTTGCTGCCATTTTACAGGTCACATAAGGTAAGCCTTGTTCCATTCGCTTAAAAAAGCCAACGTTAAGTGCTCGCGCTTGTGATTCGAGTAACCCATAAGCAACGTCAATACCGGCATCGCTCAATATTTTAAGGCCTTTGCCAGCAACTTGTGGGTTTGTATCAACCATAGCGGCAATTACTTTTACCACACCGGCAGCTTTTAAGCCTTCGGCGCACGGTGGCGTACGGCCATAATGACTACACGGTTCAAGCGTTACATAAGCCGTTGCACCTTGTGCATTTTTCCCAGCGATTGCCAGTGCATTTACTTCAGCATGGCCTTGACCTGCTAATTGATGAAAACCCTCACCAATTATTTGATTATTTTTAACTAATACACAGCCAACATTAGGATTAGGCGTTGTAGTAAATCGCCCTTTTTTGGCAAGTTCTATGGCGCGTGCCATATACATTTCATCATGTTCGGTAAAAGTAGTTTGGCTTTGCATTGTTACTCCCCTAAACGGGCAATTTCTTCGCCAAATTCGCGTATATCTTCAAACGAGCGATAAACAGAGGCAAATCTTACATACGCTACTTTATCGAGCTTTTTGAGGGCTTCCATAATGCATTCACCCACCAAATGGCTTGAAATTTCTCGCTCGCCTGTAGCACGCAACTGCGATTTTATTATATTCACCACTTCATCTACTTGCTCTGTGCTCACTGGACGTTTTTCGAGTGCGCGATTTAAGCCATTTAATAATTTATCTTCGTTAAATGGTTCGCGGCTGCCGTCTTGTTTAATAACACGAGGCATAACCAGTTCAGCGCCTTCAAATGTAGTAAAGCGCTCGTGGCAGTCGTTGCACTCACGGCGCCTGCGAACTTGGTGGCCTCCACCGACTAGGCGAGAATCAATAACTTTAGTATCTTTTGCGGTACAAAATGGGCAATGCATAGCTCGGTACTTCCGTTTTAAAACAAAAAAGACCGCTAAATAGCGGCCTTTTATCTTAGCAAAAAACTAAACAGTTGTGATCTAAATTACTACTGCTTATAAAATTAAGCGTATACAGGTAATTTTGCACAAATTGCTTTAACTTTTTCCTTAACTTGTGCCTGTACAGATTCATCAGTGATGTTATCTAGTACGTCACAAATCCAGCCAGCAAGCTCTTTTGATTCTTCTTCTTTAAAACCACGACGAGTAATTGCAGGAGAACCAATACGCAAACCAGATGTTACAAATGGTGAGCGTGGATCATTTGGCACTGAGTTTTTATTAACTGTGATGTTAGCGTTACCAAGGGCTGCGTCTGCATCTTTACCAGTAATATCTTTATCGATTAGATCGAGTAGGAATAAGTGGTTTTCAGTTTTATCAGATACGATTTTGTAGCCGCGCTCTTGCATAACAGCAACCATTGCTTGTGCATTTTTAACAACTTGTGTTTGGTATGTTTTAAACTCTGGTTGAAGCGCTTCTTTAAATGCCACTGCTTTTGCTGCAATAACATGACATAAAGGACCACCTTGGCCACCAGGGAATACAGCACTGTTAAGCTTTTTATAGATAGCTTCGTCGCCACATGCAGAGATAATTAAACCACCACGAGGACCAGCAAGTGTTTTATGCGTAGTTGTAGTTACAACATGTGCATGAGGAACTGGGCTTGGGTAAACGCCTGCCGCAATTAAACCTGCAACGTGAGCCATATCAACAAACAGGTAAGCACCTACTTTGTCAGCAATTTCACGGAATTTAGCCCAATCAACAATACCTGAGTACGCTGAGAAACCACCAATAATCATTTTTGGTTTGTGCTCAAGTGCTAGTGCTTCAACCTGTGCGTAATCAATTTCGCCCGTTGTTTCATCTAGTCCGTATTGAATTGCATTGTAAAGCTTACCAGAAAAGCTTACGTGTGATCCGTGAGTTAAGTGACCACCATGAGCTAAGCTCATACCAAGTACAGTGTCGCCTGCTTCTAATAGCGCTAGAAAAACAGCAGCATTAGCTTGCGAACCAGCATGTGGCTGTACGTTTGCGTAGTCAGAACCAAATAACTCGTTAGCACGGTCAATTGCTAATTGCTCAACAACATCAACATGCTCACAACCGCCATAATAACGTTTGCCAGGGTAACCTTCTGCGTATTTATTTGTAAGCTGTGAACCCTGCGCTTCTAGTACGCGTGGGCTACAGTAGTTTTCTGAAGCGATTAGTTCAATGTGCTCTTCTTGGCGAGCAGTTTCTTTGTTTATCGCGTCAAATAACTCTGGATCAAAATCCGAAATATTCATGCTACGTTCTAACATTGGGGTCTCCTAGGGCAACGTGTATGGTGTTTTTTAGAGGCTTTATTGTACGCTTTAAACGACTCTTTGCCTACGCTCTTAAGTTGAGGATATTTAAACAGGGATTGAAACTATTTCACAGACTTTTTAAGATGATATTTTCTTATAAAACCATAACGATTTTAAATGAATGCTATTTCCTACATTTAATTAGTAAATGCAACTCACTAGATTTAATAGCCTAAAGTTATAAAAAAAGGCGGCTTAACCGCCTTTTTGAATTAATTAACTTAGCCAAGTTTAGCAAGTATTTCTGTACGTAATGCGTCGTAATCGGCCTTTATATCGCTTGCTAGGCATGGTTTTGCTAGTGCGTCGCTAAGTGGTTTTGGCATACCTAATTCGATATTTAAAATACCCTCTACGCTTTCTTTAAACTTAGCAGGATGAGCCGTTGCTAAAAAGATACCCGCAGCCCCTGGCGCTCGATTTTCAACAAGACCTTGGTAAGCAATCGCAGTGTGAGGTTCTGCAACATAACCTGTTTGTTGAATTTTTTTCATCACCGATTGCGTGTCTTCCTCGTTTACGCTGGTTGAATAAAAGTTATCGTAGCTAAACCAGTTATTATCTAACATTGTTTGTACACGCGGCCAGTTGTTTGGCTTACTTACATCCATTGCATTTGAAAGCGACTCAAGTGTTGCGTTTGGCATCCACGTTTTATCAAGCATAAAGCGCGGCACAGTATCATTTTGATTGGTTGTTGCACTTAATTTACCGACAGGTAAACCAATAACCGCACCAATCATTGCAGCACATACATTACCAAAGTTGCCACTTGGCACTGATATATGCGCTGTTGCGCGTTTTTCTTTTGGTAGCTGTGCAATTGCTTCAAAGTAATAACAAACCTGAGCAACCAAACGGCTAATATTAATTGAATTAGCTGAGTTAAGTCCAAGTGTTGATTTAACTTCTTCATCTAAAAAGGCATTTTTAACCAACTCTTGGCAATCATCAAAACTGCCATCAACTGCGTAACAATGAATATTGTTACCTAATGTAGTAAATAGCTTTTGCTGAGCAAGTGAAATTTTGCCTTTAGGATATAAGATGACAACATCGATATTCGGCTTGTTATAAAAAGCATGTGCAACGGCTGCACCGGTATCGCCCGATGTTGCGGTTAAAATAGTTACTTTTTCATCTTTATTAAACTGCGCTAAACACTCTGCCATAAAGCGACCACCAAAGTCTTTAAACGCAAGCGTAGGACCATGAAACAACTCTAAGCAGTATGTATTCTCTTCAACTTCCACCAGCTTAACTGGAAAGTTAAATGCATTTTTAACCATTTGTGCCACAGTGTCGCTTGGTAGCTCATCGCCAATTAGGTGAGATAATATTTTGCCACTGCGTGTAACAAAGTCCATATCAAGCAATGTATCAACATCAGACAGTGGGACAAGGGATTCAGGGAAAAACACACCTTGATTACGACCTAAACCTGTTTTTACGGCTTCAACGAACGACACTTTTTGTGAGCTATCTTTTAAATTATGTAATTGCATGACTACCTATCCTATAAAACTGTTAATTGACGCGTGCCGTCGTTATCTAATTTACAAATGTGGCAAAAGCCTTGCTCGTTAATGTAATTTGCCTCTAACCACTGCGCGCATTGCTGTGCAGCTTCAAGTGTTTTACATACACTAAACAAGGTCGGTCCTGCGCCCGAAATACTCACTATTTCAGCGCCCAGCGCTGGTAAGCTTGCTTTGGCTTCACTAAAACCTTTAATAAGCGGGGCGCGGTAAGGTTCTGCTATTTCATCTTTCATTATGCTCAGCGCTTCGTCAAAACGATTAGTTAACAGTAAGCTACTAAATGCCGATAAACGCTGTGCAAACTCAACACTTGCATGCATGCTCAACTCTTTTGGTAAAACCGAGCGCGCTTTTGCAGTGTTGAGTGAAAAACCAGGGAACGCAGCAACGTAGTACCAATTTTCATCAACAGGCAGTGCAATCGATTTATCAGGGATTAAATCACCTGTTAATTGCAAACCACCTAAATAACATGGCGTGATGTTGTCGTAATGACGACCACCGCTCACTACTGCTTCAAAGTCAGCCATAAGCTCAATAAGCTCAACCTGACTTAAGTTAGTTTGTGCAAACTTATCAAGGGCAGCAAAGGTAGCCACGACCGAGCATGCACTAGAACCAAGTCCAGAACCAATTGGTAAATTCTTTTTAAGCTCGAGCTTTACGCTTGGCATATCAGGCGCAACATGCGCTCTAAAATGTACTAAACACTGGTATGCTAAGTTTTCATTCGCATCACTTGGTAACTTGTGAGCGTAGTCGCCAGTGCAAATAAATTCGTCACTTGGTGCTGCACTTACAACGGCTACATCACCTAATAAACTGCCATCAATTGGCGCAAGTGCTGCACCAAGGGCATCAAAACCTACTGCAAAATTACCAATAGAGGCCGGAGCATATACTTCAATCATAACGAGCTCCTAGCGCGATAATGTTTTTAAAACATCAGCAAATACACCCGCTGCTGTTACTTCAGAGCCTGCACCATAACCACGAATAACAAACGGACGTGGCTGGTAGTATTGGCTTAAAATAGCAAGCGCGTTTTCGCCATCGCGAATTACATTAAGCGCATGTTTTTCATCAACAGCCTCAATACCTACTTTACAGTGACCTTCTTTAATTGTACCTACATAACGAAGTACCTTACCTTCGCTCGCAGCGCTTTGAATGCGGTCATTAAAATCAGCATCTAGGCTTGGTAGTTTTGCCATAAACTCATCAACGCTATCACCTTGTGCAAAACCTTGTGGTAATACTGACTCAACTTCAATATCGCTTAGCTCCAACTTCATACCTGCTTCGCGAGCAATGATTAGTAACTTACGTGCTACATCGGTACCCGATAAATCATCACGAGGATCTGGTTCTGTAAAACCGCTTTCTTTGGCTTTAATAGTTGCCTCAGAAAGTGATAAACCATCTTGAAGTGCGCCAAACATATACGAAAGTGAGCCTGATAAAATACCGCTAAACTCTAGTAACTCATCACCGGCACCAAATAATGACTGTAAGTTGTCGATAACTGGTAAACCTGCACCAACGTTAGTTTCGTATAAAAATTTACGATTATTCTTTTGCGTAGCAGCTAGTAAATCTTGGTAATACGTGTATGAGCTTGTTGTCGCTTTTTTATTAGCTGCAACCACATGAAAACCTGCATTTAAAAAGTCTACATACTGCGCAGCAAGTGCATCTGAAGATGTACAATCTACTAATACCGGATTTACTAAGTGGTTTTGCTTAACAAATTGCTCTACTAACTTTAAATCAAATGCTTGCTCAGATGAGGCCAGTTTTTGCTGCCAATCACTAAAAGCGATGCCTTCGTTATCAAGGTGTAATTGACGAGAGTTAGCAACACCATACAAGTTAAGTTTAATATTACGCTTTTCAAGCCAAGCTTGCTGACGTTCAAGCTGATTAATAAGCTCTTGCCCTACTAAGCCACAACCTAGTAAAAACACATCAATTGACGGCACATGCGTGAAAAAGTTTTCATGGCATATTTTTACGGCGTCATTACATAACTCGCCATCAATTACCGCAGAAATAGCACTTTCTGTAGAATCCTGTGCAATTGCCACAATATTTACTTGCGCTTGTGCAAGCGATGCAAAAAACTTAGCCGCTAAACCACGGTGTGCGCGCATGTTGTCGCCCACTAAAGTAACAATGGCTAAATTTCGCTGTACTTGTACAGGCTCAATAAGCCCTGCTTGTAATTCAAGCTCAAATGCAGTTTGTAGCGCATCGAGTGCAAGTGCTAGGTCTGTTTCGTGCACACAAAAACTAATGCTAAATTCACATGATGATTGCGTGATCAATACAATTGATACGTTATCGTGAGCAAGCGCATTAAATACCTTAGACGCCATGCCTACTTTACCTTTCATGCCTGGGCCTGAAACAGTTAGCATTGCAAGGTCTTGTAGGCTCGAAAGCGCTTTTACTGGCTCATCTGATGAATAATCGTTACCAATTAATGAGCCTTGTGCGTCTGGGTTATGCGTATTTTTAATTTCGCATGACACGCCGGCTTTAGCACACGGTAAAATTGTTTTAGGGTGAAGTACTTTTGCACCAAAGTAAGAAAGCTCCATCGCTTCTTTATAAGATAAGAAATCTACTTTAGTCGCTTTTTTAATATAACGAGGATCAGCACTGTATACACCATCAACGTCTGTCCAAATTTGGCAAATCTCAGCTTCTAAACATGCTGCTGCAATTGCTGCTGAGTAGTCTGAGCCATTACGGCCAAGCGTTGTAAGCTCGCCCTTGTCATTTCTCGCAGTAAAACCAGGCATGATATAAATAGTTGCAGGATTTTCTTTAAGCACAGCTTGAAAGCGCGCTTTACTTGTTACTAAATCAGCCTCGGCGTCGATATAACCACCAGTTGAGGCGATACAGCTTGTTGCTTCTAAGTATTTTGCATCGTGCGAGTTCAATAAAGCCTGCATTAAAGAAACGCTAACGCGCTCTCCAAAGCTAATTACAAATGCGCGAACTTGATCAGGGCAACACTGTATAAGCGACACGCCATCTAGTTTATTTTTAAGTTCCCTTAGATCTGGCCAGCTTGTAACTACTACGCCACTTTTTTCAACGTCAGCTTTTAGGCCTTCACAGCGACTCGCTAATGCTTGCCATTGCTGCGAAAAATCTAAGCCTTGCTCTGCGGCACTTGCGAGTGCAACTAGCGAATCGGTCATTCCACCTGGAGCAGAAAGCACCAATAACATTTCATCTTTTAACTGTGCTTTAACTAACTGAGCTACCTGTTGTAAGCATGCATAATCGGCAAGTGAAGACCCACCAAATTTTAAAACTCGCATTGTTTATGTTCCTCATCCCATAAAACGAAAAAAGGCCTGTGTTCTAAGTGAACACAGGCCTTTAAATTTGTTGCACCGACCTATGCCACTATCCAGTAAGAATGATGGTTGTAATAATAATGGTCAGTACGCGATTAATTGTTTTCATATGTTAAGACTGCCTTAACAAAGGCTATGCTGTCAACCCTAAATTAAAAGATAAAACAGCCTTTTTTAACATGAAAAAACCTAACGAATGCCAAATTTATGCAATATTTCATTCAAGCTTGATTTGTTAATAGGTTTATCAATAAAATCAATTGCGCCAAGTTGGGCGACTCGTTGCTTCATTTTCTCCTGTATATCAGCAGAAATGACCAACACAAAGCACTCTATTTTTTCTGTTTTTATAGTCTCGAGCACTTGTATACCATCGACTTCAGGCATGGTGAGATCTAAGCATAGTAAATCAAAGTTTTGTGCTCGCAAAAGCGCTAAAGCCTGCGCCCCATTTGTAGCTTGTTGTATTTCTGCGTCTATACATTCATTTAAACACCGCACGACTTGTTTACGAGCAACAGCAGAATCATCACAGACTAATATCGAAAATTTCATCATGTTTACTACTACACAACCATCAAAGTTATTAAAAGACCATCTTTCTTTGCACTAAGGACACTTTAACACGCATCTAAATACTTAGCGCATTAATAATTCAATGCAATGATAAATATAGAATTAATTCATTTAAATATGATTAACGAAACTAAATTCTAATCAAACTTACAAAACTTAACGTCTAACGAATTTACTAATTCATAGCTGAGTTTAATTACATTAATACTACATACCTACTTAATTAGATTTATCTTATTAAATTTTAACTTTTTTATTTATTTTTAGAGGTTTATTGACTAACTTTTAAGTAACTACCGTAACGTTATAAAAATAATAATGGATGAACAAGTCACTTATGTTACAAAAGAGCCTTTCTAAGAAGTTACTAACTAGCGTTTTGTCCGTTTATTTTTTACTTACCTTTGTAGTGACTTGCGGACAAGTGCTTGCTGAATACGTTAATACTAAAGATTACATTCGCAATGAACTCAGTACCTTACAAAAAACATTTAGCCGCAGCTTAACGCGTGCTATTTGGGAACTTAATACCAAACAAACAATTACAACGGCAGAAGGTCTACTGGCCATCCCTATGATTGAAGGGATTATTGTTCGTGACGACAGTGGCGAAATTATTTCACAGTTAGGGCGATCACTTGATATACACAAGCTATACAATCAACAACTTGTTCAAGAAGAGGTTATTTTAGAAGATACTAAATCTGGTTTATTTGGTTACACTTTTCCACTTATTTTTGAATTTTCAGGACGCGCAACCCAAGTCGGTGACGTTACGCTATTTTCTAGTCGTGAAGTTGTATTCAGTCGCATTATGGTATCAATCTATTTTTTGATTGGTAATGCGATGATCAAAACAACATTTCTGATCATTTTATTTTTAATGGCATTTAGAAAACTTCTAACAGAGCCTTTAACTGAACTTACTGAACAACTAGAAAATTTAGAAATAGATGAGCTAGAAGGCCAGCACATAGAAATAGAAACAGAGGAGCATAACGAACTAAAAGTAATGGAGCAGTCGTTTAACAAACTAATAGATAAAGTGGTTCAGTATAGGAAAGAGCTTGAGCACACCCAAAAAGAACTCATTATTAGTAACGAAAAACTCGACCATCACAACATACAGCTTGAACAAGACGTAGCTCGTAAAACATCAAACTTAAGCCAAGCAATGATGGATTTACAACAGCAAAAGTACGAACTCGAAAAGCAAAAAATTGTACTCACGGAAGAAATTGATTTACGCCGAAGTACAGAGCAAGAGTTAATTACAAAACAAACTGAATCTCAGCGATATATAGAAGAGCTCAGCCTTGCACAGGAACGTTTGTTAGGCACAGAAAAAATGGCTGCGCTAGGCGGGCTCGTGGCAGGTATTACGCACGATATAAATACCCCCATTGGCATTGGTGTAACGGCAATATCGTTTTTGCAAGAGCGTTTAAATAAACTCGAAAATGCTTATAGTGAAAAAACACTTTCGCCAAAAGCACTAGAAGAATTTATTAACGAAGCGAAACAAAGCACAAGCTTACTAACGACTAACTTAGATAGAGCTTCAGAGCTTATTGCTAGCTTTAAACAAATAGCGGTCGATCAAGCCAGTGAAGCAGTAAGAACCATTAACTTTAAAGATTATACTAACGAAGTAATACGCTCACTGCACCCACAACTAAAAAAGACATCCCATTCTATAAAGTTAGAATGCCCTGATGATTTAGTTTTAAATTTACCCGCAGGTGCTATAAGCCAAATTTTTACTAATCTAATTATGAATTCACTCATTCATGGCTTTGAAGGTAAAAGCAACGGTGTTATGGATATTAAAATAAGCGCAGATGACACTAACTTAACTATTGATTACAAAGATGATGGTAACGGTGTTACCAACGAGCAATTAAAAAAATTATTTGACCCATTCTTTACGACTAAACGAGATGAAGGCGGTAGCGGATTAGGCACCCACATAATCCTTAATTTAGTTAAACAAACCCTTAGTGGTTCTATTGATGCAACGAGTGAATCAGGCAAAGGCTTGCGTTACTATATTCAATTTCCAAAGAACATGGCTAAGCCTCTACCTATTTTTGATAAATATGAATAAATAAAAGTACATGCGTTAAATTTATTAGTAACAAATCAGTCATTTCGAGATGCTGTTTTTATTGTTATGATTGGACAAATTTTTCAAATGGATCAATTCCCCTATGTGGTTTAGTAACCTTATTTGTTACCGCTTTAAGCAAGACGTTTCATACACTCAAGATGATTTTGATAAAGCATTAGAGCAAGATTTATTTCGCCCATGTACTGGTCAAGAGCTTGCAACATTTGGTTGGACAAAAGCGTTTGGAAAGCATGGCGAAACACTATCGCATTTTTCTCAAAAAAGTATTTTAGTTTGCGCTAAACGTGAAGAAAAAGTACTCCCAGCTTCTGTTATTAACGAACTAGTTGCTGAGAAAATTGATCAGATAGAAGCCGAAGAAAACCGCCCTGTTAAAAAGAAAGAAAAAGACGAATTAAAAGAAAACATTCTTCATACTCTTCTACCCCAGGCATTTAAAAAGTCGAGCTTACAATTTGCCTTTATTGACCAAGAAAACGGCTGGGTGGTTGTAAATAGTGGCAGTTTTAATAAAGCTGAAGAGCTACTGGCACTACTTCGTAAATCGTTAGGAACGCTCCCAGTTGTACCTGCGTTTGCTAACTACGACCTAGATGTATTCTTAACTGATTGGTTAACTAACTTTAGTACACCAGAAGGCTTTGCTATTGGCTCTGACGCTGAGCTTGAAGAAGCTGACGACAGCGGCGCACAAGTAAAACTAAAAGGCCATGATCTGGCATGTGATGAAGTTAAATCGCACTTAGAAAGTGGTAAACGCGTAACTAAACTGGCACTTGATTGGCAAGAACGCCTTAAGTTTATGCTGCAAAACGATGGCTCTATCAAGCGTTTAAGCTACTCTGAAACTCTAAAAGAAGAGAACGCAGATATTCCTAAAGAAGATATGGCTTTAAAACTTGATGCTGACTTTATTTTAGCTTCTGAGGAAATAAAGCAATTACTTGAAGAACTAACTGCTGGCTTAGGTGACGTTGAAGATTTAGAAAAAGCGTAAATACCACAACCTATATAAATATTTAAACGCTTTAAAGCATTAAATAGAGCCATATATAAGCAGGTTGGTATAACAGATAAAAATCCGATAGCAGTTTACTGCTATCGGATTTTTTAATGGAATTTTAGAAGTACTTATTTATATATTTGTTATCCGCTAACAGAATTTAGCTAACGTTCGGCGTATTAAAACCTAAGGGAATCATCTTTCAGTAAGAGGTTACAGCATGGTTCAAAGGTAAGTTATGTAGAGTGATATGAGATTATCTGTACTCACTTCAAGCCGGACTGCACAAAAACTGAAGTTTTGATTTTAATTAAAATCATTAACTTATTTTGTGCAGATAGCTCATTTTAGCTTTTAACGTCTTCAGCTTTAGGTTGGCGATATATTTTTATAATGTGGTATAAATTTACAAGCGACAATAAGCCGTTGGTAAAAATAACAGGTACTGCGCCAATGGCAACACCGTATGCAGTAAATACAATACAACCAAACATGTTGTACCAACGCAGTTTTACTACATCTGTCATTGTTAACGATGCAACCAATAAAGCTGATGCAATATAACCTAAATATTCCCAACTCAATTGTTCTCTCCTAGCCTTTAGGTTAGCATTACATGTACTGCTAACTTATGGCACCTATAAGTATTGCAAAGTTACAACAAAATAAAAAAGCTAACTTGCTTAAAAAACCTGAAAAATGTTGCCGGAAAATACCAGCAAATTCTTAAATCATTACACGGGAAATGAAGGTAAAATAATACTATTAGCAAGGCTAATAATATTAGTAGCAAGTTAGCGTAAATTCTTAGTGTCTTAATGCTAACGTCATTAAGATGTAATAAATAGGACAAATGTCCGAAGAGCACATTGATGTTTCAATACCATTTTTCTAGTTACCTTGTTGAGCAGCTTTTAACCTTTGCCGGTAGTAGCTATCAACAATCAAAAAAAGAAGTTCTGATCCATCAAGATCAGCCTTTAAGCAAGCTTGTGCTTGTACGCAGTGGCACTGTGTCGTTTAGTTACGACGTAGGTAATGGACGACGCCTGCTGTTAGGACAATTGGATTGTAACAACACCCTTATTGGTGAAATAGAAGCGCTAAATAATAATCCGTGTATTTATACGGTAACTTGCTTTAGCGATGTAACTTATAACCTTATTGAATTAAGGCATTGGCGTGCTCTGCTGCTTGAAAAACCAGAACTGAGTTTATACACCGCACAAACTATTGCGGCTAAATTTCAGGAAAACCAAAAAATCAATTTAGATAAGTTATTACTGCCGCTAAGTTACAATATAGCTAAAGATTGCTTGTTAAGAGCCGAGAACAATAACCCTACGCTACTTAGAGCCTATCCAACTGTAAATGCTGAAGCCGAACGCTTTGCTACCACTGAGCGAGCTTACAGACGTGTTGTTACAGAACTTGTCGAAAAAGGATTAGTACTTAGAAGTAACGATGGCTTACGAGCAGTCGATATTCCAAAGCTAAGTGAATACGTAGATAGCTTTGCTCAGCTTTAAGTTATTTAAAATTTACCCATAAAAAAAGGCCTTAACGGCCTTTTTTTATTTATACAAATTACTGATTACTTCTCTAGCAAAATGTCATGAATTTTCACAAGATCAGATTTACCTGCAATAATTTCATCCGGTGTTAAACCCGATAGTTCATGCGGGAACACTAACCACTCTTCAGACTCATGAATATAATAATCTGGAACAGTGTCTACTTTTGAGTTTTTTGGCTTGTAGTACGGGCATGCAATACGAATATCACGTGGCAAGTTTAAGCGCATAAGCTCTGAAAGCTTTTCTTTTAATGCAACAATACTACGTCCAGAGTCAAATACATCATCAACAATTAATAATGAGTCGCCTGCATTTGCGTTTTCAACAATGTAATGCAAGCCGTGGACTTTAATTTCTTTAGATTGTTTACCAATACCGTAATAAGACGATGTACGTACTGCAATGTGGTCAGTCTCAATGCCTTTGTAATCGTAATATTCTTGAACAGCAATACCGATCGGTGCACCACCTCGCCAAATACCAATAATAAAATCAGGACGAAAGCCATCTTGGTATACTTGTGCCGCTACGCGGAACGAATCTTCAAGCAGCTGTTGAGCTGTGATGTAGCACTTATCTGACATAATTAGAAACCCCAGTGGTGGATATAAGATTTGAGCGCAGCTTAGAGTTAAGCAAAAATTAAACTCAAAAAGGTATTGGCGACAGATTTTACCGCAAATGAAATAAAATTGCTTGCCTGTAAATTAAAAAATAGGCACCCAAGGGCGCCTCTTTTTAGTGTAAAAAGCGTAATTTAGTAAATATTATGCTTTTTCTTGTAGGGTGCGAGCAACCGTACGCATACCTTGAGTTGTTGCGCCCGCTGCCCACTGGCTTGTACTGCCCATGTTAAAAGCAGCCGCTAAATCTATGTGTACCCAGCCTTTGCCATCGTTTGGCACAAAGCGTGATAAAAAGCCTGCCGCATTCGATGCACCGCCGTAACCGCCACCCTTTTGTGCACGGCTATTTGCCGTATCAGCATAAGGAGATGGGCAGTTTTGCTGATGCCATTTTTCAAGAGGCAGTGGCCAAGCAGCTTCCATTTCTTGAGATGCAAAACTTTCAACTTCACGTGCAAGTTCTTTATCAAGAGCAAATAGTGCATTGTACTCTTGGCCAACAGCAACAAGCGCTGCGCCAGTCAGTGTTGCTGCATCAATAATAAGTGGAGCGCCAGTCTCTCCTGCTGCCATTAAGCCATCAGCAAGTACTAAGCGACCTTCAGCATCCGTGTTTACAATTTCAACTGTTGTGCCATTTTTATAAGTAAGAATGTCACCTAATTTGTATGCATGACCTGAAATTAAGTTCTCAGCACAACATAAAAACAGCTTAATACGTTTTTCAATACCACGGTTAATAGCCAATGCTAAACCTGCTGTTACTGTTGCAGCGCCGCCCATGTCGCACTTCATACCAAGCATACCTTCGCTTGATTTAATTGAGTAACCACCTGAGTCAAACGTAATACCTTTACCTACAAGCGCAGCACTTACTGGTGCATTTTCGTCGCCTGTTGGGTTGTAATCAAGCTCAAGCAATACTGGTGGGCGAACACTACCGCGACCAACTGCATGAATACCAATCCACTGTTGCTCTAGCAACGCATCACCTTTAATGATTTGGTAACTTACATGTTCAGGCGCTAATGATTGAATAAACTCAGCTGCTTTTTCAGCTAGGCTTTCTGGGTAAATGTCATCGGCAGTGCCGTTAACCATTTCACGTGCCCAAATTGCTGACGTTTTTAAGTGAGCAAGTTCTTTAATATCTGATTGTGCGTTATCAACAAACTCAACACCATTTAACGATTTTGGTGTTACAAAGCCTTGATAAAAAGCCCACTGGCTTTCTGTACACCAAGTATCACCTGCTAATTCAACATTTTTAACGCCTTGGCTTGCGATAGTACGGCCTGCTTTTTGAACATTTTTTAATGTGTCTTGCTCAGATAAATGAACAGTTGCACCACGCTCGTTAAAAGACAATGACGCATTATCGCCCCAATGACTCGCTGCTGCTTGTTCACTTAGTTGAACAACAAATTTTTCACTCATGTTAGAATTCCCTTGCACTTAAATGTGCCACCGAGTTTACTATAGAGCGCTTAAGTTCCCAACAGCTTGAGGTAAATAACATAAATCACACTGCTGAGCAGTGTTTACGCTTTGGAAGTTATTATGAAGTACACGCCAGCGCTGCAACCGGCCATATTATTAAAGCGCTATAAACGCTTTTTAGCTGATTTACAATTAAGTGATGGCAGCGAATTTACCGCCCACTGTGCAAATACAGGTAAAATGACGGGATGCGCTGAGCCAGGCTTTACTGCTTTTTATTCAACGAGCGATAACGCAAAAAGAAAATACCCGCATTCATTAGAGCTTACGCAAAATAACTTATCGCAGCTTATTTGTGTAAATACAGCGGTGGCTAATAAAGTAGTAGAAGAGGCAATAAACAATAATGTGATAAGTGAGCTACTTAACTACAGTCAATTGCAAAGCGAAGTTAAGTACGGCAGCGAAAACAGTCGTATCGACTTTTTACTCACAAACGAAAATAAGCCCGATTGCTATGTAGAAGTTAAATCAGTCACATTATTAAGCGAAGATGCACCACAAAGCGGGCAAGGCTACTTTCCTGATGCGCAAACACTGCGCGGGCAAAAACATATTCGCGAACTAATAGAAATGATCGAACAAGGCCACCGAGCAGTATTACTGTTCGCCGTTTTACATGAAGGAATAAATACCGTAAGTGCAGCTGCGCATATTGATAAAAAATACGCCACGTTATTAAGCCAAGCAATAATAGCCGGTGTTGAAGTATTAGCATACAAAGCCAAAATTTCAGCTAATGGAATCTTACTTCATAAAAGAATAGCATTTATAGAATAGTGTAATAAACCAAGGGATTGAACTAAGCGTAATTTACAAAGTACTCTAATTAAAGAAAGTGGTAAAAAGTGAATTATAAAAATTAACTTGTTTTTAAAGCTTTTGCCCATATAACAAGGCAAGTTTTAGAAAGCGAATATGTGAATTAATTAAAAGTGTAAATAAACTATTAATACACTTTTTACTCAGTAAGCATGGTTGAAGCTAATTCGATTAATTAAAAATAAATTTGCCTAGTGTATAAGATTCTGTTATCTATACCGCCGGCTAATGCTGAGGCATTAAATTAAGGATTTAGGAGAGAGTTATGCCAGACCAAAAGAAACATGGTTTATTGGCTCAAGCCGGTTTAGAACCATATCAAGAAAAACCAGGCGAAGAGTACATGAATGAAGCACAACGTGCTCATTTTAGAGCAATTTTAGAGACTTGGCGTAACGATTTACGTAACGAAGTTGATCGCACTAAATCGCACATGCAAGACGAAGCTGCTAACTTTCCTGACCCAGTTGACCGCGCTGCACAAGAAGAAGAATTCTCTTTAGAACTTCGTACTCGTGACCGCGAACGTAAATTAATCAAAAAAATTGAAAAAACAATTAATTTGATTAAAGAAGATGATTTTGGCTTTTGTGAGTCTTGTGGCATCGAAATTGGCATACGTCGCTTAGAAGCACGTCCTACTGCCGATTTATGCGTAGACTGTAAAACACTTGCAGAAATCAAAGAAAAGCAATCTGGACGCGGCTAATTAAAACTTATTAGTTAGTTATGTCTCCTACAGCCGTTACTGCGCCTATGCGTAAATATCGCGGTCGTTTTGCACCGTCTCCTTCTGGGCCATTACATTTTGGCTCACTTGTAGCGGCTGTGGGTAGCTACCTAGATGCAAAAGCTAACCAAGGAAAATGGTTAGTTCGTATAGAAGACATTGACACTACGCGCGTGGTTAAAAACGCCGACTCCGATATTCTAAATACCTTACAAGCCTACGCCCTTTACTGGGATGAACCTGTTGTATATCAAACGCAGCGTCTGTCTTTATATCAAGATATTACCTACTCACTTTTAGAGCAAAACCTTGTTTATGGTTGTACCTGTACTCGCAAGCAAATAAAGGCCATTGGCGGTATTTATCAGGGGCATTGCAAAGCACTTAATCATCATACTCAATCCGGCGCACTTCGTTTAGTTCAGCAACATCCAACGACCCAATTTAGTGATTTAATTCAAGGTGATATAACAGTAAATAGTGCATTATCCCACGAAGATTACTTAATTAGACGCAGTGACAGTTTATTTGCATATCAACTTGTTGTAGTCGTCGATGATATTGATCAAAGGATTAATCGAATCGTAAGAGGCGCAGATTTAATTGAACCAACAGCACGGCAAATTAGTTTGTTTAAACAACTCGACAGCCCCGTACCTGAATTTGCTCATTTACCTTTAGCAGTTGCCAAGCCTGGCTTTAAACTGTCTAAACAAAATTATGCCCCCGCCATTTGTAAGCAAAATCCAAAACCTGCTTTACTTAGCGCTTTTGAATTTTTAGGGCTGCCTGTTATAGCTGATTTAAGCGACTTAAATATAGAACAATTAATCGCTTGGGGAATTAAAAACTTTAGCTTAAAACAGGTACCAAAAGTATCCGAAATACAAATTTCTCAACATCCACATAGCCAGAAAGTCCAATTTACACATTTAAGTAAATAAAATAGCTAAAAACGGCTTAATTTCAACACATCAACTTAATTTTTAAACCCTGCTGGTATATGATAGCCGCCTAAATATATGCTAATTACGTCAAACAGCTTGTACTGGGCTATAACCGCCCTATTTGCTGTAACTTTTGATTGCGATACAGAGTCAATCACACCTTCTAGGAGACAGATTATTATTTCCAAGCTTTTTCAATTTTGCCGACAAATAATCGGCCCGAATACAAGTGCACAAAGCGCTTCTGTAAGCAGTGAACCTATTGTTGTCACTCGTGGTGAGCATGGTATTTCTCGCAAACAATTTAGCCCAAATGCAATCAAAGTATTATACCGCTTAAAAGACGGTGGCTACGATGCCTACCTTGTTGGTGGTTGTATTCGCGATATATTGTTAGGCCAACAGCCAAAAGATTTTGACGTAGTTACTAATGCAACACCAGATCAAGTAAAAAAACTATTTAGAAACTGTCGTCTTATTGGCCGTCGTTTTCGTTTAGCACATATTGTATTTGGCCGTGAAATTATTGAAGTGGCAACAATGCGTGGCCACCACGAAGCGCAAGAAGACAAAAATCAAATAAGCCAATCAAGCAACGAAGGTCAATTACTGCGTGACAACGTTTTTGGCAGTATTGAAGAAGATGCAGAGCGCCGCGACTTTTCAATCAACGCACTTTATTACTCAATCAAAGATTTTAGTATTCACGATTACGCCAACGGCTTAGCTGCAATTAAAGCTAAACAAATCGAGCTTATTGGCGATCCTGAAACGCGTTATCGCGAAGACCCTGTTCGTATGTTACGCGCAGTCCGTTTTGCCACTAAACTTGATATGAGCATTGCGCCTAAAAGTGAAAAGCCAATTAGCGAGCTTGCAAGCTTGCTTGATAACATACCGCCAGCCCGTTTATTTGAAGAAATTCTTAAACTGTTTTTAAACGGCAAGGCCGAAGCTAACTTTTTAATGCTGCGTAAATACGGCTTATTCCGTTCACTTTTTCCTGAACTTGATAAAATTTTAGATAAAAACCCAAGCGGCTTAGAGCACACGCTAATTCAGCAAATGTTTCAAAATACTGACAAGCGTATTAATGCCGATAAAAAAGTAACACCGGCGTTTATTTTTGCAGCCCTACTTTGGTTCCCACTGCTTGAGCGCACTAAAAAAATTCAAAGCCAAGAGCAATTATCTGAATACGATGCTTTCGCACAAGCAATGAATAAAGTACTAAGCGATAATTCACAGCATATAGCTGTTCCTAAGCGCTTTACTTTAGGTGCTCGCGATATTTGGCATATTCAGCACCGCTTAGATAAACGTGCTGGCCAACGTGCATACAGACTAACGCAACAGCCTCGCTTTAAAGCCGCTTACGACTTTTTATTATTACGCGTAGATGCAGGCGAAACTCAGCATACAGAGCTTGCTCAGTGGTGGACACAATACTTAAGTAAAGATATAAACGGCCAAAAAGAGATGGTTAAAAACTTAGGCCATCAAGGTGGTCCTAAGCCGCGAAAGCGCCGTCGTCCTACTAAAAAGCCAACTGAGTAATAACATGCATTGTGTTTATTTGGGTTTAGGTGCCAACCTAAACTCACCAAAAGAGCAGCTTGATAACGCGGTAATTGCGCTTAAAAAGCTGCCTAATTGTGAATTTGTAAACGTTTCGCATTACTATGCAAGTAAGCCTATGGGCCCACAAGATCAACCAGACTATATCAATGCCGTAGCCTGCATTAAAACGACCCTTGATCCAGAGCAATTACTTGATTTAACACAAAGCATTGAGCTTGAGCATGGTCGAGTAAGAAAAGCTGAGCGTTGGGGCCCACGCACACTTGATATCGATACCCTATTATTTGATGATCAAATTATAAATACGGCGCGCTTAACCGTGCCTCATTATGGTTTGAGTGATCGCGAGTTTGTAGTTTACCCACTATTAGAGCTTGCACCTGAACTTATTTTACCTAGCGGCATTGCATTAAAAACCATTGCAAATAACTTACCGCTCAACGACTTACAACAATTACCTCTGTAATTAACCTAGGCTTTTGCCTGCGAGGATATTATGTCTAAAATAACCGTTTCTACTTTAAATAAAATGAAAGCAGAAAATAACAAAATTACTGCATTAACAGCCTACGACGCTAGTTTTGCAAAGTTATTTCATGATAACGGCGTTGAAGTTATTTTAGTGGGCGACTCATTGGGCATGGTACTACAAGGCGGCGATGACACCCTTGGCGTAACAAATCAAGATATTGCATATCATACCCGCTGTGTACGCGCTGGTAGCCGTGAATTATTTGTAATTGCTGACTTACCTTTTATGACCTACTCAAGCGTTAGTGATACCTGTAAAAATGCAGCTGAGCTTATGCGCGCTGGCGCAAACATGATTAAGCTTGAAGGCGGAGAGTGGCTTTACGAGAGCATTAAAACACTCACTCAACAAGGTATCCCAGTTTGCGGACATTTAGGCCTTACACCACAGTCAGTACATGTATTTGGTGGCTTTAAAATACAAGGTCGCGAAGAAGATAAAGCACAAAAAATGATTGATGACGCAAAAGCACTTGAAGCTGCTGGGGCGCAATTATTAGTACTTGAGTGTATTCCAAGTGCACTGGCAAAACGCATTACAGATGCTCTAAGTATCCCAACTATTGGTATTGGTGCAGGCAGCTTAACTGACGGCCAAATACTTGTAATGCATGACCTGGTTGGTATTTCGGCAGGTTACATTCCTAAATTTTCTAAAAACTTTTTGCTCGAAACAGGCAATATGCCTGCAGCCGTTCAAAAATATTGTACAGATGTTAAAAGTGGCGCATTTCCAAGCGCTGAACATGAGTTTAAATAATGCAATCAATAACTGAAATCAGATCGTTACGTAGTCAAATTAAAGCATGGCGCCAAGCAGGTCTTAGCGTGGCACTTGTGCCAACAATGGGCAACTTGCACCGTGGGCATTTTTCACTAGTAGAGAAAGCAAAAAACTTGGCCGACAAAGTCGTTGTAAGTATTTTTGTAAACCCAATGCAATTTGGTGCTAACGAAGATTTAGATAACTATCCTCGTACGCTAAACGAAGACAAACAAGGCCTTGCTGAATTAGGCACTGATATTGTATTTACCCCAAGCGTAGAAACAATCTATCCTAACGGACTAGGTGCACAAAGCTTTGTAGATGTGCCTGACATTTCATTAGGCTATTGCGGTGGCTCACGTCCAGGTCACTTTAGAGGTGTTGCAACAATCGTGACTAAGTTATTTAACTTAGTCCAACCAGATTACGCCTGCTTTGGTGAAAAAGATTTTCAGCAACTACAAGTAATCAAAACTATGGCACGCGACTTATCTATTCCGGTTGAAGTTATTGGTGTACCTACAATGCGAGAAGTTTCTGGCCTTGCTATGAGCTCACGTAATGGTTACTTATCTGATGATCAAAAAGCGACTGCAACCGTATTATTTAAAGCGCTTAATACGTGCGCTGAGCAACTTAAAAATGGCGAAAAAGACTTCGTAAAACTTGAAAGCTTAGCTAAACAAAGTTTAGAGCAAGCAGGCCTAAAACCAGACTATTTTGAGATTGCTCAACGAGATACATTAAAAACTGCTACAATCGAAGATACTCAATTTGTTATTTTAGCCGCAGCCTATTTTGGTGGTGTTAGATTGATCGACAATATCCAAGTCGAAATTTAATATTATTGCGACTCCATTTTAAGGATCAGAAGCATGCACACTTTAATAAAAACAAGCGTAGTCGCCCTTACTTTTGCACTATTAGCAGGTTGTCAAAACCAAGTTGAAAACCATGAAATGAATCAGTGTGCTCAACAAAACTACCAGTGTGAAAGTAGTTGTGAACAGCAAACAACTGCTGAGGGCTTAAAGCAACAAGTATGCTCTGCAAAGTGTGTTGAGAGCTATAATCAATGTAAAGCACAAGCCGAAAAATTAGGTAATATTTAATTCCTTAAAGTTTTAGTTTTAGGCACAAAAAAACCGCTCAATGAGCGGTTTTTTATTGCGTATGGTTTATCATACCAATTTTATTAAAAACATGACCATTCTAGCGTATTAAATAACTCACTAACTACGTTAAAAATTATTTATATAGAACAACTATGTATCATAATTTTAGCCTTGTTATTGCGCTATTTTCTTATCGCTATAATAACTCACTAATTTAATGCAATTGGTATTAGTTCAAACCCAGCTTCTTAAGTTCTGTTTCTACTAGCTTTGCAGAAAGTGGTACATAACCATCTTTTTCTACAATTTGCTGACCATCCTTTGAAAGTACCATTTTTAAGAATTGCGCTTCCATTGGAGACAACGGCTTGTTTGGGTGCTTATTCACATAAAGGTATAAAAAGCGAGATAATGGGTATTTACCTTGTGCAACGTTATCAAGTGTTGCATCAACAAAGTTATCGCCTTTTTTAGCTAGCGGTACTGTACGTACGCCCGATGTTTTATAACCAATACCTGAGTAACCAATTGCATTTAATGAAGATGAAATTGACTGTACTACTGATGCAGAACCCGGTTGCTCATTTACGTTATTACGGAAATCACCTTTACACAGTGCTTTCTTTTTAAAGTAACCATACGTACCTGATACTGAGTTGCGTCCGTAAAGTTGCACATCTTTAGCTGCCCAATCACCTGTTAGACCAACATCGCTCCAACGGTTAACTTGCTCTGGTGCGCCACATTTACGAGTAGATGAAAAGATAGCATCTACTTGGTCAATACGAAGGCCTTCAATTGGGTTATCTTTATGTACAAATACAGCAAGTGCATCAATAGCTACGCGAACTTCCGTTGGCTTGTAACCGTAACGTTTTTCGAACGCTTCGATTTCTTTAGATTTCATTTTACGGCTCATTGGACCTAGGTTAGCTGTACCTTCGGTAAGTGCCGGTGGTGCAGTAGAAGAACCTGCCGCTTGAATTTGAATGTTTACATTTGGGTAAATACGTTTGTACTCTTCAGCCCAGAACGTCATCATGTTGGCTAAAGTGTCAGAACCTACTGATGAGAAGTTACCTGAAACACCACTAATTTTTTGATACTCAGGAATATTTTGATCTAGAGCAACTGCTTGTGCAGATACGAAAGTTGTAACAGCCACACCCATTGCGGCAACTAAGTTTTTAAATTTCATGTAGGGTTCTCCGGTTTGTTCGTCCCATTTTCTAACTGCTGCCTACTCTAAAGTGAGTACATGACAGTTACATTACTCTTAAATGACACTTTTATGACTTTGCTTTTCAGCCTAATTACTTAGCTAGCGAAACTATCTTATCTATTGAAAACTCAAAAGAAAAACACGAACCTTTGTTAACTTCACTGCTAATATTTAATTTACTATCATGGCGCGTTAGTACATGTTTTGTTATAGCGAGCCCTAAGCCTGAGCCACCTGTTGTTCTACTGCGAGCTTTATCTACACGATAAAAACGCTCAGTTAATCGGTTAATATGCTCAGGCGCAATACCATCACCATTATCAGTAACACTAAAACACGCTTTATTGTTTTTGCGCTGCCAGCATACTTCTACTTTACCGCCTGGTTTTGTGTAATGGATCGCATTGAATACTAAATTAGAAAACGCACTACGCAGCTCATCCTCAGAGCCTTTAATATCAAGGGTTTTATCAATATCAAAAATAAGTTCGTGGCCCTTGTCTTGATTAATTGAGTTTGCTTCAGTGTGAATATAACCAAGTAATTGCGGCACATTTATCGCTTTATCGTTATCTTGGCGCCGTGCACCTTCAATACGCGAAAGCGATAATAATTGGCTGACTAAACTATCCATGCGCTTGCATTGTTCAAGCATAGTATTTTGCGCTTTGTTCCACATTGCTGGCGGCGGCATCATGTCGCCATCCATCATCTCAAGATACCCTGTAACCACTGTAAGCGGTGTACGTAGTTCATGCGACACATTGGCTACAAAGTCTTTACGCATCTGTTCTAGCTGTTTTAAGCGCGTTACATCACGTACCACAACCATAAGTTGCGTACTTGCATATGGCATTACCCTAAACTCAAGCACCTGCTCAATACTATGACCGTTATCCAGCTCAAGCGCGTCATCAAATTCGCCTTTGTGCATGTATTTAGCAAACTTCGGTTCGCGAATTAAATTATCAAGACGCTGACCATGATCCGTAGGCCACTGCAAACCAAGCACTTTAAGGGCTAATTGATTACACCACACAATACTTAAATCGTTTTGTAATACCACTACCGCATCAGGTACTGCCTCAGCTCCATCGCGAAAGCGACGAATTAAATCAGCAAGCTCATTACGTTTTTTACGATTACGGTGCTGTAGATGATAAATACCTTCGAACACTTGCTCCCATGCACCCTCGCCCTCAGGTGGATTAAAGCTACGTTGATTAAGTAGCCAATCGCTCAAACGATAAAGTTGATGGTAGTGCCAAATAAGGAGGGAAAAAGATCCTAAAAATAAAAGCAAAAATGGCGCGCCAACTAGCACACCAATTAATAGTAAGGGTAAAAAATAGATAAACAGGCGTTTAACTAACGCCTGTTTATTAACAACTCGATACATACACTCACTTTACCTTAGAGTAGTAATACATGCGTATTTTACACATTAGCTAAGCTTTAAGCTGATCACAGCTTACTTGAAAAACGATACCCAGCACCACGTACTGTTTGTACCAAACGGTCATGTCCGAGTGGGCCAATTGCTTTACGCAGGCGACGAATGTGCACATCAACCGTGCGATCTTCTACGTAAACGTTAGTTCCCCACACGTGATCAAGCAGTTGTTCACGGCTATAAACACGCTCTGGGTGAGTCATAAAAAAGTGTAGTAATCTAAATTCGGTTGGCCCCATATCAAGCTCGTTACCTTCTGAGGTAACACGATGCGAAATAGGGTCTAAACGCAGGCCATGTACTTCAATAGCTTCTTCTAATGAGGTTGGCGATACACGGCGAATAACCGCTTTAATACGTGCCATAAGCTCTTTAGGAGAAAACGGCTTAGTGACGTAATCGTCAGCACCTACTTCAAGACCGCGTACTTTGTCTTCTTCTTCGCCGCGAGCTGTAAGCATAATAATTGGGATTTGGCGGGTGTGTTCGTTTTGCTTAAACTTTTTAGCAATTTGAATACCGCTTCCACCTGGTAACATCCAATCAAGTAAAACCATATCTGGGTAAGGTTCAACCATAGCTGCAATAGCAGAGTCGTAATCTTCTGCTTCAATTGCTTGAAATCCATTTTGCTCTAAAACAAAAACCAACATCTCCCTGATAGGAGCTTCGTCATCTACGACTAGTACTTTACGTGACATTCCAATTTATCTCTTACGCTATCGAATTAGTTTTCATTATTATGACTAAGTATGACATTTTTATGAAAGTGTAACGTGTAAATTAAAATGGTGGTAAAAAAAACACAAATTAGTGACAAAAAACATCATTAACGTCATATTTTTTAAACCTTTTTAATATTTAACGTAATAAAAAGTGATCTACGATAAATTTATGTAATGGCTAACTTTTTGAAATTATCTTTTTTGTATCGCTATTTAAACCACTAAACAATATTAAACTAGCTGGGATCATTGTTTTACTAACCAAGACATTTTTACAGATCGATCGTTTAAAAGTAGCTTTAAAGCCATTTTAAAATCAACAAACTCGGCTGTGTAACAAACAATACGTTCAAAAATAGATCTAATTTTTACTAAGCCCTAAATAAAGGATCAGAGTTTTACCAAGCCGATCACCCCTCAGATCAGAGTTGTACCTAGTCAAAGCCATAAGTTGTTGATTCTTTATACAAATAAATAACGATCAAATTATCTCAGAGCCCAAAATAGCATTAAAGTGTATTTGGCTTAGTAAAGTAATGATCCGAAAAAGGCTGTGTTAGTAAATGCGTGATCCCAAAATTCCGCGTTGGTAATGCAGTGATCTGATCAAAAAACCGTAATCTGTAATATAAAAAGGGCTGACATTAAAAAAGCCAGTAACAAAGTTACTGGCTTAGTATTATAAATTGATCCATTATCTAATTTTAGGGTCTAGTTCGCCGCTTAAGTATTTAAGGTGCATCTCATCAAGTGAAATTGGCTTAATTTTACTAGCCTGACCAGAAGTACCAAACGAGTTATAGCGTGCAACACAAATCTCTGTCATTGCTTTAGTTGCTTCAGCTAGGTATTTACGTGGATCAAAGTTAGATGGGTTAAGCGCCATATGACGGCGAATTGCACCGGTAGATGCTAAACGTAAATCGGTATCAATATTTACCTTACGAACACCAAATTTAATGCCTTCAACAATCTGTTCAACTGGCACACCATAAGTTTCTGGAATTTCGCCACCATACTGATTAATAATTTCTAACCATTCTTGAGGAACAGAAGATGAGCCATGCATTACTAAATGCGTGTTAGGGATACGGGCATGAATCGCTTTAATGCGATCAATCGCTAAAATATCATCTGTTGGTGGACGAGTAAATTTATAAGCACCGTGTGAAGTACCACAAGCAATTGCAAGTGCATCAACGTGTGTTTTATTTACAAAATCAGCCGCTTCTTCAGGGTCTGTTAGCATTTGATCAGTGGTTAATAACCCTTCTGCACCAACGCCATCTTCTTCGCCAGCTTCACCTGTTTCCAGTGAACCAAGTACACCTAGCTCGCCTTCAACTGATACGCCACAGGCATGCGCCATAGCAACTGTTTCGCGCGTTACTTCTACATTGTATTCGTAGCTTGAAGGGGTTTTGCCGTCGCTCATTAACGAGCCATCCATCATTACTGATGAAAAACCAAGCTGAATTGAACGTTGACATACACTTGGCGATGTACCGTGATCTTGGTGCATAACAACGGGAATATGTGGCCATTCTTCAACGGCTGCTAAAATCATATGACGAATAAATGGAGCACCAGCATAAGCACGTGCGCCAGCTGATCCCTGAACGATTACTGGGCTGTTTGTTTTGTCAGCCGCTTCCATTATTGCGCGCATTTGCTCTTGATTGTTAACGTTAAAAGCAGGTACGCCGTAACCATGCTCTGCTGCATGATCTAAAAGTTGTCGCATACTGATTAAAGCCATTGGGTATTCTCCAATTTATCGACAGTAGTTCCCTACCATCTAGTTTGAACGGATGTGTTAGTTTGGCGTTATAGCAACGCCACGAAAAACCACTGCTTTGCAGTAATATTCCGTCTAAATTAACTATTAAATTAGGGTGAGAGGTATTTAATAATTAATTGTCGGTGAGGGGTATTACACCCTCACCTTACGCCACTAAAATTACTTAGCGCGCGACTCTAGCATTTCAACTGCTGGAAGTTTTTTGCCTTCTAAAAACTCTAAGAACGCACCACCACCAGTAGAAATATAAGATACTTTATCGGCAATGCCGTATTTATCGATTGCGGCTAAGGTATCACCACCACCGGCGATTGAAAACGCATTTGAGTTAGCAATTGCTTGTGCAATAGCACGTGTGCCATTACCAAATTGGTCAAACTCGAACACGCCAACTGGACCATTCCATACAACAGTGCCTGCATTTGCAATAATTTTTGCAAGCTTGCTCGCTGTATCAGGGCCAATATCAAAAATCATATCATTGCTTGTTACTTCGCTTACATCTTTAAGTGTAGCTACAGCAGATTCAGAAAACTCATTACCAACCACTACGTCAGTCGGGACCGGAATTTCACCATTATTAGCAATCGCTGCTGCACATAAACGGTTCGCTTCATCCATTAAATCAGGTTCGTAAAGCGATTTACCAACTGGGCTACCTGATGCAGCAATAAAGGTATTTGCAATACCACCGCCGGTAACTAATTGGTCAACAATTTTAGAAAGTGAATCTAAAACGGTTAATTTAGTTGAAACTTTAGAACCACCAACAATCGCCACTAATGGACGAGCTGGGTTATCAAGTGCTTTGCCTAACGCTTCAAGTTCAGCTGATAACAATGGACCTGCACATGCAACATCGGCAAATAAGCCAACGCCATGCGTAGATGCTTGTGCACGGTGAGCCGTACCAAATGCATCCATTACATATACATCACACAGTGCTGCTAGTTGCTTAGATAGCGCTTCGTCGTTTTTCTTCTCGCCTTTGTTAAAGCGTACATTTTCAAAAACAACCACTTCGTTATCAGCAATATCAACACCGTTTAGGTAATCTTTTTCTAAACGTACAGTTTGCTCTAGGGCATCGTTTAAGTAATCAGCGACAGGTGCAAGCGAAAACGCTTCATCGTATTCCCCTTCCGTAGGACGGCCAAGGTGTGACATAACCATTACTTTAGCGCCTTTCTCAAGGGCTAGTTTAATAGTAGGTAGTGCTGCACGAATACGCGCATCTGACGTCACTTTACCTGCTTTAACTGGTACATTTAAATCTTCACGAATTAATACGCGTTTGCCGTTTAAATCTAAATCTGCCATTTTTATGACCGACATGAACATCTCCTTAGTTAACGATACTGAACCTGAAAAATACGTTTAAAATTATTATATTAATAAATTACTTATTCACTGCCATCATAGCACGCGCTGTATCGAGCATACGATTAGCAAAACCCCATTCGTTATCACACCATACTAATAACTTTATCAGCCGTTTGTGACTAACACGTGTTTGTGTGCCATCAATAATACAAGAATGCGGATCGTGATTAAAATCAACCGATACAAGCGGCTCTTCGGTATAACTTAAAATACCTTCTAAGCGGTCTTTTGCTTGTGCTTTAAGTGCATTATTTACTGCATTTAAATCTACATCGGTATTAACCGTTACACTTAAATCCATTGCCGTTACATTTATAGTAGGTACACGTACGGCGATGGCTTCAAAGCGGCCTTTAAATTTAGGTAAAATACGGTCTATACCACGGGCGAGCTTTGTATCAACTGGAATAATTGATTGGCTTGCAGCACGAGTACGGCGTAAATCATGATGATAACCATCAATCACTTGTTGATCGTTCATCGACGCATGAATCGTTGTAATAGCGCCCGACTCAATACCAAATGCATCATCTAATACTTTAATAACCGGCACTACACAGTTAGTTGTGCACGAGCCGTTAGACACAATTGTGTGCTCGTTTTTAAGCTCATCGTCGTTAATGCCATACACAATCGTTGCATCAACATCGTTATCGGCCGGATGCGAAAACAACACCTTTTTAGCGCCTGCGGTAATATGTAACTGCGCATGTTCACGCGAGTGATAAACACCCGTACATTCAAGCACAACGTCTACATCGAGCGTTTGCCAAGGTAATTCAATTGGGTTTTCTTCACAAAAAAGTGCAATGGTATCGCCTGCAACACTAATGGTGTCTTCACCAAGTTTTACAGGAAAAGAAAAACGACCGTGGGATGTGTCGTATTTTAATAAATGAGCAATAGCTTCAGGATCAGCAAGTTCGTTAATCGCAACAATTTTTATATCGTCGCTCAAACCAGACTCGTATAACGCGCGGACAATATTTCGACCAATACGACCAAAACCATTAATTGCAAGTTTGATTGCCATGAAATATAAAATCCACTCTTTTAGCGTGCAGATAAAGGCAATACGCCTTTTAGATGTCTGTATTGTAATCGACCTTGCATCTGATTATAAGAGGGAAGCATTAGAAACTTTAAATTAAGGTTAAAGAGCTTAGGCATTGCAAGCTCTTCAAGAGTTCTGACTTTTAAAATTAAGTTTTTTATACTAAATTTTTCAATGCGTTAATTATATCTTCTGGCTCAGAACGAGTACGATAATCAACATCAACATAACGCCAAGTCACTTTACCTTGTTTATCTAAAACAAAGGTGGCAGGAATAGGTAAAATACTGCCATTTCCGTTATTCAGCGACTCTAAATCTAAGCCTCGGTCTACTCGCATATGCTCGAGTAAAAATGTAGGTACTTGCCATGCTACGCCGTAGCTTGCTGCTACATCAGCATTTTGATCCGACAGCACTACAAAATCCATTTTACTTATATCGCTTTCGCTCATTGAACCATCGGGTACTTGCGGGCTAATAGCCACCAATTGTGCGCCTAATGCTTGAATTTCAGGTAAACGTGCTTGAAGCGCTTTCAGTTGTAAATTACAGTACGGACACCAACTTCCACGATAAAAAGTAACAACCACAGGCCCTTTAGCAAGTAACTCGGTTAACTGCACTGATTGACCATGCTGATTTGGTAACTCAAAACTTGGTGCGATTTGGTTTAAATCAAGTGCATTAGCACCTTGTTGAAACGCTTTTGCCTGTGCAATCGTTTCATCAACACCTTTCATAAAATCAGGATTACCTTTACGCCCTGCTGCTATTTTTGCCTCAGTTTGTGCTTTTAACGTGTTATTTCCATTGCTCATAATATGGCTACCATCAAATTAATAAAAAACTTAAAGCCAGCTTACAGTACGAAAGTGTATTTGGAATGAAAATTTTAGTTAGTTATTTCCAAATCAAACACCACGTTTATTGATGATTTAAAGCTTACCGTTTGTTGTAAATAATTTTTGCGAGCTTTAGGAAATGAATCGCTCATTGGATTTATTCTATCTATTTTTTTAACCGCTGCACCAAAGCCACTGTAAACGCTTTTTTGAGTTGAGCTAATAGTGCGTACTTCACCCACTTTTGTACCAAAGGAGTTAGCAAGCACATTTGCTTTTTCTTTTGCGTTATTAAGTGCTTGCTGTGTAGCTTGTGCTTGTAAAAGCTCAGCTTTTGAAGATAAAAACTCAGTATTTTGAATCGCATTTACTTTTAAACTCAATATAAAATCACTTAAATCATCCACTCTTTCAATATTTTTTAGTGTTACTTCAAAGGTTCTTATAGCTGCGTATTCTGCGGGAGCATGATGCCCTGTTTCAATGTAATCCATACCCGTTTTTTCAACTTTGACACTTGAGGCGACTATATCATCGGCAGTAATTTCAAATTGATTTAGCCCGTCAATTAGTAAATTAACTTTATTATCAAGATCGTTCTTAGCTGCTAAAGGTTCGTTTTTAATACTTATAATTTGAAATAGTATTTTAGCGATATCAGGATTGGCAAGCACCTCTGCACTACCTTGAACCGAAATTTGACGGCTTGTAGGTAAGCTTGAATTAGCAAAAGTGATGAGTGGGAATAATGTTAAGAAAATGGCAGTGATGAGTTTCATGGTCGTCCTTGAATAGCAATAATTTATTATCAAATCGCTTGTTGCTTAACGAGTGATAGGACTTCTGGTTTTTTTAATTCTTCTATTAAAAAATTACTCCAATACAATGAATACAAATAACCTTCAAAACCTTCTACAAAACCTGAAAATTCACCTTTAAAACCTCTTTGCTCACCACGTGGTCTTGCATCATAAAATTTCCAACATTTAGTATGTAAAGCTATATTAAAGAAAGGGATTTTTTTAGAAACAAGATCTACAACTTTACTTGGTCTTAACTTAAAAGGATTTTCGACCCCTTTGATAAATGCAACACCTTGTTCGTAGTTTTCTAACTCTTGCTCACTTAACTTATTTACGTTAATAAACTCTATAGCCATATCTGCTGACTTTGCATGATTTCCTAGTTTAGGAACCAAAAAGGCTCGAACCCTATATTTTTGACTTTGAACTACATCATCGTTTAGATCATTTCGATATGTTTCCATATATCGGCGAACAACTTTGTAATTATCTTTTTGAAGCTGTTTCAAAGCATCTATCTGAGCTTGTTCGGAGATTCTTGTTAATTGCATTGCAATCGCAAGACTGGCAGTTAAAGCATGCTCATCTCCAAATTCTTCAACTAGTATTGTTTCGAAATTACTTAATGCTGACTGACATTCACCACTTACGGCTAAATCAATAGCAGGTAAGCTTCGATGTTCTATCTTATTTCTTAACCCGATCAAAAATTTTATATTCGCTTTTTCTGGAGCTTCAAATCCCTGCCAATACCCATCGATGCACTCTCTCAATTCCCATGACTTTTCTTCACCATCGATAAAAATCGTTCTTCCATTTGTATCTTTATGGAAATAATCAATTCCTTTCTTCTCAAATATGGCATGCATAAGTGATGTGTAAGCAATTACTATATTTACTATAAACCCATAAGTTTTAAATTCAGTATAGGGATTGTTATAAGTTGATACGGCAAGCAACGCGAACTCTTTAGCCTTGTGAAGTAGTATTCCTTTTACTGAATGATCAATTACTTGTTGTAACTTTTGGCTATGAACCGCTCTAAATTCATTTTTACTTAAAAAAGCTATTCCGGAACTTGAATACTGCTCTCCATCTTTTTCTAGATATTGATACCAGCGTTTAGATAAATATGTTCTACATGTGTCAGCCTTCCACTCCGTTGCTTCCATTAATTGAAGCACAGTAAACGCTTCACTCTCTTTTTCTTTTTCAACAAGAAAATTATAAGCTAAATCAACTTTTTCGTATTTATTCATCTTCGCTATTCCATCTGCGTTTTCTATTTATGATATTTATATTTTTAATATTAAATATACAAGTACCTATAATCATACGGATAACAATAAAAGTAAACTTTCTATCGTTAAACCTCAATGTTAGCCGATAAGGCATTTTATCATTGAGTTTCGCTGTCCTACAGCCAACCTACATCAACTCGCCTAATTTTAACTCTTTGCCACGGCTTATTTGATGGCACTGGGCTAGCAGTAACTCGGCGGTCGCTTGTGCATCGGTTAATGCGTGGTGGCAATGATAGCCTGGTAGCTCATAACGTGTGCGGCAAGCATTAAGGGTTAAATCATCTTGTTTTATTTCAGTTGAATGATGGAGTAAGCGCTTTTGTTCAATATGCAGTGTGTCGATTATAAGTTTAGGACGTATAGTTATATTGGCATTTTTAAGCGCTATTTTTAAAAACCCCCAATCGAGCATGGCATTATGAAACACTAAAATACAGTCGCTAAAATGGCTGCTTAGTTGAGTTAATATACTGCACAAGCTCTGTCCTTTTGTTATAGCATCGTCGCTAATCCCATGAAAAACAGGACTTTGCTCAAGGCTTTTTACGTCTTTATTTATAAGGTGCTGCGACTCGCTCATTTTTATACATTGGTTATCTATTATCACCCACGCTACCGATACAATTTCGTGCTGTTTTGCATCAAGACCAGTTAGCTCTAAATCAATCACTAAGTAACGTTGTTGTAAGGCATTTTTGCCTAGTAATTTACGGCGCTTTAAATACCGAGTGAGCAGCTTTTTTACCATGTTAGTAATCCATCATTATAAACTGCCACGAGCAAACTTAAACGCGGCGGCTTGCTGCGCTTGTTTAACAAGGTAAAACGCTTCTTTTAGTTGATGGCGCTCTAGTGAGTTTAATTTATTAGGATTAATACAATTACTAGGTAAGCCCTCTTCGTTTATTTGTGTGCTTAAGCGCAGCTGTGTTAAGAACCGCCAACAGTCTTTTAGGTTGTATATATCTTCTTTGCTGATCAGTTTATGTTTTAATAGTGCGTCTAATCGCTCTTGCGTGTTGGCGCGCCTAATACCCGCTTTTAAAGCGTATAACCGCACTATGTCATTTATAATTACAACACCGCGTTTTTTTAAATCTATGTATTTATTATTTTGATCTGTTTTTTCGGTTTTAAATTTATTAAATAAACCAATTGGCACGCTGTTGCTGCTTATGTCGGTTGCCATTGCGGCATAGAATAAGTCGTTACGCGATATACGAATTAGTTGCTCGCAAAAAGCCGTGTATAAAGCGTTTGAACCTTCAATAAATCGCAGGTCAAAAAATATCTTACAGTTAAGCATTGCATTGGGTGTCGGGCTTTTTATCCATTTAAAAAAGCGCTCGCTCCAGTCGTTTACGCTCATACGGCACTCATCACTGCTTGCCATAATATTACCTGGGCAACGCCTAATGCCGCACTCAACTAAATTTTCGCATACAAACTCCCCCATACTTTTAAAGTAAGCGTGTTGCTCGGGGGTTAAGTCGTTAGGGAGTAATAAGCCGTTATCTTGATCTGAATGCAGGGTTTGTTCTTCGCGTGCTTGCGAGCCAAAGCAAATAAAACTAAAGCTGGTTGGCGCTGCGCCATGCTCTTCTTGAAATAAGTGAATCAGGCGCGATGTAAGCGCATCGGTTAAACCACTGAGTAATTTACCAATTAACGATATGTCGTCAATGTTGTACGAAAAGCTACGCAAAAGTTCGGGAATTTCTTTAGCGTAGCGTTTTAAATCAGTAACAGTATGCGTTTTATATATGCGCCCAATAAGCTGTACGGGGTCACTTTTTTGTTGGCGCAGTAAATCGGTGCTGGTTATCATCCCTATCGGGTTATGATTTTCGTCAAGCACGGGTAAATGATGAATATTGTATTTAAGCATTAAGTGCAGCGCCGAAAACACCCGGTTATTTTCAAATATAAACTTAGGTTTGGCGGTCATAATACTGCTTACTGCATCTTGTGGATCTACCTCGTCGGCAAGTACTCGGTTGCGTAAATCGCGGTCGGTCACAACCCCTACTAAGTGCGCGTGCTGCGTTATCATTATTGACGACACACCATGCTCTTTCATTTTTTTAGCGCTTTGCCTAATACTTGCATCAGGCGTAAGCGTAATTGCTGTGCGCGTCATCAGCTCTGATATTTTACGTTCCGACCAGCTATCGTTTTTACTTTTATAATGCGATGACAACAACCGGTTAGCGTGAGCGCGTACAAAGTATTGCTCAAACGATTTATATTCTCTGCGTAAAAAATCAAAATGCGTTTGAGAGAGCATATACACTATCCCCTCTTTTTGTACTTCTAACCTATTTTGAATTGCCTCACCGGTTAACAGCGACGGAAAACCAAAATAGTCACCTTGTGCTAAGCGTGTAACAACATCGCCCTTGCCATCAACTAGGTCGTACAAACCAGAGCGAATTAAAAATAGTTTAGGGTTTTCACTTTGTAACCACTGAGTTTGGTTTTCGCGGGTAAGGTAAATAATATCAAGATGATTTACAAAGTATTCGCATGCGCTGCTATCAAGCATACTAAAAGGCGCTTGCAAACAAACGTATTGGGCTATTTCTTGTTGTTCTACACTCATTGTATTCGCTCTTTAAATGGTGATGTACCAATCTAATGTACTTATTTATTAAACAAATAAAAAGCCCGACTAAAGTCGGGCTTTTGGTGCTTTATATTTTGTAAACTATATCTATAAATGTTGCCTAGTGATCGTGCGCTTCAGCTGACCCTTTAGGGTTACGAATACCTTCTACCATTTCTTGAATTTCAATAGGTGTAGCTTGAGTAAATTTAAGAACAACTGCAGCTATTGCAAAGTTAATAATCATACCCACCAAGCCAATACCTTCAGGCGAAATACCTAAAAACCAATGTTCAGGATTGTTAAGCTCAGGGCTTACAAACTTGAAGAAGATAATATAAGCAGCGGTAAAGCCAATACCCGTTACCATGCCTGCAATTGCGCCCTCTCGGTTCATTGTTTTAGAGAATATACCCATAATAATTGCTGGGAAGAAACTCGCTGCCGCTAAGCCGAAGGCAAATGCCACTACCGATGCCACAAATCCAGGTGGGTTAATACCAAAGTACGCGGAGATAACAATAGCGACCATGGCTGCCAACCTCGCTGCAAGTAACTCTTGCTTGTCGGTAATATCGGGCTTGAGGGTTCGCTTGAGTAAATCGTGCGAAACGGAGGTCGAAATAACCAGTAGTAAACCTGCGGTTGTAGACAGTGCAGCGGCAATACCACCGGCAGCTACAAGTGCGATTACCCATGCTGGTAAATTAGCAATTTCTGGATTTGCTAATACCATAATGTCACGGTCTACGTTTACTTCGTTAGCACTGTTCGGATCGGTGATTTTACCCGCCGTGTAGAACATTTTGCCATCGCCGTTTTTATCATCAAACGTAATTAAACCTGTGCGTTCCCAGTTTTTAATCCATCCTGGTGCTTCTGCGTACTCTGTACCACTGCCGTCTTTACCATTTATAGTATCAATCATGTTTACACGAGCAAACGAGGCAACCGCTGGTGCTGTGGTATAAACAATCGCGATGAACACAAGAGTCCATGCCGCAGAAATACGCGTGTCTTTTACGCGAGGTACAGTGAAAAAGCGAACAATTACATGTGGTAAACCCGCAGTACCTACCATTAACGCACCCGTAATAGCGAATACGTCAATCATGCTCTTAGAGCCTTCGGTATATTGTGCAAAACCAAGTTCAGCACTTAAGCCGTCTAGTTTATCAAGTACGTACACGCCATCGCTGCCTATTAACGTGGCACCAAAACCGGTTTGTGGGAAGAAGTGACCCGTCATCATCATCGAGATAAAAATAGCTGGTACAAGGTATGCAAATACAAGTACACAATACTGCGCTACTTGTGTGTAGGTAATGCCTTTCATGCCGCCAAGTACTGCATAAAAGAATACAATCACCATACCAATGTAAACACCGGTTTCAATTTCTACTTCTAAAAAGCGTGAAAATACCACGCCTACGCCACGCATTTGCCCTGCTATGTAAGTAAAACAAATGAATATGGCACAAAAAATAGCAACTAAACGCGCGGTACGTGAATAGTAACGGTCGCCAATAAAATCTGGCACAGTAAACTTGCCGAATTTACGTAAGTAAGGCGCTAAACACATGGCTAATAGTACATAACCACCTGTCCACCCCATTAAGTAAACACTGCCATCGTAACCTGCAAACGAAATAATACCCGCCATTGAAATAAACGACGCGGCGCTCATCCAATCGGCAGCTGTTGCCATACCATTAGCAAGAGGAGGTACGCCGCCGCCCGCTACATAAAACTCTTTGGTTGAACCCGCTCGGGCCCATATTGCTATGCCGATATAAAGCGCAAAGCTTAAACCAACAATTAAAAACGTGAGTGTTTGAACATCCATTGCTTAGCTCCTATTCGTCTACGCCGTATTTTTTATCTAACGTATTCATTTTGAAAACGTACACAAAAATCAAAGCAACAAAGGTATAAATCGCGCCTTGCTGGGCGAACCAGAAGCCAAGTTTAAACCCAAAAAAACGTACTTCATTAAGTACATCAACCAGTAATATGCCAAAGCCAAAAGACACAACAAACCACACTGCTAACAGTTTAAATAACAGCGAAATGTTTTCTGCCCAATAAGCTTTTGCTTGTTCTTCATCTTTAAAAGCCATTTTTGTTTTCCCCTTTAAGCACCGCAATATCGCGATGAGTGGTTTTTTATCTTCGCTTACCAATCTAGCAACGCTGGTTAAATATTGAATTGAGACCATAGTCGTAACAGCTTGTTAACGTTTACGTAAACTGCAGATTGGGTTTTATTTAAAACATCAAAAACCCTTTAATTACATGAAGTTAATTATGTATGGATATTTAAAATACAGAAAATGTTACAAATTAGTTAATACTGCGACATTAGTCTAATACAATTACAAATTTAAATTTAAACCTTTAAATTCATAAACTTAAAAAATAAATGCCATTTATAAATAAAAATCTGCACGCACACTCGCTAGGAGTTCTGGTATTGTGTTAATTCCTCATAGGGTTGAGGAACTATTTAAAATAATAAGGTTTAATAACAACATGACTGCCGTACTCATTATTGTTGCTTTAAGTTATATAGGTGTGCTGTTTTGGCTCGCCAATTGGGGCGATAAAACAACCCCTTTGGCAAAGCGTATTAGCCATCACCCTTTTGTGTATTCACTCTCACTTGGGATTTACTGTACCTCTTGGACTTACTACGGCTCAGTGGGTACAGCCGCCACCAGCAGTTGGAGTTATTTGCCAATATTATTGGGCCCTGCGCTGCTGTTTTTATTCGGCCAAGGGTTTTTGCGTAAGTTGGTACTGGTAAGCAAAAAACAAAACATAACCACTATTGCTGACTTTATTTCAGCTCGTTACGGCAAACGCCAAACTACCGCAATAATGGTTACTGTAATCGCCTTACTGGCAACCATTCCCTACATTGCACTGCAATTAAAAGCGCTCAGTACCAGCTTTTTACTTTTGCAAAACAGCAATAAAATATCCGGCGATATGCTCGCGCTTTCTGCCACACTAATTATGGCTTTATTTGCTATATTTTTTGGTACTCGCAAAGTTGATGTAACTGAATATCGTTCGGGCTTAATGCTCGCTGTTGCATTTGAATCGATGATCAAACTTATTGCTCTTATTGCAGTTGCAGGGCTTGCAGTATTTACACTTTTTAATTTACCCGAAGCCACCACAAACAAAGTAACTGAGTCTATTTGGGATCACTGGAGCGATTTTAACTTTTTTAGCTTTAACTTTATTGGCCAGTCTTTAATGGCTGCAGCAGCTATTATATGTTTGCCTCGCCAGTTTCATGTAACCGTGGTCGACAACCAAAATAAACGCCACTTACTTACCGCTCGCTGGGCTTTTCCGCTGTATTTACTACTAACAGCTGCAATGATTTTACCTATTGCGACTGCGGCCATTCATCCTGAAATTGGCAGCGGCTATTCACCCGACAGCTTTGTACTGGCCTTACCGCTAATTAACGATAACGCCTTTTTAACCACCTTTGTATTTATAGGTGGACTATCGGCCGCAACCGCAATGATAGTGGTAGCAACACTTACATTAAGCACGATGATTTCAAACGATGTGGTACTGCCGTTAATGCTGCGTAGAAAGTTTAAACGTAACTTAATTACCAGCAGTTATAAGTCTCGTATATTACTTGTAAGGCGCTTTGCTATTGCAGGCATATTAATTTTGGCCTATTTCTATCAGCAATGGTTTGGCCATAGTAGCGCACTGGCCAGTATGGGCTTGGTGGCGTTTTCACTTGTTACCCAATTGCTGCCCTCTATTGTGGGTGGTTTATATTGGCGAAAAGGTCATGCTTATGGGGTGTATGCAGGTTTAGTAGCAGGCTTTATTTGCTGGATACTATTTTTAATGCTGCCAATACTCGATGTCGGCACAACCCTTGATAGCGAGCTGCAACAAACGCTTATAACGCGTGGAACCTTGATAGCTTTGTTTGCCAATATTGGTTGTTATATTAGTTTTTCACTTGGGGCTGAGGAGCGCTTAATTGATAAAATTCAGGCCGCTGCTTTTGTTAACCCTAAAGATCAGGCTATTTTATCAAGGCGCTTAAATAAAGACGTAAAAGCCACCGTTTACGACTTTAAAATACTACTGCAAACCTTTCTAGGTATTCAGCGCAGCCAACAAGTATTGGCCCATTACGCACTCGCCCATCATTTAAGCGATAACAACGCACACCCAGAGCCTGAATTTATAGCTTACTGCGAACGCGCATTAACGGGCGTGCTTGGTGCATCGTCAGCACAAGCGTTAATACATACGGTATCGTCGGGTAAGCGTATGGCGTTTGAAGAAGTTGTAAACTTTTTTGACGAAACCACACAAGCGCTGCAATTTAATCAAAACCTGTTATTTACTTCACTCGAAAATTTAAGTCACGGTATTTCAGTTGTTGATAAAGATTTAAAACTCGTTGCATGGAACAAACGCTACAATGAAATGTTTGGCTACCCTGAAGGCTTTTTAGAAGTAGGCCAACCTATAGAAGACATTATTAGATACAACGCTAACCGTGGTGAATGTGGCCCCGGTGAAATAGAACGCCAAGTAGAAAAACGTGTACAGCATTTAAAATATGGCAGCTCGCATCATTTTATTCGCCACCGTCGTAATGGCCAAGTATACGAAATGATTGGTAATCCACTGCCCGATGGCGGATTTGTTACCAGCTTTTCGGATATTACAAACCACATAAGTACGCAAAATGCGCTTGAAGAAGTAAACATGGATCTTGAAAATCGCATAGAAGCACGTACTCAAGAAGTACAAACTATTAATAAAGACTTACAAGCTCAAATAGATAGCCGCGTACAAACCGAGCAAGCACTTACTTTAGCTAAACGAGAAGCAGAGCAAGCCAACGACAGTAAAACGCGCTTTTTAGCACTGGCGAGCCACGACATTTTACAGCCGTTAAATGCAGCACGTTTATACCTTGCCGCCATTGACGAAAAACAGCTCGACAGCACTAACCAAAACAGCTTTGAAAAATTAGGCGACAGTCTCGATTCAACCGTACATTTAATGTCGGCATTGCTTGAAATAGCTAAGCTTGAGCAAGGCGCTATGACCCCTACCCCTCGCCACTTTTATATTGAAGATATTTTAGCGCCGCTACAAAGTGAATACGCTATTTTATCAAGTGATAAAGGCCTTAAGCTTAGTGTGCGTTCAAACCAGCAAATTGTGCACAGCGATATAACCTATTTGCGCCGAATTATTCAAAACTTGGTCTCTAATGCAGTTAAATACACCGATAATGGCCGTGTATTAATTGCCTGCAGGAACCGAAAGCATAATTTACGAATAGAAGTATGGGATACAGGCCCAGGTATTAGCGAAGTAGAGCAAGCTAAAATATTTAACGACTTTTACCGTGTTGAGTCGGGCGACAACAAAGGCGTAGGCTTAGGCCTAGGTGTAGTAAAACGTATGGCTGACTTACTAAGTTTGCCTCTTGATGTGCATTCGGAGCCTAATAAAGGTAGCCGTTTTAGCATTGAGGTGCCTTATGGCGAAGAGCAGTTTGTGCAACAAAAACCAACCGCTAGCAGCCTAATAGAAAACCGCGCAGCAATTAATATTGTTGCCGTAGACGACGACCCTGAAAATTTAGCAGCAATGGCAAGCTTACTTAAAAAGTGGCAAGCTAATTACACCCTGTTTGATAACGTAGGTAATGTACTAGCGCATGCTAAGCAAAACGCTGCACCCGATGTTATTTTAATGGACTATCAATTAGGTAGCGACTGCGATGGGATAACGCTCATTAAAACCCTGCGCGAAATTTGGCAAAGCCAAGTACCTGCTATTTTAATTACCGCAGTGCGCGACACAGAGCTTAAACAAGAAACCAAAGCCGCTAATATTCATTATTTAAGTAAGCCAATTAAACCGGGTAAACTAAAGGCACTGCTTAATCACAGTACATAATAAGCTAGTAAAAAGTGATCTAGTAAAAAGTGTTCTAGTTAAAAGCTATCAAGTAATAGCGTAAAACAAAAAGCCCAGTATTTTCACTGGGCTTTGCTTTATAAAGTGTTTATAAAGTTAAACTGGATTTACTCGGCTTCTAAGCTTTTGGAACAACCAACTTAACCCAACCAACGAAAGCCCTAATCCAATAAACGAAAGCGCTTTAAGTAAGCCCTCCAAGTTAGCCATATCAATTAAAAATACTTTAACAATAACTGCAGCTAGTATGCCTAGGCCTACTTTTTGTATTAATAATTGATTTTTTAAATGACCAAAAATAACAATACCCGCACCCAATACTAACCAAATAACAGAGTAGCTATAAAGCTCTGCATTGCTCGCCCCTTTTGATAAGTATATGTAAGGACCTTGCCAATATTGGCGAATAAAGCTGTTTATTGCCAATAATATAAAGCCACCTGCAACGGCCAATATAAATGGCGTAGCTTTAGCATTTATTGGTTTTACAAGCTTGGCCAGCCAAAGCGTTAATCCTGCAGGTACTAACCACAATAGTAATAACCAGTTAAATATTGGCAACTCACCTATGTAAAGTGATTCAAATAATGGGTTATCGTCAAGCAGCGTTTTAATAGCAAAAAGCCCTGCTAACCCTGCAAGTGCAAAACCCGCCACTTGGTATAACTTAGCTAAAGCACCGGCAAGCTTTGCTCTGTGTGAGTACACGCACCCTAATGCTAGCCAGTTACAGGTAAGGAGTATTTGTTCGTAAAAGTTAAGTGAATCAAATTGCGGATAATGCCCTACTAACTGATAACTTGTTTCGGTAGTAATAAAAAGCGCTAAACAATGAAGGGCTGCACCTTCGAGCCATATTTTTAGTTTTGATGAGTCAAAGCACTTAGCTGCGACAAAAAATAACGCGATACATAACGGGTAAACCACAATACTCCAATGCAAACCAAATACCGTAAGTGCATCGTAACTTGGCGTCCAAGGCGCAAGCGTTAAGCGCATTAATAACGCAGCAACCAAGGCTTTTATAGGCCAATGCGGCATAGGCACGCTATAGCGTTTAATAAGTACGCTTATAAGTAATACTTGTACAGCAAGTGCAATGGTTAGGCCGCTGTCACTTAATAGCATGGTAATTGCTAACGTAATATTGGCATTAGCGCCTACCCAATAAGTAAAACGCTGAAATAGCGTTGTACTATGTTGCGCGAGATGCTGCGCACACTTTATTAAAATAGCGGCCACTACAAACAATACAACGGCCCAAAGTGGGTATGCAGTACTTAACGCAGAATTAGGAATAAGCGTATATAAAGTAGCTATCATTACAAATGCACTAAATGCTCCCGTAATATGAAACGCTAAACGCTTAATCTGTTTTTTACCGTAATAAAGCCCAAAAGCGGTAAGTAACAATCCGAGTAATAAACCCAAACCATACTCATTTTTGAATATAAAGAGTGCGTCATCAAATAGATTTGGCGAAAGATGCGTGCGCTCAGCGCTTATCACTAATAGTACTGAAATAACTAACGCTACGCCCTGCCAAATATCCCAACGGCTATTTTTAAGGACTAAAAACAGCACCAATACAATACTTAACACGCCGATTGTTTGCCATTGCATATCAAAGTGACTTATGAGCATGGTAAATATTAAGGGCGCCATAAAAGCGAATAATAATGCATGATCTGGAAGCACTTTAATTAAGCGTTTTAAACTGTGCGGGCGATGTTCAATAACATTCAGTTTTAGACCTAAGCGCGGTATAGCAATTAACCCTACAATACTAAGTAAAGCAAATGCCCCCATTAACCAAACGGTATTAATTTTAAGTAATGTAAAACCAACTAAATACCAGCCAATGTGCCCTGCCCATAATAAATACCACAACCAAGCTCGCTGTACTTTATGTGCAACTAACGCAGCTGACAAACTTACAAAACCAACATACATAAATAACGCAAACAAGTTACCGCTGCCTGTATTAACCCATATTGGTACGCTGTAAGCACCAATAATACCAAGCACGGCTAATAATGGGCCTAACCTAAGCGCCATAGCACTTGCGCTAATTGCAATAACTGCCAGTGCAAAAAATGCTACGGTAGGGCTAAGCATACCGTAGCTACTGTAAGCTAAAAGCGTTAAAGCAAAACAGGTAATAAACCCGCCGCTTGCAAGCGCTGCGGGTATATAATTATTAAAGCCTTCAAATACAATGCGTTTATGGTGTAAATAAGCCGCGGCTGCAATTAGGCCAAGCCCAAATAAGCCGCCTAAACTTAGCCTCATTACAGGCGATAGTAACCCCGCTTCTAGACTGTATTTAGTTAAAAATATGCCCCCAAACGCAAGCGCTATTGCGCCTATCCAGGTCATCCAGTTCTCTTCAAACCCTGCGCGCAATTTATTAAATAGTAATGCTATGGCTGATGCTTCAGCTGGTTTGGCTTTTTTAGGAGGCGCTGATAGCTGATTTATTACAGGTGGCGACGCATTTTGGGACGTTAAGTTTGACTGTGCTTTATGAGCAATAGGCTCTGTTCTTGAAAGCGCTGCCTGAGCCGTAGATGCTCCACTTTGAGGTTCACTTTGCGATATCGGTTTATGTGTTTGTAAGTGTGTTACTTTGGCCCTTAAAACAGCAACTTCTTGTTTTAATCCATTTAACTGCACTAGCGCTATTAAGCCGCAAATAGCACCGCCAACTACAACCAGTATTACGATAACGGCTAACCCAACTAAATCATCCATGGCACACTCTTATTAATTATTATGCCCTGAGTGTACCTAATTATTAATAAGTAGGTAAATTTTGTTCGATAAAAAAGCCTAAGCGCTTGTAGGCGTTTAGGCTTTAAACTACTTAAAATATGTAAATTTATTCAATACTATCGGTAATAGTGCGCTCTAGGGTCATTTTATAACCTGAGCTTGTTGTTTCATCATGCTCTAAAATCAATATGTAGTTACCCTCTTGTGTAAAGTCCATATCGCTTTGTTGAATAAGCACAATTTGCTGACCGTTATCTTCATATACAGCATAAACAGTGTAGACTTGGTTATCTACAACTTGCTCTTCTTGGTCATACTTATCAAGCCCGTCAACTACGTTACTGGTGTCGTCTACTGTTTCGCCGTTAAGAGTAAAGTATACATCAACATCTGAAACCGACTGCCCTGCGTAGCTTTCAATTAGGTTTACAACCGATACCGTATGACTGTAGCTACTTGGTGTTAAGTTTTCTTCAACGCTCATCATTCGTAAGCCGTTATCAACGTCGTTATAAAAAATACCCACAGCGCTTTGCTCGCGCTCTAGCGTCATTAAAAAGTTATCAGCGAGTTTGGTGCCTTCTTCATCATACATAGCAATGCTATAACTATTAGGCGAAAGCTCAACGTAGTCAGTATACGAGTCACTTACTACTGTATTTGTTTTATTTACAGTCGTGCCGCGTGTAGTACTAAAGCTCACTGGCGAATAATCATCAACTGTATTTATAAAACGTAATTGCCCCAAGGCAGATTGGTGTTTAAGCTCAGTAACGTAGTTATTATCGGTTACTACATCAAGCGTAATACCGCCTTCTTCCGTTGCATAACTTGGGCGGATCATTGCTACATAGCTTGCTTCGTCGTATAAATAAACAGATGACGACTCGTACACAACATCACTGCTGCCCGCTTCTGTTATGTAAATAGTGTAATAACCTTCATCAACGCTTTGCAGATCTAACTCACTTAAATATTGAGCTGATGAGAAAAGTGTCGCGCTTTCAAATACACCATCATCAGTTGCTAAGTAAATATCGTAGTTAGTGTCCTCTCCTGCAATATTATAAAACCCTAAGTTAAACTCACCCGTATCGCTTGTAATAGGTACGCTAAGCTCTGTAAATGTAGGCTCATCAAAGTTACCACTCATTACTATTAACTGTGTTTTGTCACCCTTAATAGAAATTTCTTGATCGCTAATTGTTATATAGCTGTCGTTAGCATCTAGGTACTCAAAACTTACATCATAAGTGTCTGTGCTGTAGTTATGGCGAGTAGTTACATCAGCAAAATCAGCGCCTGAACGTTCTGTTTCTTCAACAAACAAACGTGTGTATGGGCTATTGTAAGAGCCGTTATACAATTGGATGTAACCTGTAGAGCTTGAGCTATCGTCAGAGCCGCAGCCCGACAAAATAGTAATTAGACTTAAGGGTAATGCAGCTTTTAAAAGGGAGTTGGTCATTAAGGTTATTCCTTATTATTAATATCCCCATTATGACCCAAACATTCTATTTTAATTTCATGATTTACAAAGCATTACCCTCACTGACACTTCCTTACGAAAACGTTAAAAAGTGTAGTAAATGTGCAAACAATAAGGACGTGTTTTTATATAATTAAAAACGCTTACGGGGCAACTTCAAAACGATCCCGACCTGTTTTTTTAGCTACGTATAGAGCTTGATCGGCACGTTTCATGACTTTATCGAGGGGCTCGTTAGGGGTTTGTTTTGCTACGCCAATACTTACTGTTAAATGGCGCGTATTTTTAACATTAATAGTGTGCGCAAGGTCTATTAATTGCTGACAAAACTCACTAACTTGCTCTATATTACTTGTTGGTAAATAACCTCCAAACTCCTCACCGCCCAAGCGAGCAAACTGCGCGCTTCCTTCAAATGCATTATTGTATGTAGTTGCTAACTGCTGAAGAATTGAGTCGCCCACATCATGGCCAAACTCATCATTAATAGACTTAAAATGGTCTATATCAATAATTAAAATAACATAAGATACAATGTTTGCACTTTTAACATGTCGATAAAAATAGCGCCTATTATGCACTTTAGTTAAGTCATCTATTATTAACTCTGCGGCTAACCTATTATTAATACTTTGTACAAAGCGCATAGTTTTAAATAAACCATAAGAAGTTAAAAGCATGCCGCTGGTTCTACATAAGTCTTCAAAATAAACACTTACCCAGTAAGGTTGCACAACTAACTCATCAAGCACATCTGCCGTGGTGCCAATGCTCCATAGTAATAAACCGAAACTTGAAAAAATATATGCTTGTTTAGATAGTTCAGAGCATTGAACCATCCAAAACAGAAATACAATGACAATTAAATTAATAAAATCGGTAGTAAAACCGTACACATTGCTTTGAACTTGTAAGGGAGGAAAGTTAGTTAAGGAGTAGGCTGAAAAAATAGCAATATAGATCAATAAAGCTAAACTTAAAACTTTATTGATCAAAGGCATTTTATAAAAGTTAGAAAGTTTAACGGTAAGTTTTACTGTTTCAATCATATTAATTGCTAGGTTTTTCAGTACTTCATTTGAAAACTATAGCACAATAATAAAAACCACCACGAAGATGAAACCCTTAATAACTCCCAAATTTAAACTTAAACTACGGTACTAAGTCCCCACAATCCCAAAACTAAAATAGTAATGCCAACCATCGCCTTAGTTTTATGTTTACTAATAATTCGCTCAGCTTCATTACCTGCATAATAAACAATAATAGCCAGACCAAAGTAACGAATTGAACGCGCAATACCTGAGGCCAACAAAAACAGCCAAATAGAGTACTTAGTCGCGCCTGCTGCGAGCATCGCTATTTGAAACGGAATGGGCACAATGCCCAGTGTTATTACAAACCAAAAACCTTGATCTTGCATTTTTTGTTTAACGTTCTCAAATTGCTCAGGGCTCGAAAGTGTATTAATAATCCAATCGCCTACCGCATCAAATAAATAGTAACCCAATGCATAACCAAACAATGCACCCACTATGCAGCCTAAGGTCGCCATTAATGCTATCAGCCATAGCTTTTCTCGACGAGCCTGCATAAGAGGCACAAGCACTGCTTCAAGTGGAATAGGAACTATGGTTGACTCTAAAAACGACGCCACTGTAATACCGCTAAGCATATGCTTAGAGTCAATAAAATTACGTGTTTTTTCTTTTAGCTTTTTTTGAATGGCCATAGTAAATCCTTTTCACTTATCAGTAAGAACAAGAGTATTCAATAAACCAATAATTACATATTTAGGTTAATACACGCTGAAAACTGTGTACTAAATTTATCAGGTCCTAGGGTGTTAACAAATTAGTAATATCCATAAGAATATTTTATTATGTGCCAATGCAGTTAAATACCTACCAAAGCAGTTAAAAACTTATGCAAAGTGCGCGTTTTATTCCCTTTAGAAAACAAGATATTGTTGATATGTGTAGCGCTGAGCTCACTAACAGCATAGAGCAAACATCGTTTAAACAATTTTGCGATTTACTAGCAAGCCTTATTCATTACGATTACCACACAACACTTGAGTCGCTTAAAAATAACTACGCCCCCTTTGATCCTAATAGTGACACGCGATCATTAGCGCCGGTTTCAAACGATCAAAAAGCGCAGTGCCAACGTGAATTTGCGCGCGACTTTGCCAAAGTACTCAACGCAGCTAACTTTGAAGTGATCACTAATCAAGATTTACAAGATGCATTAAACGAAGAGTCACTATTTAAAGTGCGCCTTGAAGTGGAGTTTGACGACTTTGAAGAAGTGGTTTTTTATCGCCGTGGCGAGTCGCAACTGACCGAAACCATAACTAGCTTTTGGGGCCTTCGTAAAAAGCCGCTGCACTTTACTAATTACGACCGTGTTGCGGTGTTTATTCGTTTTAAAGATAAAGCCCACTTTGAAGCTAAAAATAAAACACCTTTAGGGTTCGAGCCAAGCTCGACCATAGTTAAGCTGTTTCAAAATGTACCAAAAGCCGACCTTGAAATGCTATTTCCTAATAGCGAAGTACGCATGCGCCCTATTGATAAAGTGATTATTGGCTCATCGGCTTTAGTTGGCGGTGCGGTGGTATTAATTACTAAGCTTGGCGCATCAATTTTATTGTTATTTGCTTTGTTTGCCTTTTGGGGTGGTTTTAGAAGTGAAGCTGTAGAAATGACACAACAACACTTTATTACCTTTGCCATTGGTATGGGGGTATTTGGCAGCTTTATTTTTAAAGAATGGAGTAAATTTAAAAACCGTAAAATTAAATTTATGAAAGCGCTTAGCGATAACCTCTACTTTAAAAACCTCGATAATAACGCCGGTGTTTTTCATACCCTTATAGACGCCGCCGAAGAAGAAGACATAAAAGAAGCCCTGCTTGCCTATACGTTTTTACTAAAATCAGAAAGCGGCTTAACCGCCCAAACGCTTGATGAACAAATAGAGGCGTGGTTTAACAGCAAATACCAGTGCGATCTTGATTTTGAAATTAGCGATGCACTTGAAAAGTTGGAGCGTATGCGCTTAGTGACGAGCACTAATGATGTGTATAGCGCAATAAATTTGGAGCACGCGAAAACTATTTTGGATGAGCGCTGGGATAACCTGTTTCAATATAATTAACCTGCATGATTTACTTAACAACAAAAAAGCAGCTGAAACTTCAGCTGCTTTTTACTTAACTAGGTGCAACTACTAAGCTGTTTGTTGCTTGTTAAACTTTGCATGCACTAACTTATAAAGCGCGGGCAATATTAATAGCGTAAGTAGGGTTGATGAAATAATCCCCCCTACAACAACCGTCGCCAGCGGACGTTGAAGCTCAGCGCCGGTGCCAGTATTTAGCGCCATAGGAATAAATCCTAAACTTGCCACTAAAGCGGTCATAAGGACTGGGCGCAGGCGCGAAAGCGCACCGGTTTGTATCGCATCAATTAAACTAAGCCCATCGGCTCTTAACTGTTTAATAAACGACAGCATCACCACACCATTTAATACCGCTACACCGCTTAGCGCAATAAAACCAACGCCTGCTGATATTGAAAGCGGCATATCGCGTAACAATAACGCAAGCACGCCACCTGTCAGTGCAAGTGGTACGCCGCTAAATATAATTAACGAATCACGCAGTGAATTAAACGCGCTGTAAAGCAGCCCAAATATAAGCAATAAAGTAACCGGTACCACCAGCGATAGCCGCTTACTTGCCGATTCTAACTGCTCAAACGTGCCGCCGTATTCAATCCAATAACCACTTGGTAAATTAAGATCTGAATTTAAAGCAGTTTGCGCATCGCTTACAAAGCTTGCTAAATCACGCCCTTCTACATTTGCAGTTACGACAACATTACGCTTACCGCTTTCACGGTTTATTTGATTAGGGCCTTTATCAATACTAATTGTTGCCACTTCGCCAAGCGGTACAAATGCAAGGTCGGGGTTAGCACTTTTAGGCACTGCTACCGGCAAACGCGCAAGCTGCGATACATCGCTCGACCAACGCTCATCTAACCGCACTAATAATGAAAAGCGTTTATCACCCTCATAAATAAGCCCCGTTTGCACACCGCCTATAGCAGCACTTACACTTTGCTGTATATCGGTTACTGTTAAACCTAACAGCGCCATATGGTCGCGAAGCGGCGTTACCGAAAGCGTAGGCAAACCTTCCATTTGTTCAAGGCGTACATCGGTTGCGCCAGTAATGTTTTGCACCAGCGCTGTGGCTTTTTCACCGTACTGTTTTAATGTTGATAAGTCATCGCCATAAATGCGAACTGCCACATCGGCGCGCACGCCAGCAATTAACTCGTTAAAGCGCATTTCTATTGGCTGCGTGAACTCATAGTTGTTACCTGGTACTTCGTTTACTAAATGGCGAATTTGCTTAACCAGTTCTTCTTTACTTAAAGCTGGATTAGGCCATTGCTCGCGCGGCTTTAACATTAAGAATGTATCGGCAACGTTAGGTGGCATAGGATCGTTTGCGACATCAGGCGTACCAATTTTTGAAAAGACCTTTTCAACTTCAGGTATGTCTAAAATAGCTTGCTCTAACTCTTTTTGCATTTTTACCGATTGCTCAATGCCGGTGCCGGTAATACGCAGTGCATGCATAGCTATATCGCCTTCATCAAGCTGTGGTAAAAATTCAGCACCCATATTTTTAACTTTGAAGCCAAGTGCAATTACAAGCACAGCAGCAATGCTTAGCATTACCCACGGTAACTTAAGCGATAAGCCAAGTAGCGGTTTGTAGCCTTTTTTAATACCGCGCATAACCGCATTTTCGCTCTCACTCACTTTACCGCGTACAAATACCGCAATAGCGGCAGGTACAAACGTTACAGCAAAAATAAGTGCGCCAACTAATGCAGCAACCACTGTAAACGCCATTGGCTGAAACATTTTGCCCTCAACCCCGCTTAGTGCAAATAGCGGTAAATACACCAGCATAATAATTAAAATGCCAAATACTGCTGGGCTAAATACTTCTTTAGTCGCGGCGGTTACAACACTTAAACGCTCATTTAATGTAAGTAACCTGTCATGTTTGTGCTGCGCAAGGCCAAGTTGCCTTAAACAGTTTTCAACCACAATGACTGCGCCATCAACAATTAAACCAAAATCGATTGCGCCTAAGCTCATTAAATTCCCCGAAACACGATTTCCAACCATACCGGTAATGGCAAATAACATGCTAAGCGGGATAACCATTGCCGTAATAAGCGCACCAGTTACATTACCTAATAACAGCAGCAAAATAACAATCACTAATACTGCACCTTCGAACAGGTTAGTTTTTACGGTTTCTATGGTTTTATCTACAAGGGTTGTACGGTCATAAACTGCCTCAACTACAACCCCTTCAGGTAAGCTTAGTTGTACGTCGTTAAGTTTATCTGCCATCGCTTTTGCCACTACGCGGCTGTTTTCGCCAATGAGCATCATAGCGGTGCCAAGTACGGTCTCTTTGCCGTTATAAGTGGCTGCCCCTGTTCTTAGCTCTTTGCCTAAACGCACATTTGCGACATCTTTAATGCGTACAGGCGCATCATCACGTTTTGCAACCACGGTATTAGCTATATCATCAATGGTTTTTAATTGCCCTGGCGAGCGCACTAAATATTGCCCGTCAAAACGCTCTATAAACCCTGCGCCTTGGTTACTATTATTTAATTTAAGCGCCGTAATTACATCGCTGAGCGTGAGCTTATAAGCTAATAGCTTTTCAGGCATCGGCGCTACTTGGTATTGGCGCTCAAATCCCCCTTGGCTATTTATTTCGGTAACACCTTTTACTTTTAAAAGCTGCGGACGAATTACCCAATCTTGCAAAGTACGTAAGTCTTCTGCATTAAATGGGGTGCCATCGTCTTTTATCGCGCCTTTATTTGCATGCACAGAGTAAGTAAAAATCTCCCCCAGCCCGCTGGCAATTGGTCCTAAGTTTGGCTCAATATTGGCAGGTAAATCTGATCGAATACTTTGAATCCGCTCACTAATTTGCTGGCGAGCCCAGTAAATATCGGTGCCTTCGTTAAAAATAACGGTTACTTGCGAAAGCCCATAACGCGAAATCGAACGGGTGTAATCAAGCTTAGGTATACCTGCCATCGCAGTTTCAATTAAATAGGTTATTCGCTGCTCTGCTTCAAGCGGGGTAAACCCGGGTGCTTTGGTGTTAATTTGCACTTGCACATTAGTTATATCAGGTACGGCATCCACCGCTAAATTTTGTGTGTTGTATACACCAAAGCCTGCAAATAAAAGCGTGAGTGCAAGCACCATCATGCGGCGTTTAACCGCAAACGAAACTATCCAGTTAATCATGCTGCCTCCTAGTGTGAGTGGCTTGCGCCACTTTTTAATATATCGGCTTTAATTACATAACTGTTTTGCGTTACATATTCACTGTTTGGCGAAAGCCCCTCAAGTACCTCTACCCACTCGCTGTTTTTAGCACCAAGTTTTACAGGGCGTACTTCAAACACATTACCGCTTTTAATAAACACACTTGCTTTACCGTTAAATTCTTGCACAGCAGTAGCCTTTACTCGCACAGCAGCATTTACATTTGCGATACTAACGTCGCTATTTACGTGCATGCCTGGGCGCCAATGGCCATCTTGGTTTTTAAGCTCGATTCGCGCACGCGCAATATGTCCGCCCGTCATCATAGGTGCAATAAAAAACACCTCGCCTTGGGCATTTAAATGATGATGTAAGTCGTACACCTTAGCGCTTTGCCCTATGGCGAGTTTTTCAATATTTTCAGGAAACGCCGAGAGCTCAACCCATACCGTTTCAAGATTGACTATTTGCATCAACGCGCTACTAGCAAGCTCACCGCGCTTTAAATATTGCTCGGTAATAACGCCTGTCATTGGGCTTTTTATGGTGTAATTTTGCAGTGTTTCACGATTAGTGATACTTGCAAGCCTATCGCCTTTTTTAACGTTTTGACCAATGCTCACAAAAATGTCGTTAACTAAACCGGTATAAGGCGCCATTACTTCCACGGTGCCGTGTGCGGTGGGTGCTATAACACCAAATAAAGTATCGGTTAGTTCAACGCTACCCGCCTTTGCAATCTCGGTTTTAATACCGGCTCGTTCAATTGCTGCCTCGCTTAGCGTTGTACGCCCCTCTTCTTGCTCATAGTGGTAGTTAATTTTTTGCCCTTTATAACTTGCCATTACATCAAGCTTAAATGAGTGCGGTTCATTCACGCTCACGGTACTAACTAAATAATCACCTTCGGCTTTAAAGCGAATAAGCTGTGGCTCCTCACTTAAACGCTGCACGTTTATGGTTACGTCCAACTGATTTATATCCACAGCTTTATCGTTATTAAACCCATATATTCGCAGCTCGGTATTACCTGCAAACTGGGTTAATTTAAGTTCTAAATCAAGCGCGTTATTGATTAGTAAAAATCCGCCGTGAGGGCCTTTTTCTTGGTGTTCATCTTCATGGCCTTCTTCGTGAGCTTCTGCGTGATGATTAGCCGACGCCATAGCCGTGCTACTTAATAATGGGAGTGCAAAAAGTTGCGTAATTAATAATGCGATAAGTGTTTTGTTCATGATTGATGAGTCTCAATTAAAGATTGGCCAGTTAAGCGCTCAAGAGTAAGTAGTACTTGATATAGTTCGCTATGGGTGTTGATAAGTGCTCGTTTAGAGTCAAATAAAGCTTGCTGTGCATCTAGCAATTGCAATACCGATATTTGCCCTTGTTGGTAGCTCTTTAAGCTTTGTTCTATCAGCGTTTTAGCTTGAGGAATAACGTGCTGCGCTAAAAGTTGTGCTTGCTCAGTTTTACCTTGGTAGTACGCATACAGCGTGCGTATTTGTTGGCGCAACTGAATACGCAATTGCCCTTGTTGCTCATTAAGTAGGGTAAGTTGATGCTGCGCCGCCTTAATATTACCGCTATTAGAATTGCTTAATTGCAGCGGCATTGAAAACGAAAACACAAACGAGCTGGCGTCAGCTTGTTGGTTATAGCGCACACCGCCGCCAAGCGTTAAATCACTTTGACCCGTTGATTTTTGCAGTGCTAAGTTGGCAGTTTGTTGCAAATATTGTTGCTGTAGCAATGCAAACTCAGGTGCACTATTAACCGCATCAAGCAATGCTTGCTCGCTTTTAAGAGGGGTAATAAAACTTAAATCACCGGCATAATAATCGCTATATACTTGTTTTTGCCAAAGCTCATTAAGCGCTAAACGAGCTCGCGATAATTCGCTGTTTAGTAAAGCACTATTTAATTTTACTTGGCTTAATGCATAACGCATACGTGTTACATCAGCAAGGGATGCAGCGCCTGCATTTGCACGCTGCTCTATTGCTTTAAGCGCCTGCTGTACTGTATTTCTTCGCTCTGTATTTAGTGCAATTAGAGCTTGGTATTTTAGTGCTTGATAGTAACGCTCAGCCGTTGTAGCTAAAAGCGCCAAACGGGTATTTTTATACTCAATTGTTTGCGCTTTTATATTAGCTGTTGCGTAATTTACGCGCTTTTGGCGTTTATCACCCAGCTCTATTAATTGGCTTAGCGCCAATGTGTATTGCGCCCCTTTAATGCCACTATAGGCCTGAGTGCCCATAATATTTTCAGCTTCAAAGCTTACAACGGGATTAGGCTTAAGTGCAGCTTGGTCTTTTAAAGCGCTTAAGATTTTTTGATGATAAGGATAGCGCTTAAGCACTGCATTTTGCTGCTCGGTATTTATTAGCGCTTGCTTAAGCGTTAATACGTTTTGAGGCTCTTTTTTTGCCAAAGCGCTCTGTGTGGATAATGCGCACAGTAGCGCCACCAGCATTAGTGGTTTTTTATTCATATAGCATGTCCGTTTTTTAACAAACAGAGTTGGCTTAATCACTGCACTTGTATTAAAAACATGCGCGATCAAGCAACCTAAATATGCACACAACTAGCCTAACAGCACTTATGCGCAGGCAGTTATTTACAAAGTATTTAAAATTAGAAACTAGCTATAAAAATTAGGTGGCGGAACATCTGGTGGGTAATTTAAACCATTGTAACAAGCATTGTTTGTGGCTTGGCTTTGCTCAGGGCTTATTGAATGGTTTATCGTACTGTAGTAGCCACAGTGGCAATGCTGATGGGCATGAATTTCTGTAGGTGATTGCGCATCGTCATCATTGGTATCGCTATGAGCGTGAATATGCGTGGCATGATCTACTTCTTCTTGTAAATGATACGCGGCAGCATCACAGCTAATAAAGCTGTGCACAAGCACTAAAAGTATCACGACTAAAAAGTAGTTTGAACGCATTACCTACCTAAAACTATAAAATGAAATTTAAGAAATCGCACAATACCTTAAATTTATTCAAATGTAGAGAGCCACTCACGTTATTTTCTAAATTCACTTGGTGAAACACCCACTGATTTTTTAAACCGTTTAGAAAAATTAAATATATTAGGATACCCCACATAAGCGGCAATATGAGCAACAGGCCAGCGGGTATTTAGTAGTAAGCTTTTAGCTCGTTTAATACGTAAATAAATAAGCTGCTGCATTGGGCTTTTGCCATATTGCGCTTGGCATAACCTATGTAAATGCGGTGCTGAGTAATGCACGTGTTCGCACATAGCGTCTATTGTCCAATCAAACTGCAGGCGCTCTTCTACCTCTAAAAACAAACTGGTTAATCTGTTTTGCCCGCCTATTTGCGGCTCACTTTGAAGCGTAGTGTTTAAATAGTGGCTTAAAATAGGCATAACGCCTTCGCGCAAAGTAGCGTTACTTTCGCTATATAAAAGCTCCATAGCTAAATGTAATGGCGCTAGCTGCTGATTAGTTAATACCTTAGCCTGCGCTAAATTTAAATGCTGCCAACGCTTGGTATTTGCAAGGTTTAGCCAAATCACATCCCACTTTTCGCTTGCTATTTGAACCTCAAAACTTTGCCGCGCAGGCAATATAGCTAAGCTATTTTCAGTTAATGAATATTGGTTATTAATGGTTTTTAGCATGCCCTGACCAGCCAAAGTATAAAAAAGCGTGTGTTCAAGCGGGTTGGTACGTGCAACACAATAATCACCCAATAAATTAGAGCAACCTGCCAGCTCTATTTCAAGGTTTGGCAATTGCGACAGCGTCGTTAAATCAATAAACCGCTCTGCACACTCTGGGCCAATATCAAGCATATCTACAATGGTGTTACGCATAATTAAAAATGATAGTTTTGGATAAATAAAAGAGAGCTTTAAGCATAACCTCAACGCATTATTTTAGCTATATTTAAGCCACTATAATTGCCACACATGCAATAGGACACTAATGAACTCACTACAGCACATAATTAACCGCCGCGATTGGGAAAATCCAATTTCGGTGCAAGTTAATCAAGTAAAAGCGCACAGCCCACTTAATGGTTTTAAAAGCGTTGACCATGCCCGTAAAAACACACAATCACAAAAACAAAGTTTAAACGGCCAATGGGATTTTAAATTATTTGATAAACCCGAAGCGGTTGATGAGTCATTACTAAGTGAAACACTAAGTAACGATTGGCAAAGTATTCCAGTGCCTTCTAACTGGCAATTACATGGCTTTGATAAACCTATTTATTGTAATGTTAAATATCCATTTGCAGTAAACCCGCCATTTGTACCAAGCGATAACCCAACAGGTTGCTACCGCACTGAATTTACTATTACGGAGGATCAATTAGCGCAGCGTAACCATATTATTTTTGAAGGCGTTAACTCAGCATTTCACCTTTGGTGTAACGGCCAATGGGTAGGCTACTCGCAAGATAGCCGCTTACCCAGCGAATTTGATTTAAGCGCGCTTTTAGTTGCCGGTACTAACCGTATTGCGGTTATGGTAATTCGTTGGAGTGATGGCAGTTATTTAGAAGATCAGGACATGTGGTGGCTAAGCGGTATATTCCGCGATGTTAATTTACTTACTAAACCACAAAATCAAATACGCGATGTATTTATTACTCCCGATTTAGACGCATGCTACCGCGATACGACTTTACATATTAAAACCGCGATAGACGCGCCAAATAATTTCCAAGTAGCCGTACAGGTTTTTGATGGTGAGCAAGCACTGTGTGAGCCGCAAATACAAAGCACTAATAATAAACGTGTTGACGAAAAAGGCGGCTGGAGCGATGTTGTATTTCAAACAATTGATATACAAAATCCTAAAAAATGGACCGCCGAGACCCCTTATTTATACCGCTGTGTTGTAAGCCTGTTAGATGAACAAGGCAATACTATAGACGCAGAAGCCTACAATATTGGCTTTAGAAAAGTAGAAATGCTTAACGGGCAACTTTGTTTAAACGGCAAGCCGCTACTCATACGCGGTGTTAATCGCCACGAACACCATCCTGAAAACGGCCACACAGTAAGCACCGCCGACATGATTGAAGATATTAAGCTGATGAAGCAAAATAATTTTAATGCTGTGCGTACTGCTCATTACCCTAATCATCCTCGTTTTTACGAATTATGTGACGAGCTAGGTTTATACGTAGTGGACGAAGCGAATATAGAAACCCATGGCATGTTCCCTATGGGGCGTTTAGCGAGCGATCCGCAGTGGGCTGGCGCATTTATGTCGCGTTATACACAAATGGTTGAGCGCGATAAAAACCACGCCTCAATTATTATTTGGTCATTGGGTAACGAATGCGGACACGGCGCAAATCACGATGCCATGTATGGCTGGTCAAAAAGCTTTGACCCGTCGCGCCCAGTGCAATACGAAGGTGGCGGCGCAAACACAACAGCAACCGATATTATTTGCCCAATGTACGCTCGTGTAGATACGCATATAGCTGATGACGCCGTACCAAAATATTCAATTAAAAAATGGTTAAGCCTACCGGGTGAAACGCGCCCACTTATTTTATGCGAGTACGCCCATGCAATGGGTAACAGCCTAGGTAGTTTTGACGATTACTGGCAGGCGTTTAGAGAATACCCACGCCTACAAGGTGGCTTTATTTGGGATTGGGTAGACCAAGGTTTATCTAAAACTGATGAAAACGGTGAGCATTACTGGGCCTACGGCGGCGATTTTGGTGACGAACTAAACGACCGCCAATTTTGTATAAATGGCTTATTGTTCCCAGACCGCACGCCGCATCCTAGCCTGTTTGAAGCTAAATACAGCCAGCAGCATTTACAATTTACGCTACGTGAGCAAACTAAAAATCAATACACCATTGATGTATTTAGCGATTACGTATTTAGACACACAGATAACGAAAAACTGGTTTGGCAATTAATGCAAAATGGCGTGTGTATAGAGCAAGGCGAGCATGTACTTAATATTGCTCCGCAAAGTACACACACGTTAACAATTAAAACTAAAGCAGCGTTTGAGCAAGGTGCGCAATATCACCTTAATTTAGATGTAGCACTTATTAACGATTGCAGCTTTGCAAGCGCCGAGCATGTATTAAACACCGAGCAGTTTAAGCTTATAAATAACCACAGTTTAAGCGCTGATGTATTTACGCCCACTCTAGCCGCCTCAGCGCATGGCGCTCTAATTATTAGCGAAACTAACACACAGCTAAGTATTGAAGGCGATAGCTTTAAACTTGTGTTTAATAGCCAATCAGGTCTTATTGAGCAATGGCTACACAATCAAATCCAAGTTATTAAAAGCCCATTAGTTGATAATTTTTACCGCGCCCCGCTTGATAACGACATAGGCGTAAGCGAAGTAGATAACCTAGATCCTAATGCATGGGAAGCGCGCTGGCTAAGAGCGGGTATCGGTCAGTGGCAGCGTACATGTCGCTCGTTTGAAGTTGTGCAATCAACCGTAGATATACGTATTACCTGTGTATTTAGCTATGAATTTAATGGCGCAGTACAAGCAAAAACAACATGGCTTTATACACTCAATAGTACCGGTGAAATTAATTTAAATGTTGATGTGCAACTAAATGATGCTTTGCCGCCCATGCCACGCATAGGGTTAAGTACAACGCTTAATAAACAAAGCGATGCACAAGTAAATTGGCTTGGTTTAGGCCCATTTGAAAACTACCCCGATCGCAAAGCGGCTGCGCGTTTAGGTTATTACAGCTTGAGCTTAAATGAGCTACATACCCCGTATATATTCCCAACCGACAACGGCGTGCGAAGTGATTGCCAATTACTTCGCATTAATAATTTAACCGTAACTGGTGCGTTTTTGTTTGCCGCCAGTGAGTTCTCACAAAGTATGCTAACGCAAGCTAAGCACACTAACGAACTCATTGCTGATGATGGCGTACATGTGCATATTGACCATCAACATATGGGGATTGGCGGCGATGACTCGTGGAGCCCAAGTACACATAAAGAATATTTACTTGAGCAAACGCAGTACAACTACTCTTTAAGTTTTTCGGCTAAGTAAAATAACGCTTAACCCATGCAAAAATAGCGGCTAAATTAGCCGCTATTTTTTTAATTATAAATTCCTGCAGCTATTTATCAGCTAGCTTTTTAGCAATAACACTATCAACCGAAAAGCTACCTGCACCTTGAATAGCAAGCGCTGCAGTTGCAACTAATAAAGTAAGTGCATATTCATAACCGTTGTTAGCCATAAATAAACCATTGTTAATATGTACACTAAATATTGCAATCAACATTGTAAACGCCGTAACTACGGCTGCTGGGCGTGTTAATAAACCAAGTGCTAATGCAATGCCGCCAAAAAATTCAGCGCTGCCTGCCATTAAAGCTAACCAGTATCCTGGCTCTAAGCCAATACTTGCCATCCACTGCCCTGTGCCTTCAAGGCCGTAACCGCCAAACCAAGCAAATAATTTTTGCGCGCCGTGCGCTGCTAAAATTAAACCGACTGGTACACGTAAAATAACTGCTGCTGCGCCTGCTTTAGAGTTTAATATTTTTTGTAGTAGTGTCATGAGTTTTTATCCTGTGTAAATTTATAAGGTGTTAGTTTTGCTAACCGATGAACACAGTTTACTATCATCACTTTAAAACATTAACACCGGTATTATTGGTTAATTATAAACGTAGTGTTTTTAATTTATTTAATACCAATTCGCTTAATTAAGTAATCTATTTTGAGGATGGAAAAACGTGTTGATAACTAGGCAAAAAATTTGCTATTTAGTTGTTCTAAATGAGAATTTTTTAACGCAGATAGCGATACGTTTAGCCCCGCAAAATGATTAAGTATTATTGCGGATTGGTATAACTCACAAAAAAACCGCTAACGTAAACGCTAGCGGCTTTTAGTTTTGTATTACTTTAAGCGCTTAAGCAATTGCTTGCTCTAAAATTTCGCGGCTTTGTTTAAGTGTAATTGCTTGGTTTTCACCAAGTGCAACCATACCGTGAGTTTCAAGTTTACCAATAATATTGTCAATAGCAGCGGCTTTGTCATCGCCATGTTCAGTAAGAACAGTAGCTACGTCAAGGCTGTGGTAAAACGCTTCAATTGCTTGAATTGTTTGCTCTGCTAAATCATCCGATTGCGCAAGACCAAATACGTTTTTACCCATTTGCTCTAGTTTCGCTTTTTTAACTGCAAATTGGTTACGTAGTAAAGAAGGCTGAACAATAGCAAGTGAACGTGCATGATCAACGCCGTAAGCAGCTGTAAGCTCATGGCCAATCATATGTGTTGCCCAATCTTGTGATACGCCAGAACCAATTAAACCATTAAGTGCTTGGTTTGCTGCCCACATGAGATTTGCACGCCATGCATCGTCTTGGTTTTCAAAGTTATCGCCTAATGATTTAAGTGCTTTTAATAGCGCTTCAGCGTAACCATCTTGTACAAGTGCTCCTGCAGGGAATGTTAGGTATTGCTCACAGGTGTGTACCCAAGCGTCTACTAAGCCATTTACAAGTTGGCGCTGTGGTAATGTTTTCATTACATCAGGGTCCATAATTGCAAACTTAGGTTGTACCGCAGGAGACATAAATGGAAGTTTTTGTTTAGTCGCAGCTTTGCTCACAACAGAACCTTGGTTAGACTCAGAACCTGTAGCTGGAAGCGTAAGTACTGCCCCAATAGGTAATGCACTTGTTACTTTATGCTTACCAGTAGGGATATCCCAACCTTCGCCGTCATATACTGCCGACGCTGCAATGTATTTAACGCCGTCAATTACAGAGCCACCGCCTACACCTAATACGAAGTCGATATCTTGTTTTTTACAAATTTTTACTGCTTGATCTAGTACTTCAATTGTTGGGTTAGCGCCAACGCCCGAAAACTCAACCCAATCAAAGCCTTCAAGTGCTGCTGCAACTTGGTCGTACACGCCGTTCTTTTTAATTGAACCGCCGCCGTACACTACTAATACTTTTTGATCTTTTACGATCAAATCAGTTAGTGAGGCAATTTGTTCTTGGCCGAACTGGATAAGCGTTGGATTTACGTAGCTAAATTTCATTATTTTGCTCCTAGGTGACGGTTAAATACTAAATAGAATGCTTAGCTACTCACTAAGCTAAATTTCAATGAATGCATATTAGTGGCAAAACAAACATTAAAAAAGCCCAATAACTCGCAAAAGCTTGCCTAAAACTGTCAACATTGATATTTTACGCAAAATTCGTACGATAATAGATGTTTTAATGTCCTCAATAGCCAACATGATGCAAAAATTTGCAGAGCACAATAATTTACTCAACTTTGAAGGCAACATGGAAACCATTATTTCAGGTGTGTATTTTCATCGCGCAAGTAAAAGCTCGCCACGTCAGCCACTTATATATAACTCAGGTATTATTATTGTTGGCCAAGGACATAAAATAATTCACTTTCCTGAACATCAAATAAAGTATGGCGAAGGTGACTACCTTGTTTTAGGAGTGCCTGTACCACTTGAGTGCGAAGCTTTTACCGATAACAACCTGCCTGTAATGGGCATTGTTATAGATATAAACCCAGTAATGTTACACAAGCTAGTAAACCAAATTGGTACACATAAACCATTCACTTCAGGGCAAATGAGTGGCGTTCAATCGGCTAAAATAGATGGCGCCATGGAGCAAGTAACTCACCGCTTACTTAGCGTGCTTAATAACCCTATTGAAGCAGATGTTTTTGGCGAAGATATAGTAAAAGAATTAGTATACCGCGTGCTTTGCGGCCCACAAGGCGACACGTTAATAGGCCTGGCCATGCACGACGGGCACTATGCACGTATAGCACGAACGCTCTCTACCATGCACAGTAGTTATGCCAATCAAATTACGGTTGAAGGGTTAGCTGAAGATGTAAATATGAGTGTGTCGTCGTTTCATCGTGCTTTTAGGCAAATAACGTTTGAGTCACCATTGCAATACTTAAAAAAAGTACGCTTAGCCAAAGCAAAAGAACTCATTACAAGCAGCGGCAGTAAAGCAAATGAGGCCGCATTAAAGGTAGGTTATACCAGCCCCTCGCAATTTAGCCGCGAGTTTAAGCGCCACTTTAATAAAACGCCAAGCGAAATGTTAACTCAATTGCACAGTTAATTTTACAAATTAACTGATAGCTAAATAGCCGGGCTCTGCTAGTATAAAAAAATGTAGTTAAGCTTGGAAGTGCTTATGGCTGATGAAAAATATCATAAAAATACAGTCTCTAATATTTTGCAAGGAGGTGCTAAATACTTATTTCTATTTTTTATTTGCCTAATAGCATTTAATAGCAATGCAGCAGAATTTTGCAATATTACTCCTTTAAATAGCCAATCTTCTCCATCATATTTACAACTTAATACAACGTCCAAACTTCAGGCAAAACGCGGTGCAAACCAGTTTCAACTTAACTGCTTGTTAGAGCATGGCGGCGTACTTTCATTTTTGCGCCCAGGTGTTGATGGCTTTACATGGCAGCAAAATGGTGTGACAAAACAGCCATTAAAATCTGCGCAAGTAGCATTTTTAATGGATTCAGGAAGCTTTTCAGCCATTATTACAATTGAGTCAAAACTTAACTATACACCTCGATTTAAGTGGCAAGATACAAAAATTTTCTTTAGAGAAACACAGCAACATAACCTCATTATGGGTGCTTTTTATGGGCTATGTATCACACTCATTTTTTACGTCTTAATAATGGGGCATAGGCTTCACGACAAGATCTTTAAGCTATACAGCGCCTATATTTTTTGTATTGGTAGCTTTATATTACTTCAAGAGGGGCAGCTCTATTTATTTATAGCTGACCACGTTTCATCACTCCTATTTGATTTATATTTACTCAGCATAGGCTTGACAGTACTCAGTGCTACATGGTTTATGTGCGCACTACTTGAACTAAACAGCAGCTGGCCAAAAACAAGTAAGGTTTTAAAAATTATGGCCAGTATTGTTATGTGCTTTTGTTTAATAAAGATATTGTTCAATAACACTTTGGTTTGGCAAGTAGCTGGCAACATAATGGCCTACGGCTCACTAACCATCGTGACTGTAATTTTTGTTTTATCTGCTCAACAAGCTCGCAAGGGTATACGCGAGGCCTCCCTTGTTTTTGTAGCCTTGAGCTTGGTACTAGTAAGCATGATATTTAGAGTGTTACTTATTAATCAAAGCCCATTTATGCAGCGCTACGGATTTATTTTGGCTTTCGCTGTAGAGTCATTTTTACTAGCAGTGGCTGTTTCTAGGCGCATTAGCCGTATGCGAATCGCACAAAGACGCGCCGAAACTGAAGCCGATTACGATCACCTTTGTGGCATTTTAAACCGCCGTGGCTGGGGTAAAAAATCAGCAGGACTTATTGAGCAGCACGCCAAAAAAGGCGGTGTTTTATGCTTAATGTATATTGATTTAGATGACTTTAAACAGATAAACGACAATTATGGGCATGCCGTAGGCGATGAAGCTTTATGCAAAGTAGCCGCCAGTTTAAAAAGTATTGTACGTACCAGCGATGCAGTCGGTCGCTTAGGTGGTGATGAATTTGTAGTACTTGCCCACTTTTATACCAAAGCGCAGGTAAATCCAAAAACGCACCACCTAAAAACAGAGTTAAACACACTCACCATTACGCATAACGACCAACCTATTTCTATAAAAGCAAGCATTGGCAGCAGTGTATTTAGTGAGCCTCCTAAAAATATTGACGAAATTTTAAAAGCCGGCGACACCGCTATGTATCATGAAAAACTACAGCGAAAAGTAAAGCCACTCACTTTAGTTGATGGCTAGCTTTAAGTATTTAAAACCGTAACCGGCTTAGCAAACTGTTTACGGTTTATATAGTGGCTCATAATAATAGTAAACAATGTTGAGCAAACCGCTGCGGCTGCATATACCTGCCAAATAACAAAATTAAATTTAAGCGCGAGTGCAATTACAGCAAAAAATATACAGCCCCCTAACGAGCCAATAATGCCACCATTAAGTACTTTATAAGCCGAGAACTTTTTATCACTTGCATGGGCAATGCAGCCCATAACCGCTAATATCACCGGAAAGGTAGATAGTAACCCACTCCACTTAGCGCCAATATTTGCCGAAATAAACGTAACTAAAACAATAAAGCTCGTAACCAACAGCATTTTTACCGGCAGCTCCCACGCAGCGGTAAATGGCTTTGCGTCAGGTGCAAAATTTAACTTACTCGATGCAAATGCCAACGCAAATAAAACGCTCAGCGAAATGACACACGCAAGCGCAATATTAATGGGTAATACCAAGGTAAATACACTAAATAAGCACCACAGCGTTAACGCAGCAAAAAGAGCTTTAATAACTGAGTGTTTTGTAAGCATTGCCGCATAACAAAAACAAAATAGGCCTATACCACTCATACCATACAAAGATGCAACCGCTGAATTACTGGCAAATAACTTGCCTTGCTCAAGCGCAATAAAATAAGAAATAGGTCCTGATGTAATTGGCAGGCCAGGAATAATGCCACTCACAAAGCTGCCAAAGCGTTTTTGAGCATAGTTAATTAATAATAAAAGTAGAGGCGCAATGGTGAGTTTTAAAAGCAACATAATAATTATAAAGTATGAGAGTTACTCTAAAGTCTACGTTTTAAATTATGTGTTGTAGAGTGAATAAAAGTAACGCATATAATGCAATTATTTTCACCTGTGGGTACACAAAACCCCACAGGATACAAAAAAGGCCACTATAAAAGTGGCCTAATATTTAATAAATAAAACACTAATTACGCTTTTTTAAATAAAACCTCAGGGTTTACCATGGTTTTCATTTCAAGCACGTTACCGTTTGGATCTTCAATAAAAAAAGTTTCTTGTTCAAACTCATCACCTACAAAACGGCGGTACGGTTTATCAAGGTACTCAAGCCCAGCTGCTTCAATACGTTTTTTTAAACCGTTAAATTCATCTTCTGATAAATGAATACCAAAATGCGGTACAGCTACTGCGCCCATATCTACATCGTGGCGAACGGTTGGTAAGCGCTCAACACTTTGATGCAGTGTTAACTCATTACCCCAAAAATCTATATCTACCCAGCGACCTTCTTCACTGTTTCCCGTTTTACAGCCTAGTACGTCACAATAAAACGCTTTAGCTACTTTTAAATCGCCAGCTGGAATAGCCAGATGCAAACAGTTAGACATAAATTACCCTTGGTTAACTCTTTAATACATTAAATTATCGCCATTATACATAACTTGTGATTTATAGAACATTAACAACAATACTATTAAGCATATTTAATACCTAAAAGTTGTTTGAAAAACACTCTTTTTAGGTTTGTAATTACTTATAACATTTATTTGTTAGAGATTATTAGAAAGCGCTAAAGGATTAGTTTAAAATGCGCCGCTATGATTAAATTCCTACTTTTAAAATTCATCACTTTCTTTTTAGGCTTTGTAGCTTGCTTTGCGATGCACACTACTTTTTCCTTGCCTTTAGTGATTTCTGCTGCGCTAACGGGGCTTATTGGCTCGTTTATTCCTTTTCCTGCGCGTTATAAAAACCATCCTTATGCTGCAATTTATGCTGGTAGCTTTGCCGGTATGTGTTCAACCCATTTAATTACCAGTTACTGGGAAATTGCTATTATTTCGCTTATTGGCTCAAGTTTGTATGTGCTTACTATGAATATGTTTACAGGCTTTGGCGGTAAGCTTGGCAGTGTTGCCTTTGCTAGTGTGGCACTTTTTGTATTAGCTAAAGGAATTGTATTATGAGTATTGAATACCCGTTACTTGTACTGCTTGGTGCTTTTTTAACATTTTATTTGGCTAAACATAGCCGCTTTGATGGTGTAAGAGCGTCATCTTCACTGTCTATTATTGCTTATTTAATTTTTAGCGCCTTAAATTTAAACCCCGATTTATACGCAATTGTATTTTTTGGCGGTACATTTATTGGCATGAGCGCCCCCCATCGATTTGGTATTTATACTGTAGCAAGCTCATCTGTTTTGTTTTCAATATTATTTGAATTTCTTGTACCAAAACTTGACGGCTACGGTGGTGCATTGGGTATTAGTGCATTTTTATCTGTATGTATTTGCCATATGTGCATTTTATTAGGCGCCCCAAGAAGTAAAAAGCCGCTAGGTTAACTGGCTGCTTTATCTTTAACGCTACTTGTTGGGTAGCCAAGTACTGCCTTACATTTAGCTTTTATTCCCGATGCCTTATAAACACTTTTAAATAAGTGCTCCCACTGATGAAACGTAATAACGAATAGATTATTACTATTAAGCTGCCCTATAATTCCGTATTTACAAGGCTTTGATTTATCTTCTTCTACAAAGGTGCCAAATAGCTTATCCCAAATGATAAGTACACCGGCAAAGTTTTTATCAAGGTAACCTGCATTTATTGCGTGATGAACTCGATGATGCGAAGGCGTATTAAATACTTTTTCAAACCAGCCTAACTTACCCACTATTTCAGTATGTACAAAAAATTGATATGCCAAATTTAATGCAACCACGCTAAATACCGTAAGCGGTTCAAATCCAATTAAAATCATAGGTAGCCAAAACATCCACATACCAGCTATGGGGTACATTAAACTTTGCCTGAATGCGGTGGTGAAATTCATTTTAGTTGAGCTATGGTGAACTACATGCGCAGCCCACAACCAATGAATATGATGTGATGCTTTATGAAACCAATAATATAAAAAATCTTGTAATAAAAACGCGAAAGCAATACTTAAGACGCTCAGTTCTATATCAAACAACCTGTATTCATAAAGCCAATAAAAAAACGGCATTAGCAGGAGTAAAGCAAGGGCATCAGCTCCTTGGTGCAGTAATGCTAAAGCCGTATTTGCTAGGCTATCTTTTATATCGTAATGGCGCTTAAACTTAACAAACTCAAAGCATACAAACAGTAAAAATATTGGGCTGAGGGCGAGCAAAATAATTTCTGAGTTCATACTTTACCAGCCAAAAAATAATTATTTAAATTGCTTAACGCTTGGGTTATATCTTTTGTAATAACATATTTAAGTAATGCATTTGGCATCCACCATGGAGCTGAGCAGCTTATGCAATAGTTAAGTTCGGTAACTAAAGTATTGATGTCTTTATTTGCAGTGATGTATATATCGCCTCGATGATTAGCTACTGGTTTATCGCCTACTATTTGGTAACTGATCTGATTTTTATCGGCACTGATTATTTGCTCTGAAAACGTTATTTTACCTATTTTCACTTGCCTAACAGATCCTTTTCCGCCTTCTATTTGCCCTTCGTCTTGTGCTTGTAGCAGCGTAAATTTGGCATTAAAAAATCGATGCAACTGTTGATGATCCAATAGTGTGCTTATTATTTGCTTTGGCTGTGCATTAAGCGTTTGTTTAATTGTTATAAGTATCATTTTTACAGCAAGAGGTTATTAGGGATTCAACTAGCATATAAAAATTTAACATGGCAAACTTGCTAATACGCGACTATTTTTTAGCTTTAGATGACAAATGCACACATTAGCTGATCATTACTTTTCAAGTATTTTAGATTACTTACAAACTCAAGGCGTTAATGCTAAAACTGCTTTGCAGGCAATTAACTTTGACGAGTTTAGCAGTCAGCACACTCATCAATTAGCGCCGCGCATTAGTTTAAATAGTTACAATGCCTTGTTAGTTTATGGCAAAAAAACACTTAACGATCCTCTTTTTGGTTTTACCCTAGGTCAGCAAATTCGCACTGCTGACTACGGCGTTTTAGGTTACTTAATTGAATCAAGCGATAACTTAAGCAGTGCCATTAAAGCATTGTTAAGCTACGACAGCTTGGTGGCTGATATTGGTAAAGCCAAGTTTGAACTAAATACTGATACAGCAACTATTCGTTGGATTGCTCACCAAAGTTGTAATGAGCATGTTGTTTTACGAAACATGACCGCGTGGGTAAGTGTAATTCGCCAGTTAATAAATTTAACGCTTTCGCCAAGTAGTATTAGTTTCACTTATAATTGGTTGCCATCGCAAAGGCGCGCCCTTGAATCATGGTTTAAATGCCCTGTAAAAAGTAGTGCTGAATATAATCAAATTAGCTTTCCGAACCATTATTTAACGCTGCCCTTTAAAACCGATAACGCCATTATTAATTCTACTTTCAAGCAATTGTCAGAGCAGCAACTCTCTAACTTTAAAAGCCAGCAGTGCATTGACGATAAAGTTAATCAGTTACTTACAGCTAAAACCACCTTGCAAAACTGCAACCTAATATCCATAGCTAATGCGCTTAATTTGACACCCCGAACGCTACAACGACGCTTAAAACAACAAAACTTAACCTTCGCTCAGCTACTTAAAAATGAACGTATAAAACGAGCTAATACCTTAATCGGTAACATGCCACTTGCTGAGCTATCTAATATTTTAGGATTTCAAGATCAAAGCTCTTTTAATCGTGCTTTTTTACGCTGGCATGAGTGCTCGCCTTTAAAGTTTATAAAAATATCCACATCAAAGTAAGGCCACTGCGTTGTTTATTTACATTAAATAAACATAACGTGTATACCTTTTAACCAGCACTCTTTACACTAGCTATAATATTATTTAAAAAGATTTGTTTATGTTAGTTCGTGTTGTATTTAGTGCCTGTGTATTTATGTTTTATAGCGTCATATGTAACGCAGATACGATCACATTTATAGCTGAAGACCTTCCTCCTTATCACTTTAAAAATCAGCAAGGTGAAGTAACTGGCGCTTTAGTCGACATTGCCAAAGCCGTTGTAAAGCAAACAAAATTAACCGCTAACTTTGAAATAATGCCCATGGCTCGCGTTTTTAAGGAGCATCAAACAAATACCAACGCCATAATGTTGTCTTTGTTAAAAACCCCAAAGCGGATTAATAAATATACGTGGTTAGGTGAGGTGTACGTTGCAGACGCCTATTTAGTTAGTTTAAAAAGTCATATAGATGAAGTCGTTCACTTAAATTTTGCAAAAGAATATAAAGTAGCAACCATTCGTGGCTACCTAAGCGAAGCCTACTTAAAACAAAAAGGCTTTACCGAAAACAAAAATTTAATACTGGTCAGCTACTATCATCAGCTTTGGCAAATGCTTTATAAAAACCGAATCGACTTTGTAGTGACTAATGCACTAACTATTGATAACGAGCTAAAAAGCCTAGGACTAGATCCTAGCCTAATAACAAAACGAATTCATTTAAGCGATCTACCCTCTTCACTTAATTTTTCAGCAAGTATTAAACTTAATCCTAAAACAGCTAAAGCACTCTCTGACGCATTAAATAATATAAAAGAAAGTGGTGAGTACCATACCATTTTAAAAAAATGGCAACTTCCATTACCAAGCACTACTAACTTACAGCACTAACTGTAAGTTAAAGCCCAATATTATTTATCGGCAGTGGTAATTTAGTCATTTGCTAAACGTTGCAAAGCAACTACAAAGTTACTCTCTCTCAGATAGACTATACTTTAGCGCCAGAGACAACGTTAAACATCACTGAGTGAATAGCCTGGAGATAAAAAATACTACCGCAAACACCTCCATAAAAGCCATTAAAAAACACCGTAACCAAATTGGTATAACAAAAACTATTTAAAAAAACATTTAACTTTACTAATTGGTAAGTTTTAATTGTTAAATTGGTATGCTAGATTGAGATTAAACGATGCCTGTATCGCACAATTTTTACTTCATCACACAGAGACAATAATGATAAAAAATACATCTACATTTAAACTCACAGCCTTAGCCGTTATAACACCTCTACTTTTTACCGCTTGTTCAAATACCCGAAGCACTAATCAACAAAGCGATGCGCTAGTACCTGCAACTAAATTTGATTTATCGCAATGGAAAATAAATGTACCTGTTGATTTAAATAACGATGGTAAAATTGACACAATTGACGTTGAAGAAATTCAGACTTACGCACACCCTGATTTTTTCTATCTTGATGAACAAGGCTACATGGTATTTACCTCCCCTAATAAAGCGCTTACAAGTGCCAACTCTACTAATACGCGTAGCGAACTTAGACAAATGATCCGTGGATCAAATACTAAAATTAAAACTAAAAACTCAAAAAACAACTTTGCTTTAGCTGTTCACCCTCTATCTGATCGATTTGGCTCTGTTGGTGGAAAAATGGAAGCAACGTTAAAAGTAGATCACGTTGCGCTACGTGCGACTGATCCTAATAAAAAAGCAGCTTACTCGGTTGTTGTAGGGCAAATTCACGCAGGTAAAGATCAGGCACTTATTGATACCAAACTTGGTTATGGCTGGGGCAATGAGCCACTTAAAATATATTACAAAAAATGGCCAGGACATAAAACAGGCTCAGTTTTTTGGAACTACGAACGTAACTTAGCTAAAACCAATCCTGACCGTACAGATATTACTTACCCAGTTTGGGGTAATACATGGGAAAACCCTAACGAGCCAGGCAGCGCCGGTATTTCACTAGGTGAAGAATTTAGCTACACGGTAAATGTGTATAAAAATGTTATGCACCTTACATTTAGCGCAGAAGGCAAAGAAGACGTTAACTACTCGATTAACTTAGGTAATAACGTAGACGCTTATGGCAAAGTGGACGAAAAAGATCATCCACATGGCTACGCAGCAGATTGGCATTACTTTAAAGCCGGCGCTTATAACCAATGCAGTACTAAAAGCGCGAAAGGTATTTGGTACCCAGGTTGTTTAGGTACTGGCGATTGGGCTACAGATAAGCAAAATGGCGATTACGCTCAAGTAAGCTTTAGTAAACTAGCGTTAAGCCCAGCGACACCGCCAAAAAAATAACTAGGCTAGTACAGCCTCAGATAAGTAATTTTTTAGTGATGTAAACAGTGGCGTTGGTAGATTATTAATATCGCACCAGCGCCACTTTAAACATTTATTAGGCTCTTTAAGCTCAGGCTCTCCGCCTTCAAAATCAGCTTTTACATACAACGTAATATAGTGTTTTTTCTCTGCTGTAAAAATATCATTGGTAAAATCAAGCTTGGTAATTTTACTTACTTTTAAGCCTGTCTCTTCTAACACTTCTCGTATTGCACATTGCTCAACACTTTCACCAAACTCTAAATGCCCACCAGGTGTTGCCCATGTATTAGCACCATGCGCGCCAATGCGCTCACCTAGTAAAATTGTGTTTTGATGCTTTATGATAACCGCAACCCCTACTCTTACTACGTTACTCATATCGTATTTTCTCTTATTTTTACTGCCCGCCATGCTGAACCACACGCTTTGTATTGTCAATTTTGTATTTTTAAGACCAGTGTGTTGATTAACTTTTAGCCGACCAAGGTCGAATAGCTTGCTTGCTAAAAAAAGCCTACATTTTGTAAGGTCTCTCACACACAAATTTAGCTTTAGGAGCCTTACATGTCAGGCGAATATAAACAGCAATATAATGCCTTTAAACAAAACCCAGCCGAGTTTTGGCTCGAACAAAGTAAAAATATTCCATGGTACAAAGCTCCCACAAAAGCATACACACAAGACGACGACGGGTTTTATCATTGGTTTAGCGACGGGCAATTAAACACCAGTTTTTTAGCGTTAGACCAGCACGTTATTGCCGGATTTGGCGAGCAAACTGCACTTATTTATGACTCCCCAGTCACTAATACAAAGCAGACTTATAGCTACTCACAACTACAACAAGAAGTTGCTAAATTTGCAGGCGTTATGCAGTCATTAGGTGTTACAAAAGGCGATCGCGTTGTTATTTATATGCCAATGATCCCACAGGCGGTTATTGGTATGTTGGCGTGCGCTCGTCTTGGTGCTATTCATTCGGTGGTATTTGGTGGGTTTGCTGCACACGAACTGGCTGTACGCATTGATGATGCCAAGCCCAAACTTATACTTAGCGCCTCATGCGGTGTTGAAGTAAACAGCGTTATTGAATACAAACCACTTATTGATAACGCAATAGACTTAGCTGCGCACAAGGTAGAACACTGCGTTATTTATCAGCGCCCACAAGTAACCGCCACTCTTAAGCCTAAACGAGACATAGATTGGGCTCAGGCTATGCAAACGGCTGCCTGCGCAGATCCGGTGCCTGTAAATGCAGATGATCCGCTTTATATTTTATATACCTCAGGTACTACAGGCACACCCAAAGGCGTAGTACGCGAAAATGGCGGTCACGCCGTGGCAATGCAATACAGCATGGAAACCGTTTATGGTATGAAGCCCGGTGACGTATTTTGGGCAGCGTCTGACATTGGCTGGGTAGTTGGGCACTCTTATATAGTTTACGCGCCGTTAATGTATCGCTGCGCGACCGTATTATATGAAGGTAAACCAGTTAAAACACCCGACGCCGGTGCATTTTGGCGCGTGGTTGAAGAATATAAAGTAAATGCATTATTTAGTGCTCCCACCGCATTTAGAGCAATCAAAAAAGAAGATCCAAATGCCGATGGTTTTAATCAATACGATACCTCAAGCTTAAAACGTTTGTTTTTAGCAGGCGAGCGATTAGATCCTCCCACTTACGAGTGGCTTAAAGAAAAAACCAAACTGCCAGTGCTCGATCATTGGTGGCAAACAGAAACCGGCTGGGCTATTGCCTGTAACCCTGTAGGGCTTGAGTACTTAGCAACAAAACCTGGCAGCTCTACCGTGCCGACTCCAGGTTTTGACGTGCGAATATTAGATATGGATGGCAATGAATGCGCAGCTAACGAGCAAGGCGCCGTGGTAATTAAACTGCCACTTCCACCGGGTTGCCTGCCAACAATTTGGCAAGATACCTCGCGTTTTAAAGCAAGCTACCTAAATGAATACGAAGGTTATTATTTATCTGGCGATGGTGGTTATATTGATGAAGACGGCTACCTATTTATTATGGGCAGAACCGACGACGTTATAAATGTAGCTGGGCATAGGCTTTCTACCGGCGAAATGGAAGAAATAGTAGCCGCGCACCCTGCTGTTGCCGAATGCGCTGTTTTTGGTGTAAACGATCCTCTAAAAGGGCAGCTTCCTATGGGAATGATCGTGCTTAAAAATGATTTTATGGGCTCAAGTATCGACGTGGAAGAAGCACTTGTTTTAAGTGTTCGTAATCAAATTGGCGCTATTGCGTGCCTTAAAAATATAGTTAGCGTAGAGAGGTTACCTAAAACCCGCTCGGGTAAAATACTGCGTAAAAATTTGCGCCAACTAGTTGATGGCGAAGAGCTACAAATACCTTCAACCATAGATGATGCCAGTATCTTTGAAGAAATAAACCAACAACTAACACAAAGATAAACCTAACCAACCTATCTAAAGCCATTTTTATAATGGCTTTTTATTTCATCCTTATATTTGATCCTTTGACTTAGGCTTAGGCTCAGGTTTAGGTTTAGTTTTAAGTTTTAATTTAACTAGCAGCTGAAATTTTTTACAGCTTTATGCTTTCTTCTTTTAATAGCGTTATTAATTTAATCAATTTAAAAGGAGTGGTGTATGCCCCGCTTGCTACAAAAACTATTAACTACAGCCCTATTATTTATAGGCTTTGCCACACAAGCCTATGAAATAGAAGACTTAGGGGACGGCTTACACCGCTTTATAGACGACAGACACCGCTCAGTATTTTTAATCACTCCTGAGGGCGCAATTGTTACTGACCCGCTTAATAAAAAAGCCGCCACCTGGTTAAACGAGCAAATTAAAACCCGCTTTAACGTACCGGTAAAATATGTAATCTATAGCCATAATCACAGCGATCATATTTACGGCGCCGAGGTGTTTAAAAGCCCGCACACCACGTTTGTAGCACATAAACTCGCTGCGCAAGATATTAAAAACACACAAATGAAAACGGTCATGCCCAGCCTTACTTTTGATGATGAGCTACTACTTACCCTTGGTGATTCCACAGTAAAGCTTAACTACCATGGTCCAAACGATGGTCGTGGTTCGGTTAGTATATTATTCGAAAAGCAAAAAACCTTGTTTGTAGTTGATTGGATTGTTATTGGCAGAATGCCGTGGCAAAAGCTGTGGAGTTACGATATTCAAGGCATGATTAACTCAACCCAAGCGGTACTCAAATATAACTTTGATACCTTTGTAGGCGGACATGCCGATATTGGCAGCAAGGCTGATGTAGCGCGCTATTTAAGTTATTTAGAGCTTTTATACAGCCAAGTAATAGCAGGCGTTTTAGCCGGTAATACGCTTGATGAAATTAAACAAAATGTAAAATTAGACCAATTTAGTGACTTTAAACAGTTTGATGCATGGTTACCGCTTAACATAGAAGGCGTGTACGAGCGTTTAATGGAAGAGTCAGGCATGGGTTGGCGCAGCGATTTATAAGCTTTAGTCTAATAATTATTGGTATTGCCGTATTTAACGCAATACCAATGTATTCATTAATTAGTTAAATAAAGTTATTACTGATCAAACCTTTTTAATCTATCTCAATTACTTTAAGCAGTAACCTACATACAAACCGAGTAAGTAATACTCCAATTGCATCTAGTTCATTTACACAAACCCACGCTTTGGGAATAAACATACTTTATAGGCTGGATATATTTAGGTATTTTAAAAACGTCTTAGGTTTACCAAGCATTCATAGGGATTTTTAAAGGTACTTGGCTACCATCTTCATTCTCTAAAAGTAATTGTAAAATCTCCCCAGACTCCTTGCGCATTAATTCTTTTGCTTCACTGGCAGGGCAGCCTGGAATTTTACAGCCTTCTATAGAAATGATTTTCTGTCCTGCAACAATCCCTGCTTTTTCAGCGGGTGAATTAGGCTCTACTTTTTCAATAACAAATGATGTTACCGTCGGGCTAAAAAAACCATCAGCGCCAACGTTCCCCACAACTCCAAGTTTAACCTCCTCTGCAGCCAAGGCATTGAAAGAAGTAATTGAGATTAAAATAATTATGAATTTGAACATATGAATTAACACTCCATGTAAGTCTATCGTTAATATTCTTTACTATTCACAGTTTTAACAAATTACTTAACACATTACTATCACTAAGTTTTTTATATTCCCAGCGTTAAATTAAATATTTTTGAATGTAAAAACCTAAGTATAAAAAAGTCTATTAACTAAAATCGACCACCACTTCATAACGCCCAGGCATGTCGTTTACTTCGTATACCCAACCGTGTCGTTTTATTATTTTTTCGCTTAACTCTAATCCTAAACCGTAGCCAATATTGGCGGGCTTGTTTGTATTATTAGCAGTGTGGGGCATATCCGTTTGTTTGCTGCTATTTACTATAATTACGCGGCTACCTTGTTGAGTAATACGCACTTGCCCTTGTTGCGTATGCTGATACGCATTACGTATTAAGTTAGTAAGCACAATGTGGCATGCGGTGGCTTCGGTACTAATAGTTGTACTTTGGTTATCAGTATTTATAAGTACATTAACTTGTTTTGAATTGAGTAAATAATCGAGTTCGTTACCCAAGGTCGTTATTTTAACAGCTAGGTTTACAGGCTCTGGGGAACTTTGCTGGTCGTCATTTCTGCTAAGCCACAATAACGTCTCGGTTAAATCGCTCATGGTTAAACCGGCGCGCTCTATTCGCTGCAGTGTAAGTTGCTGTTTGTCGCTTAAAGGCGCTTTTTCGCTTAAGCGGTTAAGTAATTCAACGTTGCTGCGAATAACCGAAATTGGTGTACGTAACTCGTGGCTCGCATAACTTAAAAAGCGCTGTTCTCGCTCAAGGCTGTCGTGAGCTGAAAGTAAGCTACTGCGTATTAACGTTGCTAAGGTATTTAGTTCGTTATAGGTAAAATCGGGCGGCGTGTTTTGTAAATTATTTTGATTTAACGACTTAGCCCAATTACGTAGCGATTCAACTGGCTTAGCTATTTTTTTCATTACCATAAACAAAAAGAAGGTAAATAAGGCAATGGCTGCAAAACCTGTTATGGCTATCAATGTCATCCGGTGTATTGGTTTTATAGTTCCCATTCTTTTAGGGCGATCTTTTTCAAGCATAATGCGCGATATATAACGCGCCTCACCATTTGGGTTTTGATAATAAACAACAAAAAACAAGTCTGCAGGCATAGCAAACAATGAGGTGTTATCTTTCATTTTTTGTAGTACGCCTGCTTCATTTGGCATAACTTCAAATTTTTGCTGTATTATTTCTGGCATGTCTTCCCAACGGCTTGCCACATTAAATCCAACAATATTCTTTGGCTGACCGTCTTCAACTTCAGTGGTTTGCGAAAGTTCAAACATAACTCCGTTTAACCCTCGGTCTAAGCCATCAATAAAATAATTAACACTTAAAAACGAAAAGCCAATTGCCATTAATGAACTTAAAAGCACCATGGTGGCAAAAAAATACAACCTCAGGCTGGGTCTAATTTTCATGCTTGTGTCTCATTTTTTAATTTTAGCGCAAACCCTACACTGGGTATTGTTTCTAGTACGGCTTGGCAATGCGCTTGCTCTAGCTGTTTACGCAAATGATGAATATGCACTTTTAAGCTATTGCTGTCTGGCTGATCGTCTCCCCATATTGCTTGCATAATTACCTGTCGGGTTACCGGTTTTTGCTGCTCTCGTACAAGCACTTCTAATAACTTAAAAGTAATGGGTGATAACTTTAAACTGTGCGCTGCCACTGTTGCTGTATGCGCGGTTAAATTAAGTGTTAAGTTAGCAAATGCAAGTCGCTTTACCTCACCACTTTTACGCTTTGCTAATACTTGAACCCGCGCTACGAGCTCTTTCATGGCAAATGGTTTTACTAAATAGTCATCACTACCAGCTGCAAACCCCTCAAGCTTATTGTCGAGGCTATCGCGCGCTGTTAGCATTAATACTGGTGTATCAATGCCTTGCTCTCGCAATGTTTTACACATGGTTAAACCGTCCATTTTGGGCATGTTTACATCTAATATAATCATTTGATATTGATTACGTTCTATTAAATTTAAACCCATTACGCCATTGTTTGCATGGTCACACTCTATTGACTCAATTTCGAGATAATCAACAATGGTGGTTGCCAAATCTATGTCGTCTTCAACCAGTAGTACGTTTATCATTAAGAGGCTGTTTCCTGCGTTTTATTTTTAGCACCTAGCGATTTTAGCACAGCATCAATACCGCGCTTAGCATCGGTTTGAATCATCAATAATGCTGGTATAAGTATTAAGGTAATAACCGTGGCAAACAAAATACCGTAGCCAAGTGATGCAGCCGCAGGGATTAAAAATTGTGCCTGAATTGAGGTTTCACTAAGAAGCGGCACTAAGCCTGCGTACGTCGTAATTGAGGTAAGTAATACCGCACGCAAACGACTTGTACACGACTCAACTATGGCATCATGCGTATTCATGCCCTCTTCTTTTGTTAGTTCGTTAAAACGCGAAACAAGTAATAAGCTGTCGTTTACAACTACCCCACTGAGCGCCAATATACCGTTTAATGACAATATGCTAATGGTTAAGTCGTTCCACCAATGTCCTAAAATAGCGCCCACAATGCCAAACGGAATTGCTACCATAATCAACATAGGTTGAATGTACGATTTAAGCGGAATAGCCAGCAACACGTAAATAACTAATAAAGCCGCTACAAACATAGTGCTCATTGAGCTGGTGGTTTCGCTTTGTTGCTCTGCCTCTCCTGCAAAATACACACTTAAGTTAGGAAATTGCTGTGTTAATTCAGGGATTAAGTCGCGCTTTAAGTTAGCAACTAACTCGTTTGGAGCAATCACGCTTTTATCCACTTGGGCGCTTAAATAAATTGCACGAAGTCCATCAATGCGGGTTATTTCATCTTGCTGATATTCACTGCTTACTGTGGCTACGTTAATTAAAGGGACAACCGTGCCATCAGGCAGGCGAATACGCGACTGCATTATATCGGCAGGTGTTTTACGAGCATTTTCAGGGTAGCGTACACGTACTTTAACTTCGTCTTTATTACGTTGGTAACGCTGTACAACTGCACCACCAAAAGCTTGCAGTACTTGCTTTGATAAACTGGCTGTATCCATGCCAAGCGCGCGCCCTTGTGCATTAAGAGTAAATTTAAGTTGTGGTTGACCTGGGTTTAAGTTGTCGTCTATTCCGTTAACGCCTGCGGTATTTTGTAAGCGTTCCTTAAATAGTGCGCCCGCCGCCATTACGGTTTCGTCGTCCCACGCTTTAAGCTCAACTTTAAAGTTATCAACCATTTTACGCGTGGCTAATATTTGTAGCTTTTTACTGCCCTCAGGACTTGCGGCTAAACGCTGCCATTCTTGAGCAAATTCACTTGCAGTGAAAGCGCCATCATCTAATAGCTCAACGCTTACCGTACCACTTGTGTCGCTACCACTAATTACTTGCAAACTGGTTATTTCGCTTTTATCTGAACTCAACTTAGTCATTAAGTTTTGCTCAGCTTGTATTGCACTTTGCTCAAGCGTTAGTAAATTTGTATTTGTTTGCCCATAAGCAGCGTCGTTTTGCATAACCAAGTTGGCGGATACGGTGTCGCCTGCAATACTTGGGAAAAAACCAACTTTTACTGTGCCTGTCATTGGCATGCCAATAACCAGTATAAAAAAAGCAATAAACCCAGCAACGACTGCATATCTAAAGCGCAATGAGAGTTCAATAACCTTGCAATAAATATTTTTGCTAAACCAACTTAGACCGCTATCGGCGCCATGTTGTATTTTGGACCATACCCCACTTAACCCTTTTTTAATTTGGCGTTTGGTACTTACATGGGCTAAATGCGAGGGTAATATAAGCTTTGATTCAACGACCGAAAGCAGTAAACAGATGGTCACTACAGTGGCAAATTGAGAGTAAATTTTACCTAGGTTACCAGATACATTCGACAGTGCCATGAATGCAGCAACAGTAGTCAATACCCCAAATATTGTCGGTACAGCTACCTTCATTGTACCCAAAACCGTATTATTTATTGTATCGCCATGTTTTTTACGTGTAGTGTAAATACTCTCGCCGACAACAACGGCATCGTCTACCACTATGCCCAGCGCCATAATAAAGCCAAATGTGGTCATTTCGTTTATGGTCAGTGCAGTATAGCCATCGGTCATAAAATAAAGGGTGCCAAAAAACACAAATGGCAAGCCACCAGCAACCCATAAAGCCACGCGTACATTTAAAAATATGGCAAGTATTACAAACACCATAATAATACCGGTCACCGCGTTTTTAGTCAGTAGCGATAAACGCTCGGTGATCATGGTGCTTTTGTCATTCCAGCTTTCTAACTCTACATTTTGAGGTAATAAACCACTTTCGTGCCACGCTTTTATTACATTATTAGCCTGTTCAACAATGGTGATTATGTCGCTGTTATCACCCATTAATATTTCAACGCCGACTGAATTTTGTTGGTTATAACGACTTAGTGAGTTGTTATCTTCAGAAAAACTGTCGCTAACAATAGCAACATCACCTAATTTGATTTGTGCGCCAGATGCGGTAGTGAGTAAAACGATATTGGCAAAGTCGCGCTGCCAGTAAGCTTGGTCAGCCGCTTTTAAACGTATAATTTTACTGCTATCGCGTAAACTAGTTGATAGTGGGCTTGATGACTCGTTATTAATCACCTCACTTATGTCACTGATGGTTAAGCCATAGGCTTGTAATTTACCTTCATCGATTTCTACTGACATCATAGGATCGAGAACACCCGACTGAGTTACGTCGCTAATACCTGATTGCGCTAATAAATCGGCTTTAAGTTTTTCACCCAGGTTTTGTAATGTATGGCGATCGGCATCCCCAAAAAGTTGCAGCGTTAATGCATGATCTTGCCTACGCGCTTTATCAATAACAGGTTGCTCAGCATCTGCCGGAAAGTTATTAATTGCATCAACTTGATTTTTTACATCAACGAGTAGCTCATCTAGTGAATAATCAGTATCTTTTTCAATGTTTACATAGCTGCCGCTAGCATCAGATGTAGAGGTAATGCGTTTGATACCCGACACGGTTTCGAGCGCTTCTTCAATTTTTAGCGCTATTCCTTCTTCGGCTTGCAATGCATCGCCACTGTCATAAACAACTGATACCGATACCGTATCAGGCTCCAAACTCGGAAAAGCTTCTTTACGCAACGTAGAAAGCGACATAATCCCCATTACAATTACGCTTATTAACAATAAATTAGCGGCAACAGAGTTATTTGCAAACCAGTTAATAATACCGTGCAGTGGATTGTTACTGCTAGGTACTTGGGGTGGTTGATGAGGGCTCATTATTGTACCCCCTCAACAATTGGATTTACTCTCATGTCGTTTAAATAACTAACAAGTGGACGCACAACTACTTTTAAATTACTAACACCCTCTATTGGTGAAATGTATACGTAATCTCCACGCTCAAATACTTTATTGGCTTGAGTGCTTACTAAGTTATTTTGATCATTCACGTACCAAATTAAGCCATCTTGCGATACCGCTGAAGCAGGCAATTCAATTACGTTACTTAATTGTTTACCGGCAATTTCAACCGCTAAAAATGTGCCAGGCAGTAACGGCGTCGCTTGCTCAAACGGTTTATCAAGAGCAACTATGACGCTGCGCTGGCGAGAGCTTTCGTCTAGGTGTTGTTCAAAACGCTCAATGTAACCAGTCCATTTGGTATTAGTAGCTACATCACTTAAAATAACCTCGCCTGATTTATTTTTTGCTAGGTTTTGCCACTGGCTCAATGAAAGCGGTACGGTTATTTCTACTTTGTCAGTGCTGTTTAATGTGGCAAGCGTATCCCCAATACCAACATAAGTACCTAAATCGATATCTCGCGATAAAATAACACCATTAAATGGTGCACTTAACTGGGTATTATTTACATCACGCTGTGCTGTTTTAAGTGCATATTGAGCGTCATCAAGCGTGGCTTGCGCGGCTTCTAATTGCAGCGTTCTAAATACCAGTGGTGAGCTTGGCGCTTGCGTAACACCTGAGCGTCCCCATTCACGTTTTGCTTGTTCCCCTAAATCTTGCTCTTCTTGCAGTGCTAGTTTCGCATCAGCGAGTGTGGCTTTGGCATTTGCGAGGGCTTGTAAGTATTCGGTATTATCTATTTGTGCAAACACCTGCCCTTTAGATACAAATTTTCCGGTTGCAAACTGCTCACTCATATTAGTCACTTCGCCTTTAACTTGTGCTTTTAAGGTTAGTGTCCAATGCGCCTTTGCTTGACCATGTCCGTTCACATAAGCTTGGTAAGTACCCGCAACAGCATTAATTACCGATATATTTGGTGCAATAGTTCTAACCGTGGCAGATTTTGAGCTATTAGATTGTTCATCCATTTTTTTAGCGTTATACGCAACAGCAAGCCCTATACTAATAATTGCAACAAGGGTTACAACAACAGGTGTTGGCAAAATTCTCATGACGATACTCCAAGGCCCAAAGCAAGGCCTAAACCTATGCGGTTAGTTAAAAGGGTGTAGTTTATTTGACTAAGCTGGGCTTGCAGGTCGTATACTTTTTGTTGCACTGTTAGCAAATCTAAAATATCAACCAAACCTTGTTGATATTTACTTTGATAGTTACTAAAACTGCTTTGAGCGCTGGCAAGTGCATTGCTAATTTGCAGTTGTTGATCGGTTAATGATTGCTCCTGCCCGAGGGCATTTTCAACTTCGTTTACCGCACTTAGCAGCGTATCTTGGTACTGCCAAAACGCTTGCTCGGCATTTAATTTTGCAATATCAACTTGCGCACGCAGTGCTCCACCTTCAAATAAAGGGGCACTTAAACTACCCAATAAACTCCACACTGGGCTAGTTAATAATGCTTGGCTTGGCGTGCTTGCTAAATTACTCAGTGATGCCGAAAGCGAAATACTCGGTAGTAGCTCTTTGTACGATACATCAACCAAGTAATGCTTTGCCTGAATGTTGTAATAGGCACTTTGTAAGTCAGGTCGGCGCGCTAAATCTTGCTCTGGTAATGTACTTAATGGCTCAATAACGCTTGGCAGTGTTAATGTACTTGGCAGGTTTTGAAGTTTATCAGTGCCTACAATTAGCATTAAAGCACGCTTTGCTTTTGCTATTTGCTCTTGATAATCGGCAATGGTTGCGCGAGTAGATGCCGTGCTAGTACGGGCGGTATCAAGCGCTTCTAAATCACCCAATCCATATTGGTAGCGCTCTACAATACTTTGCTCATTATTTTGTAAAACAACTAATCGTTGCTGCTCTATATCGAGTAAATTTTGCTGCAAAATAATATTTAAATAAGTACGAATAACACTCGCTACTAATGTGTCTTTAGCGCCTTGATAAGTAGCTTGGTTACTGGCAATAGTCATATCTTGCGCGGCTACGTTGTCAGCAATTTTTTGCCATATATCGGCTTCCCAACTTATACCTACTGATGAGCTATATTGCGTGCCTTCGGTCTCACTGCGCTGCGCGTCAAATCCTGCATCTACACTAAACCACTGACTTGCAGCAGTTACATCACGCTGCGCATAAGCTAGTTTTAATGCAACATGCACTTGATTAAATGATGGGTTATTAGCAATAGCTTGCTCAATAAGTGAATCAAGCCCTTCTATATTCACCAAATCGGTAATGTAATTTACGTTCTGTGCGTTACTTTGCGTGTATTGCCAGTTTGTATGTTGCTTTAGCGACTGCTCAGTACTATTACCTTGATAGCTTGGCTGACTACTACACGCAGCAAGCATACAGCTAAGTGCAAGTAACAAACCGGTTGAGTGCTTTTTTAAATAAACCATTTAACTATGCCTAATTAGTACCATTGCACATAGCTTATTAGGTCGAGGGTTAAGGAGGGGTTAAATGATTTAATCTAAATATTGGGTTGCTAATTTAACAGTAAAAGTAGTCACTTTAAATGGTTTATATGGTTATAAGTTTTGTAATTGCTCTATCAACCATTTATGAATTGGGCTGTTATTAGTACGTGGATGCCATGCGGCTATAACTTTAAATGTAGGGGGCAGAGCTTCTATTTTTAGCTGTTTAACTTTGCTGCTTGGTAATAATCTTGATGGGTAAAACGCGAGCATATCGGTTGTATGTAAAATGTCGGGCACCGCTGAAAAGCTCGGCACCGACATTACAATATTACGTTTTAGCCCTTGGCTTTCAAACCACTGATCGTGCGATCCGCGCAAATTTGCACGAGATGGCGACACCACTAGCTGTGAATGCTTTGCAAATTGCGCCAAACTCAAAGGTTCAGTGTAAGTAGTATTACCTATACCGGTAATACACAAATGCTGTTCTTCAAACAAAGTGATATAAGAAAGGTTGTCGGGTATAAATTCTGGAAAGCTAATCAATAAATCAAGCTCGCCTGCCGTTATAAGTTGGTTAACGTTGTCAGACGCAAAGTCGCGCACAATCAACTTTAAACCCGGCGCTTCGCGGCGGGTAATATTAAATAATTGCGGCAATAAGGCCTGCGTGGCGTAGTCGGTTGCGCTTATGGTAAACACACCTTTATAAGTTTGCGGGCTAAACAGCTCAGGCTCTAGTAACGATTCTAATTGCTTTAAAATATGATTAACAGGCGCCTTGAGTCCTTGCGCTTTAGGAGTAGCAACCATGTTATTACCTTGGCGAATAAACAAGCGATCGTCAAATAAATCTCGTAGCTTTCGTAGTTGCTCACTAATGGCTTGTTGCGTTAACCCCATTTTTTTGGCTACTTGCGAAAGATTTTGCAGTTCTAATAAGCTACTGAGTACTCTTAACTGCTTTATATCGAGTCGACTAATACCATTCATAATTGTATGCTGCACAAAAAAGTGTTGTTTCAAATTGTATCCTTAAATCTCTATGCTGCCAATGTTGCTTAACCACTATTTAAGCCTTTGTTTGCTTTATAAGAGAATTTAAAATGAAATCAGAATTAGTTAATACCGCTCCTTTATTCTCATCAATTGAGCTTGGCCCTTTTACACTTAAAAACCGTATTGTGATGCCTCCTCTTACTCGCTCTCGCAGTACTCAGCCTGGCAATATTCCTAATGAATTAATGGCTGAGTATTATGCGCAGCGCGCATCGGCTGGTTTTATGGTTACCGAAGGCACACAAATAGAACCTCGTGGACAAGGTTACGCTTGGACCCCAGGTATTCACTCACAAGCACAAATTGAAGGTTGGAAAAAAGTAACAAAAGCCGTACACGCTAAAGGCGGCGTTATTTTTGCTCAGCTTTGGCATGTAGGCCGCGTATCGCACGCCACACTGCAACCAAATTCAGGTAAACCGATTGGCCCTTCAGATATTATTGCTGACAATGTAAAAGTATTTATTGAAACCGCACCTGGTGAAGGCGCATTGGCTGACCCAAGTGAGCCTCGTGCACTAACAACAGCTGAAGTTAGTGAACTGGTAAACATGTATGCTCAAGCTGCACGCAATGCTCTAGAAGCAGGCTTTGATGGTGTGGAGCTTCATTGTGCTAACGGGTATTTAGTTAATCAGTTTATTTCTGAGCATACTAATAGCCGTGACGATCAATACGGTGGAACACTTACTAATCGCCTGCGATTTTTAAAAGAAATAGTTGAAGCGGTAAGTGACGTTGTAGGCGCAAACCGTTTAGGTGTTCGCTTTGCTCCTTTATTTGAAAGCACAGATGAAACACGAGTGTATTTAGGGCTTGTTGAATCAAATCCTCATCACACTTATATCCAAGCCGTTAAATTACTTGAGCAAGCGGGTATTGCTTACTTATCGATTGCTGAAGCTGATTGGGATAACGCTCCCGATTTACCACTAGAATTTTATAAAGCAGTACGAGCTGAATTTTCAGGTCGCATTATTTATGCAGGTAAATACACAGTAGAAAAAGCGGTACGTATTTTAGGTGAAGGTTACGGTGATTTATTTGCATTTGGTCGCCCATTTATAGCTAACCCAGATTTACCAGAGCGTATAGCGAATAATTGGACGTTTAACGAGGCCGATGCAGCTACCATGTATGGCGGCACCGAAGTGGGTTATAGCGATTACCCGTTTTATCAAAAGTAGCCAACCTAAACTCTAAACGATATATGTAATTGGTATAGAACCGATACGGCTTTATACCAATTCGCTTAATCAAGCGTTCTATTTTTATGTAGAGAACAATGTTGATAACACTGCTGAATTTTATTGTTAATTGTTCTCGATAACTGCTCTTTTATTGCCCTATCTTCTGCATTTATGCGCCATATATCAGTCATTTTTTAATAGAATTAACGTTAGATTGAATCTCTTGAATTGATTAAGTATTACTGCGGATTGGTATTAGCGTCAAGAATAGTAAAGATAAGTAAAAGGGTGTAAAGCCTCCCTACAGTTGCCCTTACATGCAGTTGGCATTCAGTTTCAAACGTCAATACTAGCCATGTTAACCACAAACGAGGCAATATTATGAAACTTACATTTATACTACCTGCACTATTAGTTATTGGCACTTTATCTAGTTCTGCATTTGCAGCACCACATGATAGATATGCAAAGCAAGAATATAAAAAGGTTCAACTAAAACGAGAACTGAAAAAAATTAACCACACTAAGGTAATCAAGTACGTTCCCGTTAAAGTTGTTAAAAGAAACGCTAATAACACAGCATTTGTTAAAGTTAATACCATAACGTACCACCCAAGCTTTAAATTTATTAAAAGATAGATGCGCACTTTAAAATATAAAATCATGTTTGCGGCAATAAACAACGTGCCGCAAACTTAACTTTTTACATCATTTAAACTCTGTTATTGGTATTTCCTATCTAAAAATACACGAAAATAACGTTTTCTAAGCACTACAAAAAAGTCCAAATACATAATTTAATAGCAATATTATTAAAATATCTCTCATAATAAATACACTCATAAAGAACAGAGTTACCCTTAAAAATCGTCAAAAACTAGAGATTATGTCAAGAACCGTCAGTAAAATGTAAAAAGCTGTAAGCATAGTTCCGTTTGCTGTTATATGTCAGTTAACATTCAGTTTGAACCGCTAGTATTGAACCCAGTTATGTAAAAACATAAACGAGGCAATACTATGAAACTTACTTTTTTACTACCTGCCCTGCTCGCTATTGGCGCAGTATCAGGCTCTGCGCTTGGAGCACAAAACGAGCGAGAGAATGATAAAAGCTTTAAACGCGGCCACGACAAACGTGTTGAATATAAACGCGATGAACGCCGCCATGAAAAAAAGCAGCGTATTGAGCATAAAAAAGAAAAACGAGAAGACCGTAAGCAAGAAAAACGTAAACTTGCTAAGTACAAGCAGGAAAAGCGTGAACAACACCGCTACAACCAGCGAAAATATAACTACTTAACAAACCATCATAATTCAGTCGCTTACAGACAAAACCGATTTATAAACCATTTACCACGCAGTAGCGCATCGATCAGATTTAATGGTATTTCGTTTACGTTTAACGACGGCCTTTATTACCGTAAAGCTAAAAGAGGCTACCATGTTGTTAAACCACCTAGAGGCCTGCGTATAAATACGCTACCAAGAAATTACAGGCATTTTAAACACCATAATACGACTTACTACACTTATCAAAATGTGTACTACATTGCGGATAACGATGGTTATACGGTGGTTGATGAGCCATCAACTCGCCTTAATCAGGCAATAAAAGTGGGTAATGTGAATGATTATAGCTTGGGCAAAACTTACGACTCATTGCCTCAGGCAGCACAGGCCGTAATAATTAACTCGCAGCAGTATTTTAAATACGGCGATATTTATTTTTTACCACAAATAAGTGGTGACGACATAAAATACCTTGCCATTAAGCTAGGTTAAACCCGCTATAAATTAAAAGGCCTTGCTGTAAATAGTAGGGTCTTTTCCATTTCCCCTGTAGGTAATAACTTAAAGCAATAAAATCAATTCTCTCTAAACATTAACATGTCTTAGTATTTGTAAGCTTTTTTGCTAAACTAGCTCGCATATTAATAGTGAGAGTGTATTTATGTCGGGTGAGTTTCCACGTGCTGGTTTTTGGCGCCGTTTTGCGTCGTTAGTTTACGATACGTTAGCCATTATTGCGTTTGCGATGTTAACTGTAGTGCTGTATTTATTTGCAGTACAGGGGCTTATTTCTCTCGATGTAATTAGTTTAAATGGCGCAGAGGATGTATCTGCCTTTATTCAAAATTCAAATCTTCTTTCGGGTATTCGTACCGCTCTTTTAATTATTGTTACCTTAGTATTTTTTGGCTACTTTTGGACTAAAAGCGGGCAAACCATAGGCATGCGTGCATGGCGTTTAAAAGTACAAACTCTTGAAGGTAATTTAATTAGCTGGCCGCAATCAATTATCCGCAGCGTTAGCGCTTTACTCGGTTTAGGTAATTTAGTGGTGTTAGTCGATTTTAAAAACAAAAAAGCACTGCAAGATTACATCTCTAAAACAGAAGTTATTGCACTTACTAAAGAAGAAAACAGACGTATTTATAGTGAGCTTGATTAATACCAGCTTTTCAAAACTGGTAGTTAAAAAGCAAAAAGGGTGACCACTGGTCACCCTTTTTCATACTTTGAATAAGTAAATCTATACCCGTTTATTCATCAAATATGTCGCAAAGCCTATAAATATAATACTGGGTAATACCGCCCCTATAATGGCGGGTATTTGATAAACCATAACTACAGGGCCAAATATCTCATTAGTTAAATGAAACACGATCCCCGTTACAACCCCCATAATTATACGAGCGCCCATCGTAACGGTACGCAGTGGGCCAAATATAAACGAGAGCGCCACCAGCAGCATTACCGCTACAGATACAGGCTGCATAAGCTTACGCCACAGTGCAAGCTCGTAGGTACTGGTGTCTTGTTCGTTTTGCTCTAAGTAAGTTAAATACGACCAAAGCCCAGTAAACGAAAGCGACTCTGGTTTTACCGAAACAACCCCTAACTTTTCAGCAGTCAATTGTGAAGGGTAAAACTCTTCTGGTAGTTGCTCTGTTGTGGTTTTTTCGCTCGTAATAATAACCTTATTTACATCACGAAGTAGCCAGCCTTCTTTTCGGCTCAGTGCATCTTTTGCTTTAGTAATTTGGGTAAGCTCTAACGATTTGTCAAAATGGTACATGTGTACCCCATTGAGCCTGCCGTTTTCGTCAACATCTTCAATATTAATAAAGTTGCTGCCGTCTTTAGCCCACACACCTTTTTGTGTGTTAAATACATCGCCGCCATGTATTGCTTGGTTACGCATTTCTTTGGCGTGTAATTGCGCTTCAGGTGCACCCCATTCGCCAAGTGCCATCATGCATACAGCCATAAATATGGCCGTTTTCATCACTGAGCCAATTATTTGTAAGCGCGACATACCAGCCGCTTGCATCACTACCAGCTCACTGTTTGAGGCAAGTGCCCCTAACCCCGTTAAGCCACCAATTAGCGCAGCCATCGGGAAAAACACCACTAAATCGCCTGGTATTGTGTAAAGCGTATAAAGCATTGCGGTCATTAAATCGTAACTGCCGCGTCCTACAGACTTTAACTGGTCGATAAATTTAATTAAGGTGCTAATGCCAACAAGCACTAGCAATGCAAAGCCGGTTGTTTGTAAAACACTGCGGCCTAAATACCAATCAAGCGTTTTCATCATGCGCCTAACTCCCGCTTAGTAACAACCGCTTTTAGCCAAGCTCCTAATGGACGACCTTTAATGATCAACAATCCACCAATAAATAAAGCACTTAGGTGAATCCACCACAAGCCAATCGAAGGCGGGATTTTGCCATCTTCAACTGCAAATTTAGCGGCATTTAGTAAAATGAAATAGCCTAAGTACAAGCTAATAGCAGGCACTAGCTTTGCAAATTTACCTTGGCGAGGATTAACCACACTTAGCGGTACTGCCAGTAAGGTAAGTAGCGGGATTGATAACGGAATAGCGAGCCGCCACTGCCATTGAGCAATAGATTCGGGAGTATTAATGGCGAGTAACTGATTAGTAGGCACAGCCTCTAATTTACGGCGTTGATGCTCTATTTCTTGCTCTCGTATTTGTACGCTATAACCATCAAATTCTGTTAAATTAAGTGCAGGCGTTGTGCCATCTGTTTCGTAACGTTTACCGTCTGTTAGTACTAGCTGCTGCTCTCCATTTACAGCTTCAACCACAACACCTTGCTCTGCATAGACTAAGCGCGCTAGGTTACCTTTTTCGCTATCAGGTAACTGTGCAACAAATACCTTATTGAGCTCTTTGCCGCCCTTTTCAATATTATGAATAAACACCACGGCTTTTTCGTTACCGGTTTCTTGGAACCGCCCAGCCCTGAGTGCAGATAACCCCGCATCGGCTTTGGCTTTCTCTTTTAATTGATACTCTTGCTCGCTTGCCCACGGTGCTATATACATAGTCAGAGCTGCGGCTAATATAGCAAGCCCTGCACTTGATATAAGTGTTACGCGCACAACATACCATTCACTTACGCCACAGGCTTTAAGTACGGTCATTTCGCTATCGGCGTAAATACGGCTGTAGGCTAAAATAATGCCTAAAAATATACTCAGCGGAAGTATTAGCGAGGCTAGTTGTGGAAGTTTTAGTGCAATCATCGATAGCACTAATTTAGCAGGAATGCTGCCCTCAGACGCATCACCTAAAATACCAACTAACTTTTGTGACAAAAATATTGTCATCAAAGTTAAAAATACGGCGACCTGCGATTTTAAAACCTCAGCGGTCAAATAACGGAAAATTAGCAATGCTCGCCCCTGTTAAACATGGAATTTCACTACGATAGTGAAATTTGAATAGTTAAATAGCTATTTTACCCAATTAATACCGGCAAATAGGCTATTATTATAAGCCATCAAAATTAATTATCCTACCTAAGTGCACGATATAATGTTGCATTAGTAGCCCTTAAGCATATAAAGTTCAATTACACAGTAAGAGTCTAGTAAAGTCAGTTAAAATTAAAGCTATCTCTACACAAGTTACGTAGATAAGACTAGAAAATACTTTTTTAGCCCCAACTTAGTAACTTAAACGACTCAAAACCAGGAGTAACAATGGAATTTAACGTAAAAAGTGGTAGCCCAGAAAAACAGCGCAGCGCATGTATTGTGGTTGGCGTTTACGAGCCACGTAGGTTATCCCCCATTGGTGAACAACTCGATAAAATTAGTGATGGTTATATCTCTAATTTACTTCGCCGTGGCGATTTAGAAGGTAAGCCAGGCCAAGTTTTATTATTGCATCATGTACCTAATGTATTAAGCGAGCGTATATTGCTTGTTGGTTGTGGTAAAGAGCGTGAGCTTGATGATAAGCAATATAAACAAATCATTTCTAAAACTATTAATACCTTAAACGAAACGGGCTCTATGGAAGCAGTCTGCTTTTTAACAGAGCAACACGTTAAAGGCCGCGACACCTACTGGAAAGTACGTCAAGCAGTAGAAACAACGCAAGATTGTTTATATACGTTTAACCAACTGAAAAGTAAAAAAGTAGACCCTCGTCGTCCACTTCGTAAAATGGTGTTTAACGTACCAACACGACGCGAACTAACTATTGGCGAAAGCGCTATTGAGCATGGTTTAGCCATTGCTGCAGGTAGTAAGCTATGTAAAGACGTAGCTAATATGCCACCAAATATTTGTAACCCTGTGTACTTAGGTGAACAAGCACAAGAGCTGGCAACTGATTTTGACAACATCACTGTTGATCTGATTGGCGAAGAGCAAATGGCAGAGCTTGGTATGAATTCTTACCTAGCTGTTGGCCGAGGTAGTGATAACGAATCAATTATGTCGATTATTAACTACAAAGGCGCCGCTGATGACCAAGCCCCTATTGTACTTGTTGGTAAAGGTTTAACGTTTGATTCAGGCGGTATTTCATTAAAACCCGGCGAAGGCATGGACGAAATGAAATACGACATGGGCGGAGCAGCAGGCGTTATTGGTGCAATGCGTGCACTGGCACAAATGCAATTGCCGATTAACGTTATTGGTGTTTTAGCTGGTTGTGAAAATATGCCTGGCTCAAATGCGTATCGCCCAGGTGATATTTTAACAACTATGTCGGGCCAAACTGTTGAGGTGTTAAATACTGATGCTGAAGGTCGTTTAGTGTTGTGCGATGCACTAACGTACGTTGAACGCTTTAATCCAGATACGGTTATTGACGTAGCAACACTAACAGGTGCATGTATTGTAGCCCTTGGCGCGCATGCGACTGGTTTACTATCAAACCATAACCCACTTGCGCACGATTTATTAAAAGCGTCTGAGCAAAGTGGTGACCGCGCATGGCAGTTACCGTTATGGGATGACTATCAAGATCAACTAGAAAGCCCATTTGCTGACTTTACAAACTTAGGCGGGCGCTCTGCAGGTACTATTACTGCAGCATGTTTCTTATCTAAATTTACTAAAAAGTATAATTGGGCACATTTAGATGTTGCCGGTACAGCGTGGCGCAGTGGCTCTAAAAAAGGCGCAACGGGCCGCCCTGTTCCTATGCTTACTCAGTATTTATTAAACCGAGCGGGTGTAAGCGAAGCTACGCACGATTAATAATCTATTTAGCTATAAATAAGGCGCCATTTGGCGCCTTATTTATTTGTGTATTAATTGAAGCAAACCCCGTTATATGGCAAAATCTGCCTCTTAATTTATGTATATCAATTTGGTATACATTCAATGTCATGGGAAGCCCCGATACAATGAACATGAACGCTAAATTTTTCGTTCTAAAGCAACAAGATGAGTCTAAAGCGAAGGCTGACGATCATTTTGCATTGGCAGCTCAAATTGCGGCCGATCAGTATCGAAATGGGCAGCGTGTGTTTATTTGTGTTAACGATAACGAAGCAGCCTGTGCCATTGATGAAATAATTTGGGCATTCGATCCAGATAGTTTTGTGCCACATAATTTACAAGGTGAAGGCCCTAAAGGCGGCGCACCTGTAGAAATTGGTATTACGCCACCTGTTGGCAATCGTAAAGTTTTAATTAACTTGGCTACTCAGTTACCGGATTACATTCGTCGATTTAACCAAGTTTTTGATTTTGTACCCGTAGAACCAGCTGCTAAGCAAGCAGCCCGCGAGCGTTTTAAAAAGCTACGCCAACTCGGTGCCAATCTCACCACGCAAGATATTAATAGCTAGCCAATCAGGCAAACTAACCAACTAATTTAAGTACTTATTTAAGGTTCTGTGTAATGGATAAAACCTACAATCCGCAAGATATTGAACAGTCTCTATATCAAGACTGGGAACAAAAAGGCTACTTTAAGCCATCTGGCCAAGGCGTACCATATTCAATTATGATCCCGCCGCCAAATGTCACTGGTAGCTTACACATGGGCCACGCCTTTCAAGATACAATAATGGATACCCTAACGCGTTTTAAACGTATGCAAGGTAACAACACATTATGGCAAGTAGGTACTGACCACGCAGGTATTGCAACGCAAATGTTGGTTGAGCGTAAACTGCATGCCGAAGAAGGCAAAACACGCCACGATTTAGGCCGCGAAGATTTTATTAATAAAATCTGGGAATGGAAAAAAGAATCTGGCGGCACTATCACTAAGCAGCTTCGTCGCCTTGGCGCATCGGTTGATTGGGATCGTGAACGCTTTACAATGGATGATGGTTTATCTGAAGCCGTTAAAGAAGTGTTTGTTCGCCTTCATAAAGAAAACCTAATTTACCGAGGCAAACGCCTAGTAAACTGGGATCCTAAATTACACACTGCTATTTCTGATCTTGAAGTTGAAAACAAAGACAAGCAAGGCCACATGTGGAACTTACGTTACCCACTAGCTGATGGCGTTACAACACAAGACGGAAAAGACTACATAGTAGTAGCTACAACTCGTCCTGAAACCATGTTGGGTGACTCGGGTGTTGCAGTAAATCCTGATGATGAGCGCTATACAGATTTAATCGGTAAAGAGATTTTATTACCTATCGTTAATCGTCGTATTAAAATTGTTGCTGACGAACATGCCGATAAAGATAAAGGCACGGGCTGTGTAAAAATAACTCCGGCGCACGACTTTAACGATAACGAAGTGGGCAAGCGTCATCAAATGCCGATGATCAACATTTTCGATAAAGACGCCGCTATTCTTACCCAAGGTGAAACATACACCTTTGACGGTAAAGAGCTTGAGTTTGATGCGCCAATTCCTAAGCGCTTACACGGCCTTGATCGTTTTGCTGCGCGTAAAGCAATTGTGGCAGAATTTGAAGAGCTAGGCCTACTAGAAAAAATTGAAGACCATGGTTTAACCGTTCCTTATGGCGATCGCTCTGGTGTGGTAATTGAGCCACTACTTACCGACCAATGGTATGTACGTGTTGCACCACTTGCTGAACCTGCAAAAGACGCAGTTAAAAATGGCGACATTCAATTTGTACCTAAGCAATACGAAAACATGTACTTTTCGTGGATGAACGACGTACAAGATTGGTGTATTTCACGCCAGCTTTGGTGGGGTCACCGCATTCCAGCTTGGTACGACAATGAAGGCAACGTATTTGTTGGTCGCGACGAAGCTGAAGTACGCCGTGAAAACAACATTGCTGACAGCGTAACACTTAGCCAAGACGAAGACGTACTTGATACGTGGTTCTCATCAGCGCTTTGGACTTTTTCTACACAAGGTTGGCCTGAAAATACCGATGATTTAAAAACCTTCCATCCGTCTGATGTATTGGTAACGGGTTTTGATATTATTTTCTTCTGGGTTGCGCGCATGATTATGATGACGCTGCACTTTATAAAAGACGAAAATGGCAAACCACAAGTTCCGTTTAAAACCGTGTATGTAACGGGCTTAATACGTGACGACAACGGCGATAAAATGTCTAAGTCAAAAGGTAACGTACTTGACCCACTAGACATGATTGACGGCATCGAGCTTGAAGACCTAGTACAAAAGCGTACTGGCAATATGATGCAACCAAAACTTGCCGCTAAAATCGAAAAAGACACCCGTAAAGTATTTGCAAATGGTATTGAAGCTCACGGTACCGACGCCCTTCGCTTTACTCTTGCTGCAATGGCCTCTACCGGTCGTGATATTAACTGGGACATGAACCGCCTTGAAGGTTACCGTAACTTCTGTAATAAACTATGGAACGCGAGTCGTTACGTATTAATGAATACAGAAGAGCAAGATTGTGGTTTTGCAAACGATGCACAAAAAGAACTTTCATTAGCTGACCGCTGGATTTTAGGTCAATTTGAGTCAACAGTTAAAACGTACACAGAACACCTAGATAACTACCGCTTTGACTTAGCTGCTAACACGCTTTACGAATTCACTTGGAACCAGTTCTGTGATTGGTACTTAGAGCTAACTAAGCCGGTATTATTTAAAGGTAATGAAGCGCAACAACGTGGTACACGTAATACACTTATTACCGTACTTGAAAGCTTACTGCGTTTAATGCACCCAATGATGCCATACATTACGGAGACTATTTGGCAGCGTGTTGCACCTCTTGCAGGCCTTGAAACAGAGAACACCAGCATTATGGTTCAGCCGTTCCCTGTATATAATGAAGCAAGCGTTGATGCTAAAGCGATGGACGATTTAGAGTGGGTTAAACAATTCATTTTAGCTATTCGTGTCATTCGTGGTGAAATGGATATTAGCCCAAGTAAACCGCTTAGTGTATTACTTGCTAATGCATCGAGCGACGACGTGCGCCGCATTGAAGAAAACAAATCATTTTTGGCATCACTTGCAAAAATTGAAGAGTTTACAATGCTTGAAAACAAAGACGGGGCACCTGCGTGTGCAACCTCTTATGTTGGCAACCTTGAGATCATGATCCCAATGGCGGGCTTAATTGACGTTGAAGCAGAGCTTGCACGTATTAATAAGCAGCTAGAAAAAGCTGAAAAGGGCTTAGCGCAGGTACAAAACAAACTAGCTAACGAAAAGTTTGTTAACAACGCACCTGAAGCGGTACTTGCTAAAGAAAACGCTAAATTAGCTGAGTTCACTGACGCTAAAACTAAACTGCTTGAGCAAAAAACTAAAATAGAAAGTTTATAAGCTCTCATAAAATGCCTATTAACACTATTTAATAGGCAAAAAAAAAGCCGCTCACTTTAATTAAAGTGAGCGGCTTTTTTGTGCCCTGTGATTAACCACAAGGCATGTCTACATTAAAACTTGTAGTTGTACTGAGCGCCAAGTAATACTGCGTGGCCTTTAGACTCGAAGCCCCATTCGCTACCTGAGCCATCAGTTTCTTTAAAGTTTTGTGTTTTACCACGGATAATACTTACACCAAGATCAACGTTAGAATTTTTATCTATTGTGTAGTTACCACCAAAAGAGAACCAAAAACGGTCAGTATCTGGAATAGAGATTGATAAATGGTTTTTTGAAACTGGCGATTCATCAAATGCAACACCAGCACGAAGCAGTAAACTTTCATTTAGCTGGTAGTCTGTTCCGATTGAATAACGAAAAGAGTCAGAAAAATCTTCTGTTTTTTCAAAACTTTGCTCTGGCGGCAAACCTACTTCTGCTTCTAATTTGTCAAAACTACTCCAGCCTGTCCACAATACGCTGTAGTGTAAACCTAATTTTTCATCTAACTGGTGTGAACCAGAAAACTCGGCAATAGCTGGTAATGTAACATCAACAGACCCAGAACGCTCAGCAATACCGCGGGCAGTACTTGAATAAGTCCCCTCGAATGTAATATCAGTTTCTGTACGGTAATTAAAACCAAAGCGACTATTTTCATCTAATTGATACATCAAGCCAACGTTTAAGCCGTAGCCAGTATCATCACCTTCTAAGTCAACCACATTTGTTGAGAATGGGATCCCAGGATTAGCACCTACATTTCGTATTATCGTTGCATCCGCGTAAATGTAGTTTAAACCAATACCAAAGCTAAATTGCTCTGATACTTTGTATGCAACGCTTGCATTTAGGTTAACGGTAAAAATTTCTGTTTCGCCAGCAATTTGACCTGCCGCGTAATCATCGTTGAACTCTGTAGATAAACCAAAGTTAGAAAACGCACCAAAACCAAGTGATACTTTATCGTTGTAAGGCATAGTAAAGTAAGCAGCTGGTACCACTGCACTTGGTGCAATGCTGTCGTCATCTAATGATGACTCATCAATACCTGTTGGCGCACTTTCACCTTCTAGGCTTACATCTGGAATTACGCCAATAGCAGCAACACTTAACTGCTTGTCTTTAAATAAAGTCATTAGTGCTGGGTTACGTGCAACTACAGACGCGTCGTCAGCGATAGAAGCTTCACCAGCGTATGCACGGCCTAAACCCGATGCATTTTGCTCTGATAATTGAAACGCGGCAGCAAAAGTGTCAGCCGATACAAATGCAAGCGAGGCTGCAATAAGAGTTTTTGAAAATTTCATTGTTGAGTCCTTAACCAAACTGACTGTCTGGGTACTATGTGTGTTGTTATTAGGATTTGAAACTTTGCTACACTACCTTAATTTTTTGTAAAAAACTCTATGAATGCGTCAAAAAACAGCAAAAAACACGTTATTTAACGACATTTTAACAACTATTTAAAGCTCATCGGATGAGAAATGTGCTATTAGAGTTAAAGCTCTAATTGTAATTAATTATCATTTAGATTGACTTGGAATTAGTAGCCACTTACACTCACTATAAAATCGCAAAGGAAGTAAAACTGTGATCATTTTATTTATTATTACAGGGCTAATATTTTGTGGGGCGAGTGTATTTTGCTTTTACAAAGCAAACTACTGCGCATGCACTCAAGCAGGACAATGCGATAACCCTGTAAACCATTATTGGCTAGGGGCAATGTTGAATGCGTTGATCTCTTTAGGACTGTGTTGTTTTGCATTGCACGTGGAGTTAGGTACTTTGCTATGGTTAACACTGATGGGAAATTGCTTTCTAGGGGCGTTTATTTCTGCAAAGCAAACTAAAAAAAGACAATGTAGTAAAACTAATTCAACAAATGCTCTTTTAGCAGGCGAGACAAATTAATCTGATAATCTAAGGGCTTAACACTTGCTAGTATTTTAAGCTCTTGAGTATGATCGCTTAAGTCTATGTCTTTAGGTGTAACATGATGGTTATGCTTAGCGTTATAAAATAGCTTAATTTTAGGTTTAATAGGATTAAGTACATTCCCCTCAAGCACTAGCGCTAAACGCTCATTCGTTAATTTTACAATAGTTCCTACCGGGTGAACCCCCAAGCATTTTATAAAGCGCTGTACTAACTCACCATCAAACAAGTGTTTATTGGCTAATAAATAACGCAATGCATTTATAGGCTCATCACCATCTTGATGCATTCTATCGGCAGTCATTGCATCGTACACATCTACAATTGCCATTATACGCGCCGGGCGACTTAACTTTTCAGCCTGCAGACCTCGCGGATAACCCGAGCCATCTAAGCGTTCATGATGATTTACTATCATATCGAGCATGAGCGGTGTTATGCCCTTTTCACCTTTAACTAAACCTAATCCCTGCGCTACATGCTTTTTAATCGCTGCCAGCTCATTATTAGTAACCTTGGTTGGCTTTGAAAATATACCTTGGGGTAATTTTGCTTGGCCTAAATCATGAAGTAATGCGCCCATAGCAAGCTCTTGTACAACAGCCTGCTCATACCCCAAATATTTAGCAAATACAGCGGCAAAAATGGCGCAGTTGATCATATGACGCCAGTTATAGCTGTGTTTATCTTTTATACGAGTAAGAATAGTCATGGCGTTAGCATTACGAAAAACTGAGCTAACTATCTCGTTTGCTATTTCATCAAGCACTTTTATATTAACACTCAGACCAGATGTTAAATCGCCATATAACGATTGCAGCTTTCGGCCGTGCTTATCGTAATTTATGGTCGCTTTAGCAAATTCTTGTTCAATTGAAATTGCTATAGGTGTTTTTTTTACCTTTTGTTGGCTATTAGATGTTTTAGGTGTGCTTTGCGGCTTATATTTAGCAGGAATAGCCGCATCGCCTTTAGTAAAATCTATAAGTAGCTCTAATACACCTTCAGAGACTAAGCGCTTAATAATAGATTTGTCGCGCACCAAGCCACTGGTCTTAATTTTTATGCTGTTAATCCCTTCATGTTGTTTAGTAACGCTATCAACGTACATACCAGGAGTAAGCTCAGACACAGGTAAAGTAATAAGCATAAAAAGTAGGATTTTTTTACAATAAAGGAATATGTACCTTAAATAGCATTAATTAAGCTTAAAAGTCTAGTTTTTTAGTTGTAAGTAGTTATATATAACTAAAAGTATTATTTACAGCCATGCCAATTGTTACTTTAAGTTATTTGGCTTTTTAATAATTAAACACCTTCACCTCAGCTACGCTTGAGTATTTATCGTTAAGAGCAGACGGTTTAGTTAACAGGATTATCTAATCATTATAAAAAAGCGAACTTTGTTAACCTTCATTGAACACAATATTGTTTTGTCTCGGTCTCAATATATACAGCACTTAATAACAACTACTTTAAATACTTAAGAGTACTAATTTATGACAAAACTAAACCAACCCGTATCAAACCTAAGTGTCGCGGCAATAAACACAGCCTCGCCTTTGGGTCATATATTAAAAGTAGCTGCTCCACTGCTCGATAGCCTATTGGGCATAAATAAACTGCGTGATATTTATCTATCTAATAACTTATCGGGTTTGGATAAACAAGAATTTAGTGAAAAGCTTTTAAATGTATTAGGTATTAATGTACTTGGTGCACAAGGTGTTATTAACAAAATACCAAAGCAAGGTCCTTGCATAGTGGTATGTAACCACCCTTATGGCATGGTTGAGGGTGTCATAATTGCAAAATTACTCACTCACTATCGCAGTGATACAAAAGTAATGGCTAACATTGGCTTAAAAATATTTAAAGAAATTAAAGATTATTTTATTTTTGCTAATCCACTAAAACCAAAAGCAGCCATTAATACCAGCGCAATTAAACAATGTTTTAGTCATGTTAAAAATGATGGCCTACTTGTGGTTTTTCCTGCGGGCAGAGTGTCATTTTTTCAATCAGAAAAGCAACGTGTAACCGACGGAGAGTGGAATCGCTTAGCAGCTCAACTAGCTTTAAAAACAAAAGCACCTTTATTACCTGTATTTATTAGTGGTCAAAATAGCTCTATGTTTTACAGTTTGGGACGTATTTACTACCGATTTAGATTATTAATGCTAATACGCGAATTACTAAAAGTTCAAAAAAGATCCATTAACTTAAGTGCTGGTAATTTACTTACACCCAAGTTATTAAATAAGTTTGAAAAAACTGACGATGTTAACGATATTGCACGCCTGCAGTGTTATTTAAACGATGGGCGCTTTATAGTGCCTTGGCAAGAAGACAACCAATCAACACAGCTCAAAGCTATTATGCAGGGCGTTGATAAAACAAAAATGGTAAATGAGCTGGCCAGCTTACCAAGCGAGCAGCACTTAGTTGACTTTAAAGGTTACTCCGTTTATTACGGCTACCAAGAGCAAATACCTAATTGCGTTGATGAAATAACACGCCTTAGAGAAATAACCTTTCGTACACTAAACGAAGGAAGCGGCGAGCCTTGCGATACCGATAAGTTTGACGCAACTTATATGCATTTATTTATTTTTGATCATAAAAATGAAGAGCTCATTGGATCTTATCGCATTGGGCAAACTGACATATTACAAAAAAATAGCGACGTAAACGCCCTTTATTTATCGCAAATGTTTAACTTTGAACCTTCTTTTATTAATCAGCAAGAGCCGTGCTTAGAAATGGGTCGATCGTTTATAGTTCAAAAACATCAGGGCAGTTACCATGGTTTATTACTGCTATTTAAAGGGATTGGTGCGTTTATGGCGCAAAATCCACGCTACAGGACTTTGTATGGCACGGTTTCATTAAGTAAACTTTATGACCCTCGTTCTGTCGCAATTATTGACCATATCATGGTTAATAATAAGCAAGGTGTTAGCGCCAATACGCCTTTTAATAATAAGATTCACCCTGAATTTGAAGACTTCACTAGTCACCATACGTTAAACATCGATCATGTATCAGCGTTGGTTATGGGAATCGAAGAAGATAAAAAAGACATACCGATTTTATTAAAACAATATCACAAGCTAGGTGCTCAATTTCATTGCATGGGGATTGATAGCAATTTTAATCACACGCCAGGGCTACTATTAAGTGTGCATTTGCCAAGTGCACCAGAGAAGCTACTTAAGCTTTATCTTGGCGATAAAAAAGATGGTTATATAAATCACTTATAATTTTTACCTGCTGTATTAATACAGCAGGTAAAATAGAGCAATAAAAAAGTCGATGTAATTAATTACATCGACTTTTTTGTTTTTAATTATTTAAAAATTATAAAAATATCTAGTTAAGCTGCAGTCACTTTTAAACAACTAATGCTGCTAATGAGCTGAGACTGTTTATCAAAATAATTAAAGCGAATAGTATTGCCTACCTTAATATGGCTAATGCTGACCGTCATTGCATCTTCTCTTAGCATATTTACGCCATATTGCCCTTGTTCGGCTTTACTGTAATGAAACGCTAAAAATTGTTCACTTTCAGGATGTCTTAAATCAATAAGTTGCTTAAATTGATGTTTACGCTTTTGTGTCACCGTTTCAAGCTCAACACCTGATGACGTAGCAAGTGGTTCAACTTGGCAGTGACTTAACTGCTTTGCATCCCACCTAATAAAAACCACGTTATTGTTATTTATCGATAGTCCATCTGGAAAAATACACAACTTAAAAGGCGCGTAGCCCGATAAATCCATGTTTTGTAATTGGGACAATGCAGGGGCTTTATTACTCAGTAAATGAGGGATTAACAGACCTCTACTATGCTTTACGGCAGTTATATCAAATACACTTTGGTAATCGTTTAATAATGCTAGTGTTTGCCCAAAATGCGATACACCAAGCCAAGTACCTCCTCCTTGCGGATCAATGGGGAAAATTGCATTGCCCTGGTGCTTACTTGGAGCGATTGCCGTTTCTCGTGATTTTTGCTCATCGCGATTAAAAAATAGCTCGTAGCCATCATCAGTTAAAAAGTAGCTTAACGTGCACATTTTAATTTTGCATCGATTTTGGTTGTGCTAGCTGGCTATTTTCTCTTAAAAAAGTAGCTGTACTTGGTGCTAAACCAAAGCTTTTATCGAGCTGCGACTTTTGAGCAAAAGAAATTTGTGAAATCATCGCGTAATGGTGCACAGCGTGACTGCCTACAAAAATAAGCTCTCGCGCAAGTGATGTTGTTACTGTTTGTACATTTTTGCTTTTAATCGAAACTTCGCTTGAAAGTGATAACGGTTTATTAAAATCATCTGAACTTAGCTGTTCAATCCACGTTGTTATTTCGGCAATCTTTTTTATTGCAGCAATTGGAGAGTTTTCAATATCCCCTCCTCTTAAGCGGCAATCATAATCTACTTTTTGCGAGCTAAAACCGAGCATTAACGATTGATAATGATCGATAATATGGCGCATGTGAGCCCCAGCAGAGCTAATAAAGTTAGGAGTAACGACTTGTGAATAGTCCTCTTTAGTTACACCTTCAAGATAAGCATGTCCTTGAGCTAGTATCTCTAATTGACTATTTAACATTGAATCGGTTTCCCTCATTTATTACTAAATTGTGTATGCAAAAAAAGTACAACATGAATTTTGGACGCTAATTTTGCACTGTATAAATAACTAGAAAGCGTTTTTTAAAATTAACTTTCAAAGTTTATTCAGTAAGTGCATTTTTAAATACAAAAGTAATTAATGAGAAGCTAGATAATGTAGGAGGGGATAATTAATAAATGTAAAAGCAAATGGCGCTCTCGGTAGGGATCGAACCTACAACTCAGCCTCCGGAGGGCCACGTGATATCCATTTCACCACGAGAGCACATTTGTGCCGCCACACCAACTCGCGATATCAGTGCTTTAGCATCCGCAATGATAAAGAGATCTTCAAATAAATACCAGTAAGATCAGCTTATATGCTTATTAATTAAACTCTTTTAAATAAAACACTTCACAATGTCTTAAAAACAGGCTATTTATTCTTATTGAATAAGAAACAGTAACGGTTTGGCAACATTGAAACTATGATTGTCGCTGTGAAAATGGATTTAATACGAGGAAGTAATAATGAGTTTAATGTCTACTGAGCAAGTTGCTGAGTTTTTAGGTGTAAAAGCAGAGCGTGTAAAACGCCTAGCTAGAGAAAGTTTATTAATTGCTAAATCAGAAGATGAAAATGGCGAACCACAATTTGATACAGCCGAAGTAACAAAATACAAAGAACTTGCTGAACGCTTTGGCGGCCTTTAGCTTTTATACAAAAGTACTATTAACGAGTTTAGTTAGCTGCGCGCGTAACATTACAGATTCATTGGTTATGCTGCGCTCCTCATACCAACCAATACATAATACTAAAAAAAACAGCTTATAGTAATTCAGCTTATCCATTGAAAGGTTAAACGTTTTTGTTTTATCAACGCTATTTTTATAGCTTTTTAACAACGCTGTTTTACTGTGCTCATTAAGATTAAAGCTCACTGCAAGCGCCGCTAAATCAAAATACACATCATTAGTTTGTGCGTATTCAAAATCAATTAAATACATGCCTGAAGCATTCACAATAATATTGTCTTTTACTAAATCGTTATGACAAAAGCCTTCATTAAATTGCATTGTTGCAACCACTTTTAATGCTTGCTCTATTTGAGATTTATGTTGGATATATACATCTGTACGTTGATAAAATTGTAGCTCTTTAGCTATATCCATTGTCGCGGTTGACACATTGTACTTGTGCACTTGAGCAAGTTTATTAATAAAGCTGAGCGTTATATCCGATTGCGCGCTCTTGCCTTCAATATAATTAAATACTGCTCGACCGTTTTCTTTATCAAGCCAAATAGGCGCTGGGCATATATTAAAGTCACTTAAAAAGTGCTGCGCTTCAAGGCCGGCATTTGGCCAATGGCTTTTATAACACTTTAATAAGTACCCTTGTTGCTCGGTACGTATCAAAAAATTATCGTTACTAAAGCCATTAAGTAATCGCTCGCTTGAAACAATGCTTGTAGGCTCTATAAACGCACTACATATTTTTACTAACTGATGATGCTCAATCATTAATTAAAGCTGTGCTAGAAGCTTAGCTTGGCTTTGCTCGTATTCTTCGTACCAGGTTTTAAAGCCCCACGCTGCCATAATGGTATAAAATATAAAGAGCGCTAGCGTTGGGTAATAGCCTTTTTCGTAATATAAGTACATAGAAGCTGCATCTATTACAATCCAGTACAGCCAGTTTTCAAGAACTTTTTTAGCAACTAAGTAAGTAGTTACTACGGCAAAACACGTTGTAAAGCTGTCAAGATAAGCAAAATCGGCATGAGTATAGTTTTGCATAACATAGCCAATAATAATTGCAGCTACGGTTGTTAAACTAATTAAAACAGCATGGCGATTCATCGACCACGACGTAATATTTAAATTTGCAGCTTTGCCTTTTCGCCATACTACCCACCCAAATACAGCCATATACATATAATAAAAATTAAGTAATGACTCCATAAGTAATGCGCCATTCCAATACATTATTGTATAAATAAGGGTGCTAAAAAATGCTGCAGGCCAACACCATAAGCTTTCTTTTATTGCCAATAATAAGTACGCCATCGACAACCCCACCGCTATGTATTCCCAATGCGACATCGCTGTAAAACCACTTAGGGTCTGTGTTAAAAAGTCCATATATGCAGTTACCGTTTAGTTGTGCCGATTGTTATATCAATCTGCTTATATACGGGGTCTATTTAACGTTAAGAAAATTACGCTAGAACTAGGCAAAAATTTTTGTATCTAGTTGTTCTAAATAAAAAATTTTAACGACGTTATAGTGCAATTTAATTCGTTAAATTGATCAAAGATTTGTGCTGGTTGGTATTATAGGTTATTCAGGCGATAAGTCGCCAGAGAGAAACTTACATACAAAAATAGCTTTACCAAATTCTTCATATGAGTGCTTAATTTCGGTATTTAGCACCTGCATTACTAAATCATAATCACCAAAAATTTGCGTTGATAGCGTATTAGTAATCACTTTTAAATCTTCGTATTCGTTTAATCTGTCAATAAAGCCCTGAATAAACGGGATGTAATCTTGGTGAAGTGGATATTTACTGATCTCTACTGATAATTTCATTTTAAACTCTACTTTTTAATTATTTGATTTAAACAAATCATTCAATGCCAGTTCAATACAGTGTAAAATTACGCTAACACTCAATTTAACTGAGCTTATTATGGCACGTAGAATAACGTATACGTTTAAAAACCAACCTCGCGAAATTAATTTCGCAAAAGATAAATACCACGACATGTATCAAGCTATTGCCGCTGCCGAAGGTATTGATTTAACAAATTACTTAAATATGGTGCGCCAAATAGAAATGACCTCAAAAGGGTCTGCTTCTGTTCGTAACTTTCGCGACCAAGAATTTGCCCGTATGGGTTTTAGCGATATTTACTTTATAAAAGAGTAATTATACCCAATTGGTATACGCTAAAAACTAACTATGGCTGATACTCATAACTTACGCGTGGTGTAATATTACATAATAGCTCGTAAGGGATAGTATCAGCGCACAGTGCTATTTCTTCAACTGGTAGCTCAGGGCCCCACATAGTGACTCTGTCGCCTACTTTAATATTATGCTCATTAGCGCCTATATCAACGCTAATCATGTCCATAGCTACGCTACCTACAATACCATAACGCTGCTCACCAATTATTACCGGTGTACCCTCTTTAGCATGCCTAGGGTAACCATCGCCATAMCCCATAGCCACAACAGCTAACTTGGTTGGTTTATCACTTTTCCAACGACCGCCATACCCAACCGCTTCTTTGGCTGGCACATTACGCACTGCAATTACGCGCGTAGTTAAGCGCATAACTGGTTTTAATTTGTGTTGCTGCCCAATGCTATTTGCCATTGGCGATACACCATAGAGCATAAGCCCAGGACGTACCCAATCGCCATGACCGCTTGGCCAGGCAATAATACCAGCAGAATTTGATAAACAATGCGCTTGGTCAATGCCATTCACTAAATTATCGAACAACGTAATTTGTTGAACCGTTTTAGCATTATCAACGTCATCAGCACACGAAAAGTGGGTCATTAAATTAACCGTGTTTTTAGCATTAGGTGTTTTTTGTAAGCGGTTATAAAACGCTTCAAACTGCTCTGGCGCAATACCTAATCGATGCATGCCTGTATTTACTTTTAACCAGCATGTTATTGGTGCATCAAGTTTTGCTTTTTCAAGCGCCGCTAATTGGTACTCATCGTGAATAATAGTTTGAAAATTGTTGGCGAGCAGAATCGGTAAGTCGGCTTTGTTAAAAAAGCCTTCTAGTAAAACAATTGGCTTTGTTAAGCCCCCAGCTCGAAGGGCAAGCCCTTCATCAATACGTGCCACAGCAAATGCGTCAGCATTATTTAAATACTGCGCAATCGTTACTAATCCATGCCCGTAAGCATTTGCTTTTAGCACCGCCATTACTTTGCTGTTAGGTGCAAAGCACTTAACTTGCGCTAAATTATGCGCAAGTGCCGTTAAGTTAATTTCAGCAGTGGCTAAGCGCATTAGTAATCGTCATCTACCGCTGGCCCCGCGTAATTATCAAAGCGAGAAAATTGACCTTGGAATGTTAAACGCACTTTACCAATTGGGCCGTTACGTTGTTTACCTATGATGATTTCGGCAATACCTTTATCGGTGCTGTCTTCGTTGTAAACTTCGTCACGGTAAATAAACATGATTAAATCGGCATCCTGCTCTATCGACCCTGACTCACGTAAATCTGAGTTAATTGGGCGCTTATCGGCACGTTGCTCAAGCGTACGGTTTAGCTGTGAAAGCGCAACAACCGGACATTTTAGCTCTTTTGCTAGTGATTTAAGTGAACGTGAAATTTCAGCAATTTCAAGCGTTCGGTTATCAGCAAGGCTAGGTACGCGCATTAGCTGCAAGTAATCGACCATGATCATACTGATACCGCCGTGGTCACGCGCAATACGACGTGCACGAGAGCGAACATCGGTAGGCGTTAAGCCCGAGGCATCATCAACATACATTTTGCCTTTTTCCATCAACAAACCCATTGTTGATGAAAGTCGCGCCCAATCGTCATCATCTAACTGACCTGTACGTACCTTAGTTTGGTTAATACGGCCAAGAGACGCTAACATCCTCATCATAATTTGTTCTGAAGGCATCTCTAGTGAGTAAATTAGCACGGGTTTGTCTTGAGTCATTGCAGCATGTTCTGCAAGGTTCATCGCAAAGGTGGTTTTACCCATTGAAGGACGCGCTGCAACAATAATTAAGTCAGACGGCTGCAGGCCCGTCGTCATTTTATCAAGATCGGCATAACCTGTACTTACGCCCGTTACACCATCTTGTGGCGATTGATAAAGCTCTTCTATTTTATCAACGGTTTTTTCGAGTATGTTATGAATGCTTTGCGGGCCTTCCGTACTTTTTGTACGTTGCTCGGCAATTTTAAATACTTTGCTTTCGGCAAAATCGAGTAGGTCGTGACTAGTACGCCCCTCTGTATTAAAACCCGCTTCGGCTATTTCATTTGCCACGCCTATCATTTCACGTACAACAGCACGCTCACGTACAATGTTTGCGTAGGCATCAATGTTGGCTGCACTTGGGGTATTTTTAGCAATTTCGGCTAAGTAAGCAAAACCACCAATACCTGCCAGTTGATTATTTTTTTCTAGGCTTTCAGAAATCGTAATTAAATCGATTGGATCGCCAATTTCAGCAAGCGCCGTCATCGCCTCAAAAATTAACTTGTGCGTGCGGGTATAAAAATCTTGTGATACAACAAGCTCAGCTACGCGGTCAAAAGCTTGATTATCAAGCATTAAGCCACCTAAAACAGATTGTTCAGCTTCTATTGAATGGGGAGGAACTTTAAGAGTATCGACTTGCTTATCTGGTTTGGCCATAACTTCACAGTACTAAAATTGAATGGCTCTATTCTATCTACTTGCAGGGGCTGTGCAAATAGAAAAGCAGGAAATCTTTTCCTGCTTTTTGTAATCGTGATGGGGAATGAGTGTTATTTAGTACGAAGCTCTATGCGACCGCTAATAGTATCCATTTCAACATTAGCATTACCGCCATTAATGCTAAATTCTAAATCACTGGCTGGGCCATATTTAGCTTTACTGGCCTTATCGCTAGTCACTTTATTAATGATTTTGCCATTAGCGTGAGCTTTAATTTCAAACTTTGCTGATACCCTTTGTGGGAAGTAAAAATCGGCATCACCACTTACCGATTCAAAACGTACATCACCGCCTTTTAAAAGCTCTTTAATGTGTACTTCGGCTTCGCCATTTACCGTGTTAATGCGTAGGTTTTTAATAGCCGATAACATAAAGTCTATATCGCCATTTACGTTTTCAAGGCGCACATCATTAGCAGTTGTAGACGATTTAATATCGCCATTTACAGCACTAAAACGTAGCTCACCACTTGATTGCCTATCGTTAATTTCGCCGTTTACGGTTTCAAACTGAATATTGCCACTTAAATTTTGTGCATTTACGTCGCCATTAACAGTGGTCAATTTAATATTACCCGCAATATCATCTACCGTAATTTCGCCGTTAACTACATCAACTTCAGCGCCGTTTTTAAGCTCTTTTGCCGTTACCGACACGTTTACACCAGCAAATTCTAAACTACTGCTTTTTGGCATAAATATAGTTAGGCTTGAGCCATCGCCATTATTACCCCAATTTGATTTACGTGGCATTTTTACAATAAACTGCGTTTTATCGCCATTCGTCTTAAGCTCATAACCTTCTGCTTTGTCATCAAGCTCGCCAGATACTTTAAATTCGTTCTTATCCCAACCTTCAATATGTATATCACCGCGTTGGTTTTCAATAAAAATAGTGCCGCCATTTGGTACGTCTATTTGCTTATCTATTTTTTCCCCCGCAAATACCGCTAATGGAAATAAGCTCAGTCCTAATAAAATCGCTTTCATGTCGTACTCCTAAATGTGCTGCCAACGTGGCGCATGCACCTTGTTAATTAAATCGAGTTGCTGTTGATATATTTGCGCTAGCATTGTCAGCAGCGCTTGGTTTTGTGGTTCTTTTTCAAGAACTTGCTTTATTGCTTGTTCAGCCTCTTCTAATTCTTGTAGTTGTGTTTGCCAATTAGTGGTCAATGCTTCTTCATTTTTATACTCAACTAACAAACTGTTTTTTTGCGCCGAAAAGTAGTCACTTATTGCCACTGCCGGTTGTGGCTCAAGCGTTATAATAAATGTGTTTATAGCGATTAAAGTAGCTAATGTGCAGGCAGCTATTGCTGTTAGTTTTGGCCAAATAACAGTGCCTTTTAGGTCCTGTTTATTACTAACCATTGCTCGCTCAATTCCCGCCCACAGGTCTTTTTGTGGTGTAATTTCTTTATCAAGCGTGTTTAATGACTCATTTAAGTAGTCGTCAAAGTTTGGTTTATTCATTTTCATACCACTCTTGTAATAACTGCCTAGCACGATGATATTGCGATTTACTCGACCCTACAGCCATACCTAACTGCTCAGCTATTTCCTCGTGCCTGTAACCTTCAATAGCAAATAATACAAATACCATACGTGCTCGCTCAGGAAGCCTTACTATTAATTTATCAAGGCCATTTAAACCAACACAGTCGTTAGCTGATTGTTCATCCATGCCGCTGTGCTCAATACTCACTACTTTTTGCAGCCAACTTTTTTGCTTTCGTAAGTAGTTAATCGCCACATTACTGGCAACGCTGTAAAGCCAAGTAGAAAACTGTGAGCGACCGTCAAATTGCGCTATTTTATGCCATACCTGTACAAATACTTCTTGGGCTGCATCTTCAGCGTATGCTTGGTCTGCTAATAAACGTAAACATAAACCGTATACGCGTTTTATATGCAGCTTATAAAGCGTTGTGTATGCGCCTTCATCACCCGACTTAACACGTTCAATAAGCGTAGTTTCACACAATGGCGCTTGTTCGGGCTTAACGTGTAACATCCGTGATGTCGCCTTTTAATTATTATTGAATTAGTGTATTGATAAGTTAGACGCAAATACAGGTAAGAAAGGTTTAAATAAATAATAAAAAGAGTTAAATAATTTTACATAGGGAGTAATTGAGGAATTTTAGACACAAAAAAGCCGCGCTAATAAATAGCACGGCTTTTGTCGCTTAATTAAAAATTAAGCTTCAGCGATTACGATTACTTTAATAGTAGCCGTTACGTCTGAGTGAACTGAAATTGATACGTCAAATTCACCTGTCTCACGGATAGTACCTAGAGGCAAACGAACTTCTGACTTAGCAACTTCAACACCAACAGCTGAGATAGCGTCAGCGATGTCACGAGTACCGATTGAACCGAATAACTTACCTTCGTCACCAGCTTTAGATACTAATGTAACTTCTGCTAATGCTTCTAGTTTGTCAGCGCGTGCTTGTGCAGCAACTAACTGTTCAGCGATTTTCGCTTCAAGTTCTGCGCGACGTGCGTCAAAAGTTTCAATGTTAGCTTTAGTCGCAGGAACTGCCTTACCTTGAGGGAAAAGGAAGTTACGTGCGAAACCAGATTTAACTACAACCTGTTCACCTAGGCTACCTAGGTTAGCGATCTTATCTAGTAGAATAACTTGCATGTTTCTACACCTTTTAAAAACTGTTAATCCGCTGCTTACTTATGTAAGTCAGTGTATGGAAGAAGGGCTAAGTAGCGAGCACGCTTAATAGCAGTTGCTAGCTGGCGCTGAAATTTAGCGCTAGTACCTGTGATACGGCTAGGTACGATTTTGCCACTTTCTGTAACATAGTTTCTAAGAGTAGCTAGATCTTTGTAATCGATTTGTTTTACGCCTTCCGCTTTAAAGCGGCAGAACTTACGACGTCTGAAATAACGTGCCATGAGATTAATTCCTCAAATAATTCTTTCTATATGCTGAGCATGCAAAACCAATTGGCTAAGGCCGTTACGACCTTCGTGGCGATTTAAAAAACCACTCACTTGCAATGCCTGCCCAACGTGCAAATGTTGAGTCTGTTGTTGCATTTGCTTTCCACTAGCAACCACCTGAAGCCTCACATAACTATTACGGTTAAGGTCTGCTTCGGTTTGCATCGATTTATGTTCTACAACAAAAATACAATGCGGGATGCCTGCAGGGCTTTGGCTAAACTTGGGCGTTTTACAAACTACCCCAGATATAACCAGCTGATTCATATATGGGCTAACCATTACACTAACTGCTGACTACGTGCCATGCTAGGACTCAAAACAATTAAGCAGCTGGTGCTTCTTTCTTCTCTTCTCTTGCAAGAGGAGACGCTTCAGTTTCAGCAGTTTTAGTGCGGATAACTAAGTTACGAAGCACTGCATCGTTGTAGCGGAAAGTAGTTTCTAGCTCGCTGATTACTTCAGTAGGTGCTTCAACGTTCATAAGAACATAATGAGCTTTATGAAGCTTGTTGATTGGGTAAGCCAGTTGACGGCGGCCCCAGTCTTCAAGACGGTGGATAGTACCACCAGCTTCAGTGATAGAACCAGTATAACGTTCGATCATACCAGTTACTTGCTCACTCTGATCAGGGTGAACCATGAATACGATTTCGTAATGACGCATGGATATTCCTTACGGTTAATAGAGCCTTCTACCGTTTCGGCCGGTCGGTTTAAGGCAAGGAATTAATAGTTTAAAAGCCGAAATGAGCGCGCATTTTACGCTTAGATGGATAATTAAGCAAGCAGGTTTTTTAAGCTTTTATAGATAAGTATTTAAAGGTAATTATTATGAGCTTCCCTCATCGCACCAGCAAGCTGCACGCCTATAAGTAGGCGCCAAACTTGATCGCTTGAAAAGCGCAGCTTTTAATTACTTAAACTTTACGCTTTCACCTAAAATATAAACATTTACTCAAACCTAAAGGCGTGTAATTATTAAGCAATACATTATTAAATAAGGATATTTATGAACCTCTTACTATCACTTGTATTAACACTTACTTTTAGTACACCTTTTTTAAGCTACGCTGACACCTCTACAACCGACATAACCGTTGGTAAAAAAATCATTCTACAATCAAAAGTACTTAACGAAGACAGGCCTATCAAAATTTTCATACCTGACACTGTAAAAGATGATCAGCCGCTTTATGTTATTTATTTGCTAGATGGTGTTGAGCACTTTCATACAGCGTCTGGAGTTATAAAATCCCTTGTTGATTACGAGCAGATACCTAACGCAATGCTCGTTGGTATTGATACAACTAACCGTGTTCGTGATTATTTACCAGCAGTAGAAGGCGAGCCTAAAACAGAGTTTCAAACTTTTGTTAAAAACAAATGGCCTGACGCAGGACAAACCGACAATTTTTTAAAGTTTGTGTCAGACGAACTAATGCCCTACATAAATAGCAACTACTCAACTAACGGCTACAGCACCTTAATTGGTCACTCTAATGCTGGTACATTAGCGCTTTATACCTTAGTTAATCAGCCTAAGTTATTTAACAACTACATAGCTATAAGTCCAAATAGTTGGTGGAGTGATGAAGAGTTAAAAAACAATATTATCAAATACACTAAAAACCCCAAAGGCAGCCAATCGTTATTTATTAGTGTAGCAAGTGAAGGGGCACGCTTTTATACAGGTGTTTTAAATACTTTAGTAAATTTAGAACAGCAAATGCCTACGCAGCTAAAATGGGAATATAAGCATTACCCTACTTTTAGTCACATGGGCACCATACTACCAGCACTTAGCGATAGCCTAATTAACCTATTTGACGACCTAATATTTAAAGTGACTGACGAGCACGGAAGATTTGCTGATGTATCGCTTATTACCGGTTACTACCAAGCACTGAGTGATAAATACGGATTTGAGCTTAAAATCCCACAAGATGTATACGTAGAATTTGCGCATAGCCAGCAAAAATTTGGCAACACTAAAAAAGCGATAACTACGCTTAAACACTTTACTAGCGATTATCCTAATGCTGCTTACTCCCACATGCGATTATCGCAAGGGTACACTGCTGATAAGCAGTTTAAAGAAGCCGTTACCAGTATGAAACACGCACTAGAGCTTGCTAAACAAAACTCGCGAGACCCAATGTTAGTTGATGCGCTACAAGATATGGTGAATGAAGCGCAAGAGAATTTATAATTGATTTAACGCAAAGCGCTTTTGACTAACGATAGTAATTACGAGCTATGCTCGTCGCGTTAGCAAGCTAAACGCCTACAGGTGAAATTAAGCTCAGTGTTAAACTTTGCATGTAGACGCCAAGCTTATTCGCGTGAAAGCGCAGTTTTTAATCTGTTTTAAACTACTTAAAAACAAAAAACCGATGTTTAAATTACACATCGGTTTTTCTCTTACTGAAAGCTTAAAGTTAGCAGCTAAAACTACTGCTTTTCTCGTTGGGTTTCGCTTCGCTCTATCCAACCTACGTTATTTGCCTATCGCTTCTTTGGCGAACAAGTGCTTGATTGGACCTAGATTATCAACGAGTGTTAGCCCGACTCCACGTATAAGTTTTTTAACCGGGTTTGTACCTGCAAATAACTCTTTGAGCCCTTGCATCATGGCTATGTGCTTTTGCGCGTCGAGCTTGCGGGTGCGCTCGTAATCGCGAAGTGTACGGGTGCTTGCAAACTCTTTAGTTTCGTTGCTTAACAGCTCAATTAAATAAGCGGCGTCTTTTAGGCCTAAGTTCATACCCAGCCCTGCAAGAGGGTGAATGGTATGAGCTGCATCGCCCATTAACATTACTTTACCGTTAACCCATTGCTGGGCGTAGCGCATTTTAAGTGGAAATGCTGCGCGTTTACTTTGCACTTCACACAGGCCGCATTGGCCATCTATGGCAGCCATTACCGCTTTATTAAAGGCGGTGTCGTCCATTGCAAGGAGTTCATCACAGTGGTTTGGGCTGGTAGACCATACTATTGAATGCGTGTTGGCATCGCTTAGTGGTAAAAATGCCAAAGGGCCAGTTGGTAAGAACACTTGGCGCGCGGTATTTGCGTGCGGCTCCTTAGTTTTAACAGTCGCAACTAGCGCATGATGGTCGTAATCTTTAAAGCTAAGCGCCATGTTAAATTGCTTACGAATAGCCGAGTTTGCACCATCAGCCGCCACCAGCAATTTAGCTATAATTGGCTCGCCACTTTTTAGAGTAATAAACACATCAGATTCGCTTTGGTGTATTTGTTGATAAGAAGTATCAAACATAAGAGTGGCACTTGGTTGTTGCTCAAGCTGCTTTATAAGTGCATAGCGAATAATATCATTTTCAACAATGTGACCTAAATGTTCTAGTTCAAGTTGCTCGTTGTTAAAGGCTATTTTACCAAAGCTGTCGGCGTCGCGTACGTCCATATGCGTATAGGCACACGCTCGCTCTGCCATTATGTGTGGCCACACGTTTAATTGTTCAAACAAGGTTTGGCTTGCTATGCTCAACGCACTTACGCGCAAGGCGTATTCATCAGTTGGGGGCGCTTGTTTTGGCCCGGCATCTAACACCACAACACTTACATTGGCTTTTGCCAGCCCTAAGGCGAGGGTTAAGCCTACGCAGCCACCACCCACTATACAAACCTGTGCTTGCTTCATAAACGTGTACCTTGTTTAACTTGCCCCATTAGCTGCTTTGCCAAGGGTGCTTTTAATGCGGGAAATAAATCCATTGAGAAAAGCCCAATGCTGCGCCCAAGCGCCAATACCCGTGACGAGTTTGAAAAAAGCCTAACCAGTGCATCGGTTAATGTCATTACAGTATTTATATCGCTACTGCGCTTTTGTGAATACTCACGGGTAAACGCATAACAGCCTAACTCGTTTTTACTTGTTGCTATTAAATCACTAAGTACTTGTACATCACGCAGGCCTAAATTAAAGCCCTGCCCTGCAATAGGGTGAATAGCATGTGCGGCGTTACCAATTACTACTGTGCGATGCGCCGTTAATGATTCTGCTTGCCCATAAACCAGTGGGTAGCTTGTGCGTGTGCCCACTTTTGTAAATTGCCCTGCTCGGTAACCAAATGCACGTTGTAGGGCATTTAAAAAGTCGCTTTCGTTTAAGGCAGTATACTGCTCAACTTGCTGCTTTGTCATACACCACACTAACGAGTAACGGTTATTGCTCATTGGTAAAAGCGCCATAGGCCCGTGCTCAGTAAACCGCTCGTAGGCATGGTTGTTATGCCCCCCTGCTACTTCAACATTGGCTATAATAGCGCCTTGCTCATAGGGCTGAGTGTTAAAGCGTAAACCGAGTAATTTTCGGGTTGGAGAGTGTGTACCATCGGCAATAACAAGTAGCTTGGTATTTAATTGCTCGCCGCTTTGTAAAGTAAGCTCGTTACTGTTTAGGCTTTGCTTAATGGTGCTTACGCTGTCGGGGCAATAAAGTGAGATACTCGCCTGTGTTAACCGCTGATAGAGTGCTCGGCCAAACGGGTTTACTTCAACTACATAACCTAATGAAGGCTTAGCAAACTCGTCGCAACTAATATGTGCTTTACCAAAGTGACCGCGATCCGACACGCTTACTTTTTTTATTGCCGCAGTATACGATGCGGTTTTATCAAACAAATTTAAGCGCTGTAAATACTCAACCGATTGCTGAGCAAGCGCTATGCTTCTGTCGTCAAAGCTTGGGTGGTAATCACCCGTTACTTGATTTGCTTCTACTACCGCAATAGTGAGTGAAGGGTTTGTTTTAGCAATACTTAGCGCGCAACTAGCTCCTGCAAGCCCGCCCCCAATAACTACAACATCAAACTGCTTAGCCACTTTACTCTCCAAGCTTATGCGCTTTTAGCGCTTTGCATAAGTGCTTCTATATCGTTTATGGTTTTAGGTACGCTTTGAGTTAAGTTTTCGTGCCCCGACTCAGTGACAAGTAAGTTATCTTCAATACGAATACCTATACCTTTGTATTGCTGCGGTGCGTTTGAATCTTCGCTTATATAAAGCCCTGGCTCTATAGTGAGTACCATACCCGGCTCAAATGCGCGTTCAACATTATTTTGTTTGTAATCACCTACATCGTGAACATCTAAACCAAGCCAATGCCCGAGCCCGTGCATGTAGTATTCTTTGCACGCTCCTTTTGCCATTAATTCATCAAAGTCGCCGGTTAAAATACCGAGTTCGATTAAACCTTGAGTCATTACTTCCATTGCACGTTTATTAGCGTGCGACATAAACCCACCGGGTTTAACCTCTTCAAAAGCCACTTCTTGCGCCTTAAGTACAATGTTATAAAGCGCGGCTTGCGGCTCGCTAAATTGTCCATTTACGGGAAAAGTACGCGTAATATCAGCTGCGTAGCCTTGTAGCTCACAACCAGAGTCAATTAATACTAGGTCGCCGTCTTTGAGCACATCACTATTTTGTGTGTAGTGCAAAATATTAGCGTTATCGCCACTACCAACAATAGTTCCGTAAGCTGGGTGTGGTGCACCGTTCATTGCATAATGATGATGCAGCTCTGCCTCTAGCTGAAATTCAGTAGCCCCAACATGTGAATAGCGCATAGCGCGCATGTGTCCGCGGGCACTAATTTCACAGCCTTCACGCATAACATTTACTTCGCTTGGCGATTTAAACAAACGCATCTCATGAATAAGGCCACGTATTTCTTTTAAAGTACCCGGTGCTTTAAGGCCTTTTCGCGCACCACTTCTAAGCGTACCTAGTAACGAAAACACTTTAGTATCAAATGAAGGATAAGCGCCTTGTGCAAAATAAATTGCATCTTTTTCAGTTAGCATAGTTACTAGCTTATCGTTTAACTCACTTAGCGGGTAAGCTTCATCAAACAAGTAGTCGCTTTTAGCTTTATCAAAACCTATTCTGCGGCCATGCCAAATTTCGGCTAGTTTATCTTTATCAAGACAAAAGAGCGTACTAGGTATATCGCTGTTATTACTAAGCACTAAAACAGCATCGGGTTCATTAAAACCGGTTAAGTAAAAAAAGTCGCTATCTTGTCTAAAAGCATATTCAGTGTCGCGGCTGCGGGTTACTTCACTGGCGGCAGGAATAATTGCCACACTGTTTGCATCCATTTGTGCAAGTAAGCGCTCGCGACGTGCTTTAAATTCTGACTTATCTATTTCAACCATTATTTACCAACCCGTTTTGCTGTTTTAAAAGTGAATGTCTAATGCAGAGTTTTTTTAGTTGTTTGTGCTTTTTGCTCTTTACCTAACTCTGCAAAACACAGTAGTGCCGACACACGCACGTACTCAATCACTTCATGAAGCGCATTACTGTCTTCTTCGGTTTCTTCAAAGGTGGTATCTAGACGAGTGATTTCGCTAAAATCACTAATAACCTCTTTAACATCTGCCGATAACTTACCGTAATCTTTTTGCTTTAAACCAAAGCCAAGCATAAAGCCTGCAACCCATGATACGAGGCCATTTGCCTGATCGATGAGTGTTTCGTCATCACTTGGTAAAAATAAATCAAACGCAAAGGCTTCATCGTTAAAGCTTGCAACTACTTGTTTATAAATAGTGCCAAAAAATTGCTTTAAATCGTTACTAAACGATTCACCATCGTTAAATACGTCGCTTAATAAGCCTAAGTATTCTTTATCGTCAATACTCAACCCACATGCTAATAAGCCACTAATAACGCCGTGGGCTTCTGCAGGTGATACAAAAATTTCATTTTTTTCTAAAAGCAGCTGGGCTTTTTCGTAATCTGGTAAATCGCTCATGTTTATATCTTCACTTTGCTAGTTAAACCAATGCTACCACTCGATAAAAAGCAACTCCAATTAATTGTATGATCAAGCTCAAAAACCATGCGATAAAGTAAATGATGAGTTAAAGCTGTGGGAAAACTAAGCGAACGGTTTAATTTTTTACGTTTAGGGTTTAAGGATTGGATTATGTCTTATATACTTAAATTGTTCCCTGGGGTACCGGAGCTTGGTTAAGTCCCTGAGCCGATAAATTTTATACCAGGATTTTTGTTCGTCTACTATTGTGCAAGCTCGGCATGTACCGAGAAGCCTACGGTAGACCGCAGATTTCCGCCCTGAAACCTTCTGGTTTCAGGACTGAAACCGGGTACCGTATCTTGGGGAACACCTTCTTATTTTTATACTCCCTCTTATTACTTATTCATTTTTTTTGCTACACCTTCGTACATTATTTTTATAATTTTTGGCAAAAAAAAGCTGCAAGCAATTTCTTACTCACAGCTTCCTTGAACGCTTTTAATAATGACCTATTTAAACCAACCTTGAAAACGCTCCATTAGCATGTAATTTATTGGTACTAACAATAAAGTAATAAAGGTCGCAAAAATAATACCAAACCCTAGACTTACCGCCATTGGGATTAAAAACTGCGCCTGAGTCGCTTTTTCAAATAATAGCGGCATTAAACCAATGAAGGTTGTTAAGCTGGTTAGCATTACTGGGCGAAAACGTGATGCACCTGCAAGCTTTATAGCATCGAGAACTTTACCGCCTTCACTGCGCTTTTTATTAATAAAGTCGACCAGTACAAGTGAGTCATTTACTACCACACCGGTTAGCGCAAGCATACCTAGTAAACTCATAATGGTTAAGTCCATACCCATAATCCAATGCCCTACTACAGCACCTATCATACCAAATGGAATTACACTCATGACTATAATTGGCTGTAAGTAAGATTTAAGCGGTATTGCTAATAATGCATAAATTATGAAAAACACAAATACGAGTGCCCACGCTAATGAGCCAAACGACTCGCGTTGCTCTTTAGCTTCGCCTTCTAGTTTGTAATCTACTCCAGGGTATTGCTGCATTAGTCCATCAAGGTACTCAGATAAATCAGCCTGCAGGATAGTCATGTTAGTGTTATTTTTTTCGATATCAGCCGTTACATTTAAAGTACGGTAACGATCAATTCGATTAATAGTCGATGGGCTTTGCCCTGCAGTAAGTGTTGCCACATGCGACAATGGCACAGAGCCACCGGTAGGTGTATTAATAAGTATGTTTTGTAAGTCAGCAACTGAGCGACGCTCTTCAATAGGTAGGCGTACCATTACACGTACGTCATCCCTGCCTCGCTGAATTCTCTGTACTTCTGAGCCAAAAAACGAGTTACGTACTTGCCCTGCTACATTTACTCTGTTTAAGCCTAGCGCTAAACCTTGTTGCGTAAGCTCTATTTGTAACTCTTCTTTACCGTCAGACATACTATCGGCAATATCAAATACAGTTGGATAGGTCGATAAACGGGTTTTAATGTGCTCAGCCACATCTTGTAAAATAGTCAACGAAGTACCGCTAAGCTGAACATCAATTGGGTCTGAACTTCGGCCAATTTCGGCTCTAAACGTTAAGCTTTCGGCGCCTGGAATGACACCAATTAAATCACGCCACTCACTTGCAAGTTCACTAGAACCTATGTCTGATTCACGCTTTTCAGCAGGTGTAATTTCAAAGCGCACAGAGCCTGAATTAGAAACACCTCCTCGCCCGCCAGTTGTTGCTAAGATATTTAAAATAACACTTTCGCCCGTATCGGCATCACGATATTTTTCTTGTAATTGCTGCGCTTTTTTCGACATATCAATCACATATTTATTAGTCACTTCAAACGGAGTGCCGGTAGGCAACGTAAGCTCTACTTTTATCGTTTCGCTTGGGATACGTGGGAAAAATACAAACTTTGTCCAACCACTGGTGATCATAGTTAAAATTATTACAAATATACCTATGAACAAGCTTACCGATGCCAATTTATGACGCAGTGCTAAATTTAAAGTCGGTTGATAGTATTTTAAAATCGCGTTTTCAAATCCATCTGCAAAACGCTGTTGAAGAACATCAAGCTTTGAAGGTTCACCTTTTTCGTGGCGCAGTTTTATATATTTTAAATGCGCTGGTAGTACAAATTTAGATTCAATTAATGAAAACAGTAATACCGGAATAACTACTACCGGTATTTGTGCAAACAAGGCACCACGCGCCCCTTCAATAAAAGCCAAAGGTAGAAATGCAGCAACAGTGGTTAATACACCAAATGTTACTGGTGTTGCTACTTCTTGAGTACCTAAAATAGCGGCTTGTTCGCCCGATTTAGCTGTTTTTAAATGCGTATAGACGTTTTCGCCGGTTACAATGGCGTCGTCCACCACGATGCCCAATACCAATATAAAACCGAATAAGCTCATTATATTAAGTGTTACGCCAAATATAGGCATCGCTATAAACGCGCCCATAAACGAAACCGGAATACCAATAAACACCCAAAATGCAATTGCAGGGCGTAAAAATAAAGTCAATAAAGCTAGTACCAAAATACCGCCTTGTAAAGCATTGGTAGTAAGGGTAGAAATACGGCTTTTAACAAGTTCTGAATCATCATCCCAGTAACTAAGTTCGAATCCTTGAGGAAGCGAGCTTTGCTGCTCTTTTATATAGTTTTTAACATCGTCAGCTACTGTAATAGCGCTTTGTGGACCAATTCTATATACGTCGATAAATGCAGCTTGTTTACCATTAAAGCGAGTGCGTACAGGGGTCTCTTCAAAGTCATCTTTAATTATTGCTATGTCGCCTAAACGAATAATAGTGCCATCGGCTTGATTTTTAACAACTATGCTAGCAAATTCATCTTTACGGTACGCTTGCCCTTTAGAGCTTATAAGTACGTCCCCGCCTTCTGTTTTTAAGTTACCTGCAGAAATGTCAGAGCTTGAGTTAGCAATAGCACTCGATATTTGTGCAAGGCTTAAATCATACTGGCGAAGAACGTCTTGGCTTACCTCTATGGCAATTTCGTAATCGCGTACGCCACTTAGCTCTACCTGCGTTACATTAGGTAAGCGTAGAATTTCATCGCGAACTGTTTCTGCGTACTCACGTGTTTCTTTTTCGCCGTAGTCACTCGAGACTGTAACGGCTATTACTTCACGAATTCGCTCTGCAAGTGCCACAATTGGCTTTTCTGCATCCGCAGGGAAGGTATTAATTGCATCTACTCGGCTTTTTATATCAGCAAGTAGCTCACGAGGATCGTAGCCGCTTTCTACTTCAATTGTTACAGAGCCTGAGCCCTCAGAAGAGCGACTAAATATTTGCTTTATCCCCTCTAAATCTTGAACGGCTTCTTCTATTCGAATCGTTACGCCTTGTTCCACATCTTCTGGTGTTGAACCGCGCAAACTCACATTTACGCTTATCATGTCGGTTTCGAATGATGGAAATACCTCAAGCGGTATTTTAGTCGATAAACTAAAAAGTCCCGACAGTAACAACGTTACTAGCAGTAAGTTAGCAGCAACATGGTTTTTGGCAAACCAAGCTATCATGGCTTATCTCCTTGCTTTGCTGCGCGACGTTTTTTTAGCTCATCAACACTAATACCTAATTCTTTTGCTTTTTCCTCAAGCTGCTCTCGTGACATGCGTTTTCCTCTGCCTTGCCCCTGCGCACTTTCCCCTTTAGTTCGCTCTGTGCTTTGCTCACCTAAAATACTTACCTGAGTTCCAGAACTTACTTGCCCAAGTGGAGTAATAACCAGTTTATCATTGGCATTTAATCCCGTTTTTATCATAGCTTGTGTGGCATTTTGCCAAGCAAGTGTAATGTCTTTGCGCTTAAGTACATCGCCTTCAACAATATAAACGTACGTGCCTTGGTAAATAGTACTGTTAGGAATAATTAACGCATCAGGTACTGTTTTACCTGTAATTTGCGCTTTAATATATTGGCCTATTTTTATCGGGTATTGGTTATTCGCAGTTGCTTTGTATGGGTCGTTAATTTTAGCGACGACGTAAAGCTGTTGTGCGCCTTCATCTATAGCACCTTCGGTACGTGCTAACTGCCCTTGCCAAATTTGTTCACCAACTAAGTCAGATGAAAACTCAACTACAGATCCTGCTTGGTTTTTAGCACCATCGCGATATTGCTCAGGTAAATTTACAAACGGAAGATCTTTATTTTTAATTGGTAAGCGAATTTCTACACTGTCGATTGCGTAAATGGTGGCAAGCTGCATATTATCACTAACGACTTGACCTAAATCGACACTACGGCTGAGGATGCGTCCAGCATATGGCGCGGTTACTTCAGTGCGCTCTAAATCTAACATGGCTTTTTCAAGTGTGGCTTGCGCCGATAAAACCTCAGCTTCTGCGGCTGCTAACTGTGGCTCACGTAGTACTAAGCTACTCGCCTGATTTTCGCCGCCAAGGCGCTTCCAATCTGTAATAGCTTGCTGCCCACGTGCTTTTTCTTCTAGTAAGCCTTGCTCTGCGGTTAATAAATTAGCTTGTGCAGATTTAACTTCAGCTTGATGATCTCTATCGTCGAGCTTTAAAAGTACATCGCCCTTTCCAAAAAAGCCGCCTTCTCTAAACTCATCACTTACTTCAATTATTTGTCCTGATGCTTGAGCGACTAACAAACTTTGCGTTCGCGGTTTTACCGTACCGTAGCTGTCTATCATCACTTGGTAATTTTGTGGTTTAAGCTCCAATGCAGCCACGCTTATAGAAGCCTTAGGCGGCGTTCCAAAACGTTTAGCTTCTGGTGGATTACCCCTAATAAACATAACAATTAAAATAGTGGCAACAATAACCACCGCTGGAATAATAATTTTTGCTGTTTTAGTTTTCATCGTTATTGCTCTTTAGTTCGCTTGAGGGTTTTGCAAAATCACCACCAAGGGCAACGTGTAAGTTAATTCTATTTGCTATTAATTGATTTTTAATTTCGATTAAGGAGCTTTGCGCATCAAAAGATCTGGCTTGCGCGTCAAGCACTGTGGTGTAGGTAACCAAGCCACTTTGATACTGCTCAAACGAAAGCTGCTCTGCTGCAAGCGCGTTTTCTTGCGCTTCAAGAGTACTGCTATATTGTGCTTTAAGAGACTGCTGCTGCGAAATTGCATTTTCTACATCACCAAATGCATCGTAAAGCGTTTGCAAATAAAGTTGCTCTTGCTTTTGGATATTAAGGCGCGCTATTTCTTCGTTCGCTTTTAAGCGTCCGCCTTCAAAAAGTGGCGCCGAAATACTACCTAATAACGACCATGCAAGGCTTGATGGAGAAAACAAGTCGCTTACTCTGTCGGTGCTATCACTTAAGCTAGCTGTTAAATTTAAACTTGGAAAGCGTTGTTTGTGCGCATACGCAAGTGAAGCATCGGCAGCCAATAATTCATACCAACTGGCACGCAACGTAGGTTTACGCGTTATAAGCTCTGAAGGTAAGCCAAGTGGGATCTCAGTATTAATAACTGGCAAGTCACTACTAGCAGAAATAGCGCCTTTAGGGTATTCGCCAAGCAAACGTTCAAGTATTCGAGCTGAAGCCGATAGACTCGCTGTTTGCGTTGCTATGCGAGAGCGCTCATTATTAAGCTCATTGCGGGCTAAATATACATCGAGTGCTTCGTTTATGCCTTGGCGGTAGCCCGATTCAATAATATCGAGGTTTTGTTGTGAGTTTTCTTCTCGGCGTTTAAATAAATCGAGCAGTTGCTGTGCACTAACCACATCAAACCAACCTGTTACTACATCAGCCACAAGCTGCTGCTTAGCTTGCTCAAACCTTGCCTGCTGCGCTAAGTAATTAAGATTAGCTTCGCGTTTTGAATCAGTAAGCTTACCCCATAAATCAACTTCGTACGTTAAATCTAAACTTACAGAGCTCGCGTTATTATAACTTACAGGGCGATTGTCTTTACTGCGGCTTGTACGGGTCGATAAATCGAGACTAGGCCAAAGAGCTGCACCAGATACAATTAATTGCTGTTTTTGAATTTCTACATCGTAGCTAGTTTGTAAAAGCTGTTGGTTATTTTTAAGTGCCTGTTGTACAAATTTATTAAGCGTAGGGTTTTGTAATTGTGTAAGCCATTGCTCTTGCACTTTTAATGCCGAGCTTGATGCCTCTTGTTGCCATTGCTGTGGCATATTATTGGGCGCTTGCATGCGCTGCGACGGGTTTAAATCACTCGCACAGCCGCTAAGCAGCATCACACTAATTGCCAATAGGGTTGGCTTGCATTGCCAAATCATAATTAAACCTGAATTACTGCTATTTATGAGGTTAATTCAAGCACTTTGACAAATTTTGCTCAACCTACTTTACATAACATTACATAGCATTACATAGCTAGCGATGAATTAACATAATAGCCAGTTATACGGTAAAAATGAGGGTTTGTTCAGGTTTAAATATTAAAAAGCAAATGTCATAACGCATAACATTTGCTAGGTGGGAAGTTGTACACACTGTATTAAATTAGCAACCTATTGACGCAATAATAAAATAGGTCACTAACAAGACAGTATTATAGCGAATTGAAAGAAGCTTAAATTTCAGTAACAAAGCTCATGTACTGTTTCATATCACCAATAACAGCTTGCTCTAATAGTTTTGCTGTTTCTAGCGCGTACGGCTGATTAAAGTGAATATCCCAAAGGGCCGACTCATTTCGCCAATGTTCGTATACAACTAATGTGTCGTTGTTGTTTTCAATGCTATATAAGTCAAACACTAGATTACCCGACTCTTGGCTACGAGTATGCTCTACATGCGTTTCAAAACGTTTTATTAACTGATCTTTAAAACTTGGCTTAATTTTAAATATAAAAAATAAAATAAACACATCGTCTTCTGGGCTTATAGCTTTTGGATTACTTTCGTGAAGTGGTGCGGGAGCAGTGTTTTCAAGAAGCATAACCTCTGGTGCTGATTGGCTAATTTCTGGTAACACTTGTAATAAAGCTTGTGTATACCCTTGAGCGCCATGGTAATCAACTGCATTTTGATCTTCAAAACGCTCATAAGCAAAAAATACACCCGATGTGTTTTTATCTTGATATAAGCGCATTTCTAGTAAGCCAGTTTCGGCTTTAGCGCCTTGCTTATCATCTTCAAGCAGTGCTTTGAATTGATTGATGTATTCATCTTTAATATTAAATTTAACTATTTGCGTGATCATAATTAGCTCCAAAGAGATTAGCGATGCATCAGTTAAACCAATGCAGTAAGTAAAAATTAAACTTCAGTTAAAATTTCTGAATACTCTAAACGTGACTTTGGAAGAGTGGCATTAAAGTCATTTTTATCATCGCTATATCCCAAAGGCACAACAACTAAGCTTGAATAACCCTTTTCGCGTAAACCAAATTCTTCATCAAGTACGCTAACTTCAATTCCTTCCATTGGCGTTGCATCAATTCCTAAGGTAGATACACCCAGTAAAAATGCGCCTAGGTTTAAATAAACTTGCTTATCCATCCAATGCTGAACATCTTTAAAATCTTGTTTGTGCAAGTTAATAAACATGTTACGGCCAACAAGCATGCGATCTTTAAATACGACTGGATCTGCTACAAAACGGCCATCTTTTTCTTCTTGCTTTAAAACACGTAATAAATAGTCTTGTTCAATATCTAACTTACTAGCAAACACGAGTACATGTGATGCATCTAAAATTGACTTTTTATTAAATGGAAATAAACGCTCTGTTGATTTAGCTATTTTGGCTTTAGCCTCGTCACTAGACGCGAGTATAAAATGCCAAGGTTGTGAGTTAACACTTGAAGGGCTAAATCTAAGTAACTCTTTAATTTTTTCAATATTGTCAGCAGAGATCTTTTTAGTTGGATTGTACGCTTTAGCTGACTGTCTATTTTTTGCGTAATGGGTAATATCTTGAGTCATAAACTTCCCCTATCTCAGGTTGAAAACATATAAGCAAAGGTATTTGCTTTTCGATGAGATAATTGTGCGCAAAATACGGCAATAGAAAAAGAGAGAAACAATCCAATTAATATGGAACATTTTATCCATAATGACGTTGAATAAATTCCAGATACAAAAAAGCCCCGCTATAAGCGAGGCTTTTAAATAAATGGTGCCGACTAACCGAGTCGAACGGTTGACCTACTGATTACAAGTCAGTTGCTCTACCAGCTGAGCTAAGTCGGCACACAAAACTGTGTGCTAAGGCACGTTCAATTTTAAAGATTGAGAACTTTTATAAAGCACTTAAAATAGAAAAACCTTGCATAAGCAAGGCTTTAAAATAAATGGTGCCTCGACGCGGAATCGAACCACGGACACGAGGATTTTCAATCCTCTGCTCTACCGACTGAGCTATCGAGGCACATAAACTGTGCTAACTAAAGATAAAAATATTTAACTCTAGTTTTAAAAATGGTGCCGACTAACCGAGTCGAACGGTTGACCTACTGATTACAAGTCAGTTGCTCTACCAGCTGAGCTAAGTCGGCACACAAAACTGTGTGCTAAGGCACGTTCAATTTTAAAGATTGAGAACTTATAGTAAATGGTGCCTCGACGCGGAATCGAACCACGGACACGAGGATTTTCAATCCTCTGCTCTACCGACTGAGCTATCGAGGCACATAAACTGTGCTAACTAAAAGTAAAATAATTATTTAACTTTTAGCTTTATAAATGGTGCCGACTAACCGAGTCGAACGGTTGACCTACTGATTACAAGTCAGTTGCTCTACCAGCTGAGCTAAGTCGGCACACAAAACTGTGTGCTAAGGCACGCGTAATAATGTTTAAACTTTTTATTAAACACCACTACTTTAATAAATGGTGCCTCGACGCGGAATCGAACCACGGACACGAGGATTTTCAATCCTCTGCTCTACCGACTGAGCTATCGAGGCACTTTAACAGTGCTAATTAAAAACCTTAAAGGGTTTTCAATGCAATTCCCACTCATCTCTATCGACTGAGCTATCTGGGCGTGCGGCGTATTAAACGAGTTTTGCCCTTACAAGTCAACTTTTTTTTTATTCTTTATAACTGTTTGAACGGTTTTCAAGCAACTCAGTGCGTTTTTTATTAATAACGTTCATTTTTACCACAAATCAGACTATAACTATGAATAAATATAACTAAATCAGACTAAAAACGTAGTGAATTATTTTTCGTAAATGTTACGATTACTGCAATAATACAATAAAGACTTATTGTATTTAAATATACCAACCAGGGAACGTTAAATGCAGAGTAAATTCTCTTCACCGGTAAAAGGCCTACTGCCTCTTTTTTTGAGCATTAATATTGCTGTAACAGCACTTGCAATTGTTGCCCATTCATTCTACGCGCAAACTCAAGTTAGCACAGCTCAATCCAAACCGCCGGTTAATATAGTAACGCTCGCCGATAGATTAGATTTGCCTATGGTTGATGCATTAACTATGTACGGTCAAGGTAAAGTAAAGCAGTTACTCGATTTAACACATTTATTAGATAATGACTTTGAATATACTTTATATCGCTTCAATGCTACATCAGATACTCAGTTGGTATATAGCAGCAGTAAACCAGCCATCGCTTCTGTTAAAACTGAAAAGCACTTAGTTGAAGAAGGTATCCTGCATCACTTACTACTGCTGAACGATCAGCCAATTGGCGAGCTTATCATTAAGCAAAATTTACCTTCCACACCTTTAAGCACTCAAGATTCTCAAGTAATTGCTTATATAATTGCTATAGCGTGTGTTGCTGCATTATTTATACTTACTTTAATGTTTAATATGTACATTAATATTCGCTTACGTAAAAGCACTGACACTCTTACGCAAGAGCTGCAGGCAATCACCGACGATGCTAATTACAATAGTAATGTTGACGAGCAACTCGATATTGGCCTAGGTGTAGTTGCAAAACACATCAATCTATTATTGCAAAAAGTACAAAGTGCAATGAGTGAGAGTGATGCTGCACAAAAAGAACTTTATAAATTACAAAATAGTCTAGAAGGCGAAGTACAAAATCGTACTTTAGCGCTTGAGCAAGCCACATTAAAAGCTGAGCGAGCAAGCGAAACTAAAACAACCTTCCTAGCAACAATGAGTCATGAAATAAGAACGCCAATGAACGGCGTTATAGGGACTATTGATTTACTGCGCCAGACCGAGCTTGATGGCGCCCAGCATCGCTTAAGTACGATTATTCGTGAATCAGCATTCTCGCTATTGAGCATTTTGGATGATATTTTAGACTTTTCTAAAATTGAGGCTGGAAAACTAAATATTGACCCTATCCCGTTTTCGGTAACCGATACTATTGAAGAAGTTGCTCGAGTACTTTCCTCTGTTGCTAAAAAACGTGAGCTTGATTTAGAGCTAGCAATAGCACCAGACATTCCTATAAATCTTACCGGTGATAGCGTACGTGTACGTCAGGTTCTGTATAACCTATGTAGCAACGCAATTAAATTTACGAGCACTGATGAAAAAACTCAAGGCCATGTAAAAATATCAGTAGAGGTGGTACATAATACTACCGATCACTTTACTTTACGCTTTTGCGTAACTGATAACGGTAAAGGCATGTCGCAGGCACAACTACGCGAAATATTTAATCCGTTTATTCAAGCCGAAAACTCGATTACCCGCGAATACGGAGGGACAGGTTTAGGTCTTTCTATTTGTAAAAGCTTAACTGAGCTTATGCTAGGGACTATTCATGTAACTAGCCATACAGGAATTGGCAGTGAATTTACTGTTGAATTACCATTTAGTACATCGGGAAAAATTAAGTACGCACACAAAGGTGCATTAAATGGTAAGAGGATTATTGTAGTTAGTAATCATCTAGAACGTGAAAAAGTAATGTACCGCTACTTATCTTTTATGGGCGCTAAAATTACTTATGTACATACTGAAGAAGAAGCTGAAGAATATCAGCATGCGCAAGATATTATTTGGGTGGCTGATGGCATAGACAATATGGATAAAACAAACGCGCTGCTAAGACGTTTATTTTATTCATTAGAAGATTATAACCAACAAGTTGTTGTACTAAGCAAGCTTGATGAAGCAGCTATAAATCATAAAAATATTTTTTATATTAATGCTTCTCCTTTATGTAAATCTAACTTTATGCTGTCTATTTTGGTGGCTGCTGGGCTGCATACTCCTAAGCAAATTAAAAAAACCAAAACACTTAATAACTATTTAAATGTTGAGCAGGCTCGTAAATCAAATAAATTGATTTTACTGGTTGAAGATAACCTCCTAAACCAGCAAGTGCTGACCGATCAACTACACATACTAGGCTTTGGCGTTGAAATAGCCAACAACGGTGAAGAAGGCTTAGATATGTGGAGAAAAGGTGATTATTCGCTTATTTTAACCGACTTACACATGCCTAAAATGTCAGGTTACGATATGGTTGAAAAAATTCGTAATGAAGCTGAGCTATTAGAGTCTATTGATGCACAGCCTTACATTATTGCTGTAACAGCAAATGCGCTTAAAGGCGAAAAAGAACGTTGTTTAGCGGTAGGTATTAACGACTTCATTACCAAACCCATAGAGCTAAACGCATTAGAAGACACTCTAAAACGTTGGAGCGATAAGCAAAGCCAAAATCAAAATGTGATTATTCACCAAGCAACTGCGCTACCTATTGATATGGAAGCAGTTGCTAAATACATAAATGGTGATGACGCTAAGCAAATCCGCTTTTTCAAAATGTATTTAGAACAAAGCCAAAGCTTAATTAAGAGTATTAACTCAGGGGTAATGGTTAACGATTTAGATGAGATTATTGAAGGCTGTCACCAATTAAAATCTATCTCCAAAACCATTGGTGCCCAAACGGTGGCCGATCTTTCAAGTGCATTTGAAGATAAATGTAAAGAAGGTGATCTCACAACCGATGAATTAATAGACTTAAGAGATAAGTTAGAAATTGAATACTCCAAGGCAGCTCAATTTTTAAAAGAACAAGTTAGAACAGCCCAAGCACAGCAAGAAGATGAACTTGCAGATTAATATAACTATGCTTTAGACATAAAAAAGGGCTAATCAGCCCTTTTTTATGTCTAAAAATTACTTTTCAGGCGGTCGATAACCTTCAATTTCTACATCTTTGTCTTCAAACAAAAAACCAACCATTTGTTCTTCTAAAAACGTGCGATGCTCTGGATCCATCATATTCAAATGCTTTTCGTTAATAAGCATTGTTTGCTTATGTTGCCACTGGCTCCAAGCTTCTTTAGAGATGTTATTAAAAACCTTTTCACCAATTTCACCAGGGTATAACTGAAAGCCAAGCCCTTCGGCTTCTTTTTGTAACTTTTGACAAAATACTGTACGTGCCATGATTGATTCTCTCTAACGCTAAATATGGAGCTATTCTATACTATTGCTGTAATTTGTTTAACCAACTTTTTAGTTGGCGCTGCTAAGCCAACCTCTATTGATTGATCAAGCGGATACCAGACCAATTGTTTATCATTTACTACATCAGGTATTTTCTCAACATTGAGCACATGCGGGCTAATAGTCAGCTCAAAGTGTGAAAACACATGAATAAATGCTTCAAGCTCTTCCAAATCAACTTCTAACCCTTGCTGAGCTAAAAACACCTCAAGCTCTTTATACTCATTAAATTCAAAAAAGCCAAATAGTCCTCCCCAAATACCGCTGTTAGGGCGTTTTTCCATAAGCACTTTATCGCCGCACTGAACAATTAACTGATGACAACTCTTCTTTGGTACTGCTTTTTTAGGTTTAGAATGTGGAAACTCTTTTACTTTACCTGCATTAAAAGCACCACAACCTGAATTTAATGGGCAAGCCTCGCAATCAAACCGACTGCGTGAGCAAACGCTAGACCCTAAATCCATCATAGCTTGATTAAATTCGGTGACATTATTTTTAGGTGTTAACTGCTCTGATAAATGCCAAAGCTGGTTTTCGACTTTTTTAACGCCGTACCAGCCCTCAACCATAAAATAGCGCGCTAAAACTCGCTTCACGTTCCCATCTAAAATAGGGTGATGCTGCCCAAGCGACAATGATAAAACAGCCCCTGCAGTAGAGCGCCCTATTCCTGGTAAATCTATTACTTCATCGAGTGTTTTCGGAAACTCACCTTGGTATTTGTCACGCACTATTTTAGCTGTTTTGTGTAAGTTACGCGCACGAGCGTAATACCCTAAGCCGGTCCAGTGATGCAGTACTAAGTCTTCATCCGCATCAGCTAAAGCGATAATATCTGGAAAGCTTTGCATAAACTTTTCAAAGTATGGAATAACAGTAATAACTTGGGTTTGCTGCAGCATCACTTCAGACACCCACACTTTATAAGGTGTTTTACCTAGCTGCCACGGGAGTGTTTTACGCCCATGAAGGTGATACCAATCAACAACTTGATTAGAAAACCAGCCTGACTGTTCTTTATTTAAATCCAACATTTTTAACTTTTACTGATGCCCAATGGCGGCTCAGTCTATTGCAGTTAACAAAAAGATCAAGCTATACGGAGTGTAAAACCAGCTAATACTTGTGATTGCGGTCTCGGTCAGGGATAATATGCAACCATTTTTAAACACATTGTTTTTGTCAGGCCAATAATATGAGTGAATCAAGCAACACTAACCTTGAGCAAGCTAAGCAAGAAGGTAAATACATCCGCACCATTCGTAGTTTTGTAAAACGCGAAGGTCGATTAACCAAAGGCCAAGCCGCTGCAATCGAAAAATGCTGGCCAACAATGGGCCTAGAGCATAAAAACGGTATGCTTGATTTAAGCGAAGTTTTTGGCAACAACAACGATGTAGTAGTAGAAATTGGTTTTGGTATGGGTAAGTCGCTTGTCGAAATGGCAGCAAATGCTCCCCACCTAAACTTTATTGGTATTGAAGTACACCGCCCAGGCGTTGGTGCTTGTTTAATGGATGCCGATGAAGCAGGCGTTACCAACTTACGCATTTTTGAACACGATGCAGTTGAAGTACTTGCAGATTGCATACCTAATGAAAGCTTAACAACACTACAGTTGTTTTTCCCAGATCCTTGGCATAAAAAGCGTCATCACAAACGCCGTATTGTACAAACTGAATTTGTTGAAAAGCTAAGAGCCCAACTTAAAATGGGTGGTGTTTTTCATATGGCAACAGATTGGGAAAATTACGCAGAGCATATGCTCGAAGTTATGAATGTAGCGCCTGGTTTTAAAAACCAATCAGAAACAAATGATTATGTTCCTCGTCCAGATTTGCGCCCGCTTACTAAGTTTGAGCAGCGCGGACATCGCCTAGGTCACGGCGTGTGGGATTTAATGTTTGAACGCACTGAGTAATTTGTAACTTTAAACACTCACTTTTATTTTTAATAAAACTCAACATACTGTAAGGCAAAGCCATTTATGAGCGTATTAACCAACCCAAGTTTACTGTTACTTCGTAATAGCGAGGCACTAACGGGCAAATCTATCTTGGTGGTCAACTTTGTTCAAGATGGCTTTTTAACAGAGCTTAAAAAACTGAACCCGCAAAGTAAGATAACTGCGTTTAGTTACAATCATGCTAACGGGGAGTTTGCTAAAAACACCAAAAATGTTGATATTCATGTAAGCCACACAATACCTGGTAACGACTACGATTTAGTTATTCTTTACTACCCTAAATCAAAACCAGAGTTATTAATGGCACTTGATAATATTCGTTCTGCTATTACTGATGATGCCGAGCTATTAGTTGTTGGTGAAAACAAAAGTGGTGTTAAATCAATTGAAAAGCAATTAGCGGGTAAAGCTGAGTTTAGTAACAAAATTGATTCAGCAAAGCATTGCGTTCTTTATTCATTTGCTGAAATTTCTAAACACCCTCACTTTGATATTACGACTTATCATAAAAAGTTTGTCGTTAATGTTGCCGACACCGAGTTTACAGCGATCAGTATTCCTGGAGTGTTTAATCACGGTAGTTTAGATATAGGAACGAAAGTTCTACTCGAAAACGCACCAACAATTAAGCAAGGTAGGGTTCTCGACTTTGGTTGTGGTGCTGGCTTAATCGCGACCTTTTTAGGGCTACACAACTCATCTCTTGAGTTTGTGTGTAGTGATGTAAGTGCACTGGCAACTTATGCAACAGAGCAAACTTTAAAGCTTAACAACATCAAAGGCGAAGCTATATTAAGCGACGGCCTTAAAAGTATCACCGGTAAATTTGATTTAATTATTAGCAATCCACCTTTTCATACTGGTATTGCAACCGACTACACAGTAGCAGAAACATTTTTAGCAAATGCAAAACAGCATTTAACTAAAGTTGGAAAGCTAAATATCGTCGCTAACAGCTTTTTAAAATACCCACCTATTTTGGAAACGCAATTTGAGAGCTATCAAACCGTTTTTAAGAACAATAAATTTGCTGTGTACAGTAGCTAATTTAACTCTATACAATGATTAAGCACAAACGTGCTTAATCTAACTTTCGAATAAATATAAGAATTAATTTAGTTTTTACCCTTCACTTTCCTTCTTTTTTGCTAAACTAAAATTCTAAATAATTAAAATTAATTCAGGCGATAATGAAATAATGCCTAAAAAAGTTCATCAAAGTAGCATTCGTAAAGCACTCATAAATTTAATTATGCTTATTACAGCTATTTGTTTATCGCTATCTATTTCTATTTCAACGTACTTGAGTGTTAAAGAGCAAAAGCAATTAATTATTAATAAACTCGTTATACTTTCTGAAATTGTAGCTTTCGATGCTGCTAAATCAGTAGCTGAAGATGATAGAAAAACTGAAGAGAAACGCCTCAAGTCCTTTGAAAATATTCCTCTTGTAAAAAACATACATATTTACTCAATAGAAAAAGCATCTCAAAAACCTGCTTTTTTTATTAGCTTTAATGCAAAAAAAACGCCTCCAGTTCCACTGAGAATAGACAGTGTAGATGAGCTAGCCACCCCACGTATTACGAGTGCACATATAGAGCTAACTCGCCCTATTTATAATAATGAAAAACTCATTGGCTATGTTTATATGCGTGGCAGCCTAGAGAGCTTAGAAGTATATATAGAACAAAAAATATTTATTGATGTATTGCTCACTCTATTAATATTAATAGTTGTGTACTTTATCGCAGCAAAAGTTCAACGACGAATAGCTAAACCGATAGAACAATTAAGTATGTTATTGCAAGATGTATCTAAAAATCATAACTACGATGCGCGAGCGCCAGTAACTGATGTAAAAGAAATAACCGCTCTTTCAAATAGCTTAAATATCATGCTTGCACGCACAAAAAGGCAACTTGAGCGCCACGAAAAAGATAAACAGGAAATAAAACAGCTAAACCAAAGTCTTGAAGAAAAAGTAAACCAGAGAACAATCGCTCTCAGAGAAGCAAATCAAGAGCTTTTATCAACCCTTGAGCGAATGCACCAGTATCAAACACAAATTGTTGAAAACGAAAAAATGGCGTCTTTAGGGCAAATGGTGGCAGGTGTTGCACATGAAGTTAATACACCAATAGGGCTTGGGATTACAGGCTCAACCTTACTTCGCGATAAATTAGCAGATATACAACAAAGCTTTAATGATAAAAAATTGACTTCAAGCCACCTAAAACGCTTTATAGATGAAGGCATAGAAAACTTAGATTTAATCTATCGTAACCTAAATCGCGCCGCAGACCTTATATCCAACTTTAAAAAAGTAGCCGTAATCCAAGACGACGGTGTTAATACCTATATTAATGTACATACATTAATAACTGACGTTTTAACATCAATTCAATCTGATTTACTGTCTAAAAAGCCTATTGTTACTATTAACTGTCCGAACGACTTAATCATTCATAGTAAGTCAGAACCTCTACAGCAGGTGTTTCAACAGTTACTTATGAACTCTGTAATTCATGGATTTATAGGTAAAGAAAACAACGAAATTCGCTTTGACGTAGAGCTGGTAGGGAAGAAATTAACAATCGTTTATTCTGACAATGGCCTAGGCGTTGATAAAAACATTAAAAATAGAATTTTTGACCCCTTTGTAACTTCAAAGCGCGGGCAAGGTGCAAGTGGCTTAGGGATGCACTTAGTTTATAACCTAGTAACACAAGCGCTTGGCGGAAGAGTAATGTTTGATCTTGAAGAAGAACACGGTGCTCGCTTTATAATTACTATTCCTTAAATAAAGATCACTAAAAAGTACATATATTTAAAATTCATCCTTGAATTAGCATTTAATGACCTCATTAATGAGGCATGTGATAAGCGCGTAACATTATTTAATTACCTTAAATAAATATTACCAAGCGATTTATGAACTTTTTTATCTTTGCTGTATCACATATATTGATGAAAAGTTAGAAAGTGATATAGTTTTGCTTTGAATTAGTCTGATTATTTTAAATACCTTGCTTGATTGAATGATGTATCAATTATCAAAGGAAAATGGCTTCGACTTTATGATTCAAATGACTACATCTACGTATATATCAATTAAACAGTAGTTTTTGCACTGCCCTTTTTAGTAGACTTTGGACACCCTGCTGTTTTATTTTTATCCAATTTGTTTTTTCCTTGTTAACAAATGGGTATAATCCTATAATCTCTAGTAATCGGTTATAAGTTCATCACCGGTTTTTTATAAATAAAATATTCCAAAAGGTTAATTAATAATGCAAACGCCAGTCATTCTAATCGTAGAAGATGAAGACGTAACTCGACTGAACCTAGTTAGTTTATTTGAAGCTGAAGGGTACAAAGTTATTGAAGCCATTGATGGCGATGATATGCATGACAAGCTTACAAATAACGATGACGTTAATCTTGTAGTTATGGATATCAACCTTCCTGGTAAAAACGGTCTTATTTTAGCCCGTGAATTACGCCAAAAGCGTAAAGTAGGCCTTATATTCCTAACTGGTCGCGACAACGATGTTGACCGTATTTTAGGTCTTGAAATTGGTGCAGATGACTATGTTACTAAGCCATTCAACCCGCGTGAATTAACTATTAGAGCTCGCAACCTAATTACTCGTACTGCTTTAGGCGGTGAAGAGTCTGCACTAGAAACAAATGGTGTTATTACATTTAATGGTTGGGAACTTGATGAAAACAGCCGTTGTCTTACTTCTCCAAATGGCGACGCAAAACGTTTACCAAAAGGTGAGTATAGAGCACTTCGTTTAATGCTTGATTCTCCAGGTCGTATTTTCAGCCGTGAGCAATTAATTAAGCATATGACGGGCCGTGAGCTTCGTGCTAATGACCGTACTGTTGACGTTACTATTCGTCGCATTCGTAAGCATTTTGAAAGTGATAACTCAACGTCTGAGTTAATCAGCACCATCCATGGTGAAGGTTACCGCTTTATCGGTAAAATTGACGCTTAATTAGAGTAAATTAGCTTTACTCTAATTGTTGTAAAAATAAATGAAGGGTTTTTTGTCCTTCATTTATTTTATCTGATAGAACATCTAACCACTGCTTTAACACTTCATCAGATTCATCAATCGCACCATGCTCCATTGTTTTGGCATGAAGCTGCACATCATTTAGGCCGACTGATCCAGCAGCACCTTTAAGCTTATGCGCTACTGATTCATATTCTTCTCTATCGCCGGCAGTTAATGAAATAAGTAACTCTTGCTGATACTGCGGACTTAGCTTTTCGAATAGCTGGCTACTGCGTCTAAACACAACTAAGCCCATCGAATTTACAAAGTCTTCTATTGTTTCAATATCTAATAAGTGTCCATCAATACTCTCAAGGGCTTCTTCACTTACTTTTAACTGTGGCTCTGTGCATTCACTTTGCTTAATACCAAATAAGTCAGCCAGCATTTTATCAAGCTTCACTGTATTAATTGGTTTGGCAAGCGCTCCTTGTATTGAAATACCTTCAAGCTCTTTTTCAGCACTGCGTACATTAGCTGTTAAAGCAACTATTGGGAGCTTATCAAAGTGGCTATCTGAGCGTATTTGTTTAGCAACCACGTCACCGTTTATATCTGGCAATTGCATATCAAGTAGTACTAAATCTAAGTCATCTTCGGTTTCAACAAACGAGAGTGCATCTTCACCCGTTTCAGCCCATAACACTTCATGACCGCGTTGCTCTAATAAGTTTGTAGCAATTTCGGCGTTAAGAGGTACATCTTCTACTAATAGAATATACAAACCACGGCCAACATAACTTTGCTCTGTTGGTGCTACGCATAAACTAAGTGGTATTTGCACTGTAAAGCAGCTGCCTTCGCCTTCAGTACTATTTACTGTAATTATCCCTTTCATTGCACTTACAAGTGCCTTAGTTACAGCTAAACCAATACCAGAGCCTATGGCATTAGTACCTTTTAAATCAGGAGCTTTGTAATACATATCAAATATATGAGCAAGCTGCTCCGGCGGAATACCTTGACCTGTATCCGACACTTTAATAACTAACCATGGGCCTTCTACACGATTTTCTCGGCTACATTCGAGTGTTACTTTGCCTTGCTGAGTAAACTTAACGGCGTTATTAATTAAGTTCCAAACAACTTGACGTAAACGAGTCGGATCGAGCTGTGCATAAATATCAAGCATGCCATTGCGCTCAATATCAAACTCAAGTTCTTTTTGCTCTGCTATTAAACCCGCAAAGTTAACTACATCGTTTATAAAGTCTGACACATTAATAGAGTTGGTCGCTATATCGAGCTGATCTCTATCTATTTTATCTAAATCAATAATATCGTTAAAAATATTACCGAGTGTTTCAGCGCTCGAAAAAATAGTATTACCCCAACTACGCTGCTGCTTGTTTAAATCAGTATCAAGCAGCATTCGTGTTAAACCAACAATACCATTAAGCGGAGTACGCAGCTCGTGGCTTAGCGTAGCAATAAACTTACCTTTATCTTTGTAGGCAGTTTCAAGTGCTTGAGCCGCTTCTTTACGGCTAGTAATATCACGACCAAAACCCAGTAAACCAATATAGTCACCGTCATCATTTATAAAAGGTAATTTACGAAGCTCAAACCAACGTGTTTCACCGTCCACTTCATAGCCTACATCTATAGTCAGCGCTTTATGGCTTTGCTCTACTTCTTTGTCGGTTTTCAAAACTTCAGCTAAAAAGTGACTAGGAAATATTTGCTCAACCGTTTTGCCAATGAGTTCGCTGCTTGATTTTCCCATTACTTCTTCAAACATTTTATTACAACCGGCAAATACACCGTTGTTATCGCGGTAATAAAATAAATCAGGAGATGAATCAACTATTGAGCGTTGCAACATACTTTGTTGAGCAAGTTCTTGTTGTGTTTTTTTACGCTCAGCAATTTCTCGTCGTAGTTCTTCAATAGCGCGGTGCTTGGCATGAAACGCCATTTTACGTTCATCAATTTCAATATTTAAACGACTAATATTATCTTTTAAGGTTTGATTTAAAAGCTTTTCTTGTTTGGTTGCGCTATCTAAATAAGCGTACGAGGCATCTAATTGACGAATTGAATTAAGCAATACACTTATAATTAAAGGGGAAACCACAGCAGTAAAAAACACCACAGCCAAAATATCAACAAGGTTTAATTCACCAATAGCAACATAATAAAACATGCTCGATAAAATAAGAGATACCGTTAAAAATAAGGTGTAACAAATAGCTGCGGTTTTAAATTCACCAAATCGCGTTATTGAGCTGGAAAGTACCCGAGCCCAGGGACTCAAAGAATAATCGGTCATACGTAATTTTATCTCTTAGCTGTGTGCTTAAATATAAAGAAGGCAATGCGCATGTATAAATATGCCATTTCCCCAGATTTTAGCATTTTTCTTCTCCCTATATTCATGTTGTGCGATAAAAACAGAATTTTTCATGTTTGATTTCGCATCTCTCCTCAACTCATCATTTCAGCAATAAATTATTTAGTGTAAAATGCCCCGCTTTATTATCTCCAAAATATGAGTAGCGCACATGCAAACCAATATGCCAGATATAGCAGACACTGCACCCGCTTTACAAACAGGTAAATTAGACTGGGTGGGCATGGGCGAAATAGAACTGCCATTTATTTTTGAGTCACGAGACTTATCACCGGTTACAGTTAATGCTAAAGCGCGTGCATTTGTAAATTTGCATAAAGAAGATGCGAAAGGCATTCATATGTCACGCTTATTTTTGGCACTTGATCTGCTTTCAACCGAGCAGCAAGTTAATCCGCAAACTATAGCGCAAGCACTCGACACCTTTATAACGAGCCACGAAGGGCTGAGTGATAAAGCACAAATTGAATTTAAATTTGAATTACCGCTACGCCGTAAATCATTATTAAGTGGTAAAGCGGGTTGGAAAAGCTACCCTGTTTTACTAACTAGCACAATTGAAAATAACATTATTAGTTACGAGCTAACCGTAGATGTTACCTATTCCTCAACCTGCCCATGCTCTGCAGCACTTGCGCGCCAACTTATACAAAATGCATTTAACGAAAAATTTAACCAAGAAACCTTAAGCCAAAAAGATGTGCACGAATGGCTAGGCACCACACAAGGCATTGTAGCTACACCTCACTCGCAGCGTTCTATCGCAAATGTAAAAGTAAAACTTGATAGCAATATTCAAGAATTTGACGTTGTGACGCTAATTAATACCCTTGAAGCTGAGCTAAAAACACCAGTACAAGCGGCAGTTAAGCGTGAAGACGAGCAAGAATTTGCCCGTTTGAATGGTCAAAACCTGATGTTTTGTGAAGATGCCGCACGTAAAATTAAAGCATTGTTAGAAGCAGACGCTTACAGTGATTACTGGCTGCAAATAAACCATTATGAATCACTCCATGCTCATGATGCTGTAGCTATTGCGGTCAAAGGTATTGAAGGTGGCTACAAAGCTTAATTGCTGCGTAGTTTCACTTTTAAAAATAGACGGTATTTATTTTATAACTAACACTTTTTAGGCACGTAAATTGCTTTATTTGAGCAGTGTCAATTTGTTGTTATGGAGTTACCGTATGGAATTCGCTTTACTATTAATCCTAGTGTTAGTTGTCGGGGCCTCTGTTGTTGCGTCAAAATTTAATGACGATGGCGGAAACCCGTATCCTTTTACCCGCAAGCAAACTGTTTTTACGCAGGTTGAAGGCGCTTTTTTAAATCTTCTAGAACGTGCTGTTGGCGATCAATATAAAGTTGTTAGTCGCGTTAAGTTAATTGACGTGATTGATTGTAAGCAAGGCCTATCGGTTAAGTCCAAGCGAGCTGCTTTAGCTAAAGCTAAAAATAAACAACTCGACTTTGTATTAATCGACAAAGAAAAAATGACTATTGTTGCCGCTGTTGACCTAGTTAACAATGCCAACAAAGATGGCCATAAAGCTCAACGCGACTGGTTTGTAAACGGTGCATTAGAGTCTGCGGGTATTCCACATATTCGTATGAAAGTTAAATCGGGCTACCGTCCTTCAGAAGTACGCGACGCAATTATGTTTAAAATAGGTAAGCCTGCTACAGCACAAACGCAGCGCCCTGTTCGTAATAGGTCTCAAAAACCTGCGGTACTTTCACCGTCACAAGCTAAAGCACAAACCACCGCTTTAGCTGAAATTTAAAAACTGAATTAAATACTCTCCTAAAAGTATTTAAAGCGAGCTCATAAACAAGCTCGCTTTTTTGTTTTTTATTGCTAACTTCACGTATAATCAAATGATTCAAACTCAGGAATTAAACATTATGAATGTTGGTATTATTGGCGCAATGGAGCCAGAAGTTAAAATTTTACGTGAAGCTATGCAAAATCCACAAATTTTAACTAAAGCAGGTTTTACTTTTTATACTGGCGAATTAGCTGGTAACACAGTGACACTTGTTCAATCTGGTATTGGTAAAGTAGCATCAACGATTGCAACTACCTTGCTTATTGATAACTTTAAACCTGATTGCGTAATTAACACTGGTTCTGCCGGTGGATTCGATCCATCACTAAGTGTTGGCGACGTAGTAATTTCGTCAGAAGTACGTCATCACGATGTAGACGTGACTGCTTTTGGTTACGAAATTGGCCAAGTTCCACAAATGCCAGCAGGCTTTGCAGCTCACCCTAAATTAGTTGAAGCAGCACAGCAAACAATCGCAAAAATTAGTGATGTTAAAACACTTGTTGGTTTAATTTGTACTGGCGACACATTCATGTGTGACCCTGTACGCATTGATAAAGCACGTAGTGATTTTCCATCAATGCTAGCTGTTGAGATGGAAGGCGCATCAATTGCTCAAACGTGTTTTACACTTAATACACCGTTTGTTGTTATTCGTTCTATGTCTGATATTGCAGGTAAAGAGTCACCACAATCATTTGAAGAATATTTAGAAACGGCATCAATCAACTCATCTAAAATGGTTGTCTCACTTTTAGAAAAGCTTACAGCAGTATCTCTGTAAATGCTTAGCAATATTGTTCAAAATCACTTGGACTTTATTGCCTTTATACTAGCGCTCCTTGCTGAGCGCTTTATTCCTCTTATTAGCTGGTATCATCCCAATACAGCGTTAAATGCTGTTTTTAGTGCTATTGGCAAGCGCATATACAAAAGCAAAGAACCTAAAAGCTATCAATATTTGGCAGCTATACTCGCAAGCTCACTTATTTTAAGTGTTATTCTCATTATTGTAGTGTTACTACTCGAGTTTGCTTTTTACCCTGAATTACTCGCAGGCCTTATTTTATACTTATGCCTAGAAAGTAAGAGCATCGATAAAAAAGCACTTCGCATTGCAAAGCTAACTAAACAAAATCAAAAATCCACAGCACGCGAATTACTAAAACCACTGCTTGCCCGTGAAGTTAATAGACTTTCATCAGCTGGTATTATCAAAGCATTAATTGAGAGCTTAATACTGCGTACCGCTCGATACTATTTCGTGGTCATATTTATATTTTTAGCATTTGGCCCTATAGCCGCCCTTGCCTATCGGTTACTTACCTTAATACAACAAGCATGGCGTAGTGATATCCCCCCAAATAGTTACTTTTTAAAACCGCTTAAAACACTCTTGTTTATTATTGAATATATTCCGATGCGCTTACTCGCTTTAACTATTGCAGCAAGTCGAGCAAGCAAACAAAGCATGCATTATATAAAGCATTATGGCAGGCATTTTTATCAAACAAATACAGGTTGGCTCTTAAGCACATGTTCTGCATCACTTGGCGTGCAGTTGGGCGGACCTGCTGCTTATTTAGGTGCTCGCTTTAATAAAATGCGTATTGGTACTGATAGACTACCTACACCCGAGGATGTACCTGTAATAATTAATAGGTTAAATCAGGCACGTGTATTTTGGTTGTTAGTGATAGCCTGCATTGAAATATTAAAATTGATTTAAAGGGCTCAAAATACGAGCACAAAAAAACCAGCCGAGGCTGGTTTTTGCGTTTTTAAACTGTGCTTAAGCTACAGTGATGTTTGCAAACTTACGTTTACCTACTTGGTAAATAGCCGTCGTGCCTTTTGCTACTTCAAGTTTAGTATCAGTGATTTTATCTTCACCGTTGAGTTTAACTGCACCTTGCTTAATCATACGCATTGCTTCTGATGTACTTACTACTAAATTTGCTTCTTTAAGCAAGTTAGCAATTAAAATAGTATCTTCTGCAATAGTGATTGTTAGCTCTGGGATTTCATCTGGTAACGCTTTTTTCTGAAAACGCTGAATAAAATCATCATGTGCACCTTGTGCATCAGCTTCACTATGAAAACGAGCAATTAGCTCTTTAGCTAGTTCAATTTTAATATCGCGCGGATTCGTACCTTGCTCAACACGTTCTTTTTGAGCTGCAATTTCTTCAATAGAAAGCGCACTTAATAAGTCGTAGTAACGCCACATTAGCACATCACTAATTGACATTATTTTACCAAACATATCGTTAGGCGCATCAGTAATACCAATGTAGTTACCAAGCGACTTAGACATTTTTTGAACGCCGTCAGTACCTTCAAGTAATGGCATCATTAATACTGTTTGCGGCTTTTGGCCTTCTACTTTTTGTAGCTCACGGCCCATTAACAAGTTAAAGCGCTGATCAGTACCGCCTAGTTCAACATCAGACTCTAGTGCAACCGAATCCCAACCTTGTACCAGTGGATATAAAAACTCATGAATTGCAATTGGTTGGCCGCTTCCATAACGCTTTTTAAAGTCGTCGCGTTCAAGCATACGTGCTACGGTTTGATTTGCAGCAAGTTTAATCATGCCTGCAGCGCCTAAATTTTCCATCCAAGTAGAGTTAAATGCAACAGTGGTCTTAGCAGGGTCTAGAATTTTGAATACTTGTTCTTTATATGTTTCGGCATTGGCTAGTACGTCTTCACGGGTAAGTGGTTTACGCGTTACGTTTTTCCCCGTTGGGTCACCAATCATGCCAGTAAAGTCGCCAATTAAGAAAATAACCTCATGACCTAAATCCTGAAAGGTTTTCATTTTATTAATTAGTACAGTGTGCCCTAAGTGTAAATCGGGCGCTGTAGGATCAAAGCCTGCTTTTATTTTTAGCTTCTTGCCCGACTTTAGTTTTTCAACTAGTTCGTCTTCAATTAATATTTCTTCTGCACCGCGTTTTATCTCTGCTAGAGCGGTTTGTAAATCCACTGTGTATTACTCCAAAATTCTGCCGACGAAGGGGCGACTAGTTACTTGCGTAGTCACGGTTTAATAAAGGTTTAAACCGAATAAATAGATGTAGCTAACATAACAAATTTCTACCTAATTAAAACAACTTTTTAAGTGATTCATGCAACTAAACTAAATCAATTAAGTCTTAGCGAGGTAGAGCGTTAAAAAAGGCTTCCTAACCTCGATTTTAGCGCAGTTTAAGGTTAGTTTAAATCTACAAAACACTAGTATTCGTACATTATTAAGTATATCCTGCAATATTATGTATTTATTATCTTGACAGCAGAAAAAGGCACGTTATGGTTCACGTGGTTAACACGCTCCCCAAAAAACACAAATTGCTTATTCTAGGTTTGGTTTCTGCTATTGTTGGCTTAGCCTTTCTTCCTTCTGAAAAAGCCACTGCTTCCAAAGACAATAGTGCGAATGCACTAGAGATTGGTAAGCGCTATGAGTTACAAGTTAAAGTTGATGACAACGAAAAATTAACTGAGCTAAATTCAGAGCAAGCAGCAGAAAAGTTACCAGAATACGACTTTGTCGATCATAAAGTTAAAAATGGCGACAATTTAGCAATTATCTTTAAGCGTGCTGGTTTTTCAGCTCAAACGCTTCATAAATTAATTAACACTAATGCAGAGACCCGCAAGCTAACTAAAATTCATCCTGGTGAAATACTTAGTTTTGCCACAGCTGAAGACGGCTCTTTAGCTCAACTGCGTTATGTAATTTCAAAAACAGATACTTTATTTGTTACCTTAAATGACGAAGGTAATTACGATACAGCTATTGATAGTAAAGAAATTGAAACGCTAACCAAAACCGCTGGCGGCGAAATATCTAATAACTTTTGGACTTCAGCAATTGCGGCAGGTTTAAGCGAACGTCAAATAATGAACTTTGCTGACATATTTGGTTGGGATGTTGATTTTGCAAATGATATTCGTAAAGGCGATGTATTTGGCTTAATTTACGAATCTCATTATGTTGATGGCGAGTTTATTGGCACTGGTAAGATTATTGCTGCTGAATTTGTAAACCAAGGTCAGCGCTTTGCAGCGATTCGCCATACCGACGGCAATTTTTATACGCCAGAAGGGCGTAGCATGAAAAAAGCATTTTTACGTGCACCAGTAAACTTTAAATATATTAGTTCGAGCTTTAACCCTCGCCGCTTACACCCAGTTACTGGGCAAGTTAGAGCGCATCGTGGTATCGACTTTGCTGCGCGCACCGGCACACCAGTGGTTTCATCAGGTAATGGTAAAGTAATTAAAGCGGGTTACAGCAAATACAACGGTAACTATGTATTTATTAGCCATGGCACACAATATGTAACTAAGTACTTACACCTAAATAAGAAACTAGTTAAAACTGGCCAAAAAGTTAAACAGGGCCAACAAATTGGTACTGTAGGGTCTACAGGTCGTGTTACTGGCGCACATTTACACTACGAATTTTTAGTAAATGGCGTTCACCGTAACCCTAAAACTGTAAAGCTTCCTAAGTCAGAGCCATTACCTCGCTCAGAACTTGCTAAGTTTAAACCTATTGCGGATAACTTTATTGCCCAACTTGAGCGCAACCGCGAACTACAAGTTGCACTTAAATAAAGTTTAGTTATAAGCATTAAAAAAGCCTTTGCAAGTTACACTTGCAAAGGCTTTTTTATGTAAATTATCTACTCATTAATACACTAATACATAAATGAGCTGAATAACTAAAGATACCATCACTAACGGCCAAATATATTTGCTGTATTTGGTTGCACCATCAAGTCCCATTTTACTCTGATACTTTTCAAGTAAAGGTATGAGTACTGCAAGTGCTACAAACAACCCAATTAAAATAACGAATATATTCATATTAGTGCCCTACTTATGGTAATTCGTGGCCTTTAGCGCTTACATAAAGTGCATACCAATGCTCACGAGTTAGTTTTACGTTTACAGCATCACACGATGCTTTAATGCGTTTAGCATTAGTAGTACCAATTATTGGCTGAATCGATGCAGGATGGCGAAGCAACCATGCCAGCACAATAGCCTCAGCAGAAGTATCGTAAAGTGCAGCTAGCTTACTAACTAAAAGACTGGTGTTTATATCGGCTTGCGATGCGTTTGATACATCACTACCGCTGTATAAACCCTGGCATAAACTGCCCCAGCTCTGAATTTGAATTTCAAAATGACGACAGTATTCAATGCTTCCTGGAGTAAAATTGAGATTTTTACCATCAGCGTTACCCGCATATATACCTTCATCAACAAACTGGTGTTTTTGCAAGCTCGCTTCAATTTGATTAGCTACAATAGGCATATCAAGTGCGTGCTGTAAAAAATTCATTTGGTGTTGCTGCATGTTAGATACTGCAAAATTACGCACTTTGCCGCTTTCTTTTAAGCAGCTAAATATCTGCGCTATTTCATCTACTTCCATAAGCGGATCTGGACGGTGTAGCATAAGTACATCGAGGTAATCTGTGTTTAAACGCTTTAGCGAGCCTTCAACCGACTCCTCTATCCATTTTGCAGAGAAGTCATAACGCTTTGGTCCTTGCTCATCTTCAAAGCGAATACCGCACTTAGATTGAATATACATTTTTTCTCTAAGTTCTGGGCGCTCACTTAATGCTTTACCAAAAACCTGCTCTGCTTTCCCAAAGGTATAAATGTCGGCATGGTCAAAAAAGTTAATTCCACCTTCAATAGCGTTATCTATACATTCATGAGTTTGCTTTAGGTGTGCGCTAGTAATTGCATCTTTGTTCCAACCACCGCCTAAACCCATGCAACCAAATACAAGTTTACTAACATGAGGTAAGTGTTTTGCTAAAGGTGTGTGAAGCATGATAACTGTCCTTAAAATTTAGAAGAGTCATCACTGTAAACAAAAACGCTGTATCTATCTACAAATTAGGCACAAAAAAAAGCGCAGTAAACTGCGCTTAATGGTTGGTTAAATTTTAAAGCGAGAGCTTAGCCAACAAGTGCTAGTAATATACCAGCAGCTACTGCGCTACCTAAAACACCGGCTACGTTTGGACCCATTGCATGCATAAGTAAAAAGTTATGTGGGTTACTTTCAAGGCCCACTTTATTAACTACTCGTGCAGCCATTGGCACAGCCGATACACCTGCCGCCCCAATTAATGGATTTATAGGTGTTTTAGATATACGGTTAAGTCCTTTTGCCATAAATACGCCAGATGCCGTACCTACTGCAAAAGCCAGTGCGCCAAGCACTAAAATACCAATCGTCTCAACAGTTAAAAACTTATCTGCAGCAAGCTTTGAGCCTACAGCTAAGCCTAAAAATATAGTTGTAACATTGATGATTTCGTTTTGAGCACTGTTACTTAATCTATCAACAACACCCGACTCCCGCATTAAGTTACCTAAACAAAACATACCTACAAGCGGTATAGCAGCCGGTAAAAACATTGCCGTTAAACTAAGTACCATAAGAGGAAAAATGATCTTTTCCTTTTTAGATACCTTACGTAATTCAGGCATCTTAATTTGGCGCTCTTCTGGTGTGGTTAGCGCACGCATAATTGGCGGCTGAATAATTGGCACAAGTGCCATGTATGAATATGCAGCTACTGCTATTGCACCTAGTAAATCAGGTGCCAGTTTTGATGCTAGAAATATTGCCGTTGGCCCATCGGCACCACCTATAATGGCTATAGCCGATGCGTCCTGTAGAGTAAATTCAAAACCTGGTACATAGTTAAGTAATATAGCGCCAAACAATGTAGCAAAAATACCAAACTGTGCAGCCGCACCTAATAACAACATACGTGGGTTTGCAATAAGCGCGCTAAAGTCGGTCAGCGCCCCTACTCCCATAAATATCAACAGCGGAAAAATCCCCGTATCAATACCCACATAATAAACGTAGTACAAAAGCCCACCGGGGTCTGACAAACCTGCCACTGGTACATTTGTTAAAATTGCACCAAAACCAATAGGTAATAGTAATAGTGGTTCAAAGCCTTTAGCTATCGCTAAAAACAGTAGTAAACACCCTACCGCAATCATTATTAACGATGGGATTGTAAAGTTAGCAATGCCTGTCGCATTCCAGAGGTTTAAAATACCTTCCATCCTCTATTTACTCCTAAGCTAATGCAATCATAGCGTCGCCGGTAGTTACAGCATCGCCTTCACTAACTAACACTTCAGCAATTGTTCCGGTATGCGTAGCGCGTATTTCAGTTTCCATTTTCATGGCTTCCATAATAATCACTACATCGCCTTCGTTAACAACTTGCCCAGCTTTTACCTTAATCTTAAAAATATTACCGGCTAGAGGCGCGTTAAGTGTTTCACCTGATGCAACCGATGCAGACTGAGGAATGTGCTCAGAGTCTTTTAATGTTACTTCTTTAAGTTCACCACCTTGCGCTACTACTACGTCATAAACTTTACCATCTACTTTTACGCTGTACTGCTCAGCCTTCACTTTGTTACTATTTGAAGCTGATTTAGAAGGCGCTTTACTGCTTTTATCTTCAACAGAAGGTACTGGCTCAAATGCATCTGGGTTGTTGCGGTTTTTAATAAACTTCAAACCAACTTGTGGGAATAATGCATAAGTTAATACGTCATCAATTTGATCATCAGCAAGTGTTAAACCTTGCTCTTGTGCTTCTTTTAATAATTCAGCTTCAAGCGTTGCAAGCTCAGGTGCAATGTTATCAGCAGGGCGACAAGTAATAACCTCTGCTCCATCAAGTACACGCTCTTGTAGCTCTTTATTCATTGGTGCTGGTGTTAAGCCATATTCACCTTTTAATACGCCAGCAGTTTCTTTAGTAATTGTTTTATAACGCTCACCCGTTAGCACATTAAGTACCGCTTGAGTGCCAACAATTTGCGACGTTGGTGTTACTAAAGGTAAAAAGCCAAGGTCTTCACGTACACGTGGGATCTCAAGTAAAACCTCATTAAGCTTATCGGCTGCGCCTTGCTCTTTAAGTTGGTTTTCCATGTTTGTAAGCATGCCACCTGGTACTTGAGCTAATAAAATACGCCCATCAACCCCTTTTAAGCTACCTTCAAATGCCGCATATTTTTTACGTACATCTCTAAAGTAAGCAGCAATTTCTTCTAGGTGGTTTAAATCGAGCTCAGTATCGCGCTCAGTCCCTTCAACTATCGATACAATAGTTTCAGTTGCAGAATGCCCATAAGTCATACTCATTGATGAAATAGCGGTATCGAGCATATCAATGCCGGCATCAATTGCTTTTTGGTAAGTAGCAGTACTTAAACCTGTTGTAGCGTGGCACTGCATAGCAATTGGAATTGATACAGTTTCTTTAAGTGCTTTAATTAGTTTTTCAGCATCGTACGGCTTTAATAAACCCGCCATATCTTTAATACAAATTGAATGACAACCCATATCTTCAAGCTGTTTTGCAAGAGTTAGCCACATATCAAGTGTATGAACTGGGCTAACTGTGTACGAAATAGTACCTTGAGCGTGAGCGCCTACTTTCACAGCCGCTTTAATAGCTGTTTCTAGGTTGCGAACATCGTTCATTGCATCGAATATACGAAATACGTCAACGCCATTTTTATGTGCACGTTCTACAAACTTTTCAACTACGTCATCAGCGTAATGGCGGTAACCTAATAAGTTTTGACCGCGTAATAGCATTTGCTGTTTAGTATTAGGCATCGCTTTTTTAAGTGCACGAATACGCTCCCAAGGATCTTCGCCTAAATAACGAATACACGAGTCAAATGTAGCACCGCCCCACGATTCAATAGACCAATAACCCGCATCATCTAATTTGCTAGCAATCGGTAGCATATCGTCTAGGCGCATACGTGTTGCTAATAAAGACTGGTGAGCGTCGCGTAATACTAATTCTGTTAATTTTAATTTAGCCATGTGTGTGCCCCTTAGTTATTATTTGATTTGTACTGAGCAATGGCAGCACTAATAGCAGCGATGTGCTCATTAGGCACACCTTGAGATTTAAAAGATGGTGATTTAACTGGTGTCGCCACGTCAGGTTCGCTAAAGCGCGTCACCAAATTAGACATAAGCGTTACTGCACCAATTAATATCGACAGAAATACAAACACCCCAACCATGCCAGTAAGCATTAAGTTACCAGCCGTTGTGAGTAGAGCACCTATATCCATTTTTCTCCCCTTGAAACCCATATCGAAAATAAAAAATCGATTTAATTAAATATTTATTCACTGGATAATAACAAAACTAATCGCTTTGTCTATATCTTGTAAATTGGTAAAACCAATTAAACAATACACAACATAACACTCAATTAATTTACATGCTATAACTCAGCAATCACGCGCTCTACAATACATACAAGAAATAACGACTATAGCTAATAGTTATATGGAAGTTGTTAATTAACTATCAAGCTAAGTAAAAATAAACACCAACTTTTAATGTTAAATGCAAAGCCACACACCAATTGTTAATTGGTCTTACCAAGTCAAGCCTATTTAGTAGACATTTAGCAGTTATTTGCAACAGTGTGAATAACTTACATAACAAAGCGTAAAAGTTACTAACCAACTAATAACTAGAACAACAGTAAAAAATAATAAACCATTGATATTTATAGCAAATAAACCTTGGCATATAACTGGCATTAGTTGTTATGAGCAAATTTGATAACCAAGGAGAAAACAATGTTACGCTGGACAATTACATTTTTAGTTATTGCTTTAATCGCTGCAGTGTTAGGTTTTGGTGGCATCGCAGGTGCCGCAGCTGGTATAGCAAAAATTATATTTTTTATCTTTTTAGTACTTTTAGTGATTTCATTAGTTTCAGGTGCACTACGTGGTAAATCACCCAGGTAGATAAAGCATTCAACTAACAAACACTAAAATTTAATTAATACTTACAAGGAATTACACTATGAACTCTACAACTTTAAAAGCAGCACTAATCGCAGTATTTGCAGGTTTTTTCATGATGGGTTGTGAAGACAACCATGCAGAAGATGCTGGCGAACGTATCGACGAAGCAGTAACTGACGTGCAAAACTCTGTTGAAGATGCATGTGAAAATGTTAAAGAAGGCGTGAACGCTGAAGAAACTAACTGTTAATTCTTCTTGTACCGCTAAAAAAACGGCTCTCGAGCCGTTTTTTTGTGCCAGTAATAAAATCACTAACTATAAAGCTGCTCATTTAGCAGTTAGCTTGTTAAAATAAAAAAAACGATATTTAAAGCAAGGCAAAATGGCATTCACAACCACCTACACATTAGATAAATCCTACTTTTACGAGTGTTTTGATGAGTCACTCCCTTATAGTAAGCGTGCAAAACCTAAATACTTTTTACTTGTGTTGTTAGTTGCGCTTGGTTTATTTGGCATTTATATTTTAGACGATCATTACTTAGGATCGTTTATGATCATGTTAGCGGTACTCGAGTGCGTCGCTTTTTACTATCGCAGACCATGGTGGGTAACCAGACAAATGCTCAGCAGAGCATCAGGCTCTGAGGTAACACTTACCTTTGATGAAGAAGGTATTAAATCTGCTAATCATTACAAAACCTATCAATTAGAATGGCAAAATATAAGCGAAGTAATAGACACCCAGCAAGGTATTATTATTAAAAACAAAAGCGGCATGCAGTACATATCAAAACAAATACTTAGCCCAGAAACACTCGCTTTTATAAACAAAAAAGCCACTCAGTGAGTGGCTTTTAGTCTAGTTGAGTTAATTACTCAACTACGTATACGTGTTGATTAAGCATTGCCCGGATTAGGGTTCGACTTTTCAGCTTGTATGCGCATGTAAATCTCTTCACGATGCACTGATACGTCTTTTGGTGCATTAACACCGATTCGAACTTGATTTCCTTTAACACCTAGAACAGTAACTGTTACTTCGTCACCAATCATTAGGGTTTCACCTACTCTACGAGTTAGTATTAGCATTCTCTTGCTCCCATGTTCCAATAAAAATTATAAGATTCCGCTTAAACATACTAATGAAAATTAGACTGAAAAGTAAGTAAAAACTCGCAATCTATCCATTTTCTGTTAAAAATGCCTTGTGTAATGCACGAACAGCTAACTCTAAGTACTTTTCATCTATTAAAACTGAAATTTTAATCTCTGAAGTCGAGACTAAAACCACATTAATATTTTCCTGCGCTAATGCATCAAAAAATAAACTAGCGACACCAGAATGTGATTTCATACCCATGCCAACAGCAGAAACTTTAGCTACTGCTTGCAATCCGCTTATATTTTGAGCACTGAGTTGAGCTTGATCTTCACTCAATAATTCAAGTGCTTGCAGATAATCATTCGAGTGCACAGTAAAAGCATAGTCTATTTTTTCAAAGTTATGATTAACTTGATTAATCATATCTATTTCGATGCCATTATCAGCAAAAAGTTTCAATATTTTTGAAAGATATTGCGTGCCCGTTGGCACACCTTGTACCTTAATTAAACATTCGTCACGATTAAACGCAATCCCCGATACCACCTTGCTTGGCATATCGTTCTCCTCAAAACTTATTAATGTACCTTCATCAGGATTAAAGCTCGAAAGCACCCTAAGTGGCACATTATGTTTGCCTGCGGCTTCTACCGAGCGAATATGCAAAACTTTCGCCCCTAAACTTGCCAGCTCCAGCATCTCGGCAAATGTAACTTGGCTCATTCTGCGCGCGTTAGGCTCAACACGAGGATCTGTAGTGTATACGCCGTCAACGTCGGTATAGATCTGGCATTCGTCAGCTTTTATAGCCGCAGCTATTTCTACAGCCGATGTATCGGTGCCGCCGCGCCCAAGCGTTGTAATGTTGCCCTCAACATCACGCCCCTGAAACCCAGCAATAATAGCAATACGATTATGTTCAAGCTCATGCTTTAAACGCGTAGCAGCAACCTCTGCAATACGAGCTTTACCAAACATGTTATCGGTTAAAATATTGACTTGATCGGCTAATAAGCTCACAGCAGAGTGGCCACGTTTTATAATAGCCATAGCAAGGAGCGAAACAGAAACCTGCTCTCCGGTGCTAATAAGTACGTCTAGTTCACGGCTACTCGGGCGAGTATCAATTTGTTTGGCGAGATTAATTAAGCGGTTGGTTTCTCCCGACATAGCCGAGAGCACCACAACCACTTGATGTCCTTGTTGCCTGGTTTTTACAACAAGGTCGGCGACCGCTTCAATTCGCTCTATTGAGCCGACCGAAGTGCCACCGAATTTTTGAACAATAAGCGCCACTTAGGCTTAAGTACGCTCAGTTAACCAAGCTGTAACGCTATCTAGTGCAGCAGCAAGGTTTTGTGGCTCACTACCACCGGCCTGTGCCATATCTGGACGACCGCCACCTTTACCACCTACTTGGCCTGCCATGTGGTTAACTAACTCACCGGCCTTTACTTTGCCTGTTAAGTCTTTAGTTACACCAGCAATTAGGCTTACTTTGTCGCCACTGGCAACACCGAGGGCAATAACACCTGAGCCAATTTTGTTTTTAAGGTCATCAACCATACCGCGAAGTGCTTTAGATTCAGTACCTTCAACATTTGCTACAAGTAGCTTAATGCCGTTAATTTCAACCACTGAGTCAAGTAAAGACGCACCCGCTGCACTTGCTAACTTATCGTTAAGTTGCGCAATTTGCTTTTCAAGGCCCTTTGACTTTTCAAGTAACGCAGTTACTTTTTCAAGTACCGATGCGCTATCACCTTTAACTAAAGCTGCAACATCGCTAAGTTGTTGCTCTTGCTCGCTAACGTACGCTACAGCATCTGCACCAGTTACCGCTTCAATACGGCGAACGCCTGCGGCAATACCGCTTTCAGATACTATTTTGAATAAACCAATATCACCTGCGCGCTCAACGTGAGTACCACCACAAAGCTCAATAGAGTAGTCGCCAATAGTAACTACACGTACTTCGTCATCGTACTTTTCACCAAATAACGCCATAGCGCCTTTCGCTTTAGCATCATCAATTGCCATAAGCTCAGTATTAAGTGCAAAGTTACGACGAATTTCGTCATTAACTACACGCTCAATTTCACGTAGCTCGTCTTTAGTAACCGCTTCAAAGTGCGAAAAGTCAAAACGTAAACGGTCAGCTTGAACAAGTGAGCCTTTTTGGCCTACATGGTCGCCTAATAATTGGCGTAGTGCTTCGTGTAAAATATGTGTAGCTGTGTGGTTTTTCTTGATGCTATCGCGGCGTGCATCATCAATAGTCGCATCCACTTTATCGTTAACACCAATGCGGCCTTGCACAGTACCGTGGTGAGCAAAAGCATTACCAAGTTTAGTGGTATTAGTAACATTAAATTCGCCACCAGCAACTGTAATAGTACCCGTGTCACCCGTTTGGCCGCCTGATTCAGCGTAAAACGGTGTGCGGTCTAATACTACAATACCTTCTTGGCCATCTTCTAATAACTGAACAGCTTCGCCACCGGCAAAAATTTCTACCACTGTCGCGCTATGGTGCGTGCTGTCGTAGCCTTTAAACTCAGTAAGCTTTTCTGATTTTAATTGCTCGTTGTAATCAGCACCAAATTTACCTGCTTGTTGCGCTGTTTTACGTTGTACAGCCATGCATTCTTCAAAGCTTTGATGATCAATCGTCATCTGGCGCTCACGCGCAACATCAGCCGTTAAATCAGCTGGAAAGCCGTACGTATCGTAAAGTTTAAATACTAAATCACCCGGTATAATATCGCCTTTAAGATCGCTTAAGCTTTCTTCTAAAATAGCTAAGCCACGCTCAAGTGTTTTACCAAACTGCTCTTCTTCAATGCGTAATACTTTTTCGATAATTTCTTGTTGCTTAGCAAGCTCAGGGTACGCTTGACCCATTTGCTCAATAAGTGCAGCAACTAATTTAAAGAAAAACGCGCCTTGTGCACCTAACTTATTACCGTGGCGAACCGCACGACGAATAATACGACGTAGTACATAACCACGACCTTCGTTAGATGGCATAACACCGTCTGAGATTAAAAACGCACACGAACGAATATGATCCGCCACTACGCGTAGCGACTTATCGTCCATATCTTGCGCGTTAGTTACACTTGCAGCTGCTGCAATTAAACCTTGAAATAAATCGATTTCGTAGTTTGAATGCACACCCTGCAAAATAGCAGAAATACGCTCAAGGCCCATTCCTGTATCAACAGATTGCTTAGGTAGAGGCAACATTGTACCGTCGCTTTGACGGTTGTACTGCATAAATACTAGGTTCCAGATTTCGATGAAACGGTCGCCGTCTTCCTCAGGTGAGCCCGGAGGTCCGCCCCAAATATGCTCGCCGTGATCATAAAATATTTCAGAACACGGACCACACGGACCGGTATCGCCCATAGACCAAAAGTTGTCAGAGGTCGCAATACGAATAATACGATCTTCACTTAAGCCGATATCTTTTGACCAATACTCAAACGCTTCTTCATCATCGTGATAAATAGTAACAAGCAGTTTTTCTTGAGGTAATTTAACAACCTCAGTTAAAAACTCCCACGCAAACTTAATCGCGTCTTGCTTAAAGTAATCACCAAAGCTGAAGTTACCTAACATTTCAAAAAATGTATGGTGTCGCGCCGTGTAGCCTACGTTTTCTAAATCGTTATGCTTACCGCCAGCACGTACACAGCGCTGCGAGCTTGTCGCACGTGTATAAGGGCGGCTTTCTGCGCCTAAAAATACATCTTTAAATTGCACCATGCCGGCATTATTAAATAACAACGTGGCATCGTTACCCGGTATAAGCGAGCTAGAAGGTACTATTTGATGTTGCTTGCTGGCAAAAAAGTCTAAAAACTGTTGCCTAATTTGTGCGGTAGTCATGTGCTGCATTTGAAAGTCTCACCTGTATTTACTGTGCTTGCATTGCAAAATTAATTTCATCGTAGCTAAAACCCCGATACATTAAGTAGCGCACGCGCTTAGCTTTATCTTTGTAATCGAGATCGGCCGGTGTATTCGAATATTTTTTATTGTACGCATCCTGCGCAAGCTCAAACCAATCTATTTCAAGCTCTTCAACTACCATTTCAAGTAGCGAACGATCAATCCCTTTGCCCATAGCTTCGCTTTGTATTCGCTTAAGCCCGTGGCATTTAAATATGTGTTTTCTTACAAAGCCTTCACAGTATCGCTGCTCGTTAATAAAATTGTGCTTTTCGCACCAATCAAGCAGCGTTTCAATAAACTCTTCTGTCGCTTCTTTTTGCTGTAATTTGAGCGTTAACTCACGACGCGAGTATTCTTGGCGCCCTAGTAACCAAAGTACATAATTTTTTAGTTTTTGCTTTAATTTATCATCCATTAAGCGTCAAAACGTCCGCTTGTTTCACTACTAAGTGGCTTAACATTAATGTCGTCACTCGGTGGTACAACAGGCATAAAAATGGCTTGATAAGATACAAAAAAGCTAATGTAGCAAATCGGCATTAAAATCAACAGTGGTAAGAACGATAAGAACATCGAAAGCGCCATAAATAATGCGCAAATAAGGCCAAAAACGCCAAGTGGCAAAATGTTATGATAAAACACCATTAACGATTTTTTAAGCGCCGTTAAAATACGTGTTTCTTTACTAAAATAAACAAGCGGTACAGCGTAAGCAAACGCCGTTAAATAAATTAGCATTGCCATAAAAAACAAAATGACATTCGCGCCCGAAATACTCTCAAGCATTTGTTCAAGTGCTACGTTTGGATCAAGTCCCGGTTGGCTCATAACAGCCACTGCATCGGCAAATAAGCCATTAGCAAGTAACGCCATTAAAATGCCCGCACCCATTTGATAAAGTGCTAAACGCAATAACCCTAAACGATTTCCCTTAGCCGTAAATGGCTTGAGAATATCGGCTAGCATAATTTTTCCGCCCTGCTGCTTACTAAGCACCGCTTGGTAAAACCCTGCGGTTAAAAATGGCGTAGCTAGTGCTGCTACTACTTGCAGCAGCGGTAAAAATAAAGACAGCAGCCCTACAATACCAATAAATAAATGCATAAAAATAAAGGTTGCTGGCTGGGTTTTAAAAATAAGCCATCCGGCTTTTAACCACTTTAGCCCTGCATCGGCTTTAAAAATTCGTAATTGTGTAGACATACTTGCTCTTAATTTAAAACGAAACACGCCAAGTATAACTTGGCGTGAGGGGGTATTAATAGACGAAACGTAATTAAATGATTAAGGTTTTTTAATTTTCTTAATATCTAACATATGTGCGCCATGCTTAATTTTTGTTTCTAGGTACGATTTATTACCCGCAACACCCGCTTTAATGTGCGCATGCGTGCCCACAACCGAGTCAACATTAATACCGGCATCTTTTAGTGCGTTAAGCTTTTTAGGATTATTGGTCATTAATTTAACGTGGTTTAAATTAAGCGCATTAAGCATTAACACAGCATCCGAAAAATCACGTAAATCATCAGCAAAGCCTAAATGATTATTAGCTTCGTAGGTGTTCATACCTTGCGATTGCAATACGTAAGCATCAATTTTGTTGTATAAACCAATGCCACGACCTTCTTGGCGTAAATACAATAAAATACCGCCTTGCTCGTGCATCATTTCAATACATTCATTTAGCTGCTCGCCGCAATCACAACGCGATGAGTAAAATACATCACCTGTTAAACACTCTGAATGCATACGAATAAGCGGTACATCTTGCTTTGTATCAGCGTTGTTAAACACCATAGCAATATGTTCTTTACCATCTTTTAAATCAGTAAATGAGATTATTTCTGCAGGGATATCACTATTTCTGCCAACATTAAGCTGGACTCTTGCTCTTACTTGCGCCACGACAAATCCAAATATTTAAATAACTACGACACGACAATAAAGTGATAATATCACAAGATAGGATGAATACACCGTAGTACAAGACTGTTTATGGCAAATATATGGCGACGACAGGCGTTATTTTCAATGATTGTTAAGCAATAAATTAATACAAATAACAGCCAATGTTATTTACGTTGATTTACCTTAATCAGTGACACCTACAGACGCGTTTGGTATTTTGTATTTTAAACAACGATAGGGATTATTATGAAACGTCAGCAACTCGCTTTATTTATAGGCTTAAGTTTGTCTGCTTTAAGCGCAACAACTTTAAGTACTACAGCACTTGCCAGCCAAGCAAGCGATCCTCAAACGGTATTTAGCCAAGCATACCAAAGCTATTTAGCAGCAGTTAAAGCAGACGAAAACGTACAACAAACTGCCAAACTTGCTTACACATCGGGTAAAACTGTTTATGGTAAAAGCTCAGATAACACCGCTAACTTAGCTATTAACTACGCTAAAGCCATTAAAGGCTTCGGTGATGAGCTAAACGAGCAGCGTTATACCCTTTATAATGAAGCCCATATTATTTTAGCTGCAAACCACGGCAAACAATCAATAGAAACAGTTGATGCATTACTCGGCCAAGCTAACTACACAACATCAGCATATCAAGCCGCTAACCTTTTAGAACAAGTAATTGAAATAGCTAAAACACAAAATAACCCTAAGTTTGTAGCCGATATGAAACTAGAAGCGGCAACGCTACTGGCTAGAAAGCATAGCTCTAAAAAATATCGAGAAGCTAAAAACTACCTAGAAGAGGCCGACGAGTACTACCAAGAAAACTTACCCGAAAACTCACTAGAGCGCATAAAAGCCGATTTTTTAATGGCCTCATTCGCAGAAGGTCGTAAAAAATACAATCAAGCAATTGAAAGGCTAAACCGTATAGTGAATGTATTCGATAGTAACTTAAACTTTGATCACAGCGCAGAGCTAAGCGCTCACTCTAAGCTTATTGGCCTGTACGAAAAACAAGGTAAAAGCGAAGAAGCAACTAAACACTGTCTAGCAATTGCTAAAATGGTGCCATGGAAAGAATCGCAAGAGCAAACACCACTTTACCGTGTTAATCCTAAATACCCAGTTAACAAAGCCAGATCTAGTACCGATGGTAGCGTTGTTATGGAGTTTGAGGTAGACGCAGCTGGCTTTGTAAAAAACCCAAAAGTACTTAGCTCAGCAGGCGGCAGAGCATTTGAAAAATCAGCCAAAGCAGCGCTTGAGCAATGGCGTTACGCGCCAAAGTTTGAAAATGGCAAACCTGTTAGCGCTATTTCTCAGGTACAACTCGACTTTAAAATTAACCGCTAAGCTAAAATATAAAAGCGCCATTTGGCGCTTTTTAACTTTATAAATTAGTCCTAAATTTTAGCGAGTATTTTATCGCTAGCCGCTTCTATTAAATCGAGCACATTTTCAAAGCCATCATCGCCGCCGTAATAAGGATCGGGAATAGCGCTTTGGGCTTGCTCGCCATATTCTAAAAATAGCGCCAGCTTATAGCGTAAATGCTCAGGGCATTGCGCTATTAAATCAGCTAAGTTTTGCGTATCGGCCGCTAAAATTAAATCAAACTCAGTAAAGTCGCTACTGCGTACTTTACGCGAATAAATACCTTTAAAGCTGTAACCGCGTTTCTCCCCTGCTGCCATTGAGCGACTATCAGGCGTTTTACCTTCGTGATAACCAATAGTGCCTGCCGAATCAACTTTAACGTTAACGCCTAGCTTTTTAGCACGGGCTTTTAATACCGCCTCTGCGGTTGGCGAGCGGCAAATATTACCTAAACACACTATGAGTACTTTTTTCATTAAGGCTCCTCTAACTAATTTAAAAACCTAAGCTTTAAAACTGTTTTAAAATGCTTACATCGTAATCTTCAACATTAAGCGTTACGTTATGTTGTGCTGCAACAGATTCAAGCTCAGCTTGTTTGATGGCTAAATCGTCCATGGTGATTAGGTTATCGTCTAGCTGCCACAATAACCGAGAGCCCGCGTAGCTATAGTGAATCGCTAATAACGCATCGGCATTACCTTCACGGCCAGCAGCTTTTAACTTAGCCATTTTACGGGTTATTTTATTAAGTGCTTTTTTAAGCTCCCACACATAAACAACTTCAGTCATAAAGCTATGTGTACGGTATTTATTAAGTAACCACGCAAGCCCAACGCTTGTAATAGCAACGCCTATTAAGTTCCAATGAAAATGGCTACCACTTTCATCAGGAAATAAAGCAATCAGCGTTTGCGATATAGCCAAGCTGCCTACAGCCAAACCAATACCACACCCTGCAATAACACGGTTTAAATGTTTACGATAACGTGCTTTATTTATTTCAATGAGTTGCATAACAGCCTAAAAAGTTAATAAGTAAAAGAATGCGAATAGCTATTGTAACTAAACCCCAGATTTTTTTATAAAATTATTTCACCCCTTTTTGATTTGGCTTTAATACGCTTAACGCTAAATTAAGGGGAATGGAGCTATATCGAAACCTCAAAGCTTTATAAAAACGGAATATTTCTATTAAAAATCAAATAATACTCAATGTGATCTTTTATATAATTTTAAAAAAGAGGGCAAAGGTAGATATTATTAAAAAATAAATTCATTTATAAGTCTTATATGACCTAAACGTTATATTTAAAATTTATATTTATTTTATCGTTCTGCTAAATAACAATACTTTTATTATTGTCAAAACCGGCTCATTTAAACAAACGTAATTTACAAATCTCATTCGTGCATAACAACTTAAAAAGTTAAATTTTAATATTCGTGATCTCGCTAATGTAACTAAATCCCATACTTTTTATAAAATTTCACTCATTTTTATTTTCCACACTTTATATTTTAAAAAGTAAAATTAACACACAACTAACGCCTTCTTAAATTAGAACCATTCTATTTTTTACAATTGATAATGATATGGATTTGCATTAACATCTGTAATCTATTGATATCGCTAATCCAAAGTAACCAATAGCCACTTTGTTTTAACTGAAGGTAAAAAATGCACGATACTAGCAGTAGTGTTACTCAAACAGACACTCTCACCAAGCCAAAAAATAAAAAGCGTCAACTTTACGATTTACATATTTGGTTAGGTTTCAACCTCGCCTTTTTAATGACGTTATTATTGGCAACTGGCACTATTGCGACTTTATCAAACGAAATAGATTGGCTCATACAAGACGACATGCGAGTAACACCTACGGAGGTTAAAGTACCTTGGGGTGAGCTAGAAAATACCGTAAAAAAAGCAGCTCCAGCGCAAGATATGCTGACAACATTTAGTCAAGGCGAAAGTGATTATTTTGCATACCGAGCTACCTTTTTACGAGCCGATGGAACTCGCTACTTTATTCATATTAATCAATGGACTGGTGAAGTCACTGGCACAACTCCATTTTTAACTGTTCAGCGATTTTTTAGAGACCTACACCGCTACTTCTTTATGCCAAATTTTATTGGCTTACCAATCACGAGTTCTCTAGCTATTGTGCTTATTATTTCTTTGTATACAGGATTAAAAACAACAGGAAGATTAAAAAAATCAGCATTTCGCTTACGGAAAAACAAAGGCACTCGCGTTATGCTAAGCGATTTACATAAGGTTTTTGGCATATGGGCAATATGGTTTATTGCTCTTATTGTAATAACAGCAATGTGGTATCTCATTGAATTTGGTTTTGCTGTTGCAAAGCATAGCTTCGAGCCTCCCCGACCGGGCCCCAGTGTTGAGCGAATTCAAGAATTTGGGGATGCAATGAATATAATCCCAGCCGATATAATAATAAAAAATTCAAAATTAGCTTTCCCTAACTGGGAACCAACTCAAATTCAATACCCTAGGTCTGCATCACAAGCAATAACAGTCCTTGGTTACACAAGCGATATATTAGTGCGTTCTAGAGCCAACAGGGTATTTATTGATCCCGTTGACGGCTCTATTATTAAAGTTCAAAAATCCAAAAATATAGGAATGGTAGCTTATTTAAACGAAATAGCAGATCCGATTCATTTTGGAACGCTCGGAAATCTCACTACAAAAATTATATGGTTTATTTTTGGCATTATTCTTACCGGAATGTCAGTAACAGGTGTGTTAATGACCTATCGCAGGCTAAAAACCTCACGCTTATCGCCGGCTCAAATTAAAACATTTCCAGTTATAGTAGCCGTAATGATCGCTGGATTCTTTTATGTTAAACAACAAAATGGCGACTCCGAACCTGTTAATAAAATATCGCAAAGCGTTGAATCATATAAAAATTACACTTTTAAAAATACATTATATAAAAAAGTAAATAACGGTAAATACAATCTACAAGTAAATATTACCCACCCAAATGGATACTCAATAATAGACTCTATAAGCGTGGTAGATACGCTAAATAATACATACAAATTAAAGGCTAAAACGTTCTCATCAACAACTATTTTCGCCGCCACATTACCGAATAAAAATACAGAGCAATACAAAAAACTTACTTTAAAAGTAACGCTTTTAACAGGTGAGACAAAACAGTTTATTTTACGCGAAAATCAAATCCTTAATTTAACTAACAATACTGCAAAAACGACTAAACAATAATCTCTGGGAAGATTTATGAAAACCATTCAAAAAACATTCGCACTAACTGCACTTATGTGTAGCTGTCAATTAGCTTACGCACAAAATGAAATAAATAGTAAAACAAAAGAAGACTCAATAGAAAGAATCAGCGTAACAGGAACAGCTCAATCTCGTTACGTCATTAAAGAGTCATCATCGTTAACTGGGTTTCCTTTAGATTTTTTAGAATTGCCACGTGTCGTTAATATTATTCCAGAGCAGTTAATACTTGATCAAAAAATTACCGATTTATCAGAAGCGTTACGCAACACACCCGGAGTATCGTTAGGCGATGGTTTTGGTGGTACTAACGACGATTTTTTAATTCGCGGATTTAGACGCAATGCCGTTTACCGAGATGGCTTTCGCCGTGCTACTAACTTTAAAACTAATCTATCAAATGTAGAATATACCCAAGTTGTTAAAGGTCCTGCATCAATAACTTATGGTCAAGTTGAGCCTGGTGGGCTTGTAGATATAGCCACTAAAAAACCGCTAGCTGAAAAACGATTTGCTGGTGAAGCACGTGTTGGATCATTTAATGATCAATTTGCACTACTCGATTGGTCAACGCCTATTAACGATAGTGCCGCTATTCGTGTTGTGGGTTCAATACAAGATGCCGAATCGTTTCGTGACTTTAGCGATATTGATAGAGACACACTTTCAATCTCTGGTACATTTGATCTCGCTCCTTCTACACGTTTAAATTTATCGTACGAATACCGAGATGAATCAAGACCGCTTGACCGAGGAACTATCACAGTACCTACTCCAGATGGTCGTGCTGTGCTCAACGAAGTACTTGATATACCTTTATCAACTCGTTTTGGCGAGCAACACGAAGTATTTGAAAGTAACTTTAACTTCTTCGATGCAACGTTAGAGCAAGAACTAGGAGATAATTGGAACCTACGCTTTAGCACCGCTTACGAAGTAAGTTCAGCAAATGACCTTCAAGCTAGACCGCTTGCCGTTGCCATTTTTGATGCCGATGGACCAATTAGCGAAGACGGATTTATAGAGTTTCAAAGCCCTGCCGACATTTCAGCAAATATAAATGAAGGTTTAACCGGTGTATTTGACGATCCAACAGATCAAGTATTTCTTATTCGCAGAACAGACGGTAACCAAAATGCCGATGTTGATGTTTTATATTTAAATGCAATTGCCACAGGTGAAGTACAAACCGGAAATATCACACATAAAATAGCTATTGGAGGCAGTTATCGCGATTTTGAACGAAAAGACAATTTTGTTAATTCAGCAAACTCTGATGGCTTACCAGCCGCATTTGGTTTTAGTGGTATCCCTTTATTTGATGTTAGTAATCCTGTTTACGGAAACTTACCCATTGACTTAAATACAGACGACTTTGCAAGACGTACATTTAGCTCTGAAGATTACGGTTTTTTCATTAATGATTATATTGTTTTAACCGATGACCTTGGTGTATTAATTGGTGGACGCTTAGATTCTGTTAAAAGTGGCTTTAATGACGGTGTAACCGCATTCACTAACGGTGAGACTACAGGAACAGATCTTAAGTTAGATTCTATTTCAGAGTTTTCGCCTCAAGTAGCTGTTAACTATAAGATGACGTCAAACTCATCATTATTTGCAAGTTATTCAGAGTCTTTTGCGCCTAATACTGATACAGCCAATACCGAAGTAAGCAATAGCGAACAATTTGACCCTGAAGATTCAGAGCAAATAGAGCTAGGTGTTAAAGCTGAATTTTTTGGCGGCCGTTTACAGTCAAGCGTATCAATTTATAATATTGAAAAAACGAATGTATTAAGCACCGAAGACGGTATAACAACGTTAAGAGACGGGCAAACATCTGAAGGTATTGAATTTTCAATTTCAGGGCAACCAACCGAAGGCATGAACATTATTGCTGGATATGCTTATACCGATGCAGAAATAGAAGTTGATGGAGTAACAGGTAATAAACCTCGTAATGTTGCCGACAACACATTTAACCTTTGGGCTTCATATGAATTTCAAAAAGGTAGCTTAGAAGGCTTAGGTATAGGTGGCGGTTACTTTTTTGTTGATGATCGATTTGGTAATGACGCCAATAGCTATACGCTAGATAGCTATGGCTTAGTTGATTTATCGCTTTGGTACACGCTGGCTACTCCAGGTTTAGGAGAGGATGGCACTGTGAGATTTCAATTAGCCGTTAAAAACTTATTAGATGAAGAGTACTATTCAGCAAGTGGTGGCGACTTAAGAATTAATATAGGCACACCTAGATCTGTATTTGCTTCGGTATCATTCGCTTTTTAAACCAATAACAAGCGAGAGGCTTATTTAGCCTCTCGCACTATAAAAATATTTCACCCCTTTTTTGTTTGCCACCCGTTATAGCTTTGAAAACACCCTAATGAGTTAATTCGGAGCGGCTTATGCACACATTTGAAGTACCTAACAATCCAGTATTTATTAAAACATCGACCGCAATAATTGGCGGCGCCGCGATGACTTTTGTAGCTTTTGCGTTTATGCAATATTTAATAAGTGGCGAGCAACGCGCACCGGTAAAACCAGAAGGCGATATTATAGTAGAGATTTTTCAAGCACCTGAGGATTCAAAGCTAAGGCATATACAAAAAATACAGCCGCCACCGCCAATGCCTAAAGTGCCGCCAAAAGCACCACCGCTGGATACATCAGACGATCCTGTGCTGGCAATTAGCGACTTTACGCCAGTTACGATTGACGATTTTGGTGGCGACATTAACAATACTATTAATCGCCCTACTGGGGATGCAACACCCATAGTGCGCATAAACCCTAAATACCCAACTACAGCCGCGCGCGATGGTATTGAAGGTTGGGTACAACTAAGCTTTAGTATTTCGCCAACGGGTGAAGTAATCGACCCAGTAGTTATTAATGCCGAGCCAAAACGTACCTTTGACCGCGAAGCAATAAGAGCCATTAAACGCTGGAAATATCGCCCCAAAGTAATTGAAGGTGTGGCACAATTACAAACAGGTCAAACTGTACAGCTCGATTTTAAATTAGATAACTCTATTTAACGGACTAAACGCCTATGCTACTAAGTATTAAGTCATGGTTATTTGAAACGCCAAGCAAGGACTGCATGGCAAGTTACGCAAAAAGTGGCGACAATCGTTACTTAGAGCAGCTTATTGCCCTCTACAGTAACGACTTATACCACTACCTTGTTACGCAATCTAATACGCATTTAGCATACGACGTAAGCCAACAAACATGGCTAAAAGTAATCGAAAAACGCCACCTTTACCAAGCACAAACCACACCCAAAGCGTGGTTGTTTAAACTTGCCCGCAACACACTAATAGACGAATACCGCAAGCAACAGCACTTTGTAGAGCTTGACGAAAACACACATTTAGCAGCACAAAATGATAAAAACGAAAGTGACTTAACTAGTGGTCACTTAATTAGTCAAGATTCGCATATAGGCAGCTCAAACATAAGCTATGACGCGTTCGACGCCGCGCTAAAACAACTCAGCTTTGTACAGCGCGAAGCCATTACATTACAACAAGAAGGCTTTTAGCTCACCGACATAGAACTTATAACGCAAAGCAGCCTCGAGACCATTAAAACAAGGCTGCGCTATGCCAAGCAAAATCTTAAACGTTTATTAGGAGCAAACAATGAACAAGCCTGATGAGCCGCTTGATCAAAAGCTCACACAACATTACAAAGAGCGAAAAGCGCGCACTACACTTACAAGCGCTCAGCAAAAAACGCTACTTAAAAAGGCCACGCACACAAAGCCTAAAAAACTCAGCTTTACGCTGCAGCTAACTAGCCTTGCCTGCGCACTGGGTGTGTTTGCTTTTATTGTGTTTGATAATAACAACAGCATAAATACCACGCCTAAAACCGTGCTTAACAGCGTATTTAACACCATCGACATTCACGACTATTCAATTATAAAAACACACGAAATAGACCAAGCTGGTAGCTACGCAAGCTCTATAAACGAGCAAAAACACGCACTCGACAGCCAATTAGCTAACGATTTACGCCGCCACCAACAACGCCACATAGAATACGGCACGCTAGTGAAGGTAGATAACGACTGGTACATAGCTAGCTGTAATGACGAGGTGCTTGTGCAAATTAAGCATTCGCTGTTAAGTGAGCTAAAAGGTAAACACGCGGTTGAAAGTGGTCTAAATACGGGTGATATGCTCGCTATGGCACATAACGGTAAGGGGCAGATTATTGCGCTTAAACATGCGGGTGATGGGATTAGGCAGTGTGGGGCTTAACCTCAATGTATATATTGATTTATAAATTAAAAATAATATTTAACAATTTTTTTACTACTATTAAGGTCTACTAATTTTGATACCTTGTACTTTATTGTTTTTTACATACAACCTTATATTAGCGTTTTAATATCAAGTCATGTTTATAAGTACTCAACGTTTTATTTTAGGGAAACTTCATGTTTGAAAATCTGTCATTAGGTAAGCGATTAGGCTCATCTTATTTTATTCTTATTACTATTTTATTGATTATGACAGGTTTTGCAGTGGTAGAAATGCGAACGATTTCTAGCTTCACTCAACAACTCTACAAACATCCCTATACAGTAAGCGTATCGATAGCAAAAATTGAGCTTAATGTAGCAACGATAAACAGTTCAATGAAAGATATTGCACAGGTCAATACAACAGAGCAAATAAACGAAGTTGCAAAAAAAATAGCTAAGTTAGAGGAAAACACATTAGAACTATTCTCTGTATTAGGAGAACGCTACCTCGGGAATAAATCTGAAATACATTCTCTTAAAAAACAGTTTATTGATTGGGCTCCGATTAGAAACGACATCATTTTATTAATGAAAGAAGATAAACGTGCAGAAGCTGAAAAAATCACAAAACAAGAAACCCTCTATATTAAAAACCTAACCGAACAACTGCTTTCTCTTGAAGAGTTTGCAGCTAATAAAGCCAAGGAGTTTACCAACAAATCAATTACTCAAGGCGAATCGGCAATATTTAACTTAGTAATATTAGTACTTATTGGTGTTATTGTCGCGGTATTACTAACATGGAAAATTTCGGTTTCTATTTTAAAGCCAATTGGTGGAGAGCCCAAAGACATTGAAATACTGACTCATAGAATTGCAAAAGGCGATTTAAGTATGAGCTTTAATAATACACAGAACGTGACTGGTATTTATTCAGCAATGCAGTTAATGGTAGAAAAACTTAAAATAATGATGCAACAAATTTCCGACTCCGCAGCCTCTCAAGCAACAGCGGCTGAAGAGCTCGCTTTAATATCGGCTCAAACAAAAAATAATGTTTCAGAACAAGATTTAGCAACAGAACAAGTAGCTACAGCTATTAACCAAATGCAAGCAACGGCAGCCGATGTTGCCAAAAATACAAGCGTAGCAGCTAGCGCAACAGAAGCAGCACGCTTACTCGTTGATCAAGGTAACGAAAAAGCAGAACAATCTTTTAGTGGTGCAACGAAGCTATCAGACGATCTCGATAATGCATCTGCAATCATCAGCGAACTAGCTCAAAGCACACAAGACATTACGAGTATTCTTAGCGTTATTAAAGGCATTTCAGAGCAAACTAATTTACTTGCATTAAATGCTGCCATTGAAGCGGCTCGCGCTGGAGAATTTGGCAGAGGCTTTTCGGTTGTTGCCGGAGAAGTTCGTACATTAGCGTCAAGCACTCAAAAATCGACTGCCGAAATTGAAGAAAAAATCACTAAAGCGCAAGCACAAGCAAAAGCATCTGTTGAAGCAATGATGCTTGGTCGAGAGCGAGCTAATAACATCGTTACTCAAACCACTGACGTGCAACAAGCCCTTGGCGAAATAAAAGAGTCGGTTCATCAAATTATTGATATGAACTCACAAATAGCGTGTGCCACTGAAGAACAAAATGCAGTTGCAACAGATGTTAGTAAGCAAGTAATAGAAATAAAAGAACTATCGAAACAAACAGGCGCAGGGGCTGAAAAAATCAACATTGCTACAGAAGAACTAACCCAATTTGCAGCTCAACTTAGCAACCTTGTTACACGCTTTAAAATTTAGAGTTTGGCTTAAGTTTCAGCTTAAGTATAAAGGGGCGTAATGCCCTATTCTCTTGTTTAAAAATTAAAAGTGAATTTAGTAAATAGGGTAATCTCCCCCGAAAAACAATGGATACCATACTTATAATTACCTGCCATTAAATTACGCTAAATCACTATATTGAATACGGCATATTACTGAAAGTAGGTAACTAATTGTACAAATTAAGCATTCACTGTTGAGTGATTTAAAAGGTAAGCATGCGATCGAAAGTAATATAAATACGGATGAGATGCTGGCTATGGCGCATAGCGGACAAGAGCAGATTATTGCGCTTAAACATGCGGGAGCTAGGGTTAGCAATGTGGGACTTAGGTGGTTTGGGTGGTTTGGGTGGTTTGGGTGGTTTGGGTGGTTTGGGTGGTGGTAATTTAAATAGAGAATTACCACCAAGAACACAGAGGCGCTTAGCGCTGCACAGAGGTATTTAAATGTTACGGCACAATATTTTAACTATCGCCCATGTAATCTAATGGTGAGGAAAGCTCTATAAAATCACGATATTGATCTTTGGTAATTTCTCCATAACCATCTTTAATATAAATATAATTTAACCATAATGTGGTTGCTTTCTCACAGATTTTAACCGAGTTGCTGGCCAACTGTTGTTCTACTCTATTTAACTTTTTTTCGCTCCCTCCCGCAGTACTAGAAATCATAGTAGTTATAGCAAAGAGCCTTTTTTTAAAAAATATTTCACAAAAAATATCATCTATAAATTTAGAAAATATTATTGGATACTTTCCATCAGAATAGTTGTTTTTCTTACGGCCTAAATTCTCATCATAGAAATCGGGAGTGTATGATTGAGGATCAATAAAATAGGTCAACTCGGCTGACAGGTGTTCTTTTAATATATTTTTTTGTAAAAAAGTACTCAAATTTATATTTTGTATATCACCTTTATTGTCTGGCTCTTTCCGTTGAAATCGCCCACTAATTATCTCTTCATAAAGTGGGTGGTCTTTTTCATAGATACAAAACAAAATAGCGAGCACAAGTACATCCACTTTTTTACCACTTGGTAAATTAGCAATAATGGCAGTAATGCGTTCAGTAATTTGAATGGCTGTTCTGGGTTGTATATGAAACGCATCCAATACAACTGAGATATTAGCTAAAGCGGTTTCGGGTGTTTCTGTGCGAGGGAGTAGCTCAATATTTTTACTTTCTAAGTACCCAGATTCAAATTTAGTTGTATCACTATGTACTGATAAAAAGTCTTTTAAAACAGGACGCTTTAAACTATAGCGGCTATTAAAAAAGCGGCCTAAATAAACCTTTGCATCAAACCCTTCTCCATAAATTGATTTAATTGTATGTTGGAGTTGTCCTGTATCTGTTGCCACAACAAATACGATACCTTTAACATCAAAAATATGTTTAATCGTCTCAAGCATTTCTACTGCATAACTTGGGCGGCAACGATCTAATTCATCAATAAAAATAAATATGGGTAACGACTTACCTTCCTGCTTCTCAAACTTACTGACCCAATCATCCAACTTAGACTTTATTACTTTAATGCTTTTGTTTTTAGCCTCATGATCTTTAATCAAGTTCTGCGCAAGCGCCTTTACTGCGGGCGAAAAGTCGCTGCTCGTCGGCTTATTAGAGTTTTGATTTTGGTCACTATCAATTTCTTCATCAGAAAATAGTAATGTGTGTAGTTCATCTAAATCGATACCAGATATCTTTTTAGTTAAACCTTGTGCAATAGCGGGTGCAACAGCCTTAAACATCGAAACGGCACTTTTAGGTATTGTTATATTAAACTTAGCCTGAAATTGAAGCTGCTTAATAATCCCCGCAATTACAGTTAAAAATGGGTCGTCTGAATAGTCTTGCTGCCATGCATCAATATACACAACAGGAAAATCTACTATTAATTCTCGTGACCAACGCTTAAGAAAATATGTTTTACCTGCCCCCCATTCTGCATTTAAGTTTAATACATAGTTTTTCTTTTGAGTTCCTTCAGGGCGATTTAGATCAAACCCTTCTTGGGCTAATAATCTTGATAAGAATGTGGCGTAGCGAGCACGATCTAATTTATCTGCAGGAAAATACTCTTCTAATGGAGGCTTAGTTGCTTTACTCCAATTGAATTCTTTAATCTCTTTCATTTAATTCCTTTTAAATAGTCCAATATCGAATTATCAACAGTTGAATTTATTTCGGGCTAACGCCCGACGCGCCAGCAAGCTATGCGCCTACAAAAATATACATATACTTGGCTTTATAGGTGCAAACTACATTGGAGATCCGTTGGGTTTCGTGTCACTCAAACCAACCTACGTACGCTATAAATGTGCTGTCACCACTTAATAAATCATTGTTAATGATTACGGCTTTAAAAGTCGCTTTTCTGGATTATTTAAATACTTTAAGCCAATGGTAACTATCCGTGTATGCACCATTGTTATAACGCGTATTTGCACATTACCAATAACAACAATATCGCCTTTACTGACTTCTCCTGAGAGCTTTTGGTTAATTACTTCTTCCAAGCTTATATCTTCTGGGGCATCTATTTGCATGTGGTAAGAGTAAAATATATCGCCTACCAACGTTACCCCTTTCACTTTAAGTTCGTTGTGCGCTAAGTGGCTATCTTGATGGTTTGTTTTATCGGTTGCTGTAAAAACTAAATCAACAAAAGGTCTGTTATCTGGTTTTAAAACAACAAATAAGTGATCGTTTGCCTTTAACTTAGTTGAGCCTCGTGGCGGTATGATTGACGGACCCCGTGTGATCATAGCAACAACTACACTTTCAGGCAGTGCGGCATGTGACAAACTGCGCCCAGAAACCCGAGAAACGTCACTTAAAGTGTATTCTACAATTTCTATATCAATATCGTTTAGTGCAGTAATTTCGAGTGTTGCAGCAGCCAAATCAGGTGGCGGCTCTACTAAATTTAGTTTTTTAGCCATCCAAGGCATTGTTGAGCCCTGCAACGTGGCTGAAATTAACACCACGAAAAAAACGACATTAAAAATAAGTTCAGCCCCTGAAAGGCCAAATAATAATGGGAATATAGCTAAAATAATGGGTACTGAGCCTCTAAGACCAACCCAAGATACAAACAAGGTTTCGCGATTATTAAAGCCAAATAGTTTTAAAATAGGCGCTACCGCTAATGGGCGAGCAACAAAAATAAGTGCCAGTGCAATAAGCAATCCTTCTAACCATACATCAACCAATGACGATGGGTTAATAAGGAGTCCTAATACAACAAACATGGTTATTTGCCCAAGCCATGCTAAGCCGTCATGAAACAGAAAAATACCGCGCTTATATACAAATTTACTGTTACCTAAAATAACACCCGTTATAAATACAGCTAAAAATCCACTGCCGCCGAGCGTTGCAGAAAGGCCAAATGAAAGCAGTCCAAACGCGGTTACCATCACTAAATACAAACCCGATGCATTTAGTTTAATTCGATTAATAAACCAAACCGATATTTTACCAATTAAAAGACCACAAATAGCGCCAACACCCATTTGCTGGGCAAATAACTGTAGTAAATCCAGCCCTATTGGCATGTCGTTAACGATCATTTCGAGCAAACCAACCGTTAGAAAAATAGCCATTGGATCGTTCGAGGCACTTTCTATTTCAAGGGTCGATTTAAGCTTTTTATTTAAGTGAATACCCGCACTTCGTAAAAGTGCAAACACTGCTGCGGCATCTGTAGAGCCAACAATAGCGCCCAGTAATACACCTTGTAATATGGGCAGGTCTAAAATATAAGTGGCCACAAGGCCTGTAATTACAGCGGTAAATAACACCCCGACAGTTGCTAAAGCAGACGCAGGTTTCCACACTTGTTTAATTGAACTAGTGGGCGTTTGTAAGCCGCCATCAAATAGAATAATAGCAAGCGCGAGAGTACCCAGAGCATGTGCGGCCTCAGCGTTGTCGAATGATATACCTGCAATACCATCTTCACCTGCGAGCATACCTACAAGTAAAAATAGCACCAACACTGGTAAGCCAACGCGTGCAGAGAGCTTGCTCGAAATTACTCCAAGTAAAATTAAAATGGCACTGACGAGAATGATATTATCAATTACAAACATAGTGTGGGTTTACAGCCTTATATGAGTTAAAAAGTAAGAATTTATAGCTACCAAAAAGCTTAAAGCTCATGCTATACAATAACCTAAAAAATATAAATACGGGTACTTAAGTCTATATTTAAATAGTTTATTTAATATCTAGAGCGTCGTTAAGCTTGTTATTACTCGGCTCGGTCTTAATTTAAAAACAAAAAAGCCTGCAATAAGCAGGCTTTTGACTATTTAAGCAATTGTATTTTATAACACAATAATGCTTGTTACTAAGTACGCTAAAAACGTAAGGCCGCCACCAAATAAGGCATACGGTAGCTGCGTTTTAACGTGGGTGAGTAAGTCACACCCCGATGCAATAGCCGATACAGCGCTGGTGTCGGATATAGGCGAGCAGTGATCGCCAAATATACCACCACCCAAAATAGCACCAACAACAAGCGACGGTGGTAAGCCCAACGCTTGAATAAGTGGCACACCAATTGGGATTAATATAGCAAACGTGCCCCACGATGTACCCGTAGTAAACGACATTACCGCACCGGTTAAAAACAGCACCGGTACTATTAAGTAAATAGGTAGGTAGTCGCCAACAAGCGACGCTACAAATACGCCAGTACCCAATTCTTTTAAGCTTGCGCCAAGTGTAAGCGAAAGCAGTACAATGGCGACTAACGGCATTAATTCGCCCATACCTTTAAAACCGGTATCAACTAATTGATGATGGGTAAATTTACGTGAGACAATCATTAAAAAGTAAGCAACAACAATGGCTAAAACCGTTGCATATAATACTGATTTAGAACCGCTGCCCTCGGCTAGTACACCATTACCGGTGTAGTACATAAAGCCAACCATGCTGGTAATAAGCGTAATAAGCGGGATTAACATGTAACGCGCTTTAGAGCCTTCTACTTCTTCTTTTAAGTCAGTTGTTTGAAGCTCTAGTTTTTGTTCAGCTTCTTTCATTGGGCCGTGCACTTTATCAAACGCAATGGTGTAAAAAACAATGGCGAGGGTAATTATGGCGTAAAAGTTATACCCTACACTGCCCCATAACACCGATACGGCCGACTCACCTAGCTCGTAGTTACCTAACAAACCAAGTACAAATGCACCCCAGCCATTAAGCAGAATTAAAATACACACTGGCGCACTGGTGCTGTCAATAATATACGCTAGACGCGCTCGGCTCATTTTAAATTTGTCGAATAAGCCACGCGATAAAATACCTGAGGTAAGTACGCTCAAGTTAGATTCTATAAACACCGCAATGCCGGTAAACATGGTTAAAAATCCCACTTGGCGCTTACTTTTTGCAATGCCTTTGTTCATTAACATATTAACAGTTGCTGCAACGCCGCCAGATTCGCGAATGTAGGCAAGCAAGGCACCAATTAAAATACTAAATATTAATATGCGTGTATTACCTGGCGAACTAGCAACCGAAATAATACGTTCTATGGTATTTAAAAAAGTGTCAAACAAGCTATTACCTTCGCCCTGAAAGGCGAGTAAAAACTCAGAAGAAGCAACAGCAACAAGTAGCGCCATAATCACTTCTTTTCGCCAAAACACGATAGCAATCGCAATTAGCGGCGGTAAAATAGAATACCAATGCATAAAAAGTTAACCTTAATTATTAGCGAGCCACTCTCGCTTTGTACGCGTTTTATCGCTTATTTGTTAAGCCTAGCAGCATAAACTGGCTTAGATTTGTAAACCGCTTAGCTTAATGGATTGCCTTACTCAAGTCACCTGTAAATAAATCACTTAAGGTGGCACTGTTAGCACGTTTTAACCTATACGATAGCTTATTGATTTAGTAGTGCTTCATAAATAAGCGACACAACCGATCCGTACTGTGCGGTTTCAAATTTTTTGCCTGTAAATTCGTAACGTTTTTGCGAGCCTTTAATTGCACTATGGCGAGCATTGGTAAGTAAAATAATAGCTAAATCGTAAGCGGGGTCAATTACGGTCACTGTCCCCGTCCAACCTGTATGTCCATAAGCCTGCGCACTTGCATAAGGGCCAAAGTGCCAGCGCCTTGCTTGGTTATTACCTGCAAGCCTAAAGCCTAGCCCGTAGGTTTCGTCGCTTGATTGCGGCGTTAAAAATTGCGCTAAGGCGCTTGCACTAAATAGTTGTTGGTCGCCGTAGCCACCATTATTTAGTAATAGCTGGCAAAGTACGGCTAAATCGTGAGCGTTACTAAACAACCCTGCATGCCCTGCTACGCCATCAAGTGAGTAGTAAGCACGCTCGTCATGCACTTGGCCTTGTAAAACCCCAGTGCGAACATTATCAAACTTAATGCGCCCGTCTCGCGTGTTGCCGCTAAGCTCAGTGGCTGCAAATTGCTGTGGCTTAAAGCCTTTTTTAAGTGGATTAAATAACGTGTTAGTTAATTTTAGTGGCGCATACACTTGCTGCTCTAGGTATTCGTCAAGCGGCTGCCCAGTTATGCGCTCAATGAGTACGCCTAAAATCATGTAATCAATATCTGAGTAAACATGCTGCCCAGATGGTTTACTACTAAAAGGCACGCTGGTAAGTAATAGCTGTTTGGTGGTTTTACTATTTTGCGAATAAAACGCGTCACCATAGCTGCCATCTTTACGATGAAAGTCAAATACTGGCGGGTATCCGGCGCTGTGTGTGAGTAAGTCTTTTACTGCGCGCTTTGCTCGGCCTTCACCTTTATATTCGCTTAGGTAGATTTGTACGGGTTTATTAATATTTAATAGCCCTTCGCTTACTAATTTCATAAGTGCAAAATTGGTGGCAAATATTTTGGTGTTTGAGGCAAGATCAAACAAAGTATTAGTTTGCATGGGCTCTGGGCGTAGTAGCATTAAATCACTTTGCTGATATTGCTTTGCATCGCCATAGGCGGTTAACTTTATTAGCTCGCCATTTTTAACAACGGCCAACACAGCCCCAGGAAAACCCGCTTTTACATCGCGTTCAATTAATGTGTCTACTTCAGTAAAATCTATATGCTTTTTTGGCTCATCACTTAAAGTAGGAAATGCAAAACGCAGTGTTAAGCTTGCGCCAGCAGGGAGAATATTTTCAACTTTAAAGGTATTAACACCGTTGTGAGTATTTTTTGCCAAACTGTAATTGTATAAGGTGTTGGCGCTTAGTTGGTTAACGTCAAGCTTTTGATTATTAATGTAAATATCGGCACTTTGTGCGTTATGGTTTTGTATTAATAATTGCCCGCGCCCTTTGTAAGCTTTAAACGTTCCTCGGTTATTTACATAAAACCGGCTACTTGGATTTGCCTCAGGAAACGTTACAACCACTTGTGCATTAGGCAGTTCTACAAGTTGGCTTTTTGTAAGTGGTAGCACCGAGCTAATAGGCTCAGATGGTGAACTACAACCCACAATAATAAAGCTTAACGCCGCTATAAATGCTTGTTTTATATAACTACACCTTTGATTTTTTAAAGCAATAAACATGCTTAGCCCTTATTTATATAGCAAGTAAGGCGCTCTTTGCGCTTTAAATTGCGCAAGCCCCGCCTGCCAGCTTTGTTTTATTTGCGCTTCTGATTGCCCTGCTTCAATAGCTAAGCGTAATTTATTAGTACCCGCTAGCTTATCCATAAAGTCAGCGCGCTCAAAAAACGAGATGTTGTTTTTACTAAGCTCCGTGTACGCATTTATTAAGTAAGTTAAATTTAGGCCTGTAATATTTTCTTGTCTTAAATCGAGCCCTTGCACGGTTTGATTTTTAAATTTAGGGTTTAAAGCAGCGCCTTTAATTGCACGCGGCGTAAAATTAAAATCACCTAATGCAACTGGCGAATAGCCAATTACTTGAAATGCAAAGTCGGTGCCTCTACCAATGCTAATAGGCGTTGCCTCAAAAAAGCAAAGTGATGGGTAAAGTGCAATGGCCTGATCGTTAGGTAAATTAGGGCTGGGTTTTATCGGCAAGCTGTAAGTACTTTTGCGAGTGTAATGATCAACAGGGATCACAGTTAATTTTAAATCGGGTGCTTTATTGATCCAGCCCTCACCTTTGATCATTTTGGCAAGTTCGCCAACGGTCATGCCGTGTAAAACAGGAATTGGGTGCATGCCTACAAACGATTTAAATTCTGGCTCTAATATTGGCCCATCAACGTAGGCAATATTTGGATTGGGTCTGTCGAGTACTAAAAATTCTATCCCCTGCTCTGCAGCGGCTTCCATCATGTAGTGCATAGAGCTTATGTAGGTATAAAAGCGCACTCCTACATCTTGAATATCAAAAATAATGACATCAACATCGGCTAAAGCAGCTTGGCTTGGTTTTTTATTTTTACCGTAAATAGAAATAAGCGGAATACCAGTTTTACTATCAACGGCATTTTTTACATGTGCGCCCGCATCGTGATCGCCACGAAAGCCATGCTCAGGTGCAAAAATTTTAGTTATATTAATATTTTTAGTCAGCAGCGCATCGACTAAGTGAGTTTGCCCCACCATTGATGTTTGATTAACTACTAGCCCTACACGTTTATTTTTTAACTGCGGTAAATATTTAGCATATTGCTGCGCACCTACCACAAGTGAGTTATTAGCTTCGTTGGCTTGTGCGCTTGGAATGAAAATGGCGCTAAAAATAAAAAATAACGTAATAAATAGGGTTTTAAACATACTGCAATATCCTTTTAAACAAGGCGTTTAAAATAACATAGGTAATATTAAAGAGCAGCTTTAGAAAAGGGTTAAGTGGGCTTGATTAGGCTTTGAATGGATATAGTAATTAGAAGCTGCGCTTCTCACGCGAGCAAGCTCAGCGTCTACAACGGACAAATAAACTCGGAGTCTGGATTTAAAGATTAGAGCTAGTTTTACTTGAAAATACCACCTCTCATTTTAAGCTTAAAGACCGTATTTAACCTTCTTAGAGCTAAACGCTTCTAGTTATTTAACTTCTTGGTCAATGAACCACTTAAAGATCTATTACACAAAGAGAAGTAAATGAGAAGACATAAGCCCGAGTTTATTAGTTTAGCTTAGCTTTATTACTACCTCTAAAAGCGCAGCGCCTCTTAACCTCTTTGTGAATAAATTACTTATTTCTGGCGTTGCCAACAAATAAAATCTTATAAATTATATTTTGAGGGGGAATAGAAGCTGCGCTTCTCACGCGAGCAAGCTCAGCGTCTACAACAGGTGAATAAGCTCGGAGTTTAGATTTAAAGATTAGGGCTAGTTTTACTTGTAGGCGTGCAGCTTGCTGACGCGATGAGCTTAGCTCGTAAATAAAGTCTGAGTTATATCGATGGTAAGTAATTAGAAGCTGGCGCTTCTCACGCGAGCAAGCTCAGCGTCTACAGGTTATCAATCTACGTTTCACTTTATTTTAGGCACAAAAAAACCGACTTAATGTCGGCTTGTTATGAAAGTGGTGGGCGCAGGACGTATCTTGTAAGAATGAACCTCCGACTGCTTGGTTCTCAATTCACCTACACTTCACTTTATTTTATTTTATTTCACTTTATTTTAGGCACAAAAAAACCGACTTAATGTCGGCTTGTTATGAAAGTGGTGGGCGCAGGAGGATTCGAACCTCCGACCGCTCGGTTCGTAGCCGAGTACTCTATCCAGCTGAGCTATGCACCCACTTTCATAGATTGCTTATTTATACTCTAAGCAGAGCGTATTAATTCAGGCATAAAAAAACCGATTTCCATCGGTTTATTTTTCTTACACTTAAACGTGTATGAAAATATGAAAGTGGTGGGCGCAGGAGGATTCGAACCTCCGACCGCTCGGTTCGTAGCCGAGTACTCTATCCAGCTGAGCTATGCACCCACTTTCATTTTTACTATTACTTGTTTTTACTCTAAGTGAGAGTCTATAAAGTGGTGGACGCAGGACGTATCTTGTAAGAATGAACCTCCGACTGTTTGGCTTTAGCCAACACTTTACTTTTTTATACTCTAAGTGAGAGTCTATAAAGTGGTGGGCGCAGGAGGATTCGAACCTCCGACCGCTCGGTTCGTAGCCGAGTACTCTATCCAGCTGAGCTATGCACCCACTTTATGGTTTACTTATTTAAACTCTAAGTAGAGCTTTTGCTTATTTAGACTCTAAGCGAGTTATTAAAGTATGGTGGGCGCAGGAGGATTCGAACCTCCGACCGCTCGGTTCGTAGCCGAGTACTCTATCCAGCTGAGCTATGCACCCATACTTTAAAATTTCACAAAACACGCCATTAAAAGAAATGGTGGAGAGGGAGGGATTCGAACCCTCGATAGAGCTACAAACTCTATACTCCCTTAGCAGGGGAGCTCCTTCGGCCACTCGGACACCTCTCCGTCTTGTGGGGCGTATAATAAAGATTTCAGAAAATATGTCAAACACTTTTCTACCAAAAACGACTATATGGTTATAGATTGCACATATGCTTGGTTTAAAAGTGTAATTAGTTTGAAATTTAAGCGGGTTACGTATTTTTATTTGAAGGATTAACACCTAGCACAGGAACTAAGTCATCAGTTAACTGAGCCAAATACTGTTCTTGGTAACCTAATTGTTGAAATTCAGCGATACAAGCACGGTAATAAGCGTTTCGTTCTTGCTCTGATGTGCATTCTTCTAATAAATCATCTACTCGTTTATCTTTCATACTATTATTCTAAGTCCTTTAAGAATCTATATTTAACTGCTAAATACCTGCAGTGTAATTTTCGTGCGTATTCTAGCTAAAACCTTTGTACAAACACAACATATGTTTAAAAAACAAACATAATAAAAAGTTATAGCACTGTTAGTTTTAATATTAAAAACTTCCAATAACAATAAATTAGCGAAGCTGAATTGCACATTAACCAGCACTAATAACTACATTTAATTTTTAGTGTAGTACTTATTAATTAAAATACTAATATAAAGTAAAAAAACGCCGCTATTAGGCGGCGTTTATTAACTTACTTTGTTTTACCCAAAGCTTAGTCAGCTTGTGGACGCATATGCGGGAACAAAATAACGTCTTTAATTGTAGATGAGTCAGTAAACAACATTACTAAACGGTCAATACCAATACCTTCACCAGCCGTTGGCGGTAAGCCGTACTCTAGTGCGCGTATGTAGTCTTCATCGTAATGCATTGCTTCATCATCGCCTGCGTCTTTCTCTTCAACTTGACGAGTAAAGCGCTCAGCTTGGTCCTGTGCATCGTTAAGCTCAGAGAAACCATTTGCAAGTTCACGGCCGCCAACAAAAAACTCAAAACGGTCGGTAACAAATGGGTTTTCGTCGTTACGGCGTGCAAGTGGTGATACTTCCCATGGGTAACCAGTAATAAACGTAGGTTGAATGAGCATGTGCTCTGCTGTTTCTTCAAATATTTCACAAAGAAACTTACCTGGGCCCCAAACGCAGTTTTCAGGAATTTTAACGTGCACTTGTTTAGCGTACGCTTTTAATTCGTCAAAGTGGTTTTCTGGGTCGTTAAATACCGCAGCATCAAACTCAGGGTTATATTTTAAGATAGCGTCTGCCATGCTTAAACGTGTAAACGGTTGGCCAAAGTCGTATTCAACTGAATCGATAACTTCGCCGTTTTCGTCCTTAGTTGTATTAACTACAATTGCACTACCTAGTACGTTTTCTGCAACAGTACGTAGCATATCTTCGGTGATGTTCATCAGGTCGATGTAATCAGCGTATGCTTGGTAAAATTCAATCATTGTAAATTCTGGGTTGTGACGTGTAGATAACCCTTCGTTACGGAAGTTACGGTTAATTTCAAATACACGGTCAAAACCACCTACCACTAAGCGCTTTAAGTAAAGCTCTGGCGCTATACGTAGATACATGTCGATATCAAGCGCGTTATGGTGAGTCACAAACGGACGCGCAGATGCACCACCAGGTATAACCTGTAGCATGGGTGTTTCTACTTCCATAAAGTCACGGTCTGCTAAAAAGCGACGAATGCCTTCAACCACTTGCGAGCGAATACGGAATGTTTCGCGCGTTGCTTCGTTAGTAATTAAATCAACATAACGTTGGCGGTACTTTGTTTCTTGATCTGATAAGCCATGGAATTTTTCAGGTAACGGGCGAAGTGACTTAGTTAGTAATTGATACTCAGTCATTTCTACGTATAAATCGCCTTTACCCGATTTATTTAACGCGCCTTTAACACCTATAATATCGCCAGTGTCTAGCTGACCATATTTTTCTTTCAGGTCTTTTTGAACATCTTTAGATGCATACGCTTGTACGCGACCTTTCATGTCTTGAATAACAAAAAACGGTCCACGCTTTGCTAAAATACGTCCAGCAATAGACACAACTTCTTGTAGTTCAACTAATTCTTCTTTGCTCTTATCACCAAACTGGGCTTGCAAATCAGCCGTGTAATGCTCACGACGGAATTGGTTTGGATGACCGTTGGCTGGGCAATTTTCGCGTATCGCGTCTAACTTGCCGCGACGCTCAGCGATTAACTTGTTTTCGTCTTGGATTTTATCAGTCATTTTTTAGCTCTTTATTAGCTTGGTGGTTATAGGCCAGATTTAAGGCTGGCTTCAATAAATTTATCTAAGTTACCGTCAAGTACCGATTGGGTATTGCGGTTTTCAACGCCTGTGCGTAAATCTTTAATACGTGCGTCATCAAGTACGTATGAACGTATTTGGCTACCCCAACCTATATCAGATTTAGCGTCTTCTTGCGTTTGCTTTTCAGCATTTTGCTGCTGTAGCTCAAGCTCAAATAATTTAGCTTTTAATTGCTTCATCGCTTGGGCTTTATTTTTATGCTGTGAACGTTCGTTTTGACACTGCACTACGGTATTTGTTGGTACGTGAGTAATACGAACCGCCGATTCGGTGGTGTTTACGTGCTGACCACCCGCGCCTGATGCACGGTAAACGTCTATACGTAGATCTGACGGATTAATATCAATTTCAATGTTATCGTCAATCTCTGGGTATACAAACGCAGAAGCAAACGAAGTATGACGACGACCACTAGAGTCAAACGGGCTTTTACGCACTAAACGGTGAACGCCTGTTTCTGTACGTAACCAACCGTAAGCATATTCGCCAACAAAGCGAACTGTTGCACCTTTAATACCGGCAACATCACCGTCGGTTGCTTCAACTAGCTCAACTTTAAAGCCTTTAGCCTCGCCCCAACGTAAATACATACGAAGTAGAATGTTACACCAGTCTTGTGCTTCAGTGCCGCCAGAACCCGATTGTAAATCAAGATACGCATCGTTTGAGTCATGAGGACCTGAAAACATACGACGAAACTCTAAACCTTCTAACTGCTCGTTTAGATCAGCAAGCTCGCTTTGTGCTTCATCAAAGGTATCTTGATCTTCGGCTTCTACAGCAAGTTCAAGTAAACCTTCAACGTCGTCAGTACCGGCTACAAGGTTGTCGATTGTTTCAACAACAGCCTCTAATGCTGACTTTTCACGGCCAAGCGCTTGTGCGCGTTCAGGCTCATTCCATACGGCTGAATCTTCAAGTTCGGCGTTAACTTCTTCTAGGCGTTCTTGTTTAAGAGCGTAGTCAAAGGTACCCCCGAAGCAATTCAGTACGTTCGCGAATTTCCTTGATTTGATTAATCACAGGATTCACTTCAAACATGTACATCACTCCAAAATGGCTAGGTAATTGCGCCCCTTTACATGGGATTTTCGCAACAAATTATCGTCAAATGATAAAAACGCCCGATTTTAACAAAAAACCGCGCGCTTTATTAGCCTTTTATGCATGATTTGTGCATATTTTTTAGTGCACTTTTTCAAGCTCTCTAACTATTAATTGCAGTGTAAATTTACCTCTAAACTCATTTATATCGAGCTGGTACGCTACTTTTACAAACTTCGCTTCTGTGTCGGGCCATTCTTTTACATCAATACCAAAGGCAATGGCGTCAACTAATCGCCCCGATTTATGCTTTAACACAAGCTTTAAGTGCTTTTCGCCGACTATGCGCTGCTGTATTACCTCAAAGGTGTGCTCAAACACCGGCTCAGGAAATTGCTGCCCCCACGGGCCCGATTGCTTTAATAGCTGAGCAAACTCCATAGTAAAGCAGTCATTTGGCAACTCACCGTCGGTAAATACAATGCAGCGTTTACTCTCTTCACTCAGTTGCGCGCTAACGGCGGCATCAAATGCCTTTTTAAAGTCGTTAAAGTGTTGCTCATTAATACTTAGACCAGCGGCCATTGCGTGACCACCAAATTTATTAATTAAGTGAGGGTCTGCGGTATTAAGCCCTTCGAGTAAGTCGCGCATGTGCAACCCTTCTATAGAGCGGCACGAACCTTTTATTTCCCCGTTTTCGCCACCAGCAAATATAACGGTTGGGCGGTGGTATTTTTCTTTTAAGCGACCAGCCAAAATACCAATAACGCCTTGGTGCCAATCATCTTGAAACAAGCAGATTGCATCAGGGACGTTATCGTCGCTAAATGCGAGTCTATCAAGCACGGCTTGCGCCTCTGCTTGCATGCCTTGTTCTATTTCGCGCCTTGCAAAGTTTAAGCTATCGAGCTCGCCCGCTATACTACGTGCTTGGTTTATATCGGTGCTAAGTAAGCATGCTATACCCAAACTCATGTCGTCTAATCGCCCTGCAGCATTTAAACGCGGCGCAAGTGAAAAGCCAAAGTCGCTTGCGCTTAAGCGCGCAGCATTGCGGTTAGCCACTTCAATAAGCGCGGTAATGCCTGGGCGTGTTTTACCACTGCGAATACGTGCTAAACCTTGATGTACTAAGGTGCGATTATTTGCATCAAGTGCGACCACGTCAGCAACCGTACCAAGCGCTACAATGTCGAGCAAGTTAGCTAAATTAGGCGGCGGTTGCTGCTCAAAATAACCAAGGTCTCGCATTACGCTTCTCAGCGCTATTAATAAGTAAAAAGCAACGCCAACGCCTGCTATAGATTTAGACGGAAAATCACATTCATGTCTATTTGGATTTACTATTGCATCGGCATTTGGCAGCTGCTCACCTTGTAAGTGATGATCTGTTACCAGCACTTTAATACCAACCGCTTTTAAAATATCAATACCAGCAATACACGATATGCCATTATCTACGGTGATCACTAAATCAGGCTTTATTTGTACTATTTGCTCTGCAAGCGCGGGGCTTAAGCCATAACCTAAACTAAACCGGTCAGGTATTAAATAATCTAAATGCTTAAAGCCAAACATCTCGAGGCCCTGCATTAATGTTGCAGTGCTTGTTGCGCCATCAGCATCAAAATCACCGACTATTAATATTTGGCTTTGCGCCCTTAATGCCTCAATTAGTAAATCGCTGGCTTTGTCGATATCTTTAAACAATTTAAAGTCGTGAAGCGTAGCTACGCTGTTATTTAGCTCGTCGGCATTAAATACATTGCGGTTAGCATAAATTTGTTTAATTACAGGGTGTAAATTACTCGGTAGATGCGAGTCGTCAACGTTTTCACGCGCAATGATTAGTTTTTTCATGCAGAGTTTTAACTTATTGGGTCGTATTAAAAAGACAAAAAAAGGCCATTAAGGCCTTTTTATTAGCTATAAAACGTATTACGACGCTTTGTTAGCATCTAATGCTGCTTTTAGTGCTGCTGCTGGCTGGTAACCTGGAATCATAGTACCATCTTCTAAAATAATGGCAGGTGTACCGCTAATACCAAAGCTTTGACCAAGCTGGTAATGCTCTGCAACCGGTGCGCTACAACCTGCAACTACTTTAGTGCTTGTGCCCGACTTAGCTTCTGTTAGTGCTTCTTGCTGATCGCGTGCACACCATACGTTCATTAAATCGGCGTAACCTGAACCTTGTAAGCCTCCACGTGGAAACGCAAGGTACTTAACGGTAATACCCGCATCAAGTAAATCGTCTAACTCGCGATGTAATTTACGACAGTAACCACAACTAATGTCGGTAAATACGGTAATACTGTGTTTTTCGTTTGGTGCTTTGTACACAATCATCGAATCTTCGTATTCTTTAATGCCCTCAACACGCACGCCGTTTAATGCTTGCTCTGTTAAGTTGTTACGATTATTTAAATCAATTAACGTACCTTGCATTAAAAATTGACCATCTGGACTTGCGTAAAGTACGCCTTTATTAGTGATCAACTCTTTTAAACCCGCTACTGGGCTTGGGTTAATTTGCTTTACAGTTACACCAAGCTCGGCAAATTTAGTAATAATAGGATCATTAGCATCTGGTGTTACAGCAACGCCATTTGCAAATGCACTAATACTTGTGCACAACATGGCACCTGCTAACATTAATTTTTTCATAACTTCTCTCTATCCTAAAAATACTTAATATATTGACCGGCTTAATAACATTTACTTTCAAATTTACGCGCGCGGATGATGCTCTGCGTGTACCGACTTTAACCGTTCATTGGCAACATGGGTATAAATTTGCGTCGTTGATAAATCGCTATGGCCCAACATCATTTGTACCACACGTAAATCTGCCCCATGATTTAATAAGTGCGTAGCAAAAGCATGGCGCATGGTATGGGGCGATAATGGAGACTCAACTGATGCCAAAATAGCATAGTGTTTAATTCTATGCCAAAAGGTTTGTCGCGTCATGCCGACTCCGCGTTTAGAGGGGAACACAAAATCGGTGGCGTGTTTTATCATTTGTGCACGCCCACCCTTTAAAAATTGCTCCAGCCAATACATGGCCTCTTCACCCAGTGGCACTAAGCGCTCTTTATTACCTTTACCTTTTACAAACACCACCGCTTGGCGCAAATTAATTTGCTCCATACGCAGCCCAACAAGCTCGCTTACACGCAAACCCGTTGCATAAAGTAGCTCTAGCATGGCTTTGTCGCGCAGTCCCATCGCTTCTTCTGTGTTGGGCGCATTTAATAATGCCTCAACCTCAGCTTCTGAGAGTGTTTTAGGTAACGACTGCCCTGCTTTTGGTTGAGCTATGTTTAGCATAGGCGAATCACTAATTATTTTTTCGCGCACAAAGTACTGATAAAAACGCTTTAGCGCACTAATGCTACGTGCTGTACTGCGTGGTTTTAGACCTAAATCAACTCGATGGGCTAAGTAGCTTTCTATGTCTAGCCCCGTTACCGTCATTAAATTTTCGCCCTTTAAAAATAGGCAAAACTTATCTAAATCACTGCGATAAGCGCTTAATGTATTTTCGCTTACGCCTTGTTCTAAGTACAGGCTATCTAAAAAGGTTTCTAGGTAGTCGCTATTACTGCTCATACTGCTGTTATTTTCAAAAGAATCGTCAGATAGCGTTGTCACATTATGCTCTCATGCTTTGCTAAGGTATCAATTAAAAATACCTTACGGTAAACTTGAGCCTATCATATCAGGCAATTACACAGTGATAAATACGATGCAAATTGGTTTATTTTTTGGTTCTACTACGTGCTACACCGAAATGGCAGCAGAAAAGATTCGTGACATTATTGGTGCCGATATAGTTACCCTGCACAATATWAAAGACGAGCCACTAAAAAATGCAGAGCAGTACGACTTTATCATCTTTGGTATTTCAACATGGGATTTTGGTGAAATACAAGAAGACTGGGAGTCAAAGTGGGACGACATAGCCGACGTAAACCTAAACGGTAAAACCATTGCTTTATTTGGCATGGGCGATCAGCAAGGTTACGGGCAATGGTTTCAAGATGCCCTAGGCATGCTACACGATGAAATAAATACGCAAACGTTTACTCAACTTGGTTTTTGGCCAAATGACAGTAGCTACGAGTTTGAAGCCTCAAAAGCATTAACCCCTGATGGTAAACAGTTTGTAGGTCTTGCGCTCGACGAAGACAGCCAATACGAGCTAAGCGATGAGCGCATTGCAACATGGGTTGAACAAGTAATGACTGAATATAGCGAAACGCTTTAATTAATTAGCTAATAAGTAAAAGCCCGCAACTAGTTTAGTTGCGGGCTTTTTGACTAGGGTCTGTTGATCTTTTAAGGTTAAATTTGCAGCAGTCTGTTTGGTATTTAGGCAAGGCAGAGCCTATGCAGTGTGGTTATTCCCCATAAATGGGCGATAACGTAGCATTAATGCCAAACAGGCGCTGCCCAAAGGGTTCTTCCTAGGGGCTACTTACTCTTTGTTGCCTACATGGATGTAGGTAAGGGGCGTGAGCAGGACGCGGAAGCTTTGCTCGGTTTTTACTTAGCCCACTAGGTTACAAATCTCGCGCCGCGATTAAATAGCCCCTAGTTTGAACAAATTTTAATCCGCAAAGTTCAACAGACCCTAATAATATGAGTAATTTATTGAAACGTCATAACATTAGTTGTTTGTGGGTAATATCCATCAGCCATCACAATGTACGGCAGTAAATTACTAAACCATTTTTGTTGTACGCTTTGGCTGTAATTTAAGTAAAGCTTACCTTCGTGAATATAAAATGCTTCTGGGTCTATTCCTACGGCATTACCCTCATCAGCCATTGCATAAGCGCACCAGCCTCCGTATTGCGGAGCATAACGCTTTGGGTTTTCTGCAAATGCCGTTTTATTTTCTTCACTCGAAAAATGCCAGTCGGCACCTAAATAACTAAACGTATATTTGTCGCTGCCTTTAACGGCTTTATTTTGGGTGAAATAAGCAACACTGTCGTACCCTTTAATAGCCGTGTTATTAAACCAACCCGTGTTTACCGCATCATCCTTTGCGTTTGCCCCACCGCTTATTAACAGTGTGCTAAGCATTATTAAAGCAACTATGTACTTAATCATATTTTACCCTTTTATTTACTCAAAATTTTATGCCAATTAAATATGGCAGGCTTAGTGAGTAAGAAAGGCAAAGCGCAAAAATGATTTCAGTTAATGCTTAATTATTTAACGTTTAGTAATTAAGTAAGTAGTTAAACTTACTCAACTCTTAGCCAATATTGGTTTCGGTAAAAAAAGCCAATGTAGCCGCGTACTTCGAGCTTTTTACCTTCCTCTTGCGGGGTTAGTTGTAAGGTATAAGTTTTGCCATTTGTTGGGTCGAGTATTTCGCCGTCTCCCCAGATGCCATCATCCTGTGCTTTTACGTCTTTAATAATAGTCATGCCAAGAATAGGTTGGTCTTTTAATTCATCATCGCATTCACTGCATATATCGTTTTGTTTTGCAGGGTTAAGAATGGTTTCAACTTTGCCGCTTAATACACCATTGGTTTGGGTAATACGTACATACGACTTAGCTTGGTTTGTATCCTCATCAATGGTTTTCCAAAGTCCAACTGGCGTAATGGCAGCAAACGCGCTTTGGCTTGCAAAAATGGTGGCTGCTAACGTGCTAAGTAATGCTAATTTATTTAACTTTTTCATTGTGTTGCCTTTTAAATTAAGTGGCTAATGGCTAAATCATATCAGGTGATTTATAAACACACTATTAAAGCGCATCTCAAATTAGGAATAACTCAATAGAGCTCACTCAAATTTATTGCTTCACATTTTCAAATAAAATGTTTTGCACAGAGCTATATAATCAGCTGTGTAAGTATTATCTAAGTTTCTAATACACAGGGTTGATGATTCTATATCGCTTTTTACGTAGCTAAATGTCATTAAACTGCGGCTAATATCTTTATTGGGCGTGGCTTTTACTTGGCAATGAGCATTTAAATAAAGCCCATTTTGAGTAGCAAGCTCAATAAATAATGCGCCTTCAACGCTTGGGAGTATTAAGCTAAAGCGAGAACCACTATGGCTTAAGCGTTTAAAGGCATTTATTAACTCTTCAAAACTTAAGCCGTCGGTATGGCGTGCGGTATTACGCGCAGCATTGTCGCCTTTTAAGCTGTGATTAAAATACGGTGGATTAGAAATAACAACATCAAACTTAACTTCACTACTAAAGCTTTGAATAGTTTGGTGCTTAATACTTATTGTTGGCCACGGACTATTAGCTACATTTTGTAATGCTTGGGTATAGGCGCTTTCGTCAATTTCTACCGCAGTTATATCAAGCTCATTACTGCGCTGCTTACACATTAGTGCTAACAAGCCGGTGCCGGTGCCTATATCAAGTAATAACTTTGCACCGCTTAAATTAGCCCATGCGCCAAGCAAAATGCCATCGGTAGAAACTTTCATTGCACAGTGGTCGTGTTCAACTTTAAATTGTTTAAATACAAAACCAGACATTTTTTCACCTTTTCATTCACCAAGCGCAGCATAGCGCGTATAATCAGGGTAATTGTCCCTTATTTTAGACACTCTATGCAATTTTCTGAATTTGATATTGATAACAAGCTACTCGATGCCATTAATAAAATGGGCTACGAGACGCCAACCAGCATTCAACAACAAGCTATTCCTGAAGCACTACAGGGGCGCGATATTTTAGCATCTGCGCCTACTGGTACAGGTAAAACAGCGGCATTTTTAATTCCGGCTATTCAGTACTTACTGGATTTCCCACGTCGTGACCCTGGTTTTGCGCGCGTACTCGTTATGACCCCGACCCGTGAGTTGGCTTATCAAATTCATGAACAATGTGAACTGCTAGCTAAACGCACACACCTAAAAATTGGTGTAGTAACAGGCGGTATTAACTACGGCACGCATAAAGAAATTTTTGAAAAAAATAACGATATCTTAATCGCCACACCAGGTCGATTAATGGAATACCTAGAAACCGAAAACTTTCATGCTGAACACGTAGAAATGCTTATTATTGATGAAGCAGATCGCATGTTAGATATGGGTTTCAAAAAAGAAATGAGCCGTATTTGTGACGAAGCTAAAAATCGTCGCCAATGTTTTTTATTCTCAGCAACACTTGAAGGTGACAGCGTAGAAAGGTTTGCTGAAAAAACATTAAACGACCCTGCACTGCTTGAAGCTGAATCGTCACGTAAAGAAAAAGCTAAAATTCACCAGTGGGTACATTTAGCCGATGACTATCATCACAAACTAGAGCTTTTAGTAAATACCTTAAATGGTCCAGACGTGACTAAAGCAATTGTGTTTGTTAAAACACGTGAGCGTTTAGAAACACTGATTGGCGAGCTAACCAATAATGGCGTTAAAGCAGCTTGGTTACGCGGCGAAATGCCACAAGACAAACGTATGAAAGCCATGGAAAACTTCCACAGTGGCAAAACACGTATCTTAATTGCGACCGACGTAGCTGCACGTGGTATTGACGTATCTGACATCAGCCACGTTATTAACTTTGATATGCCGCGTACTGCCGACGTATACGTACACCGTATTGGTCGTACTGGCCGTGCTGGTAAAAAAGGGATTGCAATATCATTAGTTGAAGCACACGACATTGGTATTTTATATAAAGTAGAGCGCTACGTTGAACAAAAACTAAAACGCCGTGTAATTAAAGGTGTTGAGCCACAACATAAAGAAGCTAAGCCGCCGGCTAAGAAGCGTAAAGATCCAGTAAAAATGAAAGCCAAGAAAAAGGCTAAGGTTAAAAAGAAAAAGTAACCTAACATATTTTTATTCTAAGCCGACTTTTGTCGGCTTTTTTAATGCAAGCCTTACAGACTCTGGTGTTTGTACCTGTTACATATGTAACCCAAGCATGTAACTCATACTCATTTAAATGTAATTTTTGCCCACCTGAATTCCCACTTAATAAAATTCCCTTATATTTCATAGCGTTAATATTGGCACCGAAATTGTAACTACATAGATAACCTAGCCGATGGAATTTCCATATTGTGGCTGCACTATTCACCGTAATGTAAGGATTAAGTTATGAACCGCTTCAAGTTAACTATCGCTTTAGTATCATTTTGTTGTTTATTTTTATTAGCTTGCGCTACAAAGGTAAGTGCAGCAACCAACATGGCCGTAGTAAGCAGTGTAGCCACTCAACCTAACCTACAACAAACTATCACCAACACCCTACGAACTAATCCTAACCTAGCGTTAAGTGATATTCGTGTGCAGGTAAAAAATGGTGAAGTAGATTTATACGGTGAAGCACAAACTGGTTTTCAGCGCGCACTAGCTCAAAAATTTCTAGAAAATATAGATGGGGTTAAAATCATTCGTAACAAAATTAGCGTTATTTAATACGCACCAAAAAAACCTATTCGTATAACCAATTCATAAGCGCGGCTTGTTACTCCAACACAAGCTGCGCTTTTTTATATTCTGTTTAAGGCAAGCTTTGCTGCTATAAAAAAGATAAGATAAAGCCCAGGTAATACGATTATCCCTCCCCCTAAAATGATAGCTCACGCTTATACTGAAGAAGAGTGATTTAGAATTGACGCTAGCGTATTTGTCTTTGTTTTTTAGCCCTTAAGTTAACTCAATTAATATTGTAAAAACTTACACAGATTCTTTAGCCGACCTAACGAGCTTAAAAAGGATGATTTAGTTATTGAAATAGGTGAAGGCGTTATTTCAGAGTGTGCTGCAAAGGTAGTAAAGAAATCGTTGGGTAAATACTACTTTTACTTGTTAATACCGCTATGCCCAAACACAACTAATCAGAATTGATATTCAATAAACACAAAACTAAGTATTTAAACTTTTAGCTAATAATCCATTTATAAAAAAGCGCAATTTCACTCTGTAAAATTGCGCTGTTGGTAAGTAACTATTTCCCAATACTTTTGCCTAATGAGCTTTAACTAAATTACTCACTTGGGCTAGAGTCAGCACCATCACAACTTCCCTTGTTTGATGACTGCTGGCTTATTTTGTCGCTTATCATAGCATCGAGTTTTTCGCCGCCTTTAATGCCAAAATCTAAAGTACGAATTGGGAAAGGAATGCTAATGTCAGCTTCGTCTAGTGCTTGCTTAACAGCAACAACACCTTTATGGCGTACCGTCATAAAGTCAGGCTCGCCTGGGTATTTAATCCAAAACCACACTAGTAAGTTAATGCTGCTGTCGCCAAAACCTTCAGCGTATACAGCTGTTTCGTCTTTACGTATTACAAAGTCAAATTCGTTAATTTTTTCGACTATGACGTCTTTTGCTTTTTCTATGTCGTCACCGTACGAAATGCCCACTGGCACTTCTATGCGCCTAACACCTAAAGTGGTGTAATTTTTGAGTATATTTCTAAATAAGACTTTATTTGGCACCAGTATTAATTGCCCGTAAAAGCTCTCTATTAGCGTGTTACGTAGGTTTATTGAATGTATTGAACCAAACACATCATCGGTTTCTATTACGTCACCTGTTTTAAATGGCTTACGTACCCCCATTGCTATACCTGCAATTAGGTTTTCGGTCATGTCTTGAAACGCAAAACCAATGGCTAAACCCACAATACCCGCACCAGCAAGTAGCGAAGTAACGGTGCCTTTTAAGCCAACAAAATCGAGTGCAATAAATAAACCTATGCACAACACAATAACTTTAAATATTGACGCCATTAAATCGGCAATTTGTTTTGAGTCGAGTGAGCGGCGTAATACGTTTTTCATCAGCTTGCCAGCAAAGCGTGCCAATATTGAAAACACAATTGCGATCAGTATCGCAACTATAAAATTAGGGATATGACTTATTACAACATCAAACCACCCTCCGAGCTTTTCTTCTATTAGTTTTTCGGCTTCGCCAACTGACGGAATGCTGATCATTTTATTTACACCTATTTAATTAGTGTTCTCATTAATATTAGATGAGATTGCAAATATAACGCCAACATCAAAAAAGCCATGCAATGCATGGCTTTTAAATTTTTTATTTAAGCTTATAACCTAATTTTGTTCGTCGCGCATAAATACCGGCTCTAGTTCTTTAACTGTTGCCTCTGGGCTAAAGTAATAACCCGCAACAGTAAACTCTTTCAATTGGCTGAGCTGCGTTACTTTATTTTCGATAATATAGCGGGCCATCATGCCGCGTGCTTTTTTAGCGTAAAAGCTAATTACCTTGTATTGACCGTTTTTACAATCTTTAAAGTGTGGGGTAATAATTTGTGCATTTAATGCTTTTTTATCTACCGCTTTAAAGTATTCGTTTGAAGCAAGGTTAACTAAGTATTGTGCGTCTTGCGCTTTTAATACGTCGTTTAGTTTGTTCGCTATTACGCTGCCCCAAAACTCGTATAAGTTTTTGCCACGCGAGTTTTCAAGCTTGGTGCCCATTTCAAGACGGTAAGCTTGCATTAAATCAAGTGGTTTTAATAAGCCGTATAAACCCGAAAGGATACGTAAGTGGTTTTGTGCGTAATCAAGCTCGCTAGCTTTAAGCGTACTTGCATCTAAACCGCCGTATACATCGCCATTAAAGGCAAGCACTGCTTGTTTAGCATTACTTTGTGTAAACGGCTGCGCCCACTCGCTAAAGCGTGCTGCGTTAAGCCCAGATAGCTTATCGCTAATTTTCATTAAACTGCCAATTTGCGCTGGTGTTAGTTCACGGCATACTTTTATGAGCTCTTCGCTGTGCTCTAGTAATTCAGGCTGAGTGAACTTGTCTGTTGCGGGTGGCGTTTCGTAATCAAGATTTTTTGCAGGTGAAATAACAGTGATCATAGTTAGCTATTGACTTGTAATTTATTTAGTGTCAATTTCAACATTAAATGAAACGAAAAGCACGTTTTGTTTAAATAAATCCTCTCTTAATAACCCATGCATTGCCGTTTTTCTATTGATAAGGACATAAGACCTATCAAGCATTGTCACACTGTTGCAGTATGGATTGTATATATTAAGAGTGATTAGATTTTTCTTTTAACTTGCTTGGAATGAGGAAAGCAAATGACTTCAGCTCTACAAAGGCTAAAACAACATTCATCTATCGTAGCCGACACTGGTGATATTGAAGCTATTAAAAAGCATCAGCCAGAAGATGCAACTACAAACCCGTCGCTTTTATTAAAAGCGAGCGAGATTGAAGCATATAAGCCTTACCTAGATAAAGCTTGGAGCTATGCAAAAGAAACCGAGCAAGAGCCAGCTAAACAACTTGAATTAGCATGTGATTACTTTGCCGTATTACTTGGTAAAGAAATTAGCGAGATTGTACCTGGTTATATTTCAACTGAAGTAGATGCACGCCTTTCGTTTAATACGCAAGCGACTATTGATAAAGCACATACTCTACTTAGCCTTTACGAAAAAGAAGGTGTAAGCAAAGACAAAATTTTAATTAAAGTAGCGTCTACGTGGGAAGGTATTAAAGCCGCTGAGCAGCTAGAAAAAGAAGGTACTAAATGTAACCTTACTTTATTATTTAGCGATGCCCAAGCTCGCGCATGTGCCGATGCAAACGTATTTCTAATTTCGCCATTTGTTGGCCGTATTTTAGATTGGCATGTTGCTAACGGTATGGAAAAACCAACTGATCCGCTACAAGATCCAGGCGTTCAGTCTGTACGCAGCATTTTTGAATTTTACAAACGTCATGACTACAAAACAGTTGTGATGGGTGCAAGTTTCCGTAACACGGGCGAAATTATTGCTCTTACTGGTTGCGACAAGCTAACAATTAGCCCTAATCTTTTAGAAGATTTAGGTAACCTTGAAGGCGCACAGGAATACTTGCTAGAAAGCAATGTTCCACAAGAGCCAAAACCAGAGCCTCTTACAGAAGCGCAGTTCCGTTGGTTACATAACCAAGATGCTATGGCTACTGAAAAACTAGCTGAAGGTATTCGCTCTTTTGCTGATGCACAAGAACAACTAGAAGCGCGCTTTAAAGCAATGTAATTTGCTATAATCGTGTATTAAAGACGTCGCAATAGCGGCGTTTTTTTATGCCTAAAATAGGCTATTCCTCTATTTAACCTTCATATAATCTTCGTATAAACCTTCATCAATTAATCACACTTGTGTAACATAACTGTCACTTTTTTATTCTATTTTAACTAGGCCTGTGGTATAGGTATTCTTGAGGTCAATAAAATCAATAGGAGAAGTTCATGGATAGCCTAAACGATATATTAGAGATATTAGAAGGACCAGATACAACAAGGAAAACCTCTCAGAAAAATAAAAAAAGAAAATGGCGTGAAATAGAAGCAATAAAAGACAAACAGCGCCTACGTAAAGAACTACAAGAACTAGACTACTTTACAGACAGTATTGCAATTGAAGAGCTCGACTTTTAATTCAATACGCCCCAACTAAACAAAAAGGCTTCCATTACATGGAAGCCTTTTTTAATGCGCTGAAAATAGCTGCATGAGATAAATTTTATTATTCAGAGCCAGGTTATTTATACCTGCCAGTTAATCGGTTTTTCACCTTGGGCTTGTAATAGCTCATTCGTTTTTGAAAAATGCTGACAGCCAAAAAAGCCTCTATGCGCCGAAAGCGGTGATGGGTGCGGCCCTTTTAAAACATAATGGCGAGCGCTATCAATGCCTTTACCTTTTTTTTGTGCATGTGCACCCCATAAAATAAATACCACACCTTCGCAGTGCTTATTAATGTGCGCAATTACATTATCGGTAAATTGCTCCCATCCTAAATGCTTATGCGAATGCGCTTGCCCTTGCTCAACGGTCAATACTGTATTGAGTAAAAACACGCCCTGATCTGCCCAGTTTTGCAGGTAACCATGCTCAGGAATAATAAAATCTCTGATATCGACAGCTAACTCTTTGTACATATTTTTAAGCGACGGCGGCAGCTTTTTTACATCAGGCAATACCGAAAAACACAAGCCATGCGCTTGCCCTTCTCCGTGGTATGGGTCTTGTCCTAAAATTACAACGCGGATGTCATTAAGTGCGGTGGCATCAAAAGCACTAAATACTTGAGCTTCAGGCGGATAAACAGCAACACCTTCATTGCGGCGATTAGCCACATACTCTAACGTTTGCTGCATGTAAGGTTGTTGTAATTCACTTTCTAAAAATGTAGCCCAATTGCTCATTGTGTACTCTTAATCTGTTTACGTGATGCGTCTATTTTATCACACATATCCGCGAGTCCATCTAGCATGCGCACAGTAAAACGATGTAATAAATCGGCATTTACGCTAATAAATTGATCATTTTTAACAGCGGGCACTTCTGGCCACTTTTGCCAATTAACAACCGGCTGTGGTGTTTTTGATTTTTCATCAGGGATAATAATAACTTGTGGCTTAGTAACAATGACATTTTCGATACTAATTTGCGGATAATCTGTAATGCTTTGTGCAAATACATTACTTACATGGCATGTTTCAATCAGTTGGCTTATCCATGTATTTTTACTTACTGTCATCATGGGCTCAGCCCATAACTGATAAAATCCGGTAATATTTTTTTTATCTTGCTGGCTTTTAACAATCGCGTTTAGCTTTTGTTTAAATGCGCTTGCCGCTTGCTGGCTTTGCTCAATATTCCCTGTAAATTCACCAAAAGTAAGTAACTCGTCCGCAACACCTGCGATTGTGGTGGGATTACTCAAATACACTTTTATACCTAAACGCTCTATTTGGGCTAAGTCTTCGCTTTGATTTCCGCTTTTCCACGCAATAACTAAGTCGGGTTTAAGCGCTAATACTTTTTCAAGCGAGATGCCGTAATAACCCCCTATGCGCTCAATACTTTGGGCTTCACTTGGATAGTCGGCGTAATCAACCGTGCCCACAATATTATCGCCCGCTCCTATGGCAAATAGGTTTTCGACAATGTGCGGTGCAAGCGCGATTATCCGTAGCTTTTTAGAATCCTTGGTCTGCTCTGCAAGTGCACTGCCCGATACACTAAAAAGCAGTAGCCCAATAAAAAACGCTTTAAACATTAGTAATCAAACCCTTCGAGCGCTTTTATGCCTGAGTCGAATGCATGTTTTACATTACGCACTTCACTTACGGTGTCGGCAAGGTCGGTTAAAGTACGATGCGCTGCACGCCCTGTAATAATAACTGACTGCATTGGTGGGCGGTTATTAAGCGCTGTTACTACTTCATCTAAATCAACGTAGCCGTAGGTCACCATATACGTAAGCTCATCAAGTAATACTAAATCAATACTGCTATCAGCAAGCATGCGTTTTGACTCTTGCCATGTTGCTTGCGCGGCTGCGGTATCGGCTTCTTTATTTTGCGTATCCCAAGTAAAACCGGTGTTCATTACAACAAACTCAACGCCTGCACCTTGTAATAAATTACGCTCGCCACATTCCCACGTACCTTTAATATATTGGCAAACAGCGGCTTTTTTACCATGCCCAACGCAGCGTGCTACAACGCCAAAGCCCGAGGTTGATTTACCTTTACCGTTACCGGTAATTACCTGAAAAATACCTTTTACATCTTGCGCAGCGGCAACGCGCGCATCCACTTGTTCTTTTACTTTTTGTTGGCGCTGCTTGTGCTTATCGTTGTTTTGTTCAGTCATTATTGTGCCCTTCATAAATCGAGATAATTTGCTGTATATTTAAATGCGTTTCACACATGGTTGCTAACCGTTCTAACTGCTGCTCGCGGTGAGCAGCAATACTAATTGGGTTAATTGAGGCACTTGGTTTTACCCATTTTAAAATTTGCGATGTAGCACCGGCTTCATCAAATAAACCATGTAAATACGTACCCGCAACGGCGTTATCATCACTAATAAAGCCGTCAAACGTAAAACCATGTGGGTGGTTTTCATCAAAGGTTAAAAATGGCTTATTAAGCGCTGCACCTTGGCTAATCCCTGCATGTATTTCGTAACCACTACAGGGTGTTGATTGGTTATTTAAAAGCAGTGTAGCGGTTATTTTAGTTAATACTTTTTGTGTTGTTAGCGTGGTTTCAAAGTCGCACAGGGCAAGTCCATTTACTTGCTTTAATGACGATTCAATACCCTCGGGATCGTTGAGTGTATTGCCCAGCATTTGCATGCCGCCACAAATACCAAGTACTTTGCCACCATAGCGTAAGTGGCGCTTAATTTGAGTGTCCCAGCCTTCATTTTTCAAAAAACTTAAATCGCCCAGCACGTTTTTACTGCCTGGGAGAATTATCAGATCAACGTCTGGGATCGTTTGCGTATGGCGCACATAATTTATATTAATGTTTGGGTGCAAACGCAGTGCATCAAAATCGGTATGGTTACTAATGTGTGGTACAAGCAGCACTGCAATATTAATTGAGGCGTTGGTTACGTTATTATCAATTGCGACGGCGTCTTCAGCATCAAGCGCGAGGTCGTGCAAATAAGGTAATACGCCAAGCACGGGTTTGTTTGTGTATTCTTCAAGCCAATCAAGCCCGCCTTGTAGCAAACTCAAATCGCCCCTAAAGCGGTTTATAACAAAGCCCTTTACGCGCGCCTGTTCTGACTCGCTTAACAACGCAAGCGTACCTACCAAATGTGCAAACACACCGCCTTTATCTATATCGGCAATAATAATGACAGGGCAATCTACCTCTTCGGCGTAACCCATATTGGCAATATCGTTTTCACGTAGGTTTATTTCAGCAGGGCTCCCAGCCCCTTCAACAAGGAGTAATTCAAAGCGTTTAGCTAAGCGGTTATGTGAGGTAATTACTGCATCCATCGCTACTTTTTTATAGTCGTGATATTTGCCCGCTTCCATATTACTAATGGCTTTTCCGTGAATAATCACTTGTGCGCCAGTGTCGCTATTAGGTTTAAGTAATATAGGGTTAAAGTCTATTTCGGGCTCTACTTTAGCTGCTATTGCTTGCAAAGCTTGCGCACGACCAATTTCGCCACCATCTTTTGTTACTGCGCTATTAAGTGCCATATTTTGTGGTTTAAAAGGCGCAACCTTTACCCCTCGCTTAGCAAACGCTCTGCAAAGGGCTGCAACTAGGGTGCTTTTACCTGCATCTGATGTAGTGCCTTGCACCATTAAGGTCTTCATGGAGTTACACCTTTCGCTTTCTAAAAAACAATAAACTCAAAAAGAACACGCTACCAATAGCAGCGGTTATAACACCTACGGGCAGCTCTTGGTTTTTTAGCAATGAGCGCGAAAGTACATCAACCCACACCATAAATGTACCGCCCACTAAGCTGGTTACTAGCAATCCCGCGATGGTGCCTTGGGAGATAAAAAAGCGCACAATATGCGGCACCATTAATCCTACAAATCCAATCCCACCACACATAGCCACCAGCACAGCGGTAATTAATGAGCTCAAAACCAGCATAAGTACTCTAAAGCGCTGGACCCTAACACCTAACGTAATTGCGCTTTCATCGCCCAGCAACATAGCATTGAGCTGCCTTCTAAAGCTCAGCATTACAAATGTACATAATGTAATTACCAACAAAGGCAACCAAAGCGTTGCCCACTGCGCACGAGCAAAGCTGCCCAGTGTCCAAAATAAAATAGCGGCTACCGCCTGAGGGTCGCTCCAATAAAGCAACAAGCTGGTAAATGCACTAAATAAAAACGACAGAGCAACGCCTGCTAATAGCATTGATTCTACCTGTGCACTTTGCTGCCTACCTGCAATCAATATTAATAAACTCATAGCGAGTAAGCTACCTAATAACGCTGCTGCAGACAGCATAAAGCCTGCGCTAATACCGGCAAATGCCATAAGTAACACCACGCCAAATGAGGCACCTGACGATATACCAAACAAGTAAGGATCGGCTAAAGGATTGCGCGTGACGGTTTGTAAAATAAGCCCTGCAATTGCTAATCCTGCGCCAGCCATAAACGCAAGTAACGTACGTGGCATTCTTAGTTCAAAAATAATACGCGTATTAAAAGACGCATCATTTGAGAGTAAAAAACTATTAAGTACGTCTTGAAGCGAGGTTTCTGCGGCGCCAAAACTAAGTGCTGCAAATAAGCTAAATAAAGCAGCTGCAATACTTATACATAGTGCAAGTGAGTGACGAGTATTAACTGCACGCATATTATTCGTAACCATAAAAGTAAGTGATATGAGGGATGCTATTTCCCGACTTCGATATTTGCGGGTGGCTATTTACTTGGGCGCATACACCAAAAACGTCGCCTAGCATGTTTTCGGTTAATACCTCACTTGGCGTGCCTGTATGCGTAATTTCACCATTTTTAATAACCACTAACTCATCGCACATTGCAGCGGCTAGGTTTAAATCATGAAACGATGCAAATACAGTTACACCCAACGATTTAGCCAGCTCCATTACCTGTATTTGGTATTTAACATCTAAATGGCTGGTTGGTTCGTCCATTATTAATAACTGAGGTTGCTGCACAATAGCACGAGCAATAAGCGCTCTTTGTTTTTCACCGCCTGAGAGCGATTCAAAGCTTTGATTACTGTGTTGTTCAAGCCCTACAGTATTTATTGCTTGAGTAATTTTTTGTTTATCATTGTTAGTTACTGAACTAAATAGCGATTTATGAGGAGTAAGCCCAAGTGCAATAACGTCAAATACGCTTAAGTTAAATTGCGAAGGGGTTTCTTGAAGTACCACAGCGACTTGCTTTGCATAATCTTCACTTTTAAGTTGCCAAATATCATGATTATTAAAAGTAATCTGCCCTGATGTTGGCCGGTTAAAACGATATAAACAACGCAGCAAACTCGACTTACCCGCCCCATTTGGGCCAATTAAACCAACAAATTTACCTGGCGATATTTGCAAATTAATATCATTTAAAATGCTTTTATTGGCAATCCCCCACGAAACATTTTTAACGTTAAGTAAAGGCGTGTTTAGCGCTGATTTAGTGTGCAACAGTGAGTCCTTGGTTGGCGTGAACTCACTAACAATACAGCTAACAATAACTAGTGTATTAATAAAAAATGAGTAAACCCGCTCGTTAAAAAATTATACCAATCTATTTAGATATAGAACCTATTAAGCGATAAATTTAATTCGTTAAATTGTTCAAATATTTATGCTGATTGGTATTGCTCATTTGTATCTGACTTAAAGCGTTGTACTAATTACAGTTACGGGAATAGTTGAGGATTTGCACCTCATTCCAAATGAGGGTCTATTATGGGCGGGTAAATAATTTAAAGCAAAAAAAACCGCACTCAAAAGAGCGCGGTTAAAAAGGGAGTGTTTAAACTAATTTAGCGAATAGTTAAAACTTGTATTCCATACCTAAGCCTACGTAGTCTTGGTCAACGTTGTTGTCCATATCGAAGCTTGAGTAAAAGCCAAATACTTTAATGTTTTTATTTAATTTGTGATCAAGACCAACTGATATTGCTGACTTATCGTCGCTGTCGTCAAAATCCATGTCTTGGTATTGCACTTTAAATGTGTTGTTACCCATACTGTAAGCTGCATTTAATAGGTAACCATCCGCTTCTGCGCTGCCGTCAACTTTTTCTTGTGTTTGGTACATTGCACCTAACTTAAAGTTTTCAACTTTACCTTGGATTGATGCACGTACTACATCGTAGCCATTTACTTCACTATCGGCTGCGATAGAGGCATATACTGCGCTCTTTTTAAGTGCCACGTCGCCGTAAGTAACCGCCATTGAGTAACCGTTATCAGCGTCTACATCATCTTCAGCTACAAAAGTAGCAAGTACTTTAAAGCCTTCGTATGAGTTTGATGAATAACTAACAGTATTTCCTAAGCGGTTTTCACCTTTAAATACATTTTTAATATCGCCTTCAAGGTCATTAAATAAATCTAACTTACCTTGAGATTGCTTAAGCGCAGTATCGTTACGACCAATAACCACTTGGCCAAACGCACCTTTTAAACCAACGTATTGGTTACGCGCAGAAATATTGTCGTCGTTATCGCCTTTTGAATCAGCATCAGACACATCAACTTGAAATTCGAACTTATAAACGGCTTCTAAACTATCATTTATTTTTTCAGAACCTTTAACACCAAGGCGAGAAGCATTACTTTTAATTTCAGTAAAAGACCCTTCGCCATCATCAGATGATTGCACTGTTACATTCGCTTTACCGTAAATGTCTACATCAGCAAGTGCATTAAAAGATAAACCACTTAATAGCGCTAAGCATAAGCTCGATTTTACAAATTTCATGTTATTTCCTTGGATAATCACAAAAGACTAATTTTTAAAACTGCTGCATTTTGTCATCGCTAAATGACAGTAATATTACAACGGAAATATTAATGTCTTTTTTTGTTAATAAAAATGCATTAAATGTGAAATCAAAATAACATGAAAGCTTAGGGTCTGTTGTTCTTTGCGGATTAAAATTTGTTCAAATTAGGGGCTATTTAATCGCGGCGCGAGGTTTGTAACCTAGTGGGCTAAGTAAGGACCGAGCAAAGCTTCCGCGTCCTGCTCACGCCCCTTACCGACATCCATGTAGGCAACAAAGAGTAAATAACCCCCTAGGAAGAACCCTTTGGGCAGCGCCTGTTTGGCATTAATGCTGCGTTATCGCCTATTTATGGGGAATAACCACACTACATAGACTCTGCCTTGCCTAAATACCAAACAGACTGCTGCAAATTTAACCTTGAAAAATCAACAGACCCTACTAAATGGTCTCTCTTACTTACCTTGCTTTAATGACAAGCTTGGCGTCATTTGCGATAGTAAATTAACTAAGGTTTCTATTAGCTCTTTTTGCTCGTTGTCTCTGTGGTATGCAATAAACACGTCTCGCGAGGTATTTTCTACCCCTTTAACATGAAACAGTTCACCTTTTTCTAAATGCCCTTCTACCAATACTTGAGGTATAAACGCACTGCCACCACACTGCAGTATTAAATCAAGTGCAATACGTCCTGTGCTTGTTCTAAAGTAAGGAGGCGTTTTACCGGTAAACTGGCGTGCATGCCAAAGTGAGAAAGTAGTTCCCCAATCAACATATACATATTGATTATCAAAAAAGTTTTCGTTCGTTGCAGTGTCATATCCGCTTACTGGAATGATAGGCAATTCACAAATTCGCTCTACCACTAATTCGTCCACTTTTGGTGGATCAAACAATATTGCCAAATCGAGAGTGCGCTCTAATAATAGTCGAGTGCTTTCTTGTTGTGCTTTAACTTCTGCAACCAACGACACGCCCGGCATCGCCGATACAATATTTGTTATACCAAACTGTAAAAAAGCATCCCAAATATTAGGCGTTCCTGCTAAGCTAATTTGCTTATGCATATTATCGGCAAGAGCAACATCGACTTTGGCGCGCTGCATACCTGTAATAATCATTTGCGCGTGCGGTAATAAACGCTCGCCAGGTGCTGTAAGTTGAATGTTATTACGCTGGCGAATAAACAAATTAACACCAAGTCCTTGCTCTAATTGACGAATTCTAAAGCTCACTGCAGACTGCGTAATATAAAGGTTTTCAGCCGCTTTACCAAAGTGACGCGTGCGCACTACCTCAACGAATGTTTTTAATAAATCGATATCCAATTTTTTATCCTCACGATAAAAATAATTTGTTTAATAAATTGCCAAACTTGCATCATACTCCAGCTAATTACTAAGGTATGAGGATAAAGCTATGAGCAATAACATTTCATTACTACGCCAAGCATTTGTTAGCCAACGTCAATTTTATGATGATCAAAACTTTCCACGTGGTTTTGGCCGCAGCGGAAACTTCACCTTGTTAGAAGCCAGCATATTAGAACAGCACGGAGTTGTTTTAAAAGGCTTATACTCTAAAACTATAGCGCCACAAAATGAACACCAAGAACAATTTGTAGCGGTGGTTACGGGTTCTTTAGAGCCTACAAACCCAATTGAGCGTGCGTGGGTTAAATACTTAAAGCTAACAACCTGTAAAACTAAATTCCACACATTATTTGGTCGTTCTAAAATGTCAGGGCCAGCCCCCATTAGCCAAGAGTATTATTCAGAAGCAGATAGCTTGTAAGCCACTAAGTTATTTGCTTTTTTGCGTTTTAGCAGTTACAACTTGTATTAGCAAATACTTTTGCAAAATATTAAACAAGGTAGCTACGTGACGCGAAAAATACTAATAATTGAAGATACGCCTACTATAGCGCGTGTGCAAAAGCACATTGCGCTTAAAGCTGGCTACGAAGTTGATATCGCCGAGTCGTTAGCTCAAGCTAAAGAACTATTAAGTTCAAACGCCTATTTTTGCGCTGTAGTCGATTTTATTTTACCAGATGCCCCGTCTGGTGAAGCGGTACCTTGTACTGTTAATGCTGATATACCGACGATTGTAATGACGGGCAATATTGATAAAAAAACTCGCGATACAGTAGAAAAATATCCAATCATCGATTACATCATTAAAGAAAACAAACAAGCTTACCAATATTTAGAAAAGCAATTACTGAGACTAACTCGCAACGAAAATGTAAAAGTACTCGTTGTTGACGATCTAGCCTCTACACGAAGTTATATATGTAATTTACTTGCACGCCATAAATATCAAATATTACAAGCAGAAGATGGAAAAGAAGCACTTGCTATGCTTGAAGCTGCTCCTGACATCTCGGTTATTATTACTGATAATGAAATGCCAAATATGAACGGTGATGAATTGTGTACCGAAATTCGCCGTTTATATAATAACGATGAAAAAGTGATTATAGGTATTTCAGCCGCAGACTCGTCTGATTTATCAACTTTGTTTTTAAAAAATGGCGCAAACGATTACCTGCATAAACCTTTTAATAATGAAGAGTTTTATTGCAGACTTAGCCAAAACGTCGATATGTTAGAACTTATGGCCACCATAAAACGACAGGCAAATACTGATTACCTTACTAATTTACCAAACCGCCGTTACTTTTTCGAAAAAGCTGAAAAGTCACTAAAGAAAATTAAACGTGCTAAAGGTGATGGTGCTTTAGCGATGCTTGATATTGATCACTTTAAATCAATTAACGATACATACGGACACGATGTTGGCGACGAAGTATTAAAAGGGCTCTCTATTTGCTTCAGTAAATATTTTAAAAAGCACTTGGTAGCACGTTTAGGCGGTGAAGAGTTTGCAGTTTGCTTTATGAATATAAACAAGCAAGAAGCACTTAAGCGCCTTGAAGGCTTTAGGTATTTTATAGAAATGAATAGCCAAGAGTTTAGTAAAGCTAAAATAAAATTCACTATTTCTATTGGCTTTGCAAACGGGCCTGTTTATCAAATTGATGAACTTTTAAAACAGGCCGACTTAAAACTTTACGACGCTAAAGAATCAGGTCGTAATAAAGTGGTTAGCTAAGGCTATTGAAGTTAAATAATAAGTTAAACAACTTCTGCGGCAGTAATAGCCGCTTTTTTACGTTTACGTGATTGATGGTAAGAGTCCCAACTAAAAATAGCCAGTGCACTCCAAATACATGCAAATGTTACTACACGCTCTGCGTCAAACACTTCCCCATAAAACACCACAGCGAGTATAAACATTAAGCTTGGCCCAATGTATTGAAAAAAGCCAAGTGTAGTGTATTGCAAACGCTTAGCTGCACCGGTAAAACACAGCAGTGGTAATGTCGTTACAATACCAGCACTAATTAGTAGTACATTAGTATGCCAATCGTTAGCTGCTAAGCTTGAAGTCGGTGTTGGCACCATTAACCACCAATAAATAAGTGCGACAGGCAGTAATATAAGTGCTTCGAGTAAAATGCCAGGCAAGGCTTCAACCGGTAATTTTTTACGTAATAGACCATAAAGTGCAAATGATATAGCCAGTGAAAAAGCAACTACAGGAAACGAGCCAAAACTAATTAGCTGCAGCACTACGCCGCTAAAGGCAAGGGCTACTGCTACGCCTTGGAACTTACGCAGGCGTTCGCCTAAAAAAAGCATACCCAGTAATACATTTAAAAGAGGATTTATGTAATAGCCCAAGCTTGCGTCAAGCATATGGTTATTATTTATAGCCCATATAAATAAACCCCAATTAAACCCAAGCAGTGCAGAGGTTATAACAAGCATAAGCAAAAGCTTGGGTTGAACGATAATGCGTTTAATTTTACTCCAATACCGTAAAACACTTACTACCAATACTAAAAACACAACCGACCAAATAACCCGATGCATTAAAATTTCAAAAGCAGAAACATGCTGAATCAACTTAAAGTATATTGGCGCAAGGCCCCACATTAAAAAAGCAAGACAAGCAAAAATAGCACCTTTACGCTGCTCAGTATCAATCGACATAATAAACACTTAGTGATTTAAAAGGTCGCTAGTTTACTTGCCATACGCGTTTTATCCAACTAAATACGTGCCGGTTCCAAAAGCAATTTGAACAGACTGTTCGTTATGTAATTCCATTCTGCATACACATACTTTATTACCTGAACGAATAAGTGTTGCACTGGCAGTAAAGCTTTCTCCTTTACCAGGGCGCAAATAATCAGTACGTAAGTCGATAGTCCCAAGCGTGGCTAATTTTGTTTGCACGCTTGTGATATCTAAATCGGTGAGTTTATCAATTACACTTGCTGCAGCGAGCATACCGCCTACATTATCAAGTACGGCTGAAATAACACCACCATGGAGTATTTTTTGCGCAGGATTACCAATGAGTACATCCTGCCACGGGAACGTAATTTTGGCCTGTTCAGGGCTTAACGACTCAACCGATATTTGTAAAAACTGGTTAAACGGCATGCCATTTACAAATAACGCGCCCACTTGTTCAATTAACATTTCTTTATTCATTATTATTCTCTATGTCAAAACAGGTAAGATGAGTAAAACATACATAGTGTAAAACTACGAGACTCCACTTAAATAATTTATCAAGTAACTCAGCTAAAGACATCTCACWAAAAAACCACWAAAATACCCGCCAATGAATACATCAACTCCACCTTCTAGCACCCTAGTGCGTAAACCCGAAACTGTCCTCAAACAAGTGTTTGGTTACAGTGAATTTCGCGACGGTCAAAAAGCAGTTATTGATGCTGCAATTAACGGCCGAGACTCGCTTGTATTGCTCCCTACTGGCGGCGGAAAATCAGTATGCTACCAAATTCCTGCTTTAGTGCTTGAAGGTGTAACTATTGTTATATCTCCGCTTATATCGCTAATGCAAGATCAGGTAACGCAACTGCAAGCACTTGGAGTAAAAGCCGCTTACGTTAATAACAGCTTAGCGCGAGAAGAACAGCAATTGGTTTATCAACAGCTTCATCAGGGGCAAATTAAGCTTTTATATGTAGCGCCTGAAAAAGTATTACAACGCGAGTTTTTAGAGCGTTTGTCGCATTTAAATGTGAGTTTATTTGCTATCGACGAAGCGCACTGTGTATCGCATTGGGGCCATGACTTTAGGCCGCACTACTTTCGCTTAAACGAATTAAAGCAACGTTTTGCACATGTTCCAATGATGGCGCTTACTGCAACTGCCGATAAAGCCACACGGTTTGATATAGTTGAGCAATTAAAACTACAACAGCCTTATATTCATACTGGCAGCTTTGATCGCCCCAATATTCGTTACACCATAGAAGAAAAATTTAAACCTATGGTGCAACTGCTTCGCTACTTAAAAGAGCAAAAAAGCCAAAGCGGTATTATTTATTGCACCAGCCGTAAACGCGTAGACGACATTGCTGAAAAGCTTGCAGATGCAGGGCTAAACGCTGCCGCTTACCATGCGGGTATGAGTAACGAACAACGACAATTTGTACAAACGGGGTTTGCTCGTGACGACATTCAAATAGTGGTCGCAACCGTTGCTTTTGGTATGGGAATAAACAAACCTAACGTACGTTTTGTACTGCATTACGATATTCCAAAAAGCATAGAAGCCTATTATCAAGAAACCGGACGAGCCGGTCGTGACGGCTTAGCCGCAGAAGCCATAATGTATTTTGATCCGGCCGATATTGGTCGTGTTAGGCGCTTTTTTGAAGATATAGACGATGAGCAACGCCGCCGCGTAGAAGAGCAACGCTTTAACGCAATGGCAAGCTTTGCCGAAGCGCAAACATGTAGACGTCAAATACTCCTTAACTACTTTAGTGAATACAAACGCGAGCAATGCGGTAACTGCGATATTTGTATAAACCCGCCAAAAAGCTTTGATGGAACTTTAGTTGCCCAACAAGCGCTTTCGTGTGTATACCGAGCCGGGCAACGCTTTGGCTTAGGTTATATTGTTGAATTATTACGTGGGGCTAATACAAGCCGTATACGCGATAACAACCATCATGAGTTAAGTACTTACGGTATAGGTAAAGATAAAAGCAGTGAGTTCTGGCTTAGTATTTTACGCCAGCTTATTCATCAGGGTTTACTAAGCCAAGATATAACGCAAGGTGCGTCACTTAGATTAACAGAAGCCGCGCGTGCAATTTTAAAAGGTGAGTACGCACTGCAGTTAGCCGAGCCTCGCCTGCAAGCTAAACACATTTACCAAGATAAGTTAGCGCAATTTAATTACGATAAAAAGCTATTTGCTCGCCTGCGCGCTCTACGTAAAGAACTTGCTGATGCCGATGATGTACCACCTTATGTGGTATTTAATGATAAAACGTTAGCCGAAATGGCGCAGCTTATGCCAACAAACGACAGTGAATTTTTAAAAGTGTCGGGTGTCGGTTTTACTAAGTTAAATAAATACGGCGGCGAATTTTTAACTGCGATTCGACATTACCTAGCCACAAATTAAGAACCTTATGACTCAAATAGAATACGACCACGCTCACAAATTCATTTTAATTACACCAGTCGAGCCTCCACACGATGAAGACTTTGAACTGTGGAGTACACTCTTTTTACACTCAAATGACATAACCATCAACGAATACTCTGCAGGCGCCGATCGTCATCAAGTTCGTTTTACTTATAATCACCATACCTTTAACTTAAACTACGAACATTACAGTCAAAGTGTCTGGATTAATGGCGAAGGTGTTGAAGCAGAACACTTATTAGCTGCACTTGCCTTTTATTTAGGCTAATTTTAGGCGTCAAATTTACCTAAGCAGCCTTCATTAACAAAAGTGAAAACGGGTAACAATTAATTAGTTTCAAAATCCATACCTTTTACTTACATTATAATAACAATGATGTAAGCTGATATTACGATAGTCATTTGCTACGTAGCAGTAAAGAGGTTTAATGGTGAACAAGAAATGGATAGCACAATGTTGTATTAGCTTAACGGTTTTAAGCTTTTATGTGCCAAATACATTCGCACAACAATCTTCAACGAAAACTGATAACTGCCTTGTAGAACAGACAGATTTAAGCACAAATAAAAACTTACGCCGAGAAGTTCAAGACAAAACAACCCTCACACACAGTAATAGTAACGCTAAAATAGCCTCAATAAAGCTCAAGCAACTTAATGTATTTAATACTGAGCTTGAAGAGGAAAATAATGCCTTATTCCGATTTGCTAATCGCGCTCATATTCAAACAGAGCCCGATGTTATTAATAACCTTTTATTATTCTCCCCAGGTGACAAGTACGACGCTAAAAAGCTTGCAGAGTCTGAGCGCCTACTTCGTAAAGAAAGCTACTTATATGATGCACAAATTAGTGCAATCGAAAACTGCGACGGTGACGTTAACGTAGAAGTGGTTACCCGTGATTTATGGACACTTTTACCTGAAGTAAACTTTAGCCGTAGCGGCGGAGAAAATAAATCGAGTATAGGTTTTAGAGAATCAAACCTACTTGGTTGGGGGAAGCGCCTTTCTTTATCGCGCACGACCGACAGCGATCGTAGCGGTTACTTATTTGTTTACGACGATCCTAATATTTTATCTACTCGCTACCGAGGGCGTTTAGAGTACGCCGATAATAGCGACGGCAAGCGTCATTTGCTTGAGCTAACCTATCCATTTTACGCAATTGACACCCCGTTTAGTTACGGTATTTTAAGTTATTCTGAGCAGCGCGAAGAGTCACTATATAAACGCGGCGAAGAGTTTAGTGAATTTGATCAAACTACCGATTTAAATCGTGCATTTATTGGGCACTCAAAGGCACTTAATAATAATTGGACCCAGCGACTAACGTTAGGTTATACCGACGAGCAGCATACCTTTGAAGCGATAGACACTACATTTGCACCACTTGCCGATGACAGAAGTTTAAGTTACCCCTTTATAAGCGGCCATTGGTTTGAAGATAACTACATAAAAGTACGCAATTTTGACAGTATATCTCGCACTGAAGATTTAAATTTAGGTTGGAATATTAAAAGCTTAATTGGCTATTCTGATGAGTCATTAAGTAATGACGACAGCCGCGCGGTGTATTCTTTTAACTTTAAAAAAGCCCACTTTACTAACGATAATACCTTATGGCGTTTTAGTGCTGATATTGATGGCTATTGGAATAAAGAACAAAAAAAGCTCGAAAACTTTATGGCCACCAGCCAAATACAATATTATTTAAATACCAGTGAAGACCAATCTTGGTATGTTAAAGCCCGCGTGCAATACGCCAAAAACCTGACTGCTGATCAACAGCTTACTTTAGGTGGCGAAACAGGCCTGCGTGGTTACCCAATGGATTATCAACATGGCGACCGCAGCTTTTTAGTTAATCTAGAAAAGCGCTATTACTGGGAGTACGATTTACTACAGCTATTTAAAGTGGGTGGAGCCGCTTTTGTAGATGTAGGCAGAGCATGGTTTAACGATAAAGATAATGGCGAAAATGCCCATGTATTGAAAAATGTAGGCGTTGGTCTTCGTTTGGCACCGAGTCGTGCAAACTCAGGAACCATGATCCACATTGATATTGCCGCCCCTGTTGATAGCTACGACGATGTAGACTCAGTCCAGTGGCTAGTAAGCGTTAAAAACACTTTTTAAATAATACAAACACGTTAAACTAATACCAATTGCATTAAATTGTTATGAAAGCTCAGGACCTAATGTGGAAATAATAGAAGTTTTAGAATTGTTTGCATCACAATATAAGTTGGTTGTAACTATAATCGCTATTTTGGTTTTCCCTCTTCTATTAAAAATAACCAAAAAACTACTCGAAAAAGCGATTAAAGGCAAAGTAGATTTACACCGAAAATACCGTGCAGAGCTTTTACTAAAAATTATACTCGCCTTTGTAGTCCTGTGTTTGGTTTTAGTATTTTGGGGTATAGAGCTGCGTGGTTTATTGGTTTTAGGCTCTTCTTTATTTGCCATGTTAGGGGTAGCACTTTTTGCCGCTTGGTCATTATTGAGTAACCTCACTGCATTTTTACTGATGTTTATTCAAAACGATTGCCGCGTTGGTTATTGGGTACGAATTATTGATGGTGCGAATCATATTGAAGGCCGCATTGTTGAAATGGGCTTAATGAATGTAGTACTTGAACATATTGATGGGCACCGTGTAATTTACCCTAACAATTTATTTGTGACCCGTCCTGTCATGGTTTTAAATAAAGAACCAAAACCAACTAAAACCCCTGTTATAAAGCGTATTATTGGTCCTAAAAAAACATAGTTTAAAAAATCATATTCACAAAAAAAACCGCAGTAGGCAAAATACCTACTGCGGTTTTTTAATGCTTAGCTAAACAGAATTGAGACTAGGGCATGTTGAACTTTGATGGTTGAATTTGCAGCAGCATGTTTGGTTTTTAGGCAAGGCAGAGCCTATGAAGTGTGGTTACTCCCCATAAATAGGCGATAACGCAGCATAAATGCCAAACATGCGCTGCCCTTCGGGTTCTGCCTAGGGGCGATAAACTCTTTGTTACTCGGTTTTTACTTAGCCCACTAGGTTACAAACCTCGCGCCGCGATTTAATCTTCCTTGGATTGAACAAATTTCAATCCGCAAAGATCAACACGCCCTAGCTATTAGTTATTTAGCTCAGCTGTTTTAAGCTCGTCATCTAAATCATTTATCTCGTCAATAAAGTGCTCTAGTTGCTGCTCTACTAAACTATTGTCATTTGCAAAGTAAGCAAGGTGGAATACCGCATCACCTTCATTAACCAATGGCATCGTTTGCTGACCAATAACAATACCGCCTTTAGGCGCTAAAAGCTCAAGCTCAGAATCCCCTAGAGGGCTACTTATATATGCAAGCACTTGCCCTTTAGTTACATGCTCGCCTAGTGATACTTGTGCACGCACAATGCCATCAACCTCTGCACGTATCCAACTAGTCGAACCTGCAATAATAGGATCTGGTAACTTTTTAGGTCGCTTGCCACGGATCATTTTTAAATGACGCATAACGTAATCAACGCCCTGCACACCTGCCGCAATAGCGATAGGGTCAAAGCGTAGCGCTTCGCCTGCTTCATAAGTAATAACCGGTATACCTAAGTTTGCGGCTTCACTGCGTAATGAACCATTACGCAATGATGCATTTATAACCGCCGGCGTACCAAATGCTTTAGCCATTTCAGCGGTTGCTTCATCTTCTAAATTAGCGCGAATTTGCGGTAAATTAGTACGATGAATAGCGCCAGTATGCAAATCAATAATGTGAGTACAATGTACCGCCACTTGATTAAAAAACATATAAGCCATACGCCCAGCTAATGAACCACGTTCAGAACCTGGGAAGCTGCGATTCATATCGCGTCTATCTGGTAAATAACGCGATTTATGAATAAAGCCAAACACATTCACAATAGGCACAGCGATTATTGTTCCGCGCAGTTGACTTGGGTCTATTTTAGCAAGTAACTGACGCACAACTTCTACACCATTTAGCTCATCACCATGAATAGCCGCACACACCATAAGCACAGGACCTTCCATTACACCGTTAACCACTTCAATAGGAATATTGAGTGGTGAATGGGTGTAAAGCTTAGCTGCTTCTAAGGCAAGCGTTTTACGCTCGCCTACGCCTACATTTTCTCCTAATAAGGAAAAAGGACGGTTAATTTTAACCTTTGCCACGTGTTGCTGTTCCTTTACTTGAGGCATTTTTTTCGATGAAATCAATCACCATACCTGCAATATCTTTACCTGTTGCTATTTCAATGCCCTCTAAACCTGGTGATGAGTTAACTTCCATCACAAGTGGTCCACGAGATGAGCGAAGTAAATCAACTCCCGCTACATTTAAGCCCATTGATTTAGCCGCTGCTACTGCCGTTTTACGTTCCTCTGGAGTAATACGAACTAATGTAGCGCTACCACCACGGTGAAGGTTAGAGCGGAATTCACCTTCTTGTGCTTGGCGCTTCATTGCTGCTATTACTTTGTCGCCAAGTACAAAACAACGTATGTCTGCACCACCCGCTTCTTTAATATATTCTTGAACCATAATATTGGCTTTTAAGCCCATAAACGCTTCAATAACACTTTCAGCTGCTTTACGTGTTTCAGCAAGTACAACACCAATACCTTGTGTGCCTTCAAGTAATTTAATTACAACAGGTGCACCGCCTACCATTTCTAGTAAGTCTTTTACGTCATCGGGTTTGCTAGCAAAGCCTGTTACTGGCATACCAACGCCTTTGCGCGAAAGTAACTGAAGTGAGCGTAATTTATCGCGCGAACGAGAGATAGCGACTGATTCGTTTACAGGATAAACACCCATCATTTCAAACTGACGAAGTACCGAACAGCCATAAAATGTAACCGATGCACCAATACGCGGGACAATTGCGTCAAATTCTTTTAAGTTTTCACCGCGATAGTGAATTTCTGGTTGCTCAGAGTTGATATTCATATAACAACGCAATGCATCAATCACTTTAACTTCGTGGCCGCGTGCTTCTGCTGCCTCAATTAAGCGACGTGTCGAATATAGCTTTCTGTTACGAGATAAAATACCGATTTTCATAGTTAAACCTTACGACCTAATAGTTGAGATAAAGCCGGGTCAACGACTATACGATTTTCCATGGCTGTACGCCCTAATAACATTCTAAACTTCATTGTTGCGCGGCTTGTTAAAGTAAGCTCGATAGGCCAGCTATGCTCGCCTGCATGTAATGTAGTTTCTATAAAGTAGCGTAGCTCTTTTTGCCCACTTGAGCTGGTTACGTACTTCATTTTTTTAACTTTTGCATTGCAAGTGACTTGCGTTTGTTCATCATCTTGCAGTGGTTGGGCCGTAAATTTAACCCATTTTTCTGAGTCAACTTCGTATTCTTCAATGTTAATTGCATGGATACATGAAGTGCGAGCGCCAGTATCAATTTTTGCTTTTATCTCGTTAATACCAAGCTCAGGTAAACTTAACCACTCACGCCAACCAACTGTGATCTTTGCTGTCATAAATGTGCCCTTAATAAAAAAGTGACTTATACGCTACCGGTCAAAAAACACCAACGAAATAAATTTATCTAGTCGATTAGTAAATTAAATTGATCTTTTAAAGCAACTGGTCACACAATGCACGCCTTGCTAAGTCGTACGTTAATGTCATTTTACTCATCCCAGAGGCTCTGCATATATTTTGCTATTTAAACTTAACTTATTAAAAATAAAGGTAAGTTTAAAATACCTAAGTAGATACACTATAGTTAACGGTATTAAAAACACACTATTATGAGAAACAATTATGATTAATGGTTTACTACATGCACTTGTACTTGATGGACAAGGCGGCGCTCGCCCTATTGGAAGCACTAATGAGCTAAATAGCTGGCAACCAAACCAAGGTAAACTTTGGGTGCACATGGACTATAGCCAAGGTGAGGCAGTTGAGTGGCTCAAGGCACAGCCTCATTTAAACGATTACGAATTAGAGTCTTTAATTGCTGATGAAACACGCCCACGTATTACAGCTACAACTAATGGCCATATGTTATTTTTACGTGGTGTGAATTTAAATCCAGCTCAAAGCCCTGAAGACATGGTTTCAATTCGTTTATTTATCAGCGAAAATATTTTAATTACCACCCGTAAGCGCCGTTTATTATCGGTGCAAGATACGCTCGCCTGTTTAAATGAAAATAAAGGTCCATGCAATATTTCTGAGTTAGTGTGTTCTATTACACAAAAACTAACCTCACGGATGCAAAGCGTTATTGATTCACTAGATGAAACACTCGACGAATTTGAAGAAGAAATAGATGAACCAAGTAAAAAGTTCGACAACCAAGGTTTATCACAATTGCGACGCCAAACTATTGCCTTAAAACGTTATTTAAAACCGCAAAAAGAAGCCCTTAGTTCAATGGTAAATAACCACTACCTATGGTTATTAGATGACGATAAAGCAAAACTTAATGAAACCACCAACTTATTAATTCGTTATCTTGAAGAGCTAGATAGTTCGATTGAGCGTGCGCAAATTATTCAGCAAACAATCACTAACCAAGTCTCTGAGCAGTTAAACCAGCGAATGTATGTTATGTCTGTAGTGGCAGCACTTTTTTTACCGCTGGGCTTTTTAACGGGGCTTTTAGGTGTAAACGTTGGCGGTATTCCTGGTACAGAGAGCCCTTATGCGTTTAGTGCTTTTGTTATATTTTTAATTGTACTTACTGGCGGTATTGGTGTGTATTTTAAAAATAAAAAATGGTTATAAATTAATTTTAAAACATTAAAAAAGGCCACTCAGCTTTAAACTGAATGGCCTTTTAAACTACTTAACAATTAAATAATTAGTTAGTTCTACGTGTGTAACTAACGTCAGTCATTGTTACTTTAGCCTTAGTAATACCTAAATCTTTAAAGCACTCTTTGAAAGAGTCTGAGTTACCTGACTCGCCACACTCATCTAGTGTATATGGGTCTTGCGATTGTAGGTAGTTACCAAATTTGAAGTAAGATTCTGAATCATCTTCTACAGGAATACCAAAGGTAGTACCTAGTGCAGTTACATCTACATCACCGTAATCATTTACTACTTTCAGATTAAATGACCCACCACTTCTGATAGTACCTAGTGCATGTTTTTCTTCTTTACCACTAGTGTTACGCAGGCGAACATATACATCAAAAATTCCGTTACCCGCTACGCTATCATCAAAGCCTGATTCATCAGTATCTGAAACATATACTTTTGAAATCGTACCTGTATCGCTAGCATGGTGCTGAGAAATAATCGTTTTACCACCATCAGACATTTCAACTTTTACAGTTGCCTCAAAAACCTCATAGGTTTCGGTCATAGCAACACGTGCACTTTCTTTTACTTTATATTCATGACGCCAGCCATTACCGTTTGGAGTGATATGACGCGCCTCTAGAGGAACAAACTCTAAAGTGTCACTATTTACTAATGGATGAGGATCGTTACCTTCAAGGTCAAAAATGCTACCGTTGGTGATGTTGCTTGCTATACCAGAGCCATTACCTGTGTCGCCGCCACCAGTATCACCGCCCCCCGTGTCTCCGCCACCAGAAGAACTCCCCTTAGTTAATGAGAAGTTATCAAAGCGAACATCGTTTGAGCTCTTGTCATGCTTAGCAAAAACTTGTAGTGAACTAGTGCTAGCTGTGGTGAAAGTTTTAGATACTTTTGTCCACGAAGAAACATTAAATTTCTCACTTGCAAATAAGCCATTAAGATCGTTAATCCCAATTTGCCCTTTACCGAGTACGTAGGCGCTCAATGTGTACTGAGTATTTCGATCTACATCTACATTTTGGTAAACACGTCCTGGACTACCTTGTATTTTCAGTGACTTTGAGCCTTTGTATGCGTCTGAAGATAGTGCTGCGGGCTCTGTTTCATTCCAGTTACTCCAGCCATCTTCAAAACCAGAATTATCAATCGTGGCAGCATGCGCAAAAGAAGTACTCGCAGCGATTGCAGAGCAAATCAGTAACTTTTTATATTTAACCATCATTTTTATTCCTTTAAATCTGTATAAATAATTTAACAGCTAACTTAGTAATAAATACCAAACTTAGCTTGCATCGTATAAACAGACTTTCAATTCAAAAAAATTGGTAATACCAAAAAACAAATTAAAAATTTAAATTGGCATTACCAAAACATCACCAAACCGGTAAATCAAGGCTATATTTTTTGTATCTAATATGTCAACAAGCGAATTGTTACCATGAAATCAGTTAAACGTTCTAAAAAGAATAAAAAAAGCAATATTAAGAGTTTAAAAACAATGAGTTAAAAAACAAATGAGTTCAAAAAAACGAATGTTACTATTTGTTAATTTCAGAAAATAGTAGTAATTAAAATAAAACCATCTATTACCAATTTTCTATTTATAGCTTAATGCTTTATGAATAAACCGAATTAAATTTCGATTAAATTGTAATTGAGAGAAACTGGTCATACCAATAAAGCGCTAACATAGCTTGGTTTGAAAATAGATTTAGTACGAATAATTAATTACACGGAGCTTTAATTAACACATTAACTAGCATAGTAAAGCCTTAAATATTTAGGTTTATTAGTCTCTAGCTAGTGCGTGTTGATCTTTGATGATTGAATTTGTGGCAGGGTATTTATTTAATACCAATTCGATTAATTAAGTGATCTACTTTGAGGTAAGAAAATCGTGTCGATAACAAAGCAAATTTTCGTTATTTAGTTGCTCCATATCAGATATTTTTAATGTAGTTAGCATCAGATTTAATCCTTCTAATTGATTAAGTCTTATTGCGTATTGGTATAACCTCGAAAATAAACATACCCTAATTATAGGCACAAAAAAGCGAGTGTTTTTACAACACTCGCTTTTAAACTAGTTAATCTAAATACTCGTTTATTACATTACTCTTGAAAGTAAGTGCCCCAACCGTCGTACTCTACTTCGCACTCAACGGCTAGTTGCGCTAGTTTATCAACGTCTTCCATAATAACGTCTACGTCTAGCTCAGCCTCAACTACTATGTCGAAGCTCCAAATTTTACTGCCATCTTCAAGCTCAAGCTCTGCTGGCTCTTCAACATCGTAGCCTAATTTAAAAGCAGCCAATGCAGCTTGCTCTAGTTTAGGGAAGTCTTCACACACAAAATGGTGTTCTACTTCATAAAGTATTTCAGGATCTGATCCATCTTCAAGTAGTGAACTTACGATGTCTTCACTTATTTCACGCCAGTTTTCCATTATTTTTCTCTCACTTGAGCATCTAATTCAGTTATTTTAGCAGCCATAATGCTATGCACGCTTTTAGCATGCTCACGCGCGCTAATTTCTTTATCAAGCGGTATAGGCGCTAACATTTCGATGTAAATTGTACCATTATCCCAACGATTTAGCTTAATGGTTTTATGTGTTGTATTCATACATACCGGAATTATGGGTACATCTGCGCTCATTGCGGTGTGAAATGCACCCGTTTTGAACGGTAGCAACCCTCTTCCATAGCTTCGAGTTCCTTCTGGAAACATCCATACAGATAAGCCATTATTTTTAATTTTTTCAGCGGATTTTGAAATAGTTCCCGCTGCTTTGGAGCGATTCGATCTGTCTATTAATATATTACCCGACAACCAATAAAGCTGACCAAAAAATGGAATCCACTTTAAGCTCTTTTTCCCCAAACTTACGCAGTTTTTAGGCACCATTGCTGGCACTGTAAATAAATCGTAGCTATTTTGATGATTAGCAACATAAACTGCAGGGCCTGCATCAACGGCATCTTTATGACGTGTTAAAACTAATTTAACGCCAATCATTTTAGCCATTGAGCCAAACCAGCCCGCTATAACATGTACATTATTGGGGTGAAATGGTCTTACAATCGAAAGTAATAAACCAAAAATACAACTGAATAATATAAACATCAGCATAATAAAAACGCGTATAACAGCTAGCAAATGGGCTTCTCCAAAGATCAATTATGATTATTATAACGTTATTTTGTGACACAGACGAGTCAATAGCGCACAAGTGTAAGCTGAAATATGCAAGCTCTTTGTTTTTATATTGCTTTAAAATGGTTTTAAAACAAAAACGGCCTGCAAATGCAGACCGTTTTTATTTATACAAAAAAAGTAATTGGTTACTCTTCGTTAATGGCTTCTATTGGCTCATCATTTTGTGGGGTCAGCTCAACAACGGCTTCGTCAACACGCTGTAAGCCACGAGGTAGTTTATTACCCCTACGCCCTCGCTCACCATGATAATGCTCTAAATCACTTGGTTTAAGTGTTAGTTTACGCTTACCAGCATGAAGCGTAACACTGCTTCCTTGTGGCACAACAGCAAGCACTTTTACAAACTCTTCACGGGCTTGTACTTTGGCACCTGGTATAGAAATAATCTTATTCCCTTTACCTTTACCTAATTTTGGTAAGTCACGCAGCGGGAATAAAAGCATTCGACCTTCGTTAGAAATAGCCATACAGTAATCGCTAGCAACATCGTTCACCCTAATAGGAGAGAGTAATATGCCACCTTTAGGGACACTTACCAGCGCTTTACCATTTTTATTTTTACTTACTAAGTCTTTAAAGTCGGTAATAAAGCCGTAACCTGCATCTGACGCCATAAGCAATACTTGCTCGTCTTCACTCATCACCACGTGCTCAAAATTAGCACCTGATGTTAAGTTAAAGCGACCTGTCATTGGCTCCCCTTGGCTACGCGCCGAAGGCAAACTGTGCGCATCGGTTGCAAATGCCCGCCCTGCTGAATCTAAAAATACAGCCGGTTGATTGCTCTTACCACGAGCTGAGGCTTTGTAACTATCACCTGAGCGGTAATTTAAGCCTTGTACATCTAAGTCATGGCCTTTACCAACACGTGCCCAGCCTTTATCTGATAGCACAACAGTAACTGACTCTGATGGAATTAAATCTTTTTCGTTAAGCGCTTTCGCTTCTGAGCGCTCAATCACTGGCGAACGACGATCGTCACCATACATTTCTGCAGCTTCTTGAATCTCTTTTTTAAGAAGCGTTGACATACGACGTTCTGAGCCCAAAATTTGCACTAATTTATCACGCTCTTTGGCTAGTTCATCTTGCTCACCGCGAATTTTAAACTCTTCAAGTTTTGCTAAATGACGAAGTTTTAATTCTAAAATAGCTTCTGCTTGCGTATCAGTTAAATCAAAGCGATCCATTAATACAGGCTTTGGTTTATCTTCGCTGCGGATGATTTCAATCACTTCATCAATATTTAAAAAGGCGGCTAATAAACCTTCTAAAATATGCAAACGCGCTAATACTTTATCTAAACGGTACTGCAAACGACGACGCACTGTTTCGCGTCTAAATGTTAGCCACTCACTTAAAATACAGCGCAAGTCTTTAACTTGCGGGCGACCATCTAGGCCTAGCATGTTTAAGTTTACGCGGTAATTTTTTTCAAGATCGGTGGTTGCGAATAAGTGCGCCATTAATGGCTCAGCTTTAATGCGGTTTGAGCGCGGGATAATTACAATACGCGTTGGATTTTCGTGATCTGACTCGTCACGTAAATCAGCAATCATAGGTAATTTTTTAGCGTTCATTTGCGCTGCAATTTGCTCAAGTACTTTACCACCAGAACATTGATGCGGCAGCGCTGTAATAACAATATCGCCATGCTCTTCGGTGTAAACCGCACGCATTTTGATAGACCCACGACCGGTTTTATATATTTTATGAATATCGGCTTTTGGGGTAATTATTTCAGCATCTGTTGGGTAATCTGGTGCATGTACAAGCTCAAGTAATTCTTCAAGCTCTGTTTTTGGTTTATCAAGTAATAAACAACATGCGCTAGCCACTTCACGTACGTTATGTGGCGGAATATCTGTTGCCATACCTACGGCGATACCCGTTATACCATTGAGTAAAATATGTGGTAAACGAGAAGGCAGTACAACAGGTTCATCCATTGTGCCATCAAAGTTTGGTGTCCAATCAACGGTGCCTTGGCCAAGCTCTTTAAGCAGTACTTCTGAAAACTTAGATAAACGCGCTTCGGTATAACGCATTGCCGCAAACGATTTAGGGTCATCTGCTGCACCCCAGTTTCCTTGTCCATCTACCAAAGGGTAGCGATAAGAAAACGGTTGCGCCATTAATACCATGGCTTCGTAACAGGCACTGTCGCCGTGTGGATGGTACTTACCGAGTACATCACCCACTGTACGAGCTGATTTTTTGTACTTAGCGTTAGCTGACAAACCCAGTTCGCTCATCGCATAAATAATACGACGCTGTACTGGTTTTAAGCCATCACCTACATGCGGTAGGGCACGATCCATGATTACGTACATGGAATAATTTAAATAGGCGTCTTCGGTAAAACGCCCCATTGTTTGTTGCTCAATTCCTTGCATTAGCAAGGTATCTGTATCACTCATTAAAGCTTACCTAGTTTTTCTTATAGCTTACACGGTAGATTACATTGGCGTAATCATCGCTTACTAACAGACTGCCGTCACCTAATTCTGCAAATGCAACAGGGCGTCCAAATGTTGTTTCGTCTTTCATAAAGCCAGTAATAAATGGCGTATATTTAGTTACGCGACCTACTTCGATTGTTGCTAGGCCTACTTTATAACCTGACTTTTTAGAACGGTTCCATGAGCCATGTTCAGCAACAAATAATTGTTGCTTATAACTTGCTGGAAATTGCTTACCGTTATAAAAATGAATACCTAATGGCGCTACATGCGCTGGAAGTGCAAGTGCTGGCGACGTGTAATCGGCAATGTTTTTACCTTCACCAAACTCAGGGTCAATAATTGCACCGGCATGAACATACGGAAAACCAAAATGCTCTCCTTCTTGTGTTGCACGGTTTAACTCATCAGGTGGAATATCATCGCCCATCATGTCGCGACCATTATCACTAAACCATAAAGCTTGAGTAGCAGGATGAAAATCAAAACCCACTGTGTTTCTAACGCCTTTAGCTATTGTTTTTATTTGTTTTGTTTCTACATTAAGTGCAAAAATACGACCAAAACGCTCATCCTCAGCACAAATATTACACGGCACACCCACTGGAATGATTAATTCTCCCGTTGGTGCAAAACGTAAAAATTTCCAGCCATGATGACGCTCACTCGGTAGTTTGTTATAAACCACATCAAACTTTGGATCTTTTAATTGGGTATCAATATTTTTAAAGCGAATAATACGATGCACTTCGCCAACATATAAGTCGCCATCTTTAATTGCTATACCAGAGGGCATGTTTAAGCCTTTAGCCACAACAATTTTTTTATCTGCTACGCCGTCGCTATTGTGATCAATAAGCGCATATACGTTGCCCGCTTTACGAGAGCCAACATACACAATACCTTTTTTTGAAACGGCTATTTGACGTGCATTTTCTACATCATTTGCAAATAAGCTAATTTCAAACCCCGGTGCTACGGTGAGCTTATCGAGTATATTTTTAGCCATTGCAGGAGCGCTAGTCAGCCCAAGTAACAGCAAACTTCCTAGTAATTTTTTCATTTGTCTCTCCTAGTGTTAGGCACAAGCAATTAAACGAGCGCCTTATTGCCATGATCTTCTAACCATTGACGACGATCAGGCGATCGTTTTTTAGCAAGTAGCATATCCATCATTTCCATGGTTTCTATTTCTTCATCAAGCGTAAGCTGCACTAAGCGTCGCGTATTAGGATCCATCGTGGTTTCACGAAGCTGTAACGGATTCATTTCACCCAGACCTTTGAATCGTTGTACGTTTACTTTTCCGCGTTTTTTCTCGGCTTCTATGCGCGCCAAAATAGCGGTTTTTTCTTCTTCATCTAAGGCGTAATAAACTTCTTTACCAATATCTATTCTAAATAATGGCGGCATTGCAACATACACATGCCCTGTTTTTACTAACTCTGGAAAGTGACGAACAAACAGTGCACATAACAATGTTGCAATATGTAATCCATCCGAGTCAGCATCGGCCAGTATACAAATCTTATTGTAACGCAGTCCCGACATATCTGTTGATTCTGGGTCAATACCCAGTGCCACTGAAATATCGTGTACTTCTTGTGATGCTAGTATTTGCCCCGACTCTACTTCCCAGGTATTTAAAATTTTACCACGTAGCGGCATAATTGCCTGAAATTCACGGTCTCGCGCTTGTTTCGCAGAACCACCAGCAGAATCACCTTCCACTAAGAACAGCTCGGTTCGGTCATTATCGGCAGCACTACAATCGGTCAATTTACCTGGTAATGCAGGACCTGCAGTAACTCGTTTACGTACGACTTTTTTAGCTGCGCGCAACCGGCTTTGCGCGTTTGAAATACATAGTTCAGCTAATAGTTCTGCGGTATCAGTATGTTCATTTAGCCATAAACTAAACGAATCTTTTACAACTCCCGATACAAATGCGGCACATGAGCGCGATGAAAGTTTTTCTTTGGTTTGCCCTGCAAATTGTGGGTCTTGCATTTTAACCGACAATACGTAACTACAACGCTCCCAAATATCATCCGGTGTTAGCTTTACGCCACGAGGTAGTAAATTTCTAAACTCACAAAACTCTCGCATTGCTTCAAGCAAGCCTTGGCGCAGACCATTTACATGTGTACCACCTTGCGCGGTAGGAATTAAGTTTACGTAGCTTTCCGCTATTGATTCGCCACCTTCAGGTAGCCATACAACAGCCCAATCAGCGCCTTCAATTGAGCTTTTAAACTCACCTACGAATGGGTCTTGCGGTAATGTTTCAAACCCTTTCACGGCTTCAATTAGGTAATCTTTTAAGCCCGTCTCGTAAAACCATTCTTTGGTTTCTTTCGTCTGCTTATTAACAAACTTAATACGCAGTCCTGGGCATAACACCGCTTTGGCTTTTAATAAATGATTAAGCTTGGTAATTGAGTAGTTTGCAGAATCAAAATAGCTAACATCAGCCCAAAAACGAACGGTGGTACCTGTATTGCGCTTACCAACAGTACCAATTACGCTCAAGTCTTCTACCTTGTCGCCGTTTTCAAAAGCCATTCTAAATTGTTGAGCGTCGCGCCTTACCGTTACTTCTACACGTGTAGATAACGCATTTACTACAGAAATACCTACACCGTGTAAACCACCCGAAAATTGGTAGTTTTTATTAGAAAACTTACCACCGGCGTGTAACTTAGTGAAGATTAGTTCAACCCCTGGGATACCTTCCTCAGGGTGAATATCAATAGGCATACCACGTCCGTCATCGCTCACTTCGAGCGAGTTATCTTCGTGGAGTATTACGTCGATACGAGTGGCATGACCCGCCATAGCTTCATCGACACTGTTATCGATAACCTCTTGGCCTAAATGGTTTGGGCGTACGGTATCGGTGTACATCCCTGGGCGTCGTTTTACCGGATCTAATCCATTAAGTACTTCAATGGCTTCGGCGTTATAATTTTGATCACTCATAGTTTTTGTCTTTATATCCGCTAAGGCTCTAATACGTTTACTAGTTTTATTGTTATATGCGCTAAAGCGTTAATATAGTAACTAACCTCAGTTCAGGCTAACTAGTTTTACGTGATTTTAAGAAAATCTACAATACTTGCAAAGGTGCGTTCAAATTCAACGTAGCTATGATCGCCACCAAACTCTATCAATTGCTTGCATTGCGAATAATATTTTACTGCGTGTTGAAAGTTCAACACTTCATCACCTGTTTGCTGTAATAAGTACAGTAAATCAGGGTATGCTAATTTATCTACAGCGAGTAATTTCAGCGCCTCAATATGACTGTTATTTAAATCGTAATGATAATCTTGATACGGATTATAATTAGGCCCAAGTAACGACTGTAATAAATTATAGGGTGCGACCGCGGGATTAATAACCACTGCAGGGATTTGATAACGCTGCGATAAATACGTGGCAAAAAAACCACCTAACGAGCTACCTAATAAAACGGTATCGGGCGTTAGCAATTGTTCAAGCTCAATTATAGCTTGTAGGGGCTCGTGGTTTAAGTTCGGTACACAATAATCAACGTCATAGTTTGCCATAAGCTCACCAAAGCGCACAGCTTTATATGATTTTTGTGAACTATTAAAGCCATGAATATAAATTACGCGCTTAGCCATACCACTTCCGTTTTTAATTCAACTTTATCTTTTGTACTCTTTATATTTAGCATTCTGTAAGCAGGCCCCGCATTTTTTTGCTCCCACTTTGGAGTGTATTTTACAAACTGTACTGAACTGGCAGGACTTGCATATATAGGCAAGCCTCTAAAATTTTGTTCATAGTCGTTGTGTACATGACCATGAAAAAGCGCAGATACATTATTACCATTAACTAAAATATTTAAAAGCTGTGGACCATTTTCTAATAAGTGCTTATCAAGATAGCCATTTATTGGTAGCGGATTATGATGACAAAAGATAACTTTACTATTATTCGAGTTGACTAAAGCATCAGTTATTTCATCTAAATGCGCGCCAGTAACCCATCCTGCGGGTGTAGGCCCTTTAGAATTAATAAGAAGTAGCTCAACCCCGTTAGCAATAATATGTTTAGCCGAATTTATTTGCCCGCCACTTATTCGGCTAAGCATTGCTAGTTCATCATGATTACCTGGCACCCAAAATACAGGGCAAGTGATGTCACTTGCATTTACAAGTTCACTAAATAATAAGTACGATTCGAAACTATGGTCTTGTGTTAAATCACCACCAAAAATTACGCAATCTACTGGCTGCTCAGCGATGTGTGCCAAAGCTTGTTCAAAATTAGCTGCAGTATTTACATTAAAATATTCATCATTTTTATCTGCAAATAAATGGCTGTCGGTAATATGCGCAATGCACAGAGATGATTTATCAAATGTATATGTATCATCAAACCAAGCCATTATTTACATCCCAATTTAATGTTGCTTGCCCGTGCTCTACACAGGCCACTAACCAGTCGTATAAAAAAGCATTAAGTTGATACTTTTCATCTTTTTGATGCATTTTAGGATTGGGGTATCCGTACGATGGTTTTATGCGTTGATGATAATCGTGATGAATAATTTCAGCTACTTTCGCATCGTGATACAAGCGAGCCGTTAAATACAGCGGCGCTATCCCTTTAACCATTCCTGTTAGCTGCTTAATTGAAATATCCATAGTGTATTTTGCGCTGCCATCAATTTTTGTAGCAAATTCACTGTTGCCAAGTTTTACTTCACGAATGCTTCCTATATTGCGCTCGCTCGGTAACAACTTTAATAGTCGCACATAGTTATGCTCACAAAGTGTTAAATACTTTGGGAGGTTTTGAATATATCGATTTGTTGCTAATTGTGCTGTCAAAGTTCCGCCATAATATTAGTAAGAGTTTATGCCCATTTGCTTGCCATTTTTTCGCGATTTAGCGCAAGCCACTGCATACAAATAACCGTTGCCGCATTATCTATTTCACCGTTATTGAGGCGCATTAGCGCATCATCAACCGATAAAATATGAGTTTTTATATCCTCGCCTTCAGTTTCAAGACCATATACACCTGATTCTACTTGGCTTAAATCAGCACGTGCTAAATATAAGTGTAAGCGCTCAGTTGTTCCACCTGGGCTTGATAGGTATGAGAGCATAAATTCAAGCTCGGTTAATTCAAGCCCTGCTTCTTCATACGCTTCTTTTTTTACAACAGATTCGTAATCCGTACTGCCGTCTGTCATTCCGGCTATACATTCTAGTAGCCACGGCGAATGCTTACTTTTAATAGCGCCAATACGTATTTGCTCAATCAAAAGAACAGTATCTGATATTGGGTCGTAAGGCAGTACTGCAATGGCATCGCCACGTTCTAAAATTTCGCGGCTAATTACTTTAGATTTTCCACCTGCGAAAAGAGCATGTTCAAACTGGTATAAATCAACCTGAAAAAAACCTTTATAAAGGTTTTTAATTGGCTTTAAATCCACATCTTTATGTGTAAATTGAACGAGCTTTTTATCAATCATGTACTTACTTCCTACTTATCTAAAGTTTTAAAATGCGTTAATATATTCTGTTACACTTGAACATACTGTTTTACTAATTATTTTTTTTGTTATGCAGTAAAACAGGTTAACATGCTTTTAGTACAAAAATTGTCTAAGGACCGAACCCCACATGAAAAAGAACATTCTTGCGGCGCTAGTTAGTTTATCATGCGCACTAGGTGCAACAGCAGTGAAAGCTGAAGATTTACTACAAGTTTTTGAAATAGCGACAGCTAACGATCCTACTGTTTTAAAAGCCAAAGCCCAAGCTGATGCACAGTCTTACCAAAGCGATTTGGCGATGAGTGCACTACTACCTCAAATTGGTTTAACCATGGGTTATACAAAAAGCGATGCAACGTCGTACCAAAGCGTTGGCGACTTATCTAACCAAGTAAAAGTTGAAAGTGACACAGACCAATTCTCTCGTGGTGTAAGTTTAAGCCAAACATTATTTGATTTAGGTGCCTGGAATACGTTAGATATTGCCGACAAGCAAGCACTTCAAGCAAGCGGCCTATACGATGCAGCTAAACAAAACTTAATTGTACGCGTTGCTGAGGGTTATTTTAACGTATTAAGTGCCAGCGATAACCTTGAATTTGTTGAAGCTGAAAAACGTGCAATTGAACGTCAGCTTGAGCAAACAAAACAACGTTATGCGGTAGGCTTAACAGCAATTACAGACGTACACGAAGCGCAAGCTCAGTTTGATAACTCGGTAGCTCAAGAAATTATTGCAGGTAATGCTGTAGAAACAGCACGCGAGCAGCTTCGTGAGATTACAGGTAAATACCACGAAAAATTAGATTTTTTAAATACAGATACTTTCTCAACAACTAAACCAACTAAGCGCTCAAGCGACTTTGTTAAAGTAGCTGAAGATAAAAATATCAACCTGCAGGTGTCTAAAGTAACGGTTGATATTGCAAAAGATCAAATTGAATTAGCAAAAGCGGGTCATTATCCAAAACTAACACTAAGTGCAAATTATGGTGACTCTCTTACAGACAATCAAATAAATGGCGCTAACTTTGATGATCAGCCACGTTCAGACTCAAGCTCTGTAGCGCTTAACTTTAGCGTACCTTTGTATTCAGGTGGTGCAACAGTTGCTGCAACAAATCAAGCCCGAGCATTTTACGTAGGTGCTAGCCAAGACTATGAAACAAATTACCGTGCAGTAACTCGCACAGTGATTACATCTTATAATCAAGTTGTTTCTGACATTGCTACTTACAAAGCGCTAGAGCAAGCCGTTGTTTCAGCTCAAAGTGCCCTTAAAGCAACTGAAGCTGGTTTTGAAGTAGGTACTCGTACCATTGTTGACGTACTTGTGAGTACGCAAAATTTATACGATGCAAAACGTAACCTTGCTGATGTGCGTTACCGTTATGTGTTATCTACCCTTCGCTTAAAACAAGCTGCGGGTACACTAACAAGTGAAGATTTAGTTGCTATAAATCAAGGTTTAAAATCAGCTTAACTTTTACAGCTAAACATAATATAGATTTATTCAAAGCCAGCATGTAGCTGGCTTTTTGTATTTTATAGCGCTTAGCGTTAAACTATCGTTTTTATTCTCAGAGAGATTTTTGTGGTCACCTCATCTCCTTTTAAAGCATCTTTTTTAGGCCCTCGATACTGGCTAACGTGGGTTGGCGTTTTATTTTTATATTTAATTTCTTGGCTACCACAAAAGCTACAGCTGGCAATGGGTAAGCAACTTGGCCGCTTAGTCCATAAATTTATGAAGCGCCGTCGCCATATTGCAGAAGTAAATATTAAGCTGTGCTTTCCTGATATGAGCGAAGCAGATCAAAAAAAACTTGTACTCAAAAATATGGAAAACACCGGCATTGCAATGGTCGAAACTGGCATGGCTTGGTGGTGGCCGCAGTGGCGAGTAAAAAGTGTATATGGCTCAATCAAAGGTTTGGAGCATTTTGAGCGCGTACAGGCATCTGGTAAAGGTGTTTTATTACTTGTTCCCCACATTTTGCATCTTGAAATGGCAAGTCGTGTAATGGGATTAAAATGCCAAGGTTTAGGCTTTTATCGCCCTCATAACAACGCTCTAATGGAATACTTTACAACTAATGGCCGCCTTCGTTCTAACGAATACTTAATTGGCAGGAAAGATGTAAAAGGCTTACTAAAATCATTAAAAAATAAAAAAGTATGCTATTACTTACCTGACCAAGATTACGGCCGTAACCGCTGTGAGTTTGTGCCATTTTACGCAGTTCCTGACACAGCAACAACAACGGGTACTCTCATGTTTGCTGGCAGTAAAAACTGCGAAACTATGAGCTTAATCTCGCGCCGTGACGAAAATGGTAAGTATCATTTAGAGGTAGTGCCTGAGCTTGAAAACTTCCCAAGTGGTGATGATAAAGCTGATGTAACACGCGTTAATCAACGCGTAGAGCTATGTATAAATGCAGCTCCTGAACAATACATGTGGCTGCACCGTCGCTTTAAAACTCGACCTGATAAAAATACCCCTTCTTTTTATAAAAAGTAATGGTATAACAATAATAGGAACAAATAAGGTGGGGAATAATAATGTGGTTTTGGATTAGGCATTTATCATTTGCAGTTGTGTTAATAGCACTCGCCGTATACTTTTTGTTGGGTGATGGTTCTGTATTCGATATTAAAAAATCTAAAAATGCAGCCGCAGAAGGATTGTCACGATTTTACTCTTCTATTCGTAACCAAGTAAAAAGTAATAAAGAACGAGATCAATTTGTTTTAAAACTTAAAACACCAGAACAAACATTAGATAGAGTATTAGCTGAACGTGCGCGTACAGTTGATCCTATGCCAACAAGTTGGACTGGAAAAGTTGAACCGAGGCGCTTTGAAAATGGCACAACACTTAAAAACGTACTCAATAAATACGCAAAAAATGAAGGTATTGAGCTTTACTGGTATTTAAGTAAAGACTACGTAGTTAAAGATCATTTTAGAGTAGACAGTAACTTTACTTCTGCTCTTTATCAAATTGGCCGCGCTATAAATGACGACTTTGAGTATGAGGTTTATACTTACTTTTGCCACAAACAAAGAGCGGCTGTTATTACAGAGTTACCCTCAGAATTTGTACGTACAAACTGTTTGAAACTAAACGTTTAACTGTTTAAATGTTTAAATACAAAAAAACCCAAGCAAGCACTTGGGTTTTACAATTCAATTCAATTCAATTCAATTCAATTCAAAAATACTATTCCAAATGTTCGTTACGTTAGTTATATCTTGTAAGAACGTTTCTCGTGATATTAATTTGCCCTTTTGATCCAAGCTCAATACGTGATAACACGAGCGATAATCAATATACGCTTTAATTAACTGCTGTTTTTGCTCTTTGGTAATACACCCTATATTTGCTGCATCTGTTAATATTCTTACGTTATCTGAATAAACGCTAAGCTGCTCAAATTGATTAGCGTGCTTAAGTACTAAATATTGCGTAATAAACTCAATATCAGCCATACCACCAACATCTTGTTTTAAATCAAATTGCTCAGTATTTCCTTTCGCTAAATGATCCCGCATTTTTTCGCGCATTTTTATTACATCCGCTTTTAATACGGCATCATCGCGCTGTTGGCATAGTATATTTTTACGGATTTGTGAAAAACGATCTATCAGATCATCTTGACCTAAAATCAGACGAGCTCGAACAAGTGCTTGATGCTCCCACGTCCATGCCTGAGTTTGCTGATAGTGATTAAAGCTCTCTAGATTGATAGCCAGTAAACCCGATGCACCTTCAGGGCGAAGTCGTGTATCAAGCTCATACAAAATTCCTGAAGCAGTACGAGTATTAAACAAATGCATTAAGCGCTGAGCGAGCTTTAAATAAAACTGCCGAGAATCTATCGATTTTTCACCATTTGTTTGGCTTGAGCCATCATGATTGTGTACAAATACCAAATCTAGATCTGAGTCGTACCCTACTTCTAAGCCGCCCGTTTTACCATATGCGATAACAGCAAAGCCTTTGTTTTCGTCATCAGTGCCAGGAGGCATACCAAAACGCTTAACAGTGTTATGCCATGCAATATTAACAGCTTGATCAACAATCACTTCAGCGAGTACCGTTAAGTGATCGCTTACTTTCATTACATCGAGAACACCGGTTGCATCTGCAGCTGCAATTCGTAATTGATGCGTTTGCTTAAACTGCCTAAGCGACTCCATTTGCAGTTCTAAATCGTCATGCTCTATTCGTAAAAAATACTGTCTTATTTCATCTTTATAAGCCGTTAATGGTGTCGGTTTATAAAGAACCGCCGGATCTATTAGCTCATCAAGCAATATAGGGTAGCGAGAAATATGCTCGCCTATCCATTTGCTATGACAACACAGTAAAACGAGTTGCTTTAATGCCCCTTGGTTTTCATGCAGTAGTTCTAAATAAGCAGTGCGTGAAATTATTTTATTAAAAATTTGGCAAACCATTGTAAAAGCAGCTGCGCTGGCATTAAAGTCATTTAACTTACTTAATAGAACAGGCATTAATTTATCAAGAGTGTCACGCCCTCGGTTACCTATATTTACCTTAGACAGCCTTAATTTAAAATCGTTAAGGGGTGTTTGCCATTCATCTCTAGCTTCTTTTAAAAAGCTCACATCGCCATGATCCCAAGCACTAATAAATGCGCCTTCACAGGTATCTAATGGCACAGTTTCCTCGCCGATAACCAGTGCAAACTCACCGTTAACTTGCTTCATCACCTTTTCAATACTGCTTAAAGTGGCATCAAAATCGGCTTGTTCTAATAATAAATTTAAACGCTGTTGATTTAATTCATCATCGGGAAGTGTTTGTGTTTGTTGGTCGTCAAATATTTGGAGGTACTGCTCAACTTTTCGTAAATAAAGATAATTGCTTTTAAGCTCTATGGCTTCTTGCTCGTCTATAACTTGGCTAAGTGATAGCTCATTTAATGCTTTAAGTAGTGATTGAGTTTGTAAATTAGCCTCTCGCCCACCTCGTACCATTTGCAGGGCTTGTACTATAAACTCTACTTCACGTATGCCACCTGCACCGAGCTTTATATTATTAGTTAAGCGTTTTCGGCGCACTTCTTGTGCAATCATTAGCTTCATTTTACGCAGTGATTCAATCACCGAAAAATCAATATACCGGCGATAAACAAACGGCTTTAAAAGCTTAATAAATTCATCCCAATATTTATTAGGCATGCCAATTAAGCGTCCTTTTAACATGGCGTAGCGCTCCCAATCGCGCCCTTGTTCTTGGTAGTAATCTTCAATAGCGTTAAAGCTCATAACCAAAGGGCCGCTTTCGCCAAACGGACGCAACCGCATGTCAACTCTAAATACTTGTCCATCACCGGTCGCTTGGTTAAGTGATGCAATGAGCTTTTGTGCAACTTTGGTATAAAATACTTGGGCCTCAAGGCTTCTGCGGCCACCTTGGGTTTTTGTACTGCGCGGATATGCAAAAATGAGATCAATATCAGAGGAGTAATTTAGCTCTTGCCCGCCGAGCTTCCCCATCCCTAAAACCATTAATGGCATTGCTTGGTTTTGCTCATCAAGCGGCTCACCATTTACTTTAGCCACCTGTGCATGCGCCCATTGGTTGGCACTATTAATTAGCATATCAGCCAGTTGGCTAATATAGTTTATGCTATCGGCAATTGGGTTGGCGCAGCACAGATCGAGGTATGCAACCTTCAGCCAGTACTTTTCGCGGTACTTTCGTAAAATTTGATTGCACTTTGCTTCATCTATATCAGTAAGCTCTAGGCCATCAAAGGGAGAAGTAACATGCCTGTTTTGTATTTCGTCTTTGCACAAAAGCCAATCTTTTAAATCAGGTTGAGACTCTAAACTGCGCCAAGCAAAGTCACTTAATGCTAATAACCTTACAACTTCACTTTGTTTACTTTGCTGCGGGTATAACTGTTCAAAGCGCATCAAGCCAAGTTTTTGTAATTGAATAGGAAGTTGCTTTACGTTACTCATCAATCCTCTCTTTTATATCATCAATAACCGTACTAGAATGATTAAAACCTAGAAAGGTTAACTTAATTAGGATCACCATGTCATATTTGTCTTTATCTAACACTAGTTTTATTGCGATTGCCATTAGTTTTGCGGTTATTTGCATAACTATTTTTTGTTTACGAGTTGCCACTCAAATCAAAGCAAAACAAGCGCTTAAAGATGAGTTAGCGCAACACGACAACTTTGCCATGGGTATTAGTTTTGCATCTGAAATATCGGTTGTTATAGCCACTATAGCCTTTTTATTTGACGAAATAAGCGTAAGCACGGCACAGTCAAACCCATTAAAAGTGTTAATTATTATTATTCTTTTATTCACTTTTATAAAAGTGGGTCATTTAATTCACAGAAAATGGATACTACACAGGTTTAACGAAGAAGCTGCCATATTAAAACAAAATGTATGTGCCGCACTGGTAGATTCCGGCATGTTAATAGCTAACTGTATAATTGCACTTGGTTTATACACGTGGACGCATACACAAGGGTTTAGTAACTTACTTATTGCTTTTGTTAGCTTTTTTACACTTCAGGGAATGTTTGCACTTGATAGTAAAATACGAGAACACCGTTTCGCAAAAGCAAATCAAGGTGCCTCATTGCAAAGTAACTTTAATCTAGAAAATACGTCAATTGGAATAAGGTACGCAGGCAAATCTATTGGTTTAGCACTGGCTGTGTACGCTGGCTTATCTAGTGCTGCATTTCAAAACGGTAAAATGGTAGAAAACATATTTACACTCGTTATGCATTGCGGTGTAATGTGGATACTACTTTACAGCTTAACGTATGTGATAAAAGCTATCTCTTTACCAAATATTGATACGGCTCTTGAAATAGACCACCAAGATAACATTGGTGTTGCATGTATAGAGTTTGCTGTTTTTTGTGCTATAGGTTATTTACTTATTAGTATGTTTTCTCTTTAGGCCTTTACTAAAAATACAGCGATTAAATCGTTTGCATTTAAGTATTAAGGTAATTACTTTGCTTAGATGCAACGAGGCCCTATGCCACTTGAAGCCACGAACTATTTGCTAATCGACATAGATAACGAATTTAGCCGAGCATTTGCCGAACACTATGTAAATAATAATGGCAAAACAAAAGCCAGTACGCTTATTGCAGCAGGCAGTAATACCCGTCAGCTAGTAAAAATGATGTTTGACGAGCTTATTAAAGACTATAGTTATTGCGATCTTGAAAACGAAATTAGCGTATCTGAACTCATTAACTACTTAAAAGAACATCATAATTTAAATGGTGTACTTTTTAATAATGCCGACTACTTACTCGCAAGTGATAAGCAGCGCTTTATTTATAACTCGTTGCATAAGGATCGCTTTTTAATAAACCTTGATGATACAGGCTATACACTAAGCCGGGTTACTGATGAGACGTTAACCGAACCTTCGCAAAATCACCACGATATAGCGCACACACCACAAGATTTAATAGATCTCGCCGAGCAACTTAATAAAAATAAATAATTGCGCACAGCTGCGAGCTTACTTACCATAGCAGTATATATTTTTACGCTAAGTAGTAAGTGACGCCCTATGCGAGTTCCTCATATTTATCAAACATCGAATATTGCCTTAAACACCCCTGTAACTTTAGATGACGATGCTGCAGGGCATATTGGCAGAGTGCTGCGCATGAAAGTAGGCGAGCAAGTATCTATTTTCAATGGCGAAGGCGGCGAATACCTTAGTGAAATAATTGAGGTAACAAAAAAAACAGTCGTTGTAATGCCGTTAGAGCTAAACCTTCATGACGTAGAATCCCCACTTAAAATTCATTTAGGCCAGTGTGTTTCACGTGGTGACAAAATGGATTTTACAATTCAAAAGTCGGTTGAACTGGGTATTACCGAAATCACCCCACTTTTTAGTCAGCGCTGTGGTGTAAAACTAATGGGCGATCGCCTTGAGAAAAAACACCAACAATGGCAAAAAATAGCAATTGCAGCGGCAGAGCAATCTGGGCGTAATTTTGTGCCAATTATTCATCCTCCTGTAGATTTAAAGCAGTGGCTTGCACAGCAAACCAATGAAATTAAGCTCACGCTTCACCCTCGTGCTGAGCACAGTATTAAAACCATTACGGTACCTAAAGATGGCGTACGCTTTTTAGTGGGGCCTGAAGGTGGCTTTACCGACGATGAAATGGCATTAACTAAACAACTAGAATTTGTAGATATTCGCTTAGGCCCGCGTGTTTTACGAACGGAAACCGCTGCTTTAACGGTCTTAAGTGCATTACAACTTCAATTTGGCGATTTAGCTAATTGAAATAACTAAAAGCACCCTCATATAAACAGTAACATTTATAGTAAGGCACAGCGCATGGCAATTAAGTTAGGTATTATTTCTGATCCTATTAGTGGATTTAACATCAAAAAAGACACCGGTTTTGCAATGATGATGCAAGCGCAAGAACGCGGCTACGAAATTTATTATATGGAGATGGATGATTTATCACTTCGTAAAGGTAAGTCGTACGCTACAGCGTCTAAAGCGCAAGTATTCAACAATGCAGAAAAATGGTACGAGCTTGAAGAAAAAACCACTATAGCCCTTGCCGACCTTGATGTAATTTTAATGCGTAAAGATCCTCCTTTTGATACTGAATACATTTACGCGACGTATATTTTAGAGCGTGCTGAGCAAGAAGGTACGTTAATAATTAACAAGCCACAAAGCTTACGCGATGCTAACGAAAAACTATTTACAGCTTGGTTTAGCGAACACACACCTGATACGTTAGTAACACGCAGCCAAAAGCAAATTCGTGAGTTTTTAGCCGAGCATAAAGACATTATTTTAAAACCGCTTGATGGTATGGGTGGTGCATCAATTTTTCGTATCAAAGAAGACGATGCAAACATTGGTGTAATTTGCGAAACACTAACCGAGCACGGCAGTCGTTTTGCGATGGTGCAAAATTACATCCCAGAGATCAAACAAGGCGACAAGCGCGTATTGGTTATTGATGGCGAAGTGATTCCGTATTGTTTAGCACGTATTCCACAAAATGGTGAAACACGCGGTAATTTAGCTGTTGGCGGTCGAGGCGAAGCGCGTCCACTTAGCGAATCAGATTTAAAAATAGCGCAAGCAGTCGCACCAACGCTTAAAGAAAAAGGCTTAATATTTGTAGGTTTAGATATTATTGGCGATAAATTAACTGAAATTAACGTAACTGCACCAACGTGCGTACGCGAAATTGAAGCAGCTTATGATATTTCTATTACAGGTATTTTGTTTGATGCCATTGAAAGAAAGTTAGGTAAATAAGCACCTACCTATCACTATTAAAAAGCGCTTTCGTGTTATAAATCTTAATACAATTGTTGATTATTAATTTTTAAACTGTATGAAAGTGCTTTTTTAGTTTTAAAAACAAAGGTATGTGCCATACTCAAAGTTCATTAACTAAAAAGGGTGAGATCTATGCAATCATTAGAAAATCATTTTTTAATCGCGATGCCGTCGATGCAAGACCCTTTTTTTAAACGTGCTGTTACCTATATTTGTGAGCACAATGAAGATGGGGCTATGGGCTTGGTAATAAACCAACCTATTGATGTTACTGTTGGCGAGCTTTTAGATAAAATAGAAATTGATAACGACAAAACTCAAAACGCAGCAAAAGTAACTGTGTTTGCAGGTGGACCCGTTAAAACGGACCGTGGCTTTGTACTACACTCTCCTCAATCGGGTTATTCAGCAAGTCAAAAACTCAGTAGTGACATTATGATCACTACCTCAAAAGACGTTTTAGCAAACTTAACCACTGCACAAGCACCTGATCAATTTATTATTACACTGGGTTATTCAGGGTGGGAACAAGGCCAACTCGAACAAGAGTTACTTGATAACAGCTGGTTGATCATAGAAGCAGATCCGAAGATCATTTTTGATACCCCCGTTGAAAAACGATGGGAAAAAGCAGTTTCAATGTTGGGCTTCGATATTAGCCAACTCAGCCCTGAAGCGGGTCACGCATAATAGTAACTTAACCCTTAGTAAACTTAAACAAGATACACATGACAAAAAAATCGCTTAAGCCGCAAGGCGAACGCACTGTAATGGGCTTTGACTTTGGCACCAAAAGTATTGGGATTGCTATTGGGCAAGAACTAACAGGCAGTGCATCTAGCCTTAAGGCTGTAAAAGCACAAGATGGTATTCCTAATTGGGAGCATATTGCAGTACAAGTGACTGAATGGCAACCTGACTTAATGGTTGTTGGCTTACCACTAAATATGGATGGAACCTCACAAGAGGTTACCTTTAAAGCAAAAAAGTTTGCCAACAGATTACATAATCATTATGGCATTCCTGTGCAAACACAAGACGAGCGTTTAACGACCGCGGATGCTAAAGCGCGACTTTTTGAAAGTGGCGGCTATAAAAACTTAGGCAAAGGTAACGTAGATAATATGTCTGCGGTTATTATTTTAGAAAGTTTTTTTGAGTCTAGTTATGGTGAATAAGCCTGCTATATAAACAACCCGTTATACAAATAAAAAAAGCGCCTATTGGCGCTTTTTTATTGATTGCTTTTAAATTATTAATCGCTATTTTTATCATCAAGCCCATCAATAGTAACGCCCTGTAAAAAGCCCGCGCCTTGTTGTTCGTTATTACGCAGCTTAATCATTAAGCGTAAATCATTTGGCGAATCAGCATGGTGCAGTGCATCAGCGTAATTGATTCGTTGTTGTCTGTACAACTCAAATAAGGCTTGGTCAAAGGTTTGCATGCCCATTTCTTTCGATTTAGCCATTGCCTCTTTAATACCGCCAATATCACCACTTTTAATCAGTTCAGCAACCATCGGTGAGTTAAGCAATATTTCAATAGCTGCAACTCGGCTTTCGCCATCAGCAGTAGGGACTAATTGCTGAGCAACAATTGCACGTAAGTTAAGTGCTAAGTCGTACTTGAGCTTATCGTGTTTTTCTTTTGGTACTAAGTGCATGATACGGTCTATTGCTTGGTTGGCGTTATTTGCATGAAGTGTTGCAACGCACAGGTGCCCGGTTTCGGCAAAGCTTAGTGCGTATTCCATAGTCTCTTGAGAGCGAATTTCACCAATCAAAATTACATCTGGCGCTTGGCGTAATGAACTTTTAAGTGCTGACTCAAAGCTTTCGGTATCAAGCCCGACTTCGCGCTGAGTAATAATACTTTTACGATGCTCATGAACAAATTCAATCGGATCTTCAATAGTCAGTATATGACCACGTTGATTACGGTTTCTGTAGCCAATAAGCGCAGCTAGTGAAGTTGATTTACCGGTACCAGTACCACCAACGAATAAAACTAATCCACGCTTAGACATAATGACATCGGTAAGTGTAGAAGGTAGACCCAGCTCACTTACATCAGGTATTTGCGTTACTATTCGGCGAATAACCATACCCGCTCTATCGCGCTGCCAAAAAGCAGAAATACGGAAACGACCTTCGTCTGTTGCTATCGCAAAGTTGCACTCTTTGGTGGTATGAAACTCATTTTTTTGCTTTTCGCTCATTGCTGACTCAACAAGATCTAAAGCCTGCTCATCAGTAAGTTTATCGTCACTTAGCGCGATTAATTCACCATTAATTTTGGCACTTACTGGTAGTTGACTCGATACAAATAAATCCGAGCCCTTTTTTTCAATCATTACTAATAAAAAGTCGTTTAAAGATAAAGCCATAATAATTTCTTACCCACCAAATTGTGTTTTGTCTTGTGCTTTTTCTTTCGCTGCGGCAGTAGTGATGATCCCGCGATTAACTAAATTAGTTAAGCACTGATCCATTGTTTGCATGCCTACAGACGCGCCGGTTTGAATAGATGAATACATTTGTGCAATTTTATCTTCACGGATTAAGTTACGAATTGCGGGTACTGCAATCATAATTTCGTGTGCGGCAACTCGCCCACCTCCTACTTTCTTAAGTAAAGTTTGCGAAATAACAGCACGTAAAGATTCAGATAACATTGAACGCACCATCGATTTTTCTTCACCTGGGAATACATCAATAATACGGTCAATGGTTTTTGGTGCAGACGTCGTATGCAGCGTACCAAATACTAAGTGACCGGTTTCGGCTGCGGTCATTGCAAGACGAATTGTTTCTAAATCACGTAACTCACCTACAAGTATTACATCAGGGTCTTCACGCAGTGCACTACGAAGCGCATTTGAGAAGCTATGAGTATCGCGATGTACCTCTCGTTGATTAATAAGGCTTAATTTATTATCGTGAACAAACTCAATTGGATCTTCGATTGTTAGAATATGGTGATGTTTATTTTGATTTATGTAATCAACCATAGCGGCAAGTGTTGTTGATTTACCTGAGCCTGTAGGCCCTGTCACTAATACGAGTCCACGAGGGGTGTCAGAAATTGTTTTAAAAATATCTGGCGCACCTAAATCATCAAGTGTTAACACTTCACTTGGTATGGTACGAAATACCGCAGCTGGCCCGCGATTAGAGTTGAACGCATTCACACGAAAACGTGCTAAATTAGGTACTTCAAACGAAAAATCCACTTCGAGGTTTTGTTCATAGTCCTTGCGTTGATTATCGTTCATAATATCGTAAACCAGACTGTTTACGTCTTTATCTGCAAGGGCTGGTATATTAATGCGACGAACATCACCGTCTACGCGTATCATAGGTGAAACACCCGATGATAAATGTAAATCGGATGCTTTGTGTTGCACACTAAACGCTAATAATTCGGTAATATCCATTTATGACTCCACAACTAACTGATAAATATATGGTTACAATAGCAGAACGACTCACATCCGCCTACGCTAGAATTGCAGACGCGGCAAAAATTGCACAGCGAAGCACTAACGAAGTCACTCTACTTGCAGTGTCTAAAACTAAACCAAGCGAAGATGTTATAGCAGCTTATGAGCATGGCCAGCGCGAATTTGGTGAATCTTATGTTCAAGAGGCTATAGATAAAATAACTCAACTGCAGTCATATAGCGACATCATTTGGCATTTCATTGGCCCTATTCAATCAAATAAAAGTGCATTAGTGGCTGCCAACTTTGACTGGGTACAAAGTATTGATCGCATAAAAATAGCAAAGCGATTAGATTCACAGCGCCCAAACGATAAACCGCCTCTTAATATACTTATTCAAGTAAATATAAGCGAAGAAGACGCCAAATCGGGTTGTAGTGTTGAGCAAATTTCTGAACTTGCTGAGTTTATTAACCAATGTGAGCACTTAACACTTCGCGGTTTAATGGCTATTCCCGCAAAAAGCGACGATCCGTTAGCTCAAACTCAATCTTTTGAGCAATTACAAACTTGCTTTGATAAACTAAAGACCCAATATCCTCAAATAGATACTTTGTCGATGGGTATGAGTAACGATGTTGAAGCTGCCATTACTGCAGGCTCAACCATGGTAAGAGTCGGCACAGACATTTTTGGAACACGAACTTAAAAGGTGATAACAGATTTATGTCAGATAAAAAAATCGCATTTATAGGCACAGGTAATATGAGCTACGCCATTATTGGTGGCATGGTAAAAAATGGTTTTAACGCAAGTAATATTATTGCTACTAACCGCAACCAAGAAAAGCTTGCAAAGGTAGCAGCCGATTTCAAGGTGCAAACCACCAGTGACAATAACGAAGCCCTGCGCGATGCTGATGTAATTGTTTTGTCTGTTAAACCTCAAATGATGGGCGATTTATGTAAATCGTTTCAAGAGTCAGGCGTAGACTTTAGTAATAAATTATTTATATCGGTTGCCGCAGGTTTAACCGTTAAGCGTTTACGTGAAATGCTAGGCCAAGACGTTAAAATGGTACGTTGTATGCCAAATACACCGTCTTTATTAGGGCGTGGTGTATCAGGTTTATATGGCGCTGGCGAAACACAAAGCGAGCACGAATTTGTACAGCAAGTTTTTGAATGTACTGGCATCGCTGTATGGGTTGAGCAAGAGTCGCAAATTAACGATATTATTGCGGTTACGGGCTCATCTCCTGCTTACTTTTTCTTATTTATGGAAGCAATAGAAGAAAAAGCCAAAGCACTGGGGTTTAACGATGAAGATGCTCGACGTTTAGTGCAACAAACAGCACTTGGAGCTGCCGAAATGGCACTTAGCCAGCCTGATATTAGTATTTCGCAACTACGTTCAAACGTAACATCTAAAGGCGGTACTACTCACGCAGCTGTTGAGCACTTAAAAGATGAAGGCTTAACTAAAACCGTTGGCGATGCTATGGATGCGTGTATTGCACGCGCGGAGCAAATGGAAAAAGAACTTTAAAACCACTTTTTATTGAAGGTTACACTATGAATGCCATGCAATTTTTAATCAGTACCCTGTTTGATTTGTTTTTAATGGTGGTATTACTGCGCTTTTGGCTGCAGTGGGCAAAAGCCGACTTTTATAATCCAATGAGCCAGTTTGTGGTTAAAGCCACTTCGTTTGCGGTAAAACCACTGCGTAAAATCATTCCTGGATTTGGTGGGCTTGATTTAGCATCTCTATTGTTGGCATTTATAGTGGCTGTAGCCAAAATTAGTACTTTAATGCTTGTTATATATAATGCGTGGGCAATACAGCCTGTGCTTATTCAAGCACTTATAACGGTACTAAAAGAAGGCCTTAATTTAGTATTTTGGGTACTTATTATACGCGCTATTTTAAGTTGGGTTAGCCAAGGCTATAACCCTATTGAAGCGGTTTTTCATCAGCTTACTGAGCCAATGCTTAAACCTATTCGTAAAATTCTTCCGCCAATGGGTGGTTTAGATTTATCAGTATTAGTACTTATTATTGGTATTCAGTTTTTACAAATGCTGTTTATGGACTTTTTAGCGTAAGCACTCAATTTTAAGTAAAAGAGGCCTTATGGCCTCTTTTTTATATAGGACACCATAATGAACAGTTTAATTAAGTTTTGTTTTATTGCTTGTTTAGCATTTACGTTTAACGCGCAAAGTGAAGAAATGCAAGGCGCACAATACAAAGAGCTTGGCCCTTGGCAAGTACATTACATCGCCTTTCCTTCTACTTTTATTCAGCCAAAAATAGCAACAGCGTATGGCCTTGAACGGAGCGGATACAAAGGCATTGTGAATATTTCTATATTAAAAAATAATACCGAAAACACAGCACAAACGGCAAAGCTTACAGGCACAGCTAAAAACCTACTTGGCAACAAACAAACGCTTACTTTTAAAGAAGTAAAAGAAGGTGATTCAATTTATTACCTTGCCCAAGTTGATTACACCAACGAAGAGATTTTACGCTTTGAGATTGAGATACAACAAAATAATCAATTTCAAAAATTACAGTTTCAGCAAAAATTTTACGTAGATTAATAACATGACCAAAACTTTAGTACTTGCTACAGGTAATCCTGGCAAAGTAAAAGAGCTCGCTAACATGCTAAGCCCTTTGAATATTAATGTAGTTCCACAAAGCGATTTTAACGTAGGTGAAGTTGCCGAAACCGGCACTACCTTTGTTGAAAATGCCATTATTAAAGCACGCCATGCCGCTAAAATTACTGGCATGCCTGCAATTGCCGATGACTCAGGTTTAGAAGTTGATGGCTTAAATGGTGCGCCCGGTGTGTATTCAGCTCGCTTTGCAGGCCCAGGTGCTAGCGATCAAGATAACATCGATAAGTTACTCGTTGATTTAGGTGATAACCCTATCCGTAGTGCTCGTTTTTGGTGTGTACTGGTGTTAATGCGCCACGCAAACGACCCTACTCCGCTTATTTGTAGTGCTAGTTGGGAAGGCGAAATTACGCTCACTCAAAATGGCAACGGTGGATTTGGTTACGATCCAGTGTTTTTTGTAGCAGAGCAAAGTTGTACGAGTGCTGAGCTTACAAAAGAGCAAAAAAATGCAGTGAGTCATCGCGGACAAGCGCTGCAAAAATTATTACTAGAACTACAGCAAAAAGGCGGCCTGTGAACCTTCCACCACTGAGCTTATATGTGCATGTGCCTTGGTGCGTGCAAAAGTGTCCGTACTGCGATTTTAATAGCCACGGGCAAAAAGGTGAAATACCTGAAGCTGAATATGTTCAACACTTAATTGATGACTTAAAAGCGGATTTGCACCTAGTACAAGGGCGTAAAATTCACAGTATTTTTATTGGTGGCGGCACGCCAAGCTTATTAACTGGTGCAGCTTATACCCGATTATTAAATGAAGTCGACAACCTAATTGGGCTTGAAGACAATTGTGAAATTACCCTTGAAGCCAACCCTGGTACAGTAGAAACAGGTCGCTTTAAAGATTACGTAAAAGCAGGCATTAACCGTATTTCTATTGGTGTGCAAAGCATGCAAAACGACAAATTAAAAGCACTTGGTCGGATTCATGGCAGCGACGAGGCAAATTATGCCGCGCAGCAAGCTAAAGAAGCCGGTTTAAAAAGCTTTAACCTTGATTTAATGCATGGCTTACCGGGCCAAACACTTGATGATGCATTGAGTGATTTAAAACAAATAATAGCGCTCGATCCTCCGCATATATCTTGGTATCAATTAACTATTGAACCCAATACTCAGTTTGCTTCAAAGCCCCCTACCTTGCCACAAGACGAAACACTGTGGGACATTCAAGAACAAGGGGTTGAGTTACTCGCGCAAGCCGGTTACGTGCAATACGAAATATCGGGCTATGCAAAACCGGGCTATCAATGCCAACATAACTTAAATTATTGGCGTTTTGGCGATTATCTCGGTATTGGCTGTGGCGCGCATGGTAAGGTTACTGATGCAAATACAGGGCTTATAACGCGTACCGAAAAGGTTAAACATCCACGCGGCTATATGGATTTAATTAAACCATATATGTATAAAAGCTGGCATGTAGAGCAAGACGATTTAGCGTTTGAATTTTTTATGAATCGCTTTCGCCTTGTTGAGCCTTGCCCAATTAATGATTTTAATAAACTAACAACACTGGCGCTGCAAAGTCAGCAAAGTGCATTAAACCAAGCAGTAAATAAAGGTTTATTGACTCAAACAGATAACCATTGGCAGGTAACCTTAAAAGGTCATCGCTTTTTAAATGACCTGCTAGAATTGTTTGTGTAGCGCGAAGGCACTGCACAGCAATATAAAACTAATAAATATAAATCACCCTAATGGGTTTCTAACAACAAAAGGGAAAACAATGCGTAAACTCACTTTTATTGCGGCCGCAGTAAGCGTTGCACTACTTGCTGGTTGCCAGCAAACAACACAACAGTCTACTTCAGCCCCTATTGCACAAGCAGTTCAATCACAACAAAGTGAAATAGACAAAGCCAATGCATTTTTTGAAGATACATTTAACCGCGATGTAATGAGCAGCCCTGTATATCAAACATACATGGGGATTAAGCAAGATTACGATAAGTGGGACGATGGCAGCGAAGAAAGAAAGCTTAAAGATTTAGCACAAACAAAAGCAGACTTAGTTACACTAAAAGCCATTAACCGTGACTTATTAGATGACGCAACTAAAGTTAGCTACGACTTAAAAAAACAGGATCTTGAAAGCTCAATTGCTGACTTTAAATGGCGTTACCATAATTACCCTGTGAACCAAATGTTTGGTACGCATTCTATGATCCCTGCGTTTTTAATTAATCAACACTCAGTTAGTAATGTAAAAGAAGCTAAAGACTACATTTCACGCCTAAACGGTGTAACTGACGTTATTGATCAGCTAATTACTGATTTAGAAACTCGTGCTGATAAGGGGATTATTGCTCCTAAGTTTGTGTTTCCGCATGTTATTGATTCAAGCAAAAATATTATCCACGGTGCGCCGTTTGAAAAAGGCGATGACTCTACATTACTTGCCGACTTTAAACGAAAAGTAACAGCGCTTGAAATTAGCCAAGACGAAAAAGACTCGTTAATTAGCGATGCATCAGATGCATTAAAATCGGCTGTTAAACCGTCTTACTCTGAGCTAATTAATTACCTAGCACAGCTTGAAAAACGTGCTGACGATCGCGATGGCGCATGGAAACTACCTGACGGTGAAGCGTTTTATAACAACGCACTTAAGCGCACTACAACAACAGATTTAACCGCTAAAGAAATTCATGCAATTGGTTTATCTGAAGTGACACGTATTCATGATGAAATGCGCGAAATTAAAGATAAAGTAGGCTTTAAAGGTGACTTAAAAGCGTTTATGCAGTTTATGAAAACTGACAAACAATTTTACTACCCTAATGATGCACAAGGTAAGCAACGCTACCTTGATGAAGCCACTGGACTTATTGATACAATGAAAACGCGTTTAGATGAGCTATTTATTGTTAAGCCAAAAGCTGATTTAAAAGTAAAAGCAGTTGAAGCATTCCGTGAAAAAGCAGCGGGCAAGGCATTTTACCAACAGCCAGCTCCAGATGGTTCACGCCCAGGTGTTTACTACGCAAACCTTTACGATATGGAAGCTATGCCAACATATCAAATGGAAGCACTTGCTTACCACGAAGGTATTCCGGGTCACCACATGCAAATCGCTATTTCGCAAGAACTAGAAGGCGTTCCTAAGTTCCGTAAATTTGGTGGCTACACAGCGTACATTGAAGGTTGGGGTTTATACTCAGAGTTCATTCCTAAAGAAATGGGCATGTACTCAGACCCTTACTCAGATTTTGGTCGTCTTTCAATGGAGCTATGGCGCGCATGTCGTCTAGTGGTTGATACGGGTATTCACGCGATGAAGTGGACTCGCCAAGAAGGTATTGATTACTACGTAAATAACACGCCTAATGCAACATCTGACGGTGTTAAAATGGTTGAGCGTCACATTGTAATGCCTTCACAAGCAACGGCTTATAAAGTGGGTATGCTTAAGATTTTAGAGCTTCGTGAAGACGCTAAAAAGCAACTGGGTGATAAGTTTGATATTCGCCAGTTCCACGACGTAGTGCTTAAAAATGGTCCTGTACCACTTAATGTACTAGAAAACTTTGTTAATGAATGGGTAGCAAGCAAAAAAGCTTAAAACCAATTTAAACAATTGCTTTAAATATGAAAGGTCGCATTTGCGGCCTTTTTTGTTTTATAGTAGTAAAAAAGATTTTTGGAAATAATAATGGATTTAAGCATACAACTACTTAATGCGCGTATTTCAAAGCAACAGTTAAATGAGCTCGATAACGACTTTAAGCAGTTAAGTCCTGCTCAGCAAACTTTGCAGCTTAACCATTTATATGACAGCGCCCAAAGGTTGAGTGTTAAGTATGACTTTATGCAAAACATAGCAACGCGGATATTAAGCTCTAACACAGCGCCTTCTTCTTTTATTAATCAACTCACTAATATTGACGCATTGAGCTTTTTTACCCCTGCGCTGAAAGTAAATAAAGGCTTTTTAGTACAAGATACACAAGGAAATAACGTACTACACAATGTGTTTAAGCATGCCGATGCGACAAAGCTGCCATTTAACTATGTGCGCTCTTTGATGTTGTTTGAATCAAATGATGAGTTAGCTAAAGCGCTCGCGCAGCCCAACTCTCATGGCTTAACACCGGTTGCCTGCTACATAGCCTATGCACATAAACCGAGCACACCGGTAAAGCATGAATTTTCAGCTTTGTTAGCATTAATGGAAATAGAGCAAAAACAAAATCCTAACGCAAAACAGCAGCTTGCCAACGCACTAAAAGGGCAAAAAGTTAACGAGACCACAATTTTACTGAGCGCCGCTTACTTGCAACGCTCAACGGCGCAAGTTGCTCACTTAATCAAGGCGCTTTAATTCACTCACAACTTCTGTACGCACACTGTCTATGGCATGTGTAATAGATTGCGCAGCACTTTGGTGATCAACCATATTTGGCCAATTTGTTTGCCAGACCTTTTGTAAGTCTTTTGTTTTTAAATGTACTTCATCAACGGCCAAGTAGCTTAAGTCATGAATTAAGTTAACTTTAACCCAGCCTTTTCTGGGGCTGCCATCTATTTTGTTATTATCGTAATGTGCCGCAAATACAATAAGCTCAAGCTCGGCTAGCTCTTGTAAGATTTGAAAGCTAGCAATGCGTGTATTGTTATTCTCTTCACTTGCCTCCATCCGCCATGCATTATAACTAAAGCCTATAAACGCAAATACTACGCTCGCTATAGCAGTAAAGAAGTACGAACGGGGAGCCAGTACAAACTGACCATATTTAGACTCTGACATATTATCTCCTAGGGCCTGTTTATCTTTCGAGGTTAAATTTGCAGCAGTATGTTTGGTATTTAGGCAAGGCAGAGCCTATGCAGTGTGATTATTCCCCATTAATAGGCGATAACGTGGAATAAATGCCAAACATGCGCTGCCCGAAGGGTTCTGCCTAGGGGCAATTTACTCTTTGTTGCTCGGTTTTTACTTAGCCCGCTAGGTTACAAACCTCACGCCGCGATTAAATCGGCCCCTAGATTGAACAAATTTTAATCCTGAAAGGTCAACAGGCCCTAATCATTTAAATAATATTCAACGCTGGTCACCACTCTTATATTTTTTATTTGCGGTGTATTTGAATCTCGATTACTGATACTAAATTGCCCTTGGCGAGCTGTTTTTATTTTGCCTAATTTTGAATTAGAGTCTTTAGCAAATTTATTAGCGACTTCACGCGCTTTTTCAGTAGCTTCTTGCACCATCGCAGGTTTTACATCATTGAGGCCAGTAAAGATGTATTCAACTTTTGTCTCGTAGCTATCCTGCACTATTGCGATATCTTGTTTAGCAAGCTGGCTTACTTTACTCAGCGCGTTTTGCACTTTATCTGGCGCAGCAGAATAAACAGTAATATTTGAGCGCACTATGTATCTAAATTGCTGATTTTCATTGCTGTATTCACGCGCTTGCTTGTCAATAACTGACTGGCTACCTATTGTTATTTCATCGTCGTCAAAACCATGGAGTTTTAAAAAAGCAGTTACCGCATCATTTTTTTTCTCAACTCGGCTTACTAATTTTTCAAGATTATTGTCGGCATCACTAAATTGCAGAGGCCAAATTACCGTATCGGCTATTACTTCTCGCTCGGCCAATCCCTTAACCTGCACAGTACGTTCCATCCCTTTTACACTTAGAGCGGTACTTTTTAAAATAAACCCTAAGCTAATTAAGCCTATACTTAAACAAATAGCCGCTATAACAATGTAAAAACCGGGGGTTTTATTCACAATAATCTCCTTGATTGATATCAATAATAAGCATCTAGACGCTCGAAATAACACAGTAAACAGGGTACATTGAGACTATAAATAACGCAAAATTTAATCAGCCTAGGAAAAACCATGAGCCTTAAGCGTATAACCCAATTTTTTAACCCAAGCTCAGTGGCTGTTATTGGCGCCTCGAATATATCAACTCGGGCTGGTTTTGTGGTTATGCGCAACTTACTTCAGGGTGGCTTTAAAGGGCCGATAATGCCTGTTACTCCAAGCCATAGCGCAGTACATGGCGTACTTGCTTACCCCTCTATTGCTGACTTACCAAAAGTACCTGACCTTGCTGTTATTTGTACTAACAAAAATACCTTAATTGATATTATTGAGCAGCTTGGAGAGCTGGGCTGTAAAACGGCTATTGTTATTGCCGATGGACTATCTGGGGAGCAAAAAAGCGCGCTTAAAGCATGCGCTCAAGCCAAGCAAGTTACTTTGCTTGGACCCAATTGCTTAGGCTTGCTGATCCCTCATATTGGTTTAAATGCGAGCTTTTCACATACCGTGGCAAGTCCTGGTAAAATTGCATTTGTATCGCAATCAGCAGCAGTATGCTCAACCATTTTAGATTGGGCTAAAAACAAAGAAATTGGCTTTTCATATTTTGTATCTGTAGGCGATTGCCTTGATATAAACTTTAATGAACTACTCGACTTTTTAGGTCGTGATGCCAAAACCAAAGCTATTTTACTCTACATAGATAACATTGAAGATATTCGTGGTTTTATATCAGCAGCAAGAGCTGCGGCCTTTAGTAAACCTGTAATTGCGATTAAAACAGGTAAAACAACTGCGGGCGCACTTGCAGCCGAAATTCACACCGGCGGAAAGCAAAGCTCTGACGCTGTTTACGATGCGTTATTTCAACGAGCGGGTATGCTGCGGGTAAATGATTTACGAGAACTATTTGCAGCGACACAAACACTCGCCATGCATCCAAAATTATTAAAAGTAGAACAACTAACAATTTTAACTAATGGTGGCGGCCCGGGTGTTATGGCCGTTGATGAGCTTATTCAAAACTCCGGTAAATTAGCAGAGCTAAGCATTGAAACCCGAAATGCGCTAAATAAAGTCATCCCACAATCCGAAACCACCTCAAACCCTGTGGATATTTTTGGCGACTCAGCACCTGCTCGGTACAAGCAAGCATTAGAAATTTTACTGCACGCAAAAGAAGTTAAAAATTTACTGATTATCCATACTCCCTCAGCGCTTGCGCCCAGCGAAGACTACGCCAACATTATTGTAGAAACCTTACAAACATTGCCTAAAATGGCGCGCCCTTACGTTATAACTAACTTTATGGGTGAAGACGCATCTTACGCTGCCAGAAAAGTGTGCTCAAACAACGCAATACCTACTTATCGTACGCCCGAAGGGGCTGTTGGTGCATTTATGCACTTGGTAACGTATCGTCGAAACCAAAAACATTTAACGCAAACACCTGAGTCGAACACTGATGACGCAAAAATAAATAAAGTAGCCGCTAAAGCGCTTATTAATGAGTTTTTAGATGACGGACAAAGCTACTTACCTACCCATCAGGCAAGCCAAGTATTAAACCACTATGGTATTAAATGCATTCAAACTGAAGTGGCTTACACCCCAACAGAAGCCAAAGAGCAAGCCATAGAGCTTGGTTTTCCGGTCGCGCTGAAACTTATTAGCCCAAGTATTGCTTCAAAGTCTGAAGTAGGTGGTGTGGTGCTTAACTTAAATGACGCGAACGAGGTTGAACAAACTGCTTTTGCAATGCTTATTCGTATTAAAAATACGTATCCGGATGCTGTTATTGAAGGGTTTTCATTACAAAAAATGGCGCCGCGAGCAGGCGCAAATGAGCTGCGAATTGCGATTAAAACCGAGCCTAATTTTGGCCCAGTTATATTATTAGGTGAAGCAGGCACCGGCCTTGAATATGCACAAGCCGCCGTTGCTCTGCCTCCTCTGAATATGAACTTAGCAAAGTATTTAATTGCCGCAGCGCACGATAAAGGCGTACTAAAGGAGCGCATACTCCCCGAAAAGGTTGATAAGTATCGTTTGTGTGCACTGCTAACGCGTATTTCTCAGTTAGTTATTGATCAACCTGACATAAGCTCAATGGAACTTAATCCTATACTTGCCAGTAATGGTCAATTTTTAGTGCTCGATGCCACCATGACACTTAGCCGCTATCAAACTCAGAGCAATCGTAAGCGCTTATCTATTCGTCCCTACCCTATTGAACTTGTTGAAGTAGTAACGCTTAAAAACAACACCCAAGCTACGCTCAGACCGATAAAGCCAGAAGATGAGCAAGCCCATAAAGCATTTGATGAATCACTTAATAAAGAGGACAGATATAAACGCTTTTTTGGCGAACTACCACAGTTTAACCACGATCAACTCGCTAAAATGACGCAAATTGATTACGACCGTGAAATGGCGTTTATTGTTTGCCAACGCTTTGAAGGTAAAACCCGCACTCTGGGTGTGTCTCGCGTCATTATGGACCCCGATAACCTACATGCTGAGTTTGCTATAGTAGTGCGCTCAGACTGCCAAGGCTTAGGGCTTGGTCGTATACTAATGAGCGCTGCAATTAATCACTGCAAACACCAAGGTGTGGAGTCAGTTGAGGGCATCACCTTACCAGAGAATACAGGGATGATTAAACTTGCCCGTAAGCTAGGTTTTACAATTAGTCGCGACTTTGAAGAAGGCAGTATTAACATGGTGCTTAAACTTAAATAATGAATGAACCGCAAACGTTACGCCAAAAAATGGCTTGCCTGTTTGAAGGCACAGGTCAATATCAACGTCCAGGGCATATTCTTGATATTGCACTCATTAGCATAATAATGATTAACGTTGTAGCCATTGTTATTGAGTCAATTCCAAGTGTGGCTGAGCAATATTACAACGAATTCTTGGTGTTAGAAATTGTCTCGGTCGCTATTTTTGTTATTGAATACTTAGCCAGGCTTTGGGCCTGTGTAGATAAAACAAAATATGCAGCAATGGAAGGGTCTCATACCAAACGTCGGCTTAGCTATTTTTTCTCCCCTTTGGCAATTGTTGATTTAATCGCGATTTTGCCGAGCTTAATGATGTTTTTATTCCCGCTCGATTTACGTTTTTTACGCGTACTTAGGTTATTAAGAGTATTTAAACTCACTCGTTACTCCCGTGCAATGCAGTTATTGTTACAAGCATTTATGGATGAAGGTAGTTCATTAATGGCTGCTTTTTTTATAATGGCCGTCGTGCTTATTTTAGCTTCATGCGGAATTTATTTAATTGAGCACGATATTCAACCCGATAAATTTGGCTCTATTCCTGCGGCAATGTGGTGGGCAATGGCAACGCTGACGACCGTTGGTTATGGCGATGTAGTGCCTATAACGGCAATGGGGAAATTTTTTGGCGGTGTGATCACTCTTCTAAGCATGGGCATGATCGCAATTCCTACAGGGTTATTGGCATCTAGTTTTTCAGAACAAATACGTAAGCGCCGTCAGTTTTTTGAAGACGCTGTGCACGAGTCAATTCAAGGTGGCACACTTAATGACACTCAACAAATACACCTAGAAGAGCTACGTCATAAGTTAGGCTTGAGTAAGCTAGAAGCTAATAAGGCCATTAAAACGCAGTTAAATGAGCATAACAGCCATATGTTTTGCAGACACTGCGGTAAAAGACCCTAAATCAGTACGACTATTCTCAATTGAATATGTCACTCCAATCGCGATTAATAAGCGCGAGTACGTCGGTATTAGGTACCGGTTTACTAAATAAATACCCTTGGAAATGCTTGCACCCTCTCGCCTTTAGAAAAGCAAGTTGATGCGAGCTTTCTACGCCTTCCGCAACACACTCTTTACCTAAACTATCAGCAAGGGCAAGTGTTGATTGGATAATAGCTTCATCGTCAGAATCTATGCCTATGTCTTGTACAAAGCTTCTATCTATTTTTAGTACATCAATAGGAAAACGTTTTAAATACGTAAGTGATGCGTAACCTGTACCAAAATCATCCATGTACAATCTACAACCCAACTTTTTAAGTTGATCCATGCTATGCAGCGCTTCTTTTGAATCACGCATTAATATTGATTCGGTTATTTCAAAAACAATTGCCTCAGACGATACACCCGCTTTACTTAACGCTCTTCTAATTTCAGGAACAAGGTCTTTAAACTCAAAATCTAGTGCTGATAAGTTAATAGATAAATACAGGTTAGGTGAGGCTTTTCGCCACTCTTTTAACTCCAATAAAGCGCGCGCAAAGGTCTGCAGCATAATTTTTGTAATTAAGCCTATTCCCTCTGCTGCCATCGAAAACTCTTGAGTTTGTACTAGTTTATTTTCGGGCCAACGCAGCAGTACTTCAAAGCCTTCTGTTTTTTGGCTCTTAGCATTAATAATGGGCTGATAATAATTACAAAACTCTTCTTCTTGATACGCTCTAGTAAGCTGAGATTCAAGATGCAGCGCTCTTTGAACATGCTGATTCATCTCTTGCTTATAAAACTGATAACGCCCCTCTAAAGAGTCTTTTGCATGATATAACGCTATGCTCGCAGCTTTTAAAAGTGCAGGGCCTTGCTCTGCGTCATCTGGCGATATCGACACACCAATACTTAAATTAACGTTTACAACTTGGCCATTAATCGTAATATTTTGATTCACGCAATCCATTAACTTAGTGCATATTATAAGTACTTGCTCTATCTGATGAATATCTTCTACTAGCACAACAAACTCATCGCCACCAAATCGCGCAACACTATCCGATGGTCGCAAAGAACACTTTAAGCGCTCAGCAACTTCTTTAATTAGCTCATCAGCCGCTTCGTGCCCTAAAGAATCATTAAAGTATTTAAAACGTTTAATATTGATGTGTAACAAAGCCACTTTGCATCCATGCAGTTTTGCTTGTTCTAGGGCGTGTTCAACCCGGTCATTAAATAATGTACGATTTGGCAGCCCAGTTAAGGCGTCGTAGTTGGCCAGTAAGTGCAGCTCGTTTTCAGCTGATTTTTGTGCGTTTATATCGGTTAAAATAATCACATAACTATTAAGGCGCTGCTCGTTATCGGCTACTGCACTTATTTTCACAAGTACATGACGCGACTCACCATTAGCTAAAACCACACTGTCTTCACACGAAAAGTGCTCTCCAACAGATAGCTTTTGCATAATGCGTAAATAATCAAAACGATTGCTGCGCGATATACCTAAATTTAAAGTCCGGCTAGATAACGACTCTGCGGAGAAGTTAAAGGCGGTTTGTAGTGATTTATTAGAAGCCCGAATATTTAAATTTTTATCGAGTATAAACACCCAATCACGCGTTTGCTCAAACGCTGCTGTAAATAGTAAAGCATGCTCTTCAAACACCATTTCACGGGTCATATTTGTATACGTACCCGCCACTTTTTGTGGTGTTTTATCATCCCACTCAACTACTTTTCCAAAATCCTTATACCAGCGCCAATAGCCTTTTGCATGACGCAGGCGATAAGTACAATTAAAGTAACCTTTATCGGTAGATAAAAATTCAAGCCACTCTAAGCGAAATAATTGTTTATCTTGAGGATGAATTTTAGATAAATATTCATCAAGGCTCACGGTTTCATTTTCGTAGCCTAGCTCACTCGCTAAGCGAGGTTGGTAAATACTTGGATTGCTTGATTCCCAATCCCATACACCCGATTCGCTGCCTTCAAGCGCTAGTTTTAAACGCGCTTCGCTTTCTTTACTTTCTTTATTTGCTGCCAACAAAATACGCTGAATTTTATTACGGCGCATAACCCACATAGCAACAAAGCCAATAAACAGCATGGCGTAAAGCGCCATAAAATAAGGTGCACGCCAAAGCGGATATTTTACTTTTATTTTTAAAATAGCAGGCGAGGTATATTCTCCAGTCAGGGGGTCTTTAGCCCAAACTTTTAATTGGTAATTACCTGGATTCAATTTTGGAAACAATACGCGGTTGTTATTTCGAGTATAACTTTTTTGTCCATTATCGAGTTGATACTCATAAATGATGCGTTCTTGATTGCTAAATGCCATGGCAGAAAATGCCACTTCAAGCCCTATATCATCATGGTTTAACACAACCTCGTTGAGCGGCTGCTTTAAATCAAGCGATAAATCTCGTGACATTAAATCAACTCGCGTAATATTTACGTGATCAATAAGTGATTGGTAATTTTGGTTTTCCATCGGGTGAAAATAAGTAAAACCTTTTAAGCTACCATACGCAATATGGCCATCTTTAAGCTGTGCCATGGCGTTACTATTAAACTCAGCAGAGAGTAGTCCTTCTGACGTAGAAAATTGTTGAAAATGAAGTGTTTCTGGGTTTAATCGCCAAATGCCTTTATGGCTACTCATCCAAATCATGCCATCATCATCTAGCACCATATCGTAAAGCAATGTGCCTAATTTATTCTTCTCTAAATCGATTGTATGTACTAATTGATAAGTAGATGCGTCAAGGCCTATCAATCCAAAATTAGAAAGTGATATCCACAATATATTGTTGTTATCTATTAAATAAGAAAGCACGCTAATGGCTACGTTTTCATGCTGCTTTGGCACTTTGTAAATCATTTTAAGTGCTAAATCACTTGGGTTTACTTGATATAAAATTCCAGCATTAAAAAATAGTGGCGAGTCTGGCTTATTACTCAACGCGGGTAAAAAGCCATGAGCTAAAAAGGGTTCAAATTGTTCAAACTGACCACCCAAACGCGTTACTACCTGTGAATCTATATTGTATATAAATACCCCATGATCTGAGTGTACAAAGTATAGATCGCCATTTGGCATTAGTGTAACGCCATGCACCCTACCAGTAATCAGCTCTTGATTAGCAGGGTTATGTACTTTAGGTTCGCTCACTTGATGCGTTACAGGGTCAAAAATAAATAAACCACGGTTTGTATAAAGCCATAAATTATCTTTATAGGGCATTATTTCATATACGGTAAACTCAGTGGTGAGTAAGTCAACTTTGTAGTCTTTTAAATAAGCTTTACCAATGTTTGTTTTTAAATCAACCTCGGTAATACCATTATGCGTTGCAAGCCAAAGCTTGTCTTTATATTCGGTAATCCCCCAGATAGAGTGATGTGATAAACCATCCCCACCGAGCAAAGTGCCATCGACATTATTAAAATGATAACTGTCGTGAGATAAGTAAAACGCTCCATCAGTTTTAGTCGCAACCCATGTACCACCCGATTTATCTTTAGCCATATCAATAATGCTGGTATCAGCAAGTGTGTACTTACTTTGGGCTATTCGAGTATTTTTAATCATCTCACCGGTGTTTAAATCAAATTTAAACAAGCCTTTGTCGGTAGCTAAATCTATTGTTCCGTGTTCGTTTACTATGCTCCAAACATTTAGGTCACTTAGTAATACTTTACTCTTAAAAGGTAAATCTGGGCGTTCAAACATTTTTGATAAGTTACTAATATCAACTTCGTATAAGCCTTGTACCGCCCCGACTAACAACTGTTTATTTTCACCTAATGCGAACGACTTAACATTATTTTGGTAAATATGTTCAGCTTCACCTTTTAAATGCTGTAGAGGTCTAACTTGCTCTGTGGCAATATCAAATACGTATGCGCCATGGCTTGTACCTATAAATATATAACCATTGTAAGCAAACAGCTTTCTCACAAGGGTATTTTTATATTTAGCAGGCAGCTCAAAAATAGTTGTTATTTTTCCGGTTGCGATATCAAGCTTTGCAAAATCGCGGCCTCGCCCAATCCAAAGCGTTTTTTTATCAACGGCCACCATACTAAAAACAGACTGATTGATAATTTCTTCTTCACTGGTAGGTTTTTCAAGGAATTGCTGATATGAATCTGTTACGGGGTCGTACCTAAATAGGCCTGCAAGTAACGAGGCAATCCAAATATGTCCTTGAGGGTCTTGGTAAATACGATCGATGATCGCCTCTTCTAATTCACCATTAGGTCCATTTATTGGAATAACTTGATAGCCATCATAACGATTGAGCCCGGCCTCAGTCGAAAGCCACAGGTAACCGTTAGTGTCTATAAGCATAGTATTAACGTAGCTTTGTGATAAACCTTCGCTTGGAGATAAACGTTTTACTTGTGCCTCTACTTGGCAACTTAGAATAGTTATTAAAACTACAAAGCAACTAATTATCCCATTAACGCATTTACTCATGCTTATTCCATATTATTATTTATTATTATGGGTACTCTAGAGCGACTATATTTCGATGTTTGTAAGTATCAAAAAGTACTTGTAAAGCAAGAGTATATGTTAACACCTGGTTAAAACCAATAGCGCGATATAAATCAGCTACGTTTTCATATGCGAAGGTCTTTATCTCTCTATTTTGGGACTTCAAGAGTGTGGATAGCAATTGTTTTGCAATCCCTTTACCGCGATGTTCCAGCGCAACAAACATGGTAGATAAAAATAAAAACGCTGTTTTATCTTGTAATCTACATGCTGCCACTATTTCATTATTATAGTAAGTAACCCATACCTTATCCTGTTTATTAGCACGCCCTCTTACGCTGTGCTTTTTGTAAAATTTATTCACAAGTGGGGTTTTTAGTTCATTTAACACTTCAACTTTATACATTTTTATATCGATATTTAGCTAAGCATTAGCGCTAAATACTGTTCAAATTTTTGTTTCAAGACCATTTGCTCTGCCATTGGGCGGCTATGGATTGTGCTGTAAACTTGCTCTCTCGTTTTTTTGTTACGCTTAATTTGATACGCCCAAAAAGACGCTTCATAATCTAACTGAATTTGATATTTTTCTTCACGTGGTAATAGGCATAAATTAAAACTCACAATACTTCCTCATTCGTTTTTAAGATTATTTGATTCCCCTCTCTAAACTGGGCAAGAGGTAATCTACTTGTTATTATACGCGTCTTATTTTATTTATTTCTGTAGTAATTGGAACCGATAATGAACAGACGTTTTAGTATCTTGTTATTATTGGTAAATTTATTTTTTATTGCACCTTGTTTTAGCCATCAATACAACCTTACTTTTAACCGTCCGCAAAGCACACCTCAAGCTGATTATGCCTTAGAGCTTTTAAAATTAGCATACGCAGATATAGGTTTTAAAATAAATATAATCGATTTTAACCATCAAAATGCTTTGCTCGCTGCAAATAATGGCGTACTTGATGGGCAGTTAGGGAGAGACGCAAGCATTGAAGAAAACTATGAGAACTTAATTAGAGTTGATTATGAACTGTTCAAGTTTGACTTAGTATTATATAAAAATTGTTTACCTCGCAGTTTAGAACAACTCGATAGTGTCGCAATTGTTGATGGCTACCCTGTCCAAGAGCATTATTTAGGAAGTACACAATTTGCAGGAAATATTATTAAAGTTAAAAGTATGAATGCCCAGCTTAATTTACTAGCCCAGAAAAAAGTACAAGGGGCTTTAATGATTAACTTTATAATGCAAAATAACGATCTCCCTACACCCCAAGGTTGCTTTGAAAAAGAAGTGTTGAGTACGTATCCGCTTTATCATTATTTAAATAAACGTAATAAAAACCTAGTAGAAAAACTTAAAATGTCATTAATTAACCTAACTGACAACGGTACCGTATACGCACTAAGAGCCAAGTATGGGTTGAGCTTTTAAAAGTCGAATCCTTGCTGCTGCGCCTGTTTATTTAGAACTACACTTTGCTGCTTTTTTTGTAGGTAACGTTTATAACGCTGCTGACATAAACTAAGCACCTTCTTTTTTTGGGCGTTAGTAAGTGAGTTCCATGTAAAGCGCTCATCACGACTGCGATAACACCCCTTACAATATCCTCTGTTATTAACTAAACAAATACTTTTGCAAGGGCTTGGAATATCAAATATTTCAATTTGTTGCATAGCATTAGCACCGTTTAATTAGAGGTGCTTAGTATAGCGTCATTTTTGAGCAAAAAAAAAGCAGCAATTTAATTGCTGCTTACTTTTAAGGCTATTAAGCTAAGAGTATTAATGCTCGCAGCTATTCGTATTTATCTCTGTTTTACGATGAAACGGTTTAGCGTACATAGCCAGTACTAACGGTTTTAACTCCTCTGGTACCAGTGCTAAACGCTGCTCAAACTTAGCGGTATCTGGAGAGTCAATAACCGCCTTTTTACAGCCACCAGCAATATAGTTACCTGGGTGTAAGTAAAATGAATCCACTATTTGCTGATCAATTGTTTTAGCAAGCTCTTCTGCGCTATCGCATTGCTCTTCTATTGGTTGCCCAAATGCTAAATGTACATGCCCTTTCGCGGTGCTAAAGCCTTCAACAATACTTGCAATGTCTTCACCTGCTGATTTTATATATTCACCATGGTGTTGCTTATGATAAAGCTCTTTTGCTTTAGCGATTGCACACGGCTCATATTGATACGAAATAGACACAGGAACAATTTTAAGCTCTTTAATATATTCACCAAACTCTTTCTTTTGCTTACGACCATTTAGTTGCAGCATTTTTAAAAGTGCCGGATCAGTTTGATCAAAGCCATCTTTTGCACGCCCTTCTTTTTGCGCAATCCAAATAGAATTACCGCCAACTAAAGAGTCGTAAATATAAGATGAAAGCTGGGTGAGCGCTTTGAGCATTTCTTTTGGCGCTTTTGCTGAGCGTTTAACAATAAAGCTTTTGTTTAAACGCATAAGCTCAGTAATGTAAGGTATTTGCAATAAATTATCGCCAATAGCAATACGCACTGTTTTCATTTTATGTTGATATAAACCCCAGTTAACTAATGCAGGATCGAGCACTATATCTCTGTGGTTTGAAATAAATAAATAAGCTTGGTTTGGGTCTAACTGATCTAACCCAGAAAAGGTTACTTTTGACGTGGTGCGTTTTACTAATTTATCTAAGTATTGCGCCACTTCGTTTTGTACGTCTTCAACGGTGCTTACTTTGCCCCACTTTTTACGTAACTGACTTCTTACTAATGGGCGTGCAATAAAAGGCACTGCCGATAAGAAGCGCGGTAAATTATACTTTGCTATTACATCAATAAACGCATTATCGTTAATTAAACGAGTAAGCGACGCCGCAACTTCGTCGTCGTTGTATGGGCGTATATCTGCGTATTTATCTTCTAATTCACTCATTACTACATCTACAATGTTAAAAAACGGCACGCCAAAGCGCACCGTTTATGTCTATATCCGATTATAACTCAGCCAATCTAAAATGCGAAATAATCAAAAAACGATTTTTATTTTTAGCAACTCGCTAAAAAATCTATTTACAGCCGAGTTTAATTAGCTTCTATGACCATGAGCTTGCTTAAAAGTGCAAAAAACTGATCAGTTGATCAAAATACCATGTTCTTAATCAGCTAGTGGGCAGACCACTAATACTAAACCCTTTAATTACATGCCCTCTAATCATTTGGTAGTAATACCATTAACAAAGCCTTTCTTTCGTAGTACCTTAAGCCCATATTTTAGATTTTTGCTGGATCGTAGGCCTCTTTTTACGATTTTAACTCTTTTAGATCCACTTATTTTAGGGCTCATAATGAACATTACTATTCTCGATAACGCTACGTTAGCTAAAACGTCTCTTACTTGTATTGAACAGCTTGGTAAATTAACGACTTATGAACTTACTAGCCCAAAGCAAGTTATTGAACATTGCCAAGGCGCAGATGTATTAATCACTAATAAAGCGGTTTTAAATCGCGACACTATTAGCCAACTATCACAGCTTAAATTAATTTGTGTAAGTGCAACTGGTACTAATAATGTTGATCTAGAAGCCGCTAAAGAATTTGGTATTGCCGTTACTAATGTAGCTGGCTATTCAACACCTTCTGTTGTTCAACATACGTTTTCTTTAATTACTAACTTACTGGGTAATACACATCGCTATCAGGCAGATTGCCAGCAAGGCGCGTGGCAAAAAAGCGAAATGTTTTGCATACTCGATTACAGCTTTAATGATTTACAAGGTAAAACATTTGCCATTATAGGTGGCGGTACATTAGGCAAAGGCGTTGCTAAAGTGGCTGAGGCATTTGGCGCTAATGTTATTGTTGCAGAGCGTAAAGGAGTTGCTTGTCGCGATGATCGTACGCCTTTTGAAGACGTTATTAAAACAGCCGATATAATCAGTGTACACTGCCCGCTAACAGATGAAACACGCGATCTAATAGCACTTAATGAGCTTAAAATGATGAAGCCAAACGCTATAATTATTAACACTGCACGTGGTGGTATTATTAACGAAGCCGACTTAGCAACAGCACTTGAGCAAAACTTAATTGCAGGAGCCGGTGTTGATGTACTCACTAAAGAACCTGCAGAGCTTTCAAACCCGCTAGCTAATTACAAAGGCAATAACTTATTACTTACTCCACATATTGCATGGGCAAGTACTGAATCTATTGTGCGCTTAATTAATGAAGTAAATTTAAACATTGCGGCATTTACTAAAGGTGAATTACGCAACCGCTTGGTTTAGCCATTTTATTGTAGTAATCAAATAAGCTAAAAAATGGCTGTTTTTACTAATATATTTAATATTTTATTACATAAAAACAGCTTAACTCACTTAACAAGCTGATTCATAAAAACTTATCAGTATGGTCTACTCTTTGCTTTAATACTGTTAATAACCAATTAAAAATATTATTAAGGTAAATAAAAATGAAAAAATCACTTTTAGCAGCCGCTTTAATCGCTCCATTTTTAACAGGCTGTGTTATTGCCGTATCAGATGGTGAAGCTGAGACTCATTGGGCAGGGAAAAATTCATCAAGCTGGCAAGCACGACATAAAAATAATCGTGAAGTTATATCAGAGCTAAAAATGGATAGCAGCTACCAATCTGTTTTAACGCAATTAAAAACGCCTAATTTTACAGAGCTATTAAAAAAAGATGACGATGTATACCAAGTACTTTTTTATGTAACGCATAGCAAGCATTCAGATTCAAAAACAACAAAAGATGAATGTACGCCACTTGTATTTAAAAATGATAAGTTAGTGGGCATTGGTGAGACCGCTTTAGGTATGATCACGCAGTAACTAATAAAAGGCAGTTTGATACAAAAACGCCAATATAAATATTGGCGTTTTTGTGTATTAAATTTTTACCGTGCGACTATTCTATCCCGCCCTGCATCTTTGGCAGCATATAAGCCTAAATCGGCCTCTTCTAGTAATGCCTGTTCAGCATACACTCTGCCCATTTGAGTTGTAGCAATACCTATACTTATAGTAATGTGGTCCGCATTTAATGAGGCTTTATGTTCTATGTTCAAAGCGTTTACAGCATTGCGTAATTTGTTAGCAAACTCCATAGCTTCATGCTTATCCATTCCAGGTAGCACAGCTGCAAATTCTTCGCCGCCATAACGAGCAATAAAGTCACTACCTCGTTCACATTGTGCTGCGAGTGCTTGCGCAACATCCTTTAAACATTCATCACCTGCACGGTGTCCGTAGCAATCGTTGTAACGTTTAAAGTGGTCTATATCCATAAGTAGAACCGATAGCGGTGTGCCATTGCGTTTACTGCGGCGCCATTCTCGAGATAAATTTTCATCGAGATAGCGTCTATTTGGAATTTCGGTTAAGCCATCTATTGAAGCTAGCATTTCTAGCAAATCATTTTTTTGTTTTATAAGTAATTGGTTACGTACCCTAACGCGAACGATAGAAGGACTAAATGGCTTAGTTATATAGTCCATTGCACCGAGCTCTAAACCCTTTGCTTCATCGTCATGGCTGCGATTGGCTGATATAAATATGATAGGAATAGACTGAGTTATCGGGTTTTCTTTAAGTTCTACAAGTACTTGATAGCCGTCAATTCCGGGCATAATCACATCAAGGATTATTAAATCAACTTGCGCTGTTTTTACAAAGGTAAGTGCTTTTTCACCACTTTCAACCAAGAACACGTCGTGTTCTCCTTTAAGTGTTTTTTCAAGTACTAATCTATTGATTGGATCATCATCTACAATAAGTACTTTAGCTCTTTTCGACATCCCTAACCCCTAACCCTTTAATAAAAACAATTACCTGTTCTAACTGCATAATAAGCTCTTTGAGTGTTATTTCAATAGGCTTGTTAGTTGTTTTAATCTCTCTTTCACATAATAAAGCACAGTGTGATAGTCGTATAAAACCTAAATTACCTGCAACACCTTTTATACTATGCACTAAGCGTACCAAATCATCTTTATTGGTTGTTTCTTCAATTTGAGATAATTGTGTTTCACACAAGCTAGCAAACTTATCAATCATAGTATTGAGCAGTTTTTCATCCATACTAAATTGAGTTAAAGCGAATGATTTTTCGAAAAAGCTTGGTTTAACCAAGTTTAAATCGGCAATTGCGTCAATAAGCACCTTAGCAACTACTGGCTTGGTTAAATGTTTATTCATACCACACTTTAAAGAACGCTCAATATCCGCAGGTTCACAATGGGCCGTTAATGCAAAAATAGGTAGTTGTTTTGCGTCAAACTGTTGACGAATTAAAGCCGTAGCTTGGCAGCCATCTATTTGAGGCATTTGCACATCCATCAATATTAAATCTGGCTTTAAAACGTGTAGTAATTCCATGCCAATCGATGCGCTTAAAGCCGTAACAACACTTACGTTTGCTTGGCGTAATACACTACTAATTATTTCTAAATTAAGCTGATTATCATCAATTGCTAATACAAGTAGACCCGATATATCAGCTTTAATTTCAGTTATATTATGTATTGGAGTACAGGTATCGACTTTTGGCTTTTGCACCGTGTTCAAACTAAATAACCTTTGCCCTAACGCCGATGCTTTAACGTGATGCGCTGCTAGATGCTCACTCGTTGGTAAATTAAGCGTGTGCTGATGATTAATGATAATCACCGATGTTTCTTTAGCTGACAACGAATCATTAATCGCTTCAATATTTAACAGTGCTGGTAGGTCAGCAGCATCTATTATTATCTGCTGAACATTGGAGAGTTTAATTGGGTATTTTAGTACTTCATCTAAATTAATATTAGCAAATTCTTTATATGCATTTGTTATTTGTTTAAGCTCTTTGCTTTGCTCAGATAAAATAGCCAAAGTGTTAGTCGGTAACATCGTGTTTTTACCCGTATCAACTAAAAAACTAATGCTGAAATAAAACTCACAACCTTGGCCTTTTTTACTCTTTAAAGCAATCTCCCCACCCATTAACGACACGGCATGTTTAACAATCGCTAAACCGAGTCCAACACCTTGATGTATGCGTGTTGAAGATTCATCACCTTGCGTAAAGGCGTCAAATAAACGCCTCTGATCGGCTTCATCTATACCCATACCGGTATCAATTACTTTAAAGCAAATATGCTGTTGCTCTAGGCTATCGCTTTTAATGAGTTCCATTTTTAAAGTAATGGAACCTGTTTTTGTAAACTTAACAGCATTAGTTAATAAGTTACCTAATATTTGCTGTAAACGAATACTATCGCATATCAAATCAGGCGCTATTAAAGGGTCGATATCAATAACAAATTCAATACCTTTTCCTTCGCACAATGGAGCCGTTAGACTTTCGCAGATATCCACCAGCTCAACCATACTAAAAGATGCTTGTTTTAAATCAGTTTGCGAACTTTCTATACGTGCAAAATCAAGCATTCTATTGAGCATTAGTAATAAGCTTTGTGCAGCATGTTTTGCTTGGTCAGTTTGCTGTAATTGCTTTTGAGTTAACCCTTGCTCAATTAGCATATCAAGCAACCCTAAAACTGCGTTAAGCGGGGTGCGTATTTCATGGCTTAAATTGGCTATAAAGCGGCTTTTAGCTAGAGTTGCCCGCTCAGCATCTAGTTTTGATTTAGTTAGCGCACTCACATCCTGAATGTGAATAACATAATAGGCTGGATCGCGGTTTTCATCCCATACAAGCGATACACTCAGTTGCAACCAGCTTGCTAGCCGCCCTTGCGATAAAGTTAAGTGGTACACGCGTTTTTTATCATCTAGTAATTGCGCTAAAGTACTTTTTACTTGCTGCCATTGAGAATCATCAAATAGTGCTTTTAACTGCTCCCCCACAAGTACTGGATGTTCAGAAAACTGCTTTCTTGCTGCTTTATTTACTTGTAATATGGTGTGCTCTAACGAAAGTAAAACCACACAATTAGCTGCAAATTCAATCGCACTTCTAAATTTAGATTCTGACGCTTTTAAAGCCAGTAATGTTTGCTGTTGCTCGGTAATATCACGGCCAATCCCCATAGTTCCCAACAGGTGTTGGTGCTCATTGTAAAAAGGGGCAATAGTAAGTTGATACGATTTCGTATCGGTTTCTATTCGCTGTTCAACACTATTTCTATTTTGTAATACTTGTTTTTCAAGCGTATTTATTTGCTGATCGTTGTCGCCTAAATCATCTACATATTTACCGACTAACGCAGTTTGATCTTTACCAATGTATGCTTCAAATGCTTTATTGCATCCTAAAAATGATCCATCAATATTTTTAAAATAAATAAGATCAGGCACACTGTTTAGCATCGTGTTGAGCAAAGCTAGGTGGCGCTCTTTGGCTTCGTAGCTGCGGCTTAGTTTTTCTGATTGCAGCTGAACTTGGTTATCCAGCGCCTTATTCGCACTTTGTAACGAATCAACCAATTCTTTGTTTTTATTAAATACGCGTTTAACTTTAGAAAACCAAGGCTGCCAGCTCAACGGTACTTTGTAGTTTAGCTGCTCTTGGGGTTGTGTACCGTTATTCTCAAGATAGGACATCAAGTGAGTCATTGGTTTTATAAAAATGCGCTGACTTAACCAAAAAAACACGCCAAACATAATGCTTAAAAATAGCGTTAAAAATGTAAACTCTAGTAATATCTCATACTTAATTGAGCTTATTAATTGAGGTTTGTGCTCGTAAAATGCTGCATGAATGGGTAACTCACCCATAGGCTGCATAAAGTAATTACTATCACTAGTTAACACAGTTTTTTGACTCTGATGCTCGGCCAAGTCTGGCCAATAATTTTTTAACGCTGTCGCTTGCTCTATTAACTGTTTAGAGCTGGCGATAATTTGATGTGATTGGTTCATAAAAACGTATTCACCACTACTCGGTGAGACCTTTTTTAACCACCCAGAAATTGCCTGAACATCATAAATTAAAATAATGTAATCGGCTGAGCCAGTGCTTCGTTGTCGACCAATAGCAAAATATGATTTGTCATTAACTTTAACAATAGGACTTGAAGTAAGTTTGTTTTGCGAAAATTTTGGCTTAAATTTTCCATTTAGAATTTCAGTAAGCATTAAACTTTGGCTTTTATTGCGCCTACTTACATAAGCAAAACCATTATCATCAACATACGCTACAGCAGATAACGACTGCATTAACGCAAGCGTTGTATTAAACGAAGGCCCTAATGTAATAGCCTTTTGCCACTGCATTAATGCCTTAGCAGATAACGCAAACTCACCTTTACCTACAATTTCAGTACTTTGATCAATAAAATGACGATAATAGTAACCATCATACTGATTTATGCCTTCGAGCAAATCTTGGTTTATTTTTGGATAAGTCGTTTGCTCGTACAAGCTAAACATTGTGGTAAGTAAATTACTCACCGATTCCATCCCGTGAGTAACCTGCGCTGAAACATTCGTAAAATCGGCTTCACGTTTTTCAACTGCACGTTCAAGCTTTATATTATATAAGTGTAAACACAGTAAAAAAGCAGCAATCAATGGCACTAACAGCGCAATAAATAATGAACGATAATAATGCTTCAGAGGTAAAAAATTCAATATACTGCCTGCCATTTGGCTCGAAAATCAATCGATAGACTATCGAGCCAATTTGTTAAGCGCAAGTTATAAATTCTCTTCTGCAAATGACGCTAAGCGACTACGTACAACACCGTTGAGGTTTATAGTTGCGCTGCCTTCAAAGTTTTTAAAGCGCTCTACTATGTACGTTAAGCCCGATGTTACTGGTGTTAAATAGTTACTATCTATTTGCGCCAAGTTACCCGTACAAATTAATTTAGTACCTTCGCCGCAGCGGGTAATAATAGTTTTTAGCTGAGAAGCCGTTAAATTTTGGCTCTCGTCTAAAATGACCACTGCATTTTGAATACTACGCCCACGCATAAAGTTAACCGACTTAAACTGTACATTCGCCTTCTCCATTATGTAGTTTCGGCTCGATATCGGGTTTTCGTCACCTTTATGGAGTACCTCTAGCGTATCGGTAATGGCTGCAAGCCAAGGCGCCATTTTCTCTTCTTCCGTGCCTGGTAAAAAGCCGATAGACTCTGCTATTTCTGGCGTATTACGGGTGACGATTACTTTATCGTAAATACCTTTCTCGATTACCATTTCAAGCGCACTGGCAAGCGCTAATAAAGTCTTACCGCACCCTGCTGGGCCAGTTAAAATAACAAGCTCTATACTTGTATCGAGCAGCGCATCAAACGCCATTCCTTGATAAATATTTTTTGGCTTAACGCCCCATGCTTGTTGATGCATTAGGCGCTCAACGCCAATATCTTTTAGTGTTATGTGCTCGTTATCGTAGCATTTAACACGCGCCGCAAACTGCTCCCCTCCATCAAGTAAATATTCATTACAAAATACATCAGGTATTAAGTTTTTAGGCACATCATGAAACGTATCACGTCCGTGTTGCTGCGTATTACACTCCCCTACATGGTCCCAAAAATCCCCTTCAATTTTTTTATAACCACTAGTGAGTAAGCTTATATCGTCAATAAGTTGGTCGGTGCGGTAATCCTCAACATATTTAAGCCCTGCGCCTTTGGCTTTTAAACGCATGTTTATGTCTTTTGTTACAAGTATTACTTTTGAATCGCTGTGCTGCTTTTGTAAATACACAGCGCAATTGATAATACGATGGTCGTTTTCGTTACCCGGCAGACCAGAAATAGAGTCGGCAAATAAATGATCGTTTACAATAATGAGGGTACCTGCAGAGCTCGCTTTTGCCTTTTTGTTACTCGGCAGCGCCACGCCTTGTAGCATTTGTTCAGGCGTTGCATTTTTAAGTACTTCATCTAGACCACGAATAGCGACCCGCGCATCACGGCTTACATCGTGTTTTCTGTCTTTTATGTGGTCAAGTTCTTCAAGCACCGTCATTGGGATAACAACGTCATGCTCTTGAAAAGACAAATAAGCGAGTGGTTCGTGAAGTAGTACGTTGGTATCTAGCACATACATTTTACTTTCAAGGTTCGAAGCTTTTTCCATAGCACTTTCCTTACGCTTTATGATTTTTATGCTATACCAAAATAACTAAGTAAAACGGGCAAAACTTAAACCTGCAATACTTAATTGCCAAGGCATAATGTAAGTTTAGTCTATTTGTCATAAAAGTCCGTTTTATTACAAACTGTAATTAGTTTTTATTTACTTAAAAAAAGAGCCACATATAAGTTGTTTTAATAGTAATAATTAACACTTACAAAATTAATTAAAAGTGAGCCAAATAGCGCCTTGCAGTGGTGTTAGCTTACAGGTAACATAGCCGCCTTTTTCATCATAGACGAGACATACATGAATTTTTCCTTAGGTCAGCGTTGGATCAGTGATACAGAGTCAGATTTAGGATTAGGCACCGTTGTTGCCATTGAAGGCCGTCAGGTCAGCATATTATTTCCTGCCAGTGGTGAAAACCGTGTTTATTCTAGTGCAGAAGCACCTGTTACCCGTGTGGCATTTAATCCTGGCGATGTGATCAAAAGCGTTGAAGAATGGGAATTAGAAGTAGAGTCTATTGAAGTACAAGGCGAGTTACTTTGTTATCACGGCACCCGTGTTGATAATGGCGAAACAGCTAAACTTAAAGAAACCTTTTTAGATCATTTTATTAAGTTTAATAAACCACAAGATCGTTTATTTGCAGGCCAAGTAGATCGTTTTGATCGCTACACACTTCGCTACCAAACGTGGCTACATAAATTTGAACGTGAACAATCGCCTATTAAAGGCTTAATTGGTCAACGTGCTAATCTTATTCCGCACCAGCTTTATATTGCCCAAGAAGTGGGTAAACGTTTTGCCCCACGCGTACTTTTATCAGATGAAGTAGGCCTTGGTAAAACAATTGAAGCGGGCATGATACTACATCAACAAATTATTAGTGGCCGTGCAAGTCGCGTACTCATTGTTGTGCCAGAAAATCTACAGCACCAATGGTTAGTAGAAATGCTACGCCGCTTTAACTTACGTTTTTCTATTTTTGATGAAGAGCGCTGCGACGAAGCGTTTGCCGACTCACCAAACGTGTTTGATACTGAGCAACTAGTACTTACCAGCCTTGAGTTTTTAACCAAGAAAAAACGTTGGTTTGAACAAGCAACGCTTGCTGATTGGGATCTTTTAGTAATAGATGAAGCACATCATCTAAGTATCAATAACGGCAAGCCAAGCTCAGAGTATCAACGTATGGCAGAGCTTAGCCAAGATATTCCGGGCCTTATTTTGCTTACAGCAACGCCTGATCAACTTGGTCACAGCAGTCACTTTGCGCGTTTACAATTACTCGATCCGGATCGTTTTTACGACTATGACGTGTTTAAAGAAGAAGAAGCTAATTATAAAGATGTAGCGCAAGCTGCAAATCAATTACTGCAAGAGCAAGGGCTAGACGACGCAGCCAAAGCCACGCTAATTGAGCTATTAAAAGAAACCGATATTACTGATATTCTTGAAAAAGTACAGCAAGGTGATTTACCAGCACGTAAAGAAATACTTAACATGCTACTCGATCGCCACGGCACGGGTCGTATATTATTTCGAAACAGCCGCAGCGGCATTGATGGCTACCCAAGTCGTAAATTACACGCCTACCCAATGGCATTACCAAAGCAGTATAAAACGGCTATGTCGGTTCTTGGTAATATGGGCGGCATTCAAAACCCTGAACTAAGTGCACACCGTGCACTTTTTCCTGAAAAAATATTTCAAGAATTTGAAGGCGAAAGCGCAAGCTGGGGCTTATTCGATCCACGTGTAGATTGGTTAATCGACACCCTTAAAACACTTAAGCGTGAAAAAGTACTGCTTATCTGCGCTAAAGCTGAAACAGCTATCAGCCTTGAGCAAATACTGCGTGAACGCGAAGCAATTAAAGCGTCAGTATTCCACGAAGGTATGTCGATTATTGAGCGTGACCGCGCTGCTGCATTTTTTGCAGACGAGTACGATAATGCACAAATATTACTGTGTTCAGAAATAGGCTCAGAAGGTCGTAACTTCCAGTTCTCGCATCACTTAGTGTTGTTTGATTTACCACTGAACCCAGATTTACTAGAGCAACGTATTGGTCGATTAGACCGTATAGGCCAAACGCAAGATGTGAACATACACGTGCCATATTTTGAAAACACCGCTCAAGAAGTACTGCTACGTTGGTATAACGAAGGTCTAGATGCATTCGAATCTACATCAACAACGGGGCAAATGCTTTATAAAGAGTTCCGTGATGACCTACTTGAATATATTTCTGCGCATAACTGCGATGAAGACGAACTCGATCCATTACTTGAGCAAGTAGCACAACAAAATGCAGTACTGCGTAAAAAAATGGAAAGTGGACGAGATCGTTTACTAGAGCTACATTCATCGGGTCAAGGTGCTGCAGATTCGCTTGTGACTGAAATAGAAAAACTTGATAACCAGTTTGAATTACCAAGCTACATGATCAACGTGTTCGACACATTTGGTGTAAGCCAAGAAGATAAAGGTGAAAATACCATTATCTTAAAACCAACTGAACATATGTTAAACCCATCATTCCCATCGCTTAAAGAAGATGGCATGACGGTTACCTTTGATCGCGACACGGCACTTTCGCAAGAAGACGTACACTTTATCAGCTGGGATCACCCTATGGTGCAAGGCACCATGGATATGATTTGTGACGACGACTTTGGTAGCGCATCGGTGGCTTTACTTAAAAACAAAAAACTACCACCAGGTACTTTTTTTGTTGAGCTTATTTTTGTTGCAGAAGCAATGGCACCAAAAGTACTACAAGTTGGTCGCTTTTTACCGCCTACACCAATTCGTATATTGCTAGATAAAGCAGGTAATAACCTAGGTGAAAACGTGGCATTTGAAGGCTTTAATCAGCAGTTATCTGCCGTTGGCCGCCAAACAGCAAGTAAGCTTGCCGGTGCATTGCAAAGCGCTGTTCACCCGATGATCACTACCGCTAAAGATATGGCACAAGAAAAACTTGAAGTTATTCGCGCAGCGTCACTTGCTAAAATGCAAACGTCACTCAGTGAAGAGCAAGAGCGACTTGTTGCCCTTAAGCAAATTAATCCGAATATTCGCCAAGAAGAAATTACCTTCTACGATAAGCAACGCAACGACCTAACTACGTATATTGAAAAAACGCAGTTACAACTTGATGCAATTCGATTAATAGTGGTTTCACACTAAATATTTAGTTTTAGTCTTTTGAGCCGACTCCGTAGTAAATTTAGAGTCGGCTATTAAGCCTTAATTGATATAAATAGCTGTATCTTTTTAAACTTCATTACAAAGCCACGTGTTCTTATTCTGTAGTGAGCCAATTCTACCCTTTTAACTATATATTAAGCCCTTTGTTGGACTGTTGATTTTGCCCAACATAACCGTGTCTAAAAACTCAAGCTGCACTGTATACAACTATTCTGTGAGATAGCTGCCAGGTTTATTTTCCCTTGCATAAAGTTGTTTTTTTGTTAACCTACTCGCCTTCCATTTTAGTCTTTTTGAGGTGTTTATGGCGTTTCTATCTCGTTCGATATTGGCGTTGTCCATAGCGCTCTCAAGCAGCAGTGTCTTTGCTCAAGCCCAATGCGATGTTGAATTACGTCATGGTTTAATTATTACTGACGATGCAATTCGCATATTAGATAAAGGCCAAACTCGTGTACAAATTAATAACAATAACCAACTGTTTATTCGCGGTTATTGGGTTGATTTAAGCGATGACGAAAGCAAAGTACTCGAACAGTTTAGTAATGGTATTCGCCACACAGTCCCCGAATTAGTAAACCTTGCTACCGATGGTGTTAACTTAGGTTTAAGCGCTATTGAACACGTAGTTGAAGGTATGTCAGACAAAGAACCTGAAGTACTTAAAACACAACTGCAGTATGTAGAACGCGCGCTAATGGATAAGTTTAAGCGCGGAGATGACTTCTTTTTTATAGCCCCTCAATCACTTTCGCAAATAGATGATTTTTTTACTAAAGAGATCAGCCAACAAATTCACTCTGCTGTTCATGGATCGTTAGGTGCTATTTTGGTATCACTTGGCGATGCGTTTAAATCGCGTGAAGGTAATATAGAAGATCGCATTAACGACATGGGGCAACGCATGGATATTATCTCAAGAGAAATTGATAAGTCGCTACAAAAAAAGGCACATCAATTAGAGCTTAAGGCTTCTGAGTATTGCGAATGTTTAAATGCACTCGATGTAACCGAGTCTCGCTTACAGGCAATAGTACCTGGCATGGCTGATTACGATTTAGTGCAAATAAAATCTTAGATTACGTATTCATTTTTATAATCAAATAACACCGAGTATAAATATACTCGGTGTTTTGCTTTATGATTGATTAAAAATAAGCGCTTCTACTTTTTATTCTAAATTGGTGAGCCCGGTGGGATTGGCAGCACTTTAAAGTTATTTGGCCATTGTCCTTTAATTAAAAACTGATTTACTTGCTCAGCTAAATATTGCTTAAATGCACTCTCGCCAATACTTGTATGGCTCAGCATTGAGTTTTGGTTAAAGTCTTCACTCAATTTAACTAAGTAGTAACGTAACTGCGCCTGCACTTCAGGGCTTGCACTATCGCTTGCTACTAAATCAGCCATGGTTTTCGCAGTTAAAAATTGCACGCGCTGAGTTATTTTACCTGTCATTGTATTAGGTGATGACACGCTAAACACTTGGCCATATAGCTCCTCAAGTAACTCATCTAAACTATAAAAGTCATTACTACGTGCTTGTTGCTGCGCTAGGCGGTTTAAACGTTGTGCATTTAATAAAAGCGACAAGCTATGCTGCACTGCAACCTCGGGTAATGCCATTGCATCGAGCGTTAATCCTGTGCGTCCAACTATGCTCTCGCGCGACTTAGACTCGCCATACGCTTTTGGCGGAATTAGCGATAGTACAGATTCAGGAAGTAATAAGTTACTGGGCTTAAGCGTTGCAAAAATAGCGTTTACCGCTTCTTGCTGTGTTTTTTTATTAACGACTTGTGCACCTTTTATGGGTGAATCACCACGTGTTTCGTATTCGTAATCAACACCGGCTATAAGCTTAACCGCAGCCTCAACCTGAAAACGGTGAAACAGATAAAGCGGAACTAGTTTTTCCTCTAATTGCGATAATGAATCGCCCGTTTTAATATTATTAATACCAAACTGCGAAAGCGCTTTTTTACGTACGTCGAGTACTCTTAAAAGTTCCTGCGAAGGATTAGTGCCGTTATCCCATAAATGAGCTGTTGGATGCGCGCCACCTTTAGCACGAGCGTCGCTATCTGATATAAACTCAAGGCCTTTGGCTTTATTTTCTTTTAAAATAGCAGCGAGTTCTGCGCTTTCATCTTGGTTAGTGAAATCGCTATAGCCGTATTTAATTACTTGGGTATCCCATACGCCCATGCCTGTTGCATACCCGCGCGTTACATCAAGCTTACCTTGTTCATTAAAACTAAGTAGCGGATGTGGGTAATCCATTACAGAAGCTCTATCACCTACCGATGCCGCGAAGTTATGAGAAATACCTAACGTGTGGCCAATTTCATGTGCACTTAATTGACGAATACGATCAAGCGCCATAGCTTGTAAGTTTTTAGCAACTTCATTACCTTTTAAATAAGGAGCAGCGAGTGCTTCAGCTATTAAAATATCTTGGCGAACACGCAATGAGCCAAGTGTTACGTGCCCTTTAAGTATTTCACCTGTACGTGGGTCAATTACAGAACTTCCGTACGACCAACCACGCGTTGCACGGTGTACCCATTGAATGACGTTGTAACGAATATCCATAGGGTCGGCGCTACTTGGCAGCACTTTTACTATAAATGCATTTTTATATCCTGCAGCAGTAAATGCGTCGTTCCACCACTTTCCACCTTCAAGCAAAGCGCTTTTAACGGGCTCTGGAACGCCAGGATCAAGGTAATAAACAATTGGTTTAACAGGTTCACTAATAGGTAAACTTGAGTCCTTTTTAGTTAGACGATGACGCGGTATATAACGCACATACATTGATTCGCCAAGCGGCGCTGCGTAATCTTTATGTTCTATACTCCAAAAACCTGATTGCGGATTAAACTTACGAGGCGTGTAGTTATCATCTGGTAATTGAATCAGTGAATGGTGCATATGAACAGTAAGCGCATAAGGGTCGGCACTTACTTGGCGAACAAATTCACCTGGTTTTGTGCCTTTAAATGTAAGTACAGCTTCAAGCTCGGTGTTTTTTACAAATGCTTTTGAGCGATTCATATAAACGGCGCTACGTGATTCATCAAGGCTAAAGTTCCCTTGCTTACGTGCAGCAAGCGTGCGGCTTACACCGTGTACATCACTTAATAAATAAGGCGTGTAATCAATAAGTGCTGTGGCTTTATCTTCTGCGACCACTTTAAAACCAGCAAGTATACTTGATGCAAACGCTTCTTTAATACTTTGCTGTTCAGCCTTATTACTTGTGTTGGCACGATAGTAAGTATTTACAGCCCGCAGCATTACTTTGTCGCCAAAACGCTCAAACTGCACAAGGTGAGTATTACCAAGTTGACCTCTGTCAAGGCCTATGTCGTTAGAGCCAATACCGTAAGGCAAGCTTTGCTGCAGTAAAAATTGTTGTTCAAACTTATCTACTTTTAAATATACTTTTCCGTTTTGGGTATCGTAAAAAAACGAATAATAGCCCGGAAAATGATTCATTTGCGTAGTAAATTCATCAATTGACTTAATTGCTGCGTGCGCTTGAGTTATGATAGAGCACAGCACAGTAAAGAATATGTAACTTAGTAGTGGTATTTTTTTCATAATCTTATCTTTGTTATTTGTGTTTTAAGTACGATTAGGTGGTCCCATTATAGGGTGCTATTTAAACAATACAGTTATTTAAGACGAATTTCAGCGCTCTAAGCTAATCTCTCTCACATTATGATTGGTTTTAACACGTTATCAGGAAAATAGAATGCGTAGACTCCCTCCAGTATTACTTGAAGATGGTTGTTCAAGAGAACTTTTATCATTAATTCGAACAGTTTTAGCGGCATGTAAAGAAATTTCGTTTCGCGTTGGTCAAGGCGCGCTTTCTGGCGTATTAGGCTCAACCCTTGATGAAAACATTCAAGGTGAAACTCAAAAAAAGCTTGATGTATTATCTAATCAGCTGTTAAAAGATATTTTGCTGGAATCAGGTACGGTTAAAGCAATTGCCTCTGAAGAAGAAGACTACACAGTTGCCGGTAATCAAGACGCTAAATACATAGTTGCATTTGACCCACTCGATGGCTCATCAAATACCGATATTAACTCGCTGGTAGGTACTATATTTTCGATTATGGAAGCGCCTGAAGGCTCAGATGCAGCTGATCAAAGCATATTTATGCAGCCTGGCCACAAACAAGTGGCTGCGGGTTACGTGCTTTACGGCCCATCAACTATGCTTGCCCTTACAACAGGTAAAGGCACTCGCATGTTTACCCTTGATAAAACCCAAGGTAGTTTTTTACTAACACAAGATTTTGCAAGCATTCCTGCTGACACAAATGAATTTGCAATTAATACGTCTAACCAACGCCATTGGCAGCCAGCTATGCAAAACTACATCGATGATTTGCTAGCAGGCGATACAGGCCCGCGCGCTAAAAACTTTAATATGCGCTGGATTGCAGCAATGGTGGGCGATGTACATCGCGTGCTTAGCCGTGGCGGTTTGTTTACTTACCCTACAGACACCAAAGATCCTAAAAAGCCAAATAAATTACGCCTGCTTTACGAAGCAAATCCAATGGCTATGTTAGTAGAGCAAGCTGGCGGCATAGCATCAACCGGTACTGAGCGTATTATGGATATTCAGCCTGATGCAATCCACCAGCGAGTAGCCGTTATTTTAGGTTCTAAAAACGAAGTCGAAACGTGCTTGGGATATCATAAATAATCGCTTAAAACGATTATCCTCAATTTAAAAAACCGCATTCAATTGAAGTGCGGTTTTTTGTAGGTGAGGTTTTGTACCTCGCTTTTAAACAAATCAAACTTTTACTAACGCAACTATTTGAGCAAGCTTTTGATGATTAAGCACTCCCATTTGCTCGCTATTACTGAGCGCATAAATAAAACCTTCGTACTCAGCACAATCAATGTCATCTCGCGATTCAATTACGTTTGCCCAAAGCTCTAAATCATCTAAGTCTATTTCGTTACTTAAACAGCGCTTAAGTACATCAATTAAAACCTCGGCTGAGAGAGTATAATGAGTTTGATTGCTATCAGCAGGGCTTGAAACGATAACCGATATAGCTTCGTCCCTTTGCTCACCAAATGTAATAAATTCAGCTAATGCTTTTTGTGTGTTCATAATATTTGTTATTCTTGGCTCACTGTTACTAAAAAGAATTATAATGACTCAACTTAACTGCACTCAGTGTCACAGCACTCTAACGTGTAATGTAGACGATATATCAACGTGTTGGTGCAATGAGCTGCCGGCTATTTTACCGCTAGATACCACAGCAACAAGTTGTTTATGCCGCAAGTGCACGATTAATAAAATAAATACTTTTTTAGAGGGTGTTTATACACAACCTATTAAAACCCAAATAGACTTTGCAAAGCAATTTAGAGGTAACGACAATTTAATTGAAGGGCTCGACTACACCATGCAAAGTGGTTACATGATATTTAGTAAGTGGTTTTTTTTAAAGCGTGGTTCGTGCTGTAAAAATGGTTGTAAAAACTGCCCTTATGGTTTTAGAAAGTAAAAACTATTTAATACAAATACGAGCAAACATTGGTTTTTACCTTCTCATTTTATTCACTTCTCCTTGTGAGTAATATTTTAAATACTGTTATTCACAAAGAGGTTTAGAGGCGCTGCGTTTTTAACGTGAGCAAGCTTTACATATCCAACACATCTACTTTTCTCCTGTGGCGATGGGTAATGAATCACTTGCACCCCACTCACTCCACGAGCCATCATAAACTCTTAAATTACTGTAACCACATTCGGTAGCAAATAACGCTAAAACGCACGCCGTAATACCTGAGCCACAGCTAAATTGTAACTGCTGCGCATCACCGATTACGTCATTAAATATCGCTTTAATTTCGGCAAGTGGTTTAGCTTCACCTTTATTAAGTAAATCCATAAAAGGTAACGAGCGACTATTTGGGACATGCCCGCTACGCATGCCTTTTCGGGGTTCACTTTCTTCGCCTGTAAAACGTTTATAAGCACGTGCATCTAGCAATACAGTGCTGGGCTCATCAATTGCGTCAATCACTTGTTGGCTATTGATAAAACACGCAGAATTATAGCTTGCCGTAAAATCACCTTTACCTAACGATTTGCTATAACCTTGCTGTGTGGCGTAACCACTCTCTAACCACTTTTTAAGGCCACCATGTAGTACTTTTACGTTGTGATGCCCCATAGCTTTAAACATCCACCACGCCCTTGCTGCGCTAAATAAACCGCCATCTTCGTATACAACTATAAGTGAATCGTTATTTACACCTGCATTTTGCATAGCTTGAGTAAACTGCTTAGCGCTGCAAACTGTACTTGGTAAGGGGTTTGATCTATCTGCCAACTCGTTTTTTATGTCAAAACGTCTAGCGCTTGGCAGCATAGCTTGCGGCGAATAAGTACCTAAAACACCAGGGCGCAGCATGCCTGCATCAAATATCACTAATGCAAGATTATTAAGTTGCTCGTGTAATTGCTGACAGCTGATTAGGTTTTTCATTAGTTTTCCTTATTGCCATGATACTTAGCAAACTCATCATTACCCGTAAAACGCGCTTCAATCGCTTTAATGTGTTTATCTTCAGTGTGTTTCCAAACACCAGGAATGCAATATACATGCTCAATAAAACTAAAAAACTTATCCCTTAATAATGTGTTTGGTTGCCAGCCTTGCACTACTTCGTTCATATTCTCTGCTAGTTGCTCTGCAGTGCTTGCATGCTTTACCAAACCCTCAATGTTGTAACAGGTTTGTCCAAGTGTTAAAACTCGTTTATTTAGTAGTAATGCTTCTAAGCCGACCGTTGAATTAATCGTTACTACCGCTTCAGCGCACTTAATCAAATCACTCGTTTGATTTCCATTAGCAAAAACTGCAATCGAGTCTTTTTCATAAAGATGAGCGTAATGCTTATGCCACGACGGATGCTCTTTAAAAACCACTTTTAAACTTGGATCGTTTAAGCTTTTGAGGGCTTTAATCACTTCCTCGTAAAACATATCCATGGAATCTATCCAAGGCGAAAAACTCGCTAACTGAGTATCGTGAGGGACCTGAAAAGGTGCAAATATATAGCGTTCTGGCACATCGGCGCATTCAAATTCACAGCGCTTTTTATGATCAGCTCTTGGAATTAAATCCGGCGCACAAAAATTTAACTCATCTTGTGGATCAAAATTTAAGTAAAAAGAAGGGTCGCGGCTTAATGATGCATTATAATTTATACCACTAGGGTCTAAACTACTTGTACCGGGAAGCAAGCCATTCTCATAATAAAATTGCTTAATACCTAATGCTTTTGCAGCCATAGCAACTGTGGTATTTGGAAGTTTATTACCATTCCAGGTAACAATGCACTCAGGATTAGTCTCGGTTAATAAGGCAAAATACTTAGCGTATCGTAACCGTTCAAATAAAACTAATCCTGCAGTATAAACAGCAGTAATAACAGGGTTATTCCAGATAGCATTACGTGCTCTTTTACGTTTTAGTTGAGAGTTAACTACATCAGTAAAATTAACTTGAAACGCATTTTTTAAATATTTAACAGCAGAAAGCTTAGGCGCTCCCATGATATGTAATTGGCAATCCATCGACAATTTTTTGATTATTTTTTTATAGTATTTTGCATGTACATTTTTGCGAGAGATAAATAGATAAGCCATACAGGATATACACGTCAACTATTGTTTCTATTGTAATAATGCCATATAGACAATATTTAAAATACAAAGTTCCCTTGTTTGTTAACTATTTTAAAGGCATTGTTAATATTATATTTTTATAATTTCACTACGAAGAGGAGCCATTCTAGAAAGAATATCGTTTTGTAAGCTATGGCTGATATTTTGCTCATTCATTGCACTTATAAGTAAATCAACTACACGGTTAAAGTCTTTCTCTGTAATATGCATACCTGTATGAATAGCCACCATAGAGTCGCCATCGTATGTGCATGGGCCCTCAACTAACATACACATATGAGTAATAAAGCCTTGACGAAAATGTTCTATATTACTGTGTTCAAAGTAATGAATAACTTGCTCATCATTACCTATCTGATAAATAAAACTATCGACTATTCGAGCCAAGCCCGCTTTACCGTCTAGTTTTTGATAAAGTGATAACTGAGTTGAGCTCGCGCACCCGCAAAGTAATCCGATACAGATTAAAAAAATACTAATGTTTTTCATTACCAATACCCTGTTACCGATAGGTACCAACCTGTTTGATCGTCAGCCCCTGCAATACTCCCTAAATCAAGATAAGCAGCCGTTACACTCACATGCTTATTGGGCATCCACGCTATAAATAAATCTTTCCAATCTTGCTCACCTAAGTTTAGGTTATTTGATTTTTGACGATACTCAATACCAACGGCAACTTCGCGACTAAAAAATAGTGCTGTACTGCCTTCAAATAACACTTTTCCGCTAGCATTTTCTCCACCGTAACCCAGTAAACCAAGTTGATTAGCTTCGCTGTATCGTGTAGTTACGTTCCAAAACCAGTTGTAGCCAGCAATAGCCCCTAAATGTAATTTACTAGCAGCTAGGTAGTAGTCAGTGCCGCTAGTCTCTTCTGCACCTACAAGTGTTGCAATACTGCCATCATCCAGTGATTTATGTTGAATACCTAAACTTAGCTGCGGCCAATCGCTGTAAACAATATCGCCGTACAAACGTATTTTAGCACCTGTAATTGATTGCTCTATTTCGGTATCAAGTGCTGGTACATCAAAGCGCTGTTGGGCATAGCTCAGTTCAACACGATTAAATAAATTAAGCTGCGCACCACATACATCAAGTGTGTAGTCGGTTACATCTGCGCGGCTACAAAAGCCATTTACCGAAAATTCATCATCACTTGCGTACCCAGCAAGTTGTGCCCACGGTACAATCCCCCCGCCGCCACTGCCTTCTATTTGAGAAACTCCCGGCGTAGCTAACAGTTTTCCATTGCTTGCAATGCTCGGCACACTAACTATTAAAAACAAACTTGCTAATAAGTACTTAATTTTTTGCATAGTATTCCTCCAGCCATTCTTCTAATAGCTCTGCTTTTAAAGGCCTACTTAAGTAATAGCCTTGTGCATGGTCGCACTGCATACCCCTTAGTAAATTTAATGAGCCAAGCGTTTCAACCCCCTCAGCTACAACCGAGAAACCTAGCTGATGCCCCAACGTAATTGATGATTGCACTATAAATTGATCTTTTTGTGATTCATCAAGCTTTAAAATAAAGCACTTATCTAGTTTAAGCTCATCAATAGGCAGCATTTTTAATCGGCCAAGTGAAGTTTGCCCTACACCATAATCATCTAATGATATTTTAACGCCAATTGCCTTAAGATTTTCAAGCGCTTTAATACCTTTTTCTTCGTTTTCTATCATATCGCGCTCTGTAAGCTCAATAGTGATCAGCTTAGGATCTACTTTGTACTTTTTAAGCGTGCGAACTAATGCAGCATGAAAGCCTGGAAATGCTATATCTTGCGCAGATACATTTATTGCAGCCTGTAAGTTTATATTTTTAGATTGCCAATCTGCGACTTGTGCAATAACCGTATTAACTACCCACGCGGTTAGCTCAACGATAAGCCCCGACTGCTCCGCTAAGTCAATAAATAGCTCGGGATTAACCCAGCTTCCGTCTTTTCGTTGCCAACGAATAAGTGACTCAACTTTATCTATTTTTTGCGTTTTCATGTGTAGTTTAGGCTGATAAGTCATAAATAACTGGCCATCGTCACCACTAATTGCCTGCTTTAATTCATCAAGCATTATTAAGCGTTCTAAATGCGCTTCGTCCTCACCATTTTGATAGTGATGTATGCTTTCTTGATTATTGGCTGCACTTTCTACTGCAATTAATACACGGCGCATTAAGTCATCACTCGCAATACCTTGCGTAGGATACTGCACAATGCCCGCACTGAAGCGTAAATTAATTTTAAGTGTTTGAATTGTATAGCACGCTTGTAATTGTGCCATTAAACCCACAATACCGCTTTTTTGCTCACGTACTGCAGCAGTCGGAAATACCGTTAAAAACTCATCGCCACCAATGCGTGCATGAAAGCCCCCTAACTCGTCCGAAAATTCACTTATTCTGTAAGCGACCGCCTTTAGGCAGTCATCACCGATGCGCGGGCCTAACTTGTCGTTAATATGACGAAGACCTTTTATGTCTATTGCAACAAGCGTGTACTCGCCTGATGAATCTAGCTCATCATCAAGCACCTCAAGCATTGCTGAGCGGTTATAAAAGCCTGTTAGGGAGTCGTGTCGGGCTTGAAAGCTAATTTGTTGCTCGCGCTGATTAATGTCGTTACCCATGCTATCAAACGCGGCTACTAAAGTGTCTATTTCGGTACTTTGCCTTCGCCCTTTAAATTCAAATGCATAATTACCTTGCGCAAATTGCCTTGCTATTACAGCTAATTGAGTAAGTGGCGTAGTTAAATTATTTGCAAATATACTGCTCGTTACTACACCCACAAACATAGTTAAAATAGCTAAAATAATAAGTGTAAAAAGAAGTTTTTCGAAGTCATTATAGCTTTGTGTTAAATCAGCGCTCAGTAAAATAATTATGGGATGAGTCAATAACGATGGTAGGTCTATATCGCGGTTACGGTACACCAAGTATTCACCAAAAAAGCGTGACGTGGTTACAGTGCTAAAATAGTTAACCGGTTCAAATTGCTCAGGGCGATTAGCTAATGAGCTAATAACAATATCGTCAGCACTGCCTATAAAACTTACATCCATGCCTGTTAAGCTTTTTAGTTCATGGGCTACATTGCCATCAATTTTAAAACCCACCAAACTATAGGCTACTGTTCGCGGCGCTCTTACTGGTAATAAAATAATTTGGTAAAGCTCGTTATTTAACACCACAAAACTAGACTCTTCTGGCGCACTTAAAAGCTCTTCCATCAACGGCTTTAAGTCATGTGCAAAAGCATCTTCATTTGTATTAGCCGAAATTAACTTACCCGATAAATCAAGTAACAGCATTAATTCAGCATCAATACGTTGGCTATGGTTGAATAGCACACTGCTTATTGTTCCAGCATCTCGCGTAGCTACAGCTTGCTTAAAACCAAAATCGGAGGTGAGTACTTTTGCTGCGGTTAGTAGTAAGCTTTCTTTTGATTTCAAATATTGCTTATAAACATTTTGCGCTACAGTAATATCTTGATTTACTTTTTGTTCTTGAAATTTACTCGTAGACCACCAAAAACTAAATAAGCTGACCATAGTGGTTAATAACACTAAGCCAACACATAAAATGGTTATTCGATTTCGTAAACTATTAGTCATTACCAACCTTAAACTTACTACCAAAGGTATTTCTAGGTGCTGGGGTTGATGTGTTTACTGTTATTTGTAACTGTTTTTGAGAATTGATTGTTATCATTTTTTTATTCTCCAATGGTGCTGTTTGTAAAGAATGCCACACACTCATTTGCGCAGGCAGCGTATTAATAGGCAAACTAACATAGCCTTTTTTATCTGTTTTATATACGGATTCACTACTCGCTACATAGATATAGCCAACCATAGAATCATGAATATTACACCCTAAAACAACAACACCTTGTTGCTCAAACGTAATGGGCTCTTTTGGTTGCCCTGAATATAATCTTAGTTGAAAAGGCTTAGCTTGTGAAAAAGAATAAACATGATGGCGAATATTATCGCTGTTAGGAAAGTTAACTTTTTGACCCTGTTGTACAACTAATAACTCGGGTAAAAACTGCTTATGGACTTGATCCATTATAGCAATGGGCAAGTTTGATGGTGTGCCTTGTTTGTCAGCAATATTAAGCTCAACCACAGCACCTGATAACTTTTGGCCGTGTTGATCTTTTATTACTAATTCAATATTTGCACTTAAAGCAAAATGGCTAAAAAACAATCCTATAGCTAAAAAGTAATAACTTTTAGCAAACTTTTGCAATGCCCGTTCAAACATAACAACACCTAAACATTAATGTTAGGTTAAGTTAATTAGAGACGAGCACTAATTGCAAGAATTATAGCCCAGTAACTAAAAATAAAGGTTTAGTTACTGGCTTTATTAGCACTTAAGTACTGTTATTTAACTATTAATCCGTAATCATTATCTAAAATAGTAATAACTTCTTGACGAGGATCTTCAGGGATCACAATATCTCGGCCAACAATTTTACTCGCTATGCCAACATAGGTATTTGACACTTCAAGCATTACTGATTCAGGTAAAATATAATCTTTAGCTAATTGCTCACGCTCACTCATCCGATCTTTATTTAATAATACGTCGCTCTCTGGCACGTTATTAATAAGTAATTGGCGAAAACCTTCTTTAGAATTTTCAACTATTTTACCGTCTTTATAAGCAGCTTCATCCCAAATACGTGACGAATCAGGTGTGCCTACTTCATCAATATATATAAGCTGTTGCGCGCCATTTAAATCCTCTACATAACCAAACTCAAATTTAGTATCTACAAAAATTTGCTCAAGCTTCGCTAGTTCATCACTAATTAATTTAAAACCTTCAACTAACAGTTTTTCGTATTTGGTTACATCATCTGCCGATTTAAAGTTAAATACATCTAAGTTATTAGTAATGTTAGCGCGAGTAATATTTACATCATCAACAGATGGAATATCAGCAACGCCTTCAATAATACCTTTTGTTGATGGCGTAATTAAAACGTTATCAAGTTTTTGGTTTGCTTTTAAACCTTCTGGTAATTCAATACCACAAAAGTTACGTATGCCTTTAGCGTAGTCACGCCACATGCTACCCGTAATATATTGGCGAGCAATTGCCTCTACTTTTACGGTACTGGCTTTGCGTACAATCCACACATACGGATGTGGAATATCAACAATATGATTACCCGCAAGGCCCGCTTTATCAAATAACTTAAACCAATGGGCTGCAACTGAGTTTAGCGCTATACCTTTACCTGGTACGCCATTTAAACCGTTTTCGCCTTGCCAAATGCAATCAAATGCAGAAATTCGGTCTGAAATAACCATAATCGCAAGCTCAGTACCTGTCGGTACTTGGTAGCTTTTGTCTTTGATTAATCGAGCGCTGTCTTCATCAGTTAACCAATAAACTGAACGAACTTTACCGCTGTGTACTTCACCTTTGGTACGGATGGGTAAATCATCGTTTACGTCTAAAACTTTATAGCTAGTCATGCTATCTCCGGGGTTAGGGATGCTCTTCGAGCAAAGTATGGTATGGGGTTATATGGGCTGTATAATAATCTAGCCAACCTCAAAGCTCAATCGGATGCTTAAAACAAATAAAGGCATATATTTATAAGCGACTCGCAATGGGGTAAACTTAATGTGCTAACCAGCCTGAGGAGATAGCTTGAACTACTTAACTGCCACTAAAAATAAAAAATACTTAATGTATATTTCTCAGAATTATTCATACGCTATCTTGAGACCCTTGCAGGCGCAAATATTGGCACATGGTGGTGAAGTACGCTGGTTTTTAGCGGGTAGTGAAGTAAACCCCGATTTTTTAACCACAGACGAGCCACGTTTACATACCATAAAAGATGTTAAAAGCTGGGCTCCAAACATTACATTTATACCGGGAAATATAGTACCTAGTTTTATTCCGGGTAAAAAAGTAGCTGTATTTCATGGTTTTAATTCTGAAAAGCGCAGTTCTGAAGGTAATCGTGGTCATTTTACTATTCGTGGTTGTTACGATTTATATTGTACGCAAGGCCCAAATACAACAACCCGATTTAAAGAGCTAGCTAAGCAGCATGGTTTCTTTAAAGTAACAGAAACTGGCTGGCCAACACTCGATCCACTTTTTAGTAATACTTCAAATAATCCTTATGTAAGCGACGACCCTCGTCCTACTTTACTTATATGCTCTACTTTCTCACGAAAGCTATCACTTGCTCCTAAATTATATGAGCAAATAAAACATTTTAGTGAACAAGGTAAGTGGCGTATCTTAATGCAGTTTCATCCTAAAATGCCTACCGAATGGGTTAAAAAATATAAAGCGCTGAGTAACGAAAATCTAACATTTATTGAAACCGATAACGTTTTGCCGTTACTGCAAGCTGCTGATGTCATGCTGTGCGATACATCGTCAGTTCTTTTAATGTTTTTACTACTACGCAAACCGGTAGTCACGTTTTGTAATCAAAAACCACTTCCTCATTTACTTGATATTACCGACGCTGATGAAGTAGAAGCAGCTGTTGAACACGCGCTTACTAAACCTAGTGATTTAATGCAAAATATTGAAAGCTATTGCCAAGAACTTCACCCGTATACCGATGGCCAATCTAGTCAGCGCGTATTAAATGCAGCTAATGAATTTTTACAAAGTAACGAAAAACTAAAACCCAAACCATTAAATATAATAAGACAGCTAAAAATGCGTAAAGATCTAAACTACTGGGGTTGGTAACCTGATAATGATAAACCTGAAAAACGTAACTTTTAAGTGGCATAAAAGCGATAGCTCACTCACGCTCAACATAAAAGAGTTAGCTATAGAAAAAGGGGAGCATATTTTTTTACACGGCCCTAGTGGCTCAGGTAAATCGACCTTATTAGCGATTCTTGCTGGCATTAATACAGCCACTAGCGGTGAGGTATTAATTTTAAAACAAAACCTAACTACATTAAGCAATACCACCCGTGATGTTTTTAGAGCGGATCACATTGGCTACATTTTTCAAAACTTTAACCTGCTTCCTTATTTAACTCCTATTGAAAATATAACGCTTGGGTGTGAGTTTTCAAAAAGCCGAAAACAAAAAATATTAAAGCAATCATCAAATAAAAACTCTGCCTTACAACAAGAAGCCATACGATTATTAAATGCTTTAGGGCTTACTGCGCAGTATCATCATAAGGATGTAGCAGAGCTTAGTATTGGACAGCAACAGCGCGTTGCTGCCGCTCGTGCATTTATAGGCAGCCCTGAAATAATAATTGCAGATGAGCCCACATCAGCACTCGATACAAATAATCGTGAAAACTTTATAAAGCTACTGTTTAAACAAGCAAAGTTATCTGATAGTACGCTGGTATTTGTGAGCCACGATGAAACACTAAAGCCTTTATTTAACCGCTCCATTGACCTTATAAATTTGCAGGAGCAGGTATGATCATCGCTAAACTTGCTTACAAAAGCTTATTAAATCGCCGCGCAAGTGTACTGCTTACATTATTTACTATCGCAATTAGTGTAATGCTACTTTTGAGTATTGAACGTGTACGAATTGATGCTAAAAGTAGTTTTAGTAATACTATTTCGGGCACTGATTTAATTGTGGGTGCGCGTACCGGCGACATACAGTTGCTGCTTTCTTCGGTATTTAGAATTGGCCATACTAATAACGGCGTAAGTTGGAAAAGTTATGAATACATAACAAGTCAGCGAGGCGTAAAGTGGAGCATACCTATAAGCCTAGGCGACAGCCATAAAGGCCAAGCGGTACTAGGCACAACATTTGATTACTTTAGCCATTATCGCTTTGCAAAAAAACAAAATTTAACCTTTAACAAAGGCCACCCTTTTGCCGCAATTAACGAAGTGGTGCTAGGTAGTGAAGTCGCTAATAAGTTAGGCTACAAACTTAACGACTCTATTGTTATATCGCACGGCATGGGGAATACTAGTTTTCATCATCATGACGATAATCCATTTAAAATCGTCGGCATTTTAAACCCTACAGGCACGCCAGTTGATAAAACGCTGCATATTCCTTTGGCTGCAATCGATTTAATTCACGGCGGTAAAGCGAGCCTTGAGCATGAGCATGAGCATGAGCATGAGCATGAGCATGAGCATGAGCATGAGCATGAGCATGACGAACATAACAACCTAGTTGGTCATCCAAAGCAAATTACAGCATTTCTAATGGGATTTAATTCGCCTTTGTACACATTACAAATTAGGCGCAATATAAATCAATATAAGCAAGAAGCCTTACTTGGCATTATGCCAACCGTAACACTTAAAGAGTTATGGGAAATGCTCGCCATAGTAGAAAAAATACTATTGCTATTCTCAGCTGTTGTCGTGTTAGTAAGCTTACTTGGCATGTTAACGACATTGCTTGCAAACTTGAGCCAGCGACGTCGCGAACTTGCTATATTGCGCTCAGTAGGCGCTCGCCCTTGGCATTTATTTACACTTATAAGTATTGAGTCATTACTGACAACTTTACTTGGTTGCCTAGTAGGTAGTGCGCTTTATTACTTAGTTATTTTTTCAGCTGGCGGTTACTTACAAAGCCATGCTGGTATAAGCGTAAATATCACAATGCTCTCTTACTATGAACTGGGCTTAATCGGGGTTATTATGGCCGCAGGTTTTATTATTGGCTTAATACCCGCTACTCGCGCTTATTTTTATTCACTCAGCGATGGCATGAGTATAAAAGCATAATTTTTAGGTATTTTATGACATTTTTTAAAACAGCTTTTCAATACATTGCAGCTATTAGCTTATTATTTATAAGCGTAGCGAGCTATGCCAATCCACCAAAAGAAATTTTTTGGGAAGACTTAATTCCCAAAGGTCATATGCAAATAGACACTCAAGCACAAGCTAATCACGAAGGTAGCGATCAAAACTGGGTGCAACCTGATTTAGATGCACCAGTGGTAAAAGCGCTTGATGGTCAATCGGTAAGTTTGCCAGGTTTTGTTGTGCCACTTGAGGGCGATAGCGAAGTCATTACTGAGTTTTTACTCGTGCCTTATTTTGGCGCCTGTATACACGTACCACCACCACCGCCAAATCAAATAATCCATGTAACGATTAAAGGTGGTGTGCCTATAGATAGTCTGTACGACGCAATCGTTGTAACCGGAATAATAAGCACAGAAACATGGTCGGGCGAAATCGCACAGGTAGGATATAAAATGAAAGCAGTCGGTGTAGCACCGTTTGAGCTTTAAAATAAAGGGCCCGCTTTTAAAGCTGGCCCCTTAAATCTCATTAAATTTAGAATCGATAAAATTCAAATAACTAAATATTTAAATAACTACTTTTGGCAATTTGAGCAAAAAATAGTACTGCGTTGCCCTAATCTAATTTCTTCTAATTCGTTTTCGCACGTCATACATGGCTTGCCTTTGCGCCCATATACTAATAACTCTTGAGCAAAATACCCGGGCTTACCATCACTTTGTGCAAAGTCTTTAAGCGTTGTACCACCTTGCATAATGGCCGCAGCAAGCGTGTCTTTTATAATAGGGATAAGTGCTTGATAACGTTTGAGCGATACTTTTCCCGCTTCTCGCTTTGGATGTATACCCGCTTTAAATAACGATTCATTCGCGTAAATATTACCAACACCAACCACCACTGCGTTATCCATAATAAATTGCTTTACGGGTACTTTTTTATTGCGCGATTGTTCGTACACGCGTTTAGCAAAAAAATCATCGGTAAGCGGCTCAGGACCAAGCTTAGAGAGTAGCTTATGCACTTCACCGGGCTCTTGCCATAAGCAGCAACCAAAGCGACGAGGATCGTTTAAGCGCAGTGCTTTACCGTTGCCAAAAATAAACTCTACATGGTCATGCTTTTTAAGCGGCTCACTTTTATCTACAACACGTAAATTACCTGACATACCCAAATGTAAAATAGTACTGCCAAGCTCACAGTGTAAAAGTAAGTATTTAGCTCGTCGTTCAATACTTGTAACAACTAGCCCTTCAAGTTGATACACGTCATCGGGCACTGGCCAGCGCATACTGGCATTGTAAATATTTACCTTAGTAACAACTTGGTTTTGTACGTGGGGAGTGATGCCCATTCGGCTCACTTCTACCTCTGGTAATTCAGGCATTAATTAGACTCACTTTGTGAAAAATCAAAACTAGGAAATAACTGCTGAGCAGTTTTTAAATCGAGTGCGAGTATTCGCTGGCTTCTCTTTTCGAGTAAATAATATTGCCCATCGCCTTTGTAGAGCAAATAAACCCACGGCATACTTTCGCCAGCTAACTCAAATGTAGCAACGTATAAAGGTGCATTAGGGTTAAAAACAACAGACTCATTAACCCCCATTAACGCCGCGCTTTGCCATTGGTTAACTAAATCACTAAGCTGCTGCTCAGATGCTTGCCACACAAGCGGTATATCTTTTTGTAGTGGTGTTGTACGCCAACTTGTTCCTATGCGCTCAATTTTTTGATCAACAAATTGCAGTGTCAGTACAAAACTTTGCTGGGGGAGTACAGCTTGTAATGTTTGTTTATCCTCCCCTCCAAAAAGTTGCTTATGCCAGCCATTTAAAAAGAAGATCATAATCAACATCGAAAATATTATAACGTTGTTCCAACCTTTACGGCCCAGTCGCATATTTATACACCTAGTAAATTCAAGATTTTAAAGTGTAACTAAAACTTAATTGCACTGTCTATATGTTAAAGGGCGCAGACTTTGTTAGAATATTGGCAAATTTAAAGGAGTTCCGTCAATGTCTATGTATGTAGTGGGCCATAAAATCCCAGATTCAGATTCTATTTGTGGTGCAATTGCACTGGCTTATTTAAAAAACCAAATCGATGAGCCAGCAATTCCAACTCGTCTTGGTGAAATTTCACCTGAAACTCAATTTATCCTTGATAAATTTGGCTTCGAAGCACCAGAGCTTAAATTAAGCTACGCGGGTGAAGATGTGTATATTGTAGATCACACAGAAAAAACACAAGCACCTGATGATATCGACCAAGCGCGCGTTGTTGGCGTGGTAGATCACCACAAATTAGGTGACTTAACATCATCTACTCCGCTTGAATGTTGGATTCGTCCTGTTGGTTGTTCAAACACCATTATTAAAATGATGTACGACTTCTACAGCGTAGAAATCCCTAAAGACATCGCGGGTATTATGATGTGTGCAATTTTAAGCGACACCGTTATATTTAAATCGCCAACATGTACCACAGCCGATATTAAATGTGTTGAAGCGCTTGCTGAAATTGCAGGCATCGAAGACTTTAAAGAGCTTGGTATGGATATGTTCCGCGTTAAATCTGCGGTAGAAGACACACCAGCACGTGATTTAGTAATGCGTGACTTTAAAGATTTCAACATGAACGGAAACCTAGTAGGCATTGGCCAACTAGAAGTAATCGACCTTGCTGTTTTTGACGATATTAAAGCAGACCTTGCAGCCGATATTGCTAAGCTAAAAGTTGAGGGCAACCGCCACTCTGTATTTTTACTGCTTACCGATATAATGAAAGAAGGCTCAGAAATGCTAATTGTATCTGACGATGCAAACTTAGTTGAGCAGGCTTACGGTGTAAAACCTGAGAATGATAAAGTATGGTTAGATGGTGTACTGAGCCGTAAAAAGCAAGTAGTACCACCACTACAAGATGCATTCACAAAAATCTAATGTGTTTTCGCTAATTAATTTAAAAGCCTTGTTGGTTATGCCAACGAGGTTTTTTTATGTCAATTTGTTAGGGCGTGTTGTTTTTTGGTGGTTGAATTTGCAGCAGCATGTTGGTATTAAGGCAAGGCAGAGCCTATCGTGCGTGGTTGCTCCCCATAAATAGGCGATAATGCAGCATAAATGCCAAACATGCGCTGCCCGGTGGGTTCTTTCTAGGGACAATTAACTCCTTGTCGCCTACATGAACGTAGGTAAGGGGCGTAAGCAGGACGCGGAAGCTTTGCTCGATTTTTACTTAGCCCACTAGGTTACAAACCTCGCGCCGCGATTTAATTGTGCCCCTAGGTTGAACAAATTTCAATCCACAACGATTAACACGCCCTAATCATATTTTAAAAAACAAAAAACCCAGCCTAAGCTGGGTTTTTAAATTCTAAAAGAGATAAAATTACTTAATTTTAGCTTCTTTAAAAAGAACATGTTTACGAATCTTTGGATCAAACTTTTTGATTTCCATCTTCTCAGGCATGTTACGTTTGTTTTTGTCAGTAGTGTAGAAAAAACCAGTACCGGCAGTTGAAACTAAACGGATTTTATCGCGCATGATTCAGATCCTTAAACTTTTTCGCCGCGAGCACGGATTTCTGTAAGAACCGTGTCGATGCCTTTTTTATCGATAATACGCATACCTTTAGTAGTAGTGCGTAATGTTACAAAACGTTTTTCACTTTCAACCCAGAAACGGTGTGTTTGTAGGTTAGGTAGGAAACGACGTCTAGTCGCGTTTCTCGCGTGTGAACGGTGATTACCAACCGCAGGACGCTTACCTGTAACTTGACATACTTTAGACATGTCTATATATCTCCAATAACTTCGCTCGAGCTTAATTTAATCTAAGGCCGTGTATTTCCGCCCTAGAGATAAATCGAAGGGCGCTCTTTATACAGCTTTTACAGGCAAAGATCAAACACTGATCTATCCAATCAGCTCATATATGTAAATTTGATAGCGGCTAATTATAAAGATCGAATGCCCTTAGGGAAAGTAAAAACTGCATTTAAATTAAACTAATTTGCCAAAATACGTTAAACAGCTCATTTTTAACACACTTCTGTATCTAACAAAGCTAAATAAGGCCTCTCTCTGCAAACGAAACACACGCTTCCCCACCAACAATGATGTGATCAAGCACACTTATGTCGACCAATTGCAGTGCTTGCTGCAATTTATTCGTAATAAGTTTGTCTGCTTGGCTCGGTTCTGCAATACCACTTGGGTGATTATGTGCAAAAATAACAGCGGCTGCATTATTTTTAAGGGCAGCCTTTACCACTTCACGCGGATAAACACTGGCAGAATTAATTGTGCCATAAAAAAGTATTTCATCTTTTACTAATCTATTTTGGCTATCTAGGTATAACACCATAAATACTTCTTGTTGCAAGCCTCGCATTTGAATTGTTAGGTAGTCATAAACTGAGTTTGGCGAATTAAATACCGCATCTCGCTGGCAACGCTCCTGCATATAGCGCTGGCTTAGCTCTAACACAGCTTGTAGCTGTACATATTTAGCGGTCCCTAACCCCTTTTGAGAGCAAAACTCTTCAATACTGGCATTAAACAAATTATGCAGTGTTTTATTCTCGTTTAATAGATGCTGAGCCAACTCAATTACATTCATTCCTGGTAACCCTGTTCGTAAAAATATGGCAAGGAGCTCAGCATCAGTAAGCGCTTTAGCTCCTTTTGCGATCAATTTTTCACGAGGTCGAAGTGAGTTTGGAAGTGAAGTAAGTTGCATTATTCATCCTTGAGAGGCGAAAGTGTCTTATAAATGTAATGCAAATTTAAAATTTAGCCTGTTATTTCGAATTAAAAAACTTCGCTGTACGGGTAAAGATTTGTTATTTTAAGCCCAATATTTAATAAAAACTGATGAACATCCATGACTAACTTAACAAACAAAAAAATTGTACTAGGTATTACCGGCGGTATTGCAGCTTATAAATGTGCAGAACTCGTTAGGCGATTAAAAGACGCTGGTTGTGAAGTAAAAGTAGTTATGACTGAATCAGCTAAACACTTTATTACACCACTGACCATGCAAGCTGTTAGTGGAGAAACAGTCTCTGACTCGTTACTTGACCCTTCTGCTGAAGCTTCAATGGGGCATATTGAATTTGCAAAATGGGCTGACTTAATTTTAGTTGCTCCAGCTACCTGCAATATTATTGCTAAAATGGCAGCAGGCATTGCTGACGACCTACTAACAACGCTATTGCTAGCAACGCCTGCAAAAGTAGCCATAGCACCAGCCATGAACCAGCAAATGTATGCACACGCAGCTACGCAAGCAAATTTGACCACATTAAAAGCACGTAACGTACTTATTTGGGGCCCAGGTAAAGGTGAGCAAGCATGTGGCGATGTAGGCGCTGGACGCATGCTAGAGCCACATGAGCTAGTTGCACTATGTACAGCGAAAGAGCAACCGCAATTACTTGCAGGAAAAACAATTACAATAACGGCAGGCCCAACGCGAGAGCCTCTCGATCCGGTACGCTTTATATCTAATCACAGCTCTGGAAAAATGGGTTATGCACTGGCAGAAGCTGCTTTGCAATTCGGTGCTAAGGTTAATTTAATTTCGGGTCCTGTCACTATAAAAGTCCCTACTGGTGTAAACCTTATCAATATAGAAAGCGCTGAGGGGCTATTAACTGAGTCACTTACCTATGCACCACAATCAGATGCTTTTATAGGTTGCGCTGCTGTTGCGGACTATCGAGCTGCAAACATTGCGACTCAAAAAATGAAAAAGCAAGGCGACGAACTTACCCTTACTTTAACTAAAAACCCTGACGTAATTGCAGCTATTGCAAACCTTACACAAAACCGCCCCTATACGGTTGGATTTGCCGCCGAAACTCAAAATGTAGAAAGCTATGCTAAAGGTAAACTACAAAATAAAAATCTAGATATGATTTGCGCTAATGACGTATCAAAAAGTGGCTTAGGGTTTAATTCCGATCATAATGCTTTAACACTGTACTGGCACAATGAACAACTAGAATTACCAACAACAAGTAAAATAGAAATAGCTCGCAAGGTGATCGAACAGCTGGCTAAACATCTATAAAAAGGCTGGAAACAAACTGAATAAAACATTAACATACGCCATTCATTTGAACAAAAAATGACTAGGGTTCTTAACTGCGCCACTAAGAATAACTAATAAAAAGGAATGTTCATGCCTGCGACAAAAAGAAGTAATCGCAAAGAGCAAATACTGCAAGCACTCGCACAAATGTTAGAAACTAATTTAGGACAACGCATCACCACAGCAAAACTAGCTGCTGAGGTGGGTGTGTCTGAAGCTGCGCTATATCGTCATTTTCCGAGCAAAGCGCGTATGTTTGAGGGCTTAATTGAGTTTATTGAAGATACCCTTTTATCTCGTATAAATATTATTATTGAAAACGAAAAAGAAAGCCAAACGCGCATTTATAACATTCTATTATTACTTCTAACCTTTGCTGAAAAAAACCCAGGTATTACTCGCATTTTAACGGGCGATGCTCTGCAAGGTGAGCAGGAACGTTTACGTGAACGTGTACAAACCTTGTTTGAAAAACTAGAAACTCAGTTTAAACAAGTACTTCGTGAGCGCAAATTACGTGAGGGTAAAAACTTTCAAAGTGATGAGCTTACACTTGCAAACTTTTTGCTTGCCTACGTTGAAGGCAAAATGAATCAGTTTGTACGTAGTGATTTTAAAGCCAAACCAAGTGTTCAATTTGAAAAGCAATGGCTTGAGCTACAAAAAATTTGGCTGTAATGTTTGCTAAATTAATAAATTGAATACTAAAAAACGACCTGCGGGTCGTTTTGTCGTATATAGCTGCCATTTATCTGATCCGCTCGAATTATGAACCAAACTCGTTACAATGAAACAATGTCATAATACGAGAATCAATAATGAAAACAAAACTCACCCTATTAAGCACAGCACTCATTGCCAGCTTAACTAGCGCCGCTATACACGCTAAAGAATCGCTGCAATTTAAAGACGTATTTGGTTTTAAATCAGCTAAAAGCACACAACTGTCTGACAATGGTCAAGTACTCACTTTTAGTGCAACGCCGTATCGTGGAAATGCAACTGGCCAAGTTTACTCACTACAAAGCAATACACTCATCGCAGAAGTAGAACGCGGCACTAAGCCTCATATTAATAAAGCCGCTAACTGGGTCGCTTTTACACAAGTACCTACCTTACTTGAAAAAGAAACAACCAAAAAAAAAGACACTCTTAAAAACAATCTGGTACTCGTAAACACACAATCAGGTGCCCAACAAAGCTTTGCTGATGTAAAAGATTACACGTTATCAGATGACGGAATGTGGCTTGCTTATCGTTTGAATAAAAAAGACGATGACGCAAAAGTAGACGATAAAACCGATAGCACTAAAAACGAAGAAGATAACGCTATCACGCCCGATAAAAAAGATAAGAGCTATGCGCTTGTTATCGTAAATTTATCTGATAAACGCACCCATACAATAGAAAACGTATTTAGCTACGCTATTAACTCAACTAACAGCCAGCTATTAGTGAGTCAAAGTTACAGCGATGGTAATAACAACCAAATAGCGTTAATTGAGCTAAGTGACTTTAATTGCAGCGTATTAATTGATGAACCGGGCGTAATCGCAAATAAAATAGCGTGGCACCCAACTGACAATATTGCAGCGTTTACACTGGGTAATTATGTAAATGATGACACGCGCCGCCGAAGCTACACTTTACAGCTATATAAAAACGATAAACTTTCAACAATAGCCTCACCTAATAAAACATGGACCCTAGGTAAAACAGCCTCCCTTGAATGGTCAGAAAATGGCGAGCGTTTATATTTTGAAAACCATCCAAAATTAGCAGCTAAAGTAAAAGCCAAAGAATATACCGATGAAGCCTCACTATACGATTTTGACACAATTCGTGAACACAAAGGTTTAGATGTATGGCACAACAACGATGCGCAAATAAAACCACGTGAAGAGCAGCAATGGAACGAAGTTAATAAAAATCGCCATTACAGTGTGGTATATCACGTTAACTCGCAAAAAGTGGTACAGCTAAGTACCACTAATATGCCTGAGGTTGCACTAAACCCTCAGCGAGATGTATCTTTACTTGGCTCATCAAACATTCCCTACCTAGAAAAAATAATGTACGGCGGTTTTTTTGCTGATTACTTTGCAGTAAATATAAATACAGGTAAGCAAACACCCATTATTAGCAACTACCCATTTAGACCAAGCCTTGCACCAAATGGTGAATTTGCGGCTTATTTTAACGATAGCCAAATACAGCTAAAAGATTTAAAAAATAATAAAGTAACACCGCTTACAAAAGCGATTCAGGCAACCTTTGCTGATGATAAACACGACTACCCATCTACTCAACCTGGTTATGGTTTTGCTGGTTGGATGCTCGATAGCAGCCAAGTGCTTGCTTATAGTAAATACGATATTTGGGCATTTGACGTAAAAACGCAGCAAGCTAAACGCTTAACTAATGGTAAACAAAGCAATACGCAGTACCGTATTATTAAGCTTGATAAAACCCAAGTAGGCTTTAAAAAAGGCGATACATTACTTGTCTCTGCAATTAACTTACAAACTAAACAAAGCGAAGTTGCAAAGCTCGACTTAGCCACTAACACACTAACTAAGGTACTTAGCGGTAATAAACGCTTTGATATGGTTAAAAAAGCTAAAAAGGCTGATAAATACATATTTACCGAGCAAACTTATAATCAATTTCCTGATTACTACCAAACAGATTTTAGCTTTAGCGCACCAAAACAAGTGACCACGCTAAACCCACAAATTAGTAATTTTGCCTGGGGCGAAAAGCCAGAGCTGATAAGCTATAAAGGTTTTGATGGCGAAGACTTACAAGGCGTACTAATAAAACCTGCGGGCTATAAAAAAGGCGATAAAGTGCCTGTGGTTGTGTATTTTTACCGTTACATGAGCCAGCGTATGTTTGATTTTCCTAAAATGGAATTAAACCATCGCCCTAACTTCCCTATGTTTACCTCAAACGGTTATGCAGTATTTTTACCAGACATTCGTTTTGAAATAGGTCACCCAGGTAAATCGTCAACGCAAACCATGATAAACGCCACCCAAAAATTAATAGATTTAGGCATAGCCGACCCAGGTAAAATAGGCTTACAAGGTCACTCTTGGGCAGGTTATCAAAGTGCGTTTATGATAACCCAAACAAATATGTTTAAAGCGGTTGTATCTGGCGCGCCAGTATCAAACATGACAAGTGCTTACAGTGGCATACGTTTAAAATCGGGTCTTGCACGTCAATTTCAATACGAAACAGGGCAAAGCCGTATAGGTAAAAACTTATTTGAAGCACCAGAGCTGTACATAGAAAACTCACCAGTATTTTTTGCAGACAAAGTTAATACGCCTATTTTAATCATGTCTGGCGACAAAGATGATGCAGTGCCTTGGCATGAAAGCGTGCAGTATTATTTAGCACTACGCCGTGCAGGAAAAGACGCTACATTTTTACAATACGAGGGTGAACCACACCACTTGAAAAAGTTTCCTAATCAGGTCGATTTTTCAGTGCGTATGATGCAATACTTTGATCATTACTTAAAAGGCAAACCAGCTGCAAAGTGGATGACACAAGGCGAGGCATTCGTTGAAGAGTAAGTAACCCAAACAAAAAAGCCGATATTGCATAAACAATATCGGCTTTTTTGTTTTTAAAATGTGTGTTTTTTACCCTACAAACACAATTCTCTAAATGGCAATGTGGCTGCGCCAATTGATACCGGAAAATTATCAATATTAGATACCACCAACTTAGGCATAGGGCGTTTAGCGCCACGTCTAAATTGTGCATAAACCTCTGTACGTGCAATAACCTTTTCAGCCAACTCTTTTGGAATATGGCCACCAATAATAATCGCTTCAGCATCTAATAATGCAGAGCAACAGGTTGCCACTAAATCAAATGAGTCTTGAACTTTAAACAGCCACTCTTCAACGCCTGGCCAATCGGGGTCAAAGTTGTCATGCAGGTCGTAAATAGAAGTAACCGCTACGCCATTTTTTTTCAAAATACGTTTTAATAATTCAAGATTAGGGTGGGCATATAATTTAGGCGGTAGCATGTCGCCAAGCTCACCTGCATTTCCGTATGTACCGCGCAGTACGTCGCCATTATTTACAATACCACCACCAAATGCGGCCGATACAAACATATAAACAAAGTTTTTGTACTCACGACCAATACCTGCAACGCCCTCGCCTGCAGCTGCGCCTGTTGCATCGTTAACAACCCAAGTAGGGAGTTGAAAATGCTGCGACACAATATCGATAATATCAACCTGCGACCACTCTTCTAGCATATGGTGGGTATTCATTTTACCGTCCATTGAGCTAAAAAAGCCAGAGATCCCCACGCCCATCCCCAGTACTTTTTCACTCGGAATATCGCGCTCTGCGCTTATATCTTCCACCAGCTTTTGTGCACATTTAAGCACATTATTAATGCTCATATCCGACATTAGCTGCATATGGGTGTAAACCACCTTTCCCGTAAAGTCCATTACAGCAAGCGAAATAGCATCAAGCAAAATAGCTAAGCCAAAGGTAAATCCGTAATCGGGATTAAGGGCAATGCCAAACCCAGGTTTGCCTTTTTTATTAGGTATTAGCGTATCAGTTTGTACAATTACACCGTGTTGGGTTAACGACTTAAGTAAACGCGACACAGTTTGCTGTGGAATACGAGTTGCGCTCACAATATGACTTTGAGTTACGCACTTTTCCCAAAACACCACTTTTATAATATCGCGCTCAATATCTTGAAATAGTTTTTCGCCTTTTCCAAGCTCAAAACCAGAGCGTAATAAGTTACTGTTGTTTAACGAAAACATAGCTATTAACCCTAACAAAATTGGAGCACAAGATTACGTGAAACCATTATAAAGAACAAGTGGGCAAACTGCGCCTACTCAATCACTATCACTCTAAAATCATTCACATTTGTGTTAGTTGGCCCAGTAATAATTAAATCATCAATGGCTTTAAAAAACTGATGGCTATTATGTCCTTCTAACTGTGCGTGTAAGTTTTCGCCTGCATCTTGTGCGCGAGCAATCGTACTGTTATTTATATACGCACCCGCTACATCTTTACTACCATCAACACCATCGGTATCACAAGCAAGTGCGTAAATACCCGCTTCGCCATTAAGTACCTCAGCCAACGCCATTAAGTATTCCTGATTGGGCCCGCCATCGCCATAAACATCAGCAACGGTTACGGTAAGCTCGCCACCTGAGAACAACATAACGCGCTTGCCTTGGGCTTTTTGCTCAAGAGCGATAGCCGCATGTTGCTTTGCAACTTCTTTAGCCTCGCCTTGAATATCATACCCTAGTACCTGGGTTTCCCAGCCTTCGTGCTGTGCAACACCTATAGCGCTATCAATAGCATGCTGCGCATTTGCAATAATAAAGTACTCACCCACGGTATCAGCAACTCGTTCTTGCTCTGGTTTTAATAAATGCGCTTGAACCTCTGTAATTACCGGCCAATTGTACTTTTGTAAAATAGCCAGTGCAGCGGCTTTAGTACTGCCATCGCTAATAGTAGGGCCTGATGCTATATCACTTGGTTTATCCCCCACTACATCTGAAATAATAAGCGTAACGTAATCCGACTTAGCGGCCTGCGCTAACTTACCGCCTTTAACAAGTGACAACTGCTTACGCACTACATTTATTTCATCAACGCTTGCACCACTTCTAAGTAAAAACTGATTAAGCTTTTGCTTTTGTGAAAAAGGCACATCATCAACAGGTAGGCACATCAACGACGAACCGCCGCCCGAAATAATAAACAAAATAGGAATATCAGCCGGATTATTTTTTACAAGCTCCAATAACTCTTTGCCAGCAGCTAAGCTGTTATCGTCTGGTGTTGGGTGGTTTGCACTAAGCACTTTAATTCGCCCAGTATCACCGCTACTTTCGTAGCCATAACGTGTTACCACTGCGCCAAAACATTTATCACCATAAAAGCGATTAACTTCGGCGGCCATTTCAGCGGCGGCTTTACCCGCCCCAACTACACACAAACCTTTGCTTGCATCTACATTTTCTAAATACTTACTCATGCAAGCACTCGGTTTGCAGGCATTTACCGCAGTGGTAAATAAATCAATTAAAAACAACTTTTTAGAATCCATTAGTCACAGCTCACGAAAAAATTGAAGGAATAGCTAAACAAATTAATATCATCACAATAAACATGCTAAGTAGCATAACGATATCTTTGCCAGTTAAAATTGAGTTTGATACTGTCTCGGCATTTTGTACTTTTGTGACTTCGTTTACCTCTCTTGGAATTAAACGACTCGTAACATAAATGATCACCGCAGCGCTTACAAAACCGATAAAATTCCACCAAAACCAAAAAACATCTGGCGCAAATACCGACACCAACAAATTAATTAATACACCACTAATTAAGCCAATATTGGCATGCAATGCAGCACTGCGTTTACTTAATACAGCAACTAAAAATACTGCCAGTATTGGGCCATAAAATAACGAGCCGACTTTGTTAATAGCTTCAATAATGGTCGGCGCTATGTCACCGGCAAAAAGTGATAGTACTAAGGTAATTGCGCCCCATGCTAAACCTAAGTATTTTGCTAACTTTAAGTAAGATGGTTGGTCTAGCTCTTTATTAGATATACGGCTGTAATCTTCAATACTTACCGCCGAAAGTGAATTAATTGCAGAGCTAAGTGACGACATCGCTGCCGACAAAATAGCGACAACTAACAAACCAATTAAGCCGTGCGGTAGGTAATCTAAAATAAATATAGGCATCATCCAATCAGGGTTATCTGCTGGAATTTTTGCTAAAAATTCAGGGTTACTCATTGCCAGTGTGCCTACAATTAAACCCGACACACAATATAAAATAGTAATAGGAAAGCGCACTACACCATTTGCTAAAATCATGTAGCGTAGGTTTTTAGGATCTTTTGCACTGAGCGCACGTTGCGCTTGCGTTTGGTCACACCCATAGTAAGAGGCGTAAAGTACCACACCACCAAAAATCATCGGTAAAAAGCCAAAGCCATCTCCACTAAAACCAAATGAATCAAACTTAATCGCTTCTAATCGGCTCGAATCAATATTGGCAATAAAGGTATCAACCCCACCTAAGTGATATAATCCAAATCCAATACAAGCAATAGTACCCAATACAATGATGATCATTTGAATCGCATCACCGTACACTACAGCTTTCATCCCGCCTTGCAGTGAATACAAAACGGTTATAACTCCCGTTAGTACAATTGCTTGCCATGCTTCTATCCCCATGGTGCCTTGTAAAATAAGCGATACCGCGTAAATCATAATGCCGGTGGCAAACGCACGGCTAAATTGAAACACCACACTAATAAGCACACGGGTTGAGCGGCCAAAGCGCATTTCTAAATAATCGTAAATACTGACAATGCCGCTTTTATAAAGCTTGGGTAAAATAGTCGCTAAAATTAAAATCATCGCCAGCGGAACACCCAGCTCATACGAGAGCCATTGCATACCACCGCCTTCACGCAAACCAACAAATGCAGGAGCCGAAATAAAGCTAATAGCCGAAAGCTGAGTGGCCATTACCGACAAAGCCAAAGGTTTCCAACCTAAGCTTTTACCCCCTAAAAAGTAATCACTTTTATTGGTTTGTTCGCGTAGCATAAATCCCATTACCAATAAGGCACCAAGATAAAGAGCAACTATTGAAAAATCTAATATATTCATAATTAATTCGCGTATTCACAATATGAAAACACTGCGCCTTTTCAAAATTAAAATACCAAGCGGCTACCTGCCCTTACCTTTTTGAATAAACGAGCCTAGTCAAAAAGATAAACCTGTAGCTAACTTAGCTGAAAAATGCATCACAATGCAAAAAGCCTATTAACCCCAAAGTGAGTTAATAGGCATAAAGCATTTATTTAAAAGTCGTATTTAACTCTTAAAGTAACGCGTCGTGGGAGAATTGGGCGACCTACAAAGTATGGGTTATCTGCCGTTTGGCTGTTACCTAGACGAGGTGAACCTTCAGTAACACCGTCAGAATCAAACAGATTAAATACCCCAACGCTTAAGCGTACTGTTTGCTCTGGTGCAACTTGCCAGTTATATCCTGCATCAAATCTAAATAAGTGGAATGAATCAAGTTCTACCGAGTTTGAGTCGTTAGCATAGTTTTTACCGGTAAAGTTATGGTAAATCGATGCATCCCAGTTATCTGCGGTGTAGCTAATAGATGAGTTAAATAATATTTTTGGTTTACGACGTAATTCGTTACCAATAATAGAAGGGTCTGAGTCAAACTCAGTAAATTCGTGATCGGTATAGGTCATATTGGCATCAACAGCCCACTCATCGGTAATATCGTAACGACCGGTAAGCTCCACACCCGTTGCTTTAGTTGATTGCATTACTGGCAGCTCTAATACGCCCCCATTACCATCATTTACAAAGTCTACGCTGCGTCTGTCTTTTAAGTCAGTTCTAAATAACGCAATGCTGCCGCTAAAGTCGTTATCAAAAAACTTAACACCTAGCTCGCCTTGCTCAACAATTTCGGCTTCGTAGCTAGCTGGCTCGCCTAAATCATTAAACTGAATACCCCTAATTTCTGGGAAGAAAAACCCGCGAGATGCATTGGCATATACATTTAAATTGTCAGTTAAGCGATATAACGCCGCTCCTGATACAGCAAATTCAGACGTGTCGACTTCGCCGTAAGTCATTACACCACTGCCCGTAGTGTTAACTTGTAAGTTAGGTGCAAGCGTTGGATCATCTGAAATCTGAACTACTTGGCTGCCTTCGCGACTAATTTTTCCTTCAATTTCTTCGTAGCGAACACCAAAGTCAAAAATCCAATCGTCACTTTCCATTTGATCCGCTACGTACAATGCTCTGCGGGTAGCGCTAATGGTTTGGTTAGTATAAGAAATACCTGGGCCACTAATACCATTTTGAGTGTACTGAACCTCATCGCCATTAACATCGGTATACGTTAAGTCGATTAAGCGAGGATTGTTATTAAACTCACCTAAATAAGTTGTAATAACGTTATCGTCGTCGGCTTCACTGTGCGAGAAAAATGTACCAACTGTAATATCGTGGCTAAAATCACCTACAAAAATACTTTTGATGATATTAAATTCTGCAGAAAAATCTTCAGCTGGGCGGTCGCGGTCTAAAATACGGTTAGCAAATAGTAAGTCATCACTTGCAAGTGCGACACCTGAATTAACATAAGAAAACTCAGCACCGCTTGCATCACCTAGCCCTCTGTTAGCTAAGAAGTCGTCTTGGCTTTCAGGTACATTAATAATACCGTCGCCGTCTAAAAATAAATTAAATTCGTGTTGGTATTTAGCGTATTTACTGCGCATGTTAATGGCAAAATCGTTAGCGAGTTCTTTTTCAAACACCACTGAAATAGAACCACCTTTAGTAACTACACCATCGCTGATTGGCGATTCATAACGACCATTTGCTGTATCGTACGTTAAGTTAGATACTTGCGCCGTTTGCAGTGATTCGACTTCACGACCATCGTTACCAATTAAGCGCTCGCGGCTGTCGCCATCAAGTGGAATAGGTAAGTAAAACTGCGCTTGGTCGTCAATGTACTGTCCGTAAACAGTAAATGAGCCAGAGCCATCATCAAATTCTTTACGAATATTACCACGCAACTGTGTACCTTTAGTCTCAAGGCCTGTATCTAACGGGCCCTCATCGTAACGGTAAAAACCAGAAAGTGCGTAATATAAGCCATCTTCATTAAGTGGACCGCTCGTTGCAAAATCTAAGCGAGTACGCCCTTGGTCAGAAAGCTCCATTTGTACGGTACTTTGCGGATCGTCACTGCCCGTTTTAGAAATGTAGTTAATAATGCCGGCCACAGAGCCTTGGCCAAATAAATTAGATACACCACCCCGTACAAACTCTACACGCTCAATACCCAAATCATTACGGTAATACACATCAAACGCCGATGAGTTTAAACCAAAAACACTCAAACTAGGTGAACCGTCGTACGACAGTGGCGTAAACTGAAACTGACCCGATGAAGGTAATCCTCTTACTTGAAGATTTGTAGCGACTTCACCGCCACCGCCTTCCACTTTAATACCCGGAATATAGCGAAGCACATCCGCTTGGCTACTTGAAGACAGCTTTACCAGCTCGTCTTCACTAATAGATGTTACTGATTGTGGAGTGTCTGAAATAACACGCCCTTTACTGGTACCAGAGACGATAATACGCTCAACGTTGTTAGCTTTTTTTGCTGTATCTGGTGCAGTTTCTTCTGCTGCATAAGCGCCCTGTGCAAGGCATAAAGATACAATAGAGGCGATCGTTGTTTTATTCACGGGTATTCTCCAATTGTGCTAGTTGTCTGTGTGTATTTACTTAGAGTGTGGCTAAGCAAAGCCGAAATAATCAAGTAAACATGTTAGTTTTTTGTTACTTCGAACAGGATTTAAGCACAGAAAAAAAACATTTACAACCCATAATGAGTGCTTTAATATTATCCAAATCGAAAATAACACACAAAGAGCACCCAATATGACTACTATAAACAGCGGTAAAATTGACTCAGCAACGGCTTCATCGCTTGCAGACCTTGCTACTAAAACACTTATAGCAAACGACTTAGGTGGCTATACAGTACCAACACATGGCCTATACCCGTTTCAGTGGAACTGGGATTCAGCCATTACAGCACTAGGCTGGATGAAATCAGACGAAAGCCGCGCATGGCAAGAAATTGATGTGTTATTTTCAGGCCAATGGGATGATGGCATGGTGCCGCACATCTTGTTTCATAAAGATTCTGATACTTATTTTCCTGGCCCTGACGTATGGGGTTCGGATAAAAAAATTAAAAGTACGTCTATTTCACAGCCGCCAGTAGTCGCCACTATAATGAAAGAAATGCTTGCCAGCGCTAAAGATAAAGCACTTGCAGAACAAAAAGTTAAAGCGTTATTCTCACAAGTAGTTGATTATCATTTATGGTGGTACAACGACCGAGATCCTGAAAAAACAGGCTTAGTAGTAACCTACCACCCGTGGGAATCGGGCATGGATAACAGCCCATCGTGGGATGACGCTCTTCATGCTGTGCCATGTGTGGATTGGGAATATACGCGCCGTGATACAAGTCATGTAGATTCTTCTCAGCGTCCACATAAAAGTGAATACGACCGCTTTTTATACCTTGTAGACTTTTTTAAACGTAACAACTTTGACAGTAAAGTAATTTACGAAACCTGTCCGTATAAAATGAATGACCTAGGTATTATTGCTATTTTACACCGTGCAACCAAAGATTTACTCAAAATGGGTGAACAACTTGGCTTAAACGATACTCGCACTGATTACTTAGCACAGCGCTTACAAATAACAGAGCAAGCCATAAACACTTTATGGTGTGAACAAAGCCAGTACTTTTATTGCAGAGATGTATTAACTAACAGCTTGGCTAAAGTTAAAACATCAGCTGCACTATTAACTGTATATGCAGGTTTAACAAGCGATGAGCAAACTAAAATAATTAATACAGCCACCGAAGATTTTATTGAGTCGAGCCAATTTAGTGTGGCATCTACTCACCCTAAAGAGGAAAAATACGAGCCACAACGCTACTGGCGTGGCCCGATTTGGTTACACATCAACTGGATGATAGCCATAGGCCTTAAAGAGGCAGGCTTTGCAACAACGGCTGACAAAATTCAAGATGACACTCGCAACCTAGTTGTTAAGTCAGGCTACTACGAATATTTTAACCCAGAAACAGGTGCAGGCTGTGGTGGTAAAGATTTCTCGTGGACAGCTGCAATAGCATTACATTGGCTACTTGACTAACAACTAAGGCAAGATCATGAAACACACAATATGCTTTGGTGAAGTACTGGTTGATTTACTTTCAAATAAATTAAGCCAAAACAGCAACGAACACGAAGCGTTTACAAAGTTTGCAGGCGGTGCGCCTGCAAACGTAAGCGTTGCCATTGCAAAGCTAGGCGGTAATGCCTACTTTGCAGGAATGCTAAGCACTGATAGCTTTGGCGACTTTTTACATAATGCATTAAAAGAGCAAGGTGTAAAAACCGACTTTATGCGTTTTACCAACCAAGCAAAAACAGCTCTCGCGTTTGTATCACTCGATAACGATGGCGATCGCACGTTTGAGTTTTACCGTGATAACACCGCCGATTTGCACTTTAGTAACGATGACTTTAGTCGCGAATGGTTTGAGCAATGCGATATTTTTCATATTTGCTCAAACACATTAACCGAAAAAAACATCAGAAACACCACCGCTTACGGTGTTAAATTTGCAAAACAAAATAATTCAATTGTGAGCTTTGATATTAACTTGCGCCTCAATTTATGGCCAAGCGATGCCAACCCTCGCAAGCATATTTTACCGTTATTAAAAGACTGCTCAATTATTAAAGCCTCAAAAGAAGAGCTTGAATACTTAGCGGGTGAGCAATCGAGCAATGAGTTTATTACCCAAACACTTAATAACGGTTGTGAGCTATTTGTAGTTACCGATGCAGGCAACCCTATGCATTGGTATACAAAAAATGCCAAGCAAACGCTTCACCCTAAAAAGGTTACTATGGTTGATGCCACCGCTGCAGGAGATGCGTTTGTAGGTGGATTGCTGTATCAACTAGGCTTACAAAACCTGACACCCAGCTCTTTTAGCGAGCTTTGCAACACGCCCGAAACACTAACAACTATTTTTGAATTTGCTTCGTTATGTGGTGCCCATGCCGCATCTTACAAAGGGGCATTTAACTCCCTACCTAACCAAAAGTCTCTACACGATTTTAGGAGCGAACTATGAAAAGTACACCTGATAACTTTAAAAGCCGTGAGTTTTTAACGCAGCACATTAGCGACACGTTAGCGTTTTATGAGCCAAATATTGACGACGAACACGGTGGTTTTTACCAAAACTTTTCTGATAATGGTGAGGTATTTGATAAACAAACACGCCATTTAGTAAGCTCTACCCGTTTTGTATTTAACTATGCACGCGCGTATCAAACCTTTAATGACGAAAAGTACCTAAACCGTGTTAAATCGGGGATTGAGTTTATTCGTAAGCATCACCTTGTTGAGCAAACAGGCGGCTACAACTGGTTATTAAAAGTTGAAAACGGCCAAGCAACCGTGCTTGATAACACCAATCATTGCTATGGCTTTGCATTTGTTATTTTAGCGTACAGCTGGGCGTACCGCGCAGGCGTTACAGAGGCGCGCGAATACCTCAACGATACATTTCAAACAATGGAAACACATTTTTGGGATGCAAAAGCCGGTTTATATAAAGATCAGCACAACAGCAACTTCACACAATGTGATTCATACCGCGGCCAAAATGCCAACATGCACACTTGCGAAGCACTTATTGCCGCCTATGAAGCCACAAAAGACGAGATATTTTTAAACCGTGCGCTCACACTTGCCGACAACATGGTTAATCGCCAAGCTAATTTAATGGGCGGATTAATCTGGGAGCATTACGATATAAATTGGCAGGTCGATTTAGAGTACAACAAAGATGATCCTAAAAATTTATTTCGCCCGTGGGGCTTTCAACCTGGCCATCAAACAGAGTGGTCAAAACTGCTTATGTTTTTAAATAAGCATAAGCCACAAAAATGGCTTATTGAACGCGCTCAAGCCTTATTTGATAACTCAATAAATGTAGCGTGGGATAAAAAACACGGCGGTATTTGCTACGGCTTTGCTCCTGATAAAACTATTTGCGATGACGATAAGTACTTTTGGGTTCAAGCCGAAACTCTGTGTTGTGCAGCCTATCTTTATCAAGCAACAGGGGATGAAAAATATCAGCAATGGTACGACAAAATTTGGCAGTATTCGTGGCAGCATTTAGTTGATCATAAATACGGTGCGTGGTTTAGAATTTTAACCGCTGACAATAAAAAAATAGACACGATGAAAAGCCCAATAGGTAAAACTGATTATCATACAATGGGTGCCTGCTTTGATGTGCTCGAACTATTAAAGTAACTATGTAGTTATAACTTTTACAGTGTTGTGTAGACCTTTTAACCGCCAGTTTGGCGGTTTTTTTTGCGCTGGATTTTATTCACCTCAAAAAGGGTTATCAACTTAACAAAATAATATTTTTTTACAGCCATTTTTTTAAACCTAATCTTTTGAATACCACACCAATAATAGAAAATTTTGCACGCCAGCAGCGTATAGTAATATTAAAGATATAAAAATAAGAGAACAGGTAATGCCCAACGAGAAAGATCCCCACGCCATATGCACAAACGAACAAGTTGCTTGGCCACGTATTGCCGCAATTGCTGCAATGCTAAGCTTTTCATTACCCACATTTATAACCGGCTTAGAAATTCATCAAAGTTCAACTGTGAGTAATACACTTTGGGCGTTAGTCATTGGATCTATCATTTTAACCGTAATTGGCGGTGCCATGGGCACAATAGGTGTAAAAAGCCGCTTAAGCTCTTATCTGTTAGTAAAAATAGCCTTTGGTAATGCAGGTGCTGGCATTGTAAATATAGCTTTTGCTTTGTCATTAATTGGCTGGTTTGGAGTAAATATTGACTTGTTTTCGAATGCAGTAGTACGTCTACTGAGCGCTGAATTTAATATTATTATGCCTGAATGGCCAATTGATATAGCTGCTGGCTGCGCCATGCTCATAACCACATTATACGGATTTAAAGCTATTAATGTGCTGGCCTCTATCATGATCCCTATTTTGGCTGCGGTCACCGCTATGATGCTATTTGGCGCATTAGATAACATGCCATTTATTGATTTTATTAATTTAGAAAAGTCAGCAGACTTATCACTTGAAGATGGTGTAGCCGCTATTGTTGGTGGCGTTATTATTGGCGCAATTATCTTGCCCGATATAACCCGTTTTTCTAAACAAAAACGTGGCGGCATATACACCTCTTTTATTGCTTATATGATTATTGAACTGCTCGTTATTTTTGTAGCTGTATTTGCAGCAGCCGCCATGCAAGAAACAGAAATACTCAGTTTAATGCTTGCGCTCAACCTAGGGTTTTCGGCTTTTTTTATTGTGATTGCAGGAAGTTGGATTTTAAATTCACTAAACTTATACAGTACCGCACTCAGTGTAGAAGCAACTTTTCCGTACTGGCATAAAAAGTGGGTTATTGTTTTATTAGGGCTAGTAGGAATTGGCGCGGCATTTATAAATATTTTAGATATGTTTATTAGCTTTTTAGCATTTTTGTCAGATATTTTTGTGCCCGTTGCAGGCGTTATTATTGTTGATGCATTATTCATAAAGCCTGATGCGTACAACGCCAGTACGCTTACTAATAACGCGCGCTTTTCGGTACCTGCATTTACGGCTTGGTTTGTAGGTGCGGCATTTGCTGTGTGTAATGGGGCAATATTTAACGTGTCATTGAGTGGCATTACTGTTATTGATGCCATTATTTTAACCGCAATTATTTATACTTTTTTTGTAAAGGTAATTAAGCCAAAACCAGTTGATAAGCACTTATAACTAATCAAGGCGCTAATCAGCGCCTTGTTCGTCTTCTTCTATTTTCATTTCGTCTCGCCATCTTAGCTTTTCAAGCGGGTAGCCTAAAAAGAACTTGGCTCGCTCAAGCACGATACGTGTGGTTAATTTTTTAATCGTATAATTACTACTGCCCGTTAACCTATCGCACATTGCGTTAAGCGCCTGAATATCTGCAAAACAACAAAACGAAATATAATCAATATCACCACTTAACTGCATGCAATCCATTATTTCAGGGATATCGTGTATTTCAGCTAAAAACTTACGTCTAGCAGCTAAATTATTGTCCTCAAGAGTAAACTCCATATAGGCAAACACATGCTCACATATTTGTTCAAGATTAATATCGGCATGAAATGTACGAAAATACCCAGCTTCTTTTAATGCTTTAACGCGTTGAAAACAAGCGCTGGGAGAAAGGTTTACTCGCTCTGCTAACTCTACATTAGTGAGATCAGCAGTAAGATGCACTATTGCTAATATTTTTTGGTTATATCTGTCTATTTTTATCGTTTTTTTCATAACTGGTTTCACATTGAAAAATAATTAATTTTGTAAACCTCTTGTCAAAATGTACATAAAACTTAGCGCCTATTGGATATTTTCACAATATGTTTGTGCTCATTTGAGGTTTTACAAAATATTATTTTGTCTGAAAAAGCGACAATGTTTGTACGTTAAAAACATTACCTTAGTCGTGACATTAGGACATATAACATGAGCAGATACAATAGAACAAAATTCCATAAAACGCTTTTAGCATCGGCGGTGAGTTTATCGTGCTTGTCACACGTTAATGCACAAGAACAAAATAATACAGCTAACACTATCGAAAAAATTTCTGTTATCTCTCGAGGACGTGTTGAGTCAATTCAAAACGTGCCAGACTCTGTTACCGCCTTTAGCGCCGATACGATTGAAAAATCTCGTATTACCAGCTTTCGTGATGTTGCTAATTTAACGCCTAATCTATCGCAACTTGATAACTTTAGACCCGGCCTTGCGCGCATAACTATTCGAGGGTTAATTACACCGCAAGTAGGCGATCCGCCACTGGCGTTTGTTGTTGATGGTGTAACCGCCCCCGATTTAGAGTTTATTAACCAAGACTTAGTAGATATTGAGCGCATTGAAGTTATGCGTGGCGCGCAAGGCGCACTGTACGGTAGAGGCGCTATTGGTGGCGCGATTATTATTACGACAAAAAAACCTATTGAAGACTTTGAAGGTAGAGTTAAAGGATCAATTGGTAACGGCAATACCTATAACCTAAATGCGGTTGTATCAGGGTCGTTAAATGATGAAAACACAGCTTATTTTAGAGCCGGTGGTTATATAAAAGATACCGATGGCCTTATTAAAAATACTTACACGGGCGATAAAGCCGATCCATTAAAAGAACAATCTGTATTTTCGCAATTAGAATTTGAATTGACTGAAGACACATCAATAAACCTTAAAGGTAAATACACGTCAAGCGAAGCAGGTTTTGCTTACTATCAAAGAGTAAACGATGACACCATTGAAGACTTCTCTATTAATACCTCACAAAATATTATTAACGAAGATGAGCGTGATGTATATGAGCTAAGCGCTAAGCTGACGCAACATTACGATTTAGGTAAATTTGAATTTGTTACCGCTTACAGCAATTCTGAAAATGAACATTTTTACGATGGCGACTACTCAGCTGATGCAACCTTTATTGACGAAGACGGTTTTTTTAGAGCACCGTTTGGTACTGAGGGATTATACGACATTGAATCGTTAACTGTTGAGTCTCGATTTATATCTCAGTCAGATCAGGAGTTTAGATGGTCTGTGTCGGCATTTTATCAACAGCGCGACCGCGACACTGCGGTACTTTTTTATGATGACTTTACGGATGCACAAATACTCACCCGTAAAGACTTTGCAAACGATGAACCTTACTTATCTATTATCGATAATAACAGCAGTGATGCGTGGGCTCTTGCGGGGCAATTTAACTACGATATTACCTCGAAGTTAGAGCTAACCGGTGCACTACGTTACGATCACGATACTCGCGAGTCGTTTGACCCAACTAATAAAACAGATACTTACGCTAAAAAGTCGTTTAGCCAACTACAGCCAAAAGTAACTTTAGGATACCAAGTTACGGATGACTTTTTACTTTATACGGGTTATTCGCACGGATTTAGAAGTGGCGGCTTTAATGAGCCTGCAGAAGGAATTAGCCGTACCTTTGATCAAGAAGTGTCTGATAGCTACGAAATGGGTTTTAAAACGTCTTTGTTTGGTAGCAAATTAACCCTTAATGGAGCTGCGTTTATTATTGACCAAGACGATGCTCAATTTACGCAATTTAATGTAGATACATACACCCTCGAAAATCTATCAATTGATGAAGTGCAAACCAAAGGCTTAGAGCTAGAAGCGGCCTATGCAGCCACCAGCAATTTAAGCATAAACCTAAGCGCAGGTATTATTGATTCAGAAATAAAAAGCTTTGCACTGCGCCCTGAGCTTACTGGCAGACCACAGTTTTGGGTCCCTGAATACAACTACAGCATATCGGCCAATCATAATACGCAATTAAACGGCCAGTGGTCACTGTTTTCCCGCGCGGAGGTATTAATAGAAGGGCCTAAAACCTTCAGCATTGATATTCCAGATGTAGAGTCATCACGCTACACCTACCTTAATGCCGGGGTTGGCATTAAATCTGAGCAATGGACAGTGCAAGTTTACGTAGACAACCTCACTGATGAGCGTGCCATTGAAGATATATTTTTATATGGCGATGGGATTACTGAACTTGCGCGCCAACCTAATAAACCACGTAGTTACGGCGTAGAGCTAAGCTACAACTTTTAATTTTTACTCTCAAATAGCTGCTTTAAACAATCTTAAGGCAGCCTCTTTTTTAGATAACCAATAGCGATACACACATGCAAATTCTTAATCGTGAACAACTAATTGATATTTTATACGGCTGCGCCATTTTAGGTACCGGTGGTGGCGGTGAGCTAAGTGAAGGCATAAATTACATTGACGAAGCCCTTGCACTAGGTAAAACGTTTAAACTTATTAGCGCAGATGAAGTACCCGCGGGTGAGCTTGTATGCACACCTTATATTTTAGGGGCAATCTCGCCACTAACAGATACGGAAGAGCGCGCTTACGCTAATCTCCCACGTACAGGTAAGCATTCTATTTTAGCGGCCTACGATCGCGCCCTTGAGTACATTAATAAAGAGTCCATTTACGGAACGATTTGTTGCGAACTAGGTGGTGCTAATACTGCGGTATCGTTTTATTTAGCGGCTATGTTTGACGGCTATATTATTGATGCCGACCCTGCTGGACGAGCTGTTCCTGAAATTACCCACTCAACCTATTATTTAAATAATTTACCCGCGGCACCAATTATTACCGCAAACGAATTTGGCGAATGCTTTATTTGTGAAAACGTTATGGATGACTTACGCGCTGAAACCGTAGTGCGTGCCCTTGCCAAAATAAGCCGTAGCGACATCGCAGCCATTGATCATATTCTTCCTATTGAACACATGAAAGATGCGGTTATTCACGGCACGATAAGTAAAGCATTAAAGCTTGGAAGAGCCATGCGCGAAGCCAACAACTCAAATGAAAACACTATTAATGTAGTTGCCGAGCAAGGTAATGGATTTGTCGCGTTTGAAGGAGTTGTTAGTGGGTTTGAATTTAAAACACTTGAAGGCTTTACCATAGGCGAAGTTATGCTTGCTGGTACTGGCAAATTTGCTGGTAACAGTTATAAAATTACGGTTAAAAACGAAAATATGGCTGCGTTTTTAAATCGAGAAGTACACGTTACCATTCCTGATTTAATTTGTTGCCTAAACACACAAGCGGGTACGCCAATCACCAACCCAAATTATGAAATAGGTATGCCTGTATCCGTTATTATTTTGCCAGCACCTGTTGAGTTTACAACGCCAAAAGGACTTTCTATATTTGGCCCTAATTACGCAGGTGTTAAGAATGATTATCGCCCTGCTATAAATAGTTAACTATTCAGCTCTACCTGAATTATTATAAAGCTTAGCGTTTAACCCGTTAAGCTTTTATATAAATAACTCACTTCCAACCTGCAATACTCTTTTAATCAAAGTTAAAAAGCTATAATAAAAATCTTATATAGGTAATAATCTTTAAATTAAAGGACTCAAGGATTATTTGGTATGCTAGGTTTTTGGTATAAGGAGTTTCCGCAATACCCTAAAGATCATAAAGACTTTTGGCGTACTCGTTTAATAGCCCACTCTTTACTAATAACTACGAGTTATTTTTTAGTTTTAACACTCCTCAACCTTTTCTACTTTGAAAGTTATGACATTGCTTTAATTGATGCCTTAGGGCTTGCTATATCGTTAGGTATTTATACTTGGTTTAATAAAACAGCCAATGTAAATGCAGCAGCATGGGCCGTTGCCCTTATGGTTGTTAGCTTAATAATGATGTTTGTGATTTCTGTAGGCGGACATGCGCATTCTTTATTTTGGGCAACGTTGATCCCGCCTTTTAGCTTTTTTTTAGTTGGAAGAAACTGGGGAAGCCTATTTAGTACAGTCGCTTTTGCTATTTGTGCATATCTTGTGTATTTACAACAACAGCAAACTGTAACAATTGGCTTAGGCTCTTTATTTAACCTTATAGAGGTAAGCCTTGCTCATATTTTAATTTTTAGATTTTACGAAAAAACACGATTTTCAGCCTACCAACATTTAGCAACGCGTAATATAGAAATACAACACTTAGCTGAGACAGACAAATTGACTGGCCTGTATAACAGACAAAAATTTGATTCTGAACTATCTCAGTTAATTGCAAAAAATGAAGTGTCAAAAACGTCTAACTGCTTACTTATTTGCGACATAGATTACTTTAAAAACATTAACGATACTTATGGTCATTTAGTAGGTGATAGCGTTTTAAGTGAATTTGCCAATATACTAAAAAATAAAATGCCAAAGAGCTCTCTAATTGCACGATGGGGAGGTGAAGAGTTTACTGTTATTTTATCAGGCACCTCTATAACCGATGCGATGGCACAAGCTAATGAGCTAAAAGAGTATGTGGGCACTCATCCAATTGTAAATATATCTCTTACTATCAGTATAGGTTTAGCCCCTATTCAAACGGATGATACTGTACTAAAGATATTGGAACGGGCTGATAAAGCACTATACGAAGCTAAAAATAATGGCCGTAATTTAGTCTGTTGTAGCGATAACAATTTAACTATTACCGCTTATCCAGACTATATAAAACAGCTAAATCTAAATAAAGTTAACGCCTAAGCATATTGCCCTGCAGCAAATCCACAGCTCCAGGCGTACTGAAAATTGTAGCCCCCTAACCAACCAGTTACGTCGGTTACTTCGCCTATAAAGTATAGGCCTTTAGCTTTTTTAGCTTCAAAGGTTTTTGAGCTCAACTCGTCGGTATCTACACCGCCCAATGTTACTTCTGCTGTTCTATAACCTTCTGTGCCATTGGGTTTAATTTGCCAAGCGTGAATGTAATTTACCAGCTCATCTATTTGAGCATGTGTAAGCTGATTAATATTACAATCTGGAATCGCTTTGCTTTCATGCAGTATTTCTATAAAGCGTTTAGGTAAAATAGTCGCAAGGCTGTTTTTTAACGACTTTTGGGCTTGTGTTTCACGCCAATCAGCAAGTTGTTGCCTTAAATCAATTTCAGGTAGCAGGTTTATAGTTACAGCCTGCCCTGCTCGCCAAAATGAGCTTATTTGCAATATTGCAGGGCCCGATAACCCTCGGTGAGTAAAGAGGATATTTTCTTTAAATACGGTGCCGTCTTCGCTTGAAACTTCACATGGAATACTAATTCCCGAAAGCCCTTCAAAACGCTCTTTATCATGCTGATGCAGAGTAAACGGCACAAGTGCAGCCATAGTTGGTAACACGCTTAAGCCAAACTGCTCTGCAATTTTATAACCTATTGGTGTAGCCCCTAGTTTTGGCATAGTTAAGCCACCTGATGCTATAACTAACGACTCACAGCTTAAGGTTTCTTGCTCTGTGGTAACGCTATAGCCGGTTTCGGTTTTTGATACACTGATCACTTCACTGCGTAGTTTTATATTTACCCCGGCCCACTCACATTCGGTCAGTAAAATATTAACAATGTCTTGTGCATTGTTATCGCAAAAAAGCTGACCTAGTGTTTTATGGTGATACGCCAAGCCATGTCTGTCCACCAGCTCAATAAAGTCATGCTGTGTATAACGACTTAAGCATGATTTAACAAAATGAGCATTTGCGCATAAGTAGTTATCAGGGGTTGCATTTTCATTTGTAAAATTGCAACGCCCACCACCACTTATTAAAATTTTGCGACCTGGCTTTTTCCCCATATCAAGTACTGTAACGCTTCGGCCACGGTATCCAGCTTGCGCTGCACACATTAATCCTGCTGCTCCCGCACCTATTACAATTACATCTACTTGACTCATTATTTTACCCTACAAAAAAATTTTTTCGATTATAGCAAAGTTTGATAGCTAACAACCTAGCATTTAAATTATTAGCAATAACACAACAAAAACGCATTAGTAATAAGTCGGGAATAATTACCCGCACAAAAAATCAATCCTTTATACTTATTTTTAATTTATATTACAAATACTAAACAACGAGTAAACCGCTAAAAACCTGAGTTATAACTAAATGAAAGAGGTACATAATAAATTGATATTTTAACCTAGTTAACATATGATTTACTTTCGTTCCTGGATCGTGATCTTGCATCACGAAATAATGAATAAAAATCTAGGGATAATTATGACAACAAGTAAAACTTTTAAAAGATGCGCAATTGCAATTACAGTTAGTACGCTTTTTGCTGCAACATCTGGCATGGCTCAATCAGTTTCAAGTTCAATGGCTGAAACATCGGCTAAACTACAAAGCCAAGGCGGTTTCGAAACTCAGTTCATTATTAAATATAAAAATAATAACAAAATGGCGAGCCTCTCAACTGCAGAGGCAAGCCCATCTAGCATGAAGAAGCGCGCACAAAGCTTTGTTAAAAACTTCGCTTCTAAAAAAGGTAAAGTAAAAGCAAAATACATCCGTGCAATGGCACTTAATAACCATCACGTAATGCGTGCCGATAAAAAATTAAGTGCTGCAGAGGCTCAAGAGTTTATGCAAGAAATGGTTGATTCTGGCAATGTTGAATACATTGAAGTGGATCAAATGTTAAAGCCGTTTTCAACTCCTAACGATCCACGTTTTGATGACCAATGGCACTACTACGAGCAAGCCGGTGGTTTAAACTTACCTACTGCATGGGATACTGCAACAGGTAGCGGTGTAGTTGTAGCGGTACTAGATACAGGTTACCGCCCACATGCTGATTTAAACGCTAATATTTTGCCAGGCTACGATATGATCTCTAACCTATCGGTAGCAAATGACGGTGGTGGTCGCGATAGCGATGCACGTGATCCTGGTGATGCTGTTGCAGCAAATGAGTGTGGTACTAACGGTGCACAAAACTCTAGCTGGCATGGTACGCACGTTGCCGGCACAGTTGCTGCGGTAACCAATAACGGTGAAGGTGTTGCAGGCGTAGCTTATAACGCAAAAGTAGTGCCTGTTCGTGTACTTGGTAAGTGTGGTGGTTTAACCTCAGATATTGCAGACGGTATTATTTGGGCATCTGGTGGAAGTGTTTCAGGTATTCCTGCTAACTCAAACCCTGCTGATGTAATTAATATGAGTTTAGGTGGCAGCGGTTCATGTAGCTCTACAACTCAAAATGCAATTAACACAGCACGTAGTAACGGCACTGTGGTAGTTATTGCTGCAGGTAACGATAACGATAACTCAGCAAACTACAACCCAGGCAACTGTAACGGTGTAGTAAACGTAGCCTCAGTGGGCCGTAATGGCGGCAGAGCTTATTACTCTAACTACGGTAGCAATATTGATGTAGCAGCGCCAGGTGGCGCACAAAGCTTTGCAAACGACTCCGAAGGCGTTCTATCAACTTACAATTCAGGTTCGTCTACACCTTCAAGCGACAGCTATGGCTTTTCACAAGGTACATCAATGGCTGCGCCTCACGTAGCAGGTGTTGCGGCACTTATTAAGCAAGCAAAACCAGATGCAACGCCTGACGAAATAGAAAGTATTTTAAAATCAACAACTCGTTCGTTCCCTGCGACATGTACTAGCTGTGGTACGGGTATTGTTGATGCAGCCGCAGCTGTTGCTGCAGCAAGTGGCGGCACTACCCCGCCTACAGGTGGCGATAGCGAGCTTATTAATGGTGAAGCTAAAACAGGTTTAAGTGGGGCTGCGAACGCACAAGCATTTTACACGATGACAGTGCCAAGCGGTGCTACTAACGTAACATTCACTATGAGTGGTGGTACTGGTGATGCTGATTTATACGTACGTGCGGGCAGCAAACCTACAACAACTACCTATGACTGTCGCCCTTATAAAGGCGGAAATAGCGAAGAGTGTTCTATTGATAACCCTACTGCAGGAACTTACCATGTAATGCTTAACGGCTACTCTGCGTATTCAGCTGTGAGCTTGGTGGGTAATATTACTGGTGGTTCATCATCTGGTGGCGGTTCAGGTACTCCACAAGCTGGCGGCGGCACTATAAGCGATGTGACAGCCAATACTGGTCAGTGGAAACATTACACGTTAGATGTACCTGCAGGAATGAGTACGTTTACAGTAACAACGTCAGGTGGAAGTGGCGATGCTGATTTATTTGTAAAATATGGCAGCCAACCAACAACCACCACGTACGATTGTCGCCCTTATAAAAATGGCAATGCAGAAACATGTACATTTACCAATCCACAAGCAGGTACTTGGCACTTAAGCGTTAACGCTTATCAAACTTTTTCTGGTTTAACACTTAGCGGACAATACCAACCGTAATTTAAAGTTTGAGCCTTAAATAAAAAACCGATGTTGTTTCCAACATCGGTTTTTTATAGTAACTAGCTGATTAGCTAGAGCTAAAATCTACACTTTATTACTGTTATAGCTTATCTAGTACTGATTCTGCGCGGCTTACAACAAACTCTTTGTCTTGCTCTACAAATAAACCAGTTACTACTGCATTTTCGATAATCATAGCGTAACGCGTTGAACGTACACCACCAAAGCCAGCAGTATCTTTATCAAGCCCTAACGATTTAGTAAAACTTCCATCGCCATCAGCAAGCATTGAAATTTCTTGTGCGTTTTGTGAGTCGCCCCATGCTTTCATTACAAATGCATCATTAACGGATACACAGTAAATAGCATCAACGCCCTTTGCTTTAATTTTATCAGCAAGGGTAATAAATTCAGGTAAATGTGCATTAGAGCATGTTGGTGTAAATGCACCTGGTACTGCAAATAACACGACTTTTTTACCTTCAAACAACTCTTTATTTGTAATAGACTGAATACCATCGTCAGTTAATTGCGTTAGTGTAACTGCTGGTAATTCTTGGCCTTGCTCAATCATGGTAATTCCTTGAAAAAATTAATACAGAATAAGTAATAATTGTACTACGTAGCCTACTTCTATGTATAAAAAGTAAGGCTAACTTAGTAGCTCAAAACAGCCTACCATAGAACGAAGAATACGCGCTGTATTAAGGTAAATTCAAATCGTTTATAAAACTTGAAAAATCATTACCTAGCTTTTCATCTCGTAGACTGTACTCAACAATTGCTTTTAAGTAGCCTAACTTATCTCCACAATCGTGAGAACGACCACTCATATGAAATGCTTCTACGGTTTCTTGTGCCATTAATGCGTCAATAGAATCTGTAAGTTGTATTTCACCGCCAGCACCTACAGACGTTTTTGCAAGAAGAGGCCAAATATTCTTACTCAGTACATATCGCCCTACAACAGCAAGATTTGAAGGTGCTAAATCTGCATCAGGTTTTTCAACCATTGCTTTTATTGCAGCACTTTTGCCTGGCATTAGATCAACGCCATTAATATCCGCAATACCATATTTACTAACGTCTTCTTTAGCTACCGGCTCAAGCATTATTTGACTTGCTTGTGTTTCTTCAAAGCGTTTGATCATTGCTGCTAAGTTTTCAGTCTCTTGATCCGCAGTATAGGCATCAAGTATCACATCAGGCAGGAGCACAACAAAGTTGTTATCACCAACGATTGGTTTAGCGCACAAAATAGCATGTCCAAGCCCTTGAGCTTCACCTTGGCGTACACTCATAATAGTTACATCAGGCGGACAAATAGAGCGAATTTCATCTAATAAAGCCCGTTTAACACGCTTCTCAAGAGTCGCTTCTAGTTCATAACTTGTATCAAAGTGGTTTTCGATTGCATTTTTAGAGCTATGCGTAACTAACACAATATCTTTAATACCAGCGGACACACATTCGCTGACAATATATTGAATTAGAGGCTTATCGACTATTGGGAGCATTTCTTTTGGGATAGCTTTTGTCATAGGGAGCATTCTCGTCCCTAAGCCTGCTACTGGAATTACAGCTTTCATATCTGTCCTTAGTGATTAAGTTTGTAAATAAACTAGCAGATACAAAATAGATACCAGCTGAATAAAGTTAGCTCTTTTGAAGAAGTAAATTTGAAGCTGCTTTTAAAATGAAGACTTTACACTTTGGGAATACAAAATAGATAGGTAAATAGAAAACTTATTAATGATTGTGTTGGTGGGGTGTGATTACCTTAGCCAAATAAAAAAGTCTGGAGTTGTTATTAATAACAACTTCAGACTAATCAATATTTAACAATCCCCTATTGAAGGTAGAGCTATAAAATCTGTTTATGATTAAAGACCAGCGCGATCTTTAATTACTGCAATAAGTGGTGAGCTGGCAAAGTTGCCTTCAGCCCAGCTAATGTCAGCACCATCTGCTAAAGAGCTTTTCGATAGATTCTTAACTATATACTCACCAGTATCCACTGCATTACTAGCAACAGCATGGCGTAATAAATTATTACCATTACATTGTACTGCATCATAAATATTACGGATTTTTACACGAGAGCTTTTAAGCTTGCTGCGTAATCGGTTTTTATCGTCTGCAGCAATATACTCACAAATAGATACCGCTAATTGATCTTCAGCACTTGCAGGTGCTGTGTACGAAAACGAACTTACAGCGATAACAGCAGTAAGTACAACTAGCTTTGATAATTTAAACATGACAAACCCTTTATAGTACTTTATTCTTATATAGACTGTTTAATATTATACCAACCCACTAAAAATTACGCAATAATGTTAACGTGCTTTATATAAGGTTACGAATTTATAACTAGATTTGTTCTTTTCATCAGGAAGGTTTTCTTGCTCTTTTTTTACGTTCCAATTAGCGACTTTATTGTAATCAGGGAATTGGGTATCACCTTCCACATCTAAGTCAATAAAGGTTAAATACAAGCGTTCTGCTTTTGGTAAAAATTGCTCATAGATATTACCACCACCAATAATCATTACTTCTTCAGCTGTAGTAACGAGTTCTAATGCGGCATCTGGCGTAGTTACTACTTCAATACCCTTTGCAGTATATTCGCTGTTTCGAGTAATAATAATATTACGGCGCCCAGGTAATGGACGGCCTATAGACTCAAAAGTTTTACGACCCATGATGACAGGCTTACCTGTTGTCACTTTTTTAAAATGTTGAAGATCTGCAGGTAAATGCCATGGCATTTTATTATCTAGACCAATTACACGGTTATTTGCCATTGCTGCAATCATTGAAATTATCATAATAAACACCTAGTACTTTATTCTTAAACAAAGAAAAAGGAGCATAAGCTCCTTTTTAGTAAATTCTATTTAATTAACGCTCGTAGACAACTTCTACGTCGTAATCATCTTCATCCCAGTCATCCCAATCATCATCATTGCCCTTACCTTTAGTGGCTTTTTCATGATAGGTATCCCACTTAAATTCAACTTCTTCATCTTCCACTTGTACAAACTTCTCTTTAGGCATGCTATCAAGTAGTGTCATTATGTTGTGGATTAATGGTTGAGTGTTAAGTTTATTAATTGCTGAAATGTGATAGATATTTTCAGTTTCGCCCAGCTCTTCTGCAATCGTTTCACATAACGCTTTTGCTTCATCCTCTGGTAATAAATCTATTTTATTAAATACTAACCAGCGTGGCTTCTCAGCTAATTTAGGGCTGTATTGGTGCAGCTCGTTAATAATCGAAAACGCATTATCAACAGGGTTTGAACCATCTACCGGCATTACATCAATAATGTGTAATAACACACGACAACGCTCTAAATGTTTCAAAAAGCGTATACCTAGGCCTGCGCCATCAGATGCACCTTCAATTAGGCCCGGAATATCAGCTATAACAAATGATTTATTTGCTTCAGGACGTACTACACCTAAGTTTGGAATAAGCGTCGTAAATGGATAATCAGCTACTTTTGGTCTTGCTGCAGATACACTGCGGATAAACGTAGATTTACCGGCATTTGGTAGTCCAAGTAAGCCAACATCAGCTAATAATAGTAACTCTAATTTTAAGTTACGTACTTCACCTGGTGTGCCCAATGTTTTTTGACGAGGCGCTCGGTTAGTACTTGATTTAAAACGCGCATTCCCCAAGCCGTGGAAACCACCTTTTGCAACCAAAATTCGTTGACCATGTTGAGTTAAGTCGCCAAGTCCCTCTTGGGTGTCAACATCCATGATGCGTGTGCCTACAGGCACCATAACAAATAAGTCATCAGCTTTTCGGCCTGTACAGTTACGGCTACGACCGTTAGTACCACGTTCAGCTCTATGGAAGCGCTCAAACTGATAATCAATTAAGGTATTTAAGTTTTCATCCGCTTGTAGATAAACACTACCACCGTCTCCACCGTCACCGCCGTCTGGTCCACCATCTGGAACATATTTTTCACGACGGAAAGACACGATGCCGCTGCCACCGTCTCCAGCTTCTGCGCGAATTTCTACTTCATCTACAAACTTCATGATTACTCACTTTAGGGATTGGCTTGTTTAATAACTCTATTATATACCCAAGCCAACACAAATGCAGGCTTGGGTATATATTGGCTGACTACAAAACAAAAAACCCCGCAAAGGCGGGGTTTTTAACTACCTTACTGATTACTCAGTTACGATAGTTACGTATTTACGGTTTAAAGGACCTTTTTGTTCAAACTGAACTTTACCATCTGCTTTTGCGAAGATAGTGTGGTCTTTACCGATACCTACGTTAGTACCAGGGTGGAAACGAGTTCCACGCTGACGAACAATGATGCTACCCGCTAGAACTGATTCGCCACCAAAACGCTTAACACCTAGGCGTTTGCTTTCTGAATCGCGACCGTTACGAGTACTACCAGCTGCTTTTTTATGTGCCATTTCTAAGTACCTCTAATTAAGCGCTAATGCTAGTGATTTTAACTTCAGTGAACCATTGACGATGGCCCATTTGCTTACGAGAATGCTTACGGCGTCTAAATTTAACAACCTTAATCTTCTCACCGCGACCATGTGAAACAACCTCAGCTGTTATCTTGCCACCGTTTACGAACGGTACACCGATCTCGATTTTCTCACCATCAGCAACTAAAAGTACTGAATCAAATTCTACTGCCGCACCAGTTTCAACGTCTAATTTTTCAAGACGAATCGTTTGACCTTCAGTCACACGATGCTGTTTACCACCACTTTGGAAAACCGCGTACATAATTAACTCCGTCTGTGCACCCTCAAATCGGCGCAACTAAAATATTCTTCGATAGGGCGCGAAGTTTACGCTAACGCGAAATAACTAGCAAGCCTATTTTGTAATTAAAATGAATAAAAAGTAGCTGCTTTGAGAGCAATTCAATATTTACCCCATTTTATATTAATTAGCCCTTTTGCCAAGCGCTTTTTAACTCTTAGCCGAAATAAGTTAATGCTCTCAAATATGACCTTCACAGCTTAATATCTAAGCACGCTACCAACTGTGTATTGGTTATCAATTAATCAGTTATCTTGGCTAATTCAGTCTAAATTAAGTACTTTAATAGTGTTTTTTCAATCAATCGTCACAAAATATCGAGCTAGTGCATTTTTTGTTGTACAATCTGCGCCGTTCACACATAAAAATTGGCTCGGAGATCAATGGATATAAAAGCTATCCAGGCGTTAATCGAAAGCGATATGAATGACGTCAATCAACTTATACATGCGCAAATGCGTTCAGATGTGGCGTTAGTTAATCAGCTTGGTTTATATATAGTTAGCAGTGGCGGTAAACGTGTTCGTCCAATGCTGGCTATTTTAGCAGCCAAAGCGCTCGGCTATCAGGGTAAAGATCACATAACACTTGCAACAATTGTTGAGTTTATCCATACAGCAACGCTATTGCATGATGATGTTGTAGATGAATCAAACTTACGACGTGGCACGCCTACAGCAAATGCTGAATTTGGTAATGCTGCTAGCGTATTGGTTGGTGACTTTATTTACACTCGCTCATTTCAGCTTATGGTTGGCCTTGGAAAAATGCAGGTTATGCAAGTACTTGCCGATGCAACAAACATTATTGCTGAAGGTGAAGTATTACAGTTAATGAACTGCAATGACCCAGATACGACTGAAGCCAGCTATATGCAGGTTATTTACTCTAAAACGGCTAAATTATTTGAAGCAGCTACAGGCCTTGCTGCCATTATCACAGAGCAAGACCAAGCGACACTTGATGCACTAAACCTATACGGTATGCATTTAGGTACTGCGTTTCAACTAGTAGATGACGTACTCGATTATAATGCAGATGCTGAGCAGCTAGGTAAAAACATTGGCGATGATTTAGCTGAAGGCAAACCAACCCTTCCGCTTATTTATGCTATGCAACATGGTAGCGAGCAGCAAACGCAGCTTATTCGTGATGCAATAGAGCACAGTAATGGTATGGAGCATTTAGAAGAAATTTTAACTGCACTAGAACAAACTAATGCGCTTGAGTTTACAATGCAAAAAGCAGAGCTTGAGGCCGACAAAGCCATTGCCTGTTTAGATTTTTTAGCTGAGTCTGACTATAAGCAAGCACTTATAAGTCTTGCCCGTATTGCGGTTGACCGCGACCACTAGTTTTAACTAGTTACACAGTGTGACATTAATTCTGAGCAATAAAAAAGCCTGCAAATGCAGGCTTTTTTATATACCAATTTTATCAAAACATTAAGCATTCTTTCGGGCTAAATAACTCATTAGCTGCGTTAAATATTATTTATATAGAACAACTATACATCGTAATATTTGCCTTGCTAACGAGCTATTTATCCATCGTAATAACTGCTCATTTATTTAATGCAATTGGTATCGCTCAAACTGGCTATTACGCCATGAAATCAACACCTTCTTTGATGTCTTTTTTCAGAGTTTCAAGCATGTCATTTTTTGCTTTTGTTTCAAATGCGCTTAGTTCGCCGTAAGAAAGAATTTCTTCTACGCCGTTTTTACCTAAACGTACTGGATGTGCAAAGTACTCTGCATCGCCATTTTCAACAGCAACGTAAGCGTAATCTACAACTTCTTCACCTTGTAGGCCTTTAACTAAAGACATACAAAAACGAGCTGCAGCAGCACCCATAGATAGCGTAGCTGAACCACCGCCTGCTTTAGCATTTACAACTTCAGTACCCGCATTTTGGATACGTGGAGTAAGTGCAGCAACTTCTTCATCAGTGAAAGAAACACCTTCAACTTGAGAAAGTAGAGGCAGAATAGTTGTGCCTGAGTGACCACCAATTACTGGTACTTTTACAGTTGCTACGTCTACGCCTTTAAGTTCAGCAACAAATGCTTCTGAACGAATAACGTCAAGCGTAGTAATACCGAATACGCGTTTAGCGTCGTAAGTACCTGCTTTTTTGAATACTTCAGCAACAATTGGAACTGTGCCGTTTACTGGGTTAGTAATAATACCTACTAACGCTTTAGGACAACTGGCAACAATGCCTTCTGCTAAAGTTTTGATGATGCCAGCATTTACATTGAATAAATCAGCACGATCCATACCTGGTTTACGTGGCATACCCGCTGGGATAAGAACGATGTCAGAACCTTCAAGCGCTTTATTTAAATCGTCTGCGCCAAAGCCTGCAACTTTAACATCTGTTGGGATGTGAGAAAGGTCAACCGCAACACCTGGTACTACTGGTGCAACATCATAAAGTGATAATTCAGAGCCAGCTGGTAAGCCTGTTTTTAATAATAAAGACAACGCTTGGCCGATACCGCCTGCAGCACCTAATACAGCAACTTTCATTGGAATTCTCCGTAATTTGAGGTAGGAAACATTTGTGGCTCTTAAGATAATGAAATTAGCGACTAAAAACAAATTTATCCTGTCTATTTCAAGTATATTTTCGACCATAGTCGTAAACTTATGTGATTTAACGCATCAAACTGGCAAGTTAACTAAACAACTGCTGCATAATTATTCATTTTTGTGTAGAATTTGCGGCATAAATAACAAAAACGAATAAAGACTATGCAACCACAAGATAAACAAGAAGCACTGGTAAAAGCATTTAAATCACTATTAAAAGAAGAAAATTTTGGCTCTCAAGGCGAAATAGTTGATGCGTTAAAAGATCAAGGTTTCGACAATATAAGCCAAAGTAAAGTATCACGCATGTTAAGTAAATTTGGCGCTGTACGCACACGTAATGCCAAACAAGAAATGGTTTACTGCTTACCTGCTGAAATGGGTGTACCTACGGCTAAAAGCCCATTACGCCAATTAGTAATCGACATTATGCACAACGAAATGATGATCATTATTCGTACCAGCCCAGGTGCTGCTCAGCTTATTGCACGTTTATTAGATTCATTAGGTAAAGCTGATGGCGTACTAGGAACTATTGCCGGCGATGACACTATTTTTATCGCTCCTGCTAAAATATCTGAAATAGATGTAACACTTGAACGCGTTCGCATTTTATTTGATACGGTTTAATAGCAAATTAAATTTGTTTTAAAAACCCTATTGAAGGTGCAAAGAAAGCAGAGCCCATATCGGCTTGAGTAAAATCAAGCCAGTGGTCGTAGCAATCCCCTTCCCCTAAACGACTATTAAGTACTTTTTCAAATGCGGTGCCCGTACAAGCGCATGTAATTGATAACATTCCCTGCTCATACACGTCGCCATAAGGCATGCTTTGATTTAATAGTAGCGGTTGTCCGTCTTCGTCTTTTAGCTCACTTCGCGAAGCATGGCTGGTTTCGAGTGCTGGGGTAATTAGCGTGTTATCTAGACGCGTACGCCCCATTATTTGTTCTTGCTCACTCAATGATAAATGCTGCCACATAGTTAAATCATGTTTATAACGCTGAACATGAATATAACTCCCCTGATCTTCAAAGCTACCAGGGTTGCTGATTAAAGCCGTAGCGCGCTTTTTTCTTCCATGCGCGGTGTCGCCACCATAAATAAAACCGTTAAAATCACGACCATCTAAAAAGCGAAAATTACGAATTTGCTCCACTAGCTCTACATCGGGTGCAAATAATTTTAAAATTTGCAGTGCAAATAAATGGTTAACATCTTCACGGTCAGAGCGAATTTGCACAAATAAATCGCACGGTTGTACGCTCATTTGGTGATCGCTATGGGTTATATTAGGAAAGCTCTGCAATTCGCTTGGAATATATTCAGGGAGGATATGCGGCCAGTATTGCGCACCAATAGCAACCATACAAGAGAGCATTGATTCTGAAAATTGATCGCTAAACTCTTCTTCTATAGCGCTTACTTGTTTTAACTTTGCGCGAAGTGATTCGTCTTGACCATCAAACACATTAAAAAATAAGTGCAAACCGTGTAAGTTTGCTTCAGCACAAATCCCTGATTGCGCTTGCGCCATTGTTATTCCTTAGTTTTACAGATAAAAACACAGCGAATAACAAATTAATTACGATTCGAAAAAATTCACCGTGTGAGGTTTTATTTTTATTATAACCTGATCATTATTTTCAAATGACTGGCCATATTGTGCAGCAACTTCAATTTCTTGTTCATCAATAACAAGCGAATAAACATACGCCGAACCAATAAAGCGACGACTTATGATTGTAGCTCGCTTGCTGTATTTGTCACTTTGGTTATCTGCCATTAATTCTATTTGATGGGGGCGCACGTATATAAGCCCTGCACTTACATTATGCTTACTCTCAACATAAGATTCGACTAAACCAAATGGTGTTTTATATTCAGTTGCGGTTAACACTTCTGCGCTTAAGTATATGCCCTGACCCAGAAACTCTGCAACCTCCTTTGAACATGGAGCTGCAAAAAGCTGCTCTGGCGTGCCTTGTTGTGCAATTTTACCGCGATGCATAATGGCAAGTGTATCTGAAAACGCAAACGCCTCTTCTTTTGAGTGTGTAACAAACACAGCAGATACTTGAGTTGCCTTAATAATTCGACGTATATCGGCAATTAATTCAAAGCGTACTTGTGTGTCGATGTTTGAAAAAGGCTCATCAAGGAGTAATAAACTAGGTTTATAAGCTAATGCACGAGCGATAGCGACGCGTTGCTGTTGGCCACCCGATAACTGATGTGGAAACCTGTCAGCACAGCCAATTAAATGCACAAGCTTAAGCATTTCATCAACGCGTTGTTGCTTTTGAGCTTTGCTCATATTACTAAGCCCAAATGCAATATTGTTTGCCACCGTTAAATGCGGAAACAACGCATAGTCTTGAAACATCATACCGATGTTACGATGCTCAGGTGAGACAAAAGATTGCTCATCACTCACTAACTTACCGTCTATAAAAATAGACCCTTGCTTGGCTTCAATTAAACCTGCAATCGCTTTTAATGTGGTTGTTTTGCCGCACCCACTCGCCCCGAGTAGGCAAACAATTTCGTCTTTACCCACTGTTAAATCTAAATCGTGAATAACCTTTGTGCCGTTATAGTGATAGCTCACGCCTTGTAAAATCAAACTACTCATTTAACTACGCTGCTCCATAGAACGATTAATAAAATACAAAGGAATAAACCCAACAATAACAATAAATAATGCAGATATTGAAGCAAGCTCTAATTGCTCGTCGCTAACATACTGAAATACATGAGTGGCTAAGCTTTCAAAGTTAAACGGTCTGAGCAATAGCGCAGCTGGCAACTCTTTCATACACTCAATAAATACCAATAGGGCTGCAGTGAGTAACCCTCTTCGCAGTAAAGGTAGATGCACTAAACGCAGCGTTTGCCCTTGGCTTTTACCCATTGATTGGCTTGCCATATCAAGTGATGGACTAATACGTAAAAAACTCGACTCAATTGCTCCGTGTGCAATGGCGTAAAACCTAACAATATAAGCAATAATAATAGTAAGAATGCTACCTGTAAGCAGTAAGCCAATATCTAAATCATACGGCTCAAGCGCTGTGTTAATGGTGTTCTCTAACAATGTAAGAGGTAACAAAACCGCAATAGCGAGTACAGTTCCTGGCAGCGCATAGCCTGTGCTTGCTAAACGTCCAGGAATAAGCGGATACGCTTGCTTTGCCACACGCTGATAAAAAACCACAAAAACACTCAATGTAATGGTTATAACACTTACAACCCCTGCCACTTTTAAACTTTGCCAAGCGTAACTAAAAAACTCAACATTCCATGCTTTATCAAAGTAGGTAATGGCATAATTTATAAGTACTGCAATAGGGATTAAAAAAGCGATAAGTAAAATAAAGCAGCAAAATGCGGTTGCGAGCCAAGCAGACTTTCCTTTTAATACATAAAGCGATTCACTATTTACACTTGATTGGCGCTCAAATACCGCTTGATTACGACGACTAAAACGCTCTGCCATTAATGCTAAAAATAACAGCAGTAACATCACACCCGATATTTTAGCGGCCGCTGTAAGTGAGTAATAACCAAACCACGTATCGTATACGGCGGTTGTTAATGTACTTACGGCAAAATAACTCACTGTTGCAAAGTCAGCCATGGTTTCCATACTAATAAGTGCAAGAGCCGCCACAATAGCCCCACGAGAGAGCACTAAGCTGACTTTAAAAAAGCTTTGCCAAGGAGATAACCCCATTAACTGACTAGCTTGTACTAATTTGAATGACTGCTCGCGAAGGGCCGTTTTAAAAATCAAAAATAAATACGGATAAAGTACCAAGGCAATCATAACTATGGCGCCGGGTAATGTACGTATATCAAAAAACCAATAGTCGCTAGGTGATTGCCAGCCAAACCATTTTCTCAGTGCTATTTGCACCGGGCCCGCATAATCTAATAAATCGGTGTATACATAGGCAATAATATAGGTGGGCATAGCAAGGGGCAGCATAAGTGCCCATTCAAACTGTTTTTTACCTGGGAAACTACAGTAAGCCGTTAGCCACCCAAGCGGCAAAGCTATGGCGCAGCTCAGGACGCAAACACCTAAAACTAACAATACGGTATTAGTTATGTAATCCCAAAGCACGGTATCCCACAGGTGAGAAAACACCTCAGAGCTACCTTGTAGAGATTCAAAAAGAAGAAAAAACAACGGGGCCGATAGTATTAAGCCAGTCGACCACGCAAATAGCTGCCATTTAGACAGCTTAAATTTATTAGTCATTAAAGATCGAACTTCACCTCATCAATTAGCTTAAGTGCTAACGGACGATATTTACTAATCTCATCAAGTGGCAAGCTGTCTTCTTTAAAGCTACCCCAAGAGGCAACCAAACTTGATAATTCAACACCCGACTTAACTGGATACTCCATATTTAATGAGGCATACATGTTTTGTGCTTTGCTGTCGGTCATATACTCTATGAGCTTTAATGCATTTTCAGGGTTTTTAGCGTATTTGGTAATAACCGCACCCGATACATTTATGTGTGAGCCACGATTAACTTGATTCGGAAAGTTAATATTTACGGCCTCAGCCCAGCCTTTTTGTTCTTTATCTTCTAGCATTTTGCCAAGGTAGTAACTATTACCTAATGCCAAGTTACATAAACCTTCTTTAACAGCTTTAACTTGAGCACGATCGTTACCTTGAGGCTTGCGTGCTAAATTAGCCTTAACACCTTCAAGCCACTCTTTAGTATGCGCTTCACCATGGTGTGCAATCATAGAAGCTACTAAACCTAAATTATATGGATGTTTGCCAGAGCGCGTACAAATTTGTCCTTTGTATTTAGGATCTGCTAAATCTTCATAAGTGAGCTTAGGTAACTCACCAACTCGCTCTTTTGATGAATACACATTACGCACTCTCTTAGTAAGCGCAACCCATTGGCCATCACCGTCACGAAAGGCGGCTGGAACATTGTTATTTACACTGTCACTTTTTATAGTTTGTGTTAATTTTAAATCTTCTAATTGAATAAGCGCACTAAAGTTAGAGGTTAATACTAAATCAGCTTTACTGTGCTTGCCTTCGCGTTTAACACGCTCAATTAGCCCTTTTTTAGCAAAAACAACATTGGTTTTTATGCCTGTTTGCTTTGTAAAGTCTTCTAAAATTGGCTGAATTAAAAACGGTTGACGAAATGAGTAGATGTTAACAACATCGTTTGCAAAGACTGGTGCCGATGCAACTACCCCTAAAACAAGTGCAAATACTTTCTTCATTATTCCACCTAAATAACTGTTATTATCAACGAATTCTACCGTGCTCATTCTAAAAGTGCACACTTTAAATAAATGTAAATATGTAAATAACGCCCAAAAAGGAAATACGGTGTAAGAGATGTCTTACGGATGTGACAGCTAATGAGTAAAAAACAAGATAAAAAACAACCCAAAAACAATTAAACCCATGAATTATATGAAATTTATTTTCATTACTATTGCAAAAACACTAATTGAATGTAGTTTTATCTCTATTTTAGTTGCTCTATTGCACTATAATTTACGCATCAACCAAGCAATGACGCTTATTGAGTAAAAGGAAACGGACTGCTTACTCAACCAACCAATGATTAGGTTATCAGGACAACACGGATTTTAGGACAGGCTCAGGATGAGTATCACAACGCAATGTTGTAAAAAGGACAGCGTCAGGAAGATGCGAAAAGGATAACAACAAGGCTAAGTTGTTCAACAGGATGTTGAAGGAATAAATGGACAGGCCTTTAAGGCAACACAAGGGATTGGTCAAAACAAGGATACACTAGGAAGTGTAATTAAGGATTTGGTAATAGTATTTACCCTACAGGATGTTTAGGAATTTAAGGATACAGGCCCGGACGGTCTACATTACATAGAACTAAAAAGTAATATAGTAATAAACATGGATTAGTGAAAATTGGAGTTGATTAAGTTCAATTGCAGGATGCAGAAAATTAGAAGATTCCGCAAGCGCGCCTAGAGATAGAGCGCGCTTTTCTTTGCCTAAAATTTGGGTTGAGTAAAGCTCTGAGCAACTATTACTAATTTTTAACAAGTAATATATCGCATCCCTGCCAATCAATGCTAAGACCTTAAAATACTTTATTAATATTTTAAATTTCGCTAATTTTTTTATTAATTGCGCCGATAACTAAATAACGCAAGGATCATAAATACTCAATGGATATGAATTTTAAAACATCTCAAAGTAATACCTTTTTGTGTAAAGTATCAGACGCAAGTACAGCAAAACCAATTGGTGTATTAAGTGCCCAGCCCCCCAACGAAAATCCGTATAAAGCTTTATTTAACCCCAAAGGTTATAACTTTTTAAATATGCCAATGAGTGAGTTTAAAAATATACTTAACGAAATTATTCAGTTAGAACGCGACATTCGTATTAGCAAGTGGGGTGAAGGTGCCCGACCTGATGAGTTTAGCTATCAACTTAATAGAATAGCAAACGCAATTGCAACGACTCAATTTAATGGCAAAATAGACATTAGCTGCTACTTTTTAAAACGAGTTGAAGAAGCAAAAGAAATGATTGGTGAAGACTGTATCTCGTTAATTCAAGTGCATAATAGTATAAGTCAATTGTATAATACTGTTTTACAATTAACATCTGAAGAAGGCTTCAGAGCTATTCAAAATAAAGCACTTGCTCACTTAAAAAATCAGCAAGCATTTGCTTAACTTCGTAAAATTAATCTTCTAGCGGTCGGCCCTTGTTGCGCTTACCCAATAAATACGCATCACGAAACTTAATAAAATGCTGCTCTAATTTTGTCGATGCATCCATTTCGCCAGCAAGTGCTAATACCATAATAGCCACTTCAGCAGTGCCTAGTTGATGTGCATGAGGGGCTACACGTAATCGGTAATCAGATAGTTTATCAGCAGTAACAGAGAGTACAGGCAAGTTATCTAAATAAGGGCTTTTACGAATCATTTTTTTAGCTTCGCGCCACGTACCATCTAAGAATATAAATAGCGGCTTTTTACCTAATTCAATACTCACTTCTGTAATGGCTCTGCCCTCTTCTACATCTTCAGCAGGAAAGACGACCATAGGCTGATACTGCGAATCATTTATTAAAGCTAAAAGAGCGGGGTTAGGATCTGTTCTGTCCCATCTAAATGCGTGGTTATCTGGCACTATTTCAGCAATTAAACGCCCTGTATTAGAAGGTTTAAAGCTTTCATTATGATACATCAGTAAGCATACCGCTGCCTTACAATCTGCATGCTCAACACCTTTACAAATACAGTAGTGCTTAGCAATCAGGCATTGTTCACAGCGATCTAATTTACCGCCTCGAGCATTAAACTCTCGACGAGATTCACTTATTTGTTGAGCGCGTAATGCTAAAACTGAGTTTTTCACTGTATTTACCTTCAATTAATTAAGCGCGCATTGTAACGACTTCTTGTTATTTAATCTTATATTTAATAAAAACCAGACATAAAAAAACCCAACCGAAGTTGGGTTTTTCAAGCAAATGCTAAAAAGTTAAATTACTTCTTTTTAGCTGCTTTTTTGTTTGGTAAATCAGTGATTGAACCTTCAAAAATTTCAGCTGCAAGGCCGATTGATTCGTTCAATGTTGGGTGAGCATGAATTGTAAGCGCTAAGTCTTCACCATCAGCACCCATTTCAATACCTAAACCGATTTCGCCAAGCATTTCGCCTGCGTTAATACCGATCATAGCACCACCGATTATACGGCCACTTTCTTTATCAAAGATAAGTTTAGTAGAACCTTCAGTACGAGCAGATGCAATTGCACGGCCAGATGCTGCCCACGGGAATACCGCAGTTTCAACTTTTAAGCCTTGCTCTTTTGCTTCTTTCTCAGTAACACCTACCCAAGCGATTTCTGGGTCTGTGTATGCTATTGAAGGAATACATTTAGGGTCGAAGAAATGCTTCTGACCAGAAATAACTTCTGCAGCAACATGACCTTCATGAACCGCTTTATGCGCAAGCATAGGCTGGCCAACTAAGTCACCAATTGCAAAAATATGGTCAACGTTAGTACGTAATTGCTTATCAACATTAATAAAGCCACGCTCATCAACGTTTACGCCCGCTTTTTCAGCATCAAGTAAGTTACCGTTTGGAGTACGGCCAACTGCAACAAGTACTTTGTCGTAACGTACTGGCTCTGCTGGTGCGTTTTTACCTTCAAACGTTACGTATAAGCCGTCTTCTTTAGCTTCAACACCAACAACTTTAGTTGAAAGCATTACGTTGAATTTTTTGCTTACGTATTTTTGGTAAATTTTGATAATGTCTTTATCAGCTGCTGGTACTAATTGATCAGCAAATTCTACAACATCAATTGCAGAACCTAGCGCACGGTAAACCGTACCCATTTCAAGACCGATAATACCACCACCCAATACAAGTAGTTTTTCTGGAACGTCTTTAAGCTCTAGTGCACCAGTTGAATCAATTACACGGTCATCTTCTGGGATGAAAGGTAGGTTAACTGGCTTAGAACCTGCTGCAATAATCGCGTTATCAAACGTGATAGTTGTAGCGCCGTCTGCGCCTTCAACTACTAAAGTATTGCTGCCAGTGAATTTGCCGTATCCAGATACAACTTTCACTTTACGCATTTTGGCCATGCCTTCTAGTCCACCAGTTAACTGGCCAACTACAGAATCTTTCCAAGTACGAACTTGGTCAAGATCGATTTTTGGTGCGCCAAAAGTAACACCGTGAGATGACATTTCTGCTGCGTCATCAATCACTTTAGCTACGTGTAAAAGTGCTTTAGAAGGAATACAACCAACATTAAGACATACGCCACCTAATGTTTCGCGAGATTCTACTAATGTAACTTCTAAGCCCAAGTCAGCAGCACGGAAAGCCGCAGAATAACCACCAGGACCACCGCCTAGTACAACAACTTGAGTTTTTAATTCGTTGCTCATGCTTTTACCTTAATTGTTTGAACGGGACACTGCCCTAAAATTTAACTGCCATGTTTCTGCAAGGCAGAAAGAGTGAGCAGCGCACAAAGTGATGCAATTTGTACAAAGATTGTATCATTGCAAATGGTAAAAATCCCAGCTAAAAACAACTGGCTGGGATTTGATTCTATTTATTTTATTGTGTATACCAATTTTACTAAACTGGTTACATCACCAACTGGCGAATATCGCTCATGTAACTTGCAAGAGTCACAGTAAAGCGTGCAGCTAATGCTCCGTCAATAACCCTATGGTCGTATGACATAGACAGCGGAACCATTAGTTTTGGTTCAAACTCTTTGCCATTCCATTTAGGTTTCATTTCAGATTTAGATACACCTAAAATAGCAACTTCTGGCGCATTAACAATTGGCGTAAATGCCGTACCACCGATACCGCCAAGGCTAGAGATAGTAAAACAGCCACCTTGCATATCAGACGATGTAAGCTTACCGTCACGTGCTTTAACAGATACTTCCATTAGCTCACGTGATAATTCAATAATGCCTTTTTTATCAACATTTTTAAACACTGGCACTACTAAACCATTTGGCGTATCAACAGCAACACCAATGTTAATGTACTTCTTAAGAATTAAACTTTCGCCGTCGTTAGACAGTGAAGAGTTAAATGTTGGGAAGTCTGCAAGTGCTTTAGCTGCTGCTTTCATCACAAACACAAGTGGTGTGATTTTAACGCCAAGTTTTTTCTTCTCGCTAAGTGCATTTTGCTCTTTACGGAATACTTCAAGGCTTGTGATATCAGCTTCATCAAACTGTGTAACATGTGGGATTTGTACCCAGTTACGGTGTAAGTTTTTACCTGATAGCTTTTGAATGCGAGACAGCTTTTTCTCTTCAATTTCGCCAAATTTAGCAAAATCTACTTTAGGCCATGGAATAAGACCAAGCTCACTACCACCTGCGCTACTGCCTGCAGATAATTGACCAGATTCAACTTGCTTAACTAGGTTTTTAACGTAGTTTTGCACGTCTTCTTTAACTATACGGGCTTTGCGACCAGTGCCTTTAACGTTAGCTAGGTTAATACCAAACTCACGCGCTAAACGGCGAACAACTGGCGATGCATGAGCATACGCACTGTTTTCTGTGAAGCTTTCATTACTTGCTTTTTCAGGTGCCGCTTGAGCCGGTGCTGACTCAGTTTTAGCCGCTGCTGCAGGAGCTGATTTTTCAGCTGGTGCAGATGCCGCTGGCGCACTGCCTGCAACTTCAAATACAAAAATTAATGAGCCAGTCGATACTTTATCGCCTGCGGCTACTTTAATTTCTTTAACTGTACCTGCAAATGGAGCTGGTACTTCCATTGCAGCTTTGTCGCCTTCAACGTTTAAGATTGATTGATCTTCTGAAACCGTATCGCCAACTGCAACCATAATTTCAGTTACTTCAACTTCATCGCCACCAATATCAGGTACATTTACTTCTTTAGTACTTGGTGCTGCATTTGCTGTTGAGCTAGCTGCTGGCGCTTCTACAGGAGCCGACTCTTTAGCCGGTGCTGCAGATTCACTTCCTGCTACTTCAAAAACAAACACTAACGAGCCAGTTTTAACTGTGTCGCCAGCGGCTACTTTAATTTCTTTAACTGTACCGGCAAATGGAGCTGGAACTTCCATTGCTGCCTTGTCGCCTTCCACGTTTAAGATAGATTGCTCTTCTGAAACGGTGTCACCAACAGCAACCATGATTTCAGTTACTTCAACTTCATCATCGCCAATATCTGGTACAGTTACTTCTTTAATTGAAGAACCTGTAGAAGCAGCTGGTGCTGCCTCTTCAGATTTAGCTGGAGCAGCGGCTGATGTATTTTTCTTATCAGTGCCTTCACTCTCGCCTTCAAACAAAAATACTAAAGAGCCTGTTGTAACGGTGTCGCCAACGTTTACTTTAATCTCTTTAACTGTACCCGCTTGAGAAGCAGGTATTTCCATTGATGCTTTGTCGCCTTCAACATTTAGTAATGATTGGTCAACATCTACTTTATCGCCAACGCTTACTAATATTTCGGTTACTTCTACTTCGTCGTCACCAATATCAGGTACTTTAATTTCAATACTCATTGCAAACCTCTTATGCGTACAGTGGGTTAAGTTTGTTAGTGTCGATGTTGAACTTTTTAAGTGCTTCAACAACTACTGACTTCTCAACTTCACCGCGTTTAGCAAGTTCAGATAACGTAGCAACAACAACGTAGCTTGCGTTAACTTCAAAGTGACGACGTAGGTTTTCACGGCTATCAGAACGACCGTAACCATCTGTACCTAACACTTTGTAGTTGCTGCTTGGAATGAATGAACGCGCTTGTTCTGCGTAGTTTTTCATGTAATCCGTTGCTGCAACAGTCACAGAGTCGTTTAATACGCTTGTGATAAATGCTGTTTTTTGCTCGCTTTCAGGATTAAGCATGTTGAAACGTTCAACATCTTGACCATCACGCGTTAGCTCATTGAAAGATGTTACTGAGTAAACATCTGATGCAATACCATATTCTTCGCTTAAGATTGAAGCAGCTTTGCGCACTTCAGTCATAATAGTACCTGAGCTTAATAGCTGAACGTTGGCTTTTTTACCTTCGTAACTTTCAAGCTTGTAAATACCTTTACGAATACCTTCTTCAGCGCCTTCTGGCATAGCTGGTTGATGGTAGTTTTCGTTCATAAGCGTTAGGTAGTAGTAAATATTTTCTTGGTCGTCACCGTACATACGACGAATACCATCTTGTACAATAACAGCAACTTCAAACGCGTAAGTTGGGTCATAAGAAACACAGTTAGGAACCGTGTTTGCAAGAATGTGGCTGTGGCCATCTTCGTGTTGTAAGCCTTCACCATTTAGCGTTGTACGACCCGCTGTAGCACCTAATAAGAAACCACGTGCTTGTTGATCGCCCGCCATCCATGCCATGTCGCCAACACGTTGGAAACCAAACATAGAGTAGTAAATGTAGAATGGGATCATTGGTAAATCGTTAGTGCTGTATGAAGTTGCAGCAGCTACCCATGACGACATAGCACCTAACTCATTGATACCTTCTTGCAATACTTGACCTGAAGTTGCTTCTTTATAGTAAGAAACAATATCACGATCCTGTGGCGTGTAATTTTGGCCATGCGGATTGTAAATACCGATTTGACGGAATAAACCTTCCATACCAAATGTACGCGCTTCATCGGCAATAATTGGTACGATATTTTTACCAATGCCTTTATCTTTTAATAAGATATTAAGTGCACGAACAAAGCCCATAGTAGTAGAAATATCACGCTTTTGCTCTTCAAGTAACGGCTTAAATGCATCTACTTCTGGCAACGTAAGTTTTTCACTAAAACGTGGAATACGCTTAGGTGTGTAACCTTTAAGCTCATCACGACGAGCATGTAGGTACTTGTACTCAGGTGAACCTTCTTCTAGTTCTAGGTATGGTAATTCTTTTAATTGCTCTTCAGATACTAAATCTTGTAGGCCTAAACGGTCACGTAAGTGCTCAACATGGCTCATGTCCATTTTTTTCACTTGGTGCGCAATGTTTTTACCTTCAGCTGCTTCACCCATGCCGTAACCTTTTACAGTTTTAGCAAGAATTACAGTTGGACGGCCTTTTGTTTCTTCTGCTTTTTTAAATGCAGCAAATAATTTTGATGACTCATGACCACCACGCTTAAGCGCGAAAATTTCGTCATCTGTCATGTCAGCAACAAGTGCTGCTGTTTCAGGGTAGCGACCAAAGAAGTTTTCACGTACGTACGCGCCATCTTTAGCTTTATATGTTTGGTAATCGCCATCAACAGTTTCATTCATTAACTGTAGTAATTTACCTGTTGTGTCTTTAGCAAGCAGAATATCCCAACCGCTGCCCCACACTAGTTTAATTACGTTCCAGCCAGCGCCTTTAAACAAGCCTTCTAGCTCTTGAATAATTTTACCGTTACCCATAACTGGGCCGTCTAAACGCTGTAAGTTACAGTTAACTAAGTAACAAAGGTTATCTAGTTTTTCACGTGCAGCGAAAGAAATAGCACCACGCGATTCTGGCTCATCCATTTCACCGTCACCTAAAAACGCATATACACGTTGGTTTTTAGTATCTTTTAAGCCACGACCATCTAAGTATTTTAAGAAGCGTGCTTGATAAATTGATGAAATAGGACCTAAGCCCATTGATACCGTAGGGAACTGCCAAAATTCAGGCATTAGCTTAGGGTGTGGGTACGATGGTAAGCCTTCGCCATCAACTTCTTGGCGGAAGTTATCTAGTTGCGCAGCCGATAAACGACCTTCAACAAATGCACGTGCGTAAATACCCGGAGAAATATGACCTTGGTAATAAACTAAGTCACCACCGTCTACATCATTTGGTGCTTTAAAGAAGTGGTTAAAACACACTTCATAAAATGCAGCAGATGATTGGTAAGACGCCATATGGCCGCCTAAGTCGAGATCTTTTTTAGATGCACGTAGAACGATCATAATCGCGTTCCAACGTATAATTGAACGAATACGACGTTCAAGATTTACATCACCTGGGTAAGCAGGCTCTTGATCTACAGGAATAGTATTAACGTAGTTCGTGGTAATACCCGTTGGCATATCAACGCCGTCTAAACGGGCTTGCTCTAATACTTGCTCAAGTAAAAACTGAGCTCGTTCAACACCTTCTTCGCGCACAACTGATTCAAGAGCTTGTAACCACTCTTGTGTTTCTAGCGCGTCTACGTCAATTTTATTGACTTCAGACATATGGAGGTTTCCTTATGTTTAAAATACGAATATTGTTAATTTAATATCACAGCTACTTAATTTGTGTGTTCAAAGTAGTTATGTACTAACTTAATTTTGTTTAGTGCGTCTTAAACTACGTTCAATTCGCGAATGCTCTTTGCCTGCTTCAAGTAGTGCTTCTTCGATAAATGCTAAGTGCGCATTACTTGCTAAACGGGCTTGTTCTGGATTACCGTCAATAACGGCATCCATTAATAAACGCCTGTGTTGGGCTAACTGACTGCTAATATCTGACTTTTTTAATAGAACAGTTAAATTTTGCAATACATTTTGCTCAAGCAGCGCTTTCATACCTCTAACTAAATGCAGTAACACCACATTGTGCGAGGCTTCTGCCACGCTAAAGTGAAATGCATTAATTGCTTTTGCTTTTTGCTGTAAATCATCATTAACTAAGGCAATTTCATCAAAGCTTTGTTTTACTTTGCTAAAATCGTTGCTGGTCCCGCGCAGTGCTGCGTAGTAAGCAGCAATCCCTTCTAATGCATGACGAAATTCAAGTAAATCGAACTGCGACTCAGGGTGTTTACTAATCAAATCAAAAAGTGGATCAGTAAGCCCTTCTTCGAGCTGATTTTTTACAAACGTGCCGCCACCTTGGCGACGCGTAACTAAACCTTTTGCTTCTAATTTTTGAATTGCCTCACGCAGTGACGGGCGAGACACTTCAAATTGCTTTGCTAGTTCACGCTCTGGTGGCAACTTTTCACCTGGTGCTAACGAGCCCTCAAGAATCATATTCTCAAGTTGCTGTAAAATAACATCAGATAATTTTGCCGCTTTAATCTTTAAAGACATGAATCAACGTCCGCGTTGTATAAATACCAAGAGCCCATAAAACGGGGCTTTAAGTAGTATGATTTACCTAAAAGGTAAATTGGTCATACCAAAAATTTTCAATACGGTATCAAAAACACTATTAGCTGTCAATTTACAGGTAGTTTGAGCAATTAAAGTAGCGTAACGCATTTTGAACGAAGATCAAACAATGCGCAATTTGCAAAAATTGTTATAAGGCATTTGGGATGAAAACAATTGGTCTGACCAGAATAAATTAGAATATTAACTCTATTTTATTGTATTTAAAAACTGCAGGAAGAGATTAAAGCACCTTACATTGCATAAGGTACTTTATTAAAAAGGCATCAACTTAAGACAGCCCACCAAATAATGTAAGCAACGCTATAAGTACTAAGTAAAATAATACATTGCGCTTAACAAGTTTAATCATACACGTGGCCTCGTAGGTACAGCCGTAATAACGCTTTTCAACTTGCTCTGCAGCAAGTGCAGTACATGTTACTACTTCGCGATTTGGAGATTTAAAGTTAAGTACGTAACGTAGCCAACAACTGGTGCCTTTATTAAAGTTACCTATTACTAAATAACCAAAGCTGGTGATGCGTGCAGGCAACCAGTCAAGCCAGAACAGTAGTTTATGTATAAGTTTAAAACGCTTAGCAAATATTACTTTATGATCTTCTCGTACTAAATCAGCTAAAGTACGTACCAGTGCATATAAAACTGCGCCCGGCGCGCCTAAAACAACAAACCAAAAAATCACCGCACAGTAAAATCTAAAGTTTACCCATGCCAATGTTTGCCCAAAGGTTTCGCCACCCTCTTGATCATCAGTACGCTTTTGACCTATTTGCAACGCATATAAAGATGCAGCAGTACCGTCATCTCGCGTTAACGCATTTAAATACGACTTATATAAAGCACGCTGCTTAGCACAACCAAAGCAAACCAAAAGCACAGCAATATTAATAGCTAACTGCCATAGTACAAAATCAGATAAACAATAAATAAACGCTATTGCTATTACTGGGAGTAAAAGCCAAATTAAAAAACCCGGTGCAGAACTAAATAAGCCTTTGTCACCTAGTAGCTTACTAGAGCGATTTAAATAACCATTTGTGTAATAGCTTATCTGCCAGTAATTAGACCGAGCCCCTAAACGCTCTAGTATTAATGCAATTATTATAGAAACTAAAATCATGGGAATAACTCTCTTAACTTAGTTGTTCAAGCATATTAAAAAACAATGGCCAATTAAAGCTACTGCCAGGATCAGTTTTACGTCCCGGGGCAATATCGCAATGACCAACAATACGCGAAGGGGTAATTTTTGGATAGCGTTGTATTATAGATTTACCAAGTGTAGTTAATACTTTGTATTGCGCTAAAGAGTATGGCGTGGTGTCGGTACCTTCAAGCTCAATGCCAATGCTAAAGTTATTACAAGCAGATACCCCCTCAAACTCAGATTGCCCAGCATGCCAAGCACGCTTTTCAAAAGGCACGTATTGTATAACCTCACCAGTGCGCTTTATAAAGCAATGGGCCGATACACGTAAATTTTTTAAGTCACTAAAACTAGGATGAGCATTACAGTCAATGCACCCCATAAATAACTCATCAACAAAAGAGGTACCAAACTGCCCAGCTGGCAATGATATATTGTGAATCACCAATAAAGAAATATCAGCCTCATCAGGGCGCTCATCGAAATGCGAACAAGGCCGCTGCACTACAGTACTTAAAACACCGTTTAAATCTATTTTCATGATACGTTTATTATATAAATATCAAGATATACATAGTACTGATGCTAAAGGATTTATTAAAACAATGATAGTAACAAACAGGTATAAAACCTCACCTACAGATAATACAAACCCACACGTAGATACTAATTTACTATAAGCACTTATCTTTATATTGGTGAAAAGGTAATCGCTTCTCTTTCTTTTATAAACATAGTAAAATTTGCTTAATTTATTAACGCTTATGAGCATTCCATGTCTATTTCGCACACTCTTATTACTCAGCTTGTTACTCTAGCACTTGACGAAGATTTAAATTATCAAACAGCACAAGAAGGCGATATTACCGCGCAATTAATCCCTCAAAATGAGCAAGCAAGCGCCAAAGTAATTACCCGCGAAGACTGTATTTTTTGCGGAAAAGACATCATCCTTGAAGTATTTAAACAAGTAGACCCAAGCGTTGAGGTTAACGTACTTATAAACGATGGCGACGCAGTTAAAGCAAACAGCACATTATTTACAGCCACTGGTTCAGCGCGTTCAATATTAACTGCCGAGCGTACTGCACTTAACTTTGTACAAACGTTATCGGGTACAGCCACTACTACAGCGCATTATGTAAAAGAGCTAAGTGGTACAACTACGCAACTACTCGATACACGCAAAACCATACCTGGTCTGCGAGCACTTCAAAAATACGCAGTAAAATGTGGCGGGGGGGCAAATCACCGTATTGGTTTATTTGACGCTTTTTTAATTAAAGAAAATCATATAGCGGCTTGTGGCACAATAAACAAAGCCGTTGCTCAAGCTAAACAAAATCACCCAAACAAACCTGTCGAAGTAGAAGTAGAATCACTCCCTGAACTTAAGCAAGCAATTGAAGCTGGCGCCGACATAATTATGCTAGACAACTTTAGCGTAGAGCAAATTAAGCAAGCCGTAATTTTAACCAATAAGCGCGCAAAATTAGAGGTTTCAGGCAATATGACCCTAGAAACGCTCAAAACTTACTCACAAGCAGGTGTCGATTTTATATCAAGCGGGGCATTAACAAAAAATTTACAATCAATCGATTTATCGATGCGTTTTGAGCAATTTTAAAGCTACTTAAAAACTTTAAAAACTCTAATTAGTTGACAAATTAAGCAAAAAAGCATTAAATAACCCGAAAGGCTTAATTTGTAACATTTTGTTAAATAAAATGGTTTTTTATAAAAAATGTACGTGCTAATTACTGAAATAAAATGGTAGACTAATACTGTTGTATTACTTTGCTTTAAAAGTTAATCATAAACAACTAGAATCTTTAGTTGTTCTTTATTTTTAAAAATAAAATTAAAAACTAAAGCAACTAAACTACTTACTTTATGCCTATACTATTTGTTGCTACAACGTGTAGTGCTCTTAGTAAACTTTTATAGTTAGTACTAAACATAATGAATTCACGTCTAGCTTTTGTGTTTCATACTCTAAAGCTAAAGTGTAATAAAATTAATTTTAAGTAAAACTGTAAAGTAAATCAGTTAAATTAAGTGAGGCATTTTGCCGCTTAAGTGATTTAACTTACAAAAATCTATCCTTTAGGAGAGGAAACATGAAAACAATGACTCAAAAACAACAGGGTTTCACCCTAATTGAATTAATGATTGTAGTAGCAATCATCGGTATTTTGGCTGCAATCGCATTGCCTGCTTACTCAAACTACCAAGCTACATCTAAATTAACTGCGGGTTTAGCTGAAATATCAGCTGGTAGAACTGGTTTTGAAATAGCAAAAAACAACGGTGAAGCAGATGCTCCAACTCTTGATGAAATTGGACTTAAAACACCAACTAAAAACTGTGAAATTTCTACGACAGCAACATCAATTGCTTGTAAAATAGTAAGCGCTCCAACACAAGTCGCTGGAGCGATACTTACATGGAACCGCAGCTCGACTGGAGAGTGGTCATGTGTAACATCCAATATAACTAGCGACGAAGGCAAAGCTTTAGCTCCTAAAAGCTGTCCTCATTCTTAATCATTTATTGATTACTAAAAGCGCCTAGTTTGGCGCTTTTTTAATGCGTAAGAATCAGCATTCATGAATATAATAAATATAATAAAACCATCAATCATCAGCTTGTTTTTTCTATGTACGCTAATACCTTTGATACCCATAATTTCCTACGATTACCATAACCACCAACGTATCGTCCAAATAGCGTTGTTACTTAGTATGAGCTTTATAGCGCTTACTTCTTTTTTAGACATTAAAGAGCCTATGTTTAGGCTGGTACTAAACAAAAAAAGTGGAATATTATTTTCAGTTTTTATCTTTTGTGGTTGTTTATCTGCATTAATGAGTGCGGAGCAAAGTTTTAGCTTACTTTACACATTTCATATAAGCTTACTTATTTTAACTATGTGTTATGTAAGTACCATAAATGACAAAAGGTCTATTTTATTTATCATTTATGCATTATTGATAGCTCATACGAGCTTAATTTTAATATGCCTACTTAATATAACTTTTACGCTATCTGAACAACAGCCCTTAAACCCCTATATAATCTACTCCGGTTTTATTAACATTCGTTTTTTTAACCAAGTACAGGTGTTTATACTTCCATTTTTGGTGCTACTCCTAAAGTTTAAAAGCATTCAGCGTGTTGTATTTATTATTTTGTTTTTAAACTTATTACTTATATTTATTGGGCAAGCTCGTGGGGCTTTACTCTCATTTTTAGTTTTCTCTATTTTTGCTCTTGCTTTAAAAACTACATTAAAAAAACAAGTACTTATCGGATTAGCCTGCTTTGTTTTAAGTTGTATTACTTTTTATGCTCTAGATTCGTTAAATAAAGGAGGTGCTGAAATACTACGCACATCCACCTCAGGCCGTATCGACCTATGGTTTAATACTCTTTCTAATCTATCTTTAAAGCATTTATTTATCGGCAATGGCCCTGGGGTATTTGAAATGTCACTTGGCAGCTCAGCTCCTTTTAGCCATCCTCATAATTCGTTAATTGAAATTTTAAATGAGTGGGGCCTTATCGCCCTTATATGTATTTTAATAGTTGTTTTTAAAACCTTTAAAAAAGCTATAGCGCATTTAAAAAAGTATAAAAAAGACATCATTACTGAAAGCCTCTTTTATTCTTTTGCTATAGGAATTACATACTCACTATTTTCTGGTGTGCATGTAATGCCGGTTTCGCAAACACTCTTATTTATAATGTGGGGATTGCTACTTGGAAGAATTAATAAAAAAAGCAACCAAAGCCTCACCATAAATAAATACTTAAAAGCTTTAATAGCCATCTTATTTATTTTTGCATGGTACCTTTACTTACAAAAAGCGATAAGTATTTATAATAATATTGATCCTGATAAAGGGTATATTTACGGACCTAGGTTTTGGTCCGTTGGGCAACGATTTTAAAGCGCCCAACTTTTCTACCAAGAATCATTAGTTTAAGTTATGCTTATAATAATGAAGTTTTAAACCAAATTCAGCTGGGTACTCTTAATGGCAAAAAAACAACAAGATAAAGGCCTCGATACTTTTCAGTGGGTCGGTGTAAGTGCGCGAGGGAAAAAACTTGAAGGTGAGCTTACAGGCAATAGTATTGCATTAGTAAAAGCCCAACTTCGTAAACAAGGTATAACCCCCTCAAAAGTGAAGCGTAAAGCAAAACCCCTATTTGGTATTCAAAGTGTTCAAAAGGTTACTCCAAAGGATATCGCTTTACTGACTCGGCAAATAGCAACCATGCTTATGGCTGGCGTTCCCCTTATTCAAGCAATTGAAATGATTGGCTCTGGTTCAACCAATAAAAGTGTTGCCAAACTAATGGAGACTATTGCTGATGAAGTAAAAGCGGGGCAGCCATTATCTACAGCGCTTAGAAAACACCCTCGCTATTTTGATGATTTATATTGCGACTTAGTAGCATCGGGCGAACAATCAGGGGCGCTTGATAAAATATTTGACCGAGTAGCTTTATATAAAGAAAAGTCCGAAGCACTAAAATCTAAAATTAAAAAAGCAATGTTTTACCCTATTTCAGTATTAGTTATTGCAGGTATTGTTACCTCCATATTATTAATATTTGTAGTACCCCAGTTCCAAGATATTTTTGCAGGTTTTGGGGCAGAACTTCCTGCTTTTACTTTATTTGTAATTGGTATATCAGAATTTATGCAAGCGTATTGGTGGGTAATATTAATCGCTATTGTAGCTTTTGGGTATGCATTCAAAGAAGCAAAACTACGAAGTTTAAAACTCCGGGATGCTACCGACAGAACTATACTTAAACTCCCTGTTATTGGCATGATTTTAAATAAGGCAGCCGTTGCTCGCTATGCACGTACTCTTTCGACCACGTTTGCCGCTGGTGTGCCACTTGTAGATGCGCTTGATTCTGCTGCAGGCGCTTCAGGTAATGCAGTTTATCGTTACGCTATTTTAGATATTAAAGCAGAGGTTAGCTCTGGTAATCAAATGAACTGGGCAATGCGTAACTCAAAAATATTTCCTGATATGGTAATACAAATGGTTGCTATTGGTGAGGAGTCTGGCTCACTAGATGGTATGCTTGCAAAAGTAGCCACTATTTATGAGCAAGAGGTTGATGATGCAGTTGATGGCTTATCTAGCTTATTAGAGCCGCTTATTATGGCCGTACTAGGTGTACTTGTTGGTGGGTTGATTGTTGCGATGTACTTACCTATTTTCCAATTGGGCTCTGTTATTTAATTACCAAAAATAACAATTTACAGGAAATAAAAGAGAGGCTTACCTTTTTGTTAAGATATAACTATTAATGTCTTCTCATTTACTCTCTTTAACTTCTCTTTGTGATAAATACTTCACTTAATTTTTAAACGCTTAATTTTTAAAATAATTTTCAGGTAATATGATGCAAAGTATTATAGAAGTAATGCAAAGCCAATTGTGGTTTTATTTAACCACAATTGGCTTAATTAGTTTATGTATTGGTAGCTTTTTAAATGTAGTTATTTATCGTTTACCGTTGATGATGCAACGTGAGTGGCAAAGCGAATGCAGACTACTGCTAGAAGATGAACTTACAGCCAATAAATCTAAACAAGCCAATATCAACGAGCCTTTTAACTTAGTAAAACCCAATTCTACCTGCCCTAAATGTAAAACAGCCATAAAGCCTTGGCAGAATATCCCTATAATTAGTTGGTTAATACTTAAAGGTAAATGCGCGAGTTGCAGTAACCCTATTTCTGCTCGCTACCCTGCTGTAGAGCTAATTACTGCCCTATTAAGTTTAATTGTTGCCTATAGCTTTGGTGCGACCGAGCAAGCCCTTTTATATATTTTTGTAACGTGGATTTTAGTCGCACTGACCTTTATTGATATTGACCACATGCTGCTGCCAGATCAACTTACACTTCCGCTGGTATGGCTTGCACTTATTGCCTCGGTATTGGGTTACACAATTACACCAACCGATGCCATTATTGGCGCAGCTTGCGGTTATTTAAGCTTATGGAGTGTGTTTTGGTTATTTAAGTTACTAACCGGAAAAGAAGGCATGGGCTATGGCGATTTTAAATTGCTCGCTGTATTTGGTGCTTTGCTTGGCTGGCAGTCCCTGCTTACTATTATTCTGCTTTCGAGCGTAGTAGGTGCCATAATAGGTATTGCACTGTTGAGTATTCAAGGTAAAGACAAAGCGACTCCTATCCCTTTTGGGCCTTATTTAGCAATAGCGGGCTGGATTGCAATGCTTTGGGGCAACCAAATTCAAGGCGCTTATTTTAATTTAATTGGTTATTAAAATGAGTGAGCAAATAACTAAAGTTAATAGCTGGGTATTAGGTTTAACAGGTGGTATTGGCTGTGGTAAAACAGCCGTTAGTAACATGTTTGAAGAACTTGGTATTACAATCGTTGATGCCGATATAATTGCGCGTCAAGTAGTAGAGCCTAACAGCAAAGGGCTTAAAGCGATTGCCCAACACTTTGGTGATAATATTTTATTGCCAAATGGAACATTAAATAGAGCAGAGCTTCGCGCAAAAATATTTACTAACAACAATGACAAAGAATGGCTTAATGCGTTACTGCACCCTCTTATTCGGGTAAAAATACTAACCGATTTAAATAATGCAACTAGCCCTTATGCTGTTTTAGTAGCGCCTTTATTGTTTGAGAATAATCTTGATAAGTATTGCGACCATACCCTACTTATTGATGTACCAACCTCTGTACAAATAGCGCGTACAGTAAAACGTGACAGCACAAATATCGAGCAAGTTAAAAGTATTATTGCCTCACAAATGTCACGTGCCGATAAACAGCAAAAAGCGAATGATATTTTAAATAACGACCGTAGTTTAAACCTAGTGCATATAGAACTTGTTGATCTTCATAAAAAGTACCTACAATATGCATTACACAACAAAACTAACTCACATTAACACTGTCCTAACTCACACAAACTCGTATTTTAGTTAGTAAAATCACAACAAAGAATGAAAGGAGATGTAATCCCCTTCTTTTTTCTGATAAATTGCTTACTATTGAAGGAATAAAACAGGTGCGCAATGAATATTAACTCACCGTTATTGAGAAAATTTATAACCCTTGGCCGCATTGATGCCGACACGGTTAAAAACAAACAAAATGAATTTGCCTCAACAGCTGAGCTTATTTCTAAATGTGGAAAAATCGATAGTAATGATTTAGCTGAACAATGTATTGATTTGTTTCGCGTACCCTATTTTGATTTAAAAGATTTTGATCCTACAAAAATCCCGGCCGATCTCGTAAAAGAAAAACTCATACGCAAGCATCACATTTTGCCGCTTGTTCAAAAAGATCGAAAAGTTTATATAGCAGCATCAGACCCAACAGATTACGGCGCATTCGAAAACTTTGAATTTAGTACCGGCCTCTCATGCGAAGTCGTGGTTGTTGATTATGTTCAACTCGATGCCAAAATTGAGCAATTACTAGATGCCGCTGGCAGCTTAAATTTAACCGATGACGAGTTTCAGGAATTTGCTGATTTAGACTCAGACAGCCAAAAAGATACAGCACCACAAGATGACGACAAAGATGATGCGCCTATCATCGTATATATCAACAAAATTTTAATGGATGCCATTAAAAAAGGCGCCTCTGATTTACATTTTGAGCCATACGAGCACAAGTACCGTATTCGTTTTCGTATTGATGGTATTTTACATGAGGTAGCAAGCCCACCTAATACATTAGCCACCAAGCTTTCTGCACGTATTAAGGTTATGTCGAGACTCGATATTGCCGAAAAACGCAAACCACAAGATGGTCGTATTAAGCTAAAAATTACTGAGCGCAAAAGTATCGACTTTCGTGTAAGTACCATGCCTACCTTGTGGGGCGAAAAAATAGTAATGCGTATCCTTGATTCATCAAGCGCTATGTTAGGCATTGATGTATTAGGCTATGAGCCTGAGCAGAAAAAGCTCTACATGGATGCACTTGCCCAGCCGCAAGGGATGATACTTGTAACAGGGCCAACCGGTTCTGGTAAAACAGTATCGCTATACACAGGTTTAAATATATTAAACCAGCCAGAGCGTAATATTAGTACTGCGGAAGATCCGGTTGAGATTAACCTTGAAGGTGTAAACCAAGTACAAATAAATATTAAAGCCGACATGACTTTTGCCAACGCACTGCGCGCATTTTTACGTCAAGATCCAGATGTAGTTATGGTAGGTGAAATACGTGACTTAGAGACCGCAGAAATATCAATAAAAGCGGCGCAAACAGGTCACTTGGTTTTATCAACATTGCATACAAACTCAGCGCCGGAAACAATCACTCGTTTATTAAATATGGGTGTACCCGCTTATAACGTAGCAAGCTCGATCAGCTTAATAATAGCCCAACGTCTAGCACGTCGCTTGTGCCCTAAATGTAAAACGCCAGAACAACTGCCGAGCGAAGAACTAGCTCGCCAAGGATTTAGTGCCGAGCAAATTGAAGAAATGACGTTATATATGCCTAAAGGGTGTGATAGCTGTACTGATGGTTACAAAGGGCGTGTGGGTATTTACGAAGTAATGCAAATTACCCCTGAAATTGCTCAAATTATTATGCGCGGTGGTAACTCGCTTGAAATAGCTGACGTATCCCTTAAAGCCGGGTTTAATAATTTACGTTTATCAGGTTTACGCAAAGCAGCCGATGGCCTTACGTCCCTTGGTGAAATTAATCGCGTAACTAATTTCTAAAAGCCCATAGCAATGGCTACAAGGTTCTGAACACCAAGTTCAGAGCCTTACTTATACCTAGAGACTCATATCTAAGTAATGTAATATGCACCAAAAATTTGTAGAGAGTAATTTATGCCTACTGTTGTAAACTGCCCAACCTGTAAAACTAAAGTTGAATGGTCAGAGCAAAGCCCATTTCGCCCTTTTTGCTCAAAGCGCTGCCAACTAATTGATTTAGGTGAATGGTCGTTCGAAAATAATAAAATTTCTGCACCAATCACTTCGGCTGAAGAGTTTAGCCAAGACATGATAGAAGATATTGAGGCAATGATGGCTAAAAATGAAGATGACTTTTTTAAATAATTTATCTTCATAATGCCCTAAATACAAAAACCAGCATTACGCTGGTTTTTTAGTATTTACAAAAAAGTAAAATTAACTTTTTTGTTTACGATGCTTTTTATTCATACGCTTTTGCATTTTAGCAAACTTCTCTTTTTGCTCAGCGTTAAGCACTTGCATTACTTGGTGTTGTGTTTTTAGTTCAATTAAACCAAATTGCTCACCTTTTGCATGACGTTCATTTAATAGCTCTTTTGCTGCATTTTCGTCAAATGTTGCAGCCGAAAGTAACGCATCCATTTTTGCTTTGTGCGCTTCACGCATCGCTTTACGGGCTTCTTTATCGTCGCCACGCAGTGCTTTCATTTGTGTTTTTTGCGCTTCAAAAATAGCCTTTAGCTTAGTTTGCTGCTCATCTGTTAGGTTTAATTTTTCAACGCCGCGCTCAGAAAGTAAAAAACGAGCTTGAGAATGGCCTTGCTTATGTCCGTCGCCTTTAGCTAACACGCTACCAGCACCAAGCGTTGCTGTTGCTAAGCCACAGATAAGTACTAATTTTGAAAGTGTGTTTAATTTAGTCATAATCATTACCTTAATATTGGGTTGGTTGTGGCTGCTAAGCCAGTGAGTTAACTATACCTAACTCAACGCAAAGTAACGCAAAGCAGTGTAAAGGTTGTGTAAAGATTCACCTTTGCACTATTTAGCGGGTAAAATAACGCTATAAACAACTCTAAGGGTTTGTAAATGAAACTATTAATGATTGATGACGACACTGGCCTTTGTGAGCTATTAAGTGAATATTTAACTGCCCAAGGTTTTGAAATACAAAGCGTACACGACGGTGAACAAGGCCTTAAACTAGCACAAGCAAATGACTACGCCCTGATATTGCTAGATGTAATGTTACCAACGCTTGATGGTTTTGAAGTACTTAAACAACTTAGGCAAACAAAACTCACACCGGTAATAATGCTTACAGCAAAAGGTGAAGACTTTGACCGTATTTTTGGTCTAGAGCTAGGCGCTGACGATTACATTCCAAAGCCTTTTAATCATCGTGAATTACTAGCCCGCGTAAAAGCGATAACTCGCCGTATAGAGCACATTAATAGCTTAAATATAGCTACAACGAGTAAGTTACTCGTTAATGGCATTACTGTTAACCTTGCAGCTCGAGAAGCCTCAATAGACGACTCTACACTAACCCTTACAGGTACAGAGTACGAAATACTCACGCTATTGTGTAAAAATGCAGGTGAAGTGGTTAGTAAAGAGCAAATTAGTGAAGAAGTACTTGGTAGGCGTTTAGCTTCTTTTGATCGCTCTATCGATATGCATGTAAGTAATATCCGCAAAAAAATAGCAGAACATATTCCAGGTGAGCGAATTAAAACAATGCGAGGTACGGGTTATGTCTTTATCCAAGGCGAATAAAAGCATCTACTTTGCGTGGTTAAAACATCCTGGGCACTACCTGTTTTTTAAAATATTTATTTGGTTTTGGTTAACTATAATCGGCACCGTAGCAGCGCTTATATTTTTAAGTAATATAACCGCTATTAATACGGTATCTAACGAGCCACTTTATGGCCCGATGAAAAAAAACCTTATATATACAGCCAAAAGTATTGAGCGCTCCACCATAAAGCACAAACGAACTCTAAGCGAAGTGTTAGCGCACCCTCGCCTGTCAAAGCGTAAACTTTTATACTTAAGTGCAATGCAAAGTGAGGATTCTCTAAGTAATAAAGAGGTGCCAGAGAGCATCGACTTAAGTTTATTGAACTTTACCCAAAATATGTCGCCGCAAATTATTTTCACTGAAAAATACCAAGCTTTTGGTCCTGTTAATATAAACGTGCCTGAAGGAAATTTTTATCTATATGAAATAGATATTAATCATCAGCCACCGTTACTTATGCGCTTTAAGCTTATGCCTAATTGGATGAAAATAGTCATCGCAATTGTTGCCTCTCTTATTTTAAGCTTTGTATTTAGCCGCAACTTAATAGCCCCTATAAATAGCCTTAAAAAAGCGGCTATTAAACTATCAGCGGGCAACCTAAGCGCAAGAGCCGACATTTCTGTAAACCGAAAAGATGAGCTAGGAATACTTGGGCGAGACTTTAACAGCATGGCTAATCAGTTAGAGCTTTTAATTAGTTCACAAAAACGCTTATTAGCCGACATATCACATGAGTTACGCTCGCCCCTTACACGTTTAAAAATGGCTACCGGGCTTGCACAAATGCAAGCTAACGACGCTAGCCAATCGTATTTATTACGCATAGAAAAAGAAGCAAATCAGCTTGATAAAATGATTGCCGACGTGCTGCAAGTGTCTCGCTTAGAAGCAAAAAGCCAAGCTCTTTCACTGCAAAAACAATCACTGCAAATAATAGTAGATCATGTGCTTAACGATGCGCAGTTTGAAGCAAAACAAAATAATAAGCAGCTAAATATAATGGGCGCTGTAGAAGTAAATATTGATTGCGACGAAGGCCTTATTGCCAGTGCGCTTGAAAACCTACTTCGCAACGCTATTAAATACGCAAACAATACAATTAGCATTACTCTAAAGCACACAGATGCCATTTTTATAGAAATATGTGATGACGGCTCTGGTGTGCCAGATGATCAACTGAGTAAGCTTTGTGAGCCCTTTTTTAGGCAATCAGATGCGCGCGACCGAGTAAGTGGCGGCACGGGTTTAGGGCTGGCGATTGCTAAAAATGCTATTACTGCGCATGGCGGTAGTCTAGTATTATCAAATAAAGAACTAGGTGGCTTGTGTGCTAATATAACCTTGCCATTAATAAAAGAGTAAACCATGTTTTATAGTAGTGAGCGTGAGCTGAAAAGTAATCAAATAACAATTAATAACTTTTATAAAAACACGCTAATTAAAGCTTATTTAGATACGCCTAACGGGCAATTATTTTATGCTTATGCCATACCTGAAAAAGCTCAAACTGCCATTGTTATCAGTTCGGGGCGCCTTGAGGGGTTAGATAAATATAAAGAATTGTTGTGGGAGCTTTATAACAATAATTTTGCCGTGTTCATAGTCGACCACCAAGGACAAGGCCGCTCTTATCGCCACTTAATAAATAAGCATAAAGGCCACGTTAACCAATTTAACGATTACAGTGCCGATCTAAACTTATTTAATAAACAAGTTGTGGATACTTATTGGCAGGGTAAAAAAGTATTAGTGAGTCATTCAATGGGCGGCGCTATTGCATTTGATTACCTTGCGCATTTTGAACACAATTTTAGTGGCGCGTTTTTATCAGCGCCGATGCTTGATATTTACACAAAAAACACTCCAAAACCTTTAGCTAAATTAATAGCCAGCACCGCTACCCTTTTGGGTCAAAAAGACAACTACGCGCTAGGGCAAACCGATTATATACCCGATGAGTTTGCTACAAATGTATTAACCAGCAGTCCAGTGCGTTACGAGCTATTTAGACAAACATATAAAGAAGAGCCATTACTACAGCTGGGCGGTGTTACTTACGGCTGGCTAAATGCAACGTTTGCATTTATAACTTCTGTGGATAACTTAAGCGTGACTATCCCACTTTATATTGCCAGCGCGCAAAACGACGAAGTAGTCGATAACAATGCCCAATATAAATTAGCAAACAGACACGTAAATACAGTACTTAAAAGTTTTGAAGGTGCTAAACACGAGCTATTTTTTGAACGTGATGAAATACGTCAGCCATTGCTTAAAAGCTTGTATCAGTTTTGTGAGTCGGTGACGGCTTAGCAAGTACCGATAAAGGATCGAGGTGGATCAGTATATCTACCTCAGATTCAAAACGTTCTTTAAGCATTGACTCCACTTCATCAGCTACGTTATGAGCTCGTATTAAACTTAAGTTATCATCAAGCTCTAAGTGCATTTGGATAAACTTAACTTTTCCGCCTTGGCGAGTACGAATATCATGCACGCCATGCACATCAGCATGGGCTCTGGCTATGTCAAATATGCTTTGCTTTTCATCGTCTGGAAGCTCTTTATCCATTAAGTGATCGGCACTATCGCGCGCTATATCCCAACTGTTATAAAGTAAGTAACCCGCTACACCTATCGCAAAAACAGGATCGGCATACAGCACACCATAATAAGCTAACAAAATAGCTAACAGCACCGCAGCGTTTAATATTAAATCGCCTTTGTAATGAACTGAGTCGGCTTTTATAGCAATTGAATCGGTGTACTTAACTACTTTATTTTGCACAAATACAATTACCAGCGTACATGCAATAGCAAAAATACTTACCCACACGCCTAATAAAGAATGGCTTAACTGTATAGGATTAAATAAACGCTCAATACCATGAAAAGCAAGTAGGCAACCTGAGCCTGCAATAAACGCAGCTTGGCCAAGTCCTGCTAGTGCTTCAGCTTTTCCGTGCCCAAACCTATGGTCATCATCCGCTGGGCGCAGTGCGTAACCCAAAACTAAAAAGCTCATAGCAGTGGCTGTTATATCCATTAACGAATCAGTTAACGAGCCAAGCATTGAGGCCGAGCCCGAAGCAAGCCACGCCCATGTTTTTGCGCCAATCATTAAACTAACCATTACCATGGTAACAATGCTGGAAGTTTTAACCCAAAATTCGTAGCTACGGTTATGCACGTTTTAATCCGATAATTAGGAGTATTCAATAGTGTGAGTATATCATTTTTTTAAAAGGTTTCGTGTATACTGCCCTTCGTCAAACTACAGATTATTTTATAAGGCTCATTATGCTGGATATTGTTTTATACCAACCTGAAATACCGCCTAACACTGGTAATATTATTCGCCTATGTGCCAACACCGGCTATGCATTACATTTAATAGAGCCATTAGGTTTTGAGTGGGACGATAAGCGCGTGAAACGTGCAGGACTTGATTACCATGAATTTAGTCATGTTCAACGCCATGCCTCATTTGAGGATTACCTTGAAAAATGTAAACCAAAAAAAGTGTATGCATGCACAACCAAAGGTAGTCAGTTTCACCATGAAGCAAGTTACGAAGCGGGTGACTGTTTGGTATTTGGCCCAGAGACTCGCGGCTTGCCTGATGATATGATCCAAGCATTACCAAACGATCAGCGTGTACGTATTCCTATGCAAGCAAATAGCCGTAGTATGAACCTGTCAAATGCAGTCGCCGTATTTGTTTACGAGTCGTGGCGTCAGTTGGGCTTCCCTAACGCCCAGTAAATATAATCCGCTAGGCCTTAACTAAAAAACCGACATAATGTCGGTTTTTTAGTTAAGGCCTAGCTCAAGCGCTTATTCAGCGCGTTGTTCTCGTCCTAAAAGAGCCATAGCGGCTTCTTTCATGTCTTTATTTTCATAAAGTACTTTATAAATTTGCTCTGTGATTGGCATTTCTACGCCAGCACGCTGCGCTAGTAAATACACTTCTTTAGTGTTTCTAAAGCCTTCAACTACTTGGCCGATAGACTCAATAGCAGCATCAACACTCTCGCCTTTACCTAACGCCAAACCAAATCGACGATTACGTGATTGGTTATCTGTACAGGTTAGTATTAAATCACCAAGGCCTGCCATTCCCATAAAGGTTTCTGGCTTAGCGCCCAGAGCACAACCTAAACGAGTGAGCTCTGCAAGGCCTCGGGTAATGAGCGCGGTACGCGCATTAGCACCAAAACCTACACCGTCCGAAATACCGGCGCCAATTGCAATTACATTTTTAACCGCACCACCGAGCTGTATACCGATAAAGTCATCATTGTTATACACACGGAATGAGCGACCACAATGAAGTAAATCAGCCAGTTGCTGTGCAAATTCAGGTGACGTTGAAGACACTGAAATAGCTGTAGGTGACCCCATCGCCATTTCTTTTGCAAACGTAGGACCCGAAAGTACCGCAAGTGGAATGTCATCACCCAATTCTTGCAAAGCAACTTCTTGTAACAAACGTCCAGTATTAGGCTCAAGCCCTTTAGTTGCCCACGCTACTTTAGCACCGTCTTGCAATGCAGGTTTTATCTGCGCAAGCGTGTCGCCAAACGCATGGCTTGGCACAACAACAAGTACAATAGCACTGCTAGCAACGGCATTTTGTAAGTTAGCTTCAAGAGTAAGAGTATCTGGGAAAGGAGCATCAGGTAAGTAACGTTGATTTTTCCGCTCAGCTGCAAGCGTGGCAACGTCGTCGCTATTTCTTCCCCAAAGTGTCACCTGGTGACCATTTCGGGCTAAACAAATAGCAAGGGCGGTGCCGTAAGACCCCGCCCCTAATACAGTAACAGCTGTAGTTGCTGTACTCATAAGTTATGCGTCTGCTGAAGCCTGGTCAGCTTGCGCAGTACGTTGTTGCATGTATTGTGCAAATAACGCATCAAAATTAACTGGCGCAAGGTTAAGCTGTGGGAAAGTACCACGGTTAACAAGGTTTGAAACAGCTTCACGTGCATATGGGAATAATACGTTAGGGCAAAATGCACCTAGCATGTGCGCAAGTTGCACTTCTTCAACTTCAGCAATAGTAAAAATACCTGCTTGTTGAATTTCACATAAGAACGCAGTTTCTTCACCAATAGATGCAGTTACAGTTAGCGCTAAAACAACTTCAAATACACCTTCGTCCAACTTGTTTGAGCGTGTATCTAGGTCTAGCTTAACTTCTGGCGTCCATTCTTTTTGAAAGATGGCCGGAGAGTTTGGCGTTTCAAACGATACATCTTTAGTGTAAATGCGTTGAATAGTAAATTGTGCGCCAGCTTCTGCAGCTGCTACGTTTTGATTTTCTTCGTTCATTGTTATTCCTAACTTGTTCGTTATTATAATTAAATTAAGCGTTTAGCTTAGCGTCAAGTTTACCTTGCGCTTCAATAGCCATCATGTCGTCGCAGCCACCGATATGTTCATCATTAATAAAAATTTGCGGTACTGTGCTTGCACCACCTGCTTTGGCAATCATTTCATCGCGTAGCTCAGGCTGCACACCAATATCATAATTTGTGTATTCAACGCCTTTGCTGTTTAAAAGCGAAAGAGCACGCTGACAAAATGGACAATACGCCTTGGTGTATAAAACAACATTACTCATAATAAATCCTCTATCGGCCTAGCTAAACTGATTAGCGACCTGTTGTAGTTGGTAAGCTGGCAGATTGCCACGCACCCATGCCACCTGCTAATAAGTAAACTCGTTCAAAACCAGCTTTACTCATAGCGGCTGCAGTACTTTGGGCAGTCATACCTGTAGTACATACAACTATAATGGGTTTAGTCTTGTACTTTTCAAGGCTTGAAAAGTCAGATTTTTTCGCATTCTCTGGGCTTAAGTGCTCAGCACCAGAAATACGCCCTGCATTAAACTCTTTTTGCGCACGTATATCGATTACTTGACCGTCATCACGGTTAATAAGTAACGTAAGCTGCTGAGGATTTATTTGACGAACAGCTGAAAGCTTACTTTTTATCCAGCCACTAACTATAAGGAAAACAATACCAACCCAAGCAAGGCTTAAAATGGGGTGATTTGTAATAAATTCAATATATTGATCCATTCTACTTCCACTATGAAATTATGTTTTAAAACGTGATGTTTCAAATGTTTTGTACTTTAGCCACGCAAGTATACCCAAACCAACCTAAAATGCGAGTTTAGGAGCACTTAGAGACGTTTAAAAAACGATAAAGCCCCCCCATATATAGTTAACAGAACTCTGGATAATAAATCTATCTCAAGCAGAGTTCATGTTAGTCAATAAGGTATAAGTAAAAATATTTAATATCTTGTTTTCAATGCTGATCCTAGCTTAAAAACACGGTATGCTAAAACCACGCTAATAAACCTTTTTAGGTGCACAGTATCCATCAACAGATACTAATTTTCAGGAGCTATTATGACAGAGCATAAAAAACCACTGGTATTAATGATTTTAGACGGTTGGGGACACCGCGAAGATACGCAAAGTAATGCCATTCTTGCAGCTAACACACCCGTATTAGACAATTTATGGGCCACCCGCCCACACACGTTAATATCAGCTTCGGGTTTAGATGTTGGTCTTCCTGATGGTCAAATGGGTAACTCAGAAGTTGGCCATGTAAACTTAGGTGCTGGGCGCATTGTGTATCAAGATTTTACTCGTATTACCAAAGCAATTAACGATGGCGAGTTTGATTCAACCCCAGCCTTAGTTGAAAACATAGACAAAGCAGTAAGTGCTGGTAAAGCGGTTCACATAATGGGTCTTTTAAGCCCAGGTGGTGTGCATAGCCATGAAGATCATATAGTTGCAAGTATCGAACTTGCTGCAAAACGTGGTGCTAAAGAAGTCTATTTCCATGCATTTTTAGATGGCCGTGACACTCCTCCACGTAGCGCAAAAGCATCAATCGAACGAATTGAAGCGTTATTTAGTAAACTTAAGTGCGGACGTTTAGCATCACTTATTGGCCGTTACTACGCAATGGACAGAGACAACCGTTGGAACCGTGTAGAAAAAGCTTACAACGTAATGACGCTCGCCGAAGGCGACTTTAATTTTGATAATGGTGTTGAAGCACTTAATGCAGCGTACGAGCGCGACGAAAACGACGAGTTTGTAGCAGCTACGACTATTACGCCAACAGGCGCCACTCCTGCTTCAATAAACGATGGCGACACCGTTATTTTTGCTAACTTTAGAGCAGATAGAGCTCGCGAAATTACCCGCGCTTTTGTTGAACCTAAATTTGATGGCTTTACTAAAAAAAGAACACCAGAGCTTAGCGCATTTGTAATGATGACAGAGTATGCAGCCGATATAGACGCACCTGTTGCATTTGGACCTACACCACTAATAAACGTACTTGGTGAATGGTTTGAAAAAAATAATAAAACACAGCTTCGCATTTCAGAAACCGAAAAATACGCACACGTTACGTTTTTCTTTAGTGGCGGGCGCGAAAGTGAATTTGAAGGTGAGACACGCGAGCTAATTCCTTCGCCGCAAGTGGCAACCTATGACCTACAACCTGAAATGAACTCAGAAATGCTAACCGACAAACTAGTAGCAGCAATTAAAAGCGGTAAATACGATGCTATTATTTGTAACTACCCTAATGGCGATATGGTTGGTCACTCAGGTGTATTTGAAGCCGCTGTTAAAGCTTGTGAAGCTGTAGATAGCTGTATCGGACGTGTTGTTGATGCACTAGAAGAGTTTGGTGGTGAAGCACTAATTACAGCCGATCATGGTAATGCTGAGCAAATGGCTGATCTTAAAACAGGCCAAGCACATACTGCCCACACTAGCGAACCGGTACATTTTATTTATGTTGGTCGCGATGCAGAGCCAATGCAAGGTAAAGCCTTAAGTGATGTAGCCCCAACAATGCTTCACTTAATGGGTATGGAGCAACCAAAAGAAATGACTGGTACTCCTATCATGATGTTGAAATAACACATGAATAAACGTATTAACCGGTTAATTAAGTGCGGTTTGATACTAACTTCATTAGTGGCTGCATCTGCAGTTGCTAATGAAGATCGTACTAAAAAAGACTTATCAGAAGTTCAAAATGCACTTGAGCAGAGCCAAGCTGAATATAACGCCCAAAGAAAAAAAATAGCGTCCCTACAAAAAAATCTAAAAAGCCATGAACTCGATATAGCTAAAAATGCTAAAGCACTTAACATGGCAGAGCAATCCGTAAAAGAGACTAAAACACAGCAAAAAGAGTTACAGAGTAAAGCCGATGAGCTTGATAAAAAACACACTCAGTTTCAGAAAATTTTAGCCGCGCAACTCAAAAGTGCCTATATGGCCGGTGGCGACGACTACTCTAAAATGCTGTTGAATCAAGAAGACACAGCCAAGCTTGAGCGCACACTTAGCTATTACAACTACTTAAATAAAGCCCGTATTGAACAAATCGAAGATCTAAAAGATCTTCAACAGCAAATAGCACAAAACCAAGAAGAGCTTGTTAAAACACAAGAAAAACTAGAGCTTTTATTTGATGAGCAAAAAAGGCGTCAAACTGCATTACTCAATGCACAAAGTGAACGCCAAGCTAATCTTAAAAACTTACAAGCTCAGCTCAACAGCACTAAAAGCTCAATAAATTATTTAAAAGAAAACCAACAAACTTTAGTAACAACGATTAAAGAGCTCGAAAAAGAAAAAACACAAAAAATAGAATTACTTGGCCTAAATAAGAGTAAGGGCAAATTAGACTGGCCGAGCAAAGGCAAGTTAGAGCACACATTCGGCCAACGTAAACATGGTGGTATTGATTGGAAAGGCGTATTAATTGGTGCAAAAGAAGGCACTAATATTAATAGCGTGCACAACGGCCAAGTTGTATTTGCCGATTGGCTAAAAGGTTATGGATGGGTAATTGTTGTAGACCATGGTGAAGGTTTTATGAGCCTATATGGCCACGCTCAAACGCTACTAAGAGATGTAGGCGATATGGTACGTGAAGGCGAAACCCTCGCTTTGGTAGGCCAAAGCGGCGGACAGGCAAGTTCTGGTCTATACTTTGAAATACGCCACAAAGGACGCGCAGTAAATCCTGTAAAATGGTGCAAACGTATTTAATTAGATAAATCGCTGCACCGCTCTGGAGCAGCTGATGACAACTAAAAAACACACAATAAATACCGTTAATAAAAAAAGTACAGACTTTTATATAAGTCTGTACTTACTTGTATTACTAACCCTAATTACCTTTACTAGTAATACACTAGCAAGCTCAATTAAAGATCTTAAAAGACAACAAATAGACGAAATACTCTTTAACATTCATACCTATTACGTTGAAGATCTCACCTTACAAAATAGCCACCATATTAAATATAACAACCAGCAGTTTGAGCGTTTATATTCAAAACTCGACTCCTATTCTAAGTACTTAAATGAGTATGAATTAGCCTCATTATTTGATAACACAAATGGTCGTTACACAGGTATTGGTATAGAAGTTAAGAACATAGACGAGAATATGACTATTGTTAACGTGGTTAATAATTCGCCCGCAAAAGCAGCAGGTATTTTACCAGGTGATATTATTGTAAGTGTAAACAACAACGCAGCCCAAAACCGTACTATCGACGAAGTAGCAACACAAATAAGAGACAGTGATTTTTCGAATATAGATATAATTGTAAATCGCGATAACAATAAAAACCCACTCACTTTTCATGTTACACGTCGCCAGATAAACCTCGAAAGTGTAACAAGCGAACTTTTAGATTTTGGAACTGGTTACATAGCTATCAATAACTTCTCTAACCACACATTACATGAAGTTGCACTACAAGTTGCCGCCCTGCAAAACCATTTTGGCTACCCACTTAAAGGCTTAGTAATTGATTTACGTGATAACCCAGGGGGGACATTACAAAGCGCAGTGGCGGTATCAGACCTATTTTTACAAAGTGGCACTATAGTGACGACTAAAGGACGTTTTTACGATGCCAACCAAGCATTTTATGCAAAGCGTGGAGACATTCTAAAAAATGCGCCCATTGTTGTACTTATAAATGAAAACTCTGCCTCAGCAGCAGAAATACTAGCCGCAGCCCTTAAAGATAATAAACGAGCAACCGTTGTTGGCAGTCAATCCTTTGGGAAAGGATCGATTCAATCGTTAATCCCTTTAGGCGATGGCAACACAGCACTTAAACTCACTACAGCTAAATACTATACCCCCCTTGGCCAATCTATTGATGGCATAGGAATAACACCTGATGTGGCGATTAATCAAACAAGCCTTTCACAAACTAATAAAGCCGTTATAATAAAAAATGAGCAAACTAACAGTAACGCGCAATTACTTACGGGTAACTTAGCCGATCTACAATTAGTTAAAGCAAAACAATTACTCAGTATGCAATAAAACAGCTTTATTTAAAGCAACCTACTGAAATTTAAAAAAGATAATAAAAACTATAAACGTGAAAATAATAAAATGGCTAGTACTGTCTATTTGCTTAGCCTGCACAGGTGTTAGCGCTAAGCAAATAGCAATAGTGATAGACGACATAGGCTATCATCAGCGAGATTTAGATTTCCTCTCATTACCAGGGCAATTGACGTATTCAATTTTGCCCCATACTCCTTATTCGCAAATTTTTGCAACACTTGCCAGTCAATCAAATAAAGAGTTATTGCTTCATGTGCCTATGCAAGCACTTAACGGTAAAGAACTAGGGCCTGGTGCGCTTACTTTAAATATGGATAAAGAGCAGCTTCAGCAAACTCTTGGAACCGCTCTCGCTAGTTTACCGCAAGTTAAAGGCGTTAATAACCACATGGGCTCAGCGCTTACGCAAAAAAGCCAAGCTATGAAGTGGACAATGGAAGTACTTAAAAAGCGTCATTTATATTTTTTAGATAGTCGCACAACCGATTTAAGCCAAGCACAAAACGCCGCGAACTTTTTAGGTGTCGAGAATATCGGCCGCCACGTGTTTTTAGATAACATAACTACGCCCGAGCAATTGCAATTTAGGTTAGACGAATTAAAACACAAAGCTACAAAACATAACTTTGCCATTGCAATTGCTCATCCCTACCCTGAAACCATCGAATTTTTACGCCATGCCTTACCAGAGCTAACTAAGCAAGGTTTTGAGCTCGTGCCGGTTTCGCAGCTGGTTGAACGTAAATATATTCAGTTGGCTCTGGCTGAGGGAAAAGGAATTAGTGCTAGATGATATAGCTTTAAATAATACTATGCCCGAATGATAAACTAACCATTCGATAATGCAGAGTATCGGTATAAATTTTATCGTTGGGTTTCGCTTCGCTCAAACCAACCTACCTGAAAGCAAAAAGCCCCGCATTTTCATGCAGGGCTTTTTAAATTTCATTCTTTAGAGTGATTAGCTCATAGCGCTTTGCAGCTTTTTCATTGCTGTTTTTTCTAGCTGGCGAACACGTTCAGCAGATACACTGTACTTTTGTGCAAGCTCTTGAAGAGTCGCTTTATCATCAGACAACCAACGTGCGCTAACAATATCTTGTGAACGTTCGTCTAGTGTTTTAAGTGCGCTAAATAAACGAGTGTGCGCTTGCTCTTTCCACTGTTCTTGTTCAACGTCGTCAGCTAAATCAGCTGCGCCATCTGTTAGGTACTGTACTGGAGAGTACGTGCTTGTTGGTGCGTCGTCGTTATCGTCGCCCGTTAGATCAAAGCCCATGTCTTGGCCGCTCATTCGCGATTCCATTTCACGTACTTCTTTCTCACTCACACCTAGTTCACTAGCAACAGTGCTAACCTCAGCTTGATTAAACCAACCTAAACGCTTTTTGTTTTTACGAAGATTAAAAAACAATTTACGTTGCGCTTTAGTGGTTGCAACTTTAACTATGCGCCAGTTTTTAAGCACAAACTCGTGAATTTCGGCTTTAATCCAATGCACTGCAAACGATACCAAACGTACACCCACTGAAGGGTCAAAACGTTTAACCGCTTTCATCAGGCCTATATTACCTTCTTGAATAAGGTCAGCTTGTGGCAAGCCGTATCCCGAGTAGCCTTTAGCAATATGTGCTACAAAGCGTAAATGCGACATAATGAGTTGCTTGGCAGCACTAAGATCGCCTTCTTCCTGAAGCTTTTTAGCAAGCTCTTGCTCTTGCTCCACTTTAAGCATAGGAATAGTGCTTACCGCTTGAAGGTAACCATCCATGCTTGCGCTTTGTTGTCCGACTGTAAGTGCCATTGCGTATAAATCTTTACTCATTTTTCACCTCGGTGATAAACATTTGAAACCATCTTAGCACTCTTTACTTAAGAGTGCTAACCCCAATTTAAAACTTTTTTAAAGTATAAATCAAGTAGTTTTTTGGTATGTATTTAGTCTACTACAAGCGACTGAATAAGTGATGAATTAAGGGTTTGCAAGCAATTCGCTCCGTCGCAACACACTATTTACAACTCATTACTTTAAGGGAGGATAGTATATAGATATGACAGTTTTAATAAACCGAAAGCGTATCCAACTTGATACTCTACGTGTATCAAGTTGAATTGGTTCATTTATACTTTGTCGGGTTCTATTTCTTTAATATACCGATTTACAGATAGATACGAGCCAATAAAGCCTAAGCTAGTGGCAAGTAATACTAAAAAGCCAAGCTCGCTAAGCGATAAGCCAATAAGTGAAAAGCTTGTTTGATATACGCCTGCAACGCTACTCACAGCACTCGAAAGCCACCACATCATTAATCCAACACATATAAAAGCAAATAAACCGCCTATTACGCCGTACCATATACCAGTCCACAAAAATGGGGCATGTATAAATGTATTGGTAGCCCCTACAAGTTTCATTACTTGAATTTCTTCTTTTTTGTCCATAATAGACAAGCGAATAGTGTTGCCAATAATGAGAGTCACTGAGGTAAGTAATAATAGTGCGATAGTTATTACACTTTCTTTGAGTAAATCAAGCAGTGCATTTAAACGCTCTAACCATGCTATATCAAGCTTTCCAAAGTCAACTTCACGTTCACTCTCAAGTTTAGTTAGAAGCGCCTTAGCGGCGTTTGGCTGCCTATTACGCTTTGTTGGCGTAACAAGCACTACATCAGGTAATGGATTTTTATCTAAATACTCTAAAGCCTGCCCAAAACCGGAAACATCTTTAAACTCGGTGAGTGCTTTTTGCTTTGAAATAAACTCAACACTCTCCACTTCTGGGTAAAGTGCTAAACGCTTTACTAAGGTTTGCGTTTCTTGCTCGTTCATACTTTCTTTTACGAATAACGATATTTCACTCGCTTCTTCAAAACCACTGCTTACCTGCTGTACATTTTTAACAACTAAATAAAGTGTAGCTGGCAAAGTTAGGCTCAATCCAAGTACTGCAATGGTCATCATTGAAGCAAGTGGTGTACGCCACATTTCACCTAAACTATGCACACCTTGGCGAAAAATATTAATTATGAAAAAATAACCACCCGCTAATATCGATTTCTGTTGCTTATCGTTACTATTTTGACGACCTTTAAAAAGTAAACTCATAATGTTCCCTCAGCAAGCGGATCTTCAAGCATACGGCCATCTTTTAAAGTTAGGCTTCGATACTTCATACGCGACACTAAACCAAGATCATGTGTAGCAATAAGCACAGTTGTACCGTGCTTATTAAAGTCTTCGAACAACTTTAATATTTCCATTGAAAGCTCAGGGTCGAGATTACCAGTAGGTTCATCAGCTAATAATATTGGCGGGGAGTTTACAATAGCTCTGGCAATACCTACTCGCTGCTGTTCACCACCAGAGAGCATAGAAGGATGACATTTTATTTTATCTATCAGGCCCACTTTATCAAGCGCGCCATGTACTCGTTTAGCTATTTGCTTATGATGTGTACCCTCAATAATTAGAGGTAATGCTACATTATCAAAAACGGTATAGCGCTCTAATAAACGGTGGTTTTGAAAAATAATACCAATATCACGACGAGCATAAGGAATTTGACGCGAGTTAACTTTATTCAAATCAACCCCATTAATAAACACGTTACCCGCAGATGGGCGCTCCATTAAACTAATTAGCTTAAGTAGCGTACTTTTACCGGCGCCACTGTGGCCCGTTAAAAAAGCGAGTTCGCCAGGCTTAATGTGAAAATTAACCTTTTCAAGTGCACGGTGCCCACCAGGGTAAGTTTTACTTACTTGCTGAAAATTTATCATCTTTTTATTATGCCAACGCCATTAGCTTGTTAACAGCATTAGTAATCCTCGCAATTAAAAAGGGAGCTAGCTCCCTCTTTTGGTAAATTAAACGTCGTCCTCATCTTGGCTAAATAATGCATCAATAAAGTCATCGCTTTTAAAAGCGCGTAAATCATCAATACCTTCACCAACACCAATGTAACGAATTGGAATATTAAACTTATCGGCAACCGCAAAAATAACACCGCCTTTTGCAGTACCATCAAGTTTTGAAAGTGTAATACCAGTTAAACCAACACATTGATTAAATAAGTTTACTTGGCTAATAGCGTTTTGACCTGTACCAGCATCAATAGTAAGCATTACTTCGTGAGGTGCATCTGGGTCAATTTTTTTCATTACACGGGCTATTTTTTCAAGCTCTTGCATTAAATTATCTTTATTTTGCAAGCGCCCAGCTGTATCAGCAATTAATACATCAACATTACGCGCTTTCGCGGCTTGAAATGCATCAAATACTACCGACGCGCTATCTGCACCTGTGTGCTGTGCAATAACCGGAATACTGTTACGTTCACCCCAAACCTGTAACTGTTCTACAGCTGCGGCCCTAAACGTATCTCCTGCGGCAAGCATGACCGACTTACCTTCGTTTTGAAATTGCTTAGCTAACTTACCAATCGTAGTTGTTTTGCCAACTCCGTTTACACCGACCATTAAAATAACAAACGGCTTTTTATCTTTATTGATAACTAAAGGTTGTTCAGCAGTTTTTAGCATTGCTGCCATTTCTTGTTTCATTAATTCATAAAGCGCATCACCATCTTTTAACTGTTTACGGTTCGCTGCATCAGTTAAACGATCAATCAACTTCATGGTGGTATCAACGCCTAAATCGGCGGTGAGTAATTGAGTTTCAAGATCTTCAAATAATTCGTCGTCTATTTTTTTTCCACTAAAAATAGACGAAAAACCAGAACCTATATTAACGCGAGTCTTTAACAAGCCTTTTTTGAGGCGAGAAAAAAAACCTTCTTTTTTTGGCTTTTCGGCTTTTTTAGCTTCTTCAATTGCAAGTTCTGCTGTGATACGTTCTTGTTCTAAACGCTCATTTTCTGCTTCTTCTGCAGTAATACGCTCTTGCTCTAAGCGTTCGTTTTCTGCTTTTTCAGCTGCAAGGCGTTCTTGCTCTAAACGTTCATTCTCTGCTTTTTCAGCTGCAATACGTACTTGCTCTAAGCGCTCACTTTCTGCTTTTTCAGCCGCAAGGCGTTCTTGCTCTAAACGTTCATTCTTTGCTTTTTCAGCTGCAAGGCGTTCTTGCTCTAAACGTTCATTCTCYGCTTTTTCAGCTGCAATACGTACTTGCTCTAAGCGCTCATTTTCTGCTTTTTCAGCTGCAAGGCGTTCTTGCTCTAAACGTTCATTCTCTGCTTTTTCAGCTGCAATACGTACTTGCTCTAAGCGCTCATTTTCTGCTTTTTCAGCCGCAATGCGTTCTTGCTCTAAAAGCATCTGCGCTTCTTGTTCTGCTAAGCGCTTCGCTTGCTCTTGCCTTTGAGCTTCAGCGTCCGCTTGTTCTTTTGCTAATAATTCAGCATTCGCTTGCTCTATTGCAAGATTTTCGGCTTTGATTGCCTCATCTTGTTTTTCAAGGCGTATTTGTTCTAGCCGCTCAGCCTCTACTTTTTCTGCCGCTAATCGTTCTTGCTCTAAGCGCATCTCTTTTTCTTGTTCGGCTAAACGTTGCGCATGTTCTTGTCTTTTCGCCTCGGCATCTGCTTGCTGTTTTGCAAGCAATTCAGCATTGGCCTGCTCAACGGCAATCTTTTCCGCGTTTTCAGCACGCTGGCGTTCTTGTTCTAAACGCTCTGTTTCAGCCTCTGCTTTTAACCGTTCAGCTTCAGCTTGCTCTTGCGCGAGTTTTTCTTGCTCTAAACGTGTTGCTTCAATTTTTTCAGCAGCGATACGCTCTTGCTCTAAGCGCTCTGTTTCAGCCTCAGCTTTTAAACGATCAGCTTCAGCTTGCTGCGCTAGTTTTTCTTGCTCTAGCTTCTGCGCCTCTTCTTGCGCTAATGCTTGTTGTTTATCAGCTGCTGCTTTTTGCTCTGCTTCTTTTTTATCTGACTTGCCAAAACCGAGCCACGACATGAATTTACTTTTTTTTGTCATACTTGCTAATAACCACTTATAAAAATCTGATAAACTAAAATTTGAAATAGCTTGGCAATGCCCAGCAATAGTTGCTAATAAATACAACCATTCAAAACGTAAGTGTTCAATAGTAACACTTTTAATGCGGTTGAAAAATGAAGCTACACGTAATCGCCCATAATATTATCTGAGCTAGATACCATATACCATTTTTTAGTGAGCTAAATGAGAAAAAAAACAACGCAAAATAAAGCTACTAACAAGCCCAATGATGGCTTTATTAGAGTAATTAGTGGTCAATTTAGAGGCCGTAAACTCCCTGTTAAAAACGTAGAAGGCTTGAGACCTACTACCGATCGAATTAAAGAAACTGTATTTAATTGGCTAATGCAAGATACGCGTGACGCAAATGTACTTGATTGCTTTGCAGGTTCTGGTGGATTGGGATTTGAAGCGCTATCACGATTTGCTAAAAGCGCTACATTTATCGAGCTTGACTCATTAGCTGCTAAGCAATTAGAACAAAATATTAGCACTTTAAAGCTCGACAACGCATACATTAAACATACCAATTCACTCTCGTTTTTAGAGCAAAAAAACACAAACGAAACCTTTAATCTTGTATTTGTTGACCCACCATTTCGTAAAGATTTAGCGCAAACAACCTGCAATTTATTAGAAAAAAACCAATGGCTAAGCAACGACGCATTAATTTATGTTGAAGTAGAAGCAGAGCTAGCCGCCTTAGAAACGCCAACCAACTGGTTGTTAATTAAAGAAAAAAAAGCGGGTCAAGTACTTTGCCAACTGTACCAGCGCCAAGCAAATTAATACTGTTTAACGTAATGCGTTTCTGTTAATATTGTCCTTTACATGTGGTGTTGCTTCGGATTACAATACCGCACCATTTTTGAACCACTTGATCAATGTTTGATCAACTTGAGCAACGCTCATAATTTAGGTAGGTGAATTTTTAATGCCAGTAATTAAAGTAAGAGAGAACGAACCGTTTGACGTAGCACTTCGTCGCTTCAAGCGTTCATGTGAAAAAGCAGGTATCCTTTCAGAAGTTCGTCGTCGCGAGCACTATGAAAAGCCAACAGCTGAGCGTAAGCGTAAAAAAGCTGCTGCAGTTAAACGTCACATGAAAAAACTTTCTCGTGATAACGCACGTCGCGTTAAATTATACTAATATATTAGGTCTTGTATAAATGAGCCTTTTAATAACGCTAGAAAATGCACGAAACGATGCGATGAGAGCCCAAGACAAACAACGTCTTAATCCTATTCGTATGGTACTTGCTGCAATAAAACAACGTGAAGTTGACGAGCGTATAACGCTAGACGACGCAGGTATTACCTCCGTTATAGTGAAGCTTGTTAAACAACGTCGTGACTCTTACACTCAGTACAAAGATGCTGGGCGTGATGATTTAGCTGATATTGAAGCCAGTGAAATAGTAGCACTTGAAACTTTTTTACCTCAACAATTGAGTGAAGAAGAAATTATTGCTCTCATTGATGCGGCTATTGCTGATACTAACGCAGCAGGTATGCAAGACATGGGTAAAGTAATGGGTATAATCAAAAGCAAAGCCGAAGGTCGTGCCAATATGGGCAAGATTTCTGGTTTAATTAAGCAACGATTAACTGCCTAATACTCCCACATACATTAAAGTATGATTGAAGTGAACCGAGCCTTGCGCTCGGTTTCTTTGTTTTTAACTTTAATAAAAAGTACACCTATTAAGTTACTTTAAAATGAAATTTTTTATAGCTTCCCTATTTATTTTGCTATCATTTTGGTAAGTTAAAGCAGGCTATACTTTGCATCAAGCAAGTATAAAAAAGTAAATTTCATATTCGTTATTCTTCTTATTATTTCAGGACTGTATTTTACTAATGGCTGGAAAGATCCCACGTAACTTTATAGACGATTTACTTGCCAGAACCGATATTGTCGACCTGATAGACTCAAAAATAGGTCTAAAAAAAGCAGGTAAAGATTATCAAGCTTGCTGCCCATTTCATAACGAAAAATCCCCCTCATTTACTGTATCGCAAGACAAACAGTTTTATCACTGCTTTGGGTGTGGCGCTAATGGTAATGCTATTTCGTTTGTAATGGAGTACGAAAAGCTAGAGTTTGTAGATGCTATTGAAGAAATAGCCAGCATGCTCAACTTAGAAGTACCTCGAGAACAAGGCACAAGTTCAGCACCAGAACGTACAGCTGCGCAAAAGCGCTCTGATTACGATTTAATGCTTCATACTGCACGCTTTTATCAGCATCAGTTAAAGCATCATAGTAATTCAGCTGCTGTTATTGAATATGTTAAAGGCCGTGGTTTAAGCGGCGAAACAGTTAAAAAGTTTATGATTGGCTACGCCCCCAGCGAGTGGGACGGGCTATGCCTACAACTTGGCCGCAACAAAGAACAAAAAGAGCAATTAGTTGAATTAAAACTAGCCTCAGAAAAAACTCCTGGTAGGCAGTTTGATTTTTTCCGCGATCGTTTAATGTTCCCTATTCGCGATAAGCGTGGGCGCGTTATTGCCTTTGGCGGACGTGTAATGCAAGCCGACCAAGGACCAAAATATCTAAACTCGCCAGAGACCCGAATTTTCCATAAAGGCTTTGAGCTTTACGGGCTTTATGAGGCAAAACAAGCCCATAAAAAACTTGACCATGTCATGATTGTTGAAGGTTATATGGATGTTGTTGCCCTAGCAGAGCAGGGAATTGAATATGCTGTTGCGTCACTAGGCACCGCAACAACAAGCGAGCACATGCACACATTGTTTAGAACTACTGATAAAGTAATCTGTTGTTACGATGGCGACAGAGCAGGCCGTGATGCTGCATGGCGAGCGCTTGAAAACGCACTCCCCTATTTAAACGATGGTAAAGCACTGCAATTTGCATTTTTACCCGATGGTGAAGATCCAGATACGTTAGTGCAAAAAGAAGGTAAAGAACAATTTGAATTGCGCCTAGGCCAAGCAGATGACTTTACCAAAGTATTGTTCAATAAATTAAGCCAAGAAGTTGATTTAACGCTCGACTCAGGAAAAGCCAAACTGCTTAGTGCTGCACTTCCACTAATTGAAAAAATTCCGAGTGAATTTTACCAAGAAAATATTTTGGAACAATTAGGCCGTTTAATTGGCAGAACACGTGAGCAATTAAATAACCGTTTAAAAACACCTAAGCAACAGCATTCGATTGAGCGAAAATTTAAAATAACACCCATGCGCCAAGCAATCGGTATTTTAATTCAGCACCCTAATTTAGCTAAAAGTGTGCCGTACTTACCAGAACTCGCGCAAATGAATATTGCTGGCATAGGCCTGTTATTACGCTTACAAGAACAAGCCCTAGAAAAAGAAAATGTTACCACTGCACAATTGCTCGAATTTTTCAGAGGGACTGAAGATTATGAGCCATTAATAAAGCTTGCAACGTGGCAACACGAAATAAATGAAGAACGTTTAGAGACGGTTTTTAAAAATACTTTCAAGTTTATTGAAGATCAGTGTTTAAATTATCGACTCGAGACCCTATTAATAAAGGACAAGACTCAAGGCCTCAGTAGCGACGAAAGACTTGAGTGTCATTTGTTAATGACAGCGTTAAAAGCGACTAACAGTTAGGGTCTGTTTATCTTTCGAGGTTAAGTTTACAGCAGTGTGTTTGGTATTTAGACAAGACAGAGCTTATGTAGTGTGGTTATTCCACATAAATAGGCGATAACGCAGCATAAATACCAAACACGCGCTGCCCTTTGGGTTCGACCCAAGGGAGGTTTACTCTTTGTTGCTCGGTTTTTACTTAGCCCACTAGGTTACAAACCTCGCGCCGCGATTAAACCACACTTGGATAGAACAAACTTTAATCCTGAAAGACCAACAGACCCTAGTCAAAATTGATTTAAACTGTTATACTGTGCTATTCACTGCGTCACATTATTCTAGTTAGCTTTAATGCAAACTACATGATGGCGCCTGTTGTATCAACTTATCAGAGTGGAAGAAACAATCTCTATGGATCCAACTCCTCAGTCACAATTAAAACTTCTGATTCAAAAAGGTAAAGAGCAAGGCTACTTAACTTTTGCAGAAGTAAATGATCACCTTCCACAAGACATTATAGACTCAGATCAAGTAGAAGATATCATAAGCATGATTAATGATATGGGTATCAAGGTTAGCGAAAACGCGCCTGATGCTGATGAATTAATGATGCAAGAAACAACGACAGACGAAGACGCAGCTGAAGCTGCCGCAGCAGCACTTGCAACTGTAGAAAAAGAAATCGGCCGTACAACGGACCCGGTTCGCATGTACATGCGCGAAATGGGTACTGTTGAACTTCTTACACGTGAAGGCGAAATTGTAATCGCTAAACGTATCGAAGAAGGCATTAACCAAGTACAGATTTCTGTTGCAGAGTATCCTGAAGCAATTACTTACCTACTAGAGCAGTGGGATAAGTTTGAAGCTGAAGAAATGCGTTTAAGCGATATTATTGTTGGGTTTATCGATCCGAATGAAGATACAGCGCCAATTTCAGCAACTAACATCGGTTCAGAATTAAGTGCTAAGCAACTTGATGATGACGATAAAGATGACAAAGATGATGCTGATAACGATGACGAAGATGAAGAAGAAGTAGACACAGGTCCAGATCCTGAAGAAGCTCGTATTCACTTTGAAAACTTACGTGATTTATACAATAAAGCACGTGATACGTTTGAAGCTAAAGGTCGTTCGCATCCTGAATCACAAGCCGCCATTTTTGAAATCGGTGAGCTTTTCAGAACCTTTAAATTAATACCTAAACAGTTTGACCGCATGGTAAATAACATGCGTGAAATGATGGATCGTGTTCGCGTTCAAGAACGTCTAATCATGAAACAAGCTGTACAAATTGCTAAATTACCGAAGAAAACATTCGTTAAGCACTTTGCTAACAACGAAACTGATGCTTCTTGGGTTGATTTAGAAATTTCAGGTAACGAAAAGTATTCAGCTAAACTTGAAGAAGTTAAGCCAGAAATCATTCGTAGCATTAATAAATTATCTGTTATTGAACAAACAACAGGTTTAAGCATTGAGCGTATTAAAGACATTAACCGTCGAATGAGCATTGGTGAAGCGAAAGCACGCCGTGCGAAAAAAGAAATGGTTGAAGCTAACTTACGTCTTGTAATCTCAATTGCTAAAAAATACACAAACCGTGGCTTACAATTCTTAGATTTAATCCAAGAAGGTAACATTGGTCTGATGAAAGCGGTTGATAAGTTTGAATATCGCCGTGGTTATAAGTTCTCTACTTATGCTACGTGGTGGATACGTCAAGCAATCACACGCTCTATTGCTGACCAAGCAAGAACAATCCGTATTCCTGTACATATGATTGAAACGATTAATAAACTTAACCGTATCTCTCGTCAAATGTTACAAGAAATGGGTCGTGAGCCAAATCCAGAAGAATTAGCAGAACGCATGATGATGCCTGAGGATAAAATCCGTAAGGTACTTAAGATTGCTAAAGAGCCAATTTCAATGGAAACACCAATCGGTGATGATGAAGATTCTCACTTAGGTGACTTTATCGAAGATACAACTATTGATTCGCCAATCGATTCGGCAACAATGGAGTCTCTTCGTGGCGCAACTAACGATGTACTTGCAGGCTTAACAGCTCGTGAAGCTAAAGTACTACGTATGCGTTTTGGTATTGATATGAATACCGACCACACCTTAGAAGAAGTAGGTAAACAGTTTGACGTAACACGTGAACGTATTCGTCAAATAGAAGCGAAAGCGCTGCGTAAATTACGCCACCCTTCTCGCTCAGATTTACTGAAAAGCTTTTTAGACGCTAAATAATTTAGCGCTACTATATAAACTAAAAAGGCCGCTATAGCGGCCTTTTTTCTATTTGAAGGAAATAACCATGGCTTGGATCCAAATTCGTATTAATGCCAATGCTGCAACAGCTGATGCCGTAAGCGACCTATTAATGGAAGCGGGTAGCGCTTCAGTAACCTTTATTGACGCAAAAGACACCCCTATCTACGAGCCTAAAATTGGCACCGTTGTGTTTTGGGCTGATACCACAGTTATTGGCTTGTTCGAAGCTAATCATGATATGAACGCAGTCGTTGCGTTATTAAAGCGCCATGATGAGCTAAAAGACAATTTAGTATACAAAATAGAGCAACTTGAAGATAAAGACTGGGAACGTGAATGGATGGATAACTTCCACCCTATTCAATTTGGCGAAAAACTATGGATTTGCCCAAGCTGGCGCGACATTCCTGACCCTGATGCAGTAAATGTATTGCTAGACCCTGGCCTTGCTTTTGGCACGGGCACGCATGCGACAACGGCCTTGTGCCTTAAATGGTTAGAAAGCCAAGATCTGACGGGTAAAACGGTTGTTGATTTTGGTTGTGGCTCAGGCATTTTAGGGATTGCAGCGATAAAATTAGGTGCAGAGCGCATGATTGGGATTGATATTGACCCTCAAGCACTCGAAGCAAGCCTAGATAACGCTAACCGAAATGGTGTTGCAGACAAACTTGAAGTATACCTGCCAGAAAACCAACCTGAGTTTAGTGCAGATATAGTAGTGGCAAATATTTTAGCCCAGCCACTTCGCGAATTGCACAGTGTAATTTTAGGTTTATTAAAGCCTAGCGGTAAAATTGCCATGTCGGGTATTTTAGAAGAACAAGCACAATCAGTTGCTGATATTTATGCACCCTTTATTGAGCTAGATGATATTGCCGTTGAAGGTGATTGGACTCGAGTAAGTGGCACAAAAAAAGCGTAATAAATCGAACAATCAAATCTAGAGCATTAACTCAAAACATGCATGTAAAGCCTGTATTTAACAGGCTTTACTATTTTTTTACATATCCAAAAATTTTCTAGTTATCTTGTAAAAAATAAAATCTGTATGAATTTCAAACAAATCAACCTACTTGTCATGTGGTTATCAAATGTCAATACGAAAAGGGCAAAAAAAAGTTACTTTTGTTCAATTTATAGCCTTTGATTTTTGTGAAAAAAACCGTAAACTTAGCGCCCCTTGAAAAGAGGCCTATTGAATATAGTGCGTATCGGTAAATACCAACTTGAGAATAATGTAATTGTCGCGCCAATGGCTGGCATTACAGACAGACCATTTAGACAACTTTGTCGACGCTTAGGTGCGGGCTTAGCTGTGTCTGAAATGCTATCGTCAAATCCTAAGGTTTGGAAAACAGAAAAGTCGATGAACCGTATGGATCACAGCGGTGAGTCGGGTATACGCGCGGTGCAAATTGCAGGAGCAGATCCTGAGCTTATGGCGCAGGCCGCACAATTCAATGTTGCTAATGGTGCACAGATCATAGATATCAATATGGGGTGCCCAGCAAAAAAAGTGAACAAGAAACTCGCAGGCTCTGCCTTATTACAGTTTCCTGAACTTGTGGAAGAGATTATTGATGCAGTAGTTAATGCTGTAGATATACCTGTGACACTTAAAATCCGTACAGGATGGGATCCGGATAACCGTAATGGTGTAGAGATTGCGAGAATAGCTGAACGTTATGGCATTGCATCACTTGCTGTACATGGGCGTACGCGCGCATGTATGTACAAAGGTGATGCTGAGTACGCCACGATTAGGGATATAAAACGTTCAGTGTCGATTCCTGTTGTTGCCAATGGTGATATTACATCACCAGAAAAAGCAAAGCAGGTTTTAGACTATACGGGTGCAGATGCCATTATGATTGGCCGAGCCGCCCAAGGTCGCCCTTGGATATTTAGGGAGATAGACCACTATTTGCGAACTGGGGAACATTTACAGCCACCTGCTATTGCAGAGGTGCGCAGTATATTAATGGAGCATTTAACAAACCTCCATATGTTTTACGGTGAGCCGATGGGAGCGCGAATTGCTCGCAAACATGTATCTTGGTATTTGCAAACCCATGACAGTGATGGTCAGTTTAGGCGAGTATTTAATGCGCTCGACAACCCGCAGGCACAGGTCGTCGCATTAGAGCAATACTTTAAAACACTAGCAGCTAACTAAGAAAGAAAGAGACTTAATAATGTTCGAACAAAACGTGACTTCTCCATTTATCACTAACCCTCATGTTCAGTCACACGAGAAACCGCAGCCATTGCGTGATGCAGTAAAAAAAGCTGTTCACCACTATTTAAAGCAGCTTAACGGTCAAGATGTGCAAGACGTTTACGACCTTGTTCTTTCAGAGCTAGAAGCGCCATTACTTGAAGAAGTAATGACATATACACGTGGTAACCAAACTCGTGCAGCAATTTTACTAGGTATCAACCGTGGTACTTTACGTAAAAAGCTTAAAAAATACGGCATGAACTAATACCAATTATATTGAAAGCGTAAGTATTCTAACGAGTTAAACAAGCCCATAACGTCGTTAATAATTTTTTATGTAGAATAACTACACAGCAAAATTTTTGCCTTGTTATAGACTTGTTTTTCTATCGTTATAACTACTTACTAATCCAATACAACTGGTATTATGCAAAAAAAGCACCCTCGGGTGCTTTTTTTATGCCTACAACTTATTAACCAAATTGCAAAATGCTCACCCTCATCGGCGCTTTATAAGTCGTTTTTTGAGTTGTAATCAGTTAAAATGCCCGCTTCTAAGCTAGCTCATTAACTGAGGAAATCAAACTACAATGGATACTCATCGTCCCATTCGTCGCGCACTATTAAGTGTGTCTGATAAAACCGGTATTGTTGAATTTGCCCGCGCACTTGAAGCCCAAGGCGTTGATATATTATCAACTGGCGGCACATGCAAACTTCTTGCTGAAAACAACATAAAAGTGACTGAAGTGTCAGATCACACAGGTCATCCAGAAATTATGGATGGTCGCGTAAAAACACTTCACCCAAAAATTCACGGCGGAATATTGGCCCGTCGCGGACAAGATGAAAACGTAATGGCAGATAACAACATTTCTGCTATCGACATAGTTGTAGTTAACTTATACCCCTTTGCGAATACAGTCGCTCAAGAAAACTGCAGCCTTGAAGATGCCATTGAAAATATTGATATTGGCGGCCCTACAATGGTTCGTGCAGCAGCTAAAAACCACAAAGACGTAACTATTGTGGTAAACGCGAGCGACTACGACCGTGTTATTAGTGAAATGCAAAGCAATAATGGCTCAACAACGTACAAAACACGTTTTGATTTAGCGATTGCCGCCTACGAGCACACTGCACAATACGATGGCATGATTGCTAACTACTTCGGTAAAATGGTGCCTGATTACACCGAGGAAGCTGCTGTAGAGACTAAATTCCCACGCACTATCAATATGCAGTTTACTAAAAAGCAAGATATGCGTTACGGTGAAAACTCACATCAAGATGCTGCTTTTTATGTTGAAAATGACATTGCTGAAGCATCAGTTGCAACAGCAACTCAATTGCAAGGTAAAGCCCTTTCGTTTAACAACATTGCTGATACCGATGCAGCCCTTGAGTGTGTTAAAGAATTTGATGTACCTGCGTGTGTTATTGTTAAACACGCAAACCCGTGTGGTGTTTCAATTGGGGACAACATCCTTGAAGCATACGACCGTGCATTTAAAACAGACCCTACATCAGCATTTGGTGGCATTATTGCCTTTAACCGAGAACTAGATGCAGCAACTGCACAAGCAATTGTTGACCGTCAGTTTGTTGAAGTAATTATCGCACCTAGTATTTCGAGCGGCGCTGCAAAAATTGTTGAAGCTAAAAAGAACGTTCGTTTATTAGAATGTGGACAGTGGACAGGTAAAGCCGCTGGCCAAGATATTAAACGCGTTAACGGCGGTATTTTAGTTCAAGACCGCGACTTAGGCATGGTAACGCAAGGCGACTTAAAAGTTGTTTCTAAGCGCCAGCCTTCTGAGCAAGAACTTAAAGATTTACTGTTTTGCTGGAAAGTAGCTAAGTTTGTTAAATCAAACGCAATTGTTTATGCCCGTGACGGTATGACCATTGGCGTAGGCGCAGGCCAAATGAGCCGCGTATACTCAGCTAAAATTGCAGGCATAAAAGCAGCAGACGAAAACCTTGAAGTTAAAGGTTCAGTTATGGCGTCTGATGCGTTCTTCCCATTCCGTGATGGCATTGACGCAGCCGCAGCCGCTGGCATTACTGCGGTAATTCAGCCTGGTGGCTCAATGCGTGATGAAGAAGTGATTGCAGCTGCTGATGAAGCCGGCATGGCAATGGTACTAACTGGTATGCGCCATTTCCGCCACTAATCACACAAAGGGTTAAACGTTGGTTTAACCCTTTTTGTTTGCTATAAATTCACGTATTCTGATTATTCAATAACCTATTTAAAATTATAATGTGAAGGAACAAACAATGAAATTTGCGCTAAAATCGCTACTTGTAGCCACACTAACGATGACATCGACTATGGCGCTTAGCCATAACCACGAATCGAGCCTTGAGCATGCACTTCAATCAAGCGAACGTAGCGCTAAAAACAGCGTTCGTGACGAATATCGTCACCCGGCTCAAACACTTGCATTTTTTGGCTTTAAACCAACTATGACAGTTGTTGAAATTGCGCCAGGCGGTGGTTGGTATAGTGAAATTTTAGCGCCAGCACTAAAAGAGCAAGGCACTTATTATGCCGCGCACTTTCCTGCTGATTCATCAGTTGGCTACTACCAACGCTCTCTTGCGGGCTTTAAACAAAAAGTAGCTGAAGATGAGCGCTTTAGTAGCGTTAAAATTACTGAGTTTGCACCTGTAACACATTTAGATATTGCGCCAGCTGGCAGTGCCGATATGGTTTTAACTTTCCGTAATGTACATAACTGGTATATGGGCAAAGATAAAAGCGGTGCATTAAGTGCATTCCAAGCTTTTTATAAAGCCCTTAAACCAGGTGGTACATTAGGTTTAGTTGAACACCGTTTAGCTGAAGAGCGTGCTGATGAAGATCAAAAAACATCAGGTTATATGAAGCAGAGCTACGTAGTAGACCTTGCTGAACAAGCTGGGTTTGAATTAGTAGCAAGCAGTGAAATAAATGCAAATCCAAAAGATACAGCTGATCACCCTAAAGGTGTATGGACGCTACCACCAAGCTTAAGACTCGGCGAACAAGATGCTGATAAATACAAAGCCATTGGTGAAAGCGACCGCATGACGCTGAAATTTAAGAAACCGCTTTAAATAGGAATTTTCGCCATGAATGTTTTAGTCATTGGCAGCGGCGGCCGCGAACACGCACTTGCGTTTAAAGCCGCTCAAAACACCAAAGTAAATACTGTATTTGTAGCCCCTGGTAATGCAGGTACTGCACTTGAACCAAAACTTGAAAACGTAGCAATAAACGTTGACGACTTAGAGGGTCTACTTAGTTTTGCACAGCAAAATAAGGTAGAGCTTACTATTGTAGGTCCAGAAATACCGTTAGTACTGGGTGTTGTTGATAAGTTTCGTGAACATAACATGGCTATTTTTGGACCAACGGCGGGCGCAGCTCAGCTTGAAGGTTCGAAATCGTTTACTAAAGACTTTTTAGCACGTCATAAAATCCCAACGGGCGACTACCAAACGTTTGAACAGATTGAGCCTGCCCTTGCTTATTTAAAAGAGAAAGGCGCACCAATTGTTGTAAAAGCAGATGGTTTAGCTGCGGGTAAAGGCGTAATTGTAGCGATGACGGAAGCCGATGCCGAAGAAGCGATTCGCGATATGCTTGCGGGTAATGCTTTTGGCGATGCGGGAAGTCGTGTTGTTATTGAAGAGTTTTTAGACGGTGAAGAAGCGTCTTTCATTGTAATGGTTGATGGTAAAAACGTATTACCATTTGCTACCAGTCAGGACCATAAGCGCGCTTACAATGGCGATGCGGGTCCTAACACGGGTGGCATGGGTGCATACTCACCTGCGCCAGTTGTTACTGATGAAATCCACCAGCGTATTATGAACGAAGTGATCACCCCTACGGTAGAAGGCATGGCAAGCGAAGGCCATCCGTACACAGGCTTTTTATACGCAGGTTTAATGATTGACGAAACAGGTACCCCTAAAGTAATTGAGTACAACTGTCGCTTTGGCGACCCTGAAACTCAACCAATGATGCTACGTTTGCGATCAGATTTGGTTGAATTGATTGAAGCTGCTAACCGTGTAGAACTTGATAAAACAACAATTGAGTTTGACCCACGCGCCGCCGTTGGTGTTGTACTTGCCGCTAAAGGCTACCCTGGTGATTACCCTAAAGGCGATGCAATTTCGGGGCTACAAGTTGATTACCCTGCGGGTGAAAAAGTCTTTCATGCGGGTACTAAACAAAGTGGCGAAGACGTAGTAACCGCTGGCGGTCGCGTATTATGCGCAACAGCACTTGGTAACACTGTTACGCAAGCGCAGCAGCGCGCCTATGAGCTTGTTAAACAAATTAGCTGGGATGGTATGGAATATCGCACTGATATAGCTTACCGTGCTATTGCACGCGAGCAATAGCCTATAATACCTATTCATTGGTATAACCAATTAATTTAACTACAAAAGCGCAGTTTATCTGCGCTTTTTTAGTGCTACACTAATTAAAAGGTTTTTTAAAAGTACACAAACGTTGGAACTAAGAACTTTACGCTATCATGCAATTGCTGTTGCCATACTGATCTTTATATTTTTTATAATCAGTACATTGGCATCTAACCTTGTCGTGCCTACACGATATACAATTGATAAAACGGCTCCAATGTACCTCGATTACGCCTACTATATTGACGAAACCAAAACTAAAACATTCGATACCATCATTAACCAACCTGAATTACTTACCCATCAACCATTTTCTGATGTTCCATGGAGCTTTAGCCAGCAAAACTATTGGTTATTTCTTGATTTAGAAAATAAAAGCCTTAACAAGCAAAATGTTGTGGCACATTTTGACAACCCTATGGTCGATCACCTTACGGTTTATCGCCTCGATAAAAATAACAAACTGATTGAAACATACAAACTCGGCGATAAAGAAGAAGCCCTCTCTTTGTTTGAATACAGCGTACCGCATATTCGCTTTTTAGTAGAAAGAAAATCATCACAACGCCTAGTAATAAAAATAGACACAATCGGCATAAGTAAAACACCCGTAAACTTGTATCGTGACAAAGAGTTTATTGACTTATTGCGCTCCCAAACTGGGATCTGGGGTATTTTTGTAGGCGTACTATTGATGGCTGCGCTTTATAACTTGGTGCTTTATTTTGGAATAAAAGACCGTGTTTATTTAATTTATATTGGCTACATCGTCAGCGCTATTACGCTAATGGGGGCTGTACTGGGCTTTGGCTTTTATTTATGGCCTAAGCAATGGCAGCTCTTTATTCACGAACAAATTGTGTTTAGTAATTACGGAGTCGCCTTTTTTACCCTTGCCTTTTGCACCATGTTTTTACGCTACCATAAGGATAAATGCTGGCGCTATAAAATGAGCATAACCTTACTTTGGCTTATGTTTATTCTTGCTGTATGTAGCTTGTTTATTCCTGAAAACATAGCGGCGCCTATCTTTTTTGGTGTGATGGCACTGCTTTATATTACCTGTATTATTTTAATATATAACAAGTTACGCAGTGGCTTTAGATGGGCTAAGTTTTATGTTTTTTCATGGATACCGCTAATAATTGGTGCGTTAATTCAACCTATGGAACTCACCGGCTTTTTACCGTATACCTTTACAACCCGCCATGCCTTTTTAGTCGCTATTTTGTGCGAAGTTATTTTAATGGCAATGGCGTTAGCAGACCGAGTAAGGTATCAGCGCGAACGTGCGCTTTACCATGCCACGCATACACAACAAACACGATTACTTAATAGCTCCAAGCTAAAACAAGCATTTATGGCACTACAGAGCCAAAACCGCTCAACAACGTTGTGTTTAATAAAAATACGTCACTTTAATTCACTCAATACGATTATTACCTCTTCTCAGGGCTACACACTTATAAAGCATATAGCCAAAGAGCTTGAATTAGAACTCAGCCATGAACGTGAATTTACAAACCTCGAAACAGATTTAAACACTAGTCCTCGCTTAGCCGATTTAAGCAGTGGTGTATTTGCCTGTATTTCTACTAAAACACAAAACCAAGAAATGCTAGAAGCACTACTAACTAAAATAATTAGTAGCCTACCAAAACAATATGAAATTAAAGGACTAAACCTGCAGCTTAGTTACAGTATAGGTATTAGTGGTGCAGGTAAGAGTAACGACTTTGAATATTGGTTAAAGCGTGGATATTTAGCGCTTAAAAAAGCAAAAGGTAGCATTAATCAAGTTGGGTCATCATCAAACGGTAATAACCTGATGATGGACGTTGCTTTAGCCGCTAAGCTACAACAAGCCATCAAAACAAATCAACTAGCGCTTTACTACCAACCTCAAATAAACTTATTAAGTAACCACGTTAGTGGTGCCGAGGCTTTACTGCGCTGGCCCGACCCAACTTACAGCAACTTATCAATTGAAGAACTAATAATACTTGCTGAGCACACAGGTATTATTAACGAGCTAACACTGTGGGTAATAGAGCAAGCCTGTAAAGACATAGTTGAGCTTACAAAAAATGGCTATAACGAGCACACAATTAGCGTAAATTTAAGTGCTAAAAACTTAACCATAAATAACTTAGCCGAAAAAGTGGAAAACATTTTAATTAAATACCAAGTACCAGCACACTTACTCAAATTTGAACTAACCGAATCGGCCTTTGTAGATAGTCAAGATGCACTTATAAAGTTAGTGGATGAGTTAACCGCATTAGGTATTAAAGTGGTACTAGATGACTTTGGGACAGGCTACGCGTCACTTAGCTACTTAGTTAATTATCACTTCAGTGAGCTTAAAATAGATAAGTCATTTGTTTTTGATTTGCCTAATAACCCAACTCACCAAGTTATTGTACAAACAGCCATTGATATGGCGCATAACCTCAATTTATCAATAACAATTGAGGGGGTAGAAACCCAAGAAATCCATCACTTACTCAAAGATATGAACGCTGATTCCGCCCAAGGTTATTTATACGCAAAAGCACTGCCTTACACCGACTATTTACACTTCTTAAAAAGCCAATATAGCTTAAAAATGTTAGACTCCTCTTTTTAACATCTTTAGGGGCCAAGTAAAGATGCAAGGCACACTTCGTAAACTAAAATCGAGCTTAACCGAACCAGTACAATATCACTTACCTGTGGGTGAACACTTAGTAGACTTAAATGCATTTATAGGTAAGGAGCTTACGCTTACCTTTAGTGGCACTATTTTATGTTCTAACTGCGGTAAAAAAACCAAAAAAAGCTATTCTCAAGGTCACTGTTTTGTATGTATGCGCAAGCTTGCTAGTTGCGATATGTGCATAATGAAACCAGAAACTTGCCACTACGATCAAGACACTTGCCGAGAGCCACAGTGGGGCGAAGAAAACTGCATGATCCCACACTATGTGTATCTCGCTAATACCTCAGGTTTAAAGGTAGGTATTACCCGCCACACACAAATACCGACTCGTTGGGTTGATCAAGGCGCGACTCAGGCATTGCCTATTTTTAAAGTGCAAACTCGCCTGCAATCCGGTTTAGTGGAAGTTGCATTGGCTGAATTTATTGCCGATAAAACGAATTGGCGCAATATGCTAAAAGGTCAAAACGACGCAATTGACTTAAAGGCAGCAGCAGCCGAGCTGATCCCACAAATTAGTGAAAAGCTAAACGAGCTCAGTGAATTATTTGGCGCAACAGCCATAGAGCAACTTGATGAAGATGTGGTTGATTTAAACTTTCCAGTAACCGAATACCCAACAAAAATCAGCTCATTTAACTTTGATAAAGACCCGGTTGTAAGTGGTGTTTTACAAGGTATTAAAGGTCAGTACTTAATCTTTGAAAAAGGCGTTATTAATATACGTAAATTTACGTCTTATGAAGTAACCGTAGGCTAACGGGCTATGTTAAACAGCTACCCACAATTATTGGTTATTTATAATGAGCTTGAGATAGCCCATAACCAACAAGAGCAGCAAGAGTGCTTACACAGCGTTACGCAAAATGAGCTAAGCGATGTGCGAGTACTTAACAAGCAAGGTGACTTCCTTAATTTACAAGGCACTGTTTGCCCTAAATTGAATGGCGAGCAACTAGCACAGTTAGTTACAGCTTACTTATTAAATGAAGGACAATGCTGTCTTGGTAAAATCAAAACCCTAAGCACAGCACAGGCGTTTGATTTATTAGGGCTATAAACGCTCTCTTTATTTAAACCTCAGTAAGCACTTTTATATGCGCTACAGCACTGCGACCTAAAGCTGATAGCGCATAGCCACCTTCTAAATACGAAATAACCCCTTTGCAGCCGCCCTCTTTAGCCACACCACATAGTTGCTCGGTAAGCCAAATATAGTCATCTTCAACAAATTTTAAGCTTGCCATATCATCTTCTAGGTGTGCATCGAACCCTGCGCTTATAAAAAGTAATTCAGGCTTAAACGCTTTTAATTTTGGTAGCCATTGCCCAGTAAACACCTCTTTTAAATCGTCGCCATTACTGGCAATTGGCAGAGGTGAATTAACTATATGACTATTATTTTTAACCGCTGTATTTGGGTAAAACGGATACTGAAATAACGAACAAAGCAGTACGTTTTCGTCATCAATAAAAATATCTTGTGTGCCATTCCCATGGTGTACATCAAAGTCAGCAATAGCAATGCGCTTAACCCCTTTGCTTTGTGCGTACTTAACGGCAATAGCTAAGTTATTAAACACACAAAACCCAGATGATGAGTTTTTATTAGCGTGATGCCCTGGCGGGCGTACTGAGCAAAAAGCAGCATCGAGTTTGTCGGCAAGTATTTCATCAACTGCTAACAACCCAGCACCTACTGCTCGCTCAATCGCTTTAAACGAATCGGGGCAAAGCCACGTATCGCCGTCTAAATTAGCGAGTCCTTCGGTTGGTAGCGTGTTTTCTACGTGTTTAAGTAAAGCTTCATCGTGAGCAAGTAAATAATGTTCACGCTCGGCCTTGGGTGCTTGTAGGTGTGTTAAGCCAACATCTACACCACTGGCAAGTAATCGGTCGGTAATTGCATCTAAGCGCTCTGGGCACTCGGGGTGGTCGTCTATCATTTTATGCTTACGGCAATGAGGATGAGAAATAACAGCGGTACGCATAAAAAGTCCATTACAAGGTGTAAAAACTTAATATAGCAAAGCCACCGATGGGTGGCTTTGCTACTTTGGTTTATATCAATACTTTAAATATCAATATTAGCTATTTTGATTTTAAATGTAGATTTCTAAAGTCAAAGCTAAAGTCGGTCACTTGTGTTGATACCGCGCGCATTTTGGCACTGTTTACACGGTTTTGTGTGCTCATTTCAAAACGAATAAACGCATCTGCTTCTAGTAGCTTTTCATCCCACTTAACAATAAATGTATTGCCAGTGTAATGCTCAAGAGTGCCTTTCAAGCGTTTAGTGTGCGTAAAATCAATGCGTAATTTACCATCTAACTGCTCAATAATTACATCGCCATACCAGTCATCGTGCAATGTACCAGTGTAATTAATATTTGGTAATTGTGGTTGGTAGTCTGCGGGGGCTTCTGGTTTTGCATTAGCATATGCTTGCTGCTTGCCTTCAAAATGACTTTTAGCTAAATCTTCTACCCAGTCTTTATCTTCAAGCTCAAGTGCATCTTCAAGCACTTCATGAGTTACTGCCGAAAGAGCACCAAAAGCTTGTTGATTAGATAAAATAACAATACCGAGTTTTTTCTCAGGCAGTAAAGTAACTTGCGATACCATTCCCAAAATACCACCGCCGTGACCTAGCTTTTTAAAGCCGTGGTAGTCTTCAATACTCCAACCTAACCCATAACCCCTAAACTGCTGATGATACGAGTCAAACGCGCTTTTAGACGCCATAGACGTAATATGTGGGTGCCACATTTGCGCTTGTTGTTTTTCGCTAAACAGCTGCTCGCCACTTGGCATTTTACCGCCTGCTAATTGCGTACGAAGCCATTGGCTCATATCGCTTACACTTGAAGCAATGGCGCCTGCTCCTCTAAAATCCTCAAGGTAGTTTACAAAAAATGGATGAAGCGTGCCATCCATAGGAATATGACCTGTCGCCCAGTTTTTATTACTTTTAGGAATACGTGAAAAGCCCGCGCGTGAGTTATCCATGTGCAGCGGCTGTAATATATTTTTTTCGATGTAATCGTTCCAGCTCATACCCGACACACGTGCAACCACTTCACCAGCGGTAACAAACATCAAGTTGTTATAAGCGTATTTACTACGAAAGCTGCTCGCTGGTTTTAAATACTGTAATCCCGCTAAAATTTCATCAACTGACTTGTCGGTACTTGGCCAAATCATTAAATCGCCTTGCCCAAGCCCAAGCCCACTGCGATGGCTTAATAAGTCACGAATACGCATTTCGCGTGTTACGTACGAATCATACAATCTAAACTCTGGTAAATGATCAATTACGCGGTCATCCCAGCTTAATTTACCTTCATCAACCAACTTTGCCAGTGCCGCAGTAGTGAATGCTTTTGTGTTTGAAGCAATACCAAATAAAGTGTCTTTGTTTACTTTTTTGTTGGTATCGAGATTAGTTACACCAAAGCCTTTAGCAAATATCACTTTATCATTTTCAACAATGGCAACTGCCATACCGGGTACGTCAAAACGTGCCATTGAGGCTTTAATTACGTCGTCAATTTTGTTGGTATCAACTTGTGCCCAGCTGCTAAATGTAGTGCCTGCTAATAGTGCAATTGCGGCAAGTTTGGTTAATTTCATATCAATCCTATTTTATTATTTTTGATGAACTGCAAATTCAATTGCTGCGCGCTCTTGATTAGTGTCGCTTTTTTGTGCGCGATTTAATATCGCATCACTGTATTCTTTTGGTACGCCCGCTTCAAGTGATCCGCGATGAACATGTTTTATGTACCAATCGTATGGGAGTGCATCGCTGTCATGGGTATTAGCTATATAACAATGTGCGGCTACAGTCTCGCCCGTTAAAAGCGTTGGGGCTATATCTACACAATCGTAACCGGGCCCTTCAATACTGTCTAAAATAGCTTTTTCTTCTTCATTAAGCTCATAAATAACGCCGTAAACCAACGCATCTTCTTTATCGCTTGGACAAATACTGCATTTACCTGAGCCATCTTTAAATAGCATATCAAAAGTAAGTTCGTAGCCTTTCAGTACTGCAGTTCCTACACGCTTTACATTGGGCAAGCGCGCTAACAAACGGTTAGATGACATATTAGAACCAAACGAAAAATTATATAGCGGCATTTTATCTCCTGCGCTCTTTGAATAAGTTAAATAACAACACGTACTGCAAGGGCAATTAAAATAACGCCAATTCCACGGTCAAACCAATAACCACGCTGCTGGAAAAAGCCCCTCACATTATTTCGAGAAAGCATCATTGAAAGCATTGAAAACCACGCCCAAGTAGCCAATGCCATGTACACGCCGTAGCCGACCTGTATGCTAGTAGGTGTTGTTGGGTTAATCACGAGTGTAAATAACGACATAAAAAATAACGTGGCTTTTGGGTTTAATGCATTGGTGAAAAAGCCACGCCTAAAAGCCACCCAAACGGGTTCCTCTTGAACGGTTTTGTTTTCAATATCTTTTGCAGCCTCGCCTTCATTACTTGCTGGAGGTTTTGCAGCTCTGAGTGCTTGTACGCCTAAATAAGCTAAATATGCACCAGCAAGGTACTTAAGCGCCATAAATAAACTAGGCGATTGCGTTAAAATAAGCGCAACACCTAACACACAATAGGCAACGTGCAGTAAAATAGCAGCGCCAACACCGGCGCTTGTCCACAATGCATTGCGCCTACCTTGTTGCACACTTTGCTTGAGCACAACGGCAAAGTCAGGCCCAGGGCTTGCTACTGCAAAAAAATGAGCAATAACAATCAGTAAAAATTCATCTAAGTATTCCACGCAAATCCTTGCTAGTTTGGCGAATAAGCTAATAACAGCGGGTTGGCCGAGTTATTTACCAATACTTTAATTTCTTTTTGTGCTTTTTTAAACTGACCACGTAAATGCGGCTTTAAGTGTTTTTTAGACACCTTATCGTTTTTAAAGTAGCTAATCAGGGCATGCATAAATACCGTATGCGTTTCACTTAACTTAGCTTCACGGTTAGCGTATGGGTTATAGCAAGAGCCACACCCGCCTTTAAACTGATACACCGTATTACTCATCATCACACCAAACCCTAAAAAACAAGCAAGTGCATCAGCAGCTTGTGGTAAATACTCCCTACCGCCAGGCGGCAGCACCCCAACGTGATGAATAAGTATAGTAGCCAGAGTACCTGCATAACTTGCCACCAAATCTTGTGGCTGATTAATCTGATTAGGGTTAAAAGAAATATTAATCGTATGGCTTGGCGGCACAATTAAATGGCTGCCTTGGCCACGTATTTCATTGCTAAATTCAAAGTGTGGAAAAACTTGCGGTTGTAATTGCTGCGGTGCAATTAATTGAATAGGCCATGCGTTCATACCCGCATAATTAGTAACGCGGGTAAAAACATTACTCGCCATTTCTTCAATGCTCGATACTGAATCAGGGAAAAAAGTGGCCGTTGGCAGTATTATTTGAGTGTGCTTTGTAAAAAACTCAGCATCAAAGTTTTCTACAGCCCAAATAAATGTATCAATAAGCCATTGCTGTTCTTGCTGATCTAATAATGGCTTTGATTTAAATAAAGCTAACATAGTGTGCTCTTTTAGGTTTTAGTTTTGGTGCTAGCTTAAATGCTAGTTTAGTTTTTCTGTGTAAGCGCCCAGTCCCACGCTTGAGTATTGTATAGCGGTACTGTTGATAGCGCATGGTGGTGGCTACCACTGGATTCTTTAGTTGAGTACGATAAGTACAATAAAGTACGATTTTCAGCATCGTAAATACGACGCACTTTTAGTGATTTAAATAATATACTTTTAGATGATTTAAAAATTACCTCGCCCGACTTGCTACGGTCTATTTTTTGTAGCTGCTGCGCTGTAATAGGCCCCGTTTGACGACACGCTATAGACATATCAGAGGGATCAGAAAAGTCCAAATTAGCCTCTATGTGACTAATATGACAAGTAACGCCCTCAACAATAGGATCTTGCTGCGAATTCACCACAACATCTTTAGTTGTAAATAACCCAAGGCTTACCGACGCAACATCGTCAGAGCAAGCACTTAACGTAACAATTGCACCTGCAAGTAAAGCTAAACGTTTAAATTTTTGTGGTAATTTCATACTTATCCTTAATCAATATATAGGTAACTTAGTAGATAAGTTACTAAGCGAAGGTTCACCTGTTTGTTTTTATACTAACATCAAAAATAAATACGACTAAATTAGTTTAAAGTAAAGATTTTAGATAGCTCAGGGTTTAGCGACCCCTCTTGTATTTGATACAATTACCTCTCGCTCATGCAGTAACTCATAATAGGAAACGCCTAAATGCCGCACATTATTATTGAACACTCAGAAGACCTCCCCGTTTTACCTCAAGTATTGGTAGAAAAAATTCATACAACCGCTTTCGAAAGTAACTTGTTTGAATTAGAAACCATAAAAACACGTGCTATTGCTTATCAGCAATATCAACTTGGCGCAGGAAAATCAGGGTTTATACATATCGCGGTACATATTTTGGCAGGGCGCTCAATTGAGCAAAAACAAATGTTAAGCGAACTACTACTTTCATGTTTAAAAACATATTGCAGAGCATCAGACAGCCTAAGCGTAAATATTTACGATATTGAGCATGAGATATACCGTAAAAATTAGTTAACTCTTGTAGTTTTGAGCAATTAAAGTAAACACTAGTAAGTAAAAAGCCCCAATAGGGGCTTTTTTTGTATTCTAAAATTAAATGCTGATCACTGTCACTTATAAAGCAAAGCATCTGATCTAACGCTGGGATTTAATAGTACATTCGCAATATTTAAAATTTAAGAAGGCTTAGCTTAATCTATGGATTAACTTTATTTAGATTACGTTTATTATTAAGGATAAATAAAGAATATTAAATTACCCGATATTAAATTAATGCAGTTTTAATAGATATTTACTTGGGAAATTTGTAAAAGTGGTGGCCCCTCCCAGACTCGAACTGGGGACCTAACGATTATGAGTCGTGTGCTCTAACCAACTGAGCTAAGGGGCCAACTTTATATAACTGCTAGGCAGTTAATTTTTGAAGCGTTCAATCACAGAGCGACTAAAGCGGGTTGCAGTATAAAAACTTTTTAGGTGCTTGTCACTACCAAAAACCTTTATTTTAACAATCAACGAGCTAACTGCTTAAATAGTAATCTTTTAAGTGGGCATAAATATAAAATGTAAGATATTTCCCATGATATTCTCTGTATTAAATTATAAAACCCTCTTTCCCACATATGGTCTTTTATATTTACCCCTCTACTTTTTAAGTAAAGCTAACATATATGTGTAGGCATACAAGGCTGTAAAAAATATGCTTGGGGCTACTGTCAGTGCCAAATTAGGTGTCTGATTAATTACATTTACCATAATCACTAAGCTTGATTGGACAGTAATCGGAATAATAGGCGCAAAAAGTACGCCTGCTATTTTTTTATTACTTAAATACGAGGCGCTAGAGTTAATTGCATTATTAAAACTTTGTCGTATTGCTACGTTTTGCGGTGTTTTAGAATGAAACATACAAATAATTGGAGTTACGAACGCAAGCGTTACATAACTATACCTATACTTGTTGACGACCTTTTCTAAAATAAAAGTAAAAAACAGCGTTACAAATCCACTATACAAACCTTGTACTAATGCAGCTTGAAGCGTGACCGATTTAGCAATGTCTGCCGAACTGTTCGCCCAGTAGGCCCAACTAAAATAAAAAACGAATGACACAACGCCTGACAGTATAAGTCGAATATTCAATTAACTACCTCAATATGCCTAAAACCTAGTTTAATGATAACACTAGAAGTGAAGGTAATATTGTCACTAAATGATAAAGTATTTGATTGTATATTGTAGATGTATAAACACACTAATGTTGAAGATTTCCTAAATGGCATCAAATCAGAATCTGAGCGCGACTGTTAGCTGGAAAGCTTGTCAGTAAACAATAAGTATGGTTTTAAAATAATATTGGGAGTGAGTTAAGGAAGTAAATCAATGGGTTGAAGGGCGCTAAAAATTGGATTCAACCTAAAAAACTATCTAAAAACTATCTAAAAACTATCTAAAAACTATCTAAAAATTCTTTAAAAACTAATATTGTGAGCCGATCGGTACTGAAGTATTTGGCTAAACCTCAGTAGTCGGCTTACACAATATATAATCTGTCATTATTTTTTCGCAATAATGTAGATTGCATGTATTAACCCTGGGAAATAACCTAGCAGTGTTAATAGAATATTTAACCAAAAATGCATACCTAAGCCAACTTGCAAAAACACACCTAATGGCGGTAATAAAACCGAAAGTATTATACGAATAATATCCATGACTAAACTCCATTTAAATTAAACATTGAAAAGACTTAAAGCCCAGCATTACTGGGCCTTAACTATACTGTATTATTCAGCGACAATAGCTAGTTTATCAACTACGTCACGAACATCTTCAGCATTTTTAGCAATTTTAACTGCTAGTTGCTTTTCAGCTTCAGACTCTACAGAGCCATTCAGAGTTACCACACCGTTGTCGGTATCAACATCAATGTCTGTACCACCTACTTCTGAGTCAAACAGGAAGCGAGTTGTGATTACAGTGGTGATTTTAGCGTCCGTTAGGTCGTTATCATCATCGTCCATCATGTCATTGCTTCTATCTTTGGTATCCATGCTTTTAACAACAGTAAGGCTGTTATCAACATCAGATACACCATCTAGGCTAAGTACAAGCTCTTCTGCTAGCTCTTTATCAAGCTCGCTATTAACTTTACCAGTAAGTACTACTTTGCCATTTTTTACATCAGTGTTAATGTCAAAGTTGTTTAGATTAGTGTTCATAAGTAGAACTGTTTCTGCCTTACCATCAATCCAAGCATCTTTACTTTCGTTTTCCCAGCTGTTTGCTTGGGCACCCATAGCCGTAGTACCAAGAACTAGAGCTGCGATAATAGACTTGTTAAATGTTTTCATAATCTTTCTCCTTTTGATTAAAGACACTTTAACTAATGCGAGCTTCAGGCCAACTTTATTTATTCATAAAATTCAATTGTTTGAGTCTAAATTGGTATTTTCAGCACCTAGGCCTCAAGTAAAGTTTTACAGGCTTATCGGTAAAACTTTCTCAAGTAGTGAAAATAACTAGATAATTGCAATTTTGGTTAATCTATCGTTAATATAAACAACGCTTAAACATCATAATAAAACAAATCACTGATATTTAAGTACTTTTAAATTGGTACGTTGATTGCTTTTCTATTCGTACTAACTAAATAAAAGGATTGATCCTAATGTCTGTAAAAGTTGAAGACCGCCCAATAGAGCAAGTACGCGAACAAGTGATTGATCAATTAATTTATAATTACAGTCATGGTGTTATTTCTGTTGATGCATTTGAAAGACGTTTAGATAATGCGATGGATGCACCTAATAACGAAGCACTGCTAGCCTTAGTAGAAGACTTAACACTTAATACCGATCAGCAATATAAAGCAGAAAAACAATCGCAATTTACGCCACATTATAGTGCACAGCAAAACAGTGATGATGATTTTACATTGCGCAGTATTTTAGGATCTAACGAGCGAAGTGGTCAGTGGGTTGTGCCAAAAAATATATATTTGAGTAACTTTATGGGATCGGTGGTGCTTGATTTTACTGATGCCATTTTTGCGCATCAAAATGTGACTATTCACGTTAACTGTATTTTTGGTAGCGATGAAATTTACGTACCAGAGCATGTCAATGTAGTGTCTAAAATGTTTTGTATTTTAAGTAGCCTTGAAAATAAATCTGTGTCGCTTAACAAACGCCAAGGACCTACAATTCATATTGAAGGAAAGGCAGTTATGGGCTCGGTTGAAGTGAAAATAAAGCGCACAATTAAAGAAAAATTTATAAGCTTTGCAAATGAGCTAAAAACCCAGTTTGGCACAGGTAACAATAACCGCTCACTATAATTGAGTTGCAGCACTTTAACGTGCTGCTTGGTATTTTATTATAGATCGTTATTGCGCTCGCTTGGTATGTCACTTAGGTATTCTACAAACTCAACTTCAAACCCTGCAGGATCAATAAAGTAGACGTTTTTCCTAAATGGGTTCTCACTACCTTGCTTGCTTAGAGTAAAACCCACTTTATTTAAGCGCATTACTACTGCACTTAAATTATTAGTTACATAAGCAAAGTGTGCAAAACCAATTTGATGGCCCGATAAGTTTCTGTTTTCACCTTCACCATGGTCACTTATCGCAATGTAATGCGTGTCATCTCCAAAGTGTACCCAGCGTCTTGGTTTTCCATGCCAGTCACCTCTGCCCTCACTTCTAATTGACCAATGCGGAAATACAGCGCGATAAAAAGTAAGCATACTATCTATATCACTCGCGACTAAGTTTACGTGCTCTAAATACATAATGTTATCCTATCAGTTAAGTTAGGAGCACGATAAAACCTCAAGTTAACTTTAGGTAAAGTGTTATTTAAAATTAATTTATTTAAATGCAGATAATTATTTTTTAAAAATATATACACTTTTCAATCTTGTATAAAAAACAAACATAAGTATTTGGGGTTTATTGTTTACTTTATGTCAAAAGTCGCTAAAATACGCCGGCTGAAATATATAAACGTTCTTTTACAACCCAAAGGTAATACCATGCATCCAATGTTAAACATTGCGGTTCGCGCTGCGCGCAACGCAGGCAAAATTTTACTTCGCGCAAGTGAAGATTTATCAAAAGTTGAAGTGCAACAAAAAGGCGCTAACGACTTAGTAACTAACATTGATAAAGAAGCCGAAGCCGTAATTCGTGACACTATTTTACAGTCTTACCCTACTCACTCAATTGTTGGTGAAGAACTAGGTGAGCATAAAGGCAAGGATGATGATTACCAATGGATTGTAGATCCTATCGATGGAACAACTAACTTCATCAAAGGTATCCCTCATTACGCGGTTTCTATAGCACTTAAAGTTAAAGGTCGTTTAGACCAAGCTGTTATTTATGATCCAATTCGTGGTGAGCTTTTCACTGCATCTCGCGGTCAAGGCACTCAGTTAAACAGCAAACGTCTACGTGTTAGCAAAACTACGGTTCTTGCAGGTACTGTACTTGCTACTGGTTTCCCGTTCAAAAACAAAAACCACATGGATGCATACACTGAAGCATTTAAAGCATTATTTGTACACACTGCTGATATTCGCCGTGCAGGTTGTTCTGCTTTAGATATGGCATACGTTGCAGCTGGCCGTGTTGATGGATTTTTTGAAATTGGTTTAAAACCTTGGCACTCTGCTGCGGGCGAACTAATGGTTAAAGAAGCGGGCGGTATGGTTGTAGATTTCGCTGGTGGTAATAACTATAACCACAGCGGTAATATTATCTGTGGTTCACCAAAACTGACTCAAGCAATTATTCGCGAAATTCGTCCAGTATTAACTGAGTCGTTACTTCGCTAATTAAATGCCATTAATAGTATACCAAAAAGGAGCTCTGGCTCCTTTTTTTGTGCTTAAAAATAAGGGTTATCTAGCTCCAGTTCTACTGTTTTACCTTTTTCGTAAGGTAACGAGTTTAAATCTTTTGCGAAATATTCATCAAATAAAGCATCAAACTCGCCATTTTTTTGCATTATCTCAAGCCCTTTTTTAATTGCCACTGCAAGCTCTGGCTTACTATTTGATACAAAATAATAAAACCCTGTTGGATAACTCATATATAAATTAGGTACTATTACTAGGTTACTTTGTTTATTTGCCGCTAGCTCTGAATTAACCTCGATAAATGAACGTGGGAAGTAATCAATACGCCCTGCACTTGTTAAGGCAAACATAGCCTGATAATTTGCAAACGGCCTTATATGCAGGCCATTAAACGCCATTATTTTTGTATCAGGCCAATCATGACCTTGCACCGCAGAAAGCCTACCTAGCTGATCTAAGCTAGTAATACCTTTAAATCTAGCAATGCTGTTCTTACTTGTTAATAGTGCCCTCTTACCTATGTAGCCTTTAAATAATGGGATTTTAATCGCAATAGCTAAAGACTCTCTTTCGGGGCTGCTCATACTCCAGTATAAATCTAAATTTTTTGTATCTAGCGCTATTAAAGTACGTTGTTGATGGGGATGAATTAAAACGGGGTTAATTTCTGCAGGGTATTGTGCGCTTACCAATGCTTTTTCTAATAGTTCGTTAAGGTAGTCGTCACGAGCATATTGCACACGCTGCTCCTGCGCTATATTTACGATATTTACCTCACTCGCTAAAACGCTGCATACAAACAAACTTACTACGTTAATCAAATACTTTAATGGCAACATAATTATCACCCTAGTTATTATCGGTAGTTTTAACAGTTATTATTGATAGTTTAAATTATCGCGTTATTTAAGCTAAATAGCTTCCAGCGCCTAAATATAAGGTGACGATATTATGTAACTGTACTTAATTAATAACCGCATTATTAATACTTATTTTAAATACATAGTACGACGTTACACTCATGACGTACTCTACAAAGTTAGCACTGTTTATTCATACTTGCACAGTAAAGCTAAAACAATCGTGAGCAAAAATATATATTACAGGCAATAAAAAAACCGCTCATTGAGCGGTTTTTTTAAGTAGTTACAAAACCATTACGGCATAGCGTCTTGGTCTGCACCTTCTTTTTCAATTACTTCTGGTATTAAATCTTCTTTGCTTACGCCCATTGCTATAGCAACAGAGCTTGCAACATAAATCGAAGAATAAGTACCAATAAACACACCAAACAGTAATGCAGTTGCAAAACCATGAATGGTTTGTCCGCCCCATGCAAACAAGGCAATCAATACTAAAATAGTCGTGATTGATGTTACAAGTGTACGGTTAAGTGTTTGCGTAAGTGAAATATCAATAATTTCTATCGTATCGTCAATGCGTACCTTACGGAAGTTTTCACGTATACGGTCTGATACAACAATCGTATCATTGAGTGAATAACCAATTACCGCAAGAATTGCCGCTAATATAGTTAAATCAAACTCTAAACCTAATACTGAAAATAAACCCACAGTAATGATAACATCGTGTAGTAGTGCACCTACCGCACCTACTGCAAAGCGCCATTCAAAACGAAACGCAACGTAGATTAAGATACAAATAAGCGCAGTTAACATGGCAAGGCCACCCTGCTCTTTTAAGTCTTCACCTACACTTGGGCCTACAAACTCAATACGGCGCATTACTACGCTGTCATCTGCTTTTTTAAGTGCATCAATTACTTGGTTACCAATCACTTCCGCTTTTACATCGCTACCGCGTGGTGCCAAGCGAACTAAAATCTCTTGGCTTGAACCAAATAACTGCACTGATGCATCAGCAAAACCATTATCAGCTAGTGCATCACGTACTTTTTTAAGGTCAGCCGGTTGTRAAAAACCCACTTCTACCGCAGTCCCGCCGGTAAAATCTAAACCAAAGTTTAAGCCTTTGATAAAAATTGATGCAAACGACGCTAAAATTAGTAGCGTCGAGAAACCCATAGCCACTTTTCGAAGAGACATGAAACGAAGGGTTCTACTACCCAAACTTAAAATTTGCATGTCTGCTCCTTAAATCGAAAGTTTATCAATGCGTTTACCACCAACAAATAAGTTGATTACCGCACGGGTACCAACGATGGCTGTAAACATTGAAGTTAAAATACCTATCGCAAGTGTCACTGCAAAGCCCGCAATTGGACCAGTGCCCACTGCAAACAGTATAATGGCAGCAATTAGTGTCGTGATGTTGGCATCAAATATAGTGCTAAATGCGCTATCGTAACCAAAATGAATCGCTTGTTGAGGGCTACGGCCATCGGCCAGCTCTTCACGAATACGTTCAAAAATAAGTACGTTAGCATCAACCGCCATGCCTACCGTTAATACAATACCGGCAATACCAGGTAGCGTAAGTGTAGCGCCCGGAATTAAAGACATAACACCTACAATTAGTACTAAGTTAGCCGCAAGCGCAAGGTTTGCAACCATACCAAAACCTTTGTAGTACACAAGCATAAACACAAGAACAAACGCAAAGCCAAGTGCAACCGCAGTCATACCCGCTTCAATATTTTCTTGTCCTAAGCTTGGACCTACTGTGCGCTCTTCAACAATTTGAATTGGCGCTACAAGTGCACCAGCACGAAGTAGTAAACTTAAATTATGTGCTTCTGCTGGGTTATCAATGCCGGTAATACGGAACGAGCGATCAAGACGAGCTTGAATAGTTGCCACGTTAATAACTTCTTCAACCTTAATAGGCGGAAGCGCTTTACCGTCTGCATCTTTTTTACCTGATGGCTTGTACTCAATAAATACCGTTGCCATACGCTTACCAATAGCACGCTTGGTAAAGGCATTCATTTTTGCCCCACCTTTGCTATCTAACGTAATACTTACTTGCGGACGTTGGTATTCATCAGCGCCAGATTGCGCGCCCGTAATATGGCTGCCCTCTAGAATAATACGCTTTTTAAGTACAACAGGGTAACCGTCGCGGCTCATGATCATTTCAGTACCTGCTGGGATACGACCTTGAGCAGCAGCACTAATATCTGCGTTTTCGTCTACTTCACGAAATTCAAGTGTTGCTGTCGCGCCTAAAATTTCTTTAGCACGTGCAGTGTCTTGAATGCCTGGTAGTTGAACAATAATACGCTCAGCGCCTTGGCGTTGTACGTTAGGCTCTGCAACACCAATTTGGTTGATACGGTTACGAATAATCGTTTCATTTTGCTTGATAGCGTAGTCACGAATCTCTTTGAGTTTTTGCTCACTCATTGTCGCAAAAAATGCTTTATCGTTACTGCTGTCATCAATGTAGACATTTAGCGGGTAGCGAGTTTCTAAAAAGCTCTCTGCCGCATTTTTGTCTTCTTCGGTACGCATTTCTACACGCATACGATCGGAGCCAGCTACACGGCGAACACTACGATAACGTAGTTTTTCTTCGCGCAGGTCACTACGAAAATCTTGTTCCATTTGCTCAAGCTGGTTATCAACCGCTGTTGCCATGTCGATTTCCATGGTGAAATGTACGCCACCACTTAAATCAAGACCTAGCTTCATAGGGTTACCACCAACCGCTTTTAACCAAGCTGGTTGAGCAGGTGCCATATTAATAGCAGAAATGTAGTCATCGCTCAGCGAATCACGCAGTAAGTCATGCGCTTTAAGTTGCTCTTCAACATTTTTTAAACGAACTAAAATTTGTCCATCTTCAAGTATTGTCGATTTAGCGGTTACATTATTTGTTTTAAGGATTGCGTTTACTTTGTCTACAACACTGAGATCGACATCAGCGCCTTTAGCCCCTGAAACTTGTATAGCCGGATCGCGACCATACAAGTTTGGAGAGGCATATAAAAGGCCAATGGCTACCACAGCTAAAACAAGTAAATACTTCCAAACTGGAAACTTGTTTAACACGGGGTCGTCCTTATTATTTTTATAGCGACTTCATTGTGCCTTTTGGCAATACTGCAGATACTGCAGATTTTTGTACTGTAACTTCTGCTTGCTCGTTTAAAGAGATAACGATGAAATCTTTCTCTTCAGAAATTTTCACAATTTTACCCACTAAACCGCCTTGGGTAAGTACTTCATCACCTTTAGCCATCATACTCATTAAGCTTTTGTGCTCTTTAACGCGCTTAGCTTGTGGGCGGTAGATTAAAAAGTAAAAAACCAAACCGAAAATAGCTAACATTATTAGCATTTCCCAACCACCGCCTGCCGCAGGTTGACCAGCTGCTGCGTGTGCATTTGAAATAAATAAACTCATGATACTTCCTCTTTAATTTTAAAGTTTAATTTTTTATATCTGCTAACTCTGGCACATCTTGGCCTCGGCGAGCATAAAAATCTTGTACAAATTCTTCTAATTTACCTTCGCTAATTGCATTACGTAAACCTTCCATAACACGTTGATAGTAACGTAAGTTATGAATTGTGTTTAGTCGCGCACCTAAAATTTCGTTACATTTATCAAGGTGATGCAAATAAGCTCGTGAATAGTTTTTACACGTATGGCAATCACACTCAGGGTCAAGTGGCCCTGTATCTGTTTTATGCACTGCGTTACGTATTTTTACTACACCCGTGGTAATAAATAAATGGCCGTTACGCGCATTACGTGTTGGCATAACACAGTCAAACATATCAATACCACGGCGAACCGACTCAACTAAGTCTTCTGGCTTGCCTACACCCATAAGGTAACGAGGCTTGTCTTCTGGCATTTTAAACGCACAATGATCAAGGATATTCATCATTTCGTTTTTAGGCTCACCTACTGATAGGCCGCCTAATGCATAACCGTCAAAACCAATTTCTTCAAGACCAGCTTGTGATTGTGCACGTAATTCTGGGTACATACCACCTTGGATAATACCAAATAAAGCAGATGGATTATCGCCATGCCCTTCTTTTGAGCGCTTAGCCCAACGAAGAGATAACTCCATAGAATCTTTAGCTTCTTTTTCAGTTGCTGGGTATGGCGTACACTCGTCAAAAATCATAACGATATCTGAGCCTAAGTCGCGCTGTACTTCCATCGACTTTTCAGGCGACATCATAATTTCATCACCATTTACTGGAGATTGAAATAAAACGCCTTCTTCAGTGATTTTACGCATTGCGCCTAGGCTAAATACCTGAAAACCGCCTGAGTCAGTTAAAATTGGGAAGTCCCAATTCATAAAGTCGTGTAAATCACCATGTTGCTTGATGATCTCAGTACCTGGGCGAAGCATTAAATGAAAAGTATTACCTAAACATATTTGCGCACCAGTGGCTTTAACTTCATCTGGCGTCATACCTTTTACAGTACCGTAAGTACCAACAGGCATAAAAGCAGGTGTTTCTATTACACCACGGTCAAAAATCAAGCGGCCGCGGCGCGCTTTTCCGTCAGTACAATCTAATTCAAATTTCATATCATCCTCAATGTCGGAAAAACAGTCCAACAAGCTATAATTTAACCGCCTGATTCTACCCTTTTTGCCTCACTAATACTATTAGCTGCGATAAATTCAGTTTTGCCAATTGCCGCAAACAAAAACCCCAGCAACTAAGCTGGGGGTTTTAATATATTCTACTGAGTATTAAACAATATTTTGTTACTTACGTGTTAAAAACATCGCGTCGCCATAACTAAAAAAGCGGTACTGCTGCTCTATTGCAGTATTGTAAGCGCCCATAATATTGTCTTGCCCGCTAAATGCACTGACTAACATTATAAGCGTTGATTCTGGTAAGTGAAAATTAGTGACCATCGCATCAACTACATTAAATTGATAACCCGGAAAAATAAATATATCGGTATCACCAAAATATGTATCTAACTTGCCGCCATGAACTTTAGCAGCCGACTCTAATGAGCGAACTGAAGTTGTGCCTATCGCAATTACACGCCCACCATTTGCTTTAGTTTGCGCAACAGCTGCAACTACGTCATCAGGTACTTCTATGTACTCTGAGTGCATTACATGCTCATCAACACTATCAACTCGTACCGGCTGAAAAGTACCAGCGCCAACGTGTAGCGTAACAAAAGCCATGTTTACACCTTTATCCTTCAGTGCTGCCATTAGCTTATCGTCAAAATGTAGACCTGCAGTTGGTGCTGCAACTGCACCTGGCTTTTCTCCATAAACAGTTTGATAACGCTCACGATCAGCATCGGTATCTGGCCGGTCAATATAAGGAGGTAGTGGCATATGACCAATATCATTAAGTATATCTAGCACGTTTTGGCTATGATCGAACTCAAGCTCAAATAAAGTATCGTGGCGTGCAACCATTATTGCCTTGGCTTTGCCTTCTAAAACAACTTCGTTACCGACCTTAAGCGACTTACTTGCTCGTACATGCGCAAGTACGCGATGCTCATCTAATACTCGCTCTACAAGTACTTCAACTTTTCCGCCTGAAGCTTTTTGACCAAACATACGTGCTGGGATAACGCGTGTATTGTTAAATACCAATAAATCGCCTTCGTTTACTAAATCAAGTATATCGCTAAACACTTTATGTTCTAAAGTTCCGCTTGGGCCATCTAAAGTGAGTAGACGGCTGCTGGTTCTGTCCGCTTTAGGAAAACGAGCTATTAATTCATCAGGTAAGTCAAAGCTAAAGTCAGCCACGCGCATAATTAGTAATCCACATCATTTAAAATCGCGCCAAGTGTATATGTATCGGATATTAAGCTCAAGAAATCAGCCAAACTTATAATGTTTGTTTGCGTGTTTGCCATTAAATTTTCTTGTTCTTATGGTTAAATATCACTATTCTTGTTCGGCTAAATTATTATAAGTTTCATTAGGGGTGTTCAACTCGTGCCAAACCAGCTTAAATTGCTAATATTAAACGCAAGTAGTGCTGAACGTCGCGCGATTAAGGCCACTTTAGATAGCTTAAATGTATTTACCTTTATTGATGCACAAGATAGCCAACAAGCTTTAAAGCTTTTAAAACAACACCCTGTTGATATTATAATAACGGGCATTAATGTTGGAAAAATTGACGGCTGGCGCTTTTCAAGAATGATCCGCTCAGGGTTATTAAAAACACCAAAAAATACTCCTATTTTACTTATTCCGCCAATTTACTGTGAGCGTATTGCCGAAACAACAGCCCGAAGCTATGGGATAGATGCTGTATTGCCGTTTGAGCATAAAGACATGCTCCCTCAAGTACTTGCGAATGTTTTATCTACTCACCTAGAAAAAAGCAGCCGACTAAATTTATTACTATTAGAGCCAGCTCAAAATACGGCCGACAGAATAAGTGAACAGCTAAAATTAAACTTTGCTATTACTCATGTAACTTCAGCTAAAGCGGCACTTAACGCTTATAACCAACAGCAGTTTTCAATTGTGCTACTCGATGCCACTACATCAAGCGCAGAGAGCTCGAGCGTACTCGTTGAAGAAATCCTCCAACATAATTCTAAACAGGCTATTGTTACAATTATAGAAAGCGACGATGCCGATTACGCTGAGCAGCTTTTGCTGTCTGGTGTTACCGATTTTATTAGAGCCCCATACGACCCTTCATTTTTAAATAAAGTGTGTGACCACGCTGCACGACGTGAAGACTTTATGGTGAGTTACGCTGAATTTGCATACAAGGTAGAGCAGCTAAGCGTGAGTGAAGTACGTTATAAAGAGCTATTTTCGGCTCATCAGCGCATTTTATTACACTTAAATACTGTTGTTTTAGAGCTTGATCAACAAGGTAATATTCGTTTTATTAATCCTGCATGGGAAACTTTAAGTGGCTTTGGTGTTAAATCGTCGCTACAAAACCCATTAAGTACTTATTGTAATAGCGAAGATAAGGGAAGACTAAACTATACAATTAACGACATTTTACATGGTGGCGAGCAGCAACAACAAATAGAAGTAAAACTCACCCATAAAAATGGCAGCTTAATTTGGGTTGAATGCAGATTACAGCTAATAAAAAATAGCCGTAATAACGCGACCATAACCGCAACTATCGACAATATACACGAACGAAAGCAAGCAGAACTTCAACTACGTCATTTAGCACACCATGACCCATTAACTGGTTTACACAACCGTTATTACTTTGACCAACAGCTTAATAAAATATGCCAAGATAAATACACGTATGATGGTATTGAACATGCTGTTATTTATATTGACCTCGATCACTTTAAAATAATAAACGACAGTAAAGGTCATCACCAAGGCGATATAGTATTAAAAGAAGTGGCAAAATTATTTAAAGCAAATATTGGCGACGATCACCTGGTCTGCAGAATAGGTGGGGATGAATTTGCAGTCATACTTACCAATATGAATTTATTGGATGCCCACCTCATTGCAGAAGGTGTGTGTAGTGCGATAGAAAAACATGCTTTTAAATCAGAAGATCAAATATACACTATTAGCTGCTCTATTGGTTTAACTCAAATCACAACACAAAATAACGACCCTAATGAGTGTTTAAAACAAGCCGATATTGCTTTGTATATTGCCAAAAACCTAGGGCGTAACTTAGTACATTGCTATTCAAAAGAAGATGCTCAAAACAATACACTACAAACAGGGCTTGAATGGGGCCACGAAATTCGCCAAGCACTACAGCAAGATAATATTGAACTACATTACCAACCTATTTGGGATTTTAAAGAGTGTAAAGTTGCTTACTTTGAAGCGCTCTTACGCTTAAAACTCAAAGATGAACTCGTATACCCAAATCAGTTTATTCCCTCTTTAGAAATGCTCAACGATACATTTTTGATGGATCAATGCGTTATACGTAATGCCGTTGCTTGTGTGTCTAAGCACCCTGAGTTAAATCAAGTTGCTATTAATTTGTCTGCACAATCATTTTTAGATGAGCGCTTACTGCCTTTAATTGAGTCTAATCTTGAAAAGTATAACGTGCCCGCTTCGCGGATAATTTTTGAAATAACTGAATCTGCAAGTATTAATAACTTAAAGGCCACTCGTAAAATGATTGAGAAGCTTAATAGCTTAGGCTGTCATTTTTCTATTGATGATTTTGGAACAGGCTTTAGTACGTTTAACTATTTAAAACAGCTACCAGCACAACATGTAAAAATTGATGGCTCATTTGTAAGCGACATGCTTAATGACCCTATAGACTTAGCGTTAGTAAAAGCCATAAATGATATTAGTAGATCACTCGATAAGCGCTCTGTAGCTGAATACGTTGAAAACGAAGAGATATTTTTTGCTCTAAAAGAAATTGGTGTTGATTATGGGCAAGGCTATTTTATTGCACGCCCAATACCGGTTGAAAAAGTAAAAGTTGAGCTTGAAAAAATTTCAAAAAATAAAACGTTTTACCAACAACAAGCTAGCTCAAAATAAACAAAATTAAACAATTTTAATCATTTTATTACTACCAATATTACCTTTCTTGCCTATACTTTCAGTACCAGATAAAAATGTCGTGCCTTTTAATGTATTTCACTTTAAAAACATGACATTACCTTTTGTCGATGTAGTACTGATATTTATAGTGGGTTTCAAAGCTATTTAAGCTTTTAAGGAGAAAGGTATGACACAACTAGTTATGTTGTTACTGATTATACATTTTGTAATTGCGTATCAGTGTTATCGCTACGCGAATATTAAAGGCTACCCAGTTAAAGTTTTTACTGTATTAGGCTGTGTGCCTTATTTTAATTTAGTGGTGTGGATTTATTTACTATTTTTACCCGGACTTGAGCCTTTTGAAAGCCATCTTCAAAATCAAAAGCAGCCTTTATAGGCTGCTTTAGCTAACTTATTAGTTCACGTATTATTCTGCTTTAGAAAAATCTAAACTACATTGCCGCTTTAAAAACACCTCAAGCTGTTGACTAAATAGCCTAAAATCACGGATACGTCCCGTAGTTTTACGCCACAGGATGCCAATATCTCTATATGCATCACTTTGTGATGGTGTGGCCACCATATTTTTATTATCTAAAATACCAGCATTAATCGCCATTTGTGGTAAAAAAGTCACCCCGAGCTGATGCTCAACCATGCTTAATAGAGTATGTAAGCTTGCCGCTTCAAATGGGTTAATACAACTGGCACGATTTAAATGACATGCACTAAGCGCGTGGCCTGTCATACAGTGCTCACGCTCTAGTAGGAATACGCTTGCCTCTGGTAATAGATTAAAGTCGACTACGCCCTTTGCAGCGCTGTAATCCTTATGGTGCACTAAACTAAACTGATCCTTTGCCAATACTTGTGTATGAAATTTATCTGTTTCGTACGGCAGTGCAAGTAGCGCTAAATCAATATGCCCATGTTCAAGTTTATCCAGTAGCTTGTCACTCGTATCTTCTATTAATACCAGCTCTAAATCACAGAAGGTTTCTTTACAAAAATGATAAAGCGGAGCCGCTATAAAGCTTGCAATTGTAGGTATAACACCCACGGTTAACTTACCATTTAGCGGTGTTAAAAAGCTTTTTGTAAGTTCTTTTAAACTAATTGTATCGTTAATTATTTTACGAGAACGCTCAACAACTTCTTCACCAATACTGGTAAACATAAGGCTGCGATTTTCACGCTCAATTAGCTGACACCCTAGTGTTTCTTCAAGATTTTGAATTGCACTACTTAAAGTAGATTGTCCTATAAAGCAAGCACTAGCGGCTCTACCAAAGTGCTGATGTTGATGAACAGCTAATAAATACTGTAGTTGTTTAATACTTGGAAGGTTAGTCATTTTTTCTTTCCACAAATAAAAAGACCCCAACACCTAGGGCATTGAGATCTTTTCAAGCTAAAAGTCTTTGAGTACTTTTTTATTAAACCCCAAATGCGGTTCTTAGTACGTAGAAAATAACAATAGCAAGGGCAGCGCCAACTGGCAATGTAATTACCCAAGAAACTACAATGTTTCTGATAACACCCATATTAAGCGCGCCAATTCCACGTGCCATACCTACACCTAATACCGCACCCACTAAGGTTTGAGTAGTAGAGATTGGCATACCAGTACCTGAGGCAATAACAACGGTAGAAGCAGCAGCTAGTTCGGCAGCAAAACCACGGCTAGGTGTTAAATGTGTAATACCTTCACCGATTGTTTTGATTACTTTTTTACCTAAAATAGCAAGGCCGGCAACAATACCAAAACCACCTAGAGGTAGAATCCACCAAGCAATAGCTGCTTTTTTAGCAATTTCACCATTGTTTTCAACAATGTTTACAACAGCTGCTAATGGACCAATTGCATTAGCAACGTCATTAGAACCATGTGCAAATGCCATACAACATGCTGTTAGTACCATAAGAACAGCAAATACTTTTTCAACATTGTTGAACTGCATTTGTTTATCTGCTTTTGGATCAATATTTAAGCGAGATATAGCAATTTTACCAATCACAGCAACAACTATTGCAACAGCTACTGACAGTGCATAGCCTTCAGCTGAGCCTAGGTCTATACCAACGTGCTTTAAGCCCTTTTTAATTGTAACCAATGCCATGATAAAACCTGCTAAGCCCATATATAGAGGAACATAACGTTTAGCATTTTTTAGTGGTGCATCTGTATTAAAAATAAGTTTTTGTGCACTCATAAATATTAAGTATGCAATAAAGCCAGATATAGCAGGCGTTATAATCCAACTACCTACAATACCACCTACTTTATCCCATTGAATCGCCTCAGTACCTACTGCAACTAACGCAAAACCAATGATTGCACCAATGATTGAGTGAGTTGTTGATACAGGCCAACCTAAGAACGAAGCCATTAATAACCAAGCACCGGCTGCAAATAAAGACGAAATCATACCCAGAACCATTAATTCCGGAATATCTGCAAATGGTGCTGCATCAATAATTCCCTTACGAATTGTTGATGTAACCTCACCACCTGCTAAATAGGCGCCTGCGAATTCAAAAATCATCGCTATAAAAATAGCTTGTTTGATTGTTAACGCTTTTGAACCTACAGATGTACCCATGGCGTTCGCTACGTCGTTCGCGCCAATACCATAAGCCATAAAAAAGCCGACTGCTGCGGCAATTAAAATTAATACCGTGCCGTAAGATGCAATGATATCCATTGTAAAACCTTAATCTTTCGTGTTTGAACTGATTTTAAATTAACGAGCTAACATCAGCTCAAGACGTGATCCTACGCGCTCTGCAATATCTGCAAGCTCGCCAACCCATTCAATGATTTTGTATAGAAACATCACATCAATTGGATTTAACTCACCCTCTACTGCACGTAGCTGGCGGCGTACTTTTATCTGCATTTCATCCGTGTCTTGTTCTATCGCATCCAATTCTACTAACATTTTTTCTACTAAGGTCACTTCACGACCTTTAAAACCTGTTTCTAGCAGTTCTTCTAACTCGTTGATTGCTTTAGATGCTTGTTTAGTCGCATCAACACAGCGAGTTAAATAAGCTAAAAAATCTGCTTGCATTACTTTAGGAATAGTCATTTCACGACCAATCACTCGTCCTGCAATGTCTTTTGCTTTATTGGCAATTTTATCTTGTTGAGTTACTAATTCGAGAAGATCTGTACGCTCTACCGGCATGAATAAACCACGTGGTAATTGTAAACGTATATCTCTTTTCATATCATCAGCTTCACGTTCTAAATTGCGAATAGTGATGCGAAGCTCTTCAGCTTGTACCCACTCTTCTTTAAATACGTGATTAAAAAAAGGTATCAAGGCTTTACTTGCTTGATGAACCTTCTTGATGTGTTCTTCCATTGGTTTGATAGGAGATTTTGCAAATACTCCTAAAAACGCGTTTGTAGGCATAACTGACCCTTTAATCAAATTGATATGCTTTGCAGCATGAATTTTACAGTATTAACCAAGATTGTGAACGCTTTTTATTATTTCACCATGGCTAACAATGCATAAAGCGGCACTAAGCCGCTTTAGTAAAAAAGAAAAATAGGTAAAAAATTATAGCGATTTTTCTATATCTTCTTGAGATGTATGACGAATATCTTTGCCATTTACAAAATAAATAATGTATTCCGCAATATTTTGACAGCGATCCCCTATGCGCTCTAATGAGCGAACAGACCAAACTAAGTCCATAATTTTAGGGATTGAGCGTGGATCTTCCATCATATAAGTCATTATTTGACGTGTGATAGCTTCATATTCACGGTCAACTTTTGCATCTTCTTTATGTACTTGAAATGCGCGCTGCACATCCATACGTGCAAATGCGTCTAGTACATCATGTAACATCTTTAAAACTTGGCGGCCCATATTCTCAATATTTACTAGCAAATCTTGTTGATCTTTAGTAAATGAGTCTAGTGCAACTTTAGCAATTCGCTCAGCTTCATCGCCAATACGTTCTAAATCTGCAATAGTTTTTGCAATTGCAATTACTAAACGTAAATCACTTGCTGCAGGCTGACGACGGGCAATGATACGCGTACATTCTTCATCAATGCTGACTTCCATTGCATTTACTTTGTAATCGTTCTGACGTACCTTTTGCGCAAGCTCAGCATCGTTACGGCTCACCGCATCGAGCGCGCTATTTAATTGCTGCTCAACTAAACCACCCATACTCAATACATGGTTACGTACATTTTCTAGTTCTTGGTTAAAGCGCCCAGAAATATGCTTATTAATATTATGTTCCATAGTTACCTTCTCTTTTAATCTTGTACAACACGCTATAACGGGCTAGTTAACCGTAACGACCGGTAATGTAATCTTCAGTCTTTTTCTTCGTTGGTGTAGTAAATAAGGTATTTGTGTCTGAGTATTCAATCAATTCACCCATATACATAAAGGCTGTTTGATCAGATACACGCGCTGCTTGTTGCATGTTATGTGTAACAATAACAACGGTAAATTTGTTTTTTAAATCGTTTATTAGCTCTTCGATTACCAAAGTAGAAATAGGGTCGAGCGCTGATGTTGGTTCATCAAGTAAAAGTACCTCAGGCTCAATTGCAATTGAGCGAGCAATAACTAAACGTTGTTGCTGACCACCCGACAAGCCAAACGCGCTATCGTGCAATCTATCTTTTACTTCATCCCACAAAGCTGCACCACGAAGTGATTGCTCTACCACTTCATCCAATTTACGTTTCTCTTTAATGCCTTGTAAGCGCAGGCCATAAACTACATTTTCATAAATTGATTTAGGAAATGGATTAGGGCGCTGGAACACCATACCTACATTACGACGAAGTGCTGCTACATCTACGCTCTTGTCGTAAATATTTTGACCATGGAGTAATATTTCACCTTCAATACGGCAAATATCAACCAAATCATTCATGCGATTAATACAACGCAGTAATGTTGATTTACCACACCCAGACGGCCCGATAAACGCAGTTACTTGGCCTTTAGGGATGTTCATATTTACTTTATTAAGCGCTTGCTTATCACCGTAGTAAAGATCGAGGTCTTTAATCTCTAGCGCTTTCTGGTCATCCGTTAAATTTTCTAGGTCTAACTTTTGACCAATATTAGCTTGGTTTACTTGTGGAGCGACTGTAATCATTTTTGTTACCTATAAAATCTTTACTAATTAGTGTTCAAGCGATCTGAATTTTTCACGCAAATGGTTACGTATACCAATGGCCGTTATGTTTAGGGTAATAATCACCGACACCAATAAAAAGGCAGTGGCGTATACCAGCGGACGTGCCGCTTCAACATTAGGGCTTTGGAAGCCAACATCGTATATATGAAAGCCTAAGTGCATGAACTTTCTATCTAAGTGAAAATACGGGAAGTTACCATCTAGTGGTAATGTAGGGGCCATTTTTACAACGCCTACTAACATTAATGGTGCAACTTCACCTGCAGCACGCGCAACTGCCAGTATTAAACCAGTCATAATTGCAGGGCTTGCCATTGGAATAATTATGCGCCATAACGTTTCAACCTTTGTTGCGCCAAGCGCTAGCGAACCGTCACGTACGGTACTTGGAATACGAGATAAGCCCTCTTCAGTCGATACAATAACAACTGGCAAAGTTAATATAGCAAGCGTTAACGCCGACCACATTACACCAGGCGTACCAAATACTGGCGTTGGTGCCGCTTCAGGGTAAAATAATTGGTCTAAGCTGCCACCTAACATGTATACAAAAAAGCCGAGGCCAAATACACCGTAAACAATTGAAGGCACACCGGCTAAGTTAATCACCGCAATACGAATCATCTTAGTGACTGCGTTTTTAGCAGCATACTCGTGTAAGTAAATTGCAGCGACAACACCAAACGGCGTCACTATTACAGCCATCAGCATAACCATAAACACAGTACCAAATATAGCAGGGAAAACACCGCCCTCTGTATTTGCTTCACGTGGGTCATCAGATACAAACTTACCTAGCTGCACAAAGTAGTGGCCTAGCTTTGCAAAAAAGCCCATGTCATTTGGAAACCAAACATCAAGCACTTGATACATTGGAATTGTAACTACTTCACCGCGCATATCTTTTACAGTTACGTGGTCACGTTTAGCTTGTTTGCGTAGTGCAAATAAATCTTTTTCAAGTACACCATACTGCGCACGTAATTCAGCACGCTCTTGAGCAAGCTCAGCAACACGTTCATCAGTGAGTGCGTTATCTAGTAAGTAGCCCTTTTCTTTTAAACGAAGACGTTCAAGCTCATAGTTAATATGCCCAATGTCACCATTTTGTAAATCAAGTGCTTCGTCGTTTAAATCCACGGCACGCTCTACAAGTTCATGTAGAGCTTCAATTTTATCGCCTTCGACTGGTTTACCATCTTTAATTACACTTTCAACATAACCATAAAAATTACCATTTTTACTACGCTCAAATACAGCAAGCGTTGCTGGCGTTGTTTTATTTTTAATGTCGGTTTCTAATATCCAACGAAAATCTAAATCTACATACTCACGATTACCTGTTTTAATAAGTAAGCGCTCTATCTCTTCTTTTTCAAATCCGCTAACGTCAATACCTGTTGCCGCTAAACGCGTTTTTGGTACTAATTCACGGTCATAAACTTCGCCAATAACGGTTTGTTTTGAAATTGACCCTTCAAGTTCAAACTGCACAACTTCTGAAGGCCAGAAAAAACTTAATCCTTTCCAGGCTATCATTGCTAATAAGCCTAAAACTGAAATTAAACTGATGCTCACTGCACCACCGGTCATCCAAATCCAAGGAGAACCAGACTTAAACCACTGCTTTACCATGTCATGTCTCTCCGCTTACATTGAGCTATATTTTTCACGCAGTTGCTGGCGAACAAACTCAGCGACTGTGTTAAAAATGAATGTGAATATGAATAGTACAAAGGCCGCTAAGAACAATATTCTGTAATGCGAACTACCTACTTCTGACTCAGGCATTTCAACGGCAATATTTGCTGCAAGCGTACGCATACCTTGAAAGATGCTCCAATCCATAATAGGTGTATTACCCGTTGCCATAAGTACAATCATAGTTTCGCCAACGGCGCGGCCAAGTCCCATCATTACCGCAGAGAAAATACCAGGGCTTGCTGTTAGTAATACAACACGTATTAGTGTTTGCCACTGTGTTGCACCTAATGCTAATGAGCCATTTGATAAATGCTTTGGAACACTAAATACGGCATCTTCTGCAATTGAGAATATAGTTGGAATAACTGCAAACCCCATCGCAATACCAACAACCAGCGAGTTACGTTGGTCGAATGTCATACCTAGCTCATTTGTTAAGTACTGACGTACATTGCCGTCAAACATCCAAAGCTCAACAAATCCACTCATCGCAAACGAAAACCAGCCAATAAGTAAAACGACCGGAATAAGGATAATTGAATGAGATCCTTCAGGAATTCGATGGCGAATTTTTGTTGGTAATTTAGTCCAAGCTAAACCTGTCGCTAACATGCCTAAAGGTAATAATATGAGTAACCCAACAATTGCAGGTAAGTGCTCTTCTATCAATGGAGCTAACCAAAGACCGGCTAAAAAACCTAAAATAACGGTAGGTAATGCTTCCATTATTTCAACCGTAGGCTTAACTACCTTACGTAGTTTGCTCGACATAAAGTATGCTGTGTAAATTGCCGCCGAAAGCGCAATAGGCACTGCAAATAACATCGCGTAAAGGGCTGCTTTTAATGTACCAAACGAAATTGGCACTAATGAAAACTTAGATTCAAAGTCATCACTGGCTGATGTTGACTGCCATATATAACCTGGCTCTGGGTAACCTTCGTACCATACTTCTTGCCAAAGCGCTGACCAAGTAACTTCTGGATGCTCGTTATGTATTTCTAATACTGTTAGTTTGTTATCCGCTAAAATTAATGCAGCATTTGAACGCGGTGAAATTGCAAAGTTTTGTATTGCGCCTTCACTTACTTTACCTTGCCATAATTTTGCTTCGCTTGTTGTGTAGTACACCCCAAGCTCACCGTTACTGCTGGTCGTAAAAAAAGTACGACGGTAAAACTCTGTAAATACATTTAATTTATTTTGCTTAGTCGTTTCAAACGAACGTATTTTTTGATATTCACGGCCAGTGTCAGTGTTTACTTCAAACCACTGCGAAACTTCGCCGTTATCATTGGCAAGCATGAGTGAGTTTGCACCTGCTAGTAATTGTGCAGATACAATATTGGCATTTTCTTCGTTAGCTGAAAGTAACTGAATCTGCTCTACATCACTTGGGTCACGTGTATCGTATACATAAACTTGATTAGCAGAACGTACAAAGGTACGGGTTGTATCTGGCGACATTAATAGCTCATCTACACGCCCTTCAACATCTAGCTCTGTACGCTCAACAACCCACTCTACTTCGCCAGTAAACATATTTTCTTCAGCAACAAAACTACTAAACAGCACCCGCTTGTCTTCTGTAAGTGCGACAACAGCAGTTCTGTCTTCATAGTGGCTAAATGCAAAGCGTTTAATAGCTGCGCCTTGTTCATCTACTTCCAGAGCCATTTCCCCTAGAGGAAAGTCTAAACGAGGCGTTAATTTACGCTCGTTATTAGGAAAGGTAACCAAAAATTTAGGTGCTACCACCATTACAGTGCCATCTTTTAAACCAAACGCATAATGCCCTTGAAAAGGCGCGCTAGTGGCAAAGCTTGTTGCATCACTTGGTAACTCGGCGTTTAATGTTTTAAGCTTTTTACCAAAGCTGCCATCTTGCACACTGTAAAAATCAACCTGCCCCTGCAGACTTAATAAATAAGCAACTTCAGTTTGCTCTTCTACACCTAGGCCTGCTATTTGCTGCGAATTAGCGACCTGAAAGCTATCGCGTTTTTCTACTTTTGCTGATTCAAAAATTGGCTGTACTACATAAAGAAGGTAGAAAAATATTAATAGCAGTGCTACCAATACCATTATCCCACCTGCGGTTATACCAAATTTGGCAAACCGATCTTTAAATAGACGGCTTCGATCCGTATTAAAAGTCGGTTTATTCGGATTTGAAGTCATCAAAACACCCTTAAATCTTAACGTTGCATAAATTATATTTCATCAAGATGACAGTAATGTTACAGCAGTAATAATAAGCACGTTAAAACGGTTTTAGATAAAACTAGCGAAGAAAATCGCTAAATAAGTATCATATAGATGATTTTTAAGTGAACTAAATTATAAAATAATTGGACAAAGCATTTATCGAGGTCAATACTAAAAGAGTACTTACTAAATAAAAATGACTATTAATACCGCGTATAGTCAACACAACTATATTCATTTTTATTATTTTAAAATCAACGATTTATAAAAAGTGCAACAACACACAATTTAGATTAGACAATACACTTAATGCCTATGCATTTACTTTCTTTGGCTTAAAAAGAGAATTATTTATGAAGCAGTTGGTTATAACTATTCTAGGGCAAGATCGCCCTGGTTTAGTAGAGAGTATCTCATCCGTCGTGTTACAAAATCATGGCAACTGGCTAAGCAGTAACTTAAGCCATTTATTAGGTCATTTTGCAGGTATTATTCAACTTGAAGTTGCTGAGGAGCACTTTCAATCATTACAAAGTGCTTTAAATAAGTTACCTAAGCTAGACGTTCGAATTGAAACCGGAAACACAGAAATTGAATCATCAACATTAGAGCAAATCAATCTGGTTATAACAGGTAACGATCGCCCTGGTATTGTTCAAGAGTTGGCAAGTGTAATACGCCACAAAGGCGCTAACATTACTCATTTAAATTCAAGGCAACAAAGTGCGCCTAATTGGGGGGTGCCTATTTTTAGTGCTGTTGCTACTGTTACTTTACCCAATGGTATGAATAAAGATGAAGTCATTGAAGCATTGGAATCAATAACAAGTGATTTAATTGTAGATACAGAAGAAGTTTGACCTCAATTTATGCGTGCCATACAACTGACACGCATACCCTTTTAGTCCACCAAAATGCTCTGCAGGTTATTTAACGCAGACATAAAATAATCACCTTAAAGCTAATAAGAGCAAGATAAACTCAATAATCCCGCTCTTTTATAAAGCTACATATCCATATGACGATTCGTACTTTGCATCATTTGCTTTATACCTTGCTTTTCCAGCTCTAGTATTTGTTGCAGCTTTTCTTGGCCACTTTGAGTTTCAGCGCGCTCAAGTAGGTATTCGTATAATTCAATTACCTTTTGATGCTGCTCTGATAAGTAAGCTTGAATAACTTTCTCATCAAATTGCTGGTCTTTACTAATGTCTTCGAAAGTAATTAGCTCAGGATTTTTAGCAAAGTATTCATAACAGTACGTATCGAGCGTATTTATTTCGGTTATCGCTTTAAACCCGACTAAATCTTCAGCGAGTTTTTTTTCGTAATTTAGGTAGTAGTCCACCAGCATTGCATTATGTTCATCGAGTAAATCCTTTACGCTATGAAAATTAGCCGCCATTTGCGTATGAAACAAAACGGTCCAATCGTATACCTCTTTAATTGTTTTAACTTGCATGTGCATTCCTTACTTAGTTGACTGTATAGGTACTACATTGCGTAAAGCGTGCCAATTAAAAAAACATTTAAAAACAGAAGGTTATTTTTAAAACGAATATTAATTAGCAATTTAATAGAATAACTTACAAATTATAGGTAATTTTTATAGAGCAATGCGTGGGTAGTAAACACACTGCACAGCTCTATCGTCTTGTTGCTTTATATTATTTAAGTCCTTGTTTGCGCCACAGCAAGTAAACAGCAGGAATAACAAGTAAAGTAAGTACAATTGCACTTCCCATACCGCCAACCATAGGCGCTGCTATTCGGCTCATTACTTCGCTTCCGGTGCCTGTGCCATATAGCACAGGCAGCAAGCCAATAATAATGGTCGCGACAGTCATCATAACTGGGCGTACTCGAAGCCCTGCTCCTTCAATAATAGCTTGCTGTAATTGCACTAAACTAAGTGGCTTACCAGCCTGCTCTGCTTCGAGGCACTTTTCTTGATAGGCTTGGTTTAAATACACCAACATAATGACCCCTATTTCTACCGCTACCCCAGCTAAGGCAATAAAGCCTACACCTACTGCAACTGAAAAGTTAAAGCCCTCTAAATACATTAGCCATACGCCACCAATCATTGCCAGTGGCAACGTAGCCATAATAATAGTGACCTCAGCAAAGCTTCTAAAATTAAGGTAAAGCAACACAATAATAATCGCTAATGTAAGTGGTAATACATAAGTCAATTTGTCTTTAGCGCGCTGCATGTATTCATACTGCCCAGCCCATGTAATTGAGTAGCCAGCAGGTAGTATTAGGTCTTTATCGAGCACTTGCTGAGCGTGCTCAACGTAAGTACCAATATCAACGCCATCTATATCAATAAAACTCCAACCGTTTAAACGTGCATTTTCGCTTTTTATGCCAGGCGGTCCATCTTCAATAAATACATCAGCTACATCACCAAGTGCTATACGCTGCCCTGTAGGCGTTACAATGGGTAACAACATTAGCTCTTCTGGCGAGTCTCTGTATGCTTGCGGGTAACGCAAATTAACAGGGTAACGCTCTTGCCCTTCTACGGTTTGAGTTACGTTTGTACCCCCTATTGCAGTAGATACAACTTGCTGTACGTCGCTAATATTTAAGCTATAACGCGCGGCTTTTTCACGATTTATATCTACTTTTATATAACGTCCACCGGCTACTCGCTCTGAGTAAACCGATGCAGTACCTTGCACATCCTTTAAAAGTACTTCTATTTGTTGACCAATTTTTTGAATTTCACTCAACTTTGGTCCCGCAACTTTAATTCCCACAGGGGTTTTAATACCCGTTGCGAGCATATCAATACGTGTTTTAATTGGCATAACCCACGCATTTGTAAGCCCAGGAAACTTAACCAAACCGTCGAGTTCTTTTTTAAGTTTTTCAAGAGTCATACCTTCGCGCCATTCGTCTTTTGGTTTTAACTGAATAAACGTCTCTATCATTGTAAGCGGCGCAGGATCTGTTGCTGTTTCTGCTCGCCCAACTTTACCAAATACTGTTTTAACCTCGGGCACTGTGGCAATTAACTTGTCGGTTTGCTGTAGTATTTCGCGCGCTTTACCTACCGATAAACCAGGATACGTTGTGGGCATATACATTAAGTCGCCCTCATCGAGTGGCGGAATAAATTCACTGCCTATTTTGTTTACCGGATAAAAGCCAATAACAGAAACAACCACCGCGAGTACCAATGTCATTTTTGGAAATTTAAGCACCCAGTTAAGTAGTGGACGATACGCTGCGACGAGTAATCGGTTAACTGGATTTTTTTGCTCCGAAATAACTTTACCTCTAATAAAGTAGCCCATTAATACCGGCACTAAGGTAATCGCAAGCCCAGCAGACGCTGCCATAGCATAGGTTTTAGTGTAAGCCAGTGGCGCAAACATACGTCCTTCTTGCGCTTCTAAAATAAATACCGGCATAAAGCTGACGGTAATAATTAATAAACTAAAAAATAATGCAGGACCCACTTCACTTGCCGATTTAGCCACAACTTCCCAGCGGTTTTCGTTGGTAAGAGGCGTTTTTTCCATGTGTTTGTGCATATTTTCAATCATGACGATAGCGCCGTCGGTCATTGCACCTATCGCTATTGCAATTCCCCCTAAAGACATAATATTGGCGTTAATCCCCTGCCAATACATAATGATAAATGCCGTTAAAATGCCAAGCGGTAATGTGATAATTGCCACCAATGATGAGCGCACATGAAACAAAAACACCACACACACCAAAGCAACTACAATCAGCTCTTCAATTAGCTTACTTGTTAGGTTATCTACCGCGTTATTTATTAAGTTGGAGCGATCGTGCACAGGGACTATTTCAACGCCCTCTGGTAATCCCTTTTTAAGCGACTCTAACTTTGCTTTTACCAGTTCAATAGTTTTTTGTGCATTTTCGCCATAGCGCATAATAACGATGCCGCCGGTTACTTCGCCTTCACCATTAAGCTCTGCAATACCGCGGCGCATTTGCGGCCCAACTCTAATATCAGCTACATCACGCAATTGCAGCGCAGTACCATTAGCGTTTACACCAAGCGGAATAGCTTCCAGGTCGGCAACACTCTTAATGTAGCCGGTGCTTGTTACCATGTATTCAGCTTCAGCCATTTCAACTACTGAGGCACCCATCTCTTGGTTGCCTTGTTGAATAGCGGTTTGAATAAGGCTAAGCGGAATACCATATGCACGTAATTTATCGGGCTCTACATTAACTTGGTATTGCTTAACCATGCCACCAACAGCAGCCACTTCAGATACACCAGGTACCGTTTGTAATTCAAACTTTAAAAACCAATCCTGTAAGCTTCGTAGCTGACTAATATCGTGTTTATTTGTTTTATCAACCAGTGCGTATAAGTAAATCCAACCTACGCCTGTTGCATCGGGACCAAGCTCTGGCGTAGCGCTATCGGGCAATCGGTTTGCTGCTTGGCTTAGGTATTCTTGTACTCGGCTACGCGCCCAATACAAATCAGTTTTTTCGTCAAAAATAACGTAAACGTACGAGTCACCAAAAAACGAAAAACCCCTTACAGTTTGTGCACCCGGCACAGAAAGCATTGCTGTGGTGAGAGGAAATGTGACTTGGTCTTGCACTACTTGCGGCGCTTGCCCCGGATAAGTAGTTTTTATAATGACCTGAACATCAGATAAGTCAGGCAAGGCATCCACGGGCGTATTTTTTATCGCAAACAACCCTCCACCCAGTAAAATTAATGTAAGCAACAACACAAAAAAGCGATTGCTAACGGACCAGCGAATAATGGCAGTTATCATAATGGCTCCTAGTGAGAACTGTGTTGCATAGTAGAGTGATCAATCGGCTCTGCGTTTTGCGCTTTAGTAATTACAAATTCGTCATTAATAATGCTAAAAGTAAAATTAATATACTGGGTATTTTCAAACTGAGTAATATCAATATCTGGCGCTAATACAAAGTCCATTGTGGCGGGTTCTCGATTCCATTTTTCAATGGCTTCTCGGCTAATATTAATAATGCGATTTTGTGTATCTATTGCGTTAATAGTGCCGTTAACCGTGGCGTTTTGTGGCTGCATATCCATGTTCATATTCGAGCCTGAACCAGAATCCGACCCCATACCTGAGCTAATACCAGAACTAGGTATTTCCATTCGTTTAAAGTCGGAGCTTTTGCTCGACTCAGAGTCTATTAAAAATTGCGCTGAGGTCACTACCGTGTCACCTGTCGCTACACCTGACAAAATGACCGCTTCATTACTATTAATTTGCCCAACTTCGACTTCTACTGATTTAAAACGACCCTCACCTAATGCAATAACCACACGGTTTTGATGCTGCGTGCGGATTACCGCTTCTTTAGGTACTGTAAATTGCGCTTTACTCGCTTGAGCGTGAATGCTCACTTGTGCAAACATATTTGGTTTTAACCGATGATCTGCATTTTCAAACCTAAGCCTTACACGCAGAGTCCGGTTTTTAGCATCAAGCGCGGGGTAAATGTAATCAACCTTACCTTCCCACTTTTGACCTTTTAAGTAATCAAGCGTCATTGTTACAGGTAAGCCCACGCTAACCTGTTCTGATTGGCGCTCGAACACTTCTGCCTCTACCCAAATTTCATCAAGCTGAGCAATACTCATCATTGATGTGCCTGGTTTAACGTAAAAGCCTTCTCTTACTGTTAGCTCATCTACCACACCACTTTGCTTTGCGTAAAAAGTAATGTTTTGCATTATCTTTTTATTTTTTTGTAAGCGCTCGATAAATCCATCAGACACATTTAACGACTCTAAACGCGCCTTTGCAGCGCGAATTAACACGGTATTATTACGATTAACCGCCAGTAAAAGCTCTTCCTGTGCATTCACCAATTGTGGTGAATACAATGTATATAAAGGCTCACCGGCTTTAACTTGTGCACCTTGCGCTTTAACGTACAAGCTTTCAATCCAGCCCTCTACACGCGGATGAATGTGAATAAGTTGGTCTTGGTTATATTGCACATAACCCACAGTATTTATATCGCTGTGAAGTGTTTTAAGCTCTACTTTGGCGGTTCTTACACCTAAGTTATTAATGACTGCAGGCGAAATAGTTACTGCACCTGGTCCATCCTGAGCGTTGCTATCGTTTTCATATACAGGGACTAAATCCATTCCCATTGGCGAAAGCCCTGGCGCGTCACGCCTGTAATTACTATCCATAGGGGCTACCCAATATAAGGGCTTTTTTTCAGCGCGTTGCTGTTCATGCATTGCCGAGCTGCTAGGTAAAAACTGCATCACTAAGGCGCCAATTAATGCAAATGTGCCCGCACCGACTAAGGCTGCAACAAGTAACTTTAAATTAGTATTCATTATGTAATTCTCCAGTTTTATCGCTCATTACTTGGGGGTCTAAGCTACTTGCATAATAATTAAGGCGGGCGGTAATAATATGTTGATCTACTTGAATATTCAGTGCATCAATTTTGGCGTTAAGCTCACTAATACGCGCGCGCATCACGTCAGAAAAATCCCCATCGTCGCGCGTATAAGCATTTAATGTTGCTTGAGATTGCTCTGACATTTGCGGTAATAACGTATTTTGATAAAGCGCATCGCGTTTTTGCAAACGAGCGAGTTGGCTAAACTCCTTAAAGTACATGCCTTTGAGTTTTTGAAGCGCCACCAGCTTTTGTGTTTTAGTAGCTTCTGCACTGGCAATAGCCGATTTAACCTGTTGATCTTGTCTGTTATCAGTAAACAATGGCAAATCAATGCTAAATCCTACTGAAAGTAAATCAGCTCGCGACTCCCCTATAGGCGTATCATCTCGGTAACCATAACCTACATTAACGCCCATTTGAGGTTTGTAACTTTGCTTGGCGAGTGCAACTTCGGTTTGCTTTGCGGTGACGGTTTTTTCTATCGCAATAATTGCGGGATGCGCCATAAGCAACTGTATTATTTTATTAAATTCAAGATTTTCAAAATTAACAAGCCCTGTTGTTTTAGTAAACTCGGTGCTTAAGGGCTGCATAAGCATATTCATAGGTAACCACTGTGCTAAACGGTTTTTAGCACTTTCAAATTGCTGCTCAAGCATAACCAGCTTATCTTCAAGGCGAGTGAGCTCTAATTGCGCACGAATAATATCTTGCTGGCGTGTTTTACCTAAGGTACTTGCGTAGCTTGCCTCGGTAATTTCAATAAGCTGAGTAAATAGCCCTTTATCTTGCTCAATTAAAGCAATACTTCGCTGAGCACGATACGCGTTTAACCACGACTCAATCACAATTACTTTTACTTGTGCTAAGCGATCGGCGCGCTGCCAAGAATATTGTTGAGCAGACTGAGCTAATGCCTTTTTTTTAAGCGCTAAACTATTCCCTCGGCTAAACTTTTGGCTCAAATCAACTTTAAGCTGCGTCATCCCTTCTTGATCAAACGCATAACCGTTAGTAGGTAAGTTAAGTAAGCCAACCGTTAAAACAGGATCGGGTAAGGTGCCTGCGGCAATACTTTGCGCTATTGCGGCATCTTCTTGGTAGCCACTCGCTTTTAGCCATGGCTCATGCGTTAGTGCATAATTAAGCGCTTGCGTTAAGCTAAGCGTTTGCTCATTGCGGGCTTGCTTTAGCGTATCGATATTTAGGTTATTTTGATTGTTTTGCGCATTAACAGCTGTGCTAAATAACACAACACTACATAATACGGCTTTAATACTTACAGCGTGGTTCATCACCTGCTCCATCTAAAAATAAAAGAAATTCTTAAATTAGGAAGCAAAAAAGGTGTTTAGGAGTTTTACAAAAACCTTTTATATCAATTGCATTGAATTAATGATCTATTATTGCGGTAGGGAAATAGCTCTATAACAAGGAAAAAATTACGCAGTATAGTTGCTTTATATAAGTAATTTTTAACGCAGTTAGAGAGTTATTTAACTCGCTAGAATGAGCATGTTTTCAATAAAATTGATATTACACCTATCCTGCTATTAAGCAGACATAGGAGGGCGGTAGAGTGAACGAGGTATATTAATTTGTGTAGTAAATACACTTACATTTACTTTTTCAGATTCAAGTAAGGTAACGCTAAATAAAGTATCAACATTAAGCATTGAATTAGCAGCGCAGCCACCCATAGGGCATTTGCAATCGTTTTGTGGCGTACTTTCGTCGTCGCAACAATCCATCTGCATCATATTTTCAGACATGCTAGCGACAGCTGTTATATCACTACTTTGTGTCATTGGCATTTGGGCATGCATTGCTGTTTTGGTTGGCATATGAGGCATTTCGCATACCATAGCTACAGACGCAACTGCCTGACCCACAAAAGTGAGCAGCAAAGTTATCATGAGTAAACTAGAGTAAAAACGTTGCAACATTATGCCTTTTAATAAATTTTAAAATGATTGTAAGATAACCTAACAGCAACCACAAATACTTTAATTATTTAGACTGCGGTTTATCGGGTGTTTTGATTAAGTTACTGGCGATAATTGCAAATATACAATACGCGCTAAAATACCAAAACCCTTCACCAAATTGGGCATTCATAACAAGTAGCTCGCCACTTTTACCATGCGCGTTACCTGCTAGGTAAGTCACTATTAATGCAATAACAAATACATCAACCATGCTCCACTTACTTAATGCACAAATAACCAGACCGAGCTTTTGCTTAAACCCATTCAAAGGTAGGCAACAATAAAGCAATTGTAATAGCAGCTTCAGGCTTGGAATAACAATAGAAAACAACCCCACTAAAGCGGCTACAAATAAATTATTATTGCTGGCAAGCTCTTTAACTGTGCCTAAAATACTTTGTGTTTTGTTATAGGCGCTAATCTCGCCCTCTAACTTATCAAGCCCTAGCATATTCGAGAACATCATTAGCATACTGCGAGTCCGGCCATCACCCTCTTCAGCCAGCATTTCAATACCCGCTTGCGCTAATTTTGATTTATCTATGTTGCCCTCTATTGTTAATACTGGTTTTGTAATACCAGGAAACAATAAACAAAGAGCAACCACTACACTTATAACCGACAACCAATTACGCATATTTATTCTGCTATTGCCTCAATAATGTCATCACTGTATAAAACAGCATCCAGTAAAAAATTAAATATATCGCCAATGTGCAGCTCTGAGTTTATATTGGCCAAATGGACCATAGCTTCATCTATATTATCTAATTCAAACTCTTTTATAAGCGATAAACAGTTCCCTAAAATACCACTCTCTAATAATAACGCATCAGATATTGCAGTATCTAAAGTAAACTCTTTAACTATATCTTTTAAATCAGCATCTAAAATAGCATCAAGCACCGAGAACAAACCCACCAGATACCCTTGCTCGGTCAACTCTTTATTATTTTGCTCCAATATTAGCGACATAAATTGAGCCCGCGTTAATGCAAGCTTAGTTAATTCGGTTGGTTTTTCGACCCCCAACTCACTAATGGCTAATACGCGAACAAATTGTCTTATTGTATCTTCACCTAAATAAATAACCGCTTGTGAAATAGACGTAATGACTAAATTTGCTTTGCCTGAACGCGCGTTAGCTAGCTTTAAAACCCTTGCTGTTATGGCTACATCTCTAGCTACACGTTGGTGAACTTCTTTAAAGCAAAGCGTTTCTTTTGCTGTAAAACGCAATAGATCAAAAACGGTTAGCTTTGAAGGCTCTACACCTTTATACGTAATCATTTCTGGGCGAGAAAAAAAGAACCCCTGAAATAAATCGCAGCCTGCCAATTTTAATGTATTAAATTGCCCATGCGTCTCTATTCGTTCAACAATTACTTTTGCATGTGGATTTGCGCGTTTTATTTTTTTAATGCGCATATTGGTTTTAATAACCGGATCATCTATCTCAATTTTAATGTAATCAACATGTGCTAACAGTGGCTCCCATTTTAGATCGCCATCGTAATCATCTAACGCAAAAACATACCCTTCTTTTTTTAGTTCTTGCACACGCTCAGCCACCGCCGGAATATTACCCGTGCGCTCCACTATTTCAATAACACTATTTTCTGGCAATAAAAGTTTGGGGAAATTATCGAGAATAGTTTCTGATGACAAGTTTATAAAAGCTAAATGATGTGCGGTAAGTCTATCTAAACCGACCAACATTAAAGCATTAAAAAACAGGCGGCTTGTCGCATGCACATCAGAAGTGCCTACAGGAAACGCATTATTGGCTGAATCTCTATAAAGCAGTTCGTACGAAAAAACATTCTGATCTATATCAAAAATAGGCTGCCGCGCGACAAACTGAGTTATTTTTTGGGCCTCATCAGAGATATTATGTAATTTCACTTGGCTCTAAACCTATAAATAAGAGATGGCAAAACAGCCAATAGTACGTGTACTTTAATGCAACTTGCATAAGATAAACATAGTCGTCATTACAAAACAGCTAAAAACTACACAACACTCATATAATAACTTTAATATAAAAGGTGGCGCTTTGACCAACTTTATTCAAATATTAAAGGTTTATCCTTTGCTACTTATATTTTCAATTTTAGCAAAGCCTAACACCACGCCTTTAAAATATAATGTGAGAGTATTAGGCAACCATTATCAATTTTATAAAAATGATTCGGGCAAACTAGGCATCCCCCCGGGGATAATCAAAAAAGCATTAAAGATAAGTATATGAGTAATATACCCACACAAAATTAAGGGACTAATGGCACAGAGCTCCTGTTTTGGAGTATAATAGCAGCAAATGTTAACTCGACCAGAATCAGAAAGAGCCCCATGAGTATTGAAAAAGCCTTAATCGAACGTAGTAATAATCAATGTGAATTGTGTGCAGCCACCGAGAACTTATCTGTTTATGAAGTACCACCGGTAACTGAAACCCACTCAGATAAATGTATTTACACGTGTCAAACATGTAAAGATCAAATCGAGAATAACAGCGAAATAACGCCTACACATTGGCACTGTTTAAACGATAGCATGTGGAGCCAAACGCCTGCAGTACAAGTTGTGGCTTACAGAATGCTTTCGCGTTTAGCACCGGATAATGGCTGGGCACAAGATGCGCTAGACATGATTTACCTTGAAGAAGACACACTAACGTGGGCTAAAAAAGCACTTGCTGAAGATGACGATTTAAAGCATGTAGATAGCAATGGTGTAGTACTTCAAGCAGGCGATACTGTAACCCTAATTAAAGACTTAGACGTTAAAGGTAGTAGCCTTACCGCTAAACGTGGAACAGCTGTTCGTAATATTGGCCTAACCAGCAACCCTGAACATATTGAAGGGCGAGTTGACGGCCAGCGCATTGTTATTTTAACTAAGTTTGTTAAAAAATAATCGCTTTTTTGAATTATCAAAGGCGCTAATGCGCCTTTTTTTATGTTTAAAATAAGTTAAGGAATGATTAAGTCACTAGGTAATACACTAGGGGATAATATTGAGTAAGGATAACAAACATGGAAAAGCATCAAGCAGTACATTCACGTAAAAAAGCACTTACAGGACTTAGTTTATTAGCACTGAGCGCTTTTGCTATAACCGGTTGTGATCAACAAACTAAGCCGACTGAAAATACAGAGCAAGCAAAATCAATATCTACTCTAACTACCCAAGTTAGCTACAAAGATCGCAGTATGCTTCGCCCCGGCTCACAGTTAATAGTTACGCTTTCGGATGTATCTAAAATGGATGTAAAAGCCGATATAATCACACAAGAAGTGATTGATATTACCCAGGCCCCACCATTTACTGTAGAGCTTACTTATGATGCCGGTAAAGTTAACGATAAACACCACTATAATCTAAGCGCCAGAATCATAAATAAAGACAAAGTACTTTACACAAGTACAACAAATAACGACCCATTTAGAGAATCACAGCTAACTGCCCCTTATAAAATTGAGCTTTCAAAAGTATCCGTTGAAAAGCCAGACGTAACGCTTACAAATACGTACTGGAAAGCAATAACAATAAATGCTCAAACAGTAAATGTTACAACTAAAGAGCCGTTTATTCAGTTCGACAAAGACTACCGTGTTAATGGCTTTTTAGGCTGTAATAATTTTAGCGGAAGTTATAGTACCGAGCAGCACACAATTACACTTAGTCAATTAGCGAGTACAAAAAAGATGTGTTCGGAGAATATGGACCAAGAAGCAGCTATGTCTAACGTACTTAACAATACTTCAAAGTGGGAAATTACAGGCGAGTCACTGAAACTTAAAAACAACAGCGGTAATACGCTTGCTACTTTTAACGCTGTTTATTTTAATTAATACCAAAGCATTAAACACGACTTTTTAGCACATCGGTTCAAGCTTTAAATAAAACGCCCAGCAAAGCTAGGCGTTTTATCATTCATTGTAAGCGCTATTTAAAGCTACTCATCAACGAGTTGTTCACTTCTATAAAAACCACTTGGCTCACTTAACAAACCAACAAGTTCAGGCATTATTGCATCCATTGTTTGCTTTAGCTTCCATGGAGGGTTAATCACAATCATGCCAGATGCTGTCATGCCGTGTACGTCAGTATCCGCTTCAGTGCCTAGTTCAAATAGCTGAATGTTGCGCATTCCTGAATCAATTAAACTCTTCTCCATATTATCAATGCGTTCTCTATCAACAACCGGATACCAAATCATGTAAGTACCTGTAGCAAAACGCTGATGAGCTTTAACTAAGGTTTTTACAACCGTTTCGTAGTCATCTTTAATTTCGTACGGTGGATCAATTAATACACAGGCTCTGCGAGATGCTGGTGGTAATAACCCTACTAAGCCGGTAAAGCCATCTTCTCCGCGCACACGAATAGAGCGCTTACCTTGCATATTTTCTTCAAGTAATAATAAATCGCGCGGGTGAAGCTCAAAAAACCAGCCCTTATCTTGGCGGCGCAAGTAATGCTCTGCAATTTTTGGTGAACCTGGATAAAATGCAAGCTCGTCAGTGTCGTTAAATGACTTAATTAATTCAATGTACTCATTAAGCTCAGCATGTTCACTTTTATGTTGCCAAAGTTTTTCAATACCATCTTGATACTCTTGCGTTTTTTGCGCATCAGCAGCTGCCAGTTCAAAAAAGCCAGCACCTGAATGCGTGTCTATATAATCAAGCGGTTTATCTTTAATTGTTTGATAATTTAGTACTTGTGCCAGTACTAAATGTTTAAGTACATCGGCAGGATTACCCGCATGAAATGAGTGTCTGTAACTAAGCATTATTTATTTTCGCCATACGCAATTTAATATCGTAAGTGAACCATAAGCACTAGGCTTTGGCAACTTACACCAAGATAAGAGAGTGTTAAAGTGAACCATTTCTGAATGAAAAAGCTCATATACTGAATTATCCCTTAACGCAGAAGAAAAATCAGCTAAAACCACCGTAAATGCTGGCAAATCAACACACTTTGCTTTACATTTGCATGACATTAATTACAGTTATATGAGCGCCTTTATGAACAACACTACTCTTCAACAACTCGAACAACTGATCGATTCTTTAATCGAACGTAATAATCAATTACAAACAGATGTTGCTACTTTAAAAGAACAGAACACTAAACTAAGCGATGAAAACGAATTACTACAGCTTGAAGCTTTAGAAAATGAAGAAAAGCAAAAAGATGCCAGCACTACTTTATCTGGTCTTCTTGATAAATTACAAAGCGCACAACAGGCTAGCTAATGTCTGAGCTGCAAAACCAGCGGGTCACTGTTGAGTTGCTAGGTAAAGAGCAGCAATTTGCTTGCCCCGAAGGGCAGGAAGATGCATTAATAGCAGCAGCTAAAAATCTAAATGACTTAGTTGAGCAAATGAAACAACGCTCAACCGTTAGAAACGATCAAAAAGCCCTATTAATGGCAGCATTAAACTTAAGCCACGAATTGCTAGAAGCAAAAACACAGGCTACAGTTGAACAACAGCATCAAGACCAATTGATTGATAAACTCAGTCAGCATTTGACAAATGACCCCAAACACCAAAAATAAAAAGCGCATACTGCGCTTTTTGTTTATTATTAAAGTAATTAAACCTCAGCGTAGAGATAATAAATGAAGTTAAAACTTTCAAACATAACCTCTTCATGTAAGCACTTACTATTGGCATGCACCTTACTATCAATAGCACCAAACACCTACGCTGCCGTAACTTGGAATACAATAAACCCTCATATTCAGTTTTTAAAGCAACAAGACAAGCTTCGCTTTTACGACTCTAACCAAGTATTAATTGAAGGCGAAAAATGTGCCCTACTGGTTGATACGAGTGCCAATTTTGCTGCAGTTGAACAACTTGCTGAAGATTTAAAAAAACGCCTTAAAACACCTTTATGCTATTTGGTTGCCACGCATTACCATGACGATCACTTGCTAGGTATGGCGGTTATGCAAAATTTTTATCCTGATGCCAAGCTCGTTGTTCATCAGCAAGTAAATAAAAATTTTAGCCTTTACCAAACAGCATATACCGACAAACTAGACACCTATGAAAAGAGCATTGAGCTGAGCTACCAACGGTTAGCGAATGTACCCAAAGAAGAGCAATCTAAATGGCGTGATAAGTTAAAGCTTGCAAAAAAGCGACTTTTTCGCTGGCAGGAGTATCAGCTTAGCCAACCCGAAATAGTAATTGATAGTCGTAAAATTATCGACCTTGGTGGTTTTGAGGTAACGCTTGAGCCGCAGCAAGCGCATACTAACGGTGATTTAACTATTACTACTAATAATGGCAGTGTACTGATTGGTGGCGATATCGTTGACTGGCTTCCTTATCCTGGTCACGGCGAACTTAAAAGTTGGCAAACGTTGCTTAAGCAATATATTAACGACGAAAAGCTCGCTATTATTATACCGGGCCACGGCGGCACATTAACAAAAGAGCAGCTGAGACAGCCACTATCATTTTTAACAGCCATAACAGAGCATGTTAAAAACAATAAAGATCAAAGTATTGAGCAATTAATGCTGTCGTTTCCTGAATCAGTTATTAAGCCCTATAAACAAGAAGCGCTTAATATAAAATCGAGTAACTTTTTTTTACAAGCAGGCCTAAATCGCGTAAAAAGCGCGGAATAACTCAACACAACGGATTGTGTTAAAATAATAAAAGGAATTTACAAAAGTGATCACTATGCGCAGTTTGGTTTTATGTTGTTTGGGTATTTTGTTATTTGGTTGTCAATCAACGGAGCAAGAACCACAAGAAGCTCCACAAATATTTACTCATTTTGAGCCTGACTATACTTATGATACTGACGAGGAAATAGCTCAAACGCCTCAAGTTAATGAGATAGTTACGCCACTTCAATTCAAAAAAACAATCGTAAAAAAGCGCCCACCTAAAACTACCGATCTGTGGGTGCATATAGCCAATAATCTACACTTTACGATTTATCAAAATCGCGCCTTAAAAAAGCGTATCAGCTGGTATGCAAAGCAACCTAACTACTTACAAACGGTGAGCAAACGCGCAGCGCCTTATCTGTATCACATCGTAAAAAAAATTGAGCAAAAGCAATTACCTATGGAGCTCGCTTTACTCCCATTTGTAGAAAGCGATTTTAGACCAACAATAGCCTCATCACAGCAAGCTGTTGGTGTTTGGCAATTAGTTGGCGCAACGGCGCATCACTTTGGTGTTAAATCAGATCAATGGTATGACGGGCGCCAAGACGTACTTGCTTCAACCGATGCTGCACTTGATTACTTAAGTTACTTACATAAACGCTTTGATGGTAATTGGCTACATGCTTTGGCCGCTTATAATAGTGGTGAGGGCCGTGTTAAACGCGCAATCGAAAAAAACAAAAAACGCGGTAAAAGCACCGATTACTGGTCGCTCAGTCTGCCAAAAGAAACCGCTGACTATGTACCCAAGTTACTCGCTTTAAGCTATTTAGTTAAACACCCACAAAAGGGCATTAAACGCCCAAAGCTTGCATATAAACCATTTACAACACAGATGAATATAGGCCAGCAGTTCGATTTTTCAGTCATAGCTAAGCTCTCTGGTATAGGTTCAAAGCAGTTACATGCTATTAATCAGGGGTATTTAAAAAATCAAAGCTCACCTAATGGGCCGCATACTTTACTGCTACCTATAGGACAAGAAGCATTATTAAAAAGTCAGTTCTTCAAATCAAACTTTGCTGGAGAGTACATCGTTAAACAAAACGATACGCTTTACGGTATCGCTAGGCGTTTTAGTATGTCTGTAAAAGCGTTAAAACAACTTAATAATAAAAATAATAATTTAATAGGTGTTGGAGAAAAGTTATTAGTTGGACAACCTAAAACTCTGCCAAGCACATTAACTGTTGATTACAAAATCAGCCCTTATTTAGAACACCAAGAGATTGCGATCCCCACCATTGAAATAGATTACGAAGTTAAGTCGGGCGATAGCCTTTGGAGTATAAGTCAGCTTTACGATGTACCCCATAGCGACTTGGCAAAATGGAATAAGCTATCTGCATCGAGCATTCTAAAACCTGGTACTCAATTAGTACTGTTTATACCACAGGCTGAAAAGCAAAAAGCAGCACCCATAAAAAAAGATTTACTGCTAGATTTACAAAAAACACTAAATCAGCCACGTTAAGTTTATAAACAAGTATATTTCGCGTAAAATCGCGCCCTAACATAGTTATAACTTGAAGAGACAAGCATGCAAATTAGTAAAAATTCAGCAGTTGAATTTCATTACACCCTTAGCGAAGCGGGCGAACAAATTGAAAGCAGCACAAACGAAGCGCCACTTACTTACATTCATGGCAGCGAAGGCATGCTTCCAGGTTTAGAAAAAGCACTTGAAGGTAAAGAAGCCGGCGAAAAATTTAGTGTAACTCTAGAGCCAAGTGAATCATACGGCGAGCGTGTTGATGACTTAATTCAACGTATTCCGCTTAAGCACCTACAAGGCGACGTTAAAGTATGGAAACCAGGTATGACAGCAATGGTTAGCTCTAACCAAGGTCGTCATCAGGTTACTATTGTTAAGGTTGGTCGTTTTAACGCAGATTGTGATTTAAACCACCCATTTGCGGGCAAAACACTAACATTTGACGTTGAAGTTGTATCTGTACGTGAAGCGACGAGTGAAGAAGTTTCTCACGGACATGTGCACGCTGAAGGCGGCTGCGGTCACTCTCACTAGTTAGCAATAAAGGAAGTAAGTATGTCTAAAGTTGCAATAGTTACAGGTGGTACAAAAGGTATTGGCCTAGCCGTAGTAAAGCGTTTGCTAAACAATGGCTATGAAGTACATAACCTTGATATAGAGCCAAGCGAAACGGGTATATTTCATCAGTGTGATGTAAGTGATGTATCGGCGGTACAAAGCTGTATCAACGCTATCTGTGAACAAAGCAAACGTATTGATGTACTTGTTTCTAATGCTGGAAAACACTTAAGCGCAAATATAGAAAGCACCGACGAGCAAACTCTCGATGCGCTTTTTGCGCTTAATGTTAAAGGCGCCTATGCCGCAATACAAACCGTATTGCCAAGCATGAAAGCGCAAAGTAGCGGCGCTATTATATTAGTCGCATCCGATCAGGCAATTATAGGTAAGCAAAACTCTTTTGCGTACAACCTAACAAAACATGCCCTTGCCTCAATGGCCAAAACAACGGCGCTTGATTACGCGAGCTTTAATATTAGAGTAAATGCGGTATGCCCTGGCACAATAGAAACCCCGCTATTTCATAACGCGATAGATGCGTACTGCGCAAAAAGTGGCGCAAACAAAGCTGAAATCGTTGCCGAGGAAGCAAGTCTGCAACCGCTTAACCGATTAGGTCAAGCCGATGAGGTTGCTGCCCTTGTGAGCTTTTTAGCAAGTGATGATGCCAGTTTTATAACAGGTAGCCTACAAAGTATTGATGGTGGTTACACTGCCCAATGAGGATGCAAATTATTGACCCTCATGTGCATTTTTTTAATCTTGCCGAGGGGCAATATACTTGGCTACAAGGCGAAAACCCACCAGCATGGCCTAACCTAGAAAAAATTAAACAACCAGTAAGTGCAGAGCAACTTGTTGAAAGTACTGATTTTGAACTCGTAGGGCTTGTTCATATAGAAGCCGGGTTTGATAACACCTCCCCTATTAACGAGTTAAACTGGCTAAGCTCGCATTTAAAAAGCCTTTCATTTAAGGCTATTAGTTACAACCAAATTGATGCGCCCGCAGAGCAATTTAATCACGCGCTAAGTGCACTGGCTCATTCAAGCCTTTGTGGTATAAGAGATATAACCGAAGGAGATGATGCGGTGAGACTAATAAGCCCTCACTGTATTAATAACCTTAATTTATTGGCTACAAATAAACTGCATTTTGAAGCTCAATTTGATATTGAAAACAGCGAAATAACCAAACAAATAATTTACTACGCTAAGCAGCTACCGCAACTTCAAATTATAATCAATCATGCAGGGTTGCCAAGTAATCTAGGTGCATGGCAACAAGGTGTTGAGTTACTTGCTCAGCACGACAACATAGCTATTAAATTTTCTGGTTTTGAATTACTGCAGCTCACCAGTGAGCAACAAGCAGCGTGCTTTAATTTTCTTTTTAATCACTTTGGCCAGCAGCGTATTATGTTTGCAAGCAACTTCCCTGTGTGCCAAGTAAATACTAGCTACAGCACTCTATGGCACTGCCATAAGGCGTTATGCTCAAACGATAAGATCTGGCATAACCTTAGCTATGCAAACGCTAAGCACTACTACCAAGTTTAAGTAAAACTAGTTATATTAAACTCTCTTTTTATAATAATACGGCCAATTTATGAAAATGTACTTTTTACTAATCGTTGTATTTTCAGCGCTTCTTCTCAATGGCTGCATATCTCAAAACCCAGACCCGACACCTAAGCTGCAACATGCCCTACTGGCAAAGCCAAATAAAACAGCCGTTAGCAAAGCAATTAAAACACTTGTACATATGCAAGAGACTCAATTAGCTGATGATGTATTTACTACCAGCAGCACAGTAACTCTTAGCAATGTGGGTGGTAATAATATTATCGACACGCAAAGTCGCAATACACCCGATCAGTTTGAATTGATGATTAAAGGCAAGCAATGCTATATACGCCACCTTGATAGTAAAGCCACTATTGAACTTAAAGACGTGGAATGTAAAATCAACGAGTTATAACAAGCTTTACCTCCCCCCAAACGAGTAAAAGCCGGTAAGTGACTAATCACTTACCGGCTTTTTAATGTATGACCTAAAGTTAGGTTAAAAAGTTACTTTATTTCTACACGTTGAGAGCGCATAACAATCTCATCGTTTAATTCAATACCCAACCCGGGCTCTTCTGACACTTCAAAGAAACCATTTTTAGGTTGTGGGTCTTGTAAACATAACTCGCGGTTCCACTTTTTAATCGCATAAGTGTGGTGCTCATGAATTAAAAAGTTAGGAATAGCCGTTTCTAAGTGCAGTGATGCTGCAGTTGCAACAGGCCCACCACATACGTGAGCTTGAATTCGCACATCAAAAATATCAGCGTAATCACACACTTTTTTAGTTTCGGTAAAGCCACCACATAAACCAATATCAGGTTGTAGAACATCAATACTTTGATCTTCTAAATACGGGCGCACACCCCAGCGATTATACAAACGCTCACCACCAGCAATTGGCACATTAACTTTATCTGCTACTTTTGCATGTAATGAATGGTTTAGGTAGTTAACTGGCTCTTCAAAGTACATACAGTCAAATTCTTCTGCAATTTCACCCAACTGAATGGCTGTTGTTACGCCCGGTAAACTGTGGCATTCAAAAATAATGTCTACTTCGTCGCCCACAGCTTCACGAATAGCTTGCATGCGCGCACGGTATAGCTTCATTTCAGTACGTGAGATTATTTTTGTACGGTCGTAATAAGTATTGCCGTCTTTATCGTACTGAATTGGATCTACTTTAACTGCATCATAGCCTTCGGCCATCGCTTTTAAAGCAGCTTCTGCATATTCTTGCGGTTGTACTAGCGCTTTAAATTCGCTATCCCAGTCAAACTGTAATTGCGAAGCGTAAGTGCGTAGTTTGTCGTTAACCTTACCGCCTAATAACTGGTATACAGGTAAACCAAGCGCTTTACCTTTTATATCCCAAAGTGCGGTATCAATTGCGCTCATTGCAGCATATACAACAGGTCCGCCGCCTAAACCCCAAAAGCTTTCACGTAACATACGTGACCATAGTTTTTCTGTTTGAAATGGGTCGTGACCTATTAAAAAGGCGTCGGCCATTTCTTTGATCATAGCCGCTGCAGCACTGTGACCTAAATCGTATGCAAGGCCCGCCTCGCCAACACCACTAATGCCTTCGTCAGTATGAATACGTACAAACACAGGTGTCCAAGAAGGTCTATCTGGACAGTGAATATCAAATACTTCAACGCGATTTACTTTCATTAAAATTCCTTATTAACCGCTATGGGTTATTTTGCAAAACTAGGGTCAAGTCGATACGCTTTACGTAACATTGCAGGCCACGCAAGTTGCCCGCCGGTGCTGCCACTGTGTACTACGTTTGCTTGATTATAAATATTGTCGATTATAGGTTGCGGTACTTCAATTGCTTCTTGCGAGCTTGATTGTAGCGCTAGTTGTATTTCACACGCTCGCTGTAAATCATAAAAGCGCATAAACGCATCGCCTACCGTTGGGCCTACTGTTAAGCCACCGTGGTTTACTAATAACATATGGTTAGTGCTGCCCAAATCATCTTGCAGCACTTTTCGCTCGTCGTCGTTTACTGCAAGCCCTTCGTAGCCATGATAAGAAAGCGATGGCAATGAAAACATTGAATATTGGCTAAGCGGTAATAAACCATTTTTTTGTGTAGCGACTGCGATTGTTTCTTTAGTATGAAGGTGAATAACACAATGAGCGTCTTCGCGTACCTCGTGAATCGCACTGTGAATAGTAAAGCCAGCTGGATTAATACTAAATGGCGTATCGTCAATAATGTTGCCGTCTAAGTCAACCTTTACTAAATTAGACGCAGTTACTTCATCAAAGGTTAAACCAAAGGCATTTACTAGGTAGTGATCTGTGCCAGGCAAACGTGCTGATAAATGCGTATAGATTAAATCCCCCCAACGAAAGTGCTCTACCAGTCTATAACACGCGGCTAAATCAACACGGAGTTGCCACTCTTGTGCTGATACTTTATTTTTTAAATCGAGTTGGGGTAAATCAAACATAATGAGCCTTATAAAAACGTACATTATTAACCTGTACGAACAGATGTTTAGAAGTCTAAAGCAGTCTCTATTTTATAGCAAACACCAAACAAAACAGCCACACTATTGTGTGGCTGTTTATAAAACTAAAATACCAATTGCATTTAAATGGTATAACTGCGTAAATTATTTTACGTTAGCTAGGTAATCTGCAATTGCTTCAAACTCTTCATCTGTTACCGTTGCAACCATTGCTTTCATTGCCATTGTCATACCGTTATTACGTGCACCTGACTTAATATCTTTCATTTGCGCTACTAAATAGTCTTTGTTTTGACCGTTTAGTTTAGGGTACATACCCATAATTGGTGCTTTGCCTTCAGCGCCATGACAAGTTTGACAATTTTTAGCGGTATAAAGTGCAGCGCCATCGGCAGCAGCTGCATTAAACGAGAAGCTTGCGGCTAAAGTAATACCCGCGCCTAATAGTAGTGTTTTCATCTTGCTCATTGTATTTACTCTTCTTTTTTGACGGTTAGAAAAACTGTTCTATTGATTGTAGTAAACAATCAAATAAAAAGCATACGTACGAAACGACGCTAGACGATCAACTTAACCAAAAGCCGCTAACTCGTTTCTATCTCACTTTTATATACTTTAGCAAATAAAAATGAGCTTACCCTTAATAGACTATTACCACACTATATCATCTGGTACTTCAAAGTCTGCGTACGGGTCATCTTCATCTTTTGGTTTATTTTCTGGCTCTACATGAAAAACAATATACTTTTCGTCAACTTCAGCCACTTTGCGTGCTGGTTCGTCATCTAATACGTAAAATTGCCCTTCTAGTACACAAATAGCTAAACGACCACCCGATAACGCTTTTTGCGTTTTCTCGTTCACGTCGATATTTTTTACTTTGTTTTGATAAGTAAAATTAAATGTGCGCTCACCACGAATAGCATCTTGGTTGTGGTGCTCTAAAATTTGTTTAACACGCGCTTCTTGTTCGCGCTGCTTTAAGCTCACTTGGCGTGTTTGGTTAAGCTCTTCAGCTTTTTTTTGCTGCTCTAGCTTGGTTTGTTGAATATGCTTTTGCAGATCACTTGGGTTGCTAGTCGCCCCTTTCTTTTGCTTTTTTTGTTGCTTACGCTTTTCTGATTTAGCAACCTTAGCATTATGCGATGTTGTTAATCCTGCTTGAAGCAATTGGTCTTGTAATGAACCCATGACTTTGTTCCACTAAAAACTAATATTATCGCTATTTTAATCACCAACGAGTTCAAATAACAGCGCTATCGACATTAATCTAGCAAACTAGTTAAAACAAATCATGATATAGCGCAATGACTATGGTTTTAATTATGAATTAAAAGCAATTTTTAATACAATACCACGCAACCAATAAGCAAATGCACAAGCCATATAATGCGTTTACCTCATCTACTCGTTTGCTCGGTATTTATATTTTTTGTGCTTTATGCACCGCAACCCCTACTTAGCCTTTTTGCGAGCGAATTTAATGTAGCACCTGCGGTAGCTGGCAGCTTAATGACTGCAACTATGCTGCCCTTAGCCATTGCCCCGCTGGTTTATGGTTTATTTTTAGCAAAAATAAATCCACTACTTATATTACGTATTGCAATGGTGCTTTTAGGCCTTAGCTGCTTACTTTTTATTTATGTACATAGCTTTGAGCTTTTATTATTAGTCAGATTTTTACAAGGTTTAACGCTCCCCGCAGCTTTAACTGCAATGACTAGTTATATAGGCATGAGTTATAGCGCTGATACACTTCAAAAAAATATGACCCTATATATAGGTAGCAGTATAGTTGGTGGTTACTTTGGTCGTGTGCTCGCAGCTTTGTTTAGCGACTTATGGAATTGGCAGAGCTTTTATTACCTAATTGCTTTTATGCTTATTTGTTTAGCTTTGACAATTAAGCATTCTCGCTTTACAAACCCAGCTACACAGTCGCAACTTTCCCCACTCGATTACATTAAACAACTTAAAGAAGGCGCTGTACTTAAAGTTTACGGCGCCGTTTTTTGTATGTTTTTTTGTTTCGCTGCACTACTTAATTACTTGCCGTTTATATTACAAAACACGTTTTTAATTACCAATACTCGTGACATAGGTTTAGTTTACAGTGGTTATTTAATTGGTGCCCTCGCCTCTATTGCTGCACCTTGGCTACTCAAAAAAGTCCCTTCGCCTTGGCATTTATTAACTGCGGTATTTAGTTTTTATAGTGTGAGTATTATTTTATTAATCAGCCACCAGCTTAGCTTATTTTTAATCGCATTTACTTTGTTTTGTGGTGCTATGTTTGTGATTCACTCAACCGCAGCGCCACTCGTTAATAAAATAAGTAAAGCCCCGCCAAGTGTAACCAATGGCGGATATGTATCGTTTTATTACAGTGGCGGTGCATTGGGGTCGTTATTACCCGGTGTGGTATACCAACATCATGGGCAAACAGCGTTTATGTTTACGCTGCTTGCAGTTTGCTTATGTGGTTTATCGTTAATTATGTGGGCTTATTTTGAGGGTAAAAATACAACGCGCGGTTGATGCTTTGTGTGATTAAAAAATGTTTTTAAATCAGCTTTACTAAGCAACCATGTTTGGGTGTTTTCAAATGGATGACAATGAAACAAATCACCGCGCCAAATATCTTGATCGACCCATAAGCTCACTTCGTTTTGCTTATCATTTAAAAGAGCCAACATAGATACACACCCAGGAACCACTTTTAAATATTTAGCTAGCCGCTCACTTGATGCAAACCCTAAGCGTGAAAGACCTTGCTGCTTTGACAATACCTTTAAGTCGAGTTGCTTATTGTGCGCTGTAATAACTAAAAAGTGTCGCTTGCCTTCGTTATCGCGTAAAAATAGGTTTTTAAGACGAGTACCTGGGCGCTCAATCATAAACTCATCTGCCGCTAAGCTAGTATGTAGCGGTGGATGTTCTATTGCATCGTAAGTAATATCTAGGTGCGCCAAAAGCTCTGCTAACTTAGTTTTATCAGCCAACATATTACAAACAACGCCCTCTTAGCTGTACACTCAAATCTCGCCATAAGACATCATTAACTTCATGTTTGTTATCGCAGTATTTACGTTCTTTTAGCTCTTGATTTAATAATTCAACTGCTTGGTCTTCTAGCTGTAACTTCAAAATGCTCGATTCTTCAAAATGCTCTTTCTCTATATACTGCTTAACCTCACCACGACTTGGTCTCTTGTTAGGACCACGGTCTAAGTTAAAGTTTTCACGATGCTTAGCTTTTACCGAAACAACATAAGCAAAAAGCTTATTGCCTTGCTCATCTTGCTTTTCGTGAAACTGTTTATTATTTATTTCAAAAGGCGGCTCAACATTTGAGGCACAGCCAGCGAGTAAAACCATAAGCGCTAGAACACATTTTTTCATTGTTTTTTATCGTTTTAGTTTTGAATTAAGCCGAGTCTAACAAAAATTGACGTAAACAGTGAAAATTTACGAAAAAATACTTGACCAATTTTATAAAAAAACTTAAAGTTCGTCCCGCTTGGAACTCAGCAGTCAAGCAGTTACATTATATGTAACTTAGGAATGTGGGGCTATAGCTCAGCTGGGAGAGCGCCTGCCTTGCACGCAGGAGGTCAGCAGTTCGATCCTGCTTAGCTCCACCACTTTCCTACTCCTTTTCAAATTCGCTCTACTCTTCTATTTTTCCATTGTTTTTATTATTTTTTGACACCCTAACATTCTAATTTTTCATTCTAATTTTTCATTCTAATTTTTCATTCTAATTTTTCATTCTAATTTTTCATTCTAAATAATTTTAAATTTATCCATTCAACTTGTGTCTTTACAAGTTCTTAGCTATACATAATGTCACACATTAATACTTTAGGCTTAACATGGACAACCCTAAGCGTTCAACGCTAAAAAAGCTAGCTGCAATAGGTTTAACAGCTGGTGCAATAACACATGCGCCTTATGTTTTTGCCCGAAAAAAAGTCACATTAAGGGTGCTTGGTACGCATGTAACACTCCAAGAGGCTATCCGTAAACAAGCGATGAGTGACTTAGGTATTAATATAGAATTTACTCCTGCAGGCAGCGCTGCTGTTTTGCAAAAGGCATCAATGGCCCCTAGCTCCTTTGATTTATACGAACAATGGTCAAACAGCATTAATGTGCTCTGGGATGCAGGTTCTATACAGCCAATAGAAAAAAAACGGCTCACCTACTTTAACGAGATAAATCCACTTACTAAAACGGGAAAACTAACCGAGACTGCAAGTATTGGTGCAGGTGATGCCCCTTATAAATTATTAAATGTTCAACCCGATGGCACATTAAGCGCACAAGAGAGCGATCACATTAGCTTTTTGCCTTATGTGCATAATGTTGACTCTTTTGGTTACAACACCGATTTTATTAAGCCCGGTATCGCATACGAAACCGAAAGCTGGAGTTGGCTGCTTGATGACGAGAGCAGAGGTAAAGTAGCTATCGTAAATGCGCCTACCATTGGATTATTTGACCTAGCCCTAGCAGCACAAAGTAAAGGACTTATAAAGTTTAACGATATAGGTGCAATAACCCGCCCAGAACTTGATAGATTGTTTAGTATATTACTCGACTTTAAACGCCAAGGTCACTTTAGTGGCTATTGGAACTCGGTTCCTGAGTCGATTGAATTTATGAAAAGTAAACGAGCCCATATAGAAAGTATGTTTTCGCCTGCTGTTTCTGCGTTAAACAGCCAAAATATTAATGTACGATTTGCCGCGCCAAAAGAAGGCTACCGAGGCTGGCATGGTGTTATGTGTTTATCATCACAAACACAAAGTAGCGTAAAAGATGCAGCTTACGATTATATGAATTGGTGGCTTTCAGGCTGGCCAGGTGCATTTATTGCTCGCCAAGGTTATTACATTAGTAACCCGCAGCGCTCTAAGCTACTCCTATCTCAGTCTGAATGGGATTACTGGTACGGTGGACAGGTAACAAACATAGACTTATTAAATACAAATGGCGACGTAGCAGTAAAGGCAGGTGGACAACGTAATGGTGGTAGTTACCATAAACGCTTTAGCAATGTAGCAGTATGGAATACAGTTATGTCAACCTATGACTACAGCTTGCAAAAATGGTATGAGTTGATTAGCCGATAATGATAATAAATTCTATTAAATCAAAAATAATTTTAGCCTTATGCTTACTTGTTGGGCTACTTATTTTGCAAAGTTACCTATTTAACTATTCACAAAACGCTTTACTTAGCTTACAACAGTCTCAGCATAATGCGCTAATTCAAAGTGAAGCTGTAAACCACTTAGAAAATGATATTATTTCCCTACAAGCGCATGCAGTCTCATTTATTGACAATGCAAATGAAAATACGATTACCAAATTTAATTTTTATTTAAATAAGGCAAATCTGAATCTTGAACAACTAAAAACAAGCACCTTAAACCACGCACCAGAACACAGTAACTCATTAGTTCGCCTTGGCGAGTATTTAAATAGTTATCAAGATACATTTGGCCAAGTTGTCATAAACAGAAAGAAACGTGAGCATCTTTACAGTACTCAATTTAAACAACCTATTGATGAATTACAAGTAACAATTAGTGACTTAGAAGAGTCTTCAAATAATAGTAATAAAGTTATTTTTAACGATGTTTTACTTACAATTAGTAATTTAAAACACGCAGCGGTAAGTTACCTCTATAAACCTAATTTTGATGAAGCACAAAATGTTAAACAAAACCTAGATCACTTATATAAAAAGCTAACGAGCACCTCGATCATTAATGAATCATTTTCTAATAAAGCAGTAAATTTAAAACAAGCTTACAATCAACTTGTACTGCTTACCCGCAGCTACACTTTTTCTGTAAATGTAGTTTTAACAGGTATAGAAAACGAATTACTATACTTAACAAATGAAATTAAAAAGATAGAAAAAAACAAACTAACTAAAACTGAAGATAAGCTAAGTAATCACTTAACTACAAACACAGAGCAGGCGAATATATTTGCCGCTTTAATTATGTTAATCGTTTTAATTTTAAGCTATTTTATTTTTAGATCGGTTATAAAACCGATTACTCAACTCAATTTATTGCTTAGAGATATGAATAACGAAAAGCCCGTAACTATTTCTAATTACAGCCAAAACCAAACTGAAATAGCATCGGTAATAAAAGCAGCTAATGCTTTATATCTGAAAAATAAGCAAACCAAAGAGCTACTTAACGAAACTCGTGTATTAAATACCCAAATGGAGACAATGAATGCCGATCTAACGAGTGCTATGCAGCAAACCGATAAAGCCAATAAAACAAAAATAGATTTTGTAGCTAACATGAGCCATGAGCTTCGCACTCCAATGAATGGTATATTAGGCATGCTGCAACTCTTACAAAGTAGCGAACTTCCTTCAAGACAAAAGCACTATGCAGATAAAGCCTTTTCAAGCGCTCAAAACCTATTACAAATCTTAAATAATATTTTAGATTTCTCTAAGCTAGAATCTGACAAAGTTCAGCTAGAGCAAATCCCGTTTACCTTACATACTATTGTTTCTAACGTTCAAAATTTGTTTTCAACTAATGCAAAACAAAAAGGCTTAGGATTAAACTTTATTTTACATGTAGATGCTGGCCTTGAACTTATTGGCGATCCCATGCACCTAAACCAAATAATTAATAATTGTGTAGGCAACGCAATTAAATTTACAGAGCATGGTGAAGTATCATTAATTATAGAAGCAACATCTCAACACGAAAAAACAATAAACCTACGCTTTAGTATAAAAGACACCGGAATTGGAATGACGGAAGATCAATCAAAAATTATATTTCAGTCTTTCTCACAAGGTGATTCGAGCACAACAAGGAAGTACGGCGGGACAGGKTTAGGACTCACTATAAGCAAACAATTAACTAAACTGCTTGGCGGAGATATTCAAGTAAGAAGCACGATTAATCAAGGTAGCGAGTTTTTCTTTACTCTACCCTTTACCTTATCTGAGCAGCAAAAACTTAAAAAGCATGCCCTATTAATTAGCCCCGATAATGAGCAAATTAAAAAATTAATGAACTTGCTAAGTGATATAAATATAACAACAGAAACCACACAAGAACCATTAAGAGCCATTGCTAAAATGTCTCAGCCTAATAGTCCATTTAGTATTGTAATAATGTCTATAGAACAAAAAGAGCTCAACGATAACTTTATTTTACAACAACTTTACGCTAAGAATAAAAACACTAATGAAAAATTGACGCTCATTTTATTAATTACCGATGAAGAGTCCCCGGAACCAATTACAAAAAATGAAAATATAGACATTATCATTATTGGTAATAAAAATAGCGAAGTAGAAGTATTAAGAAAGCTTTCACCTAGTAACTTTAAAGAAAAGCCATTAAAACCTCATCCTAAATTTTCTGGATTTAATGCACTGGTTGTTGATGACAACAAAATTAATCAAGAAATAGCCTCAGCTCTTTTAGCCAGACTAGATATGACTGTAATCATTGCTGATAATGGACAAGAGGCTTTACAGAAAATAGATAAAAATGATATCGATATTATTTTTATGGATGTACAAATGCCAGTTATGGATGGGCTAGAGGCAACAAGAATATTAAGAGAACGAGGCTTCAAAACCCCAATAATTGCAATTACTGCCGCCGCCGATCCTAGTGATAGAAAAGCAGCGTTTAGAGCGGGTATGGATGACTTTTTAGTCAAGCCAATTATTTTTGATGCGCTTTACAACAGTATAGAAAAGCACCTACAAAGTAGCGAACCACTAAGCACTATAAACCTCCCATTAGCAAAAGAAAACTTAGAGAATAATGACGAATTATTAGTGAAATTATTTACTCAATTCGTCAACGATTACAATGACTTTTCGATTAAAGCTGATATATTAATCAAAAATGAAGAGTTCGAAAGCCTAACTCGACTAGTGCATACACTTAAAGGGTTAGCTGGTACATTAGGTTTGGAAGTACTAGAACAAAGTACCCAAAGTATTGAGAAAAAATTAATTGATGGAAAAAGCATTAAATCATCCAGCTTTACTGATCAATTAACACTCACACTTTTTGCTGTAAAACAGTTTTTAGTAGCTGAAAATCTAAAAAAAGAGCATATACAATTACAAGAACTAGGAAGTGAAGATTCAGTTATTGATGATATATATTCATTAGCATTAACGGCTCGTCCAATACCTAGCAGTTTGATTAGACAATTAGACAGAAATCAGTACGATCGAGACCATCCTTTATTTAAGGTCAAAGAAGCTATCGATAATTTTAGCTACGCGTTAGTAATTGAGCTAATTGATAACTATAGAAACAACAATAATAAAAATTAGGCATAACCACCAACCTGAACTAGATTTAATGTTGCAAAGAACGCAAAGAAGGATAGATAGTGCATTCAAATTATCTCGCAAATGGCAATGGATTAACTGCAGAGCAAAAGCAAAAACCTTTAATTCTTATTGTTGATGACGAACCTAGTAATTTACACGTATTAGTTGAAGGACTTTTAACTGATTATGACGTACGTATTTCTACAAGTGGTGAACAAGCCCTCGTATTTGTTGAGTCAACACGTCCAGATTTAATTTTGCTCGATATAATGATGCCGGGCATGGATGGCTATGAAGTATGTAATATACTTAAAGCTAAACAGAACACGAAAGGGATCCCTGTCATATTTGTAACAGCGCTTACCGAAGAGGAGTCTGAAGAAAAAGGTTTTGCCATGGGCGCAATTGATTACATACATAAGCCTTATAAATTAGCACTCGTTAGAGCGCGTATTCGCACTCATATTACCGCTCAAGGCATGCTAGATAGGCTTATAGAAAAAAACTTTGATCTGCACGATAAACTCCTCGAAATAGAATCGCTTGCATTAGAATTAAGTGAGCGTGAAGAAGAACTCAAACAGCTTTCTTCAAAACAAAAATTATTTTATCAAGCTTTAACAGGCACTGCAGATGGCGTTGTTATTACAGATAGTGATGGCAAAATAATTGCTGTAAATCCCTCTTTTTGTCGTATTACAGGTTACTGTGAAGCTGATTCTCTGCAAATGCAGTTGCACGATATTAAACAAAATAATCATCCAAGTATTAGCTTTGATCAAGTTTGGCATCATGCAAATAGAGCGGGTTACTGGAGTGGTGAGCTGGTAACAAGACGAAAAAATGGCGAGCTTTATCCCGAATTACTAACTCTCAGTATGGTTAAAGGCGATCAAGATACAAACGTACATTACATTGGTGTCTTTAGCGATATATCTAGCTTAAAAGTCACTCAAGAACGAATAGATTACCTAACATGGCATGATGAACTTACAGGCCTACCTAATCGAAATGGATTTTTAAAACAATTAGAACAACAGCTCCAAGTCTGCACCTCTGAAAAAAATTACGCTTATATTTACATTATTGATATAGATAGCTTCCACTCAATTAACGATGGTTTAGGCTTACTTGCCGGCGATAAAATACTAAAAGAGCTTACTAAGCGTGTTCATTCCCATCTTGATAAAAAAGATATTATTGCTCGTTTAGGCAGTGATGAATTTGCAGTATTGTGTACACTTGATAAAGGTATAGGCCGAACTAGAGCTCAAATAGTTGCCCAAAGAAAAGCACAAGAGTTATTAATTGCCGTAAATCAGCCTTTCTTTGTTGATGAACAAGAAATAAGTTTAACTGTGAGTATTGGCACGTATATTTTTCCTCGAGAAGATCAATGGGAAAGTGCTATAGAAACAATTAGGAACTGCGAAGCTGCTTGTTACAAAGCAAAAGAGAAAGGGGGTAACAGAATTACCTTTTTTGATACCTCATTTGGCGAGCAAGCAAAGCGTCGTTTTGAAATTGAGCAAGATTTACGCAAAGCAATTACGCAAAATGAACTTTCCCTTTATCTACAATCTCAATTTGATAGAAATCATAAACTTAAAGGTGCTGAGGTTTTATTACGGTGGGAACATCCCCAAAAAGGCTTTATTAGCCCAGGGGAGTTTATATCGATTGCTGAAGAGTCTGATATTATTTATGATTTGGATTGCTGGGTCAGCTCAAACGCTCTAAAAATCTTAACGCAGATTAGTAAAACACACCCTGATTTAAACTTATCTATAAATATAAGTGGACGCCACTTTCATGAGCCACGCTTTTTAGACTTCATCAGCAATAAAATAGAACAATATGGGATTAATCCTCAACAGCTGACTATTGAAATTATTGAAGGGACTTTACTTAATCATATGGAAGCAGCCATTAGCGCTGTCCATCGTCTTAAAAAGTTAGGTGTAAGAGTATCAATTGATGACTTTGGTACTGGGTATTCGAGCTTAACTTACCTAAAACAATTACCAATACAAGAACTAAAAATAGACCGCTCTTTTGTTTTAGAAGCACCTACCGATAATAATGATAAATTAATTATTGATATGATTGTAAACTTAGGCCGTGTATTTGAACTCGAAATAGTGGCTGAAGGTGTGGAAAATCAATCTCACTTTGATTTATTTAAAGAATACCCTGAAGTAATATTACAAGGCTACCATTTGCATAAACCTGAACCTGCAAATGATTGGCTTGATAAATTAAATTAACTACAGAGTAGTCTAAAAACCAAAAAGCCGAACATTTTCATGCTCGGCTTTTTTAATAAAATTAAGCTTTAGTCGTTATCCGCGAACTTGGCCTACCCCATTAACTAAATACTTTTCAGTAGTTAGCGACTCAAGCCCCATTGGACCGTAAGCATGAAGCTTAGAAGTTGCTATACCAATCTCTGCGCCTAACCCTAGTTGTGACCCATCAGAAAAGCGAGATGACGCATTAACCATCACTACAGAAGCATCAACACTGCGTTGGAATAGCTCTGCAGCAGCTTCGTTTTTAGTACAAATTACTTCAGTATGGTTTGAACCAAACTGGGCAATGTGCTCAACCGCTGCCGTAAAGCTTGGAACAACGCGAATAGCGATTTCTAAGTCTAGGTATTCTTCACCAAATTCGTTATCGGCTAAAACAGTTGCGTTATCAAAGTATTTAGCAGCAAAACTGTCTGCGTTTATTTTTACACCTTCTTGGCGTAATACGACAGCACACAGATTTAAAAATTCATCTGCAACATCTTGATGAACAACTAAACCTTCGAGTGCATTACAAACACCAGTACGCTGTGTTTTACCATTAAGTAGTAAGTTGAGCGCGATTTCTAGATCTGCATCTTTATCAACATAAAGATGGCAAACACCTTTGTAGTGCTGAATTACAGGAATCGTACTGTTTTCGGTAACGAAGTTAATTAATCCTTCGCCGCCACGTGGAATGATTAAATCAATACTTTCACGTTGCTGCATTAGTTCCATTAATAGTGCGCGGTCCGGATCTGGAATCACTGAAATAAGCGATACCGGTAAGTTGTGCTTTTCAAGCACACTGTGCATTACGCTTGCAATAGCTTGTGAGCTTTTAAGGGCTTCTTTACCGCCTCGTAAAATAACACCATTACCCGATTTAAAACATAATGCGCCGGCATCCGCTGTAACATTTGGGCGTGCTTCGTAAATCATACATACAACGCCAAGAGGTACGCGCATTTTACGAATTTTAATACCATTTGGTCGCTCTGTGATGTCACGTAACTGACCAACAGGATCATCTAGACTTACTATGACTTCAATGCCTTCAGCCATTGCTTCAATACGCTCATCGTTTAGCGTTAAGCGGTCGATCATTGAAGCTGCTAAGTTATTATCGCGTGCTGCGCTTAGGTCACTTTCATTTTCTTTGATTATAAATGCTTTTTGCTCTCTTAGTGCCGCTGCCATTTCAACTAATACTTGGTTTTTAGTCTCGGTATCGAGTAAAGCAAGTGTATGTGCAGCTTTTGCTGCCTGACGTGAAATGTCCGTAATTAAACTCATGACTTCTCCAATAATGCGATATGTTTTTCAGATATAACTGGTCCAATTGAATCCTGCATTTTTTCGCTGAATTCACTCTGTTCGTTGTCTGCAATAAAGTTTAACAAACAGCTACTATAATTAGCGGTCGCTTTCGCCAAACGCGTACCGTCTTCACTACGTACTAAAATGGTATCACCAACAGCAAATTCACCATGCACTTCCATGATTTCATCACCACGAATACATCCGCTTTCACCTTCTAGCGATTCGTCAAATGATCCATCAACAACAACTTCGCCTTGCTCGTTTGCTGTGTGTGTCATCCAGTGTACAGAATCTTGCATTGGTTTTTCGTACGGTAAAAATACGCTGCCAGGGTTTTCTCCAGCTAGCAGCTTTGTAAATGTTTCTTCTTTAAAGCCGTTTATAATATAAGTCGCTATACCATGTGACGTTGCTTTTTCGGCTGCTTCTATTTTAGTTTTCATGCCACCAGTGCCAACAGCACTTGTTGCACATCCTGCCATAGCATAAATAGATTCATCAATTGATTTTATTTCAGGCAGTAACACCGCATCATCATGTAAGTTAGGATTTTTATCATACAACCCATCAACATCCGAAAATATCAACAATGCATCAGCATCTGCTGCAGCTGCAACCATGGCTGATAGATTATCATTATCTCCTACTTTTAAATCATCAGTAGTTACAGCATCATTTTCGTTAATGATAGGTAATATACCGTGCTCTAGTAGGGTAAATACGGTTTCACGAATACTCTGATAACGCTCATGATCACGTAAATCACCATGAGTCAATAATAACTGCGCTGAAGGAAAGTCAAAAAAGCGATCCCACATTGCCATCATTTCGGTTTGACCTGCTGCCGCCATTGCTTTTTTCATTACCACAGAACGTGGTTTATCTGATGGGAATAAATGTGCGCCAGCCGCTACTGAACCAGATGATACTAAAATCACCTCTATCCCGCGGGCACGACAACGAACAATGAACTGTGCGATGGTTAATATGTAACGCGAACGGCAGCCATCTTGATCTGGTGCAATTAATGCACTACCTACTTTAAGTACGATACGTCGCCAATTTAACTTTTGCATAAGTGTTCAACTTTCCATTTTATCTGCGCTCGCCTTAATTAGACGAGCTAAAACTAACTAGCTAGGTTTAAAACATAGCTTCGAATTTGTCTTTCATTTAGGCAACACTTTTTTTACACACACGCGAAAACCATATCTAAAACAATAAGCTTAGATTTAAGGTTAAGTATAAAGTAGCAACAACCCAATAATATTGAGCAGCACTAATCAAAAAATTTAAAAGTGTTGTTTATGCATCGCTGTAAAAAGCTGTGTGTGGCTTTTTTATTAACAACATACATAGAGCCTCTAAAGTCTGATACACCAACAGATAGGGTGAAGACCAAAGGACCGAGATTTAACCGCCACGATGAGGGTTAAACATTGAAAGTAATAGTTCAACTCAAACCTTTATTTACTTAAATAATTAAATAAACATGTTTAGCAAAACCATACCAAGAGTTCGGCAAATGAAATTATGTAGTGTTCAAATACTAGTAACATCACTAATGCATGATTATAAAGATTAAAAATGACGTTAAGATTAACAAACCACTTTTACTTCCAACAAACTTCATTAGATAACTAATTATTAGAACACGAAGTATATTACACTAAATACTTCTTAAAAATCAAGGTTAAAATTCGAGCGAAGCTAATTCCTTCTCGTTTGTGGTGTTAGATCGTTATTAAAATTCAATCTATTAAACAATTAATACAGCTTAAAATAAGGTGGCTTAACACGCGCAAAATAATTTAAGCCTACTAATTTTCTATAAGCAGCTAAAATTGATTAGTAATATTTGAATTTCCCGTGTATACCCCTGTATTAATAATTAACAAAAGTTATACTTTCTAAACAAACCTTCATAAATAAGGAATTCTTAATCTATGTCAGCAATTTACATAGCCGGTATCGCACTTTGCTCTGTGCTTGCCCAATGGGTCGCGTGGGCTTTTAGAGTGCCTGCTATTCTTTTCTTATTGCTTACTGGTCTTCTACTTGGGCCATTTAGTGGTGTATTAGACCCTGATGCACTTTTAGGTGATTTACTATTTCCTGTTGTATCACTAAGCGTTGCAGTCATTTTATTTGAAGGTTCACTCACTCTGCATTTCAGAGAATTAAAAGGGATAGGAAAAGTTGTAAGGAATCTCTGCTCCATCGGCATGCTTACTACCTGTATTATTATTAGCTTAAGCGCCTACTGGTTACTTGAGCTAAATTGGCGTGTTGCTGCGGTGTTAGGTGCAGTGCTTGTTGTAACAGGCCCCACCGTTATAGCACCTTTATTAAACTCAATGCGCCCAACACAAGACATAGACCGCATTCTTCGCTGGGAAGGTATAGTAATAGACCCTATTGGCGCATTATTTGCCGTATTAGTATTTGAAGCTGTAATGCTTGTAGGCCAAGGCGAAGTATTTAGCCACACCATAATTGCTTTAGTTAAAACACTTGGCGTTGGTTTAAGTATTGGTGTTGCAGCAGGTTGGCTAACAACACTATTAATGCGCCGCGAATGGCTACCATTTGAATTACATAAGTTTGGTATATTGGCATTAGTACTCATTAGTTTTTCTGTATCAAACTATTTAAGCCATGAATCAGGCCTATTAGCAGTGACTGTATTTGGCATTTGGCTTGCGAACCAAGACGATTTAGAAATAGATTCTGTACTTGAGTTTAAAGAAGACTTGTCGATGATATTAATATCAACGCTGTTTATTTTACTTGCAGCACGCTTACAGCTCTCTGATTTAATGATGCTCGACAGCGACGTATTTATATTTTTAGCCATAGTACTTTTTATTGCACGCCCACTGTGTATAGCAATTTCGACCTTTGGCACAGACCTACCAATGAAGTCTCGCTTAGTACTCGCCTGGATAGCGCCTCGAGGCATTGTTGCTGCAGCTGTTGGGTCGGTATTTGCATTAAGCATGATGGAAGCAGGTGTTGCAGATGCTGAAAAAATGGTGCCACTGATATTTACAGTGATCATCATTACAGTTGTACTACAAAGCTTAACAGCCATTCCTGTTGCAAAGCTATTAGGTGTACGCCAGCCATCTCCAAACACTATATTAATTATTGGTGCAAACCATGTATCACGTGCAATTGGGCGTGGCTTACAAGAGCAAAATATTCCGGTTCACCTTTCAGATCCTGCATGGGAAAACTGTAGAATGGCGCGTATGGATGGCTTAGCGTGTTATTACGGTAATCCGCAGTCTGAGCATGCAGAGCGTTATTTACCATTAACCACTATTCGCAGTGTATTAGCGTTGTCGCCAAACCGACATCATAATGCGCTGGGTGTGCAGTATTTCTCTCATTTATTAAATGAGAAAAATGTATTTTCTTTGCGCTCATCAACTTCTCACGCCAAGGCGAACAAAGACAGTGCCACATTTTTATCAAGACAAATACTATTTGGTGATGATGGCTCATATGCACGCTTAAGTAGCGTTATAGCTAAAGGCGGTAAAGTAAGCGCAACGCGCATTTCAGAAGAATTTGATTGGGAAAACTACCAAGAAATGAACCCTGAAGCTATACCGCTATTCATATTGAAAGGCGACAAAGACAGCGATGAAGATACACCTGTTAAACTAAGACCATTTACAATAAATATGGAAAAGCCGCCTCAAGAGGGCGAGCGTGTTGTTGCATTACAGCCTCCTAAAATGTCGGTTTTAAAAGATCCACAAAATAAGGCTAAAGAAGAAAGTTAAACTTTTTCACTCACTGTAAAACACAAAAACCCTAACTTATAAGTTAGGGTTTTTGTGTTTTTAGAGCCCATTAAATTGGAAGACGGGCTCGAGCAACTACGCTATCTGGCATTTTTTTCGCTAATTTGCTCAGTGCTCGCTCAATTTTTTTATGAGTCGCTTTATCTGCCACCATAGAGTTAAATAGCCAACGATAGGCATCTTCAAAATCACGCGGGCTGCCATAGCCATCATTAAATAATTTAACTAAACGTAGTTGTGCTTTTAAACTACCTTGCGACGAGGCTTCACGCAAATACGTAATTGCCATTGCTTTATCTTGCTGAACTAAGCGACCAGTGTCGTAGTATCGTCCCAACTGTTCTAGCGCTGCCGCTAAGCCTTGCTCAGCTGCTTTTCGCATGTAATACACACCCAACTCTACATTGCGATCAACGCACACGTTATAAGCCAGCATATCGCCGTATAAAAATTGATAAGACGGCAATGCCATTTTATTGGCTCGTGCTTCTATATCTTGCACTAACTGGCAATCATCTGCCTTTACGCGCGCTAAATGCGTATTTTTATTTATTAACGCAATTAGCTCTGATTCTGTATACAGCGGCACAGCAGCAGGGCTTTCTGTAGCTAAGCTGTTGGTTGCTATAAATAAAGACAGCGGAATTAACGAAAGCCTTAGTACGCAATTACGGTCAAATAAACGCATGTTCACCACTTATATAAATAAACTTGTTAAATAATATACAAAGATCGTTCCAAGGTGAATTTTAGACACAAAAAAAGCTGCACGAAGCAGCTTTTTTTAATCTAATGGTAATTACGCAAACGGATTGCGAAGCACCATAGTTTCTACACGGTCAGGACCTGTAGAAATAATATCAATTGGAACACCCGTAATTTCTTCAATACGTTTGATGTAGTCAATCGCAGCTTTTGGTAAACCGTCAAGACTCGTTACACCAACAGTGTTTTCTGACCAACCTGGCATTTCTTCGTATACTGGTGTTACTTTATCGTAACCTTCAGCCGCTAATGGTGTTACGTTAGTAACTGTGCCATCTTCAAGCTTGTAACCAGTACAGATTTTAAGTGTTTCTAAGCCATCTAAAACATCAAGCTTAGTTAAACAAAAACCTGAAATACTGTTGATTTGAACTGCACGGCGCATAGCCACTGCATCTAACCAACCAGTACGACGAAGTCGACCTGTTGTAGCGCCAAACTCATGGCCTTTATCACCTAGGTGCTTACCAACTGGATCTTGTTTATCAAGACCGTCGTAAAGCTCTGTAGGGAAAGGACCTGAACCAACACGTGTCGTGTACGCTTTAATAATACCTAAAACGTAATCAAGGTTTAATGGACCAAAACCTGCACCAGTCGCAACGCCACCAGCGGTAGTGTTTGAAGATGTTACATAAGGGTAAGTACCGTGATCTATATCAAGTAACGTACCTTGTGCACCTTCAAATAAAATGTTTTCGCCTGCTAAACGCGTTTGATCTAAAAGCTCAGTTACATCTACAACCATTGCTTTTAAGATATCAGCAACAGCCATTGCATCATCAAACGTTTTTTGGAAATCTACAGCATCTACTTTGTAGTAGTTAACTAAAGTGAAGTTGTGGTACTCAAGCACTTCTTTTAATTTAGCTGCAAATACTTCAGGATTAAATAAATCGCCTACGCGTAAACCACGACGTGCTACTTTATCTTCGTACGCAGGACCGATTCCACGGCCAGTTGTACCAATAGGCTTATCGCCACGAGCTGTTTCGCGGGCTACATCTAATGCAACATGGAAAGGCAAGATTAGCGGACATGCTTCACTTATTAAAAGACGCTCGCGTACTGGTACGCCGCGCTCTTCAAGCATGCCAATTTCTCTCATGAGCGCTTCTGGTGATAAAACTACACCATTACCAATCACACATTTAACATTGTCACGTAATACACCCGATGGAATAAGGTGTAGAACCGTCTTTTCACCTTCGATAACTAAAGTATGACCCGCATTGTGGCCACCTTGATAACGAACTACTAAAGATGCTTTGTCTGTAAGGAGATCAACTACCTTACCCTTTCCTTCGTCACCCCATTGGGTGCCTAATACAACAACGTTTTTACCCATCGTAAATTCACTTAGAGAAAATTAGGACGAGATTTTACCAGAAAACTAAAGTAAAGATCACCCCTGTTCAGCTTATTTTTTCTGCGGGCAATTGTTATATTCAAATATTGACCAATAACCACATAAATAACAGTGATTTAACGCACTAGTTTGTATTTAACAAAAAGCCCCGCAAATGCGAGGCTTTTTAACTTTTAAATAATTAACGTAAAGTCTATTGAGCTTTAGCGCCTTTCATATATTGGAAGAAGTCGCTATCTGGTGAAAGCACCATAACATCTTGCTTATCTTTAAAAGTCTTTTTGTAAGCTTCAAGCGAACGTACAAAACTAAAGAACTCAGGGTCTTTGTTATACGCATTAGCATAAATGCCTGCAGCATCAGCGTCGCCTTGACCACGTACAGAACGTGCATTACGTTCAGCATCAGCAAGCATTACTGTTACTCGACGGTCAACTCCCGCACGAATAGTCTCTGCTTTTTCTTGACCTTCAGAGCGGTGCTCTTTTGCAACTGCAGTACGCTCAGCGCGCATACGTTGGTAAATAGAGCTACTCACTTCTTGTGGTAGGTTGATTTGCTTAACACGTACGTCTAGTACTTCAATACCTAGCTCACGTGCACTTTCAGAAGCTTGTACTAACGCTTCTTCCATCAACTCGCTACGCTCACCTGATACAATTTCACGAATTGTACGTGTACCAAAGTTTGTACGAAGACCATTGTTTACTTTTTGCTTAAGTAGCGTTTCAGCATATTGCTTATCGCCACGAGCACGTAAGTAAAAAGCACTAAAGTCATTAACGCGCCATTTTACAAACGAATCAACAATTAAGTCTTTTTTCTCGCTAGTAACAAAGCGATCTGGCGCACCATCTAGCGTTTGAATACGTGCATCAATACGACGTACTTGGCTAAAAAATGGTACTTTAAATTGTAGGCCTGGGCCATATACAATCGCTTTATCGTCGCTATCTTTTTGTACTTTACTGAATAACATTACAATTGCTTTTTGCCCTTCAGGTACAACAAATACCGATGAGAAAGACATGACAATGGCAGCTAATAGTATTACTAAACTAAAGTTTTTCATTATGATTATCTCCCATCATTGAAGCGGTCGTTGTTAAAGCGGTCATTGCCACTATTAACAGAGCTATTGCGCGACGTATTAACTTTATTACGTAAGTCTTGAATATCACTTGAGCTTGGAAGTGCAACGCGTGTTGCAGCTCCTTGCTTGTCCATGATTTTATCAAGAGGTAAATACATCATGTTATTGCCGCCTTTAACATCAACCAATATTTTAGAACTACTCCCTAACACTTCTTCCATTGCATCAATGTATAAGCGCTCACGAGTAACTTCTTTAGCTGCTTGATATTCAGGTAAAAGCTTTTCAAAGCGAGCTACCTCACCTTGTGCTTCTAATGTAATGCGTTCTTGATAACCTTCTGCTTCTTGAGTCATACGCGTTACTTGACCACGAGCACGCGGTTCAATTTCACGAGCATAAGCTTCTGCTTCACGGATGAAACGTTCTTCATCTTCTTGTGCAGCAATTGCATCATCAAATGCATCTTTAACTTCAGTTGGTGGACGAGAGTCTTTAAAGTTCACGTCAGTAACAATTAAACCTAAGTTATATGGTTCGATAATCTTATTAAGCTCATCCCATGTATTTTGACGAACAACCTCACGGCCATTAGTTAATACTTGGTCCATTTTTGCATGGCCCACAACATAACGCAGTGCACTGTCTAGCGCTTCTTCTAAGCTACTATCAGCGTTAGTTACGCTAAATTCATAAAGGTATGGGTCAATAACACGGTATTGCACCTGAAACTCTACGCTCACTACGTTTTCGTCTTCAGTAAGCATAAAACCAGAAGCCGATAATGAACGAACTGCTTCAATATCTACTGGGATTACCGTTTCGATGAAAGTCATTTTCCAACGCAAACCAGGATCAGCAATTCGGTCATATTTACCAAATTGAAGAACCACACCACGCTCGGCTTCTTTAACCGTATAAATACCACTTAACGCCCATACAATAACGGCGATAATAAGTATGAATGAAATACCGGCTCCGCCAAGTCCACCGCCGCTACCATTGCCGGATTTTTTCCCGCCAAATAAGCCACTGAACTTGTTACTAAACTTGCGGAACACCTCGTCTAAATCAGGTGGGCCTTGATCACGTCCGCCTTTATTATTCCACGGATCTTTGTCATTGCCATTATTACCCGGTTCATTCCAGGCCATAGCTATACTCCATTGTTATCTAAATAAATTAGGAAATTGTGTTAAATCTAACAAATCTACCGCGTTTCTCATACAAAAACCGACATTAAAACGTCAATTTTTAATTACGGTTGATAAAACCAGCAATTTCAGGACCAAATTCTTTAATTAAACGATTCCACTCAACCATTGGCATTCTAACATCTAACAGCCAATTACCTTGCTCATCAAATTGCTCTTCATGCACTGCATTTAAACTAAACAATGCAGCTCTTAAGCGACCATACAATGGCGTAAGAAATAATGTTTCGTTAAACATCTTCTTAGCTAATAGCTCACTAATAGCCTCGCTAAGTAATTCACACCCTTCACCAGTCTGAGCGCTAAGCCATACTCTTATAGGTTGGCCTTCGTCGTCTCGATCAATACGTGGGCTTACGTTATCCAGCGCATCAATTTTATTATAAATTAATAGCTGTGGTACTTCATCGGCCTCAATTTCTTTAAGCACCGATTGTACTTGTTCAATATTTTCTTGCAGACGTGAGTCTGCTGCATCAATTACGTGTAACTGCAAATCAGCTTCGCGAGTTTCAGTAAGCGTTGCTTTAAAAGCAGCAACTAAGTCATGTGGTAGGTGACGAATGAAGCCTACTGTATCGGCTAAAATCACAGGGCCAACATCACCTAACTCAAGCTTACGTAGAGTCGGGTCAAGCGTGGCAAACAACTGATCGGCCGCGTATACATCTGAATTTGTAATTCGATTAAATAATGTAGATTTACCCGCATTGGTATAACCAACTAACGAAACTGTAGGTATTTCGTTGCGAGTACGAGCTCGCCTACCTTGTTCACGTTGCACTGCAACTTTAGCTAAACGTGCACGAATATTTTGGATACGGGCACGAAGTAATCTTCTATCAGTTTCAAGTTGAGTTTCACCAGGACCACGTAAACCAATCCCGCCTTTTTGACGTTCAAGGTGAGTCCAACCTCGAATTAATCGAGTCGACATATGGCGAAGTTGAGCCAATTCAACTTGCAGCTTACCCTCGTGGGTACGTGCGCGTTGGGCAAAAATATCAAGAATTAGTGTCGTTCTATCAAGCACACGACATTGACAAACGCGCTCTAAATTACGCTCTTGTGATGGCCTGAGTTGATGATTAAAAATTACGACATCTGCTTTGTGGATTTTGACAATCTCAGCTATTTCTTCTGCTTTACCGGTACCGACGAATAGTTTCGGATGTGGTGCTTGACGGCTGCCTTGCACAACCGCCAAACTACTAACACCAGCAGAAGATACCAACATTTCTAATTCATGAAGATCTTCACGATCTCCTTCTTTAGGTAAGTCGATATGAACTAAAATTGCCTGTTCGCCGGATTCATAGCGGTCAAACAAACATTATGCTCCTAATTAAAAGTTTCCAGCTTCTGCCTCTTCAGTGTCATCACTTCCTTGAACTGCTTGGAAGTTAACTGCGCGAGCAGGGACAACTGTAGAAATTGCATGCTTATAAACCATTTGATTTACGGTGTTCTCTAGTAAAATAACAAATTGGTCAAATGACTGAATTTTGCCTTGTAATTTTATGCCATTTACCAAAAAGATTGATACTGGAATGCGCTCACGTCGTAGTGCATTCAAAAATGGGTCTTGTAACGATTGGCCTTTTGCCATGTTATTGTTCCTTCGTTCTAGGTGTTATTATAATTAAGTGGCTGAACTTATTTGATAAAAAACAATATTCAACTACTACTAGCTTAGCGAACTTACTACACGATGCAAGTTTTCTTCGTTGCCTGTTGTTAACCAAGTAACATCAGGCCAACTACGAAGCCACGTTAACTGCCGTTTTGCCAGCTGACGTGTTGCTGCGATGCCACGAAAAACCATTTCATCATGGTTTGTTTCACCCGCAAGGTAATCCCACATTTGTCTATAACCAACACAACGAATAGAAGGCATATTGGGATGTAAATCCTTACGTAGATATAGGGTCGAAACTTCGTTTTCAAACCCCTGATCAATCATTATTTTAAACCTTTCTTCAATTCGGGTATGTAATTCACTGCGTTCTTGCGGTGCAATTGCAAATTGATGAAAAGTATAAGGTAAAGCCGGCTGTTTTTGCATTTGCAACTCAGTCATGGTCTTACCAGTTAACCTGTAAACCTCTAAAGCTCGATTAATTCTTTGTGAATCATTTTCACTTATTTTTTCGGCTGCTTTTGGGTCAACTTTAACTAATTCTTTATATAAATGAGGCCAGCCAAATTCTTTCGCTTGCGCTTCTAACTCTGCTCTTATCTCTGTATCTGCTTCAGGTAAAGGCGATAAACCATCAATTAAAGATTTGAAGTACAGCATTGTACCTCCAACCAACACAGGCACTTTACCTTGTCTGTGAAATTCGTCAATTTTTTGCACTGCATCGCGCCTAAAATCTGCAACTGAATACGTTTCACTCGGGTCAAGTAGATCAATTAAATGATGCGGAGCTTTGGCTAATTCTCCGGCATCAGGTTTTGCTGTACCAATGTCCATACCTTTATACACTAGCGCTGAATCTACGCTGATTATTTCTGTATTTAAATGCTCGCACAGCGAGATTGCCAATGCTGTTTTACCTGCTGCAGTTGGACCCATTAAAAATATAACTGGTAAATTACTCAACACTGATACCTTAATCTAATTGCGTTAAATAGTGATTTAGCTCTATTTTAACTGCTTTTTTACGCAAGCGTTCAATAGTTTGTGGATTATTTTGTAAGCGCATTTGTTGCGCTAAAAATACATTGCTTAAATAAAATCGGGTCGGCACACATTTCATCTGCCATTCTAACCAGTTTTCTATATTTTCAAGTTTTGCTTTACACGCATCAAGTAGCTCACCTACCGCTGCACTTACGTCAAGTAAATATAAACACGCTGGCAATTTTTTAACCATTACAAATTGTTTTTCTATTACAAGTTCAAAACCAAGTAAGGTAAACCACGATTGCTGGGATTCTATAAGTAAGCAATCTTCTTTTTCTAAGTTTACTCGCACTGGTAACAAAAGAGCTTTCCCTTCTAAACTTCCGAACTCTTTAATTTGATTATGCCAATCATCAACTAATGCATATTTAAAATGTGAGCAATACAGTTGCTGCTCTTCACTAAAGACACACACTCCTTCACTAACACTTATAATAGAAACAGCTTTTAAGACATTATCAACAGATACTGACTGGTGTTGTGCAGCAGATATATTGGCTGCATTATCAAAATGCGCGGCGTGTTGCTCACTTACCCCTTGATAAAACGCATTTACATCATGATGGCTCGTACTGGGTGCAGGACGGTATGCACTGCCAACACTTCCAGTACCTGAGGACGAACTTGAGCTACCAGCACTGCCAGAGGAAGAGGGCTGTAATTGCGATTTAGGGTAATCGAACACCCCTTCGCTTTCTATATTATTAGCACTGCTATGCGTTGACTCAATGAACGCAGCCGTGAATTCTGCTTCTGTGCTCGCTGATTCGTTAGTGAATTCGCCTTGCAATGGCACTACTACCTGCTTAATAGCTTGCAATATAAAATCATGAATTAACCGCCCTTGATGAAAACGCACTTCATGCTTAGCAGGGTGAACATTTACATCAACCTGTCGTGGGTCAATATCAATATAAATAACAAACCCTGGTAGCTCTTGCGTCCCACTTACCTCTTCAAACGCTTGGCGTATTGCATGCAAAATAAGCTTATCTCGCATCATGCGATTATTCACATAAGTGTACTGAGTAGTATTCGCTGAGCCTACAGGTAGCACCCAGCCATGCAGCTGTAAGCCGCCCTCTCCTGATTGAATATGCAAACCTTGCTCAGCAAAAGCCTTACCTGCAACTTGTGCTACGCGTGTTATAGCCTGAGAGGGATCAGTTTTGGCACGATACTGCCTTACTACTTTTTCGTTATGAGTTAGCGTAATAGAGACATCAAAGCGACTAAGCGCAATACGCTTTATCAACTCATCAATATGGCTAAATTCAGTTTTTTCGGTGCGTAAAAATTTACGACGTGCTGGAGTATTAAAAAATAAATCTTTTACTTCAATGGTTGTGCCATCGGGATGCGCTACAGGTTTTACTTGAACGGCCATGTCGCGGCCTTCTGCAAAAGCTTGCCAAGCTGCTTCTTGCTCTTTTGGTTTTGAGCTCAGCGTTAAACGCGACACAGAACTAATTGACGCAAGTGCTTCCCCTCTAAAGCCAAGTGAGCAAATGTTTTCAAGGTCATCAAGTGATTTTAATTTACTTGTTGCGTGGCGAGAAAGTGCGAGCGTTAGCTCATCTTTACTTATCCCTGCGCCATTATCACGAATACGAATAAGTTTGTGGCCGCCGCGCTCAATATCAATTTGAATACGCGTTGCGCCAGCATCTAAGCTATTTTCAACAAGCTCTTTTACTACCGACGCTGGGCGCTCAACCACTTCGCCTGCGGCAATTTGGTTGGCTAAACGCGCGGGTAATATTTCAATATTCATGAGACTTCCTAGCAAACATTGCGCTAATAATAATGACTAACTTTGAGGTATATCGAGCTCTTGTCCAATAAATAAGGTATTAGAACTAAGCTTATTAACTTGTTTTAATTTATTGACTGTAACGCCATAGCGACTCGCTAACATACTCAAAGATTCGCCGGGGCGTACTTTATGCTTTGTTGGATATTGCGACTTTAATTTAGCAAATAAAGAATCATCCGGCGGATTTTTCAAATAATAATTTTTAATGGAAGTAAATATAGCTTTAGCTAAACGCTCTTGATGATTAGGGCTTTTAAGTAGCTTTTCTTCTCGCGGGTTAGATATAAACCCCGTTTCTACCAAAATAGATGGAATATCTGGTGATTTTAGTACTGCAAGGCTCGCATGCTGGGGATCTTTTTTATGCAGTTTGGCAACTTTCCGAAGCTCTTTAACCACTTCGTCAGCTACATTTAGGCCAGTTTTCATAGAATGGTCCATCGACATATCAAGCAACGCTTGTGCTAGATATTTTTCATTGGCGGCATCTTTCATTACATCAGCAGCGCCGCCTAAGAGCTCAGAGTGTTTTTCTTTATCTTCTATCCATTTACCTATTTCTGAATTAGCACGTCTTAATGATAAAACCCACACAGAGGCACCATTTGGCCCAGGGCTTGTAAATGCATCAGCATGAATAGAAACAAAAAAATCTGCCTTTTTTTCACGGGCTCGATTAGTACGGGTATTTAATTTTACAAAATAGTCACCGCTTCGTACCATGCGCGAAATCATGCCACGTTCGCCATCAATCATGCGCTCTAAACGTTTCGCAATTTGCAGTGTAACTGTTTTTTCGTAGGTGCCTGATGGCCCAATTGAACCAGGATCTTCGCCGCCATGCCCCGCATCAATCGCAATAACAATGTCGCGCTCTTGGCTTAGTTGACGGTTTTTAGCCGCTGTTTGCGCAGGTGACACAACGGCTTGCTTTTGAGCTTTGTTATATAAATCGACTACTAATCTATTTTTATATGGGCCAGCGGGTGCTAGTGCAAAAATAACGGGTTTAACAGGAGAACTAAGCTCAAATACTAACCGGACGCTTTTTTTATTTTTAGGTTTAGAATAGCGCAGCTTACTAACAATTTGATGCTTTGGCGGAACGCCTGGCAGTATTTTAAGTTCACTAGTATTTTCTAAATCAACCACTAAACGGCTCGGGTTTTTTAGCATAAAGTAGCTAAAATCTGGCTTTTCATCTAGATCAAATACAACACGAGTGCTATCTGGCGATGGCCAAACTCGCGCACTATTAATAGTATTTTGTGCCCACAACGGTAAACTCACAACGAATACCATGAGAGTAAGAAAGAATTTAGTTATACCTCGAGTCATTTTAATAACCACTGCCTTAACTATTTTTATTATAAGAGCTAGTTTTCATATTTTAGCTATTTAGTTTTTCGACGATTGCTACACCACGCTCACTAGCGCTATTAATAACAATTTTACGCTCATCACCTACATAGCTTAAAGTAATATCTAAATCAGGCACAGGAATAAATTCGCCACCTTTTTCAGGCCATTCAACAACACAAATTGCATCTGGTGAAAAATAATCACGTATTCCCATGTATTCAAGTTCTTCAGGATCACCTAAGCGGTACAAATCAAAGTGATAAACATTTGCGCGTTCGAGCTCATAAGGTTCTACAAGTGTATATGTTGGACTTTTAACCTTACCTGTATGGCCAAAACCCTGCACTACTCCTCGAGTAAACGTTGTTTTACCCGCACCTAAATCACCATGCAAATAAATCACCGCACCTTGCTCAATAATATCAGCAACACGGTTACCCATTGAGACCGTGGCTACTTCATCAGTTAAATGAAATTCAAAACTACGCGTCATTACTACCTCAAAAGTTCATTCAAAAGCGCATATTTGCTAATCATACCAGAATATTAATTTAAGGCGATAAATTGAGGTTTTAGGCATAAAAAACCGGATAAACTTATAATCGAAGCAGTATTTGGATATCTATTTTTCGATACTTTGAAACTGTATCATTACAATCAAATAAGGTAAGTGAATTTTTTTGGCTAGAAGACAGTAAAAGAAAAGTAACACCGTTAATTAGACAACTAAATGCATGCGTTAAAGTAACTGAAATATGAAGCCTTATTATCTTATTTTTCTGCTCCAGCAGCCAGCCCTACTAACAAAACATAACTGGCACACGAAACTCCAGCCACTCCCTATATACCTTCCATATTTTCAGATGAGAGGGCTAACATACTCAGCTTTAAATACAAAAAGCCCCGGCTAATGCCAGGGCTTTTTTACAAAACTAACTTAATTAAAAATTAAGCTTGTTTTGGACTAGAAATAACGTCTACTAAAGTCCAAGATTTATTCTTAGAAATTGGTGCGCATTCACGGATAGTAACTACGTCACCCGCTTTTGCTGTGTTATTTTCGTCATGTACGTGTAACTTAGTCGTACGTTTAATGAATTTCCCATAGATTGGGTGCTTCACATAACGTGCGATAGCGATAGTGAAAGATTTTTCCATCTTGTCGCTGATTACACGGCCTTGAAGAGTACGAATTTTATCGCTCATTATTGACCTGCCTTCTGGTTAATAACTGTTTTTACACGCGCGATATCGCGGCGTACTGTTCTTAGCGTGTGTGTCTGAGCTAACTGACCAGTGCTAGCTTGCATGCGCATATTAAATTGCTCACGAAGTAGTCCTAGAAGTTCAGCATTAAGCTCTTCTACGCTTTTATCTTTTAGTTCGCTAGCTTTCATCACATTACCGTCCGAGTTACGAAAGTTGTTTTGAATGGCAGTTTACGAGCAGCAAGGTCAAACGCTTCACGAGCAAGCTCTTCTGAAACACCTTCCATTTCGTAAAGTACTTTACCAGGCTGAATTTCAGCAACCCAATATTCAACAGAACCTTTACCTTTACCCATACGAACTTCAAGAGGTTTTTCTGTAATCGGTTTGTCAGGGAAGACACGGATCCAGATTTTACCTTGACGTTTCACGTGACGCGTCATAGCACGACGAGCTGCTTCGATTTGACGAGCAGTCATACGGCCACGGCCAGTTGCTTTCAATCCGAAAGTACCGAAGCTTACTTTGTTACCGTTTTGCGCTAAACCGCGGTTGCGGCCTTTGTGCATTTTACGGAATTTTGTACGTTTTGGCTGTAACATTACTCGCTACCTCTACTTAGCACTTTTCTTGGCTTTCTTTGGTGCGCGTTTAGCTGGCTTCTCTTGCTCTTGTACTAGTGGTAAACCACCAATAACTTCGCCTTTGAAGATCCAAACTTTAACACCAATGATACCATAAGTGGTTAAGGCTTCAGAAGTTGCGTAATCGATATCAGCACGAAGAGTATGTAGAGGTACACGACCTTCACGATACCATTCTGAACGTGCGATTTCAGCGCCGCCAAGACGACCGCTAACTTCAACTTTAATCCCTTTTGAACCGATGCGCATTGCATTTTGTACCGAACGCTTCATAGCGCGACGGAACATAACACGACGTTCTAGTTGAGAGGCAATGCCGTCTGCTACTAGTTGTGCATCTAGTTCTGGTTTACGTACTTCAGAGATATTAATCTGAGCAGGTACACCAGCGATTTTAGTTACTGCTTGACGTAATTTTTCTACGTCTTCGCCTTTTTTACCGATAACAACACCCGGACGAGCCGTGTGGATTGTTACTCGGATTGATTTTGCTGGACGCTCAATAACGATTTTAGACACAGAAGCCGTTTTTAATTCCTTAGTAAGGAATGTACGAACTTTGTGATCGCCAAAAAGCTGTGCAGAGAAATCTTTTGAACTCGCGTACCAGGTAGAAACCCAAGGTTTAGATATACCTAGGCGAATACCAGTAGGATGAACTTTTTGTCCCATTACTTATACTCCTAGCTATCTGAAACCATAACAGTGATATGGCTTGTACGCTTAAGGATGCGGTCTGCGCGTCCTTTAGCACGAGGCATAATACGTTTCATTGTAGGACCATCGTCCACAAAGATCGTTGTTATACGAAGCTCATCAATGTCAGCACCTTCGTTATGCTCTGCGTTAGCAATAGCAGACTCAAGTACTTTCTTAACTAATACAGCCGCTTTCTTAGGGCTGTACGCCAGGATTTCTAGTGCGCGATCTACAGGTAACCCGCGGATCTGATCTGCAACTAGACGTGCTTTTTGCGCCGAACCAGAGGCGAATTTATGTTTAGCTAATGCTTGCATTTATCTTCCCCTCTTATCGTTTCTTCGCTTTCTTATCCGCAGCATGGCCACGGTAAGTGCGAGTTGGTGCAAATTCACCTAGTTTGTGACCGATCATTTCGTCAGAAACGAAAACTGGTACGTGCTGGCGACCATTATGGACAGCAATGGTCAATCCGATCATGTTAGGTATGATCATTGAACGACGGCTCCAAGTTTTAATTGGCTTTTTCTCACCGCTTTCCAAAGCTTTCTCTACCTTCTTCAGCAAGTGTAGGTCTATAAAAGGACCCTTCTTGAGAGAGCGTGGCATGGCTATTCCTCAATATTACTTAGTACGACGACGTACTATAAATTTATCCGTACGCTTGTTCTTACGCGTCTTCGCACCTTTAGTCGGTTTACCCCATGGAGACACAGGATGACGACCACCAGATGTACGACCTTCACCACCACCGTGTGGGTGATCTACCGGGTTCATGGCAACACCACGAACTGTCGGACGAATACCACGCCAGCGATTTGCACCTGCTTTACCAAGTGAACGAAGCATATGCTCAGCATTGCCTACTTCACCTAGTGTCGCACGACAATCAGATTCAACTTTACGAACTTCGCCTGAACGAAGACGTAATGTTACATACTGACCATCACGAGCAAGGATTTGAACGTATGCACCAGCAGAACGTGCGATTTGAGCACCTTTACCTGGTTTTAATTCTACGTTGTGAACAGTCGAACCTACAGGCATATTACGCATTGGTAATGCATTACCAGGTTTGATTGGTGCATCAACACCAGACTGGATTGCATCGCCAGCTTTTAAGCCTTTAGGTGCGATAATGTAACGACGCTCACCGTCTGCATATAATACAAGAGCGATGTTTGCGCTACGATTTGGATCGTATTCTAAACGCTCAACAGTGGCTGGGATGCCATCTTTAGTACGTTTAAAATCGATTAAACGGTAATGATGCTTATGACCACCACCGATATGACGAACCGTAATACGACCATTGTTATTACGACCACCTGATTTAGAGTTTTTCTCTAAAAGTGGTGCGTATGGCTTACCCTTATGTAGATCAGAGTTAACCACTTTAACTAGGTGACGACGGCCCGCAGAAGTAGGCTTACACTTTTGAAGTGCCATAATTCTATCCCCTTATTACTCGGCGCCGCCGACAAAGTCTAGCTCGCTGCCTTCTTTAAGAGTAACGTAAGCTTTTTTCCAGTCGCTACGACGACCGAAACGTGCGCCAGTACGTTTTGTTTTACCCTTAACGTTAAGTGTGCGAACACCAGTTACTTCTACTTCAAAAAGCTTCTCAACTGCTGCTTTAATTTCAGCTTTAGTTGCGTCATTTGCCGCTTTGAAAACAATCGTGTTGTTTTCTTCTGCAGCAATTGTGCTTTTTTCAGAGATGTGTGGAGCAAGGATCACTTTTAAAAGACGTTCTTCGCGGATCATGCTAGCGCCTCCTCAAGTTGCTTAACAGCAGCGGCTGTAATAAGTACCTTATCGAAAGCAATTAAGCTTACAGGATCGATACCAGCTACATCACGCGTGTCAACCTTATAAAGGTTACGTGCCGACAAGAAAAGATTTTCATCTACTTCTTCAGTCACGATAAGTACATCTTTAAGCTCAAGTTCTTTAAGCTTAGCAACTAGTTCTTTAGTTTTTGGTGCTTCAAGACCAAAACTTTCAACAACGATTAAACGCTCTTGACGAACTAATTCAGATAGGATGCTTTTAATCGCACCACGGTACATTTTACGGTTTACTTTTTGGCTGTGGTCTTGTGGTTTAGCTGCGAAGCTAACGCCACCTGAACGCCAAATTGGACTACGGATTGTACCAGCACGTGCACGGCCAGTACCTTTTTGAGCCCATGGTTTTTTACCACCACCGCTTACTTCAGAACGTGTCTTCTGAGCACGAGTACCTTGACGAGCACCTGCTGCGTAAGCAACAACTACTTGGTGTACTAATGCTTCGTTAAACTCACGTCCAAAAGTAGCTTCAGAAACTTCAAGAGCGCCAGAAGCGTCTTTGATTGCTAATTCCATCACTAAATCTCCAGGACTTATGCTTTAACAGCTGGTTTAACGATAACGTCACCGCCGATAGATCCAGGTACTGCACCTTTCACTAAAAGCAAGTTACGCTCAGCGTCAACGCGAACTAGTTCTAAGTTTTGAGTCGTTACACGCTCAGCACCCATATGACCGGCCATTTTCTTACCTTTAAACACCTTACCAGGTGATTGGTTTTGACCGATTGAACCAGGAGCACGGTGAGATAGAGAGTTACCATGTGTAGCGTCTTGCATGCTGAAATTCCAGCGCTTAACACCACCTTGGAAACCTTTACCTTTAGAAGTACCGGTTACGTCAACCTTGTTGATTTCGTTGAATAATTCAACAGTAAGCTCAGCGCCTACTTCAAAATCGCCTTCACCACCGTTAAGGCGGAATTCCCACAGACCGCGACCCGCTTCAACACCAGCTTTAGCGAAATGACCCGCTTTAGCTTTGTTTACACGACTTGCTTTTTTAGTGCCTGCGGTTACTTGAAGCGCGTTATAACCGTCTGTTGCGTCAGATTTGATCTGAGCAATGCGGTTAGGTGTCGCTTCAATAACTGTCACAGGGATAGATACACCATCTTCAGTGAAGATTCGTGTCATACCCACTTTACGACCGACTAGACCTAATGCCATTTTCCTAAAACCTCTCTAATCTTTCGATTAACCCAGGCTGATTTGAACATCAACACCAGCAGCAAGATCTAAACGCATAAGCGCGTCTACAGTCTTGTCAGTTGGTTCTACGATGTCTATCAGACGTTTATGGGTGCGGATCTCGTACTGATCACGCGCATCTTTATTAACGTGCGGTGAAGTTAGTACAGTAAAACGTTCAAAGCGTGTTGGTAGTGGGATTGGACCACGTACTTGTGCGCCAGTGCGTTTCGCAGTTTCCACGATTTCTGCCGTTGATTGGTCAATCAAACGGTGGTCAAAAGCTTTTAGGCGAATACGAATGCGTTGATTTGACATTCTTAACCTCAATATAAAGAGCATATAAAAGAGCATAAAAAAACGACCGAAACAATCTTAAAACTTAAGATGCCGGCTGTTTGATTATATCTACGTTGAGTTCCAAATCGGAACTCCTGTTTATTAGCTTGAGATCCAAGCTTAATTTATCCTTTCTAATCCCCAAAGGAATTTTGAAAGCCTGCGTATTATAGAGGTATTGGTGATAAATGCAACAACTATTTAGAAACAATACAATGACTGTAAATTTGATTAAATAAGCGCCCATAAATGCTTACTAGCTATACTTGAACTAATAGTTCTACCTGCTAGTCAATAAACAAGTTAACACCTTAATTACGCAAACTAAGTGATTTTTAGATATTATGGTATCCTACTGCGCTAATTTTGCCTTTAATATCAATTCGCTTATTAAAGTGAGCTATTTTGAGGCTGGAAAAACGTGTTGATAGTTAGGCAAAAAATTCGCTATTTAGTTGTTCTAAATGAGAATTTTTTAACGCAGGTAGCGACACGTTTAGCCCCGCAAAATGATTAAGTATTATTGCGGATTGGTATAATACTCTCAATATGGTGAGTCGATGCGTATTTTTAATTATTGTTTAAATGTTATGTCTGCTGGATTTAGCCGCTTATTTGTGAAAAGCAAAGTGCTGCCAGAAAATCCTATTAAACAGTATGAGCTAAACCCTGAGTATCCTACATTTTATATAGTGCGTTTAAATTCACGTTTTGATTTAGCCGCGCTGGCGCATGTTTGTAAAAAGAATGGCCTACCTAGTCCAACCGAAGAGCAAGTATTAGGAAACCAAAATTTAGACCGCTTTATTGGCATTAAAAACCCGCCGCCACTCTTTGGTGATGAAGCTAAGCCAACCAATGCTTTAGCTCAAGGTAAGCAAATTATTGAGTACCTCATACAAAGCGGGCAGCAAAACGTACAAGTTGTTCCGGTTACTATTTTATGGGGACGCGACCCAGGTAAAGAAAAGCCAGGATTGCGCACTTTAATCACACATTCCCTAACTCCTAGCTGGTTTAGAAAGATTTTTGTGGTGTTGTTTTCAGGTCGCGATAACTTTATTCGCTTTAGTCAGCCTCTCGACTTATCGCTGTTAGTGAATGAAAAAGCTGACGTAAGTGAATTACCACATAAGTTGTTACGTGTTGCACGTGTACACTTTAAGCGTCAAAAACTTGCAGCTACGGGCCCTAAAATGCCCTCTCGCGAGCAATTATTTAATTCATTATTAGCATCACCTACAATAAAAAAAGCAATTCAAGATGAAGCCAACGCTAAAAATATTAGCCAAACAGAAGCTCGTCAAAATGCACTTAAGCTACTTGATGAAATTGCCGCTAATTACTCTGAAGCAATGATACGTGTGGCCGAAAGGTTTTTAACTTGGTTATGGAATAAGCTTTATAATGGTATTGATATTAAACATGCTGAGCAAATTCATGAGCTAACCGATAAAGGACATGAAATAATTTATATGCCTTGTCATCGCAGCCATATGGATTACTTACTGCTTACTTACTCTATTTATCATTTGGGTTTAGTACCTCCGCATATAGCTGCTGGCATAAATCTTAACTTTTTCCCTGCCGGTGGCATATTTAGACGCTCTGGTGCGTTTTTTATTCGTCGCTCATTTGCAGGTAATAAACTTTATTCTGCCATATTCAAAGAGTATTTAAGCCAACTGTTTATTAAAGGTTACTCTGTTAAGTTTTACACGGAGGGCGGTCGAAGCCGAACTGGACGCTTACTTCCGCCTAAAACGGGTATGCTATCTATGACATTACAAGCAATGCTACGCGGAATAGACAGACCAATATCTATTGTTCCTGTGTATATTGGCTACGAGCACGTAATGGAAATTAACACCTACCTTAAAGAGCTGGATGGTAAAGATAAAAAAGGCGAATCTATATTTGGTATTTTTAAGGCAATCAAAAACCTTAAAAACTACGGTCGTGGTAATTTAAACTTTGGCGATCCAATCTCTATTAACCAATACTTAAACGATAACCAACCTGATTGGCGTGATTCAATACACCCAACTGACGTGCAAAAGCCACAATGGTTAGCACCACAAGTAACTAAACTTGCCGACCAAGTAATGGTTAAAATTAATAATGCAGCGGCGCTTAATGCGGTTAACTTACTAGCGATGATATTGCTGGTTAACGATAAACAAGCATTGAGTAAACCAAAGCTATTAGCACAGCTTGATTTTTATCTGCGCTTACAGCGTGATGCAAGCTACAGTAATAAAGTAACTACACCAGACGAAACACCTGAACAATTACTAACGCATGCATTAAAGCTTAATAAGTTTGAAGTTATCAGTGATGAGTTTGGCGAAATTATTACGATTAGCGATAAAGAAAAAGTACTGTTTAATTACTACCGAAACAATATTTTGCACTTGTTTGCAGTACCAAGCTTAATTGCACTACATCTATTTAAACAACACAGCACAACTATTGCTCAATGCCAGCAACTTGTAAAAACGTTTTATCCGTTGTTTGCTAAAGAGTGGTATTTACAGCCTCTTGATGAAAACTACATAACGCGTATTTTAGCTAATTTTGCCGATCAAAATTTAATTGAGTTTGATGGCAATAACATTCATATAACAAACGGTAATGACTGCCTAGCTAAGCTAGAAATGCTTGGACGAGCACTTAGCTTTACTTTGCAACGATACGCGATTGTGATTGGTTTTATTCAAACAAGTGATGGCATTGAAAAAGCTGAGCTAGAGCGTGAAAGCCAAGTACTCGCACAACGTTTAGGTACACTGCATGGTATTAAAACACCTGAATTTTTTGATAAAAAAGTACTTGTTAGTTTTATCGAAAACTTACGTGGAGAGTCATTAATAACAGAAGGTGATGAGGGCTTAGTAGGCAGTACACAACTTTGCGAAACCTATGCACACCTTAAAACATTACTGCCAGCACGCGTCTGGCAGTCAATCAGCGATATAGTACAAGATCAGTGTAACTAGTACTATATCTATAAAAGGGGATTAGCGCTGACGCATAACCCCTTCTTGCATTGTTGAGGCAACCAAGTTGCCTTGGCGATCAAAAAACTGCCCGCGTACCAAACCACACCCATTACTCGCACTTGGACTATCAATTGAATACAAAATCCAATCATCCATTCTAAATGGACGATGAAACCACATTGCATGATCAATAGTAGCTACTTGCATATTTGGCTGCATAAACGATACACCATGAGGTTGTAATGCAGTTGGTAAAAACTCAAAGTCAGACGCATACGCTAATAAGTAATTGTGGATACGCTGATCGTCTGGCATTTCACCATTAGCTTTAAACCAAATATGCTTTACCGGCTCCATAACTTCTGGTTTAAACGGGTTATGAAAAGTAACCGGTCGCATTTCAATCGGCATTTCACGCGTAAACTTATTACGGATGACTTCAGGGATATGTGAAGCGTTATCTTGATAAAACTCAAGTGATGAACGCAGGTCTTCAGGTGCTGGTACATCAGGCATTGTTGCTTGATGCGACAAACCATTTTCTTCCCCCTGAAACGACGCTGTCATATAAAAAATAGGCTTACCGTACTGAATCGCTTTTACTCGGCGAGTACTAAAGCTCTTTCCATCGCGAATAGTTTCTACATCATAAACAATGGGTTTAGCTGGATCGCCTGGGCGTAAAAAGTAAGAATGTAATGAATGAACTATTCGCCCCTCAGGTAGAGTTTCTTTGGCAGCAGAAAGTGCCTGCCCCATAACCTGACCGCCAAATACAGCACCAAAGCCTAAGTCTTGGCTTTGCCCACGGTACAAACCTTGCTCAATTTCTTCAAGTGTTAACAACGACAACAAATCATCTAATACTTGGCTCATTATTTCTTCCTCAATCCCCAGATAAGTTAATGATACTATAGACTACAACTATGTAAATCTTTGTTAGGAGTACTGCTATGGCTTACTGGCTTTTTAAAACCGAACCCGATGCCTTTTCGATTGATGATTTAAAAAACGCACCAAAACAAACTACCCTCTGGGAAGGCGTTCGTAATTACCAAGCACGAAACTTTATGCGTGATGACGTTAAAGTCGGTGACTCAGTCATGATTTATCATTCAAGCTGTAAACACGTAGGCGCGGCAGGTATTGCTGAAGTGACACACAATGCCTACCCAGACCCTACGCAGTTTGATTTAAGCAGTGATTATTACGATGCTAAGGCCACCAGCGACAAACCACGCTGGGTTGTTGTTGAAGTTACTTATCAAAGCCACTTAAACAAACTGGTTAGCCTAAAGGATATTAAAGCGAATAATAATATTACTGAAATCGCACTTAAAAAAGGTGGGCGATTATCAATTATGCCCGTCACTAAAAATGATTGGGATGAAATAATTAAAATGGCGCAGTAGCAACTCTTTCCTTCTGTTTGACCTAATTTCACTGAGTTTGATATGATCCGCGCCGACTTATAGCTGGAGGATTAATGAAATTACTGTATTGGTTAGATGAATGGTTAACTCTCCCGCGAGATGAGCAACAGACCCAACTGCCTATGTCGGGGAGTGATTTACTCGGCGATGTATTTGTTAAGTATGAATTTGTTGACGTTAATAAGCCCCTGCTTTTTACTTTTTCTCCTGCTGGTACTAATGTGCAAGAACAAGATCTCAATCCTGATTTTGCACCTTGGGGTTATCATCTAGCTCAAAAACAAAACGTAAATGTTATCGCTTTTCAGCATTTGGGTAAGAGTAATTGGTTTCGTAATCGAAATTTAATATTCTTTCTCGAGCAATTATCAACATTACTTACGCCGTTTAATTGTCGGTTAGGTTATGGCTTAAGCCGTGGCGGATTTGCTGTTGGTGCTTTTGCTAAATTATTAAAGCTAAACCAAGTGCTATTCTTTCATCCGGTAAGTACTAAAAATAAAGAGTTAGTACCATGGGATGACCGTTCTAGTACCGATATAGCTCAGCAGTTTAACTGGCAACAGGATTATCACGATCTAGATTTAGGTGATGCCCAAGGGTATATTATTTACGATCCGACTAATCGCATAGACCGCATGCACGCTAAGCGCTATAAGCAGCTAACTCACTTACGGGTATTTGGTATGGGACATGGCACACATGCCACATATTTGAATAAGTTTGGATTTTATAAGCAAGTAGCCGTCGATTTTATTCAGCACCAGCAAATTGATATTGCGCAATTTCGTCTGCAAACTAAAACCTTACGCTTTAAAGAGGATTATTACAAAAGCCTCAATAAAGCGAATGTAAACTCAGCTCACCGTCAAACACTATTAAGCAAAGCTCATAATATTTTGATTGATGAAAAAGAAGTTCACGTACAGGAACATCAGGCAAAAATTGATATTCAGCCATTAATCGATGTTGCCCTTAAGCATCAAGATGAGCATCCTGATGATGCCATTCAGTTATTAGAAGTTGCCCAACAACTTGTACCTGACGATCCTTTAATTGAGCATAAAATTAAGCAACTAGAAGAGTAATTACGCTAGTAAAACGACTGTAAAGGCCAACTACTCTATTTGGCTTTTTTCTTTTTGTGCCCATACTTGGGCACAATGGCAAAGTACATCATTAATCCTAACCAAGAAAATATAATTATTCCCATTAGCCAGCCATTTTTTTCATGACCCTGTGTACGCTTACTGTTGAGTACAATAACAACAGGTAATATATAAGCACTTAAAACAACAATTAAAAATACAACTTCATTCATTATTTTTCTAGACTCGACCAGTCAACTTCACTACTTAATACTCGATCTACCGATATATAGTGCAAAATATCGCCTTCACTTACTTTGTAATCTAATGGTGGATTTAAATCCATATTTTGCGCACTTAAATTATGAGCTACACCCAACAGTATTGCATCATGTTCAAGCTTAAAATGATGAAACAAAGTACCAAACTCCATATCTTTGCAGCCATTTGGTACTTTCAAGCTAAATTGTGTATCGCCGTGCAAAGTAGATAGCAGCTCCTCTTGCACCCGGCTCGAACCTGGATCTTGCATTGAGCGTACGAGTATCTCAGCTGATTTTGCACTACTACACTCTACATTTTGGCAATGCTCTAGCATCATCTCAACTTTGGTTTCATCTAAAAAGTGAGCGCTTATATGGCAATCGTCTTTTACTAAGCGACTAATACGCAGTGCTGTGGTAAATGTTTGGTCATCATCTTGACCATCTATAATCACTTTGTCAGCACGGCGAATAGCAACACGCTCTAACTCCCCTAAGTTTGTAAAACTAGTTAAACGTGCAAAATCAACGCTTTCGTTAGCTAAAAAAGGATGATCCATTTGCTCTGTTACCGCGAGTAAAATACGACGTTCGGTTCGTTTCGTATCTGCCAAAATGTAATCAATCATCTTTTTTGTACGAGTATCATGCCAACCAAAAATAATAATATGGTTGTTACTGTGGGCAAAGTTTTTATCACCAGTCATAGCGCGCCTAATTAAATAAGTAACAGTTTGTCCTGCTTTTCCTAGCAAAACACCAAATAAAGCTAAACCAAATGGAATTTGTATTAATGCCACCACCCAACGACCAAGATCAGTAGTTGGACTAAAATCACCATACCCCACTGTTGATGTTGTTACTGTGTAATAGTAAAAAAAGGTAGTAAGCGAGGTTAACGCTTCCTCGTTTGCTATAAACAATAATCCCCATGTTAATAGCATATGAGTCAAAATAGCTAATGCCACTGCTTGCCAACTCAACTGATCTATATGAGCACGAAGAAGTAAAGCTAGCCTTTTAAATATTACCGGCATAATACAAAGTCTTTGTTATTAAGTTATCTATAAACAGTACGTTACTGTAAGCGCTGCTTTTAAGCAATGTTTAAGCTTTTAACCGTTAATATAAGACTAAATGCTGTTTGCCAATAGTGATTTTTCATGATTAATTAACGTTAAAATAATAACCAAAACAGTTGTATTTATGCTTAATAAAATAGCCGCGCCTTTTACTAAACTTGTAGAGCGCTACCTTCCCGATCCCTTTATATTTGTGATTTTACTTACAATAATTACTCTTATCAGTGCAAGCTTATTTACCACCGCAACCAGTATTGAAGTACTCCAAGCATGGGGTGGTGGGTTTTGGAACTTATTAAGCTTTGCCATGCAAATGCTACTGGTGTTAGTTACAGGCTACATGTTGGCAAGTACGCCACCTATAAGTAAGTTATTAGAAAAACTAGCAACATTTGCAAGCACCGCACCTAAAGCAATTATATTAGTAACGCTTATTTCGCTTTTAGCGAGTTGGTTAAATTGGGGATTTGGCTTAGTTATTGGTGCCCTTTTTGCCAAAGCAATTGCTAAAAATACGCATGTTGATTATCGATTATTAGTAGCCAGCGCTTACTCGGGTTTTGTTGTATGGCATGGCGGGTTAGCAGGTTCGATTCCTTTAACTATCGCAACCGAAGGTCACTTTTCAGAGGCCAGCATTGGTATTATTAGTACAGAGCACACTTTATTTGCGGGTTTTAACATAGCCATATTAGTAGGCTTATTCATTATTATGCCGCTCGTTAATCGCTATATGCTGCCAAGCAAGCAAGAAAGCATATATATCGACTCAACTCTTTTACAAGAGACAACACCTAAGCCCACAACAATAACCAGACCCGCCCAACATTTGGAACAAAGTAAACTACTCGGTATGGCAATTGGCTCATTAGGTTTGGCATATTTAGGTTATTACTTTTTTATTGCTGGCGGAAACTTAAACCTTAATAGCGTTATTGCCGTGTTTTTGTTTTTAGCTATTACACTGCATCAAACACCCCATAATTTACTTAATAGCCTGCAACAAGCAATTCCAAGTGGTGCGGGTATTGTTATTCAGTTTCCGTTTTATGCTGGCATTATGGCGGTGATGGTCGATACAGGGTTAGCACAACAGATATCACGTGGCTTTATTGCCGTTGCAGATGCTGATAGCTTGCCATTCTTTAGCTTTATAAGTGCAGGACTCGTTAATATGTTTGTGCCCTCAGGCGGCGGGCAATGGGCAGTACAAGCACCTATTGTTATACCTGCAGCACAAGAGCTAGGTGCCGATATATCACGTGTTGCTATGGCTGTTGCGTGGGGCGATGCGTGGACCAATTTAATTCAGCCTTTTTGGGCATTACCCGTATTGGCTATAGCGGGCTTAAAAGCAAAAGATATTATGGGATTTTGTGTTGTGCAGTTATTTGTAACAGGGGCGTTCATTGCATTAATGCTAAATTTTTATCCGTAGTATTTTGGTAATAAATACGCGCGATTTTATATCGCGCTTGCTAGCTGCAAACCAAAAGAACTAAGCAAGAAAATAAAGTTAACTGGTAAGTCATTTAATATCAAAAAATAATGTCACCTAGTACTAATAAATTACAGATCATGTGAGCGATAATGCAATACCACAAGTTACCCGATAGATGACGAAGTAGTCCCATCAAGCAAGAAAATACAAACACAGAAATAAAAATTTCAACTTGATCATACTGCCCATGTATCAATGTAAACACAATACTTGGGATAATAATTGCGCCAATAGCTCCCAAGGCGGTTTTTTTCAGCCTATAGAATGCCACTCCTCGAAAAACTACTTCCTCATATATAGGCCCAATAAATACTACTGCTAAAAGCAGCAAAATTTTATCTAAAAGCGAGTTTGTTTGTGCTTTAATTTCTAACGTAAAGTCTGGCACGGCGACTTCCATAAAACCAAAAAAACCTTGTTCCAGTAAAACGTAAGCCGCTGTTAATAGTACTGTAATGATTAAAGGAAAAAGAGCCATTTTTTTATTGCTAAGCGCCCAATAACGTCGCTTTTATTTTGCGCATCAAGAGTAGACTTTAAAAATGGCAGGGTAAGTACAGCAATGAGGAAGGTAGATATAAAAAGGTAAATAGGATTGGATTTGAATACTAGTGATCCACCATCCAATAAAGAAAGGATCTCGTTTGAGGATATTGGGAGCACCAGTAAAAAAAAGGCCAACCAATAAAGCGTGAACAATAAATATTCCCCTGTGCTTTGATTTACTTGTTGTTTTATCGAATCATCCATAATTTTATCAGCTCACTGCTTATTGTTATTTTTCATACTGAGGGATAATACCTTATCAATTACCCCACTAAGAAACAAACCAAAACTAACATTTTGCTATCGCCACACAAGCTAAAATAAACACAGTTAATTTTATTCAGAATGGTTGGGCAAGCGTAATTGCCCCTGTTAAACGCCCACTTTACTGAGCGACAGCTTCCTTTCTAAACAACAAATGCATAAAAACCTTAAAAGCAACGTACAAAAAACAGCATGGTGAGCGAGCTTTGAGCTACCATGCTGTTATTATTGCTAGCTCGATAAAATAGTCATCGGCAGGCTCAATATTGGATTTTCTGAATCGGCAAAATGCATCATTACGGCTACATGCCCAGCGACGACAATGGCGTACATAACCGCTGAAAAGCCTTGACCATATTTATCTAGCGGCATTAAATGTGAGTAGTGACGGCCTCGCCATTCAAATACAATTTCCAGCGCACCTACAAACAAAAAGAACACCAGCAACATTAAGCCAAATGTGTAGCTCAGCCATAAGCCAAACAGTACACCGAGTAAACATACACTTAAACCAATCCATGAACGCATTGAAAAACTGATACTTTTTAATACATGCCCGCCATCAAGTGGCAAAATTGGTAACAAGTTAAATAAATTTAATAACGCACTAAGAACCGCCACACCTGCAAATATTTCCATTTCGGTGGCGTAATATAAAACGACACCCAACACCGAGGTAATTAAACCAAACGCAGGCCCCATTAGTGATATAACGACATCTTGCCAACGAGTCGTTATTTTATCGTCACTTACAGCAAGCCCTCCAACAAACGGAATTAAGTAAATACCTTTGGTTTTTATGCCAAAGTATTTCATTGCTCGCACATGGCCGTACTCGTGTACGACTAAGCAACCAATGAGCATTAGTGCAAATTCAATACTAAATAACCACGCATAGCCTGCAACAGAAGCCCCCGCAAGCACTACTTTAATTACCTTAGCACTTTTAAAAAGCTTAAAACCTAATGCAGCCAGACCTAAAAAGCCTTTTTTAGGTGACCCATTTTTAGGTGCTGGTAGCGCAAGTTGTGTTGCAAATTGATCATCTACAAAAAGCGAAATGCTTTGCTCCTCCGCTGTCTCTGTATCGATACCTATTTTTTTGTTGTCATAAGTAAACTGATAGTAGTTTTCACGAGGGTTATCAAAGGTAATGGCTTGTTGTCCATGAAACACTTGCACAATTTTTTGCCCAGACACCATAAGCGAAAATGGTTGCTCGGCTAGGGTAAGATCTATTCTTATCATAATTAAGACCGTTTAAAACAATGGCGCTAGTATACCTAATCAGCTTAAAAACACGAGGGAAGGTGCTAGGTAACTATTTTCAAAATAAAAGCATTTGATACTGACAAAATAAAAAAACACTACTACTTTTATAGTAACTCCAAGCGATACATTGAAAGGGATAACAGTGAAGAAGATAGTGCCTAATATTTTAGTTGTTGACGATTCAAAAGCAATTTTGATCGTTATGGAAGCTATACTTAACGAATTGGGTATGTCTAACACTATAACTACGTGCCTGAATGCAAAAGAAGCGCTTGAAAAAGTTAAAGAGGATATCAACTACTTTGATGCTATTTTTACTGATCTCAATATGCCCGAAATGGACGGCATGGAATTAATCCGCCACTTAGGAGAGTTACATTATCAAGGCGGTATAATAATTGTTTCTGAAATGGACCATAAAGTTATTAGCTTAGCTGCCAATCTCGCGAAACAACATAACGCTCACCTTATTGGTAATATTCCAAAGCCAGTTCAACTGTCTCAGGTTAGTAGGTTACTTATTAAAGTGGCGCAATTAAACAGCCACACTTTATTAAAAGAGCCAGTCATTTCAAAAGATGAGCTTATTGATGCATTAAAAAACGATGAAATAACGCCTTTTTACCAACCAAAAATAAACGCGGATAACAATAAAATTGAAAGCGTTGAAGTGTTAGCGCGTATTTTATCAAGTAAAGACGACAATATTATTTTACCTTGCCGTTTTATAAATACTGCCGAACAACACAACTTAATTAATCAAATTACATTTTCTCTTTTTGAAAAAGCTACCAGCGAATTCAAAAATATGACAGCACAACTAGGTCATGATTTTAAAATGGCCTTTAATTTATCGCCAACCCAGCTTGACGATCTAAACTGCCCTAATAAATTACTACTTATTTTAGAATTAAACCAACTCACGCCTAGTAATATAATTATAGAAATAACAGAACAACATGCACTCTCAAGCCTCATGCAATTAGAAACACTAAATAGATTAAGAATGCATGGCTTTGGTTTATCGCTAGATGACTTTGGTGTTGGTTTTACTAATATGGATCAGCTTAGAAACCTTCCTTTTACTGAAATTAAAATAGACCGTTCACTCATTAGCCATATAGAAACAGATTTATTTTCTCAAGTGGTTGTAAGTTCGTTATTTAATATTACGAGTAAAGATAATTTAGATTTAGTGGCGGAAGGCGTTGAACGCCCAGAAGAGCTCGATTATTTAAGGCACTATAGAAGAAACCTAGCCATACAAGGTTTTTTATTTAGTCGCCCTAAACCACAAGACGAATTTATATCTTGGGCTAAAGATTGGCTAAAAACTGATGGCAGCCCCGCTTAAAGCGGTACTAATATTTACTCGGGGCCTGTTAGCTAATTATCACCCCGAGTGTGTTTATCTTCCTCACTGACTATATGCGCACTACTTGCTAAGCGTTTGTGCCAACGCTGCTTAGCTACTGCGCGCATATTAGTAGATTGGTCACGCTCATCTACAATTTCTAACCCCATTAAAGCTTCAATCATATCCTCTAGCGTTACAATTCCTTGTACGTCACCGTACTCATCAACAACTAAGCATATATGCGTGCGCTTTGTTAAAAGAGTTTGCAGTAATGACGATACATTCTGAGAGGTTGGCACCGTATAAATAGGCTTAATCAATTTGCTAATTTTGTAATCGGTGCCTAAGCGGTGAAATGCCAGCATAATATCGTTTTTATGCACAAACCCAACGATATCATCGGCATCTTTATCAAATACCAACACTCTAGAAAACGATGACGATCCATGTTCATTTAAATACTGATTAACTGTTAAATCTTTATGGATTTTGAAAATAACAGTTCGCGGCGTCATTAAGTCACATAATTTTGCATGCTTAAAATGCAACAAATTACGGATAATATCAGATTCATCTTGATGTAATGCTCCCGACTCCGTGCCTATATCTGCCATTGCCTCTATCTCTTGACGAATATAATAAGCCTCATCGTGCTTTGGACCCATTAAATTTGTTAGCTTTTGAGCAAACCATACAAAAGGCTTTAGCGATATAACTAAAAACCGTAAAGCGTAAGTAACACTTGGGGTTAAAGCTCGCCAGTAATTAGCCCCCAAGGTTTTAGGTATAATTTCAGAAAGAATTAATACGAGAAATGTCATAATAGCTGATGCAATACCTACAGCCGCATCGGAAAAAACGACAGCCGCTTGTGCGCCAACTCCCGCTGCACCTGCAGTATGGGCAACTGTATTTAAAGTTAAAATAGCAGCTAAAGGCTGATCTATATTGTTTTTAAGCTTTTCGAGCTGTTTAGCAAGCTCAGGGTGTTTTTTTCTAAGTGATGCAACATAACTGGGCGAAATACTTAATAACACAGCCTCCATCACAGAACATAAAAACGAAATAATAATCGCCACTACCATATAAACTATCAGTAAAGTCACTTTCTCTCCTCTATATTGGTTATGTGAGCATGGTAACAATACATGCTATATTTGGCCAAACTTCCAATAATAATAGGCATAATAATGAAATTTAGCGCACCATGGTGTCATCAAAATAAGCTATTTAAGTACGCAGCAGCTTTTTTAACGCTTAGCAGCTTAAGCTTTGCTGCAATAGCTGCACCATTGGATAAATCAAAAATTCAGTTTATCGGCCCACTTGCCGAAGACATGCAGTTAAAGCCTTTTCAGACACCTCATGGTAGTGCGATTATTAACAACCTATTGCCGCAACTACAAGCAGACAAAGATAGTTTTTCTGTATTTGGGAAAAAACAAAACTGGCAGCCATTTAATAAAATCAATGCGCTCACTTTAGGTGGGTTACAGGCATTAAAGTTTGATATTGAAACAACCCGCTTTACCCAGGGTACGCTTACCTTAAAAGGGATTGAGCAAGGTCAGTTATTTATTAATGGCGAACTACAAACAGGCGATAAAAATAGCTATAAGTTAGCTTTAAATAACAGTACTCACACTGCTTTAGTAGTAGCCCAGCAAGTAGCTAATTGGCACGATGTAACGCTTGATTTTGCACCTAAAAGCGACATTGATAAAATTACGCTCAGCACTTTACAAACAAAACGTTTATCTGCAAAACAACTATTTGATGCCCCTACAATTAGCCAATTATCACTCGCACCTAATGCCAAGCAGTACGTTACAACCACTCGTACTTATAGTGATAAAACACAAAATCAAGCAAATACAGTTACTGTTCTTAAAGATTCAGACAATCAAACGCTTTATCGCTTTGAAGCAGGCCAACCAAGTAACATTATTTGGAGTCCAGATAACCAATATTTAGTGTACTTGTTAAATGGTGAGCTTAAACAACTTAACCGTAAAAACCTCTCAATAAAAACATTAGCAAACGATTTAGAAGGAGCTAATGGCTTTACCTTTTATAACGACAGTAGTCTTTTGTTTAGCTGGTCTAAATCACCTGAGAGTACCGATAGCTTAACTAAGCATTATAAAGGTCTGCAAGATCGCTGGTCTTATGCACGTTCCATCAGCCAAATTTATATGCTTGATACTAAAAGTGGTTTAACAAAAGCACTTAGCCAAGGCCCTCTTTCTTACAGCCTTGAAGATTCAAATAGTAACCGTGGCAAAGTATTAATGAGCCGCCCAGTAATGGCAATGCAGGCATCAACTCACCCAGAAACAGAGTTAGTTGAACTCGATTTAAAATCAAATAAGTTTTCATCGCTTGGTAAATTCAAAACATTTAATTTAGCTAAATACGCAAATAAAGATATTTATGTAGTTGCAGGCCCCGACTTTAAAAATGGCGCAGGCAGAGCACTACCAAAAGCAATGCTTGCTAATAACTACGACGGGCAACTTTACCTACTTACTGAAAGCGGTAAAAACGTAAAAGCACTCAGTAAACAGTTCGATTCTGCTATTGGCCAACTGCACGTTTTAGAAAACGGCGATGCGCTCATTAAAGTAACAGAGCAAGACACTCAACCACTTTATCTATTTGATTTAAGTAAGCAGCGCTTTAAAAAGTTAAATACGGGATTGGATATTGTTGAACAATTTAGTTACTCACACGACCGTAATACCGAAATTTTATTAAGTGGCACTAACGCTTTAGCACCACAACAACTAAAGCGCCTGAACGTAAGTAAAAATAAAACAGATTTAATATGGGATTCAAAACCAAGTAGTTATGCAAATACACGACTCCCTACATTAGAAGAGTTTAATTTTAAAAATAAACATGGGGTTGAAATAACTGGCCGTGTTTACATTCCTAGCAATTTAGACAAGACTAAAAAGCACCCAGCGCTCGTTTATTACTACGGCGGTACTTCACCAGTTACACGTGGTTTTACAGGTCGTTATCCGTTTAACTTATGGGCAGAAAATGGCTACGTTGTTTATATAGTGCAACCTACTGGCGCAACAGGGTTTGGACAACAGTTTTCAGCGCAGCATGTTAATGCCTGGGGCGACTATACCGCAGACGATATTATCGAAGGCACGCAAGCCTTTTTAAATAAATACAACTATGTTGATAGTAAAAAAGTAGGTAACTTAGGGGCATCGTACGGTGGCTTCATGACCATGTTATTGGCAACTAAAACCGATATATTTAGTGCTTCAATAGCTCATGCGGGTATTTCTAATATTACCTCGTATTGGGGTGAAGGTTGGTGGGGTTATTTATATTCTGGCGAAGCATCAAAAAATAGCTTCCCATGGAATAACCCTGAGCTTTACAGCCAACATAGCCCTGTGTTTCATGCCGACAAAGTAACAACACCTATGCTACTTCTTCATGGTGATAGCGATACCAATGTACCTGTTGGCGAAAGCTTAACAATGTACACTGCGCTTAAACTGCTTAATAAGGACGTAGAGTTGATAGAATACAAAGGCGCCGACCATCAAATTTTTGCACGCGATAAACGATTTGATTGGTGGAACACCATGCTCGCATACTTTGATAAAAAGCTAAAAAACGAGCCTCAATGGTGGGACTCAATGTATAAAAATGACTGAGCCTGAATCTTTAAAATAACGACTTAATAAAGATTTATTAATAGTAGAATTAATTATTTAGCACCTTTTAATTAGTTTAAAGGTGCTAACCTCATCCTCTAATAACGTCTTATACACCTTTGAAATATTAAGTTACTTAAAACCAATAAACCCCCTTCTCAGCATTTACCTAATGGTGCTACCATACAGAGCTATAAGCATTCAAAATAAAGTACTATGGCTATTAATGTTTTATTGGTTGAAGACGATGAACTACTCGTTAAACGCATCCAAAATCACTTTGCAGATACCGAATTTACAATAGAGGTAGACCCAACTGGCGCTGATGCACTTAACATTGTAAGGCAGCGGGTAAACCTGCGCGGTGCTATATCATTAGCCATAATTGACATTGTCTTACCAAAGCGCGACGGGCTTCAGCTCGCAAAAGAATTAAACACACTGACCGATATTGGCGTTATTGTATTATCGAGTCGTGACTCCCAAGCCGATCGTATTGCAGGTCTTGCTCAAGGTGCTGATGACTATATTTGTAAGCCTGTTGATTTACTTGAGTTAGAGCTTCGCATGCGCGCGCTCTATAAGCGTGTTGCCGTTAACCTAGAAGACGACGAAAGCGAAGAGTTTATAGAATATGCTGACTTTAAGCTTCATCCCGATAACCGCACACTAATTACTGCTGCTGGTGTTGAATCACGCTTAACTGAAGCCGAACATAAAGTGCTTATTTGCTTAATTAGTAATGCAGGTAAAGCCACATCCCGTGAAAAAATATCAGAAGAAATAGGCCAGCCCGATTGGAGTCCAAACGATCGTACTGTTGATGTACTTATTGGTCGTTTACGTAAAAAATTAAATGACGAAAAAGATCAAAAACGCATTGTTACCGTGCGCGGTAAAGGCTATATGCTCTCTATTTAATACTTAGTTAATTGCGCAATAAGGCGCTCAAATGCGCGGTAATTGAGTGCCTCTTTAAGCTCATTTAAACTAATATTTTCAGCCCCTTTTAAATCACTAATAGTTCGCGCTACCTTAATTACTCTATGATAAGAGCGTGGCGATAAAGACAACTTCTCGCTTGCTCTGGCTAAAAACTGCAACTCTGCTGGCGCAAGTTCATAGTGCACACTCATTTCTTTATTATTAAGCCTCGCATTAACCTTACCTTGGCGTTTTAGCTGCACATAATATGCAGCCTCAACTCTTGCTCTAACCTCTGCACTGGTTTCTTCTGGTTTGGTACTTTGTAACTCAACACTCGTTAAACGAGGTAGTTCTATTTGCAAATCAATACGGTCAATAAAAGGTCCCGACACGCGTGATAAATAACGCATAACTTGATCAGGAGTTGCCCGCTTATCAGTATGGCTCCCCGTTGGGCTTGGGTTTAATGCCGTAATAAGCTGAAACTGCGCTGGGAACTCCATTTGCCTAGCTGCACGTGAAATAGTAACAGTGCCGGTCTCCATTGGTTCACGCAGTGAATCAAGCACCTTACGCTCGAATTCCGGTAACTCATCTAAGAAAAGCACACCGTTATGTGCCAGCGAAATTTCACCAGGCTTGGGATTTGAAGAGCCCCCCACCAAAGCAACAGCTGAGCACGTATGATGCGGATTACGAAATGGCCGCTGTCGCCAATTAGTTAAATCTATGGATTGCCCAATAATAGAGTAAAGCGCAGCTGTTGAAATAGCTTCATCGTCCGACATAGTAGGCATAATTGTAGCCATTCGCTGGGCCAGCATTGATTTACCAGTGCCAGGAGGCCCTAAAAATAGTAAATTATGCCCGCCAGCTGCGGCTATTTCTAATACTCGCTTTGCACCGGGCTGACCTTTTACATCGCTTAAATCGAGTAAAAAGTCAGGGGCTTGTGTGCAGTCGGGGTACTCTATATTCAATGGTAAGGGTTGTTGATTAAGTAAGTCCCCCCACACTTCTTGAATAGAGCTTACGGCTTTGCGTTTAACGCCATTAACTAGGCTTGCTAGGCTGTCGTTTGCAAGAGGTAGAAAGCAGCAACGATCTTCTTCTTTAGCAGCAAGTACCGAAGGTAAAATAGCGTTTACACCACGCACTTCACCATTAAGAGCAAGCTCACCATAAAACTCGTACTTATGAATATCAGGGCAAACTATTTGCCCAGAGGCGACTAAAATACCCACTGCAATAGCCAGATCAAACCGCCCTCCATCTTTTGGCAAGTCGGCTGGGGCTAAATTTACGGTTATTCGTTGATCGGGAAAACCAAATTGTGAGTTTTCGAGTGCGCTACGTACCCTGTCTTTCGACTCTTTAACAGACGCTTCAGGCAAACCTACAATATGAATTGTTATTTTTTATGCCCAACCATAAATTTAATCTTACCACTTTTCCGACCTATTGCGTTAAACTCGAATCCAGTATATAATACGTTATAGTATAACATATCAATCTATATCTACCCCTCCGAATAAATCCACTAGTAATCACACAGAAAAGGAATACTACACACCATGCCATTACCAAAGGCTATTAAAGCCAAATTTGATGCTCGCGCCCATGAATTCGAACTCAACCAAGATACTTTAAATCAGAAACTAGCGTTCGCTACACAAACCTACTATCAAGGACTACCCCACCTTGGAGCAGGAACTACTACTCACGAAAAACTACTGCTAGTGTTTAAGGATTTATCTGATTTACTCATTGCAATCAAATCAGAGTATAAATTGTACGATGTTGAAACTCAGTATACTCGCAACCGTGATGGCGTCTTCCGAGTCTGTTTGGTGAAACCTCAAAACCTTCAAGATAAAGAACTATCTAAAATTGAAGCCGACATAAAAAGAGATTACAAAAAATCCCTAATCCAAATTAAAGAGCAGGTTATTAATGAAGTAATTGAAGAAGTCGCAGCCGAAAAATCGGCACTAGAAGAACAACAGCGATTAGATAAAGTAGAGAAAAACCAGAACAACTTACGCAAAGCACTACTAGACGCTGCCTAAACGCCTGTAGAGCCACGTACAAGCCCTTACAAGACCACCACAACACAAACATCTTACTAAACTACTTAAACCACTGACACCGCCCTTATACTGATTATTACTTTGAAGCACCAAAGCCCCTTTGGTACGCGAGTCTACAATATCCTGTACTCATGTACTGCTTGTTCTTGTACAACATAAAAGGGGCTTTTTTCATGCCTGTAATAAATTAATTTAAAATAGCGGAAGAAATACCTTTACAAGATTGCATCATTTATATTATTATCATAAGGTTAATCATATAGGAAAGTATAGACATAGATACCCCTCTGATTACCATTTAACGATTGTTTTTAATTTCAAAGACTTACAAATCATTATTTATACCAATAACCCCCCCAACAAAAGCTCTTACTCCCTTTAAATAAAAGGTTTTCCCAGCGTAAACGCAATTAAAAACAAATTAACACGATAAAACTACAAGCACTTATCTTATGTAAATCAGTATACCAATAGAGCTAATAAAAGGAGTTAATTATGCCAGCGACTCACCACTCATTAATCAATAGTATTCATAGGAAGTTTAAAGCCGATGCAAACGTAAGCTGGTTTAATAAGTTAGTTAAGCTATTTGATCAGGAGAACCCTGAAAATATATATGGTGAACGAGTGGCGCACTTAATATTACATGCACATGATAATAAGCGGTTTGCTCAAGTAACAGAATTTCTATCTGAAAGCTTTCCCGACTCATTGATTTTTGTTAAGCAAGAAGACTCTAACGAAGAAACAGAGGTTCAAGATGGGCTATATGAATCAAGCACTGTAAAGATAAACAAAGGGCTTCATTATCACTGCTACATCACTTACAAATGCGACGAAGGCAAAGATATTCATAAAAGCTTTCGGGCAACAGTACGTGAAGCATTGAAAAATAAAGCTAACAACAAAGCTAAAAACTTAAACCCCACTGATAAAAGTTATCGCTTTAAAGCTTACAACGTTGTAACGGGAGCTAAATATCTAAATGAGTGGGACGTTTTTAATAACAACTATCAAGAATATCTAGAATCGATAGAATCAAAGAGTTTCAAATGTGTTTCAATGCCAATCACTAATGAAACTATGATTAGACTGCTATCGTGGATGAGCTACGCTACGAAGAACAAAACCTCAAAGAGTAAGCGTAACTGCATAATTAAAGATAACAGAAAATAGCTAAATTGCTTAACGGATAGCAATCCCCATCCCCCACAATAATCTGATAAAAATTAATACCATCATACACCAGATCTAAAAACATAACTCATTGATAATAAAGATTTTAATTATCACCACTCACTTATCGCACTGATTAATAAGCATACAATAAGTGAAAAATAAACCTATATATCAATGGGTTAATCGGTGAGGTTGGTGGTTATAACTCTCTATCTTTAGAGTATAGTCTAACCATCCACCATAAAAACCACCTCTTTTAGTGTTTGACCAACCTAAAAGAATCGATTATCATAAGGGTACTCTAAAGAAACGGTTTAAGGTATTGTCAATGACTAAATATATTTATGCACGTACAAGCACAACAGACCAGAATGTAAATCAACAAGTAGCCAAGCTTAAAGAAAAGCATAATGATGCTATTGTGTACCAAGAACAAATAAGCGGTAAATCTACAGACCGTCCAGCATTCAATGAGCTCAAAGAAAAGGTAAAGACTGGTGATTCAATAGTTGTATTGTCTGTATCACGTCTAGGCCGTAATACTGTGCAGGTATTAGAATTTATAGAGCTAATGAAGACTAATAATGTATCGGTGATTGTAGAAGATCTTGGTGGCATCGATGTAACAAGCTCGATGGGTAAATTGGTGTTAACAACACTTGCTGCAGTAGCTGAAATGCAACGTGAAGAAATACTAGAAAAGCAACGTATTGGTATAGACAGAGCTAAAGCAGAAGGGCTATACAAAGGAAAAAAAGTCTCACCTAAAACGGTTAAAGCCTGCAAGGATGCTATTAATCTAATCACTAAAATGGATTACTCTAAAGCTAAAGCAGCAAGGGCGACTGATATAAGTATTGCAACATTATATCGGTATATAAAATCAGAGAACATCGAATTATAGTTGCTAATATTTGAGGCAAAGACGATAAGCTCTAGATAGAGCTTGCTAGCTACTAAGCAGGCCTAACAGGCCTTCATATTTTATTTGATTCACCATCTTCCCCCTTCTAAGAGTACTATATGACTACCTTTAAAACTAAATGACACATTTATTATTTATTTTTAAAATGCGTAAATTTAGCAGATCATTAGTTGATTTTTGCATATTTCAATTTAAATGATTGTTCGAAGGTGAGTGTATACCAACACAAATGGATTATCCCGAAGTTATCCACAAAAAGGGGCAACAATGTCCCTTGCATTAGGAACTTAAGCACTCTATCTTGTGATTAGAAACTGATAAAACACTACATATTGTATTGTCATATTAGTGGAAGGGCTAACACCATACGTCAATATGGTGTTAGTAAAGTCACTTGCTAATAGTCCAGCTGAGTACTCAGGTTTGCAAAATGAGCGTAACTTATTATGGATCCATCATCAAGTATCTTCATTTATTTTTTGGAGGACTAATGTTGAAAATCAACTTTTCCTTAGAAATTTCAACGGTTGAAACAGTTAAGCTTTTACAGTTAATTATTTCAATTTTTACTATGTTATCGATGTAATCATGAAGGGCTAACTAGTTTAGCCCTCTTACAAACATATCATATAGTTTTGCACGAACTGGTGGACTAAACTCACTCTTAAACCCTATTCGAATTAACCTTTAAGGTCTAGAATGAAAGAACTTACAATACTAACTATAGTAACTTTCTACTCCTCAACTGTTTTTGCTACAAACCAAGAAATTGATTCATTTAGTAAAGCTAAAAAACTCTTAGAAACACAAGTTTACAACAGGCATCGCACTACACTTTACTGCGGTGCAGTATTTGACGCCCATAAAAAAGTAATTGCCCCCGAAGGATTTTCCACAACTAAATACATTAAACGCTCTAAAAAAATTGAATGGGAGCATGTTGTACCAGCAGAAAACTTTGGACGTAGCTTTATTGAATGGAGAGATGGGCACAAACAGTGTGTTAATAGTAAAGGAAAGTCATTTAAAGGCCGTAGGTGTGCTGAAAAGGTAAATACAGAGTATCGCCACATGCAAGCTGATATGTATAACCTCTACCCTGCTATTGGCGCTGTAAACGCTTTAAGAAGTAACTATAACTTTACCATGCTCCCTGCATCGAAAAGTGATTTTGGCAGTTGTGGTATGAAAATAGATGATAGAAAAGCTGAACCACCTGAAAGAGCTAGAGGTCAAATTGCTCGTACTTATCTGTATATGGAAGATGCATACAAACGATATAGCATGAGCAAAGCACAACGCCAACTGATGGAAGCGTGGGATAAAATGTATCCCGTAACTATATGGGAATGTGCGAGAGCAAAGACAATATTCAAGTTACAAAAAAATAACAATGAAATAGTCGCCAGTCGATGTTTAGCCAAACATTTTTGATATATATCGACCCCCCAGCACCTTACAAGGTTTGTTTAAATGTTTTAAATGTTTTAAATGTTTTATTTATCTCAGAGTCAATATATGTAGCAACCATCCTATCGACCAAGCGAGGGTTTTTAATGTAATCTTCCTCCTCTCTTCCAAATCCAACCCTAAAAGTGTTCCCATTTTTAACAATAAACACATGAACTAATCCATCGGTTAAAGATATAGAGTTTCTATAGTCACCAATAACATTTTGTTTAACTATAAAACCATACTCATTAATCAAACTTACCATTAAAGACTGTATTGAACGGTTAACAGCATTAGAGTTCCCCAACTTTCTACCACTCTCAGTATCTTCTTCAATAACCTTTGGCTTCAAATAGTTAAATACTAGAGATGATACCCTCCCCGCATTATCAACGCCCATCTCACCTTTAGCGTCTTTCTCCCATTGAACACCAGATAATGATGAAAGAATTTCAAACTTACTGATAGGAACACCGTACCTTACACCTGCTTGTAACGCATCGTTACTCTCACCTATTTTATAACCATAAACTGTAAATTTAGATTCATCACTTAAACGACTCAACATTGCTTGCTTAATCTTTAAAACTCCCTCATTCATTTTAGGTAGTTTTTCTTTACAATCCTCCTCAAGAGTGTATTTAGTTGCATCTGATATAACTTCTAATGCAGCACTTCGCTCATTGAAAAGCAACGCACCTTGAGCAATACTTCTTCCTGATGGTTTACTTTTACCAGTAATCACACCACAAGTTGCATTAATACTATTTAGTATTTTTTCAGCATCTCGCTCAGACATAATTCCCTCTTTTTGAGTAGGGATTAAATCTAGAATAGAAGAGTTAACATTTAAACTAAAGAGAGCTAAGAGAGGGAGTAACTTTATCATTTGAAATTCCTTTTAATTAGTTGCATATTAACATTAGCAGGTTTAAAAACTTTTTTATACTGTGTTTGTTATCGCACTTACCTCAAACGCAAAGTGTAGGCAACAATAGTTTCTTAATAAATAGCAATAGCTGCTATTTTTATTTTTCTATAGTAGCCCTATATTAAATAACGAATATTTGAGGATCTATAGGCCTATGCTTCCCATCAACAAATTCAGTGAGAACAGGTTTCTCAAATGATTGACCAAACGTTACGGCTTTTTTTTCATCCATTCCTATATATAAGCTCCCATCTTTAAATCTACTTGTGAAAGCTCTAGATGAGCGATGCGGCTTACTTAACGTCATTATTAATAAATCATTTGCAACTAAAGTGGACTTAAAGTTGGAATGTAAAATAATTTTTACTTTCTGCTTAATCATTGCTTTATTGAGGTTCATAGCCCGAAAATTTGGTGTAATTCTCCTTGAATCGCCACGAATAAAACTGTTCCAATCCACCCCACAATTACCTACATCAGTCATTTCAAACGTTTGATTTAACTGATTTGTTAATTTACTCTCTTGTCTGCCCTTTAACTGTAAAACTACATCTGAAATAGCATTTCTAGTAACTTCTATTTTGCTTTTAATATCCTGTATTTCAAATTCATCTATAGCATCACCTAGTTCATCCGTAAAGATACTTAATCTACGCCTAAGCTTATCCTCTTTATCCTTTAGTGTATTGGGCAAGTCAGCTTCATTTTCTATATCGTTATCAAATACCCAATCGCTTTTCATCTTACGAACGTTCCTGATTAAACTTGCATCTAAATAAGCACCAAAATGAAATACTAAATCGCACTTGTTTAAACCATCACTTAAAGAGCATAATCCATTACTTCTACTCCTACACTGATATATATAGCGGTTACTTCCTTTATTATTGAGTTTGGCTGGTTGCCCACACTCACAAAAAATCACTCCCGAATAAATATCAAACGGTTGGATATTACTCTGACCTCTCGTCCTAAATGCCTTACTTTTTGTTAATCTTTGTTCCTGAGCAAGTAAAAATAGTTTAGTATTAACAACTTGTGGGTAGTAATCGACTAAAACCTCTTGTGAGCGTCCTCTCATCTCACCTATAACTTTTCTATCGAACAATATTTTTGCAATGTAACTACCATGCCAACCTTTATCATTAAAGCTTGGTACTTTTTCTCTATTTAATTTTGAAGCTATAGCAGTAGTACCTAACCCATCTAAAACATACATTTCAAAGATTTTAGTAACCACCTTGACCTTAGATGAAATAATGGTGAACTTACTCTCTAAATCCGACCATTTGAGCCAAGAGGGTGAGGTTTTAGTTATTTTATTTAGCTGACCATCTCGCACTTTATCTCTTGTAGATTTTCTAGCCTTTTTCAGTCTTGATGATAATTGCTGGGAATAACTATGAGCTTGCTGGATTTTGGATTGAAGGACGTAAATTTGGTGGCTATTAAATGACTCTCGTGTATAGGTATTACCATCTTCCAATGTAATAATTGATACATGTTTTAATAAGTCCATTATCATTTTATTAGCATCAAAACCATTTAAACGGCTTAGTCTATCTATCGACTCAACTAATAAATAACTATCACTGGCTATTCGCCCTGCCTCACAGGCTGCTAAAAATTGGCCTAGTCTCCCATCAGCATCACGATGCGCGCCAGTATAACCAGATACTCCTAAATCCTTATATGAGTCTTCAATTAATTGATATTCTGGGTTTTCCGACAAATATTTTTGTAACAAGCTCTCTTGACGCTCTAACGAGTTACCATTTAATTGCCTTTCACTGGAAAAGCGTATGTATGAATAAGCGTTTTTTCTAGCCACTATCTAGCTCCAAATTACTATCTCTTATTTAGAATACACTTAAGGTATAAGAGAATACAATATGAAAAGCAGGTAAACCATTTCCTAGGTGAACTTCTACAATAACTTCAGGGGCATTTATACCCACTTGAGCACGAGAAAATATACGAGCTAACGACATTCCTTATCCTAGTAAATGGTGTGATTACACCAGTTTAGTCAGGATATTTAAAAACGTGTAATGTGATTTGCCATTTTATAGCGGCTAAACGAAGTAATAAGGTCATTAACATGCCTAATACCATCGCCATTTCGGTTGCTAACGAAAAACTAATGCCAAGCGTATAAACAGTACCACCCGCTATACAGGTAATAGCGTAAAGCTCACCCTTTAATAGCATAGGGATCTCGCGTGCAAGCACATCTCGAATTAGTCCACCAAAGCAGCCTGTAATTACAGCCATAATTACCGCAGTCATATCGGGCATACCAACAAGCTGTGCTTTTTGCGCCCCCATTACTGCAAAAAAAGCTAACCCGAACGCATCCGCTGTTTGTAAAATATAATGAGGTATCGGCTTTTGTTTATTTATAAGGCGTGTTGTAACAAATACTGAAGCTAGTATGGCAAAAAAGTAACTTTGATCGTGTAACCAAAACACAGGAACATCTAAAATTAGATCTCGCACTGTACCACCACCAATAGCAGTTACTGTCGCTAAAACTACGACCCCAAAACCATCCATTTTTTTCTCGTACGCTAACAAAGTGCCCGATACAGCAAATACCGCAATGCCTATTAAATCAAACCAGTGATAAAGTTCTGTCATGTGTATTGTTACTTAAAATATTTTGACCGTTTTAACATAAAACACTCTTTTTAAAAAATAAGTTATTTGTTAAACGGCATAGGTATTAGAGGGAAGACATTAAATAAAGCAGAATATAAGGTATTTTAGCAAATTCCAGACGCAAAAAATCACTCGATAAAGAGTGCGATTTTTTTGAATTTTTAGATATTTAATTTCAGTGGTTGCGGGAGCCGGATTTGAACCGACGACCTTCGGGTTATGAGCCCGACGAGCTACCAGACTGCTCCATCCCGCGCCTGAAATTTGTAGACTTGTTTAAAGTTGCTTACATTACAACTTGGCTTCCAATTAAAAATTTATTGCGGGAGCTGTGAAGGTGAAGAGTGAACCGACGACCTTTTAAAACTACCTATTGCACTAAATCTTTATAAAATAATTGGTTGCGGGAGCCGGATTTGAACCGACGACCTTCGGGTTATGAGCCCGACGAGCTACCAGACTGCTCCATCCCGCGCCTGTATATTTTAAGTCTATCGACTACTTTATTTTATCTCTTAAGCTAGAGTTTACAGTAACCAAATCTTATAAAGAATTGGTTGCGGGAGCCGGATTTGAACCGACGACCTTCGGGTTATGAGCCCGACGAGCTACCAGACTGCTCCATCCCGCGCCTGTAATTTCTTTAAAACATTTTCGTAATATTTACGAGCCTGCCTTGAAGAGAGCGCTACTATATAGGAATAAACATTTAATGCAAGGCCTAAACTAATTAAAATTGTTTAACCGAACAAAAAGCAATCAAATTACTATTCTGCGCTCAACCTTTGATGCGGATTAATCATTTTTTGCCATTCCCAGTCGGGATGTCCCATCACTATAAAGTCAGGGTTTTCAGTACTCTCTCGTTGGTTGTACGTTAGCGGGTTAAATTCTGCATCGGTAATACAACCACCGGCTTCTTCAACGATAACTTGTGAAGCACCTGTATCCCACTCTCCCGTTGGACCAATTCTTAAAAAACAATCGGCTTTGCCCTCTGCAACAGTACAGGCTTTTAAAGAACACGAACCAATAGCAATCGTTGTAAACTGGCTATTTAAATACTGACTCACCGCTTCTATTTTTTGGCGGCGGCTCACTGCAAGCGTCAAGTTCTCTGGCGGCGCTACAGATATTTGCTTATCAATTGAGTTTTCACGTTTAAAGGCACCATTTTTAGCTGTAGCAAAATAAGTCACACCTTTTGCAGGCCAATGAATAACGCCAAGCACAGGATGATTATTTTCAATCAATGCAATGTTTACTGCAAAGTCGCCACTTTCTAAAATAAATTCGCCTGTACCATCCATTGGATCGAGCAACCAATAACGCTGCCAGTCCTGTCTGTCGGCGAGTGCAGGTATAGGTGTTTCTTCCGACATAATTGGGATATCGGGCGCAAGTGCTTTTAATCCAGCAACCAGTACGTCATTTGCTGCTAAATCAGCTTTGGTAACAGGCGTATTATCTGATTTCTCTTGTTGGCCAATATCGCCTTTTTTATAAATGGCCATAATTGCATCACCAGCACGCTCAGCTAATTCAATACACGGTTCGATTAATTTATTCATCGGCAGCTCCAGACGCTAAATACTTATCTAATAATAGCAAAGCTGCAACACTGCGTGCTTCGGTAAAATCTTCTTGGTCTAATAATGACTGCCACTGAGTTAATGGCCACTTAACAACAACAAGCGGCTCTGGTTCGTCGCCAATAAGGGTTTGTGGGTATAATTGCTTAGCAAATAAAATATGCATAGTGGCATTAAAGTAACTCGGCGCCATTGTTACTGTTCTTAATGGTTTAAAATACTCAGCACCAAAGCCAATTTCTTCTTTAAGCTCTCTGTTAGCAGCTTGCTCTGGCGTTTCGCCCGGATCGATTAAGCCTTTAGGAAAACCTAACTGGTAATCGTTTGTGCCCGCACAGTATTCACGTACAAGTAGCAATTCGTTATCTGCACTTAACGGAACAATCATCACTGCTCCCCGGCCACCGCCGCGAATTCGCTCATACTGACGCTCTTCGTTATTAGAAAACTTTAGCTCTAAAGACTCCACAGTAAACAGGCGACTTTTAGCAACAACATTGTTACTGAGGATTTGTGGTGGTGTTGGGTGCTTTTTCTGTGTCATTGGCGTTAATTTGCTATCATGGCAGTTAGTTCAATAATAAACCTTATAAGTTGAAATTCCTATGTTAAATTGGTCAAAAATCGATACCGTTTTGCTCGATATGGATGGAACATTACTCGATTTACATTACGACAGTCATTTTTGGCTTAACGTTATCCCTGCGCAACACGCATTAGCGAGAGGCATTAGCCTAGATGCAGCTAAAGCAGATATTTTAAAACGCTATCAAGCTGTGAGCGGTCAAATACAGTGGTATTGTTTAGATTATTGGGAGCAGCAATTAAGCTTGCCTATAATGGAGCTTAAACGAGAGTCTCAGCATTTAATTAAAATGCGCGAAGACGTACCTCATTTTTTAACTGAGCTTAAAAAAGCAGGCAAAGAGTTAATTTTACTTACCAACGCCCACCCTGAGAGTGTCATGCTGAAATTTGAGCATACAGCGATTGATAACTACCTAGATGGTGTAGTGTCTACTCATGAATATGGAGTAAGTAAAGAGCAGCAAAGTTTGTGGCACCAAGTACAAAAAGACTTAGGGTTTAATAAGCAGCGCACTTTGTTTGTAGATGACAGTGTGCCGGTATTAAATGCCGCACGAGAATACGGCATTGAGCACTTACTTGCAGTTGCTAACCCTGATAGCCAACAACCACATAACGAAATAGCCGATTACCTGAGTGTTACCGACTATCGTAAGATTATTTAACGTAGTTTACTTGGGCTAGATTTTTGGGTAACGCGCTTCAAGACCTTGGTATACTAACTTTGCAAAATCTGCATGTTCCGTATCAAGGCTTTTAACTACTTCAACTAAATGCTCGTTATCTTCTTGCCCGTTCCACTCTTTGATATAGCTACCATCTTTGTAACCGTGATCTTGGCGGAAAAAGTTTAACGTATTTTTACCTACGTAGCCGCGATATAAATCATCAATATCCATACCCATTTGCGCCATACAGCCGGCAAAGGCAGCGGCATTAAACGTTTTATCTGCAACAGCGCAAGCCGCTAATATTTCTAGCGTTTGTTTAAAGTCATCCGCTTGTTGAGCATTACTAAGCTCAGTTTCAAGTTGCTTTGCTAAGTCTTCGTAGCTAGTTTTGCCGTCAATTCTAAGCGATAGACCAAAATGAAAAATATCAACCAACTCTAAAATAACTTGTTCGGTATCTGGTGTTTGTTTTTTCCACCATTTCCAACCATGATGATCCAGCATTTCAGCACACTCAACCCAAATAGCGCGGTACCATTCAAATCCTTGAGTAAACCATTGCTCATGTACTTTGGTATTCATGGCGTTTTGCATTTCTAGCATCACTACTAGCTTGTTTAAATTGGCAGACATATCAATTCCTGTCGTTCTGGTTGGCGTAATTTCGTTGGTGTAATAATACAGATAAAATGCGGATTGTGCATTGCTGTATATTTCATTAGTGTGCTAATTATGTTTATCGTGAAGTCGTAAATTCATGCCATGAGTCAATTAAATCAATGAAATCTTCAAAGCCACAACCACTACTTAAACCATTTTCTTCAAGCGCTAAATCGTCATCTTGATACGCTATTAGGTCTTCACTGTCTTGATGAAGCGCATGGGCTTCAAATAGTGCTTCGTCTTTGGTTAATATTAAATCTATTTCTTGGCCTTTTAGCGTTAACGGCTCATAGCTTGAACTCACCGATGCAATAAGCGCTTGCACCATAGCTACTTTGTCTTTGCCTATTTCTTCGTTTAGCCAGCGACCAATAATGGCGTGTTCACTGCTTATTTTAATACGTAGCCCACTAATAGGGTCGCGAATAAATTGATATTCCATAGGGTTTGCCTGTAAATCTTTAATTGCGTAATTATATACGTAAACGCCCGCAAACCACAGGACATATAAAGTAAAATAGCGCCACTAGGGCGCTATTTTACTCAACTTTAAAGCCGTTAACTTCGCGATCTATAACGCGCTGCGTCAATAATCGACCATAAGTAAATAATAGGCACAAGTACAAAACCTACAAGCACATAAATTAGTGCGTAACTTATTATAATAGCGAGTGCAAAAAATATAGCCGCTAAAATACGCCCTTGCACTAACTGCCCTAAACCAGGAAAAAATATATTACATAATGCTGCGATTACGTTACCGCCAGAACCTTGATCTGCCATACTAACCTCTGTATTTATTTGATTTTATAATTATCTACTTACACACTCTATGCCAATTTATTAAGGCTTACAAATCATATAGTTAAATTAGTCTAGATTTAGAGAGTTAGTAAATTTTGCTAACTTTAGGTCAAATTAGCAATTTTTATTGTGCGTTTACACTTTTTGTTTGTTCAAAAAAATAGCAAGTTACTCGTTTTTAAGGCTATTTTATAAATAGCTGTTTATAAAAACAGTATTTTATTTAGCCTAACAAAAACACCTGTTATACTGCCCACAATATTGATTAAAAAGGCGTAACGATGGACGTTTCACAATTACTCGATGGCTTAAATGACAAACAACGCGATGCCGTTGCAGCCCCACTACAAAACATGCTGGTATTAGCAGGTGCTGGGTCTGGCAAAACACGAGTGTTAGTTCATCGTATTGCGTGGCTTATGCAAGTTGAGCAAGCATCTGCTTACAGTATTTTTGCCGTAACCTTTACTAATAAAGCGGCTAAAGAAATGCGCAGCCGCGTTGAAGAAACACTAAAAGCCCCTGTAGGTGGTATGTGGATTGGTACGTTCCATGGTTTATCGCATCGTATCTTACGTGCTCATCACCGTGAAGCTAACCTACCAGAAGCCTTTCAAATTTTAGACTCTGACGATCAACTTCGGATGATCAAGCGCTTATTAAAATCGATGAATATTGATGATAAAAAATGGCCTGCTAAACAATTTGGCTGGTACATAAGCGCCAAAAAAGATGAAGCACTTCGCCCTAAAGATATTCAAGCATACGATATTAACGAACAAATGATGCTGCGTGTTTACGCCGCCTATCAAGAAGCCTGTGACAGAGCTGGCCTAGTAGATTTTGCCGAAATATTACTACGCAGCTACGAAGTGTTAAAAAATAACCCTACGTTACTGCGTCATTACCAGCAACGCTTTGCACATATGCTAGTAGACGAGTTCCAAGATACAAATACCATTCAATATGCATGGTTAAAGTTACTTGCAGGCGATACAAGCAGCATTATGATTGTAGGCGACGATGACCAAAGTATTTATGGTTGGCGTGGTGCTAAAATCGAAAACATTAAACGTTTTTTAACTGACTTTAGCGCAGAAACCATTCGCCTTGAACAAAACTACCGTTCAACAGCAACTATTCTGAAAGCGTCTAATGCATTAATTCAAAATAACTCAGAACGTATGGGTAAAAGCTTGTGGACCGACGGTAACGACGGCGAGCCAATCTCTATTTATGCAGCATTTAATGAGTTAGACGAAGCACGCTTTGTAAGTAGCAAACTACGAAGTTGGTTAAATGCAGGTAATGCCCTACAAGATGCCGCAATTTTATACCGTAGTAACGCGCAATCTCGTGTACTCGAGGAGGCCATGCTGCAAGAAGGCTTAAAATACCGTATTTATGGTGGTATGCGATTCTTCGAACGACAAGAAATTAAAGATGCGCTTTCGTATTTACGCCTAGTAGGTAATCGTCAAGACGATGCCGCGTTTGAGCGTGTAATTAATACGCCAGCACGCGGTATTGGTGATAAAACATTGAGCCATATACGCGATTGTGCTCGAGCAGAGTCGTTACCGCTTTGGTATGCCGCAAAAGCAATTGTAGAACAACAGCATTTATCTGGCCGTGCCTCTGGCGCAGTAAGTAAGTTTGTAGAACTCGTTGAACAAATAGAAGATAAAATTAGCGATCTTACTTTGCATGAGCAAGCCAAGTACACAATTCAAACCTCAGGCTTGATGGCAATGTACCAAGCCGAAAAAGGTGAAAAAGGCCGTGCTCGCGTAGAAAACTTAGAAGAGCTAATTAGCGCTTGTGATCAGTATGAGCTGCCTGAAGACGAAGAGTACAGCTCACCACTACAAGGCTTTTTAGCCCATACGTCACTAGAGTCAGGTGAAGGACAAGCGGAAGAACACGAAGACGCCGTACAAATGATGACGCTTCACTCAGCTAAAGGCTTGGAGTTTCCGCTAGTGTTTATGGTAGGCGTAGAAGAAGGCATGTTCCCTTCTCAGCAAAGCAACGAAGAGTCGGGTCGCTTAGAAGAAGAGCGCCGCCTTTGTTATGTAGGCATGACACGAGCAATGGATAAGTTATACATTAGCCATGCTGAGAGTCGCCGCTTATACGGTCAAGAAAAATACCATAGCCCATCTCGCTTTTTACGCGAAATCCCTGAAGACTGCGTAGAAGAAATCCGTATTAAAACACAGGTTTCTCGCCCGCCTGCCGCTGGGCGTTTTAGCGCATCAGTTAGCCATGCCGCATTTGAAGACAGTGGCTTTAACTTAGGACAACGCGTACTGCATGCTAAGTTTGGTATTGGTACCGTACTAAATTACGAAGGCAGTGGCGCACAATCTCGCGTACAAGTTAACTTTGATGACCTTGGTAGTAAATGGTTAGTAACGGCCTATGCACGATTACAAGCGGTATAAAGCACACCTAAATGAGTTCGAGCAACAATTAGCTGGCGCGTATCATCGTCAGCTAGTATTAATTACTGGCAGCTCAGCTTGGTGTTATGAAATACTTAACTCATTAATAGATGAAAACAATACACTTGTTGTATCCAAGCTGTGCGCGATTAAAAATTCGTGCTGGCCTACTCGCACACACCAAATTTTAGGGCAAGAATTTGCCCATGCTGTTTACGATGGTTTTAGTGGTTTGCACCCTGATAAACTTGCAGCACTTGCCGGCACCGTTAAAGCAGGCGGTATACTGTTTTTATTACTGCCTGAACTAGATGATTTAGCCTCTTGGCAAGACCCCTCATTAAGTACAGTGCAATCACACGGTCAGAGCATTGAATACAGTTTATTTAATCAACGTTTCGCGAATATTATTAAGCAATTACCCGCTTTTCACTTGAGTGAAAAAAATTGCTTTATTAGTAATAACGCTAGCTACGTAATGCATAATAAAATTGATTATGAGCCACAGCAAAACTGTATTGAGCAAATAGTAAAAGTAGCTAATGGCCGTGCCAACAGACCTTTACTCATTAATGCCGATAGAGGTAGAGGTAAGTCGGCAGCACTTGGCTTAGCAGCGGCAAAACTAACTGATAAAAAAGTAATTATTTGCAGTACTCAATTTAAAGCGACCCATAGCAGCTTTAAACATTTAGCCCAAGAGTTAGGCATACAATATAACGCTGATGATAAACAGCTCGCTAACTTACATTACGTTGCACCTGACGCGTTATTAAATACGCTACCTGAGTGCGATTTATTACAAGTGGATGAAGCTGCGGCAATCCCTGTTCCGTTATTGCTAAAAATGCTAGCTCATTACCCTCGCATAGTCTTTGCAAGCACTCTGATTGGATATGAAGGCAATGGTAGGGGTTATACCATTCGCTTTAGTAACTATATTAAAGCGCACTATAAAGCCTCTAAAGTTGTAACGCTTAATGAGCCCCTGCGTTTTGCTAAACACGATCCCCTCGAGAAGCACATTCGCACCTTGCTTGCACTCGATGCAGAATATATAGAGTTAAGTAGTGATGAATTAGAGCAGCCAGTACATAGTGAAATAACACAGCAGTCCCTTGGTAATAATGAACCTTTACTGCAGCAAGTTATTGCCCTACTTGCACTGGCTCACTATCAAAGTAGTGTAAACGACTTACGCCAACTACTAGACGCACCATCGCAACGACTATTTATTAGCAAAATTAATAATCAATTAGTTGGCGTATGCTTAATCGCTATAGAAGGTGGTTTTAGTGAAGAACTTGCCCTACAGGTTATAAGCGGAGAGCGCCGTCCGCAAGGACATTTAATGGCGCAAGCACTCTCACAACTTAGCTTTAATAATGACTGTTTAACACAACTGAGCGCTCGCGTTGTACGAATAGCGATTGATCCGAGTTCCCACAATATAGGACTTGGTAAAAAGTTACTTAGTTATTGCGAGTCACAAGTAAAAGACCAATGTAGTTGGTTTGGTGCAAGCTTTGGCGCAACAGCGCAGTTACTTAATTTTTGGCAGAACCAAGGATTTGATACCGTAAAACTGGGATATCAACGCGATAAAAGCACCGCTGAACATTCGGCGCTTGTGGTTAAATGCTTAAGTGACAAAAGTACAATTATTCAATCTCTAAAAAAGCAGTTTAAAAACGATTTTTTTTATGCTCTTTTAACACACTTTAAAACACTAGATTGGCAACTCGTGAATATCCTAATTGAAGGATTTAGCGACGAATTAATAAGCCTAGAGACTCACGAGCGATTAGCGCTGCTCACTAAAAGTAACTTCACTCAATTTAGTATCTCTGCAACTCTTTGGCAGTTACTGAGCCAGTCACCTTCTTATATATCTCAATTAACAGAGTCTGATAAACAACTTTTAATAAAGTTAGTACTTCAAAATGAAAGTAATGAAAAAGTGATTAAACACTTAGGATTATTAGGAAAGAAACAGCTTGAGAATCAATTTAAACGCGCCATAAAAAACCTCACTAGCACCATCCAATAATTTCTAGTTGCCCTATCTCTTTTAAATTTTATACATCTTTAAGCTATTTATTTAATTTGTTCTATCCTTAAAGCATTAATAGGTAAATTAAGATAAAGGCATGGAATTAATAAACTTTAAAGTAGGTTGCAAAACAATTTCACTAAAAATACTCGATATTTTATTAACTGAGCGCTTTGACAATAATCTAACAACTTTACCAAACAATAATAAAAGCTTTATTGGTGTTAAAGATTATATGGATATACCAACACCGGTGTTTGATTTAGGTATTATTTTAAATAATATCTCAACTGAACAAAGTAATGCGCATGTACTAAAGCAACTAAGAATATGGCAAGACAAACTATTAAACTGGTTTAATACCCTTCAAAGCAACTTATTAAATAGCTCGGCTTCTATTTCAAATAATGACGTAGAACTAAAAGATTTTGTCCTGTTTTACAAAGAATTCAACACCGACAATGAAGACTTAAAATTAACAATGTCTCGGCTTGACGAGCCCTTCCAATCATTACTAGAAACAACGAAAGCAGCCATAGCAGCCCATAATCAAAGTGATCATAAACACGCATCAGCTCTGCTCGAAAAAATTAAGCGTAATAGTCTAATTCAGCTTGAGCGTTTATTTGAATCAGCTAAAGAACAAATAACATTAGACTATAAACCTATTATTGTTTTTACCACTAAAGACGGCTTGAGCCCACATGTAGGGTTATTGGTAGATAAAGTCGAAGATAATATCGACTATAAAAAAGAAGACATTAAACCATTAGATAAGCTCACTGAGGTTGGTTTTGATCTAGACCCACAAACTAAAAATATGATGCGAGGATTAATCAAGCTCGCACAAAAACACAGTGTATTAATTGATCCAAGCGTAATATTTAAACCAACTCAACTAGAAGAATCTGAAAGTGAAGAAACCCAAGCTTACGGACTATTTTAAATAGCCTTTAAATTTGGTTATAAACTTTAGTACTGAAGCAATGAGCCATTGAGTTCGAGTTATGACTGCAGGACCTCGAGTAAGTAATGTTCGCTATTCCCTTATATTTAAATTTTCCAGAATATCGTGGTTCCCACAGCGGTGGAGAGTCACAGTGAAATGCTACACACTCTTTGCGTCGGGAGTCGCTACGCTCGCCCGACCTACGTGCTAGGTGTTGTGTAAGTGTGTGTCAATTGCGCACATTTTACTTTTCTGCAGACGTAAAAAAGCCCGACTCTTTCGAATCGGGCTCTCTACAATTTGAAGCCTGGTAATGTCCTACTTTCACATAGCAAATGCTACACTATCGTTGGCCGGGGCTCGCCTTCGAGCTGTTTTGTTTGATGTATAGGAATACAAATGCCGTGGAGTACAGGATGTACGAAAGCGGCCACTACTGAGTTCGTCATGGGCTCTTGGCTATTTATTAAATCCCAGACAGCAAAAAACCCGTCACATTGCTGTAACGGGTTTCTTTAATTTGAAGCCTGGTAATGTCCTACTTTCACATAGCAAATGCTACACTATCATCGGCGCTGTTTCGTTTCACTACTGAGTTCGGCATNGGGGCTCGCCTTCGAGCTGTTTTGTTTGATGTATAGGAATACAAATGCCGTGGAGTACAGGATGTACGAAAGCGGCCACTACTGAGTTCGTCATGGGCTCTTGGCTATTTATTAAATCCCAGACAGCAAAAAACCCGTCACATTGCTGTAACGGGTTTCTTTAATTTGAAGCCTGGTAATGTCCTACTTTCACATAGCAAATGCTACACTATCATCGGCGCTGTTTCGTTTCACTACTGAGTTCGGCATGGAATCAGGTGGGTCCAAAACGCTATTGTCACCAAGCAAATTAGGTTGTCAGTTCGTATTTCTACGCACTAACTGAATTTGGAAAATATCTGATAATATTTTTTAAGTCTTTCAGTAAATATCTACTTTAGTCATATTAACTTCTGTATAAACTATCACATAAAACGCGTTTGGCGTTGTATGGTTAAGCCTCACGGGTAATTAGTACAAGTTAGCTTAATGGCTCACACCACTTCCACATCTTGCCTATCAACGTTGTAGTCTTCAACGGCCCTTCAGAGACTTTAAAAGTCTAGTGAGAACTCATCTC
>NZ_SEUI01000003.1 GCF_008370255.1 Pseudoalteromonas sp. FUC4 | reverse complement strand
ATTGTTGGCGTGCTGTTGTTCGTGGCGCCCACGGTATCCAGTGTCAATGTCGGTGCTAAGGTATCAAGGGTGCCTGATTGAACGGCGCCGCCGGTGTTTCCTGCCGCATCAGTAATACTGGCTTGCACGGTGTAGCTTCCATCCGGTAATTCAGGGCTGATTGCTTGCCATTCACCGTTTGCATCCACGGTGGCGGTGATTGGGTGCTCATCACCATTACTGTCGGTAATAACAATGTTTACAACGGTGCCTTCAGGCTCTGTTGAGGTACCACTAACAACTGGCATGCTGTCGTTGCCAAGGCCCAGTGCATCCACGGTGACAACCGGGGTGATGGTGTCCACATTACCACTGCTGTTTGCTGTGCTCTCATTGCCTGCAGCATCCGTAATACTGGCAACAACGCTAAAATCACCTTGCGCAAGCGCACCTGGAATCTCAATGTTCCAGTGGCCATCACTTTCAACGGTGGTGGTAATGGTTTGCACTATGCCGTCGCTGTCGGTGATAGTGAGTGTTACGGTGCCACCAATTTCATTACTGGTGCCCTGCAGCTCGGGTGTTAAATCACTAACATCGCCCACGTTTTGAATGGTGAGCGTTGGCGCTTGCGTGTCGATAGTGGTGGTTTCACTCACGGTGGTTTCGTTGCCTACGCTATCGCGTACGCTCACTTCAATCGTGCTTTCGCCTTCGCTTAGCGGTGTACTTGGTGTCGCACTCCAATCGCCATTTGCATCCACAAGCGCTGTGATGGTTTGTGGGTTGCCATCGCTGTCAGTCACCACAATAGTAACTTGCGCGCCTTCGCCCGCATCGCTCGTGCCGCTAATAACTGGGGTATTGCTATCGCTTTGTGCGTCAACCTCAACAGTAAGCGTGGGTGGTGTGTTATCAAAGTCGTCTGAGCTAATTGTTCGCGTGTTACCGGCTGCATCGGTGGCTGTGGCGATCACTGAGCCAACATCAAGTAACGATACATCCAGACCCACTAATGACCAATTGCCATCTGCATCTGTTGTGGTGGTGTATGTTGCACCAATCCCCCCGTTAACAAGCTGCTCGGTAATGGTAATTTCACTGCCTGCAGGCAAGTCAGACGTACCACTTAAAGTAACCAATAAACCAAGTTCAAACGTTGGCGTAAAGGCAAGCGCCGGTGGAGTAATATCCACTTCGCCACTGTCTGTACCTGTGCCGATATTGCCTGCTGCATCGGTTATGCTGGCGCTAACACTGTAGTTGCCTTCAGCTAAGTCAGTTGTTGGAGTGGCACTCCAGTTACCGTTGATATCTGTTTGTACGTCAATGGTTTGAACTGCATTCGCAGCGTCAGTAAACGTCACCGTGATGGTGCTGTTAGGCGCATCACTGCTGCCTGTCACTGTTGGGGTACTGTCGTTGGTGAGTGCTGGTGCATCCACGCTCACACTTGGTGCGGTGGTATCGATGTTACCGCTGCCAGTAATATCGTTGCTGTTACCCGCTGCATCGCTAATAGTCGCTTCGATGCTGTAAGGGCCTTCGGCCAATGCTGTCGGTACTTCCACTGAGAAGTTGCCATCAGCATCAACCGTGGTGGTGAACGTTTGCTCGGCCCCTAAATCATCCGTTACGGTGAAGCTGATCACAGTGCCCTCAGGGGCATCACTGGTGCCACTTAACGTTGGGGTGACGTCGTTACTTGAACCAGGGCTGGTTAACTCAAGTGTCGGTGCAATGGTATCTATTTCACCCGTGCCTGTGGCGGTGGTGTTGTTACCTGCCACATCTTCAACACTCGCGCTAATAGTGTATGCACCTTCTGCAAGTGCTACCGGTACAGGAATTGACCACGTACCATTAGCAAGTACGGTGGCACTCATGGTTTGCGCTACGCCGTTGCTGTCGGTGACAACAATAGTGACTTCACTGCCTTGCGGTGCATCGCTGGTACCTGCAATCGTTGGCGTAGTGTCGTTGCCTACACCGTTGTCGGTAATAACAAGGCTCGGGCCAGTAAGGTCTATCAGCCCTGTCTCGGTGGCACTGCCTATATTTCCTAGGCCGTCATCTACTTCGGCGGTGACCGTGTATTCACCTTCAGCTAAATCAGTTGGTGCATCAACGCTCCATACGCCACCGGTGACGGTCGTATCAACAGTCGTAATATTCCCTGCACTGTCTTCAAACGTTAAGCTGATGGTGGTGCCATCTGCTGCATCGCTTGTACCATTGATGGTTGGCGTGGTGTCGTTGGTGTCAACCAAGGCATTAATGCTAATGCTTGGTGCGGTAGTGTTTAGCGTCGCGGTTTCGCTTAATGTGGTGGTGTTACCTGCGCTGTCGCTTACGCTTGCTTCAATAGTAAGCTCACCATCAGTCAGTGCGTTTGGTACATCCGCTGACCAGCTGCCATCGGCTTGCACTGTCGCGGTGAACGTTTCTGTATTCTCTGCATCCGTGACGTTAATCGTTATAACCGTGCCTGCTGGCGCGTTCGATGTCCCGCTAATTGTTGGCGTGCTGTTGTTCGTGGCGCCCACGGTATCCAGTGTCAATGTCGGTGCTAAGGTATCAAGGGTGCCTGATTGAACGGCGCCGCCGAATTGTTGGCGTGCTGTTGTTCGTGGCGCCCACGGTATCCAGTGTCAATGTCGGTGCTAAGGTATCAAGGGTGCCTGATTGAACGGCGCCGCCGGTGTTTCCTGCCGCATCAGTAATACTGGCTTGCACGGTGTAGCTTCCATCCGGTAATTCAGGGCTGATTGCTTGCCATTCACCGTTTGCATCCACGGTGGCGGTGATTGGGTGCTCATCACCATTACTGTCGGTAATAACAATGTTTACAACGGTGTCTTCAGGCTCTGTTGAGGTACCAGTAATCACTGGCGTGCTGTCGTTGCCAAGGCCCAGTGCATCCACGGTGACGATTGGCGTAATAGTATCCACATTACCACTGCTGTTTGCTGTGCTCTCGTTGCCTGCCGCATCCGTAATACTGGCAACAACGCTAAAATCACCTTGCGCAAGCGCACTTGGGATTTCAACGTTCCAGTGGCCATCACTTTCAACGGTGGTGGTAATGGTTTGCACTATGCCGTCGCTGTCGGTGATAGTGAGTGTTACGGTGCCACCAATTTCATTACTGGTGCCCTGCAGCTCGGGTGTTAAATCACTAACATCGCCCACGTTTTGAATGGTGAGCGTTGGCGCTTGCGTGTCGATAGTGGTGGTATCACTCACGGTGGTTTCGTTGCCTACGCTATCGCGTACGCTCACTTCAATCGTGCTTTCACCTTCACTTAATGGTGTGGTTGGAGTGGCACTCCAATCGCCATTTGCATCCACAAGCGCTGTGATGGTTTGTGGGTTGCCGTCGCTATCAGTGACCACTATGGTCACTTGCGCACCCTCACCTGCGTCACTTGTGCCGCTTATGATTGGCGTGTTGCTATCGCTTTGTGCTGCAACATCAACCGTGAGTGTTGGCGGTGTGTTATCAAAGTCGTCTGAGCTAATTGTACGGGTATTACCGGCTGCATCGGTGGCTGTGGCAATCACTGAGCCAACATCCAGCAATGATACATCTAATCCGACTAATGACCAGTTGCCATCTGCATCCGTTGTAGTGGTATATGTTGCACCAATCCCCCCATTAACAAGTTGCTCGGTAATAGTAATTTCACTGCCTGCTGGCAAGTCAGACGTACCACTTAAGGTAACCAATAAACCAAGTTCAAACGTTGGCGTAAAGGCAAGTGCCGGTGGAGTTACGTCTACTTCGCCTGTATCTGTACCTGTACCTGTGTTGCCTGCAGCATCGGTGATGCTGGCGCTGACGCTATAATTCCCTTCGGCTAAATCAGTCGTTGGTGTCGCACTCCAGTTACCATTGGCATCGGTTTGTACATCAATGCTTTGAGTGGCATTTGCTGCATCTGTAAACGTCACCGTGAGGGTGCTGTTAGGTGCATCACTGGTGCCTGTCACTGTGGGCGTGCTGTCGTTGGTGAGTATTGGCGCATCCACACTCACACTTGGTGCGGTGGTATCAATGTTACCGCTGCCAGTAATATCGGTGCTGTTGCCTGCCACATCACTAATACTTGCTTCGATGCTGTATGGCCCTTCAGCCAATGCAGTCGGTACTTCCACTGAGAAGTTGCCATCAGCATCAACCGTGGTGGTAAAGGTTTGTGTATTGCCTTGATCGTCCACTACCGTGAAGTTAATAACGGTGCCTTCAACGGCATCGCTTGTGCCGCTTAACGTTGGGGTTACGTCGTTACTTGAGCCTGGGCTGGTAAGTGCAAGTGTCGGTGCAATGGTATCTATTTCACCAGTGCCTGTGGCCGTGGTGTCGTTGCCTGCCACATCTTCAATACTCGCGCTAATAGTGTATGCACCTTCTGCAAGTGCTTCCGGTACATGGATTGACCACGTGCCATTGGCTAATACGGTGGCGCTCATTGTTTGCGCTGTACCGTTGCTGTCGATGACAACAATAGTGACTTCACTGCCTTGCGGTGCATCGCTGGTGCCTGCAATCGTTGGCGTGGCGTCGTTGCCTACACCGTTGTCGGTAATAACAAGGCTCGGGCCAGTAAGGTCTATCTGCCCAGTCTCGGTGGCGCTGCCGATATTACCTAGGCCATCGTCTACCTCTGCGGTGACAGTATATTCGCCTTCGGCTAAATCAGCTGGTGCATCAACGCTCCATACGCCACCGGTGACGGTTGTATCAACAGTCGTAATATTCCCTGCACTGTCTTCAAACGTTAAGCTAATGGTGGTGTTATCTGCCGCACCGCTTGTACCATTAATGGTTGGCGTGGTGTCGTTGGTATCAACCAAGGCATTAATACTAATGCTTGGTGCAGTGGTGTTGAGTGTTGCGGTTTCACTTAATGTAGTCGTGTTGCCTGCGCTATCGCTCACGCTGGCTTCAATAGTAAGCTCACCATCAGTCAGTGCGTTCGGTACATCTGCTGACCAGCTGCCGTCGGCTTGCACTGTGGCGGTGAACGTTTCTGTATTCTCTGCATCCGTGACGTTAATCGTTATAACCGTGCCTGCTGGCGCGTTCGATGTCCCGCTAATTGTTGGCGTGCTGTTGTTCGTGGCGCCCACGGTATCCAGAGTCAATGTCGGTGCTAGGGTATCAAGGGTGCCTGTTTGAACGGCGCCGCCAGTGTTCCCTGCCGCATCGGTAATGCTGGCTTGTACGCTGTAGCTTCCATCTGGTAATTCAGGGCTGATTGCTTGCCAATCACCGTTTGCATCCACGGTGGCGGTAATTGGATACTCATCACCGTTGCTGTCGGTAATAACAATGTTTACAACGGTGCCTTCAGGCTCTGTTGAGGTACCACTAACAACTGGCATGCTGTCGTTGCCAAGGCCCAGTGCATCCACGGTGACAACCGGGGTGATGGTGTCCACATTACCACTGCTGTTTGCTGTGCTCTCATTGCCTGCAGCATCCTTAATACTGGCAACAACGCTAAAATCACCTTGCGCAAGCGCACCTGGAATCTCAATGTTCCAGTGGCCATCACTTTCAACGGTGGTAGTAATGGTTTGCACGACGCCGTCGCTGTCGGTGATAGTGAGTGTTACGGTGCCACCAATTTCATTACTGGTGCCCTGCAGCTCGGGTGTTAAATCACTAACATCACCTACGTTTTGAATGGTGAGTGTTGGCGCTTGCGTGTCTAACGTAATTGTATCTGTAACTGTTGTCGTATTACCGGCTTCATCAGACACACTCACTTCGATGGTGTTATCACCTTCATTTAAATCTGTTTGTGGCGTTACTTCCCAGTTACCATTTACATCTACTGTGGTGCTAAGTGTTTGTTCAACTCCATTTTCATCTGTAATAACAACCGTGATACTGGTACCAACGTCTGCATCACTAGTCCCTGAAATAGTAGGTGTTGAGTCATTAGTTACAGTATCAAAGTCAACGGTTAAGCTAGGACCTGATGTATCTATGTTACCGGTAGCCATAGTTGAAGCGCTATTTCCTGCAGCATCAGACACTTCAGCTTCTACAGAGTAATCTCCCGAGGCCAGCTCTTGAGAAAGCTCAACACTCCAATTACCATCGGCATCTGTTGTTGCGCTAAATGTGCGAACAACGCCTTGGGAATCAGTTACTGTCAAACTAATAGCAGTACCAGAAACCACACCTGTAGTGTTACCAGAAATAACCGGTGTTGTGTCATTACTTGTTTCTAGTTCATTTACTTGTATGGTTGGAGGCGTAATATCAATTACAGCATCAAGCTCTGCATTCGCAGTTCCACCACCTAGATCTGTTACTGTTGCACTAATTAAAATAGTACCCTCAGCCAAATCGGCAAGCGGAGTAACACTCCAGAGTCCGTTTACATCAACAGTTGTAATTAAATTGATTACTGCACCCGCAGAGTCAGTGATCTGAACTTCAACTTGAGAGCCAACTTGTGCATTAAAGGTATCACCATTAATTTGAGGTGTTTGATCGTTAGTTTCACCAATAACATCAACGGTAATAGTCAATGCGCTTGTATCAATTGTGCCTAAAGCACTTGCTGTACCTTCATTACCAGCGCTATCACTAATACTTGCATCTACAGAGTAGCTCCCTTCAGCTAAAGCCACAGGCACTTCAACAGTCCAACTGCCGTCTGCAATTACTTGTGCTGTAATAGTTTGAACTGCACCATTAGCATCAGTCACAGTTAAAGTAATAGTAGAACCAGCAGGCTCACCGCTAACCGTACCTGAAATGCTCGGTGTTGTATCACTCGTATCGCCTAGTGCATTAATAGTCACTATTGGTGCTGTGGTATCAACCTCTCCCGTTGTTGTGGCTGTGGTTTCATTACCTGCGTTATCGGTAACCGATACCTCAATGGTGAATTCACCCTCACTTAATTCATTGGGTACATCCACCGAAAAAGTACCATCGGCTTGCACTTCAGTGGTAATGGTTTGTGGGTTACCCGCTTCATCAGTCACAGTAATGGTAACAACGGTGCCCTCTGGCTCACCTGTTGCAGTGCCTGAAATTGTAGGCGTGGTATCGTTAGTATCACCTACTGGGTCGATTATCACTGATGGCGCAGCCGTATCCACTTCGCCAGTTGTGGTTGCTGTGGTTTCATTGCCTGCGGTATCGGTAACCGATACCTCAACGGTGAATTCGCCCTCGCTTAATTCATTAGTTACATCCACACTAAAGGAGCCATCAGCTTGCACTTCAGTGGTAATGGTTTGTGGGTTACCTGCTTCATCAGTGACGGTAATCGTAACAACGGTGCCCTCTGGCTCACCTGTTGCAGTGCCTGAAATTGTAGGCGTGGTATCGTTAGTATCACCTACTGGGTCAATAATAACTATTGGCGCGGCAGTATCAATTTCGCCGATAGTCGTTGCAATAGTTTCATTACCTGCGGTATCGGTAACTGATACTTCAACCGTAAATTCGCCTTCACTTAATTCATTTGGTACATCAACACTAAATGTACCATCGGCTTGCACTTCAGTGGTAATGGTTTGTGGGTTACCTGCTTCATCAGTGACGGTAATTGTAACAACGGTGCCTTCTGGCTCACTCGTTGCGCTGCCTGAAATAGTTGGGGTGGTGTCGTTAGTATCACCTACTGGATCAATAATAACTGTTGGTGCGGCATTATCAATAATGCCTGTAGTTGAAGCCGATGCTTCATTGCCTGCTGAATCTGTTACTGTTGCTGTAATAGTAAAGTCGCCTTCAGCAACAGCTTGAATTGCGCCGACTTGCCAAGTCCCATCTTCTGACACAACCGCCGTCAATGTTTGAGACTCACCATTTGCATCTGTAACTAAAACACTAACAAGGCTACCCGGTGCTACATCACTCGTTGTTCCGCTAAATGTAGGCGTTGTGTCGTTTGAATCAGCAAAATCATTTATTGTAACTAAAGGAGAGGTGGTATCAACTGAGCCTAATTGTGAATCTTGAGCTGCGTTACCCGCATTATCAGATACATTAGCAGTTACGGTAAAATCTCCCTCACTTAAAGCAGTTGGAATCTCAATACTCCAAGTACCATCAGCACTTATAGTAGTAACTAGCTGTTGCTCAGCCCCTAAACTATCGGTAATAATTAAAGTTACTTCACTGCCCGATGCTAATCCTTGGGTAGAGCCTGTAAGAGTAGGTGTTGTATCGTTTGTATCTGCAATATTGTTAATAGTCACACTTGGTGCAGTTAAATCAACCGTACCTGTAACAGTTGCAGTACTGCTATTGCCAGCAGTATCACTAACACTCGCTGTTACTGTGAAATCTCCTTCACTGAGATCTGCAACAATGTCCGCTGTATATGTACCATCGGCATTTGTCATTGTTGTGAGTGTTTGCTCATTCCCTTCGCTGTCAGTTATTACTAAGGTAACTTCTGTTCCTGCTGGTACATCAATTACGTTGCCACTTACTGATGGAGTTACATCATTCGTATCCTCGATAGGATTAATCGTGATTGCAGGATCTGTTAAATCAATTTCTCCAGTTTCACTTGCAGAAGCTGTATTACCCGCAGCATCAGTTACAGTTGCAATAACGCTAAACTGGCCTTCAACTAATTCATTACTTGCCTCAATTGACCAGCTTCCGTCAGCACCAGTAACTACTTGCACGGTTTCTGCTACACCATCGCTTCCTGTAAATGTAACGGTTACTACCGCACCAGGCTCTACGTCTTGGGTAGAGCCGCTAATTGTTGGTGTTGTATCGTTAGTATCAATAATAAAATTAATGCTTACAGTTAAATCTACATTACCTACAGTGCTTGCTTGCGCCTCATTACCTGAGTCATCTACTACTGCTGCAACTACTGTAAAATCACCTTCAGGTAAAGGCTGAGTCACTTGCGCACTCCAAGAGCCATCCTCTTGGGTCACTGCTAGTAATGTAAATGTGCTGCCATCGCTTGCAGTAATAGTTAAAGTGATGGTTGTACCTGCAGGCACATTACCGGTGTTACCACTTAAAAATGGAGTGGTATCGTTAGTATTAGCAATTGCATCGATTTGAATTGAGATAGGAGCAAACGTTATTTCACCGTTTGTTTGAGCAGATGCCTCATTACCCGCAGCATCTGATACTGACGCAGTTGCGGTAAATTCACCACCTGGCAAGATTTCATTAGCATCAACACTCCAAGTGCCATCTTCATTTAATAAAGTAGTTAAAGTTTGTACGTTACCATTAATATCGGTTACTAATACTGTAATAACAGAGCCCGCAGGAGCGTCTTCCACCCTACCTACAAATGTTGGTGTAGTATCGTTAGTATCAGCTATTGCAGTAACACTAATATCTGGGTTTGTTAAATCAACAACACCTTGGCTACTTGCTTGGGCTTGATTACCTGCAGCATCACTTACACTTGCATCAACCTCAAACTGCCCTTCAGCCAATGGCGTAGTTACGTCGATAGACCAATCCCCATCAGCGTTAGTTTGGGTTAATAATGTTTGAGTTTGTCCATCAAAATCGGTAATAACCACACTAATAACAGAACCAGCAGGAACATCTTGCGCGTTACCTGTAATAGTTGGAGTGGTGTCTTGAGTGTCGTTAATATTATTAATTTGTACCGAAGGCGCCGTTAAATCAATTACCCCTGCATCACTTGCTAATGCTAGGTTACCTACACTGTCGCTTACTTGTGCATCAACTGTAAAACCACCTTCAGGTAAAGGAGTCCCGACCTCTACACTCCAGCTTCCATCTTGTTGGGTTAAAGCCGTAAGTGTTTGAACTTGGCCTGCACTATCTGTAACCGTAATTGTCACTTGCGTGCCCTCAAGAACACCATTTGTTGTTCCAACAAGTGGTGGTGTTGAGTTATTTGTTTCATCAATTACATTTACTGTGATTACCGGAGCAGTTAGATCTACATTCGCTAAAGCCTGATCTATTGCCTGGTTTCCTGCTGCATCAACCGCAACTGCACTTACAGTAAACTCTCCCTCAGATAAAGGTGAGGTGGTAGTAATTACCCAATTTCCTTGAGCATCAACCTGAGTAACTATTGTTTGTACCGTACCTGCACTATCCGTTAACGTGACTAATACATTATCCCCAGTATTCAAACCAGATACTGTTCCTGTCACTGTCACTGTTTGCGAAGCAGAATCGGCAACAGGATCAATCGCAATAAGTGGAGCTGTTGTATCAACCTCAATTGAAATAGTGTCGTTTATAGGATTACCAACAGGATCTGTCGCTTCAACAACAACCGTTACAGGGCCATCAGCAATTGGTGTTGGTAGGGTTATTTCAAAGGTACCATCAGGGCCAATTACAACACTAACTACTTGAGAGTTTCCATCAACATCAGTTACCGTTACATTAACCGTTTCGCCAATTAAGTTTTCGCTCGTACCGGTGATTGTTGGTTGTGATGAGTTGGTAATACCTTGCTCATTAAGTGAAATAGAAGCAGTAGTTGAATCAGGCACAATACCGTCAGAGGTATCTCTTAAATTAAAAGCTTCAGTAGCGCCTTGATCAAAAGATGAATCAAAAGTAACACTACTAGGATCAACACTTTCAGAAATTCGGGTTAGCTGTACAAACGAACTGCCTCCATCTGCACCCGCAGCGTTACCGCCACCAGCGGCTGTTGCCTCTAAATTATCTAAAATGTCCCCATCACCTTCTAACGCATCTAAAAAATCTGTTACATCAGAATTAGCCGCTGTTGATGGGTTCTGCTCTGCCTCTAAATCTAAGCTTGCGATTGCTTCATCTAAACTTTCATCAAAAACAGTTGTTTCGCTAGAGTCTCTTGCTTCTTTAGCTAATAGGTCTGGTGTTATTTTTACCTTTTGATTTGCGGGTATAGATAAGGTTTCACCTTGCACATCTATTTGTAACGACGACTTAATAGCAGTAACAACTAAATCACCTACGGTAATAATGTCACCCACGTTTAAGGCTCTCACCGATCCATCATCTAACACAACACCCGCCGACCCCTGAATATCAATAACTACAAGTTGATTTGCTTCCATTTAGGTATCCTCAAACTTTTTAAAATAACAATCTAATAAATTAAAGGTAGAACAAAAAAAGCACATAGATACTGGACTCAAGTACAGGTTTAGAAAAAAAATTCAAAAATAAAAATCAACAAAAAAGTGGTAGAAATTTTTTTTCATGCTACCCGAAAAGATTACTTGCAAAATTAGCACTCCTTTACTAGATATTTAAAAGAGTATTTTCGGTCTTAACAGGATCTAAGAGGAAGAAATGATTATAAAAAACACTTTTAAAAAGCATCAAGGGACTATGTTAATCGGATTAGCGATTACAGCCGTAACTTTATCAAACTACGTGCATGCAAACGAACAATCAGCAATGCCACTTACATACGTCTCAAGTAAAGCGATTGAAAACAACCCTGAAGTACAAGAAGCATGGCATGCTTTTAAATCTTCTATTTATGGAGTAGATGCTGCACGTTCTGGTTATTTACCAAGTGTTGATGTATCAGCGAGCGCAGGATATGAAAGAAGAAATTATGGTATCGAAGAAGAATATAACCGTAATACAGCAGAGCTAAGTGTTACCCAAATGCTTTATGACGGTTTTAGAACATCTAATACAGTTGACCGTTTTAAACGTATTCAACTAATTAGATACTTTGAGCTTATTTCTCAAACAGAACAAACAGCCCTTGAAGCTTCTATTGCATTACTTGATGTACAAAAATTCAAAGAATTAGTACAACTTGCAGAAGCAAATTTACAAGAACATGAATCTGTATACCAACAAATCGAACAAAGCGTAAGCGCTGGTGTAGCACGCGCTGCCGACCTTGAACAAATTAGTGGACGTTTATCTTTAGCGCAATCTAATGTATTAACAGAGTACTCAAATTTACATGATGTAAGTGCGCGTTATTTAAGAGTTGTAGGTGAGCTTCCCTTACAAGAGATTAAACAAGCTGACCTCGATGAAAACAATATTCCTATATCGGTTAATCAAGCACTCGACGTTGCTTACAAAAATAGCCCTTCGTTTTACGCCTCTTTGTATAATATTGAAGCACAAAAAGCGAACGCAAAAGCACAAAAAGCAGCGTTTCATCCTAACGTAGATTTATCTGCCCGCTACGGTAGCCAAGATAGAGATGAACTTGGTCAAAATGAAACCAGAACAGAAGCGCGAGTCGGCATCGATATTAGCTATAATTTATATAATGGTGGTCTTGATAATGCCAATTTAGAACAAGCCTATCAGGATATAAACATTGCGAAATATCAACGCGACCAGTCCTGCATTGATATTCGTCAGAGTCTGCAAATTGCTTATTACAACGTTACTATATTAGAGCAAAAGTTACCGGCGCTTGATCAACACCGCGAATCATCAACTAAAGTTAAAATTGCATATAAGGATCAATTCGATATAGGCCAACGAACTCTACTAGACGTACTTGATGCCGAAAACGAATCATTTCAATCAACACGTTCATACATAGTCGCACTTTACGACCGCCAATCAGCTATTTTAACTATGCTAAAAGAAATGGGGAAATTACTGCCAGCACTTAACGTGATGTCAGATAAATATCCTACATTAAAAGAGCTAACTGACGACCCTATTGTTCATAACGCACAAAATATTTGTCCGAGTTACGATGTAGCAACCACCTTTAGCCGCAAGGCATTTCTTCAAAAAAAAGCTAAGCAAGATAATGCATACATGAGTGTAACGGCTATGCCAAGGTACTTAGATATACCGCTAGAAACCGACACGAGAGCAAGCAGCTTTACCGATGATGATGGTGACGGCGTACCAAATGAGCAAGACACTTGCCCAAGCACACCTTTAAGTACAAATGTAGATTTATCTGGTTGCACAATTTATAGCGCATCAACATCGAATATAGAAATTGGTATTCCTTTTTCTGCAGACTCAAGCGATGTGAGGTCTCAATATATTCAAGAAATTAGTCGGCTTGCAGATTTTTTAAAAGAGAACCCAACTAAACAGGTTGAAATACAAGGTCATGCTTCTTTGGATGGAGATCGAACATATAACCGCAAACTATCTGAAAAACGTGCGTTTGCCGTTGCTGAAATTCTAATTAAACAATTCGATATAAAACCAAAACGTGTTAAATCGTTCGGGTATGGCATCGATCAACCACGTGTAAACGAAATATCAGTAAGAGCAAATGCTGCGAATAGACGTATCGAAGCTGTAATTACTGATATCTAAGTCAATTAACGTTATGTACATAACCTAAACTCGGCTTGAAATATTTAAGCTAAATTTATTTCTCGAGTTTAGGTTTAGTAGTAACAACCGCATGCAGTTCTACATAACATTGGATGGTGTATGGAATTAAACGATGTACTTGATCATGGTGGCATCCTCGTTGACTGCCTAGCAGTTTTATGTCGTCATCATGGTAAAGAGTTTTCAAGAGAAGCACTATTAAATGGACTTCCTCTAACTGATGGAAATCTAACTCCATCAGGTTTTTCGCGCGCAGCAAAGCGCATTGGCTTTAAATCAAAAGTAGTTAATAAGCCACTACAAAAAATTAATACAGCACTGCTCCCTGCCATTTTAATTTTAAAAGATAACCAAGCCTGTGTTATTAATTCTATTGATTACGATAAACAGTTAGTGAGTGTAATTTACCCAGAACTTACAGAATCAGTTATCGAACAAAGCATTGATGAGTTAGCTGCTAACAGTGCAGGTTTAGTTATTTATGCTCAACCAGAGTTTGCATTTGATGAGCGAACACCTGTACTTGAAAAACTATCAAAAGACGGATGGTTTTGGGGAGTAATTAAAGAATGCCGCTCACTTTATAAAGACGTAATTATTTCGGCTGTTGCCTTGGGCTTTTTATCGGTTGCTATGCCTTTGTTTGTAATGAACGTATATGACCGCGTAGTGCCCAACCACGCAACAGAAACCTTATGGGTACTCGCTATTGGCATTTTAATAGCACTCACTGCTGACTTTGTTTTGCGTTTAGTAAGAGGCTACTTTGTAGAGCTTGCTGCCAGTAGAATAGATGTCAAAGTGTCGGCTGTAATTATGGAGCGAGTACTGGGGATGAAGCTAAAAAACCGCCCATCATCAGCAGGCTCATTTGCTAGTAATATTCAATCATTTGAAGCTGTGCGTAACTTTTTTAGCTCCATAACGCTTGTCGCATTAGTCGATTTACCATTCGTAGTTTTATATTTAATTGTTATCGCCATTATTGGCGTACCTCTAAGTTTACCTATTATAGCGGGTGCACTTATATTACTAGCTTACGCTATAGCCGCACACCGCAAACTTGAAGCTCTTTCAGAACAAACAATGAAAGCAAGCTCAATGCGAAATGCTGTATTAGTCGAAAGCTTAACCAATATTGAAGATGTAAAAAGCTTTCACTCAGAGTGTAAAACACAGTCTGTATGGGAAAAATCGACCATTTACATTGCACAAGTAAACGCACATAGCCGACTCGTTTCTAGCTCTATATCAAATACAGCATCATGGATACAGCAATGCGTAGGCGTGATAATAATGATAATAGGCGTACACCTCGTTATTGAAGGTGAGCTAACTCAAGGCGGGTTAATTGCAGCCTATCTATTATCGTCTCGTGCTATGGGCCCAATCGGTCAGTCGGCCGCTGTTTTAGCGCAGTATCATCATGCCGCAATAGCAATGCAATCACTGAACGAAATCATGGAAAAAGAGGTCGAGCGTCCACCTGGTAAGTATTGGTTAAGCCACCCTATTTTAAAGGGTGATATAGAATTTAAAGATGTATGTTTTAAATACTCTGACGAATCTCATAATGCGCTCAACGGTGTTAATTTTAAAATTAAAGCTGGTGAAAAAGTCGCCATTTTAGGACGTAACGGCTCAGGTAAAAGTACATTAGAAAAGCTTATTTTAGGACTATACGACCCTTGTTCAGGATCAATTTTGATGGACAATAATGATATACATCAAATTGACCCAGCTGAGCTTCGTCATAATATTGGCTACCTACCACAAAACGTTGCTCTTTTTTATGGAACCTTAAAAGACAACCTCACCATGAGTGCTTGGCATGCTAAAGACGAGCAAATTATTGAAGCCTGTGAGCGAAGCCAATTATTTGACTTAATTAATTCGCACCCAGACGGATTTGATTTACAAGTAGGTGAACAAGGTCGTCAATTATCAGGTGGGCAGCGCCAAGCTGTAGGTATGGCAAGAGCCATAATTAATGACCCTCCAATACTATTACTAGATGAGCCAACCTCATCACTAGATCATAATAGTGAAAGTAAAATTATTAACAACTTAAAGGGTTATTCTAAAGATAAAACCTTAATCGTAGTGACTCACCGCTCATCATTACTTGAGCTTGTTGACCGTATTATAGTTTTAGATAACGGAAAAGTAGTTGCTGATGGACCAAAACAAAAAGTAATTGCAGCGTTAAATAATAAAACAGTGGAGCAAGCCTCATGAGTGACAATAAAAAACCACTTGAACAACGCTCCTTTGAATCGGTTAGCAAAGCAATAGAAGCTAGAAAAAAAGGCAAGCCATCAATATTTAATAAACTATTTAAAGGATGGATTTCACCGCCAAATAGCCAAGATTGGGTAGTCGATGCGCAGTGGGAAAAAATGCAACAGGAGCCAGCAAGCGCTAGGTTATTGCTCTATTTAATTTGTTTAACGTTTATATGCCTTATTGTGTGGTCTGGCTTTGCTAATTTAGATGAAGTTGCTCGTGGTGAGGGGCGTGTTATTCCCTCAAATAAATTACAGCTTATTCAATCTTATGATGGTGGTATGGTCGAAAAAATAAATGTAAAAGAGGGGCAAATAGTAAACGAGGGTGATGTACTCATTAAAATAGACCCTACCCGCTTTATTTCTAGCTTTAGAGAAAACCAATCCAAAGTTGAGTCGTTAAGTGCAAAAGTAGCAAGACTCAGAGCACTCACTCAAAAAAAGGAGCTCGTATTTAGTGAATCTGTTATCAAAAATGCGCCTAGAGTGGTGCAACATGAGCGTTCTCTTTATTTGAGTAACAGCCAAGAATTAGAGCAACAAGTAAGTATTCACAAACGCCAACTAGAGCAGCGACACCAAGATTACATTGAAGCCAAAGCGGCACTTGAACAGCATACAAGTGCGCTGCGCTTAACAAACAGAGAGCTCTCTGTTACTCGACCCCTGTTACGTACGGGCGCTATTTCAGATATAGATATCATTCGTTTAGAGCGCCAAATAGTTGATTTAAAAGGCGAGATAAATAGAACTAAAGCAGTTATAAATAGGAGCCTTTCGGCCATTAACGAAGCTAAGAATAAAGTAACCGAAGTTGAACTCGTTATGATTAACCGTTGGAACAATGAACTATCTGAAGCGCTACTTCGACTAGATTCAATTAAAGAAACTGAATCTGGCTTGGCCGATAAGGTAACTCAAACTGAAATACGTTCTCCTGTTAAAGGCACTGTGCAGCGGTTATTAGTTAATACTGTTGGCGGTATTTTACAGCCAGGTAGTGATGTTATGGAAATTGTCCCGCTTGACGACCAACTTGTTGTAGAGGCCAAAATTCCACCTAAAGACATTGCATTTTTACGCCCTGGGCAATCTGCGATGATAAAGTTTAGTGCCTACGACTTTGCCGTATATGGAGGCCTTGAAGCAGAGGTTTTACATATTAGCGCCGATACAATTACAGACGACCGTGAGAACACCTTTTATTTGGTGCAACTAAAAACCACCAAAAATAACTTTTCAAAAGAACTGACTATTATTCCAGGAATGACCACTCAAGTGGATATTATTACCGGTAAAAAAACCGTACTTGAATATCTTTTAAAACCAGTTCTTAGAGCTACATCGCAAGCAATGACAGAGCGTTAAGCATTTAATAAACGGAGATATAATGCGCCAAAGTATTTTTATTACACAGCCTGAATTTGAATCGAAGCACTGGCATGCAGCGTTTCCTGGTTGTTTAATATGCACAAAAGAACCAAACAGGGTAACGGCATCAAGTATTATTTGGATTTTAGCCGGCACACCGAACTGGCTTGAGCTCGTTAAAAAGTATTCGCAACAACGTTTACTCGTTATTGTAATGACCAACGAACTAGACATAAATCAATTAAGGAGTGCGCTTGAAGCAGGCGCTAGAGGATACGTAGAAGCACTCGCCACTAAAATAATTATTGAACAAGTACTTGAGACAATTTGTTCTGGCGGAATATGGTTACCAGGACAATTACTATCTAATTTGGTGGGAGCTTTATCAAATACACCGTTTAAATATGCGAGCACATGCGAGCTTGATCTACTCACAAAACGAGAACGCCAAGTAGTTGATATTGTTGTAACAGGTGCTACTAATAAGCAAGCTGCAGAATCTTTAAATATTACAGAGCGAACAATTAAAGAGCATATGGGTTCTATATTTAATAAGCTAAAAGTACGCGACCGCATCCAATTAATGTTAGTTGTAAAAGGGCATTAACCGCACGGTTAATGCCTACTACTTACTCTTTAATAACCCCATCAAAGCCTAAGTTAATAAGTGTATCGAGGTCATCTTGACTTGTTACACCTTGAGCCACCACTTTAATACCAATAGAGTGAGCTAACGTACACACTCCTCGCAAGAATGTTTGGTTATCTTGGCTATAACTAATATTGTGCCCATAAACGCTATCAACCTTAATCATTTCAAGCCCAAACTCCTGAATTTTTTCAATTTTAGTAAACTCAGGGCCTACACGTTTTAACGCCACCTTAGCGCCCATACTTCTTACATCTTCACAGAAACCTTTAAATATTTTAATTTCGCTAACAGCAATACTTTCTCGTATATCAAAGCAGATTTTAGAAGCTAAATCAGGAAATGCCGACAGATAGGTAAGGATTGAAGCAAGCGCAGCATCATCAAGTAATGTTTGAGCAGACAATTCAACCGAAACCTGTTCAGTCGGTGGCTCCATACTATACTGAGCAACCAACGCCTTAATTAATCCCCAATCTAAACGTGCTAATAACTTTAAGCGATTAGCCCATTGGTAATAATAACTTGCCCGATATACTTGCCCGCCAAGCTCTAGGCTCAGTCCTAATTGATTTTGCATCAACTGCCCCGTAAAACTCGTTACTGGGTATGTGTTAATTTCTAGCGCTTTGTTATCTAGAGCTTCTTCTATTGCATTTTGCCAACTTGTTGCATCATCAAATAGCTCGCTTTTTTGTTTATTGTCACTTACTTTTGCTTGAACACCAGGTTTATTATCAGCTGATTTTAATAACTCATCTGCGCGTTTCAATACATCAAACCGTGTGTCATCTTTTTGGATGTAAGTGCAGCTATGCGGTATAGCTAATTCAATATTTTTATACTCTTCAATAAAAGATTCATGAAGCCTAACTACTTTTTCACTCAATACCTCAATATCATCAGTATCACTAAACAGTACAGTAAAGTCATTATGTGATATTCGGGCTATGTAGTTTTCTGAAAAGTGTGCTTCATTTGATTCTAAAAACTCGATTAAAACCTGCGAAAAACGACGTAAAAAATTAACCATTTCTACACGGCTAATTTGTTCGCTCATTTTATCTAGGTTTACAACTCGAAATAAAAATAAGGCGCCATGGGCATGATCTTTCGATTTTTGTAAGTGGGCCTCAAGCGTTGCACCAAAGTATTCTCTATTTGCTAAACCAGTTAGCTCATCATGTTGTGATTTAAATCTAAGCTCTTCTAAACGTTTACTATCTTCTTTAATAATACGACTAAAACGGGTAGATAATTGGTTCATAGACTGCACTAAACGTGCAAACTCAAATGTACGTGGGACGCTCGATTTAATAAAACGTTTTTCACCAAATGCATTAGCCTGATACACAACATCATCTAGTGGTTTTAATATTCTACTTAAAAAGTAAGCACTAACTATACAAGCAAAAAAAGCGACAATTAAAAAACTAAAAAACAGTTTAAGTGCACTTTCCCATAAGGCTTGCTCAGCATATTGACTGTGGCTTTCTATAAACAAAGTACCAAATTGCTGCCAACCATTATTTACTTGCCCAACCCCTGGTTGAACATTTAATCCATACATTGCCCTAAACCACTGTGGGGCCGTTGCTTTAAGCTCATCGGTAAATATGCGTTTAACAATTACCTCACCATTAGGGTCTTGTAGTTCTATTCGTTTATAATGACCGGTATCAAATGTGGCTGAAACTAATAATTCAAGCTCAACGGGGTCTTTATCTAATTGACTGATCATCAACGCTAGTGAGCTGGCGTTATCTACATTTTTTAAATACAACTGGGTCGAAAAGTAACTTTTAGCCGAATTAGTACTAATCAGAACACTACTTATAAAGCCCACAAAAATAACAATTAGTAATGCAATCCATAGCTCTTGTCTGAGTGTTATTTTTCGTTTTTTAAGATACTTAGATAAGGAAAATGATGCCATTACCACATAACTCCTTCTTTGGTTGTCTGCTCCAAAATTTTACGCCAGCGTGAAAGTCTTGCTGTTGGGCTGGCTACACTTTTGGTTGAATTATTAGCCCATAAACCTTGACTGTTAAAGCTAAAAACAGGGCTTAAATCTACACGTTTTGCAGCAGGTAAAACCTTTGTTATTAAACTGTCTAAAATGAGTGGCTGAGCGTTTGGTGTAGCAAAATAACCTAACACCATATGTGCTTGCGTTTTGTTAGTGCCCGCAATTTTTGCTTTTACATAAATAAGGCGTAACTTGTCGTCGCTCACACCTAACGCTCTTAAGCTGATATATTTTGCTATTGCGTAATCTTCACAATCACCGAGGCCCCTGCCTAATGTTTCTAAAGGGGTTGCCCAATAATCGTTTTGTTTCCAAAGCAAAATATCTGTTTGATAGCGCAAATTACGCGCAAAAAAATCATTAACAATAAGAATTTGTTGTTGCTCTGGCTTGTTTTGAGTTTGCACCAACATGCTTTGCCAGTTGCGAGCAACTGCCGCTCGCGCAGGCCCGTATTTTTGACCCATGAGCTCTATAAAGGTATTAAATTGAATAGTTAGTCGGCTTGCAAGCACACCACTGGAGAGTACAAAAAACAACAATAGGTAGCGCAAATTGGCTTTGCACCATATAAATAATTGAGGATTTAAATGACTTGGCTTAATCGCCATTTACAGAGCCACTGTTAATATAAGTGGCAATAAAATACATCTGTTGAGCACTACACAATCTGCTTAAAATTAATCCTAACAACAGCATAGCACTCAATATAGGAGGATGAGATATTTTGAATAACTTTTTTAATAAACGTTTTTAGTAGTACGTTACCTTTTTAACTTCACGAGGCTTTACTTCACCTATGTATAAATCGTGCACACGCTTCATATTAAGCTCAAGCTCGGTCACGTAAGTGTCATCTACTGCGTAAGTTTTAATTATTTGTGCACCTTTAATAAGCCCCTGCACTTTACTTTCTAGGTAATCGTCTTGAGCAATTGAGCCTTCCACTGTTGTTCCTGCGGTAATTTTTTGCCCATATACTTGCTCAGTAAGCTCGCGATAAGCTTCAAGCTTAGAAGCCTTAATTGCCATAAGTTGCTTTTGCGACGCGTTAGCGCCTTTTTGTAAGCTAATAGGTGCATACCCTATCGCTTTTAAAACAGGGTAATTATTTGGCTCTACATATTTATATTCAACATGCTTATCAAAAACGCTGCTACAACCACCTAAGGTTAAACACCCAAGTGTAATAAGTAATGAAATTGCTCGCATAGCATCTAGCCCTTGTATAGTAATTAGCAGTACATATGCACGTTTAATGCCATTTACTAATAATTACCAAATAACATTGGTACAGTCCTTGCTCTACCTAGTTAATAGCTAACGTTTAATTGGAGTTAAAGTATGAAGTCGTTTTTATCATTGGCATTTGCAGGATTAAGTGTAACGGCATTATTAACCTTCTCCCCTTTTACTAAAGCACAGTGGTATGAATCAACGGGCCATGCGAACGTTCAAAATGGTGATACGAGCGCGGCTAAATCTGCCGCTATAAAAGATGCTATAACACAGGCGTTAGTATTCTCTGGCGCACGAGTTAGCTCTGTGCAAACCCTGGTAGATGGCGTGTTAATGCAAGATCAGCTAAAAATTAGCAGCCACGGCGAAATTCAAAAAATTGAACTGATCAGCGAAAATAAATACGACAATAAATTTGCCGTTACATTACGACTCGATATTTTTTCTCAAACAGAGCAATGTCCACAAAATAGTTTTAATAAATTTGTGGCCGTTACACAAAGCCAACTTGTTCATCGTGAACACGCTAAAATGGGTCAAATATTTGACGTAAGCAAAGCGATTAGTAAAAATATTTTTACCTCCCTGCAAAAATCAAAAATGAGCGCAGTACCTATTGCTTACTATAATAATGCAATAAGCGTTGATAAATACTTTTCGCAGCAGCACGACTATTCAAACGCTCAATTAGAAGAAATATCTTCGCGCAGTAACGCTCAATATGTTCTGCTTAGCCAAATAACCAGCCTTTCGACTAGCGACAAACTCAATAACGATTATGCATTTTGGCAAGACGAAGCTTATGAGCGCAGTTACAACATTGAGTTTGCACTGTTTGATGGCACTACCTATGAGCAACTTTGGCAAAATAGTTACCATACTCAAGCCATTTGGCCATTTGAAAAAACAACCATAGTTGATGTTAATAGTGATAGATTTTGGCAATCCCCTTATGGGCAAAGCATAACCGATATCAACCAATCAGTAAGTTATGACATTCAAGCAGCCATGGCGTGTTTGCCAACTCAAGGCAAAATAATGCACATGGAAAATAGCAAAATAGTTATTAACTTAGGTAAAGCTCATGGGTTAAAAAAAGGCCAAATGCTGAGCATTGCGCACCATAACTATTTAACCGACGCGGCTGGTAATGTTATGCCGCACACCATCACCACGCTTAATAAAATTCGCGTTGAGCAGCTTTATCAGCAAACCGCAGTAGCCGTTAGTATTGACAGTAAACCGCTACCTGGCGTACAAATTAACGATGTAGTAGAAATAATCAGCCAAGATCTTTAGAGTTTTTTACTCAATTTAGCTTTTAAATTAGGGTGAGCCGATAACCACTCGCCCAATTGTTCTACACCAGATAAATGCGGATAATGCTTTCTACATGCAAACACCACATTACGCTGCTGATTAGGGAATATAGGCAAGTAATCAATCCCTACACGGTCGGTACATGCCAGCTTTGGTACAAATGTAATACCGTCATCCATGGCCACTAACGCTAATAATGTTTCTAAACTATTACCTTTATACTGGTTAGATACATCGACTCCTGCAGAAAAACAAAACTTTTGGGCTTGATCTTTAAAGCAATGGCCATCACTTAACATTAATAGGCTGCATCCTTGAAGATCGCTCAACGCCACTTTTTTATGCTTAGAAAGCGCGTTATCTTGTGATACTGCTACTAAAAAATCCTCTTTGTATAGAGCAACCGTATGGTAATTAATAAGCTCTGGCACATCGGCTAAAATAGCAAAGTCGAGTTCGCCGTTGTTTAAAGCTTCTAAAATTGTTGCTGTTTGCATCTCAATAAACGAAAACTGACTATTAATAAATGCCGCTTTCATTGATGTTAATAACGCAGGCAACAAGTAAGGCGCAATGGTAGGAATAATACCAATAGTTATTTTACCTTGGAGAGGCTCATTAGAAGTAGCAGCAAGTTCTTTGAGTATTTGCGTTTGTTCTAAAATAATCTCTATTTGTGTCAACAAACGTTCACCTTTTGCTGTTAAGGTAACTTGCTTGGTTGAACGATCAAACAAAGTAACGCCAAGCTCATTTTCGAGTTTTTTTACTTGGCCACTTAATGTAGGCTGGCTTACAAAACATGCATCGGCAGCTTTGCGAAAATGTTTATATTGCGCTATTGCTTTTACATATTCAAAATCTTTTAAGTTCATATTCAGCTCCACATGATAGTTTATAACTATCAGTTTAATACAAACAAACGATTGGAACTATATTTAATTATTCACCATAATGGCTATCAACAAATCAAGAGGAACAAAAAACTATGTTAAACAATATCGAAGGTCAAACAGTCCCAAGTGTTACATTTGCAACTCGTCAAAATAACGAATGGAAATCAGTAACAACAGATGACATTTTTAAAGGTAAAACGGTTGTAGTGTTTTCACTACCTGGTGCATTCACACCAACATGTTCATCAACTCACTTACCACGTTACAACGAATTAGCGGGCGTACTTAAGCAAAACGGCGTTGACGAAATTGTATGTTTATCAGTAAACGATACCTTTGTAATGAACGCATGGGCTGAACATCAAGAAGCGCAAAACATTACTTTATTACCAGACGGTAACGGCGAATTTACTGACGGCATGGGCATGTTAGTAGACAAAAACGACCTAGGCTTTGGTAAACGTAGCTGGAGATACTCTATGCTGGTTAAAGATGGCGTGATTGACAAAATGTTCATCGAGCCAGATTTACCAGGTGACCCGTTTGAAGTATCTGACGCAGACACAATGCTTGATTACATCAACCCTAAGCAAGCTAAACCAGAACCAGTAAGCATCTTTACTAAACCTGGCTGTCCTTTCTGTAAAAAAGCGAAAGAGCTTCTTGCAGAGAAAGGCTTCGCATATGAAGAGATTGTTATGGGTGCAGGCGCATCACTTACGAGTCTTAAAGCTGTATCTGGTCGTGACACTGTTCCACAAATATTCATTGGTGGTAAACACATCGGTGGTTCAGATGACTTAGAAAAATACTTTGCTTAATTAATAAGTAAATTAAATACCTAACGTTACTAGGTAAAAAATAGGGGCTTTTATGCCCCTATTTATTAGAGGAAAATACTATGAAAGAATTGCAAACCGATGTTGTTGTTATAGGTGCTGGCACTGCAGGTTTAAGTGCATACCGTAACGCTAAACAGTTCACACAAAACGTATTAATGATCGAATCAGGCCCATACGGCACAACATGTGCACGTGTTGGTTGTATGCCAAGCAAATTATTAATTGCCGCAGCTGAGGCTGCTCACTCAATTGAAATGGCACCTGCATTTGGTGTACACAGCTCAAAACCTGAAATTGATGGCAAAGCAGTAATGGCGCGTGTTAAAAGTGAACGAGATCGCTTTGCAGGATTCGTAGTAGAAGCCGTAGATGAGCTACCTGATGTTGATAAAATTCGTGGTTACGCTAAATTTTTAGACACAAACCGCGTACAAATAGACGACCATACAATTATTACAGCAAAACGCTTTGTAATTGCCACCGGTTCACGCCCTTCATACCCTGGCGTATTTAATAACTTTGGCGACAAACTTATTATAAACGACGACGTATTTGATTGGGATGACCTACCAGAATCAGTCGCTGTATTTGGCCCTGGTGTAATAGGTCTTGAAATTGGCCAAGCACTTAGCCGACTAGGCGTAAATGTAAAACTATTTGGTGTAGGCGGCGCAATTGGCCCACTTACAGATCCAGTCGTAAAAGACTATGCAAATACTGTTTTTGCTGAAGAATTTTTTGTAGATACCGACTCAAACGTATCTGACATGATGCAAGTTGGCGACAAAGCACAGCTAACTTACACCGACAAACAAGGTGAAAAACACACCGAACAGTTTGACTACGTACTTGCAGCCACAGGCCGAGTACCTAACGTAGATAAACTAGGCCTTGAAAACACAGGCATTGAACTTGATGAACGCGGCGTACCGCACGCAGACACACATACAATGCAGTGTGGTGAGTCAAACATATTTATAGCAGGCGATGCGAGTAACATGCTACCACTGCTACACGAAGCATCTGACCAAGGTGCTATTGCAGGTCAAAATGCAGGGCGCTTCCCAGATGTACGTATAGGTCTGCGCAGAGCAAAAATTGCAGCTGTATTTAGCGACCCACAAATAGCAATGGTAGGCGAAAGCTACAAGCAAATTACTGACCGATTAGGCCCATGCGGTTGTTTTGAAGTCGGCGAAGTCAGCTTTGAAAACCAAGGCCGTAGCCGAGTAATGCTTAATAACAAAGGTCATATGCGTGTGTATGCAGAGCAAGGTACAGGCTTATTTTTAGGTGCAGAATTTATTGGCCCACAAGCCGAACACATTGCTCACTTACTAGCATGGGCTGTACAAAACAAAATGACTGTACCAGAAATGCTTGATATGCCATTTTACCACCCAGTCATTGAAGAAGGGCTACGTACCGCCCTTCGCGACTTAAACGCCAAACTTAAATTTGGCCCAGACATTGTAAATTCATGTATGGAATGTGGTCCAGGCGCATAACCTATTTACTACACATACAAACTTGCTAAGTAAAAGCCAAAACTAACGTTTTGGCTTTTTTTTATAATTTTTTTAAGCTGACCTCTCAAAAAAAAATTTAGCTGTTACACTTAATTGATAATTCAATTAAAAAAGATGGAATAGCTATGCCCAATAATAAATTTAGACTAGTCACTCGCAGCGATTTTGATGGCTTAGTTTGTGCCGTATTGCTTAAAGACTTAGACCTAATTGACGATATTTTATTTGTTCATCCAAAAGACATGCAAGATGGTAAAATAGACATTACCGAAAACGACATTACCACCAACCTCCCCTATGTTGCAGGCTGTCATATAGCATTCGATCATCACCTTAGCGAAACCGTACGTAACTCAAGCGACTTAAAAAATCATATTATTGATCCAAAAGCCCCATCAGCAGCTCGCGTAGTGTACGACTACTATGGCGGCGCTGAAAAACTTCCAAATATTTCTGTTGAAATGATGGACGCGGTAGACAAAGGCGATGCTGCTCAGTTTTCAAAAGACGAGATATTAAACCCAACCGATTGGGTCTTAATGAACTTTATTATGGATGCGCGAACTGGACTTGGTCGTTTTCGCGAGTTTAAAATTTCAAATTACCAATTAATGATGAAACTGATTGATGCGTGTAAAGATCAGAGCATCGAAGAAATCTTACAAATGGAAGACGTAGCCGAGCGTGTTGCTTTATATAACGAGCATAACGAAAAAGCTAAAGAGCAAATTTCTCAATGCGCTACCGTCCATAAAAACTTAGTAGTCCTTGATTTAACTCAAGAAGAAATTATTTACGCCACAAACCGATTTGTTATTTATGCAATGTACCCCGACTGTAATATCTCGATTCATAAAATGTGGGGCCTTAAAAAGCAAAACGTAGTGTATGCCATAGGTAAATCAATAACTAACCGCAGTTCAAACACCAATGTTGGTGAACTGTGCCTTAAATACGGCGGCGGTGGCCATTTAAATGCAGGGACTTGCCAAGTAGAAACAAGTAAATCTGAAGCCGTGCTTAGTGAGTTAATCGATAAAATTACAAGTGATGGTTAATATTAACTTACAATAACCAGAGTCATATAATAGCTCTGGTTATTTTAGTAGAGTGAGTTTTAATCACTCTTTTTCATATAAATTTCTGTAATCATAAAAAATAATGACCTCATGTTAGATACTAAAGACTTCGAAAAAACACTTTATCAAGATACCAAAAAAGCATTTAAAGACATCATTCAAAAATATGGTAACGATCTTTATGTAATGGGTTTTTACCACACAGGTAGCTACTCACTACTTCCAATGTTTAATACTTTATCAGATTTAAAAGAAGTATTTGAAACAGAGTACAATAACGATGTAAGTAGCTTTTACATGGCTAAATGGAACCCTGATGACTACCCGACGCTTGAGAGTTATTCAGAATACTTTGATGAAACAACGCTAGAGTGTCAAAAACTAGAAAACAGCATTGATTTGTTTCAATCAGATATAGAGGCGATGGATAATTGGCACCAATGGCTTACAGCAATGGAAAAAGTACTTATGCAATTAGATGCCGAAGGATTATTTTCAAATGGTATTGAACGCGAAAAAATCACTTTAGCTATACTCGCCTATGACGAAGAAGAAAGCATTCAATTTAAAAGAATCAAACGACTTAATCCACCAGCTGTTCTAACGCAAATTCAAGCTGACTTTGAAGTAATGATTGCAGAGCGTGAAAAATGTGAGCTAGAAGTGTTAAATACCATTAATTAAAAACGAAACACGACTACATATACGCTATACAGAAAGTATTCGGAAGGAAAATAAAACTGTAACTGATTGATTTAATTGGTAGCCCCTGCAAGAATCGAACTTGCAACTGCCCCTTAGGAGGGGGCCGTTATATCCATTTAACTAAGAGGCCACAAATAAGCTGTGTGCTTAGAAGTGTGAATTATAACGGCATCTGGTTTTTTATATCAAGCGACAACTGAACTTAATTACTTGATAAGTATATATCTTCTTTATTTAGTACATAAATTGGGATTAATTTTCGACTACTCGCGACAATTTTTTTTGTATGCGCGTTAATCACACGTGTATTTACAACAACAGCATCATGGCGATAAATTAATGTACCCGCTAATACATGGCTCGCCATTTGATCTTCGCTAAGCTTTTCAATATCACGCGAGAAAGCAAAATCACCACGGCTATTTACATCTATTGTTTGAGTTGTTTTAAAATCAACCACGCCATAACCAAACTTTTGTAACTGATGGATTAACGTTTCTGAAATTTGATTACCTAATTGATTACTTTTAGTAAGCGATGAATCAAGATCAACCAAGGTAGTAACGGCAATATTAATATTGGTGTCGGTATCACTTTCAAATTCAAGCGTATCAACCAAATCAAGCGCCATTTGCTCTACATAGTTAGCAAGTGTTTTATGGTGCTTAAGTGGTGTGAACTGCTGAGATGGGTCGTATTCAACTTGCGATTGTATTGCTTGATTATTATAAGTAATATTAAGCTGATCATTACCACCGTTTACAGTGTAATCTATTCGTGTTGTGTTTTCGTTATGCTCATTATTATGCGTCATTGAGCAGCCTGTTAACCCAATTAAAGTAGTAAACCCAACGATAGTAATTAGTATATACGACATAGTTAGCCTCACTTGCTTGCTTGCTTAAGCATTATGCCATCAGTGCGGTAGTTACTATTAAGTGCATCAACAACTGATTGCGGAATAAAACCTTGCGCAGTGCCTACTACGGCTTTGCTTTGCAGCCCAACAATACGTGCATTTACAAGTACTCCTCCTTGACTGCTCACTAATGTGCCAGCGAGTACGTATTTAAAGTTTTGCTCTTGGTTAAGCTCTAAATAATCTCGACTAAATACAAAGTCTCCTTCAGATGTAACACGCATGTAGTCGGTTGTTTTAAAGTCAATAACGGGTATGCCAAAATTATGTAGCTCGTGCATAAAACTTTCTGATATTTGATTACCCAGTAAACTACTGTCATTAAAATCATCATCTAAAAATACAAAGCTTGAAACAGCTAATGGTGTTTTTCCATTAACATATTGCAGATTTTCAACCATGTCTTGCATTATTCCGCGTACATAATGATTTATGTTCTTTCGCATCGGCGGAGTCGGCTTAGTATGACTATTTTTTTGAGCAAAGTCAGATTGAAATAAACGGTCATTGGATACTGGATCTGCAACATCACGCTGATTATTAACGAGTTGCGTTGTTTGGTTATTATTTTGAACCTCGGTCTCATTCGTGCCTGTATTCATACCATTTAGTATATGCGAACAGCCAAAGCCCAAAGGTAAACAGAGGGTAATTAATAGGTTTCTCATTTTGTGCTCCTGGTTAGTATTCGCTGCGGTATAAGTAGCCGTCGCGTTGCTGTATTTTTTCATTACCCCACATTACATTAATTGGGATCTCTGTACTGCCGGCAGACAAAATTTGTTTATTATTAATATTTATCAAACGCGCATTTACAATATAAGCGTGTTGCTGGCGGGTCACTGTGCCGGTAATAATTAAGTCAATATTCTGACGAGCCCGTAATTTATTTAAATCACGACTAAGTATACTGTCGGCATGTTCTGATAAGTTTAAGCTGTTTCCCAATCTATACTCAACGGTGTTATATCCCAGTTGGGTCATTTGAGTTAAAAGGCTTTCTTGAATCTGTTGGCTTAAGCCAGAACCTTGCTCTGTCATTAGTTTTGAGTCGATCTTATCGGCAAGAAAAAAGCTACTTACACCAATACGCGCATTTCTACTTAGCGGCCCTTGAAGATTATTAAGTTGGGCAGTTAAGCTATTAACGTAATCACTTACTGTGTAGGCTGCCATAGCTGCTTTGGGAGCATTAGTACTGACACTCGGCTCGGGTTGAGGCGTTAAACTACAAGCTGCTAGGTTTACAAATAATAAGGGCAATAACAGGCGCATAGTTGCCATCCTCTTTTAAATATATAAGAGTTAAAGCAATTATTATGCCTAAAGATTACTGTTTGTAAGGTTGTTTAATGTAATAGCTAACAAAACATGCTACTTTTTGCTTTATAAGGGCTAAACAATCACTTTTAGCATCCGCTGAATTGCTATAAACACCTAACTTCAATCGATAAAAAGTTGTGTTATTAACTCTTACGGTTTCTACATTTACCTCAGTGGGTGAGATAATATTATGTGGTATTTTTTCTTGGAATTCTCTGAGCTTCTTTTGTAATGCATTTTTATTTTTAAAAGCGGCAATTTGCAAAGCAAACGATACCGAGTGGGGTTTTAATACACTCTCGTTATTAACTACATCATTTACAGGAGTATTTAGAACATCAAACCCATTTAGCTGTTTTAGATTAGTAGCAAGCTGCGTTAATTTATTTTCTAACTTTAGTAGCTGCTCTACTTTAGGTTGAGAGCTTTCCCACTGTGCGACTGAAACTTTAAGCAGCTCCAAATCAGACTTCTCAATAAGAATCGGTTGCGGGTTGGTTTGAGTCGCTTTAACTTGCTGGGGTGAGTTACATGCAGCTAAAGCAAGTACCATTAATAGCACTGTGCTTTTAAATATCGGTTTTAAAAGCATTTACTTTTCCAAAAAGGAGTTAAATTATGAAGAATATATTTTATGGATAAATATATTTTAATCAAGTTTCTATTTTAACTACAGTTTTACTGGCTTATCAGTATAGTTACTTACTATGCAATCGAGTTTATAAAGCTTGAATACGGCGCAGTCTGCTTTTGCATTTTTAAAGTTTTGGTAAGAACCAAGCTTTAGCCTGTAAAACATTTTGTCGTTTATTTTAGCGGTTTCTACATTCGTCAATATTTTGTCTCTAAACAACGGTGCTGCTTTAGTATTTAGTTCTTGCCATGCTTTAGCCACACCTTGTTCTGAGTCAACCGAAGCTACCTGCAAAGCAAATACATGTTTAGGTGTATTTAGTTTTACAGTTTGTTTTTTATTACTGTAGTTTTGTTTAACTTGTTGGCGTGATTTAACATTGCGTGTGTTTCGTGGTGAGCGTACAGACTTGCTGCTATATCCTTGATTAGACTGCGCAATAGCTTTGCTGTTGATAATATCAATATGATTTACGAGGTAAGTTATTTCTTTTTCTAACCTTAAGATTCGCTCTATACCTTCGCGTGCTTGTTGCCACTGCATTGCGGCATCTTTTAGCTGAGCAAGCTCCAAAGCTGTAATTGAGACGTAATCAGGCGAGTTACTTTGAGATTGTTGTTCATCAATAGTTTTTATTTCAGGCGAGACGCTGCATGCTGTACCAAATACAAGCATTAGTAAACTGAGTAAAAGCCCTATGTTATTTTTTTTATATTCAAACATGTATTAATTATCCTGAAAGCAGTGTTTTTCACTACATTTCAGTTAAACATTCTCACAAGAAAGTGTTTAACTTTTTAAGCTGTGAGCTATAAAACTTAGCTCTTCGCATGCATGTCAGTGCTTCACAAAACACATCGTTGCATACTCCCTCCCTTCCTTGAGAGCATTATTTAATACAAATTCAATGCCAATTAACACAAACTTTACAACATAAATAACAATATGTCTGTAATGACTTAAAAACTTTTATTTTTCGAGTGGCCCTGTCCTTACTTTATTCTAGGGCCTGTTGACCTTTCAGGATTAAAATTTGTTCAATCTCGAGGTTATTTAATCGCGGCGCGAGGTTTGTAACCTAGTGGGCTCGGTAACTGCTCCTGCGTTACCCTACTGGCTTACATCCATGTAAGAATAAGTAAAAACCGAGTAAAGCTTCCGCGTCCTGCTCACGCCCCTTACCTACATCCATGTGGGCAAAAAGAGTAAATTGCCCCGAGGCAAAACCCTTCGGGCAGCGCATGTTTGGCATTTATGCTACGTTATAGCCTATTTATGGGGAATAACCACACTACATAGGCTCTGCCTTGCCTAAATACCAAACAGCCTGCTGCAAATTTAACATCGAAAGATAAACAGGCCCTGATAAAACTCATAAAAAAAGGCGCCGATATAGGCGCCTTTCATGTTTTTCGTTAACTGTTAAATCAGTTTTTTGATAAATGATTTTAATTCATCGGCAAATTCATCACGGCGTAGTGCAAATTCAATCGTTGCTTTTAAGTAGCCAATCTTACTTCCACAATCATGGCTTCGGCCTTTTATAGCGTATGCATCTACTTTTTCGTGTTCCATTAACATTGCAATTGCGTCAGTTAATTGAATTTCGTTGCCTGCACCTTGCGGAGTTTTTGCAAGTAACGGCCAGATATTTTCACTTAACACGTATCGACCCACTACAGCTAAGTTTGATGGAGCTTCATCTACTGGCGGCTTTTCTACCATATTAAAAATTGGCGAGTTTTCACCTTGCTTTAAGTCAACATCACCTAAATCAACCACACCAAACTGATTCACTTGCGCCATTGGTACTGGTTCTACCATAATTTGACTGTGCTTAGTTTGCTCAAAATTAGCGATCATTTCTGCTAAGTTATCTTTTTTAAGGTCGCTTTCTACGTCGTCAATAATTACGTCTGGTAAAATAACAACAAATGGTTCGTTACCAATAATAGGTGCTGCACAACTAATAGCATGGCCTAAGCCTTTTGCTTCACCTTGGCGTACGTGAATAATAGTTACGTCTTTTGGGCAGATTGCTTGCACTTCGGCAAGTAGTTGCCGCTTAACACGCTTTTCTAAAGTAGCTTCTAGTTCAAAACTTGTATCGAAGTGATTTTCGATTGAGTTTTTACTTGAATGCGTTACAAGCACGATTTCTTTAATGCCTGCAGCAACGGCTTCGTTTACTACATATTGAATTAAAGGACGGTCTACCACTGGCAGCATTTCTTTAGGAATTGCTTTAGTGGCTGGCAACATACGCGTGCCAAGACCTGCTACTGGGATCACTGCTTTCATTTTATGTTTTCCTTAATCTTTTATTATACTGAAAATGGATATTGAATCGCTTCGTGGCATTGATAGCCTGTTACTTCAAAGTCGTCTCGTGTTACCCACGTTTCTATGTCTTCTAATGATTTAATTTTTGGATTAATTTTTAACTGAGGTGATGCAAATGGCTCACGCGCTAACTGCACGTCTCGCATCAGTTCAAGTTGGTTTTCGTAAATATGCGCATTAGCAATTTTATGATACGCCTTACCCGCTTTATGGCCGGTAATTTGAGCCACTAACGCAAGCAACACAAAGCACTGAATTTGATTAAAATTAAGGCCAAGTGGCACATCACAACTGCGCTGGTATGACGTTAAATATAGCGTATCGCCAAGTAACGAAAAAGTGTGCGTATGCATACACGGGCGCAGGCAACCAAGCTCAAACTCACCTGGATTATAAAACGTGATTATTTCACCACGGTCATCAATGCCATTTTTTAAGTTATTAATAACTTTGGAAAGCTGATCAAGCGTTGAACCATCTGGACGTTGCCAACCACGGCCTTGTACGCCATAAACACGACCCATGTCATCATCGCCTTTACGGTTAGGGTTATTAAGCCATGCGTTGTTATCGTTCGCGTTGGCATCCCATGTTTTACAGCCAATTTCACGAAATTGCGCAGCGCTATCGTACCCGCGTAAATAGCCTAGCAATTCAGCAATCGCGGCTTTGTAATAACTTTTGCGTGTAGTGATCATCGGAAACTGATTATTAGCCACATCGTATTCTAAATCAGCATTGATAACGGTTAAACAACGCGTACCTGTACGTTTGTTTTCAACCCACTGCCCTTCGTCAACAATACGCTGACATAATTCTAAATATTGTTTCATGCTTTTCTTATTATGCCTTAGCTGGTGTAACGTGTTGTGGTTTCTTATATGCCCAAATTAATAAGCCTAAACCACCCACTATCATAGGAAGTGAAAGTATTTGCCCCATTGAAATAAAGTCGGCAAATAAACCTAGTTGTGCATCAGGTTGGCGGAAATATTCAATACAGAATCTAAACACACCGTAACCTAATAAAAACACACCGGCTACGCTGCCTGCTGGACGTGGCTTTTTAATAAACCATTGTAGGATTAAAAACAGCACTAAGCCTTCAAAAAATGCTTCGTATAATTGCGATGGGTGACGTGCAAGCGGACCGCCCGTTGGAAATACCATTGCCCATGGAACATCAGTGACTCGGCCCCATAATTCACCGTTTATAAAGTTACCAATACGTCCAGCTAAAAGCCCTACAGGAACCAATGGTGCAACAAAATCGCCCACTTGAAGAAGCGACTTTTTACGCGTCCACGAAAAAATTGCGACGGCGGTTATAACGCCAAGTGTTCCACCATGGAACGACATACCACCCTGATCTATTCTAAATAAATACAGTGGGTTTTCTATAAAGTAACTAAACTGGTAAAACAATACGTAGCCAATACGCCCGCCTAGTATTACCCCTAACATGCCGTAAAACAGTAAATCGCCTACTTGCTCTTTAGTCCAACCCGAATTTGGCTTTGATGCTTGACGATTTGCAAACCACATCGCAAATGCAAAACCTATTAAATACATTAAGCCATACCAACGTACGCTTAGCGGTCCAACAGAAAAAATAATTGGATCAATTTGAGGAAACTCAAGTGCCATAAAAAATAAACCTTTAGCTAAAAACCATTTTAATTGCGATAACTACAAGCAGTACCGCGAAAACTTTCTTAATTGTATTAACAGGTAAATAGTGAGTTGCTTTAGCGCCAATAGGCGCAACAAACCACGAGGTAATAACAATTCCAAATAATGCAGGTAAATAAACAAACCCAGCAAAACCATGCTCTAAATCGGTAACATGCCAGCCTGCGCTGATGTAACCAATGGAGCCAAATAATGCTATAACAATTCCGCACGCGGCTGCGCAGCCAATTGCTTTTTTTATATCAACCGAAAAATAATTAAGCATAGGTACTATTAAAGCACCACCGCCAATACCAATTAAACCTGATAATCCGCCCATTATTGCAGAAAACCCACCTAAAATAGGACCTGCCGGTAACGGTTTATCTGACATCGGTTTATTACGCGCGGATAGCACCATTCTTGCTGCAATAAATACAACACTTATCGCAAACACTGTACGTAATATTTGTTCAGGGATTAAACTTGCTGCAAAGCCACTAATTAGTGCACCTAAAGCCACACCCGACATAACCCACGGGGCGATTGCCCAAGGCACGTTATCATTTTTATGATGAGCCAGCGCTGAAGACGTTGAAGTAAATAAAATAGAAGCGAGTGAGGTTGCAATAGCAATTACTAATACATGATCAGCCGACGTTACATTAAATGAGAGTAGCAGAGTGCTTAATACTGGAACGATAATTAAACCGCCACCAATGCCTAGTAATCCAGCTAAAAACCCAACAATACAGCCTAGTAGTGCGCAGCTTGCGAGTAACAAACCTAAGTCATACATAGTAATCTCAAATACCCTTTTAAGGTTTATATATTAAAGGATTATAAAACTAATAGCATCTGTGTATTACAATTAATTAAGCGTATAAGCTTATTTAGGAGTGTAAAACAAATCCCCTAATTTATGCTCTAGCATAAAGCTTCGCGTTAAACGTAGTACTTGTTTGGCTGTGGATTGCGCTAAGCATTCACTTAATAGTTGCTCCATGTCACTGACATTCAAACGCCTAAGAACCCATTTAACTTTATTAAGTGATGATAAATTCATACTAAGGCGTCTGTAACCCATGGCAATAAGCAAAATAGCACCTTCAGGATCGCCGCCTAGTTCACCACACAAACTAAATGGCAGTTCATATTGCTCACATTCGCGCGCTACTTTATTTAGCACCCTGAGTACGCCCGGGTGATAAGGGCTAAAAAGTTCGGCAACTCGTGCATTAGCCCTGTCTACTGCTAATAAATACTGTGTTAAATCATTACTACCTACTGAACAAAAATCGACTTTTTTTGACCACTCAGGAAGCATAAATACACTTGAAGGTACCTCTAGCATTATACCTATATCAGGTCTTTCTATTGTCTGTTCTGGGTATTTTTCACTTAACTCAAAATAAGCCTGTTCAAATAACGCAAGTGACTCATCAACTTCTTCAGTGCCACTGATCATAGGGAGCATTATTTTTAAATTACCTAAACCAATATTTGCTTTAAGCATTGCTTTTAATTGATCTAAAAATAACTCTGGATGATCAAGACTAATACGAATACCACGCCAACCTAAAAATGGGTTTTCTTCAGTAATATTAAAGTAATCAAGTACCTTATCGCCCCCAATATCCAATGTACGCATAACCACAGGATTAGGATGATAGCTAGTTAGTACTTCCCGATACCAATTTTCTTGCTCTAATTGCGAAGGAAACTGACCTTTTTGCATAAACCACGCTTCGGTTCGATAAAGCCCCACTCCGTCACAAATATGCGCGCTACTTTGCTCGGTATTAAGCTCAAGGCCTGCGTTTAATAATAAGCTAACATGCTCACCGTCAAGCGTAATTGATTCAGAGTCTTGCTCTGCTAAAAAGCGGTTATTAAGTAGGTTATCTTGATGCTGTAACTCTGTGTATTCATCCATCAACATTTGCGAAGGCGATATATATAAACGCCCAGAAAATGCATCTAAAATCATCGGTTTACCATTAAACTGCAGTAAAGGTAAATCTTCTATCCCCCAAATAGCAGGAATGCCCATTGCACGCGTTAATATAGAGGCATGGCTATTTGCAGAGCCATTTACGCTTACAACGCCTGTTAAGTGACCTTTTGGCACCTCAGCAAGCATCGCAGGCGTTAAGGTATTAGCAATTAAAATAGTGTTGGCCGGATAATTTTTAACAGCATGCTCGGTATTTACAAGATGGTGCAATACACGAAGGCCAATATCTTTAACATCAACAGCACGCTCTTTTATATATGGGTCTTGCATGGCATTAAATTGAGAGATTAAACGCTCTATTACAATTTTTAATGCACTTTTAGCGCACCAACCTTCTTGTAACTGTACCTCAACATTATGGCCTAAGCTTTTTGCATCAAGTAATTGCTGGTAAACATCAAATACCGCAAGAGCTTCGTGCGGAATAGAATCGCTTAGCGTCATAGAAAGGGTATTAAACTCTTTGCGTGTAGCAGCTACAGCTTGAGTAAACAAACGGCGTTGCTCTGTTACATCACTGTCTTTTAAAAGCTCTATAGACTTAAAATCAAGCTTTGGCAGCACTACAAATGCTTGGCCAATTCCTATACCCGGCGCACTCGATACCCCTTTTAAAACTGATGTTTGATGAGATGATTCGTCTTGTCGCAATACTTCTTTTATTTCAGCATGCGCTAATTGTGATGCAAGTTGTGCAGAGAGAGTAATTAAAAACGATTCTTCATCTTGGCTAAAAACACGGGCCATTTTTTGCTGAACAACAATAACGCCCAATACTTTTTTTTGATGCACCACAGGCACAGACAAAAAAGCATTGTAGCCTTCTTCATTCACTTCGGGGGAGAGTTTAAATCGCGGGTGTGATTTAGCAAATGCTATATTAATTGGCTCTTCGCGCTGGGCAACTAAGCCCACTAAGCCTTCGGTAAAGCCAATTCTAAACTTACCCACCGCATCAGGATTTAACCCTTCGGTAGCCATAAGTACAAAATTGTCTTGGCTGTAATCTGCAAAATAAATGGAGCAGCACTGGGTTTTCATGGCATCTTTTACCATTTGCACAAAGCACACTAGAGCACTGTCTAAATTCGCTTGTTGCGATACAGACTCAGCAATAGATCTAAGTGTAGCCAGCATGTCCTGCTCCTTTATTCTATCGAGAAATTACTACCTTTTACTTCGCCAATGATCTTTGTGTTGTTCTCTTTTATTAAAAGGCATGGCGAAAGGAGCAAACTCCTTCATTACACGTCGATAAACATCCCGTTTAAACGATACTACCTGTCTTACAGGATACCAGTAACTTACCCAGCGCCAATCATCAAACTCTGGATGATGGGTTTTAAGCAAGTTTACATCTTCATCTTTACAACGCAGTTTTAATAAAAACCATTTTTGTTTTTGCCCAATACACACCGGACTAGAGTCGCGACGAATTAATCGTTTGGGTAATTTATAGCGTAACCAATGTTTTGAGCTTGCGACTATTTCTACATCTTCAGGTCGCAGCCCTACTTCCTCGTGTAACTCGCGGTACATGGTTTGTTCTGCTGTCTCGCCATCATCAACACCACCTTGGGGAAATTGCCAAGAATGCTGACCATAACGTCTAGCCCAAAAAACCTGTCCCTGATTATTGCAAATTACAATTCCGACATTGGCACGAAAACCTTCGGCATCAATCACCTTAGTGCCTCATTTGTAAGTCGATTTTTAATGATTGTTCCACATTAGCTGCAATACGGCAAACACTATTATAGCCAAGCTAATTTGGAAGCTAAGTTTACGCTTTTGCATACCCCATAAAATAATGAAGTGTGAGTAAAAATTTTAAAAATAATCCACCAAAGCTATTGCGGTTATTGTTTTACTCTACTTACTCACAGTTTGTGCATAACTTTTATAAAACACGCTCGTTTTGCAAACAAATCCACAATATAAGATCTAAAAACTCGTGTTCTCCACAGAATCTGTGGATAAACATGTTTATATAGTTGTATTTATCCCAGCAACTTTTAACAGCCTTAATCAAAACTGAATGCATAACTTAAAAAAAATCAGCTATCTCAGTAACTTAAAGTAAACCGCCCAATTTTATACATGTACAAAATTAACCCAAACAACAAGCGAGCAAAAAACGAACAACCCTAAAGATATCCACGGCTTAGCCAATTTGCTATCATGGCTATGGTATTTATTCAACCGAAATTAATAGTATGCGACCTACAAAACCACACTCAATAAACGACTTAATGCAACGCGTTAACAATATAGCCGGATTAACGCTAGGACAACTTGCTAGTAAGTATAATTTTAAAACGCCAGATGATTTACTGCGTGAAAAAGGTTGGACCGGTCAGTTAATTGAATATGTACTAGGCGCTACTGCAGGCTCAAAACCACTTCCAGATTTTGAAGATTTAGGAATTGAGCTAAAAACACTCCCCATTTCTTATAAAGGTAAGCCACTGGAAACTACGTTTGTATCGGTTACACCTTTAATGAACGTGACGGGAATGAAGTGGCATACCAGCTCTGTGCGTAAAAAACTAAATCATGTTTTATGGCTGCCAATTTTAAGCGAACGTGATATTGCGCCGTTTGACAGAACCATCGGCAGCGGCTTTTTGTGGCAGCCCTCACCTGAACAAGACGCTTTGTTACAACGCGACTGGGAAGAACAAATGGAGCTAATTGCGCTAGGTAGAGTCGACGAAATATCAGGCCATTTAGGCGATGCGATGCAAATACGCCCCAAAGCTGCTCATAGTAAAATCGTCACTGATGCTATTGGCCCAAATGGGCAAATAATTAAAACCCTACCCCGTGGTTTTTATTTAAAAACCAGTTTTACAGGTGATATTTTAAAGCAGCAGTTTCAGCTATGAGTGCGTAAGAAGTTAAAGCATGAATAAAACGTTATACTTTTGTGTTCCACTCTTTAGTACTGCGTACATCAACAGGCTTAGAGCCTACAACTTTTTCTCATCTCTTAGAATAAAAGTATCAGGCATAAAAAATCCCCGCTTATGCGAGGATTTCATCATCTAAAATTAAAAATTAGATTCTATATAAAATAGAATTACTGACCTTTAACTTCTTTAAGACCGTTGTACGGTGCTTTATCACCTAATTGCTCTTCAATACGTAGCAATTGGTTGTACTTTGCAACACGGTCAGAACGGCTCAATGAACCTGTTTTAATTTGACCTGCAGCAGTACCTACCGCTAAATCAGCAATAGTTGAATCTTCTGTCTCACCAGAACGGTGAGAAATAACAACTGTAAAGCCTGCATCTTTTGCCATTTTGATTGCAGCTAACGTTTCAGTTAGCGAACCAATTTGGTTAAACTTAATTAAGATTGAGTTAGCAATACCGTTGTCGATACCACGTTTTAAAATCTTAGTGTTAGTTACGAATAAGTCATCACCTACTAATTGGATTTTATCACCCATTAGTTTAGTTTGGTGTGCAAAGCCATCCCAATCTGACTCATCAAGACCATCTTCGATAGAAACGATTGGGTATTGATTAGTAAGATCTTGTAAGAAGAAGTTAAATTCTTCAGAAGTGAATTTTTTACCTTCACCTTTAAGATCGTAAATGTTTGCTTCTTTGTCGTAAAACTCAGATGCAGCACAATCCATCGCTAAAGTAATATCTTTACCTAGCTCGTAGCCTGCGTTTGCAACAGCAACTTTGATTGCAGCAAGAGCCGCTTCGTTAGATGCAAGGTTAGGTGCAAAACCACCTTCATCGCCAACCGCTGTTGAATGACCGTCTGCTTTAAGTACTTTTGCAAGGCTATGGAATACCTCTGCGCCCATACGTAGGCCTTCGCGGAAGTTTGCAGCGCCAACAGGTTGGATCATAAACTCTTGGATATCTACAGAGTTATCTGCGTGCTCACCACCATTGATGATGTTCATCATTGGAAGTGGCATAGAGTAAACACCCGGTGTGCCGTTTAAATCAGCAATGTGCTCGTAAAGCTCTACTTTTTTAGACTGTGCAGCTGCTTTTGCAGTTGCAAGTGATACTGCTAAGATTGCGTTTGCACCTAGTTTTTCTTTGTTTTCAGTGCCGTCTAAATCTAGCATTACTTTATCAACAGCACTTTGCTCTAATGCATTTTGACCTTTAAGCGCATCTGCGATTTCATTATTAATAAAACCAACAGCGTTTAATACGCCTTTACCTAAGTAACGTGACTTATCACCGTCGCGTAACTCTAATGCTTCGCGAGTACCAGTAGATGCGCCTGAAGGTGCTGCTGCACGACCCCAAGAACCATCTGCTAAATGTACGTCTGCTTCAACAGTTGGGTTACCACGCGAGTCCATAATTTCGCGACCGATTACTTTTACGATTTCTGACATCTTGATTCCTCTATATTCCCAAAATGGTGAGTTCAGCTAACTTTACTACGTTTTATATAGTTTATACCAATTGCATTTAATTAGTGAGCTATTATAGCGCTAAGAAAATAGCTCAATAACAAGGCAGAAATTATGACATATAGTTGTTCTATATGAGTAATTTTTAACGCAGTGAGTGAGTTATTTAATGCGATACAATGCTCATGTTTTTAATAAAATTGGTATCGATCAGCCCTTAAAACAAAAAAGCCGTGCAATATGCACGGCTTTTAAAATTACGAATTCGCTTTTTGGTGGATGTGAGCCGCAGCTACAAACCCTTCAAATAGCGGGTGACCATCACGTGGGGTTGACGTGAATTCCGGGTGGAATTGCGCGGCAATAAACCATGGGTGATCTTTATTTTCGATAATTTCTACTAATTTTTTATCTTCTGATAAACCAGTAAAGCTTAATCCTGCTTTCTCAAGCGCTTCTACAAAATTGTTGTTTACTTCGTAGCGATGACGATGACGTTCAACAATTTCAGCATTACCGTATACTTCATGTACTTTAGAACCTGGTGTTAAATGACATTTTTGTGCGCCTAAACGCATAGTGCCACCTAAATCAGATTTTTCATCACGAACTTCAACCTTACCTTCAGCGTCTAACCATTCAGTAATTAAACCAACGACAGGCGCTTCTGAGTTAGCGTTAAATTCTGTAGAGTTTGCATCAGTTAAACCTGCAACATTACGTGCATATTCAATTAGTGCTACTTGCATACCTAAACAAATACCTAGGTATGGAACTTTGTTTTCACGTGCGTATTTAGCCGCTAAAATTTTACCTTCAACACCACGTCCACCAAAGCCGCCTGGAACTAAAATAGCATCTAAGTGCGATAGTAGTTCTACGCCTTTGCTTTCTAAATCTTGTGAGTCTACGTATTCAATATTAATTGTTAAACGATTTTTAAGACCCGCATGTTTTAGTGCTTCGTTAACTGATTTGTATGCATCTGGTAATTCAATGTACTTACCAACCATACCAATTGTTACTTCACCAGTAGGGTTAGACTCTTGATAAAGTACTTGTTCCCACTCAGCAAGATCAGCTTCTGGCGCATCTAAATGAAAACGACGACATACAAAGTTATCTAATTCTTGAGATTTTAATAGCGCAGGAATTTTATAAATGCTGTCTACGTCTGGTAGTGAAATAACCGCTTTTTCTTCAACATTAGTGAACAATGCAATTTTTGCACGCTCGTTGTTAGGCAGTTTACGGTCTGAACGACAGATAAGAATATCTGGCTGAATACCTACAGAGCGCAACTCTTTAACAGAATGCTGAGTTGGTTTTGTTTTCACTTCACCCGCAGGGCCTAAAAATGGCACTAGCGTTAAGTGAATAAATAGCGCGCGTTCGCGGCCAATTTCAGTACCCATTTGACGAATTGCTTCAATAAACGGTTGTGATTCAATATCACCTACTGTACCGCCAATTTCTACAATCGCGATTTCATGACCTTCAGCACCGTCGTATACGCGTTGCTTAATGTCATTTGTAATATGTGGAATAACCTGAATAGTTGCACCTAGGTATTCACCACGGCGCTCACGACGTAACACGTCTTCGTATACACGCCCTTGTGTAAAGTTATTACGACTAGTCATTTTGGTACGAATAAAACGCTCGTAGTGACCTAAATCAAGGTCAGTCTCTGCGCCGTCTTCTGTAACGTATACTTCACCGTGTTGAATTGGGCTCATTGTGCCTGGGTCAACGTTGATGTAAGGATCCAGCTTTAAAATGGTAACGTCTAAACCACGGGCCTCTAAAATAGCGGCTAGTGATGCTGCTGCAATACCTTTACCCAACGAAGAAACAACTCCGCCAGTAACGAAGATAAATTTTGTACTCATGCGAACCCTAGAATATCAGGAATTAAAAGGAATATAACACCCGAGAAAGAGACTCTGGGTATATCATCAAGACGGGGCGAAATTGTACCAAAACACTGCTTATCAATCCAGCTAAAATTAGCTAATACGCGCACAAAAAATGTCCACTATTTAACATTAAGCCTATTTTACTTTTTTAATCGCATCCCACGCACTATCCATCTCTTCAAAGGTGGCTGTATCTAAGCTTTTACCTTGCGCATGCAAATAAGCGTTTACCTTTTCAAAACGCGCTGAAAACTTATCATTAGCGCTACGAAGCAGTTGTTCGGGATCTCGTTTAACATGGCGTACAACATTAACAGTGGCAAAAAGTAAGTCGCCGAGTTCTTCCGCTGTATGATCAGATAGCGGGTCTTGCTCAATCGCTTCTTTTACTTCAAGCACTTCTTCGCTCACTTTATCTAGTGCACCATGATAGGTTGGCCAATCAAAGCCAAGGGAAGCCACGCGTTGTTGAATTTTTTTGGCTTTACTTAAGCTTGGCATATTGCCAGGGATATCTTGCCAAAAAGAAGGGGATTCGGTTTGCGCTCTAGCACTTCGCTCCTGTGCTTTGATTGCTTGCCACTGCTGTGATAATTGATCGTCTGTTAGCTCTTTTTTTTCACCAAACACATGCGGGTGACGGCGTGTAAGCTTATCGTTTAATTGCTCTACTAGATCATTAAAATCAAATAGATTTTGCTCTTGTGCAAGTTGCGCATAAAAAACTATTTGAAATAACAAATCACCCAATTCACCTTTAAGCTCATCTAATTTGCCTGATTCAATACAGTCAGCAACTTCATACGCTTCTTCTAGCGTATGCGGCACGATAGATTTAAAATCTTGCTTGAGATCCCACGGACAACCGCCCTTGGGGTCTCGCAGCGTTTTCATTATGCTAAGAAGTTGTGTAAGCGCTGTATTATCATTCATTATTAATGACCACGCTTGGCATCATGTACACCTTCAATTTGGTGTAATTTAGAAAGAACACGGTTAGTACCCGATAAGTCATGTACTTCTATTTGCATTGTAAATATAGCTAACTGATTATCTTCAACCGTATTAACGTTCATATTTAAAACATTTACTTTTTCATTAGCAAGTACTGAGCTTATATCGCGTATCAGCCCAGAACGATCGGTTGCTTCTATTTTAATACTTAGTGCATAAGAGCCATTAATATCATCAGACCAGCTTACCGAAATTACACGCTCAGGATGCTGGTTTTTTAAGTTATTAAACGAATCACAGTCTTCTTTATGAACACCTATTCCTCGACCTTGGGTTATATAACCTATTATTTCATCGCCAGGTACTGGGCGGCAGCACTTGGCTACATGGCTCATTAAGCTGCCAACGCCATCAACCACAATGCCATTTTTGTCACCAGTTACTTTACTTGGTGCTTTAATACGAATGACCGGCTCATCTTCAGTGCGATCACTTACAAAGTTAAGCATTTGGTTTAAGCGTACATCGCCTGCACCAATTGCAACCATTAAGTCATCCAGCTCTTTAAAGTTAAAACGCTTTATTGCTGGCTCTAAATCTTTGTATGTTAAATTTAGCTTTTGTAATTCATTGTCGAGAATTTCTTTACCCGCACTTAGGTTTTTATCGCGGTCGAGCTGTTTAAACCAGTGATGGATTTTAGCTCTAGCGCGAGATGACTTAATGTATCCTAATGACGGGTTTAACCAATCACGACTTGGATTTGGTTGTTTCTGGGTCAGTATTTCTACCTGATCCCCCGTTGTAAGTTGATGCGTGAACGGCACTATTTTGCCGAATATTTTTGCACCAATACAACGATGCCCCACATTTGAGTGAATGTAGTAAGCAAAATCAAGCGGTGTAGCGCCAAGTGGTAAATCGATAATATCGCCGCTTGGGGTAAATATGTATACGCGGTCTTCTACTACTTGGTTTTTAAGCTCTTCTGCTAAATCGCCACCATCAACCACTTCTTCTTGCCATTGGAGTAGCTTACGCAACCAGCTAATTTTTTGCTCATAACCCGAGCCACGCCCTGGTAATGCCCCTTCTTTATACATCCAGTGTGCAGCCACCCCTAACTCAGCATCTTGATGCATGTCGCTGGTGCGTATTTGTATTTCTACGGTTTTGCCCTCAGGGCCAAATACCACAGTATGAATAGACTGATAGCCATTTTGCTTTGGTGTGGCAACGTAGTCATCAAATTCTTTATTAAGATGACGCCAGTTTGTATGTACTATGCCAAGCGCGCCGTAACAATCTTGCAGGCGTTCAACAACGATACGCATTGCCCGAATATCAAAAAGCTGATCAAACTCGTAGTTTTTTTGCTGCATTTTTTTATAAATGCTGTAAATGTGTTTAGGACGACCATAAACTTGGGCTTCTATGCCCGCTTCACTTAAACGGTTTTTTACCTGCTCAACCATATCTTCCATGTAGGCTTCGCGTGTAAGGCGTTTGTCGTCAAGTTGTTTGGCTATGCTTTTATAGGTACCTGGGTGCAAATATCTAAACGATAAATCTTCCAGTTCCCATTTTAATTGCCCTATCCCTAATCTGTTCGCAAGTGGTGCAAAAATATCTGCTGTTTCTTTAGCGGCAATAACGCGGTCTTCTTCATCCGCATTTTTTACATTGCGTAGATGACATACCTGCTCGGCAAGCTTAATGACCACGGCGCGCACATCTTCAACCATGGTTAATAACATTTTTCGAATATTATCAACTTGCATAGTGCCTTTACCTTGATGCGATAAAGTACTAATAGTGGCCATTTGTGCAACCCCAGTTAACAGCATGGCTATGTTATTCCCAAGCTGCTCTTCGATGGTTTCAAGCGATATTAAGTCGTTTAAAAAATACGGGGTTAAATACGCAGTAGCTAACGATTCGGGGTCGAGATTTAGCTCAGCTAAAATTTCAACCATTTCGATTGCAGTAGTTTGCCTGCTTTCACTATCACATTTTACGCAGAGCGCTTGGGCTTTAGTAAGTAGCTCTGTTTTTTCTTCAGACAAGGCAAGAAATGAAAGCCGAGTGCTAAAATCTGTTGTCTCTTCTTGTTGATGTGATTGTCGTGTAGCTACCATAATGCGTTCTACCTCCGTTGAAATAACGCCATAGTTTCAATATGCCCTGTATGAGGAAACATATTCATTAGCCCAATTTTATTAAGATCAAAGCCAGCTTGTGAAATAATTGCGCTGTCACGGGCTAAAGTAACAGGGTCACAAGAGACATATAAAATAGTTTTAAACTGCTTTAAAGGTAATTGCTCTAATACAGCCATAGCACCAGTCCTAGAAGGATCGAGTACAAGCACATCTAAGTTTTTACTAAACCATGGGGCGCTCTGTATGCTTTGGGTTAAATCAAAGCAATGAAACTGCGCATTGGTAATAGAGTTAGTTTGCGCATTTTGAGCAGCCATTGCAACCGCTGAAGTCACACCTTCTACGCCAATTACAGATTTTGCTTGTTTTGCCAACACTAATGAGAAATTACCAATGCCACAAAATAAATCCAATAAATATTCATCACCTTTTAAATCAAGCCAATTTGCAGCTTGCTTCAACATAGCTTCGTTAACTTGTGCGTTTACCTGAATAAAATTACCTAAACCAAATTCAAATTTTAGATCAAATTCTTTAAGATAATAAAATGGCATGGCTAAGTGTGAATGCTCGATTACATCGCTCTCGCTTTGCCATACAATTTGATATTGCTGACTTTGTGAGGCTTGTTCCACTATTGCTTTAAATTCATCGTTGATCGCTTTAGTGTGGCGAATAACAACAAAGTTTTTCTCATCACTTTGGCATAACTGTAAATGGCTTATACTGTGCAGTGCTTTGTGTTGGTTAATTAAATCATCAAAAAGTGTAAAAACATCTATAAATACTTCATCAAGTACTGCACATTTATTAATACTCACAATATTTTTGGAGCCACTTGCTCTGTAACCCACGCGCATTTTTTTAGCTGCTTTATCAAACATAACGGCTATGCGAGCGCTGCGTCTGTAATGCACAGGTTTACTTAATAATGGGGCTTGCCAGTTTAAGCTGTTTAATTTAGCAAACTTACTAAATAACTGAGTAACTGCAGTTTGTTTTTCTACAACTTGTTGGCTTGCTTCTAAATGCTGTAATTGGCAACCACCACACTGATTATAGTGTTCACAAAAAGCATCTACTCTTGATTCACTCGCTTGAATAACTTTAGTTACTTTTGCACTACTGTATTTAGCTTTATCTTCGACGAGTGTTGCTTTAACTGTTTCGTGCGGTAATGCTCCGCTTACAAAACATACTTTATTGTTATGTTTTGCAATGCCACGCCCTTGATGATCCACTCCCGTTATAGTTAATTCTAGTGTTTGTTGCTTTAACGGTTTTTTTTTCGCTTTAAAAATTTGCGCCATTAGGCATTACCTTCACTTTATTTATAAAGCACCTATATTTAGATGCTTTAGAATGCGTGTTGAACCGTATATACTCAAGTCATACTAATAACGATAAAACGCTCTCATTATGACCAAATTAGGCTTACGCGATTCTGTTTTAACACTGACCCTGATCCCAACGGTGATCATAGGATTACTACTTGGTGGCTATTTTACAATAAATCGTTACATTGAGCTTGATGAAATTTTATATCAGCAAGGTACTACTATTTCTGAGCCCCTTGCTATTGCGCTTGAGCAACCCATGCTCGAAAAAAACAAACAGCTATTGAATCGCCTTATAAGCTACACACATAACAAGCACTCCCCTACAATTAAGTCGATTGCTATTTTTGATAAAAATAATGCGCTATTAATGACCAGCAATTATCACCGCTCATTCGAAAAGTTAATTAATCAAAAAACGCTCATAAATTTAAAAACAACTCATGTGCAAAAAACTGATGAGCTTATTACGTTTTTCACTCCAATTATTAACCATACAAGTCACGACTCTAAATGGGATCCATCGGCTTTTCAGTCATCCCTGGGCACCGTTATTATACAGCTAAACAAAGACCAAGCGGTTATAGGGCAGCAACGTGCTTTATTAATTAGCGGTATTGTCATTATTTTATCATTGGTGTTTGCCGCAATTTTAGCATTAAGATTAAGTCGAATGTTTATGACGCCGCTTAATAAGTTAGTACTTGCAACCGACAAGTTAATTGAAGGTAAAAGAAGTACAGGTCTTAATGACAACATGATAGGTGAGTTTGAGTTGCTACGCGAAGGCTTAAATACCATCGCTCACACTATGATGATGAAAAAAGATGAAATGCAAAAAGCAATTGATCAAGCAACCAGTGATTCACAAGGAACTATAGATCAATATGAAGCTCAAAATATTGAACTCACAATGGCTAAAAAGGAAGCACAAGATGCTAACCGCGTTAAATCAGACTTTTTAGCTAAAATGAGTCACGAGCTGCGTACTCCGCTCAACGGTGTTATGGGCTTTACTCGCCAGCTCTATAAAACCCCGCTAAATAAGCATCAAAAAGATTATCTCGATACGATTATGCTATCAGCAAATAGTTTAATGACTATTATTAGCGATATTCTAGACTTCTCTAAGTTAGAAGCAGGTGCAATGGAACTTGAGTCAATTCAATTTCAGTTACGTGATGCAGTAAATGAAGTTATGACACTACTCGCTCCTAGCGCACACGATAAGCAATTAGAGCTATCCATTTATATAAACCAACAAGTACCAGATGACTTAATGGGCGACCCTACTCGCTTTAAACAAGTACTAATAAACCTATTGAGTAATGCGATTAAATTTACCGAAAAAGGCTCAATTAAAATAGATATAAGTCACCGGTTACTCGACGACGAACGCACCTCTTTACTTGTATCAGTAACCGATACCGGTGTAGGTATACCTATGGATAAACAAGACTCTTTATTTACTCCATTTGGACAGGCAGATTCAAGTATTACACGTAAATTTGGTGGCACAGGCCTTGGTCTTATTATTACCAAACATATTGTTGAAGCGATGAGTGGTCGCATAACATTAAACTCTGCGCCAGGTAACGGTACCTGTTTTACTTTTAATAGCGTGTTTAGCTTGCCAGATCATGTATTTACTAACGACTTACCATCTAAATCACTCATTGGTAAACGTATTTTATATTTAGAGCCGCATGAGCATACACACCATGCTGTACTTTCGTTATTGACCCAATGGGAATCAAGCGTAACAGCATGCTTTAACGAGACCAGCTTTTTAGACGCTATAAAAAATAGTGAATATAAATATGATATTTGTTTAATTGGTCATATGGCATCAGTTGATGATATGCAGCAGCTAAAAAGCTACGTAAAAGCCGTGCGTGAATCTACTGACTACTTATATTTAATGCTTAATACTGTATCGCACAATATGAGAGAAGCGTTTATTGGTAGCGGTGCTGATGCGTGTTTGAGCAAACCGCTTAATCATCGTAAATTATGTGAAGTACTTGCTGCGCCTTACAGACTTGACCACCCTACTCATAATATTGAGCAAAACGATCAAGCTTTGCTTCCGTTAAAAGTATTAGTTGTTGATGATAATGATGCCAACTTAAAGCTTATTCGCACGCTTTTATGCGAGCAAATTGAAACAGTAGAAACTGCGCATAATGGTTCTCAAGCTTACAGTCTAAGTAAAAGCCATAAATATGATGTGATTTTTATGGATATCCAAATGCCGATCATGGATGGTATTACAGCGTGTAAGCTTATTCGCGAATCATCATTAAATGAAGATACGCCAATTATTGCAGTAACGGCCCATGCCCTCAACAGTGAGAAAGAGCAGCTACTAAAAGATGGCTTTAAAGGCTATTTAACGAAGCCTATTGATGAGGATATGCTTAAACAAATTATTAGCGACCACAGTCCACAAACCCCAGTCAATCGTGATAAAGCGAAAACAGATACACCACAAAGCCCAGCACCATTTCAAAGTAATCGCATTGACTGGGCACAAGCCCTGCAGCGTGCTGGCGGCAAGAACGAATTAGCGCTAGAGATGCTTAATATGTTACTTTTAAGCGTCCCTGAAACTCTTACATTGCTTGCTAAAGCGATAGAGAGTAACGATTGCCAACAAGTATTAAGTATTGTCCACAAGTTTCATGGTGCATGTTGCTACACCGGTGTACCAAAACTAAAATCACTTGCAGAAACAATTGAAACATCGCTTAAAAATAAATGCTTGCTAGAAAATATTGAACCTGAATTATTTGAGTTACAAGACGAGCTTGAAAACTTACTTGCTGATGCAAATGTAACTGAGCTACAAAGATAAGCTTTGAATTTTAGATACAAAAAACGCGGTATTTACCGCGTTTTTTTATTAAGCTTTTTTAAATACTTATATTTTCTTATCTTACATTCTTGCTTCAATCATTAATCGTTTCATGTCGCGTACGGCTTTATCGAGCCCATCTATCGCTGCACGAGCAATAATAGCGTGACCAATATTTAGCTCATAAATCTCAGGCATTGCAGCGATTGGTTTCACGTTATGATAATGAAGACCATGGCCAGCGTTAACAATCAAACCTAAGCTTGCTGCATATTTAACACCTTCACGAATGTGCTCTAACTCTTTGTGTAAATCAGTATCATTTGTGGCATCAGCGTACGCGCCTGTGTGTATTTCTACATAAGGAGCACCACATTCTTTGGCTGCATCTAACTGTGCTTTATCTGCATCAATAAATAGCGATACTTTAATACCCGCTTCGGTAAGCGTTTTTGTTGCTGCTTTAATTTTATCTATATTACCGGCTACGTCTAAGCCACCTTCGGTTGTTAATTCTTCGCGCTTTTCAGGTACTAAACACACGTACTCAGGTTTTACTTCAAGCGCGATTTTTATCATTTCATCGGTAACAGCGGTTTCAAGATTCATACGAGTTTGAATGGTTTTAGCCATTACATAAACGTCGCGATCTTGAATATGGCGTCTGTCTTCACGTAAGTGAATCGTAATACCGTCTGCGCCTGCATGCTCTGCTACACTGGCTGCATGAGCTGGATCTGGGTAACTTGTTCCACGCGCTTGGCGAAGTGTTGCAATATGATCTACGTTTACACCCAAAAGAATATCTTTCATTTTCTTACCTGTAAAATTACGTTTATTGAGAGGCCATAAATAGCTCGCGGCTTTTTAATGGTTTACTACCTAATAAGGGTTTTAATAAATAGCGACTTAATTGCTTTGCCATATATAGCACATCACTTTGGCTAAAATCATGATTTGCTATGGCATTGAGTTGTTTGCCACTAAATCCAGAACGCGTATCTTCTTGTACTAAAAAACCAAGTTCGGGGAAATAACTATACGTCTGCTTTTCATCTATTGGTTCACCACTGGCGTCAAAACTAAAATCCACGCCATAACCGAGTAATTCCAATAGTTGAAACTCGTATGAGCGAAGCACTTCTTGTAAATTGGCCCCGCTGTTTAGGTTTGATAAATGAGTTTTATATAGCTCAAATACTTGTTCAATTGGCTCGTTAACAGGAACGATACGATTAGTAAGCTCATTTAAATAAAAACCACAATAAAGCTCATCACCTTTTAAAAAGTGCGAGTTCCCATGCAGTTCAAACTTATTAATATATTTTAAATCGTACTTGCCACTGTAATTAACAAGCAGTGCCTGAAATGGCTGAAGTTGTGCTTTATGTTTAGTGGCCTGGCGACCACTAATTCGGGCCAGCATTCTTAGCTGACCAACGCCTTCTACAAGCATATCTAACATCACTTGAGAGTCACTATAAGGACGCCGATGTAATAAATACGCGGTGTAGAAGTCGCTATCCATTCACTAAACTACTGCTTGGTTTAGTCTTCACTATAACCTAAGCTTCTTAGTGCACGTTCATCGTCAGCCCAACCCGACTTAACTTTAACCCAAAGCTCTAAGAATACTTTGTTATCAAGCATTTCTTCTATGTCTTTACGGGCTTCACGGCCAATAGTTTTTAGCTTTTCGCCTTTATTACCAATAACCATGCGTTTTTGTGTTTCGCGCTCAACAAGAATTAACCCGTTGATATGCCAAATACCGTTGTCTTGCCATTTAAACTGCTCTATTTCAACAGTTACAGAATACGGTAATTCTTCGCCCATAAAACGCATTAGTTTTTCACGAATTACTTCAGCTGCCATAAAGCGCATTGAACGGTCAGTTACATAATCTTCAGGAAAGTAAAATTCGCAAGGAGGTAAGCGTTTGGTTACTTCTTCTTTGATTAAATCAACGTTTTTACCTTGTGTTGCCGATACTGGCATAATTCCAACAAAATCAAACTTGTCACTTAACCACTTCATATGAGGCAACACAAGGTCACGGTCTTTAACTTGGTCTATTTTATTAATAACCAATAATACCGGCTTACCACTTTGCGATACTTTATTAAGTACCATTTCGTCATCGGCATTCCAATGAGTGCCCTCAACTACAAATATAATAAGCTCAACATCACCAATAGAGCTAGACGCGGCACGGTTCATTAAACGGTTAATCGCACGTTTTTCTTCAACGTGTAGACCTGGTGTATCTATATATACCGCTTGGTGCTTACCTTCGGTATGAATACCCATAATACGATGACGCGTGGTTTGTGGTTTACGTGAGGTAATACTCACTTTTTGCTCAATAATTTCATTAAGCAAAGTCGACTTACCTACGTTTGGGCGCCCTACAATAGCAACCATTCCACAAAACGTATCTACATCACCTTCATGAGGCTGTATAAGGGTATCAAGGTTCATTTTTAAGTATCTTCAATGCTTTTTCAGCAGCTTTTTGTTCGGCTTTACGGCGCGAGCTACCTACAGAAATTATGCTATCCATTCCATCAACAATACATTCAACCGTGAATGTTTGATTGTGTGCTTGGCCTTTTGTATCAACCACAGTGTAACCCGGTAAAGATAATTTACGGGCTTGCAAATACTCTTGCAGCAGGGTCTTCGGATCTTTTTGGTTAAGCCCTGGTGAAATAGCATCTAATCGTGATTCGTACCATGACAATATAAGATCGCCACAGCTATCAATACCTGAATCTAAAAATGCAGCGCCAATAATAGCTTCTACTGCATCAGCAAGCGTTGACTCGCGACGGAATCCGCCACTTTTAAGCTCGCCCGGCCCTAAGCGCAAATAATCGCCTAGGCCAAATTCAAGACCAAACTCGGCAAGTGTTTGACCACGCACAAGCGTTGAGCGCATCCGGCTTAAATCGCCTTCACGCGCTTTGGGGAATTTGGCATAAAGTGCATTAGCAATCACAAAGCTTAAAATAGAGTCGCCTAAAAATTCTAGTCGCTCATTATGCTGACCTTTGTGGCTGCGGTGCGTCATTGCTTGCTCAAGTAAACCTTGATCTGCAAATTCATAGCCAATTTTTTTATATAATTCTGTTACATTTTTTTTCATCGTTACTGAATATTACCTAGGCGCTCAAAGCGAACACCAGTTGGAACCCATCCTGGTAAAATATCATCAGGGCCATTCTCAAATTCAAAACTCATCCATATAAAGACAGCTTTACCCACCAAGTTTTCTTTTGGTACAAAGCCCCAAAAGCGACCATCTTGGCTGTTGTCGCGGTTATCACCCATCATAAAATAATGATCAGCAGGAACAGTCCATTCATCAGAAGGCGTGCCCGGTTGCTGGTAGTAACGCCCTTTTCTCTCAGGCGCTTGTGGGTTGATTAATATATCATGCGTAACTGTTGTTAAATTTTCATTTACACGAGCTAGAGGCATTGGGCCTTGTTTGAATTCGTTATCATTAATTAGTTTAAAATCAATTTTATTGAATTCATTACATAAAAGCTCACCCTGCTGGGTTTCGCCTTCTTTACAATTTGGCTGAATATATAAACGTTTATCGCGATAAACAATTTTATCGCCAGGTAAACCAATTGTACGTTTAATATAGTCAACATTTTCGTCTAAAGGGTATTTAAAAACAACAATATCACCACGTTCAGGCTGCCCAATATCAACCAATTGAGTACGCCAAACAGGGTCTTTTATTCCATATGAATACTTTTGTACTAAAATAAAATCACCTACTAATAGTGTAGGCATCATTGAACCTGATGGAATTTGAAACGGTTCAAAGATAAATGATCTAAAAATAGTAATTGCTGCAATCATCGGGAAAATCGACTTTGCTGTTTCTGTTAGTACTGGTTCTGGTGCAATTAATGCCGCAGTTTCTTCATCTAACGGAGCTCCAGCAGACGTTTGCGCTATCGCTAAGCGCTCCTGCCTTTTTGGGGCGTACATTAAGTGATCTATTAACCATATTAAGCCTGAGCCTAAAGTTAATAACACCAATAAAACTGAAAAATAACCAGCCATTTATAATCCTTTGTTTTTATTTGCCAACTTTTAAAATAGCTAAAAACGCTTCTTGAGGCACTTCAACATTACCTACTTGCTTCATACGTTTTTTACCATCTTTTTGCTTTTTAAGTAGCTTTTTCTTACGACTCACATCACCGCCGTAACACTTAGCAATTACGTTTTTACGTAATTGTTTTACCGTAGTACGGGCAATAACATGCTGTCCAATCGCTGCTTGAATCGCTATATCAAACATTTGACGTGGGATAAGCTCTTTTAACGCATCAGCCAGCTGACGACCACGAGACTGCGCACCATCTCTGTGAACAATTATCGCAAGTGCGTCAACGCGCTCACCATTTATTAAAATATCAACACGCACCATATCTGATGTTTGAAAGTGCTTAAAGTTATAATCAAGCGACGCAAAGCCACGGCTAGTTGATTTTAATTTATCAAAAAAGTCCATCACCACTTCAGCCATAGGTAGCTCGTAAGTTACAGCTACTTGCTTTCCGTGATAAGTCATTTTAGTTTGGCTACCGCGCTTTTCGATACACAAGGTAATAACGTTACCTAGGTATTCTTGTGGTACCAAAATATTAGCTTCAACAATCGGCTCACGAATCTCTACAATATCGTTTACTGCAGGCAAATCAGATGGATTATCAATCTGGAACGTACCTTCTTTAGTAACTATTTCATAGATTACCGTAGGTGCCGTTGTAATTAAATCAATATCATATTCACGCTCTAAACGCTCTTGAATGATTTCCATGTGTAGCATACCTAAAAAGCCACAGCGGAAACCAAAGCCTAGTGCAGTTGAATTCTCTGGTTCAAAGAATAACGACGCATCGTTTAAGCTTAATTTATTAAGTGCATCACGGAACGATTCATACTCATCAGATGCAATAGGGAACATACCTGCATAAACCTGAGGTTTTATTTTTTGAAAGCCCGGTAAACGTAGTGGAGCCGCATTTTTTTGATGAGTAATTGTGTCCCCTACTGGCGCACCATGTATCTCTTTAATACCGGCAATAACAAAACCTACTTCGCCAGTACGTAAAATACCAGTGTTTGTTTGCTTAGGTGTAAAAATACCAACATGATCAGCTGTATGAACGTGCTCGTTTGACATTATTTTTATTTTGTCGCCCGTGCGTAATTCACCGTGCTTAATACGCACTAGTGATACAACGCCTTGGTACGGGTCAAACCAAGAATCAATAATAAGCGCTTGTAACGGTGCATCTTTATCGCCTACTGGCGGTGGTACATCTTTAACAATCATTTCAAGAACTTCAGCAATACCTACACCTGTTTTAGCACTACACTGCACTGCATCAAGAGCATCAATACCAATAATTTCTTCAATTTCTTCTGCAACACGTAAAGGATCCGCTTGCGGTAAATCGATTTTATTCAGTACTGGTATTACTTCTAATTCCATTTCAATAGCGGTGTAACAGTTGGCTAATGTTTGCGCTTCAACGCCTTGCCCTGCATCAACAACTAGTAGCGCACCTTCACATGCAGCTAAAGAGCGTGATACTTCATACGTAAAATCAACGTGCCCTGGAGTATCAATGAAATTAAGTTGATAAGTTTCGCCATCGTTCGCTTTATAATTCAACGTTACACTTTGCGCTTTAATGGTAATACCACGTTCGCGCTCAATATCCATTGAATCCAAAACTTGTTTTTGCATTTCACGGTCGGTTAAACCGCCACAAACTTGGATCAAACGATCTGAAAGGGTCGATTTACCATGGTCAATATGGGCGATGATCGAAAAATTACGGATATGCTTCATAAACTGGATTCTATACTTCTATTTTAATGGACTAAATATGAATACCTAAGTGACTTGAAAATACTTGATTTAGGATGCCATAAGCTGAATTTGTATATAACAAACTGTACTTACGCTTTTTAAGATGGGTTATAACCATTTTATGTATTGAATAACAATAAGTTATATTTACTTAACTTAAATAATTCAGCCAGATAAAATAATTTAAAAAACCACGGTTCCCTGTATTTCCAAGTTACTTTGGTATAAAACGGCAATTTTACATTTAATTGGCGTCAATCACCATCTATTTGCGTTAAAGGGATACTAATTGGGTGAATTTTTATAACTTTTATATCGTGCTTTAGCGATTTCACGCGAGTTTTAGCTATAAAAAAGCCAGTAACACCACCTAGAGCAGCAGCTAAAATCTGCCAGCCTTCAGAAGCCATAAACAATTGGGCCGCAACAAATGCAAAAACAAGACTCAAAAGGAGCGGTAGCATGTAAACCGCAAAAGCATGCTTAACGACATGACTATCATCTAGCGACAAAGTGACCTTTTGCCCTACTTCTATAGGGGATTCAAATTTATAAGGGAAGGTTTTTTTTGCAGTGCCAAATAATTTACCAAAGACTTGTGAGCCGCAACGACCATTGCAGCCTTCACAAGCTTGTTTTTGCTGTGCTTCTAAATGAGCAATGTGGCCATCGAGGGCCACAACAGTGAGAGTTTGTTCAATCATAACAATCCTTACGGAATCGTCTATAGTGCGCGAGTAACTGACTCTGCAATCGCTTTTGCGGTCATACTCGGTACATTACCAACAACCGATACATCAAAATTACCGCCATTATGCACATATACTGTCGTTGCACCAGAAGTGAGTGCTCCACTTAAACGCTTACCTGGTAATGGGCGCTGAATAAATACAGAAACCTCAACAAAACCATCAGAGAACAAGTAATAATCAGTTAATTCGTTATTTAAATCGAGCTTATGTCTGTCTGATTTTAGCAACTCAAAGCCATCTGGTAACCAACTTATTTTCCAGTTGGTGGCAGCACTATCTTCGTTTATAAGTGCATCATTTGGTAAAGGCGTTGGAAAGTTTCGATTAAGTACTTCAAGTAGCATACCGGCTGGCTGCTCTGTCACACTAATATGCGTAAGTTGTAATTGCTCTAAGGCTTCACCTTCATGGTTTACGTACGCGGCTTTTAATAGCAATGACGATTCCATATCAAGCCAAATCCAATAATTATATTTATACTCGTCTTTGGACTCTATGCGAACTAACTGTGCAGCACGCCCTGCGATACGACCCTTTCCGCCAAGCACAAAGTCATAGTGCGCACTTAAGCGATCTATATCTTTAAAAAGTACTTCAGGAATTGGTCCAGCTATAGAACCTGTTTTTAAAGAGTAGGGTTCAGACTGAGGTTCAAAATAAGTAACTTGGTTATTAATGCGCACCATTTCTAGGCCAGCACCATTGAGCAAACTTAAATGCTCAAGTTCGGTGTTATCTTGTAAAGCATGCACCCAGCGGTAGGGTTCCATTGTTTTACCTTTAACAACCACAAATGAGGCGTCAAAATTACGGGTATGAACGGCATTAGCCATTTGTAGTAATAAATCTTTGGCAGGATTTGTGTCGCTGGCAAATGCATTAAAGCTTACTACCAACGACAGAACAAAAGTGATTACTTTCATTTAATTAGTTTTTTTCCTCAGACGCTTTGGTATTAGTTTGCGCTGTTTCTAAAGAATTCGCAACTCGTGCTTGACGTTGATGCTCAAGAACTAATGCACCAATACGTTGTTGCTGCAGTTCACGCAAACCTTGCTCTGCATTTTCAAGCGCAGGCTCAGATGAATAACTTACTGGTGACGCCATACCTGTCAGCGGTGTGGTTTGCAGTAATGGAATTTCGCTTTGCTGGTCGTTGTTGCTTTGAGGAAGCGTATTAACGCCTATAATGGCAAACATCGCTACACTTGCTGCAATAGCTAATTGAGCAACTGGTTTGCGCCAATTAAAAGCGACTACTTTATTATCTTGTACTGTTTCAGTGATTGCTTGAGGTTGTGTTTTTGACTGACTAAAGTCAGCATAAACAGGCTCGCTTTCTAGTGCTAATGCAACGCGATCGCTAATATCAATATGTATGTCGTTATTATTTTTTTGAGCACGCATCGCATCACCAATTAACGCATAACGGCCAAACGTAGTGACATCTTGCTCTGCAATTTTTGCATCGGTCAGATGTTGCTCGCCATCAAGTAATGCCGATAACGCTTCGTTATCTAACTTGTTAAGGTGTGCTTTTGTCATACTAAGACTCGCCTATTAATGGGTTTAATTTGTTATCAATTGCTTCACGGGCACGAAATATACGCGAACGCACAGTCCCGACCGGGCAATCCATTACCACTGCTATTTCTTCATAGCTCATCCCTTCGATTTCTCTAAGGGTGATTGCGGTTTTAAGATCTTCAGGCAAACTATCAATCGTATTAAAAATAACAGCGCGTACTTCTTCGCTTAAAAGTAGGTTTTCAGGAGATGCATTCGATCGCATTGAATCTGCACAATCGTAAAATTCGGCATCTTCGGCGTCTATATCATTTGCTGGCGGCTTACGCCCCTGAGCTACTAAGTAATTTTTAGCACAATTAACGGCAATACGGTATAACCACGTGTAAAAGGCGCTGTCACCTCTAAAGTTAGGAAGTGCACGGTAAGCTTTAATAAAAGCTTCTTGTGCTACATCAGCAATATCGCCTTGGTTAGATACATAACGTGAGATCAAACCTGCAATTTTGTTTTGATACTTCTTTACTAATAGGTTGAAGGCGTTTTTATCTCCTTGCTGGACCCTTTTTACTAGCACTAAATCTAATTCCTGCTCGCTCATTCGAGCCGGTACTCCTATGTCTGATTTTTGCTTGTTATTCATATTGTCGTCATTGTTCACAATTACTCTGACCTCTTTATGAATAAAAAGTTCTGCTTAATATTATTTTTTTATAAAATAGATGATAATAACGGCGCTAAGCCTTTAAAATCACTACGTAGTAGTATGACAAATATGATACAACTACAGATATTAAAAACAAATATTGCTCAATATGAGCATTGTAACCGCAAAGTACCTCTGACATGAACCAAAATAAACATCACATTGCAGATGTCGCTATTATCGGTAGCGGCGCAGCAGGCTTATCACTTGCATTATCTCTCGCTAATTATTGTAACGTTACCGTGATCAGTAAAGGAGCACTTACCGAAGGTTCTACATTATATGCCCAGGGTGGTATAGCAGCAGTATTTGATAAACAAAACGACAGCATTGAATCTCATGTTGAAGATACACTTGATGCCGGCGGCGGCTTATGCGACAGAGACGCTGTTCATTATACAGCGAGTAATGCTCATGATTGCCTACAGTGGTTAATTGACCAAGGTGTTCCCTTTGATATGGAGTTTGATAGCAAAGGAAAAGAGCGTTTTCATTTAACACGTGAAGGCGGTCACAGCCATCGTCGTATTTTACATGCTGCCGATGCCACTGGCAAAGCGGTGCAAACCACACTTATCAGCCAAGTCAAAATTCATAAGAATATAACACTTTTAGAGCAATACAACGCCATTGATTTAATTACAGATAAAAGCGCAGGTAAAACAGGCTCACACATTGAAGGTATGTATGTGTGGAACAAAAAAGCGAAAAAGGTAGAAACCATTTCCGCTAAATTTGTTGCGCTTGCAACTGGTGGTGCAAGTAAAGTGTATTTGTATACATCTAACCCGGATGTATCAAGTGGTGATGGTATTGCAATGGCATGGCGCGCAGGCTGTAAAGTTGCCAATATGGAATTTAATCAATTTCATCCAACAAGCCTTTACCATCCTGAGCTACAAAACTTTTTAATTACCGAAGCGATGCGCGGTGAAGGGGCCTATTTAAAACGCCCTGATGGCACGCGCTTTATGAAAGACTTTGACAGCCGTGAAGAACTTGCTCCACGTGACATAGTGGCACGCGCAATCGATTTTGAAATGAAGCGTTTAGGTGCTAATTGTGTTTACTTAGATATTAGCCACAAAGACAAAGATTTTATTATTGAGCACTTCCCTACTATTTACGCAAAATGCTTAAGTGTTGGCCTTGATATAACTAAAGAAGCAATCCCTGTTGTACCTGCTGCGCATTACACTTGTGGTGGTGTAATGACTGACTTTAACGGAAAAACAGATCTTGATAACTTATATGCGGTAGGTGAAGTTGCTTACACAGGCCTACATGGTGCAAACCGTATGGCAAGTAATTCACTATTAGAGTGCATTGTATTTGCCCATGCTGCCGCTAAAGATATTTTAAGTAAAATTGAACATGCACCAGAGCCGATGGCACTTCCTCATTGGGATGAGAGCCGTGTTAGTAACTCAGATGAAGAAATTGTTATTACCCATAACTGGCATGAACTACGTTTATTTATGTGGGATTATGTAGGTATTGTACGCTCTACTAAACGCTTAGAACGAGCACTGCATAGAGTTGAGTTGCTACAGCAAGAAATACACGATTACTATGCAAACTTTAGAGTAAGTAACAACTTACTTGAGCTTCGTAATTTAGTGCAAGTATCAGAGCTTATTATTAGGAGTGCTATGGAGCGAAAAGAAAGCAGAGGCTTGCATTACACTATTGATTACCCTGAACAAAGTGAAAATCCAACGCCGACTATTTTGACTCCAAAACGCAATTAATTGCGCCGACAGTGGCACGTTTTAGACGCGCATAACTTTGCTCACTAACGCCATTGGCTGAAATTATAAGCCAATGGTTGTTACTAAAACCTTTAATATGAAGCCATATATTATTACCATAAAATCGGCTTTTGTTACTTATTTCCCCCTGAATTTTTAAGCTCTCGCCCTCAAACCTAAATAACTTTGGTTCTAATATTATAATGCCCTCATGCGGATGAATTGCTAATACCTTGCGCCACATTATCAAGCCAGCTAGTGCATTAATTATTAAACAAAAAAGCATAGCTAATAGTGAATCTAAAAATAAACATAATATAAAACTGAGCATGCAAAAAAAGACCACAATTGGTTTGTGGTCAGCTTTATTATTCGTAACCGTAAACCTATACACGAACTCGGTCTAAGATCAGCGAAACCATACCGTTTAACTGCTCGTCTTTACATTCTTCATGACCCATAAACCATGCAAATAAGTCAGGGTCTTCTTCTGTTAGCAAACGCTGAAAGATAGCCTGTTGCTCTGCGCTCAAAGAGTCGTATGCTTCTTCTACAAACGGCATAAACAAAACATCTAGCTCTAACATGCCACGACGACAAGCCCAACGAATACGTGCTTTACTATGAATTTCAACCATTTTAAACCTCATACTTAATTGACTCGAGTTTAACAAACACAAGCCTGTTTAGCAGCTATTAATCTCTCATTAAATAATAAACCCGCACCAATAAGCGCTTGTCTGTACCATACGTAACAACTGCGTTATTATGTCACTTCATTTATATTGCAAAGAAGGTTTTTATGTCGAGCGTTTATGCATGTCCGTTATCTCATCAACTTATTAGCCTCTGCGGTGCTGATAAATTATCTTATTTGCACGGACAAATCACTCAAGATCTAAATAAATTAACCAGCAGTAATTATTTGTGGGCTGGCCATTGCAGCGCCAAAGGTAAACTTTGGGGTGTATTTAAATTATTTTCTTACCAAGATAGTTACTACCTTGCAGGTAGCCAAGCTGAAGTTGAAAAATCATTAGCTGAACTTAAAAAATACGCTGTATTTGCAAAAGTTGATATTACTGAATGCCCAAAACGTTTAATTGGTTTAATTGGTGATAATTTATCTGATGTACTGGCACAGCTTGATATTAGCTTTGAAGGCGATGCAAGCGCGTGTGATTTTACTAATGGCAAAGCGCTAAAATTAGCTGATAACCGTGTTTTAATAATGGTTGATAACCAATTTAGTATGCCTGATAACGTATCCACACTTGATAACGAGGCCCCATGGCAACAAGCAGCGATGCTTGCCGGTGAGCCTCAGCTAAGTGCAGATGCAATTGGCGAATACGTTCCTCAAATGGTAAACCTACATGCTATTGGCGGTATAAGTTTCAAAAAAGGGTGTTATACAGGTCAAGAAACAGTAGCCCGTATGAAGTACCTTGGTAAAAATAAACGTGCAATGTATATCGTTTCGGGGCAAAGCGAAGGCTTGCTGAATGAGCCTGACTTAGAAACTCAATTAGGCGAAAATTGGCGCCGTGCAGGTAAACTTATTGCACAAAGCTTTAATGAGCAAACAAATAAATTAACAGGCCTCGTTGTGTTGCCAAACGATACTGATGTAACTCAGGTACTTCGTGCAAAACACACACCTCAGGTGGAGCTAAGCATTCTGCCTCTACCCTACTCTCTTGAAGATGAATAAATAGGAATGACTATGATCGTTGCGGCAAACAAAGTGGTAAAAATGCATTATTCAGTAATGGATAATGATGGCAATAGCATTGATAACTCGTTCGGTGGTGAGCCACTACACTTTATCATTGGCACAGGCTATTTAATTTCAGGCCTAGAAAATGCTTTGCTGGGCAAGCAACCAGGCGACACGCTTAGCGTAAAGGTTGAACCTGAAGAAGGTTACGGCGAGCGCCACGAAAACCTAATGCAAGCAGTACCTAAATCAATGTTTGAAGGTATGGAAATTGAAGTTGGCATGCAATTTCGTGCATCAACAGATGATGGTGACCAATCAGTAATGATCATCGATATCCAAGATGAAGAAGTGATTGTAGATGGTAATAACCCACTTGCAGGTATAACACTTAACTTTGATGTAGAAATACTAGAAGTACGTGATGCTACAGAAGATGAATTAACTCACGGCCACGTACATGGCGAAGGTGGGTGTGGTCACGACCACTAATACACTGCTAAACAGATAAAAAAAGCGCCTAAGGCGCTTTTTTTATATCATATTGTTACGCTTAACCGTTTCAGCTTTTGGCTTACTAGGCAGCGCGATTGATACGTTTTTTTCTTTTAAAGCAGCTAGTAAATCTTTTTGATCGTTTGTACCAACTCTATACAAAGTGCCATCTTTGAGCGTTAGCTGTATTGCACTAAAGCCAGATACTGTATACACCCAACCATCGTGAGTAATTCGCATACCAATACCGTGCCTGTAAGAGTTTTGAACTGCCTTAGCTTCTGCTACTTCGCTAAGCTCAATATTTTGCCCAGCAACGCCTGGACCAAACGCCCAGCTAATATACTTATCATCTACTTTTACTGTTAAGCCATGAAACAAAAAGCCCACCAGTACTAAAATCCCAGTAAATATTATTAAAGGTCCATCAGCGCCTAACAAGTTCCACGCGAGCGCTACAAAACTGCCTATCCACGCTAATACAAAAAAGATAAACACCGCATACTGTTTATGCTGATACATAATATTCTCTAAATTAAATAAATACTTAAAAGCTGTATACCAATGTAGCACTCAGCTCTGAATCGAACTTGAGTTTATCATCTTCGGGTTTTGAATTATAACGATACATGTAGGTAAATTTAAGCGATACCGCGCCAATAACTTGGCTTATCAGTGCGGTTTCTGATTTTAAGCGAGAATTAAGCCCTGAAAGCGACTGCTCTATACTCACATCTTGGTTAAAGCGAGTTCGTTTTGAAACTAATCGCTCCCACTGCATTGCAACACGTACTAAATAACCAGTTTTATTAATTTCATCTTCGCTCACGTCCGAATCTTCATCCGCTACTGAGCGGTATAAACCAGGTCCTATATCAATATCTACTTTGTTTTTAGAGCCTTGATATACACGCGCACCATAGCCTGTTGCTATTGTGCTTTTAAAATCAAGTCCACTAAACTCATCTTCTTCGTAATCACCGTAGATAAAAAATGAAGAGTTTTTAACGCCTACTTTATAGTTACCTTGAGCAGATATAAATATACGGTTTGCAGTTACATCCGTTTCATCTGTTTCATCATTATGATCACGCTTATAAAGAGAGTCTATTTTGAATTGGTTTCGCCACTTTTCAAAATCTTGGTATAAATTACCTTTGAGCTTAAAACTGGTCGAATTGGTGTTACCTTTACTTAGAATAAAACCAAATTCAGTATCACCGTAAAGCATATCACCTTTGTGTAACTCATGAATTTCTTCATCAGAGAGCTTGCCATATTCATGAAAATCTTCAAATGGATCAACAGCCCAACTTGGGCAGCTAATTATTAAAAAAATTAAAAATAAATACTTACGCACAACACTCTCTCTGCACACAATTATAAAAATAAGCGGTATTGCTTATTCACTCTCTTTCCATAAAATATGACAAAACGGAGCATCTTTATCACGACTAATCAAAATTTTAGCAAACAAAACATCATCATTTTCAAATTCTAAACCAACTAGCACCTGAATAAAGTGCTCTGGTTCTATCTCAAGGGCAACAAAATCTTGCCATTGATCATCTGGCTCGTCTTCTTCAATAAAGCCTAGGTCTTCTCTAAACTCATTAAAGTCTTCAACATCTTTATCACTCAAGTTATTTGGCGCTAACTCTAAAAAAATATCATAAGCTTGGTGAGTAGCTTCTTCTACCGTATATAAACGTGGACCCGACATATGTGCTTAACCTTAAGCTTTTAAGTTGCGCTATATTATCAAATCTCTCCATCATTTTGATAAAAAAAAGCGTAAAACACTGACTTTTTTGTAACCAAGTCATGCTTTATTCAGCATACAGCTCAAACAACAAATAACAATTTAACTAACCCATTGAATATCAAGATTACTTTTAAAATTTAAGCTTAAAATAACAACGTAAAATATTTTTATTATCTTCGGTCCGAATTGTTTAGCTTGTTCTCATCTAAAACCAATCCTTTAAGACTACGGCTTTAGCAATAAATTCCATTTATTTAAAAAATACCGTCACTTTACTTAATTCTTATAACAACATAAGCTCAACTAACAGGTCAGAGGAGTGTGTAATGATAAAACTAGAAAAACAAAATGGCATTGCAACAGTCACGCTTAGCAGAGCAAAAAAACAAAATGCATTAAGCTTTGAAATGTTTGTAGAGCTAAACAAAGCCATTAAAAGCATAAAAAGAGATCGCAGTATTCGTGCTGTGGTAATAAAAGGCGATGGCGAACATTTTTGTGCCGGCCTTGATATATCAGCAGTAATCGCAGCGCCATTAAATATTATAAAATTATTGCTTAAATGGTTACCTGGCAATCAAAACTTAGCGCAAAAAGTAGTATTAGGCTGGCAGTCACTAAGCGTGCCTGTTATTGCGCAAATTGATGGCAACTGTTTAGGAGGGGGATTACAAATAGCGCTAGGTGCTGATTACAGGATTGTTCATGTTGATGCCAAGCTTGCCATTATGGAAGCACGTTGGGGGTTGTGCCCCGATATGGGCGCAAATGTAATGATGAGCGGTTTAGTTAAGCGTGACCAAGCACTTTGGCTTGCAAGCCACGCAAACCCAATCACAGCACAACAAGCAAATGAGCTAGGTTTGGTTACTCAGCTTACCGATGATACTCAACAAGCCACGCAAAACATGCTCAATACATTACTCGAGCGCTCACCCGATACGCTTGCGGCTGTTAAACGTGTTACACAACTTAGTTACAAACCAAACCAACGAAAAATACTCGCTAAAGAAACCTTCAGCCAAATTCGCTTATTGCTAAACCCAAACACTAAAAAAGCAATTGCTAAAGCAAAAGGAAAAGTGGATATAACCTACGCAAATACAAAGCACTGGTAGACTATTGCACAATGCATAAAAGAGTTTGATTTGTTAAAGTTAAGCTCTTATCTTTTATGTGAGCCACTTTGATGAAATATCTGCTCAGTAGCGCTATTATTTTACTATGTTTAGCCTGCGCTAAACTCATTATGCACTTTATTGGTGGAAGCTTTCCTGCACCGCTACTCGCTATGGTTATTTTATTAGTTTTACTCTTATCGGGTATTGTAAAAGAGCAACATGTAAAACCATGCGCCTCCCCTATTTTAAATATTATGCCTATATTTTTCATTCCAGCGGGTGTGGGATTTATTGAGCATCTCGGCCTTATAAAATCGCACTGGGCATTTTTAGCCTCAGTGGTGGTGCTAGTCCCTATAACTACCTTGTTGCTTGTTAGCAGTGTAATTGCGTACTTTAAGGGAAGAGAAAATAATGACTGATTTTACTTTTTCCGCTATTTCAGAGCTGCAGCCCAATTTATGGTGGCTAAGTATTCCTTTTATTATTGTGTTGTTTTTAGCACTAAGGGCCGTAAACCAAAGTATAAAAAACAGCGTATTTAAATCGCTCACCAACCCCGTATTTTTAAGTATTAGTATTATCGCTTTATTACTCGTTAATCTAAATTTGCCTTATACGCAATTTGCCACGCACAGCAAATTACTAAGCTGGTTATTAGAGCCGGCAATTGTGGCTCTAGCGCTTCCTTTATATCAACAGTTTACACACGTACGAAAAAACCTATTACTTATAGTCGCAACATGTAGCTTAGGCATTGTTAACGCAACCGTTGTGGCATTTTTGCTAAGCATATTATTTAATGCGCCAGCGCAGCTAAGTGCATCCGTTGCCGCACTCAGTGTGACGACCCCAATATCTTTAATTGTTACCGACTCGTTAGGAGGGATTAGCTCACTTGCTGCGGCTTTAGTCATTTTTATTGGTTTACTCGGCGCTTTATTTGGTTTTATGCTTTTTAAACTCATTAATATTTTTAATCACGAATCTCAAGGTGTTGCCATGGGCACAGCTTGCCATGCAATTGGGACCGCTGCTGCTATTGCTGAGCATCCAAAGGTAGGCGCTTACTCATCAGTTGCAATGGCACTAAGTGCTTTACTAACAGCGATTATAGTGCCGCTGTTATATCCATTTTTAGTCAACATTTTGCTATAGTTGGAAAAATACAACATAGCCCTAACATAGAGCGCTTTATGATCAGTTCTGAAATCGAACAGTTTGAAAAATATTACACCATGCTTACTGAATATATGGTTACCTACAGTATGCAAATTGTTGGCGCTATTTTTATCGTCCTCGTTGGTTTGTGGATAGCACAAAAGCTTGCCAAATTTGTAGCCGCGTTAATGACCCGTCATAACGTTGACATTACGCTCACAAACTTTGTCAGTAGCGTGGTAAAAGTACTGCTCATTGTAATGGTTATAATTATTGCACTTGGCAAAATAGGTATTAGCGTTACGCCATTTGTAGCAGCCATTGGTGCTGCGTCTCTAGGTGCTGGTTTAGCACTGCAAGGAATGCTCTCTAACTATGGTGCAGGCCTTGCAATTATAGCCACTCGACCTTTTGTTGTTGGTGATACTATTGAGGTTAAAAATGTAAGTGGTCAAGTTAAAACTATTGAGCTTGGCTACACTATTTTAATCAATGAAGAAAAAGTAGAAATTACTATTCCAAATAAGCACATAGTGGGTGAAATACTTCATAACTCATTTAGTTACTCATTGGTCAAAGGTGAAATAGATATAGCTTATAGTGCATGCTCTGATAACGCGATTAGCCTCATTGAAGACGTACTTAAAGCACATGAATTAGTCGCACAAAATCCGTTATCACAAGTGGGTATTGAACGCTTCGCCGATAGCGGTGTTACAATAAGCTACCGATATTGGGTGCCTACTACTAAAATTATCGAAACCAAACTGGCTATTAACGGCGGCGTTTACAAAGCAATTAATAACGCTGATATTGAAATTCCATTCCCTCAACGCGTCATTACAATTAACAAAGCCGACCTAGAAAGCTAATTTATTTTTATAGTGAGCTTGCATATCTGCAAGCTCATCCTTTACTCCCCCTCCTCTTTGCTCAGAATAAACTCAAATAGTTGTGTTATAGATTTATTTGCCATATAAATAGTATTAATAAATATCAATACGCACTTAATTTTAATAATAAAAAAACAATAATGAGTAATGATGATGCGCAACCCCTTCTACCTAGGCGATTGGCAAGTAACACCTTCAACTAACTCAATTCAACTCACTGGTAAAGCCAAACAGTTAGAGCCCAAAGCGATGGAAGTTTTATTGCATTTGTGTCAACAAAATGGCGACATTGTAAGCAGCGATGAATTGCTCAATAAATGCTGGAAAAATACTAATATTGGCGATAATCCATTACATAAAACTATCACTCAGCTAAGAAAAGCGCTCGGTGATAAAGCCAATGAATCACATTATATTGAAACTATCCGTAAACGTGGCTACCGCATTATTGCAAAATTATCTTTTCCGTTAGCAGATCCTACCCCAAACACTGAAAGTACATGGCAAGGAGGTTCCCCTTTCTTAGGCCTGCGTGCATATAACCCAAATGATACCCACGTTTTTTTTGGCCGTACCCAATCTATAGCTACTCTGCTGGAAAGGATATCTAACCAGGTAAATTACGGTCGTGCTTTTTGCTTAATACTTGGCCCTAGCGGTACAGGTAAATCCTCGCTTGTTAATGCTGGAATTTTACCAAAACTGCTAGATGAGCGAGGCTATAATGGCATCGGGGTTATTTCCTACACCCAGATCGACTTTGCAGATGTGCATAAAAATAGACTTTTTCTAGACTTAGCTTCTGCATTACTTGATTGGGATATAAACGCCCAGCCTGTGTTTGAAGGATTAAGCGCGCAAACACTAGCAGAGCAACTAGAATTGGCAATAGATGGCGTAATCAACGCAATACAAATTGCACTTAGCAAAGCCTCTACACAACTTAAAACACCCCAGTTATTTTTATTTATTGACCGCTTAGAAGTACTGCTTTCTTCTCCTATATTTAGTAACGAAACACGCAGCCATTTTTTATCGGTTATTGAGCGCTTAGCAATCTCTAAAGCTGTGATTGTATTTAGTGCGTGTCGTAACGACTTTTACCCTTTAGTTGTTGAACAACCAAGTCTAATGGCAGGCAAAGCTCATGGCGCCCACTACGATTTAACACCGCCAAACCGACAAGAGCTTCAACAAATTATTCGCCTACCAGCGTTAACCGCTAATTTAACGTTCTCCAATGACCCACAAACCCAAACACCACTGGATGAAATATTGTGCGCAGATACCGCCAATAACCCCGATGCATTGCCCATGCTGCAATACACATTGCAAGAGCTGTACTTACAGCGCAGTGATAATAACGAGCTATTGCACAGTGTTTACAAAAAACTCGGGGGTATTGAGGGCGCCATAGGCAAAAAAGCAGAAGATATATTTATTGGCCTTAGTAATGAGCAAAAGCAGCAACTAAAAAGCGTATTATCACAACTGATCACTTTAAACCCAGATGGTAAAACCATTACGAGCCGAGCTGCCCGCTGGCAAACATTAACCAACACAAGCCAAAAAGAGCTTGTGCAAGCCATGGTCGATAGCCGTTTATTTGTATCGCATTTACAAAACCAAGAAGCCTGTTTTAGCCTTGCTCACGAGGCATTATTGCGTCAATGGCCGCGCGCAAAACAATGGATTAATGACCATAAAGATGCCTTAGCAATAAAAAGCCGCTTACAACACCAAGCGCAAAATTGGATAGATGAAGGTAAAAGTAGTGCTTACCTCCTAGCGCCAGGTAAACCGCTACAAGAAGCGCAGCTATTACTTAACGACAAACTGTTTAAATTAGATGATAACGAGCATGCTCTTATCAAAAGCTCTGTAAAAAAAACAAAAACAAAAATAAGAGCAAAACGAGTGACCGTTGCTTTATTGTGCTTACTTACATGCACCGCGTTATTAATGAGCTTCACTAGTTTTAAAGCCCAACAACATGCGCAAAAAAAACAGCTTGAGGCCGAAAGCTTACTGGGGTTTATGGTCGGCGACTTTGCCGATAAATTACGTAGCGTTGAACGTATGGACTTACTTGATGGTATTAGTAATAAAGCACTTGAGTATTTTACTGAGCAAACTGACGATTCAAGTTCACTTTTTAGCTTTAGCGATAATAAAGCACAATTTAACAACCGTTTTCAGTACGCACAAACTCTTGAGGCAATGGGTGAAGTAGCTTATTCCCGAGGTAAAACCGATGAAGCCTTTACCGCCTTTGAAAACGCCCGTACCCGCCTTGAGGCATTATTAAAAATACAGCCTAACAACTTAGAGCTACTCACGCTTGCAGGTGCCAATGCCTTTTGGCTTGGTCAATTAGCTTATGATCAAAATGATCATCAAGCTACTGAGCAAATGTTTAAAAAATACCACGCTTACAGTAAAAAAATGTATGCGCTGGCGGCCAATGATTTTAACTCCATTATGGAATTATCGTATTCATCTAATTCGTTAGGTTCTTTATACATAGAAAAATCTAACTACAGCGCTGCAAAAAAGAACTTTACAGAGTCACTTTTACTTAAAAATAAAGCGCTTGAACTGAAACCTAATAACAAAGATTTACTTCGAGATAAATCCGATACGATTAGTTGGCTTGCAAAAACAGAAGAGAAGCTAAGTAACTTTAATGAAGCAGTTAATATACTAGAAGCTGCAGTTGAAGTAATCACAAAATTGATTGCTAACTACCCTAGTGATGCAAGCCTTTTTTACACGTCAGCAAACATATATATGCAACAAAGTTATTTACTGAGCTATTTGAGTGATAAACGGATGGCTCATAAAAAAGCCAACTTGGCTAATCAAGTTATTAATGAAGCTTTAGTACAAGATCCAAAAAACAATAAATTTCAGCTTATGTATTATCGCTCTTTAGCATATTCACTAATGCTATCTACTGATGAAGCTACTGACTCAACAATTGAAAAAATAATTAATTTTTTAAAGTCTCAAAATTTTAAAAATACCAGCACTATTAATACACAAATTACACTGATTCAATATTTTATAAATAGACAATCACCACTCAAAGCGCAGGAGTTGTTAACTGAGCTTGAGAATAATGAAAACTACACACATCAATTAGCCAACCTAACTAGAACTGGTGATTACTTAGTACATACACGAATAAACTTAATCAAAGCGAACTTAGCTACAACTAATAAACAGCGAGAGCAATTTTGCTTAAGTGCTATCAAAACTATTTCTGAAGCTGCAAAAATAAGTCAGAGCGTAAAAATAACATACCCATTAGTACAAGCTTATACCTGTTTAAACAGAGAAGACGAGATATCAAATATAAAAACAAGCCTAGTTAAATTAGGCATTACGAACTTCCAACTATAATCACTTATAAAGGAAATGATATGAATAACACCTTAGAAAATGTCGACTTTCAAGTAAATATTGAACTTAACAACGGTGAAGCTATTTTTAGTTATACAAAAAATGGCGAACCCGCTACTGGCGGTGGTGTTGTAAGAACCGAAACCGCTGGCAACTACAATTTAGACGTTGCCACAATTCAAAATGGTTTCGTATTTACTGGCGCTACTATCACCGATATCGACACACAAAAACCATGCGCCCAAGACTTCAGCTATAAAGTAAGTGACAACGGCCACACAATTATCATTACCGATACAGACAAGAATAATGGCTCTGTATGCTTAATCTTTAACGTTGAGTGTAATGGCAATAAATATGAAAGCGCTGATCCTCAAGTTAAGAATGAAAAAGAACTCTAATTAGTAATACTTATTTTTAAATTGCACAGGCATATTAATTGCAGTGCAATTTATTTGAAAACGCCCCTTAAATAAACATAAATAACAATAACTTAAATCAGAAGGTTACCGAAAGGTTTAAAAACCATAAATTAAATAAACTACTAGACATAAAGTTTCATTAACAATAAAAATGAGCAACACCATGTCTAACAATAATGAAAATAGCAGAGCGCACAACACCGACAGCGCTGTATCTGCATTAATCAGCAGCATTTCTAATACCGTTAACAATGAAAAAATAAGCGCAATTATAAATGTCACTAATGTCATGGCGGATGCTATTTTTATTGTTAATGCAGATGGAGTGTTTGAATCAGTAAATCCCGTAGCAGCACGTTTTTTCAATGTAACGTCTGATTCATTAATAGGTAAAAAATGGCAAGATTGTTTACAAGAGCAGTATCGCGATGACTATAAATACATGTTTGAAAGTTGGAAAAACAACTATCAAACACCACTCAATCATGGTCCGAAAGAAGTTAAAATAAGAAAAAACAATGGTAACTGTTTAGATGTTGAGTTATCTGTATCATGTTTACCCGAATCGGTAGTTTCAAGTACCCCACTTTTTATTTGTATAATGCATGATATTTCAAAGCACGTTAAAAAGTATAAAGTACTGGAAAACGTGGCCAGACTTGATCACCTCACTGGTATTGCTAATCGTTGTACTTTAGAAAAAACCATCATTAATAATTGGCAAGAGTGCATAGTTAACAAGCAGCCTCTTAGCTTTATACTTATTGATATTGATTACTTTAAATTATTTAACGATAACTTTGGCCATGTAAAAGGTGATAAGTGCCTTCAAAAAGTCGCTCGTACAATTGAAGAGTGCTTACCTTCTAAAGACAGTTTAGTAGCACGCTATGGCGGTGAAGAATTTGCTGTTGTGCTGCCTCGATCGCACATTTCAAATGCACAAATGATTGCTAAACGTATTCAAGAAAAAATACTCAACATTAATTTTAGAGATCTCGGTTTACCAGCGAATGTAAAAATAAGTGTAAGCCAGGGTTTAGCGTGTGAATACAACAATCAATACAGAACATCTGAGGCATTAATATGCGCGGCTGATACGGCTTTATACAGAGCGAAGTCGGAAGGTCGTAATAAATTATGTATAAGGTGATGTAAAGACTATTTGGTATCGCATTTATCTACTAAAATAAAAAAACCGCAATTGCGGTTTTTTTTATTACTTGAGAAAAGCTTAAATATCGATTAGCAATCCTTCGTCCTTTTTAATCTTTTCGATCACCATATAAGTATGATGAGTACCCACGCCAGGGATATCGACTAAATCACCTAGTACCTGCCTGTACTCTTCCATGTTTGACACACGAATTTTTAAAAGGTAGTCATAGCCGCCCGCTACCATGTCACACTCGACGACTTGTTCTATCCTTAATATGTGCTCTCTAAATACTTTAAATACAGCGGTGTTTGAAGCAACAAGCGATACTTGAACATGCGCTACTAAGCTCTGATTAAGTTTAGCTTCGCTAAGCTTGGCATAATAGCCTTCAATATACCCTTCTTGCTCTAATCGTTTAACCCGATCTAGGCATGGGCTGGCACTCAAATTAACCTGTTTTGCGAGGTTAACATTAGAAATTCTGCCGTTCTTTTGAAGAACGTCTAGTATGGCTAAATCAATACGATCTAGCATGCGTAATCTATTTGGAATTGTCATAACAGAATTTTATGCGGATAAGTTAAATTTATACCCTGTAAATTATCGTAAATCGCGAAATTTAACCAGCATATTCTGCTGAATTTTAATTAGAATGCACTCACAATATCACTGGTAATTTATTGGTAATTAATTTTACTTTAATTCTTAACATCCTGAGGGTTGCTTATGTTATTCAACGGCGATTTAACTACTACTTGTCCTATCAGACAAAGAATCCGTGACTTCTACCGCATAGATGAAAATGCAGTTATTGATCATATTTTACCGCTTGCAGAAGTAGGCGTAAAAGCACGAAGTCGTGCCTGGGAAAGAGCCCGCCAGATTGTTTTGAACATTCGTAAAGAGCAAGATGGACAAGGCGGTGTTGATGCGCTTTTAAATGAATTTTCACTCTCTAGTGAAGAAGGCGTTGTATTAATGTGTTTGGCCGAAGCACTGCTTCGCGTACCAGATAAAGCAACTCAAGATGTACTTATTCGTGACAAGTTAGCCAAAGGTGATTGGAGCTCTCATTTAGGAAGCAGCGATTCTTTATTTGTAAACGCATCTTCTTGGGGATTGTTAGTTACCGGTAAAATGGTTAACTACACAGATAAAACGAAAGAACAACAGTTCGGCATGCTTAAAAAGACCATTGGTCGTTTAGGTGAGCCTGTTATTCGTAAGTCTGTAAACTTTGCTATGAAAATTATGGGCAAGCAATTCGTAATGGGCCGTACCATTGACGAAGCTATTGAACGTGCTGCCGAAACAGAGCAAAAAGGTTATGTGTATTCTTACGATATGCTAGGCGAAGGCGCACGCACAATGAAAGATGCGAAGCGCTACTTTGACAGCTACATGAATGCTATACGCTCAATTGGTAAAGCTGCTAATGGTCGTGGTCCAATTAAGAGCCCTGGCATTTCAGTTAAGCTTTCTGCTATTCATCCACGCTATGAGTTCACTCATAAAGACCGTGTGATGGAAGAAATCGTCCCTAAGTTAAAAGAACTTGCTCTTGCCGCTAAAAAATACGATATAGGCTTTACCGTTGATGCCGAAGAAGCAGACCGTTTAGATATTTCATTAGATGTAATTGAAGCAGTATTTAGTGATGAAGATCTTGGTGATTGGCAAGGATTTGGCTTAGCGGTTCAAGCGTATCAAAAACGCGCTATTTTTGTAATTGAATGGGTAACTGATCTTGCAACCCGCGTTGGTCGCAAGATGATGGTACGTCTAGTTAAAGGCGCATACTGGGATACTGAAATCAAAACCACTCAACAAGATGGTTTAGAGCACTTCCCAGTGTTTACACGTAAAGCTACTACCGATGTTTCTTACAAAGCATGTGCAATTAAAATGCTTGAAGCACGTGATGTGCTTTATCCGCAGTTCGCAACGCACAACGCTTACACCGCCGCGACTATTTTAGAAGTAGCGAAAGGTGACAACACCGGTTTTGAATTCCAACGTTTGCACGGTATGGGTGAATCATTATTTGACCAAATCGTTAACGAAGAAAAAATTCAGTGCCGAGTATATGCCCCTGTTGGTCAACACGAAGACCTACTTGCGTACCTTGTTCGTCGTTTATTAGAAAATGGCGCTAACTCATCGTTCGTAAACGCAATTGTTGATGTATCAAAACCTGTTGAATCATTGCTACCAGATCCTGTAGAAACACTGCAAGGCCTGCGTAACAAGTACAATACGCAAATTAAAATGCCAATTGATTTATACGGTGAAGAACGTGCTAACTCTAAAGGCATGGATTTAACCGATATTAACGTTATTACCCCTTTCAAAGAGAATCTTGAAACATGGTTTAGCGAGCACTTAATTGAGCAAAACCAAGTACCTGAAGGCTCATTGGCTGTTAAAAACCCAGCGAATCATAAAGAAATCATCGGTCACGTTAAATTGCAAACTGGCGAAGAAATGAAAGTATTACTGGCTAATGCTGAAGCTGCACTTGAACCATGGTCACAAACACCAGTAAAAGACCGTGCTAATTTACTGCGCCGCGTTGCGGATATTTTAGAGCGTCATCACGATGAGCTCGTTGCTATCTGTATTAAAGAAGCAGGTAAAGTAGCGCAAGACGGTATTGATGAAGTACGTGAAGCAGTTGATTTTTGTCGCTACTACGCGGCGCGCGCTGAAGAGCTATCACAAGATGAGCGTTTTGAAGCCCGTGGTGTTATTTTATGTATTAGCCCGTGGAACTTCCCACTTGCAATATTCTTAGGCCAAGTGGCAGCTGCGATTGTTACAGGTAACACTGTTATTGCTAAGCCTGCTGAGCAAACAAGCTTAATCGCAATTCGTGCTATTGAACTAATGCTCTCTGTTGGTTTACCTGAGCATGTTGTTCAGCCTGTTATTGCTCGTGGTTCTGAAGTAGGCAAAACAATTGTTCCAGATGAACGCATTCAAGCGGTTATGTTTACAGGCTCTACTGAAACAGGCACATTAATTTCTCAAACACTTGCTGCACGTAACGATATTCAAGTACCGTTAATTGCAGAAACAGGTGGCCAAAACTGTATGATTGTTGACTCAACGGCACTTCCTGAGCAAGTAGTTGACGATGTGATCAGTTCTGGTTTTCAAAGTGCAGGGCAACGTTGTTCTGCTCTTCGTGTGTTATTCATTCAAGATGACGTAGCAGATGGCATTATCGAAATGCTTAAAGGTGCGCTAGCTGAGTTACACATAGGCGACCCATCATTACTATCAACTGATGTTGGTCCGGTAATTGATGAAAAAGCACTTAAAAACTTAAACGAGCACGTTGAGTACTTAAAAGGTAATTCTATACTTCATTACGAGTGTAAAATCCCGGATAACACTCAAAATGGCGCATACTTTTTTGCACCTCGTTTATACGAAATCAAAGATTTATCAGTACTTAAGCGTGAAGTATTTGGCCCATGTGTTCATATTGTTCGCTTTAAATCGAGCGAACTTGATGATGTGATGGATCAAATTAACAACACAGGTTATGGCTTAACAATGGGTGTACATTCACGTATTGAAGAGCGCTGTGAGTACCTTGCTAAAATGTCACGTGCGGGTAATGTTTACATTAACCGTAACATGATTGGTGCTATTGTTGGTGTGCAACCATTTGGCGGCCGTGGTTTATCAGGTACCGGCCCTAAAGCCGGTGGCCCTAACTACCTTCAACGTTTAGTAAAAGAAAAGGCTTCACCAGATAACGTGCAAATGACAAACCTGACGCCAGATGAGCTTGATTTACACCACTACAGCGGTGCAAATGAGCAAGTTAAAAAGCTAATGGCTAACTCAATGCGCGATGAAAAAATCTGGCGTGCAACACCACTAAACGACCGTGTTTCGGCTGTACGTCAGTTGCTTGCTAAAATTGCAACGGTAGAAATTATCGACGATTTAGCAGACGATTTAGCATTAACATTATCAGAAGCTCGTGCACAGCTTAACCGCCTTGAAAAGCACATGCGTAAATTTACTACCCTGCCAGGGCCTACGGGTGAGTCTAATACACTTCATCTAGAAGCACGTGGTTGTGTAGTATGTTATGCAGATAAGAGCACATCATTTAACTTCTGGGCATTGTCTATCATTACCGCTATTGCCGCAGGTAATACGGTAATTACTGTAGCGTCTGAGCTATTTTATGATGAAGCTGTTGCCTTTAAAGATAAATTTATCTCTACAGGTGTTGCTGAAGGTGTTTTCCAAGTAGCTAAACCTAATCAGCTACAAGCTATCTTGGCTCACCCTCACTTAGCAGGTGCGGTAGTTGCTGCTCGCTCGTCTCGTTTAGGCTACTTCAGCCAACAACTTGCACAGCGTAAAGGGGCTATTTTACCGGTAATTAGCTCTGAGTATTACGATACATTAATCAAACGTCTTATTACTGAAAAAACAATCAGTATTGATACAACAGCATCAGGCGGTAACACCTCGCTAATGACGCTTGTTGAAGATGATGAATAATTAAGCTAATGCTTTTTCACTAAAGAATAAAAAAAGGCACTGTAAAGTGCCTTTTTTATTTGGTCGTTACGTATAATTTTGTTAGTTTAAAAGTAGATTAACAACTGAAGCCGTGAAATTGAAAACCATTCCTATTACTAAGTTAGTCCCTGGCATGTTTGTGCAAAGCGTTACCAAGCAAACTGGCAGCATTAAAATTAAAAACCAAGGCTGGGTTAAAACTCAAGCTGGTATTAATAACCTGATAAAAGCAGGTATTTTAGAAGTAGAAATCGACCCTGATAAAACCCTCATTGATTCAGTCCCTGAAAAAGATCCTATCGCTACACCTACAACAAAAATAAAGCGTGATCCTTGGCAAAAAATAAACAGCGCTGAGCAAGAAATGGGAAAAGCAAAAAAGCTTTACGACGAAGCAAAAACACTACAAATAAAAGCATTTAAAGATATAAAAGCTGGCCGTGACATAGATATAGCACCGTTTAGAGAACTGGCAACTGGCTTTATGGATTCTGTTTTTAGAAATCAAGATGCCCTAGCCTGCCTTACCCAAATGCGCCAAAAAGATGCCTACCTACTTGAGCACTCAATTAATGTATCAATATTAATGGGTATTTTTGCAAAACACTTGAATATAGAAAAAGATACTATTGTTGAGCTGACTACCGGCGCGCTATTACACGACATTGGTAAAATAAAAATCCCTGATGAAGTGCTAAATAAACCTGGCCGTTTTACAGACGACGAATTTAAAATAATGAAAATGCATTCGCTTTTCAGTAAAGAAATATTAGAAGACTCTGGGTTAACAGGCATCGCGGTAGATATTGCAGGTATGCACCACGAAAGACTCGATGGTAAAGGCTACCCGTTTGGTAAAAAAGGTGACGAGATAAGTCAGTACGTGCGTATGGCATCAATTGTAGATGTGTATGATGCACTTACCGCAGAACGTGTTTATAAAGCGGGCATGGAACCAATAAAGGCGTTTAAAATATTAAAAGACGGGTGCCCAGATAGCTTTGATCCTGTGCTGCTTAATAAATTTATTCAATGTATTGGCATCCATCCGGTAGGAACGCTTGTAAGGTTATCGAGTCAAAGAGTAGGTTTGGTCACCGAGAGTAATCCGGGGGCACCACTAAAACCTGTCGTTAAAACATTTTACAGCGCTAAGCATAGCCGCTATACCGAAGTAAAAGATATTGATTTATCTAATAAAAAAACTGAAGACACTCTTGAGTCAGCGGTTAAACCTAAGGAATATAATATTGATTTAGAACGCTTTTATAAAAATTCAATATTATCCTAAGCACTGTTGAGAGCTCAATATTCTACCGAGCTCTCAACATGATAACTAAGCGCTTACTGCGGCCAGTCTTGCAAAGCTTTTAAGCTAAACTCATAACCATCAAAATCTAGCACACTTTGCTCAGGTGTAATTTCTGTGACTGTTAGAGCACCTATGCTTTCTCCTTCGTGTAATTCTCGGCCATTTAGCTTGATCCAACGTTTATCAGCACTCGATGAATATATATGCGCTTGATATTTAATATTAGGTAACATTGATTGCAAACCATCAGGTAGTAACTCTACAGGCTCAACACGTGATGATGTTTTTGACGCTTGAGTAACTTCATAATCTTGGTTTTTTTCGACATCTTGTATAGCTTGCGCAAATGCATTTTTAAGCGTTGTAGGCACTCCATCAAGCTCAGGGTCATCCGTCTGCTGAGATTGGGTGCTGCCATTAATTGGCTTACCCAATACTTTATATTTACTCATATCAAGTTGAGCCGATGCGGTATTTTTATTTTGCCCAAATACCGCAGTGTTTTGTGCATTATTTGGATTGTAATTACTTTGTGGGTTAAACGCCGGCTGATTGTAATTTTGAACAGGCATTACTTGTTGCATACTTTGCTGATTATAACCTGCTGCGCTCGCCACCGGGCTCGACGGCATAGGAATATACTGACCATTTGGGGTTAATAACATTTGCTGTACACCATTGGGTGTTTGCACATGCACAAGTTGCCCTTCAATCGTTGCAGTATTTGTTGGAGCTACTTTAGCAGGCTCTAGCTTAGCTACTTGTTGTTTTTCAGCTTCAACATCTTCCTCTTTAACGTCTTTGTTAGGCGATGATTTTTCGCTTTCCACCACCTTAATTACAGCGGGTTCCGCTGCGTTTAATAAAGTCGTACTCTGAAACCACTTTCCGGCGGTAAAGCCACCAGCTACCGCAATAAAAGCAGCTAAGCTTGTACCAAATACTAATGCTAATCGTCTATAACGCTTAAGTGCTTGCTGTTGCTTTAACTGCTCAGATTGTAAGTCGTACTGTTCAGCACTCATATCTGATTGCTGCGACTGCTTTAGCGCATCTAATAAATAAGACATAACTTACCTAACTATAAAATAAATGAAAGCCCAATGCCTACGGCAAATAAAGCAGCGAATGCAAGGCTATAGGGTACAAATGACGTTGCTTTGTTAGCTTGGTTAACCGGTGCTACAAAATCCATGGGTAAAGACTCATGGGCTGATTTTTTTATTATATCGCTATCAACTATCAACTGCTGCTTTGCAAAAGTCCCAACTAAAGCACGCTCACAGACCAAGTTCATTAATCGTGGCACACCGCCAGTTAATTGATGAACAGCTTGCATGGCATCCATCGAAAAGATTCCTTTATCACACCCAGCAATATGTAACCGATGCTTTATGTAAGCGACAGTTTGGCCTTGCGTAAGTGGTAATAAATGGTAACGAGCCGTTATCCTCTGGGCAAGTTGCCTTAATTCGTTGCGCTTCAAAAGGTCTTGCAGCTCAGGTTGACCAACCAATACTATTTGTAATAATTTTTTATGATCGGTTTCTATATTTGTCAGCAAACGTAATTGCTCAAGCACGTTAGGGGCAAGTAATTGTGCTTCGTCGATAATAAGTATAGTGTGCCCGCCTGATTTATTATTAGTCTCCAAATGCTTTTTTATAATATCGGTAAGGCTCTTAAGCGTCGCATTATTAGTATCGTAACTAATGTTGAGCTCATCACAAATACTGGCTAATAACTCCAGCTCTGAAAGCGCTGGATTATGTATCATCGCTACTTGAGTATTTTCAGGCAATTGTTCTAACATGCTGCGGGTAATTGTAGTTTTACCTGTGCCTACTTCACCTGTTAATAATACAAAACCACCGTCTTCACCTAATCCGTAGGTAAGGTGTGCTAAGGCTTCTTTATGTCGTTCACTTAAAAATAAGTAATGAGGGTTGGGCGAAATCGAAAAAGGTTTTTCGTTCAGGCCAAAATAGCTTAAATACACCGTGATGTTCCTTCGTAATTAAATCACGGCCTATAATGGCAAAAAAACGCGCTAAGTGACAACGTTGTAAGCGCTTTATTATTGAAATAACGTAAATTGATGTAAAACAAAAAAGTGCAGCTGTTTTAAAGCTGCACTTTTGTATATCAAATTTTTTGATGTACTTTATTTTTCGTAGCGTACTAACCGTAAATACACATTACTGGTTTTGGCATGCAAGCTATTCAGCCCACTATCAAATTGATAAACCCACGCCGAGCTCATCGTGCTTACACCCGATGTATTTGACCAATAGTTTTGAAGCTTAGTACCAAAAAACACCTCTTCATTAATGCTCGGCTCGGTGCAACTGTGCTCTAGAATACTCGCTAATTCTTTAATGTTAGGCATTTGCCAATCATCGTAATCTGCGGTTGTATCATTTTTAGCACCGCGAAGCGCTTCTTGCCAAGTAAGAGAAGGTGTAGAACCTTCACAAAGCTGGGTCTCTGTATTATAGGTTTGCCCATAACTACAGCGTTGCCACATTAGGCCAGTTTCGCTATCAGAAACAGTGCCATCTGTATTTATGGTAAATCTATCTGTCGGTGTTGTGGTATCTGCACCGACGTAGCAAGTTTGCGCCGCTGCAATATTAAAGCTCAAGCTTATAGTTGCTAGTACATAGAGTAATTTTAATTTCATTATTTTCTCCTAACGGCTTCTAACTAAACGTACATAAGCGAGCTTTTCTTTTGGATAAGCAAGGTCGTTACCATTACTCATATCTATAATATACGCTTGCGATAAACTTGTACCATCAGCTGCAGTTTGCGAGGTCCAGTACGGTAAATCCACATTTTCTATATCACCTGATTGAGGAATATAAGGAAATAACGATTCGTCTATTAGCACTCTTTGCCCTTGTTTCCCGTAATCAATTAAACCTAAAAGCTCATTATAAGTTGGTAAGCGCCAGTTTGTACCACCACAGAAATCTAAGCTATTCACTTCGTTTATATAGCTTTGCACGCCGCAACTGGTATCATTTGGGCATGTGCTATTTGCAGTACTTGTATCTGTAAAAGTAGTTTCTCCTATATCCCAAAAGTAATGATTTTGCCCCTCACGCAAACTTGTATCTGGTAATACTCCTGAGGATTCAGTTTTTACTTCCCATACAAGCCCAGTAACATTATCGCGTATACAGGTAAAGTCACGACTATCATCACCAACTTCATCAGCAAACTGATTAAGTTTAGTATAATCAAACGCTAAATTACCTTTGCCAATCTTATTTAAGCGGTTTGCATAGCTATCACGCCCAAGCTCTGCATCTTGCGCTGGAAAATCATCACTCTCACAATTAATACGTTGAGTATTGTTATAACACTCACCAACACCACTATCGTTTATAAGTCCGAGAGCTTTGGGTGATACATCAACAAATAAAGAATCAGTATCGGTGCGCCCCTTTGAGTCGGTTACCGTTACTTCAAAGCTCAATGTAGACTCAGTATCTACATCTGAGGCAAAAAATGTCGTTGTACATTGATTGATATTACTTAGCGTTTCGGTATTACCGGTAAGTTGTTGCCACTTACACTGATAGGTATCGGTGACAGTTTCGCTATTTGTAGCATCAAGCGTTACCTGTTCAAACTCTTCAACATTTTGATCTGCGCCTGCATTTGCATCCACTAGTTCATTTGTTTTATTAAGCGTCATTGAATATTGAGTACTCGCCTCACCACCTTCATCATCGATAACGGTTAACTGCCAAGACAAATTCACGTTACTTTCTAGTAAAGGATGAGAAAAGCTAAGCGTTGACTCATTAAAGCTCTCAATATCTAAATCAGGGCCAGATAGCAATTGCCACAAGTAACTATCAATTTGACCATTATCATCAGGATCGCTCGACTCTAGGGCGCTCAACGTCACTGTATCTTTGTATACAGATGGAAGTGTTTCAGGAGATGTTTGGGTAACGACAGCAAGCGGTAGTTGATTATTAGAGCTCACTGAAATAGAGATATCGTCACTAACAGCGCTACTACCTGTACTTTGATAGCTCACTCTTAGTATTATTTCACTATCAGTTTTTACGTCAGGTGCAGTAAGTGTTTGCTCAGCGCCATCAAGCGGAAAACCTTCTAAGCTTGGACCGCTAACTTGTTGCCATGAAAACGTACCATCAGCGGGAGAACCTTGTGCTGTGATGGTAAATTCAGTTTTTTCGATAATTTGTAAATCGATTCCAGCATTAACAGAGGTTTCTACAACTGTATTATCACTATCTCCACCACCGCCTCCACACGCACTTAACAAAGCACAAGAAATGAGAGGGATTAAAGCAAACGCTTTCATACGTAGCACCTTTTTTATGTCAAATAATTACTATAGTGTAATCACAAGCAATAAAGATGCCATTAAAGCACTACAGATAAGTATCTTGGTGAATACGTACAAATAGCTTTGTACCTATTTTACTGTAATCAATTTTATACTCTCGACCATCTAACGCTTGAATAAACAATAACTGTTTTTCTTCGCCAAATATATCAGCGCTACTTACATAAATCATCTCTAAATATCGCTCTTTTGCGTCGCGACGGTTTTTGGGTAACTCTTCTTTAAATGGTTCTAGGCCATGTTGCGTTACTTTAATTTTGGGATGAATTTCAGAGTTTACAATCACTAAATCAAGTTTTTTATCTTTATGTATTATGGTATTTCGACCACTTTTTAAAAAAGCTCTGTCTTGGCTCATTTTTCTTTCCTACAGTCGCAGCTTAATTGTTAATTTGCGACGCTATAAACTGACGGGGCTCGCGCTTCCACTTATTTAAGTTAGCACTAAATGCCCAAATATCTCTATCTAATACACTGGCAGGTAATAATAAATCGTAACCTGTTAGCAGTTGAAGGTGCTTAGTTCTATTAGCAAACATGGCTATAAGACCAGTATAGTTTACCCCTTTATGGGATGTGTATTGTGTATCTTCTATTAACCATTCTGATGGGCAATTGCCATTTTTGCAATGTTTTTGAACAACTTGCATAAATAAATTACGCTGCTCAATTAATAGTTTCCCTGCAATTCTTGGTGCAAAATTTGTTAAAAACTCATCTATGTCATTTACTTTAACACCCACCGCATTGAGCTCTAAGTAATCAAGACCATCTTCTACTTTTGGTATACCACTGTGATGGAAGTTACTACGAGACATGCTCCAAGCGCCATACTTATGGCAATAAACAAGCTCCGACTCACTTATTAACAGGCTATAATACGGTTCTTGGGTTTTTAAAAACCCAATAAAAATAGCAGCAATACACAAACTCACTAAAAATATTTCAAGTATGCTTATTTCGCCCGGCCTCAGTAAATTAAATAACATAATAAAAACTAGACCGATTGCGCCAACTGCAAGTACCTCTATCCCGTTTCGTGCACCCTGTGCTCGGTACCGAACCTCATTATTGTATTTATCCATATTGGTAAAACACCATATAAAAAACAAACATAATAACTGCCCAAATTATAATCTTTCTTGTTGTTATACATAAGTTACAGTTAGTTTTAAATGTCATACATTACCGCTTTTCACTTAATAAAATAGGAACAATGAATAAACCTTATTTACTTTTACGCCTAACGCACAAATTTATGAGATACATAACCGCCTTTTCTCGGTCTTATTTCGTACAATACATATAATTAATTTTCAGGTATGAAAACGATGTACTCAAGACAATCAGGTAAAGCTTTTTTTCCATTTATTATTACGTTACTTCTAATATTTAGCGTTTATTTATATTTACCCGCTAGCCACGGCGAACAAGCCGATTCATCACAAATGTCTACCCAAGTTATGGCTCATACTGTTACCTCTCAGGAAAACGCAGTGATGATAGAAGCCATTGGTAGCGCGCGTGCAAACCAAGCTATTTATATAAAAAGTGCACAAAATGATTATGTCACCGATATATATTTTAAAGATGGCGACCTAGTCAGTAAAGGACAAAAACTAGTACAGCTACAAAGCCAACAAGAACAGCTTGCAGTTAAAGAACTTGGTATTAATTTACGTGAAGAACAACGTCAGTTAGACCGCTTAACCGAACTTTCACGTTCTCAATCAACAGCAAAGTCGTTACTTGAAGAGCAGCTATCTCGTGTTGATGCAACTGAGGCTCAACTAGAAAGCGCTAAAACTAAATTAAACGAAATGACTATTAGTGCACCATTTTCAGGCCTTTTAGGTAAGCGTGAAATATCAATAGGTGCCTACGTAAGTAATACAACAATAATCACTACACTTGATGATATTAGTATTATTAAAGTTGACTTTAAAGTTCCTGAAAAATATTTAGCACAATTGGATATGGGTATGAAGGTGCTTACACAAAATGATGCCTACCCAGATCAAACATTTACTGGCAAAGTCACGCATATTAGCTCGCGTATCGATTCAGTAACACGCAGTGTTGAAGTAACTGCAAGTTTTGCCAATAAATCAGGATTACTTCGCCCTGGAATGTTGCTTAATACAGCGCTTGAGCTTAGTAGCAACCAAGCTTTAATGGTACCAGAAAAAGCTGTTATCCCTTTACAAGACAAACACTTTGTTTTTCAAATTCAAGACGGAATAGCTAATAGAATAGAAGTACATGTTGCTGGCAGAAATAATGGCTGGGTTGCTATCGACGAAGGCTTAACTGATGGTGAGCAAATTGTTACTGAAGGGCTAATTAAAATTCGCTCTGGTAGCAAAGTAAGCATAAAGGGGTAATACGTGAAAATTACTGATACTAGCGTTAAACGCCCTGTTTTTGCCATTGTAATTAATTTACTACTGCTTACTTTTGGTTTGGTTGCTTTTACTATGCTACCACTTCGAGAATACCCTGATATTGAAACGCCTATTGTAAATATAAGTACTGAGTACACTGGCGCGTCTGCTGAGATTATAGAAACCAAAATAACGCAAATAATAGAAAACCGTATATCGGGTATTGAAGGTATTAAAAGTATTAACTCATCAAGTCGTAATGGGCGTTCAAACATTACCATTGAGTTTGACATTAACCGCGATATAGATGCTGCATCTAACGATGTACGTGAGCGCGTGGCTCGTGCATTAGACAGCTTGCCAGACCAAGTACGCCCACCAGAAGTATCTAAATCAAATAGTGATGAAAGCCCTATCGTATGGTTTGTATTAAACAGCGAAACAATGGACTCCTTACAGCTCTCTGATTACGCGCAGCGCTTTATTGTTGACCGCTTAGCCGTGGTAGATGGCGTATCGAATGTGCGTATTGGTGGTGAGCGTCAATACGCGATGAAAATTTGGCTAAACCGTCAAGCAATGGCTGCACGCGGCATTACCTCAAGCGACATTGAAAATACACTTCGTACAGAAAACGTTGAGCTACCTGCCGGTGAAATAGAATCAATAGACCGTGACTTTACAGTACGTACCGCACGCAGCTATAAAGATCAGCGCGATTTTAAAAACCTAGTAATTAAACGTGGTGAAGAAGGTTACTTAGTTCGTTTAGGTGAAGTTGCCGACGTACAATTAGAAGCTGCCGATGACGAAAGCTTATTTCGTGGTAACGGGCGTAATATGATTGGCTTAGGAATTGTCAAACAAGCCAAAGCAAACACACTTACCGTAGTAGATAATGCCCGCAGTGAACTTGAAAAAATCAAACGCAATTTACCTGAAGGCACCACAATTCAAGATAGCTACGATTCGTCTGTATTCATTAAAGAGTCAATTAATGAGGTTTACAGCACACTTGCCATCTCTATGGGTTTAGTCGTACTCGTTATATTTTTGTTTTTGGGCAGCATAAGAGCAACGCTTATTCCGGCAGTAACAGTACCGGTCGCACTGGTTGGTAGCTTTATGTTTTTATTAGCAATGGGCTACTCAATCAACTTACTAACGTTACTTGCATTAGTTCTTGCCATTGGTTTAGTAGTAGATGATGCCATTGTAATGCTTGAAAACATTCACCGTCGTATTGAACTGGGCGAGCCACCGTTACTAGCTGCATTTAGGGGCGCGCGTGAAGTTGGTTTTGCCATAATAGCAACTACTCTTGTGCTTATATCTGTATTTGTACCACTGGTATTTATGGATGGTCGTATAGGCGCATTATTTACTGAATTTGCTATGGCGGTAAGTGCTGCTGTATTTTTCTCAAGTGTTACCGCACTTACACTAGCACCAGCACTGTGCTCTAAAGTACTTAAAGTATCAGACAAACCAAATAAGTTTAGCCAATGGATGGATCGTCAATTTACTAAAATTGAAGTAAGTTACCGTAACTCACTCTCAACTAACATAACTCGTAAATGGGGTTTAATGGTTAGCTTATTATTAGCTGGTTTTGTTAGTTACTCGCTGTTTTTACAAGTTCCTTCTGAGCTAACACCAAAAGAAGACCGTGGTACGTTTTTTATCATGATGAGCGGCCCTGAAGGCGCAAGTTATGAAAATAACGCTGCTAATATGGCTAAAATTGAAGAGCGTTTAATGCCCTATTCTGAAGCAGGTGAGCTAAGTCGTGTACTTGTTCGAGTTCCTGGTTGGGGCGGTAGTGGCGGCGTTGCAATTGTAGGTATGGCAGATTGGGATAAGCGCAAGCGCTCAACATGGGAGGTAATGGACGAAATAAGCGGTAAAATGCAAGAAGTTACCGATGTTCGTGCATTTGCCATTATGCGCCGTGGTATTGGCGGTGGTGGCTCGTCTCGCCCTATTGAGTTTGTATTACAAGGTAACGATTACGCACAGCTAGCTAATTGGCGCGACCGCATAATAAAACGTGCCGAACAAAACCCTGGCCTTGTCAGAATCGACCACGATTATAAAGAAACCTTCCCACAGTTTTTAGTGAGCATAGATAAAAACAAAGCCGCTGATTTAGGTGTATCGGTGTCTGATGTAGGCACAACCCTTGAAACAATGTTGGGCCAGCGCCGTGTTACGACCTTTATTGACCGCGGTGAAGAATACGATGTGATTTTAAAAGGGACTAAAGAAGACTTTGCTAATCCTACTGACATTTCAAATATATACCTTAAATCACGCAGTGGTGAACTAGTCCCACTTGATAGCCTTATCAGCTTAAAAGAGGAAGCAACCGCATCGCGCTTAAACCGATATAACCGTATGCGCGCAATTACATTAAGCGCCAACTTAGCTGACGGTTACACACTTGAGCAAGCGCTTAACTTTTTAAACGAAGTAGCCGCGCAGGAAAACGATATAGATGGCGCAGTAGATTACAAAGGTGAATCGCAGCTTTATTACGAAGGCGCATCAGCGATGACCTACGTATTTATACTTGCACTAACCGTTACTTTCTTGGTGCTTGCTGCACAGTTTGAAAGCTTTATGCACCCGTTTGTAATTATGCTTACTGTACCACTTGGCTTAATGGGCGCTATGTTTGGTTTATGGTCTACAGGCCTCACGCTCAATATTTACAGCCAAATAGGTATTGTTATGCTCATAGGTTTAAGTGCTAAAAATGGTATTTTAATTGTAGAGTTTACTAACCAATTACGTGATAAAGGCGTAGAGTTTAGTGAAGCAATATTACAAGCTGCTACCCAGCGCCTTCGCCCAATAATAATGACCTCGCTAACAACAGTTATGAGTTCAGTACCTTTGGTATTTGCCTCAGGTCCAGGTGCTGAAAGCCGAATGGTAATTGGTGTAGTTGTATTTACAGGCGTTATAGTCTCTACCTTGCTGACTCTTTTTGTTGTACCTGCGGCGTATTATGCTCTATCGCGAAATACACAGTCACCTGAGTTTTTACAACAAAAGCTTAATAAACAAGCACAAGATAAACCTTTAGAAGAGATCTAACCGCTTAATTGCGCCGTAACCTTGTTGTTACGGTGCATTCATTTTATGCTCGCCTTTAAACTCCATACACATTTAGGAATAATTTATGAGCTCAGCAAAGCAAGTAGCAACATTTGGTGGCGGCTGTTTTTGGTGTATAGATGCTGCATTTAGACGTGTAAATGGCGTATTAAACGTAAGCTCTGGTTACACTGGCGGCGAAACAAACACGCCGACCTACCAATCAGTTTGTACAGGCACTACCGGGCATGCAGAAGTTGTTAAGATTGAATTTGACAGCGCTATAGTGAGCTTTGAAATACTTTTAGCAATGTTTTTTACTTTGCATGATGCAACGCAATTAAATCGCCAAGGTAACGATATAGGCTCGCAATACAGAAGCGTTATTTATTACCATGATGACGCGCAATTAAAGCAAACAAATGAAATGATAGCCCAATTACAAAACCACGTTAGCGAGCCAATAGTGACAGAGGTTAGCCCAGCTACAACGTATTACCCAGCAGAGCATTATCATCAAGATTACTACAACGAAAACCCACAACAAGGTTACTGTAGTATTTTAATAGCACCTAAATTACACAAGTTTGAAACCGTATTTAAAGAGTTTTTAACTGAGTAGCTAATTTAAGTAGTTAAATTTAGCTACACATTAAAAAGCCCGATTTAAATCGGGCTTTTGGATTTTCAGCTCAACTTAAAAAACCTTTAACTACAAAGGTTATTAAAGACAACTAAAACTGGTAGCTTGCGCCTGCAAAAAAGCGACGCTCTGGTGTGTTGTAGTAATACACTTCACCCGTTGTAAAATCAGCATTTGAATCAACCGCGTTGTATTCTTTATCAAATAAATTTTCTACACGAAGTGATACTTCAATGTGCTCATTTACTTGGTAATTACCCGCTAAGTTCCAAAGTGTGTAAGAACCTAAACGTGTCACAGCACCTTGGCGGTCACTACGGTATTGCATGTCTAAGCTTGCATCAAAAGCACCAAACTGTTTTGCAAGTTCCCAGTTAAAAGTACGTTTAGCAACATTACGCAACTCTGCTCCCGTTTCTTCGTCTTCAGCGCTTAAGTAAGCAAAGTTGAGGTTGCTATCAAAACCAAAAAACTGCTGAGAAAGGCTAAACTCAACCCCTTCATAGCGCGCTTCGTTTAAGTTAATAGGAAAGAAATTAGTGTCTAAAGAAATTTTATCCTCAATATCATTTCTAAAAATAGCAACGTCAACACTTGCTACATCAAAATCTACATTTAATCCAATCTCTCGATTTAATGATTTTTCAGGCTCTAAATCAGGGTTAGATGAAGGTGGAAAACCTGGAAAGGCTGGAAAATATAAATCGTTAAAGGTAGGCGCTTTAAAACCAGTACTTTGACTTACTCTAAAGGTTGCATCTTCAGATAAGTGATAGCCGGCTGCCGCAGTGTAAGTCGTTTCGTCACCAAATTGCTCATCATCATCTTGGCGTATAGTTAAATTAGCTAACACTTTCTCAGCGTTGTAATATGCACCAATAAATACAGCTAACACATCACGCTCTTGTACATCATATTGTGTTGAGCTGTGGCTTACATCATCATTGTACCAGTTAACACCGCCACTAATATTAAGTACTTCTGATAAATTATACTGACCGTTATAATCCAATTGCACACGTTTAGTTATAAAATCATTTTCGCCAAATGCTGAAGTATCGTGTGAATCATCTGTTGAAATAGCAATATCAATACTGTGTGATTGACTAATGTAGTTTTTATTCCAACCAGCAGAAAGCTGATAATTTTTAAAATCACTAGTTTCCACAGTGCTTGTGGCTGGGCTAAAGCGACTATCGTAATCTACGTAACCTTCGCTGTATTGACCTAGTAACTTAAAGTCGCCGTAATGTGCGTCGGAGTAATTTACTTTAAAACCAAGGTTTTTATTTTCATAGCCATCTTCATCGGGTGCCGCACCTTGCAATGCGTCAAAGCCATCTGTTTTTTCATAACCCGCATTAAAAGCGGTGGTTACCTCAGCCGATTTAACAGAGCCCGCAACTTGATAGTTTTGGTATGCGTCTGAGCCAAAAGTAGCATCTAAAGATAAATTATCAGCTTCACGCGTAATAATATTAATAACACCCGCAAGAGCATCTGAGCCATAAACAGCAGCACGTGAGCCTTTAATAATTTCGATACGCTCAATACTATTTAAAGGAACATTACTTAGCGCTTTTTGACCAAGCGTTGCCGAACCCGTCCGTACGCCATCGATTAAAATTAACGTATCGCCAGAACCCGTACCACGTAAAGATACGCCAGAATTTTGGCCAAAGCCGCCGTTAGGATTAATTTGAAAGCCAACTTGTTTGCTTAATAGCGCTGGTAAGTCACGCACGTTGCTTGCATCTATTTCGCTGCGGTCAATAACATTTACGCTTGCTAAAACATCATTAATTGATTGCTCAAATTTATTAGCAGTAACAGTTATTTTTTCGATTGAATTATCTGCAGCAGACACAGAAAATGAAAGCGCAGCAGTAATTGCAACGCCTAGTGTTGTTTTATTTAACATGATGGTCCCTATCTTTGCCCACCGCAAAGATTTAAGTAAGTAAGTAAGATTACTTTAAGGCCGGTCTCCGGACTCAGCAAACACCTTTAAAACAGTGCTAATACTTTACCGTTGCGGGGGCAGTGTTGGGATTGCTTTTGTCATAAATACGCACCAACTTCCCGATTATCTTGCCGTTAGTTTCAATACCTTAAAACCAATGCATGAGCACTAAGCAAGCACCTTAAAAATATGCGGCTATTGTGAGTACTTTGTTTACAAATGTCAACGGACGTCTATACAGCTAAAATCTAATTACTCTGATGTATTTTCAAAGCTATATGGTGCTGAGTATTTATTTAGTAACTTTATAATATGGGGCTTTGTAGCTGCTGAGTTAAGAATTGAATCTATTTTAGGTGCAGATATTTTGCTTTGCTTAGGGCTTACTAAAAAGTGAGTGTCGAACACGGCGTCTGGTTTTTCGCTTTTATATAGCAAGCTCATATCGAATATTTTTTTATTTTTAAAATATTGATAAGCAATATTATTTAAAACACCGACATCTGAGCGCTGCAATAACAGCATTTTTACTACATTGAACTCATCAACTGTGAGGCTAACATTATGCTCTTCGCTTAAGTAATACGCGTCGGTATTAAACCCTGCAAAGTGATAAGAGTAACCAAGTACACCGGCTTTAGTTAACGATTGTAAGTCATCAAAGTAGGTTTGATCTTTGGCGTTTTCTTTAAGTGCATATAATTCATTTTTAGTAATAACATAAAATTTGCTTTGGGTAATATTTTCTCGCGCTGATAGAGGGATCCATTGCTGCGCCATTAAAAATAAAACATCAAATCTGTTTTGCTCTACTGATTTGGTCAACCTTTTTACAGGTAATGAATTGAGTATAAAGTTATATTCATTTTGGGTATTGTTTAATACTTTAATAAACTCAGGGGCTAAACCCTGCTGTTTTTGGGCATTAATGACTATAGGAAAATAACCATCTTCTACTAATACATTTATATCTATTGCTTTACTTGTGCTTGAGCTACTAAAAAATACAAAAGTAATAAAAACTAAAAGTTGGTAGCGATTCATTAATACACCTAAAACAAAAATATTCAATAAGAGCATAAGTATAGTAGGTTAATTATTAAACATAGCTTGATTTATTAAGGGTGCTAACAGCGCTTAAAAATAACTCAACCTGGGCTTAAATTATTAAGCGCAGGTTGAAGATGTATCATTTATAACTAGCCGTACTATAAATAATTAATCGCGGAAGTTTTTAAACTGAAAAGGCTGGCCTAAATCAGCGCTGCGCACTACCTGCATAGCTTCTTGTAGGTCGTCACGCTTTTTACCTGTAACACGTACTTCTTCACCTTGAATAGCGGCTTGTACTTTTACTTTAGAATCTTTAATGGCTTTAACTACTTTTTTAGCCATGTCTTTTTCAATACCTTGTTTAAGGCCAACGTTACGAAAAACATTTTTGCCTGCACGCGTAATATCTTGCAGCTCTAAACTCGCTACATCCATACCGCGCTTAGATATTTTACTGGCTAAAATATCAAACAATTGCATAACTTGTGAATCAGCTTCTGCTTTTAGTTTAATTGTTTTGTCGTTTAATTCGATTGAAGCGTCTACGCCTCTAAAGTCAAAGCGCGTTTCTAACTCGCGATTTGCGTTATCAACCGCGTTTTTAGCTTCGTTCATTTCTACTTCAGATACAATATCAAATGAAGGCATTGGTTTCTCCTAACTATTTAATCTTAATTTTATGCGGCAATTATAACGCTAAAATTATAAATCTTTACACTTTTCTGCATGCTGTTCAGGTGCGATACTAATTTAGTTTGATATACTTGCGACTCTTTTTTAAGCGATTTTAGGATTTATCGTGACAAGGCGTGTTTATCAAGCAATTTTTTTAATCAGCATAGTGGCTTTTACCCTTTTATTTGCCAAGGAAATAAAAGGCGGAGTTGTTAATTTATTCCCCCATGTTGATAAAGTCGCCCATTTCGGGATTTTTTTCGTACTAGCTATCATAATGGATAAAGCGTTTAAACTGCCTTTGTATGCACAAATAATGCTATTGGCTGGATACGGTGCATCTATAGAAATAATGCAAGACGCCCTTCCATATAGGCAAGCATCACTAGGTGATTTTTTTGCTGACTTTGCTGGTGCTGCTAGCTACTTTTTAATTAGAGTTATTTTTACTCCTCGAAAAAAGAACCCATATGGCTAATATTTTAATTGTTGGTGATGGCGCTATAGGCTTATTACTGAGCCACTTTTTAAGCGCATCAAATCATGTAACGGTATTAACTCGTAAAGCCTCTACGAACACACGTTTTTATAGCCGTGGTAATAATGCGTCTAAAAAAATTAACGCACAGTTTATTTCTTTAAATCAGCTAAATAAAAACAACGAATTTGACCTTGTATTATTTACGGTTAAAGCCTTTCAGGTACCCGATGCCTTTGCTCAAGTAAAAACTTTTTTACCTAAAGGTTGCTCTGTCGTTCTTTCGCATAATGGGATGGGTAATGTTGACGAGATAAATGATCAGCTTAATAGCACCCAAGCACTCTACTTTCTAACCACTAGCATGGCAGGGTATAAATCTAACCAGTATATTGTGCAACATACAGGCGAAGGACAAAGTGTGGTTGGCGGTTGTAATAGCCTCACACTTCAAAATAACGAAGTTATCGCAGAGGCTTTAAAAGCAGTACCTAACATTAAATGGACTGATAACATTCATCAGCTTCGCTTTGAGAAGCTGCTTGTAAACATTGCTATTAACCCTCTTAGTGCCTTAAACAATGTTAAAAATGGTGAGCTACGCTCACCTAAATATAACGCAATAATTTTTAGCGCACTGAATGAGGCATGTAATATAGCAAAAGCTCAAGGGCTTGATATCCCATTAATTAAAGCATTAAACACCGCTTATAAAATAATGGAGCTAACCTGCGATAATTACTCATCTATGCAGCAAGATGTTGTTCATAACAGAACGACCGAAATTGCAGCTATTTGTGGGTATATTCGTCAGCAAGGCAAACTTTATAATATTAAAACACCTTATAATAATGAGCTACTTGCTAAAATTGAGGCAAAAAAAAGCGTGGTTTAAACCACGCTTATATAAATACTTAACCTAAATTTTGGTTACTTACGGGCGATAAACTTTAACTGTATCAAAGCCTTGCTCATGTAAAATAAGGGCTTGTAACTGGCTCATCACACCTCTTTCGCAATATAAGTAATAATCTTTATTTTTTGGTAAATCACCAAACTTAGTCGCTAAGCGGAAAAATGGTAAATGCACCACTTCAATGCCATCAACCTCTAGTGGTGCTGCATCTTCTTCTTCAGGTGAGCGAATATCAACAACCACTGCGCCAGCTGGTAAATCAGCAACCGACTCAGCCTCTTTCAGCTCTTGCTTAGCTTCTACGTCAATGTCGCGTACATCCATAATGCGGGCATTTTCAACTACGGTATTTAGTACATCAAAGTCGAACTTTTCTTCTTCGCCTTTAATAACATCAATTTTAGCTTTAACCGTTGGCTTTTTAGAAATTACGCCACAGTACTCTGGCATCGTTTCGGCCATTTCCGCGGTACCAATTTGGCGGGCAATATTAATAATTTCTTGCTTATCGTGCTGAATAAGCGGGCGTAAAATAAGCGTTTCGGTTACGCGGTCAATCACGCTTAAATTAGCCAGTGTTTGGCTTGAAACCTGACCAATACTTTCACCGGTTACAAGTGCTTGAATGTTTAGCTTTTCAGCAACTTGACTACCTGCACGCATCATCATGCGTTTTAGTACAACACCCATTTGGCTGTTTTCAACGTTTTCTAAAATTTCTGCGACTACGGGTTCAAAATCAACAGTTACAAACTTAACTTTATGGGTAGAGCTGTATTTTTTCCATAAATAGTAACTTGCTTGTTTAACGCCAATTTCGTGCGCTGCGCCACCTAGATTAAAGAATAAAAAGTGCGTACGTGCACCTTTACGGATCATTTGGTAACTTGCTACGCCGGAGTCAAAACCACCCGACATAAGCGAAAGCACATCTTCTTGGGTTGGTAGCGGAAAGCCAGCCATACCAAAATGTGTTTGCGAAACAATGTAAGCTTTATCGTCTTTGACTTCTAAGCGTATTGTTACTTCTGGGCGGCTAAGTTTAACGCTTGCGCCTTCAATATGTTGGTTCAACCCACCACCAACATAACGCTCTAAATCAGTTGAAGTAAAGTCGTGTTGCCCTATACGCTTTGCACGAACACAAAATGTTTTACCTACAATTGTATGCCCAACTAACGCTATTGTTTTTTGGTAAATATCATCAAGAGTTTCGAATTGTGTTTCGGTTACTTCAATAAATTGAACGATGCCAGGTATGCGTTTAAGGCTATCGATAAAATCTAAACGAACTTGCGCACCTTCAAGCTTTGTAACAACTGAAATGTTATCCCAGTTGTTTCTTACTTGTACTTTTTCGTCAACACGACGCAATACAATTTTAATGTTATTTTCTAACACTTTAGTAAAGCGTTTACGTACCGAACGGCTTTTAATGGCAATTTCAGGATGTAGTTTGACGATAAATTTAAGCATAGTTCACTCTTAGACTGCGGGAATTCGCGCTCCCAGGCATTTGGCGCGCGATTATAGCAAAAAATTCAGCGTCTAGGAAACAGCCAAAGAACAACGGCTAGACGACAGTTGGAGCGTGTTGCGCTAATTCAGTATATTTTTCACGTAGCAGGTTCATTTTATCAATACTTTTATCGGTACTGTACGCTCTAAATAATGTGAGCACTTTTAAAATACCATGATAGATATCTTGCTCAGCAAGCGTACCGCTTGGTCTACGGGCTTTAATATAAGGTGTCCAAAAACTAACAGTTAGCTTAAGTGTATGTGCTAAATCAATGACATCTTGCTCATCAATAGCAATCATTTCACTATCGCGAAGCCCTAAAATAATTTTACGAACTTGCTCTAATAACTCCAGTTGAAAATCAATATAAGCTTGTTTTAGATCGGTATCTCTAGAGAGAATATCGCCTAAGTTGTCGTAAAAAAAATGATAACGCCACATAAGCTCAAATAACGAATCTAGGTAAGCGGTTAAATGACTAAAGGCATCATCTTCTTTATTAATAGGTTTAAAGTGAGTATTTAAATGATCGCGATACAGCGCAAAAATATGACGGATAATGTCTTCTTTATTTTTAAAGTGATAATAAAGGTTACCCGGGCTCATCCCTAAGTTTGATGCAATATGGTTTGTTGATATTGCACGCTCACCATTTTCGTTAAACAACAAAATACTGGTGTGTATTATTTTATCCTTGGTATTCATATGCTAATACTCAATTATCTATAGGCTACATTACACTCAAAAGGGATTTAGGAGTATAAACAAATATGAGTAATTAAAACACTCCCACCATGGACTGACCTGTTTAAATAAAACAAACATTTGCATACTTTTTAGCTAGGCTGCTTTGTATCACAAACACTGTTAAACTAACGCTAAAATAATAAATAGTGAACATTATGAAAGTTATTGCAATTTACCCAGGCACCTTCGATCCATTAACGAATGGGCATACAGATCTTATTCAACGTGCGGCTAAAATGTTTGATACCGTATTAGTTGCAGTTGCTAATAACCCAAGTAAAAAACCCTGTTTTAGCCTTGAAGAACGTGTTGAACTTGCCAACAGTATTTTAAGTCACTTAGATAATGTTAAAGTTATCGGTTTTTCAGGTTTGCTAGCTGATTTAGCAAAAGAGCGTAGTGCTAATGTTTTAATTCGCGGAATTAGAGCCGTATCTGATTTTGATTACGAATTTCAATTAGCAAATATGAACCGCCGCCTAAATCCAGACTTAGAAAGTGTATTTTTAACACCAGCAGAGCGAAATTCATTTATTTCATCCACTCTCGTTAAAGAAGTAGCCCGCCATAATGGTGACGTAAGCGAGTTTGTAGATCCTGTAATAGTTAAAGCTCTAAAAACTAAATTAGGCTGTGACGGCCAGTAGCTATTTATTTCATTAGCGCATAACTCGTATGCGCTAATTTAGCAATTATATAGGAGATGGTTTTAACCTTTTAATCAACCAAACTAGTTTCAGGAAGTCTTTATTGATAATTAATATGAGTGCCATCGTAATATCAATAATAGGCATAAGAAAACCATACAGCATCCACAGCCACCAAAAGTCCCAATTATCATAAAGGGTATTATCAATATACATACCCATAAACAGTGAGGCATTATTACCAAGACCTACTATAAGGTAATAAAAGCAGTACATTACGTCCTAAAAAAATACGCCACATAAAAATAACTACAATTGTTAGTACATCAAATATAAACAACTTAGATGCGGGGCCGCAGTAGTTATGTCCACAAATAAACTAAATGTATACGAAGCCATCATAATAAAAGAAAGGTGAACTCGGCTTTTATCTTGCTTATTAATAGCAGCTGATAAAGTGAACAAAAAAGCAAAAACAAAAAGCCATGTAATAAATATTCCAAAATATTCGTTTACTGAATTTAATTGCCAAAATAGCTCTTCCATTTTACTAAGACTTCATTGTTGCATGTGCTTTTTAAGACGACTCAAGTAATGTTTTAACCTAATTAAACCCAATAGATCCTTATTAGTAGCAAGAACCAAAACCATTATTAAATCAGAAGTAATTTGTCCAATAACGTATAATGCCCAGAACCACCAATAGTCTAAATTACCTAAAATAATGCTATCGTAATGCATGCCATAGAAAACGAATGCATTAAAACTTAACCCTGTAATGAGGTAATAAAACGCAATAGGTATAGTTTTACTAAAAAAAATTCGCCACAAAATCAAAAATACAATGGTCACTACATCAAATAAAAAAAGAGTTAGATGAGGTGTTTCACTCTGTGGGTCCATAAAAATACTTGATGTATAAGATATCATCATAATGAAAGCTAATTGAGCACAGCCTTTATCGTGTTTGTTAATACTTGCGGATAAGTTATATAAGAAAGTGAGCACAAAAAACCATGTAGTAAAAATAGTTATATAGTCATATAAACCAGCAAGCACCCTAAGAAAGTCAAGCACTGGGTGGCCTTGTAGATCTTATAATTATAAGAGGACTAAATTTTATTAAACTTAAAAAATTTTTATTAAGTATCAGCGAGAGGATCATAAGAATATCTATAGCATTGACCCCTATTGAATAAACACTCCAATACCACCAGGGCTCATAGTTATATAAAACATATAGGTCATAGTGCAGTATCAAGGTAAGTACTGCATTTATTGTTAACGAAATTATGATGAAGTGAAAAGCTAAAGAGCGCTGGAGCACTTTAAAGTACTGTAAAATAAACAAAGCTAAAATTGTAATAAAATCGTAGAGCGCCCAGCTTAAATATAAATTTTCTAATAAGTTTATGTAACCACTGGAAATATATGAGCAGAGCATAAGTGCAGATAAATAAACAGGAGACTTATTTTCTTTATTTATACTGGAAGCTAAACAGTATAAGAAGGCCATTAAAAAGCCCCATTGAGAGAAAGCTTCTACATAATCCATCAGGGCTTCAGTAACGTACACTTGAGTTAGGTTACTTTGTGGATATCGTTTGACTTGAAGTAGCTGAGGGTTTTGTTCTTTAACTTATGAAGACCTAGAAAGTCTCTATCAACGATAAGAGCTACAACCATTAGTAAGTCATTTGCTGTTACAGAAAATGTATATATATCCCAAAAAAACCAAGGTTTTTGGTTATTATATATAAATACATCTAAATACATAAATGCAGCTAAAATCATATTCATCGATAAGCCAAAAATTAAATACAAAAAAGAAGCTGTTGTTTTACTAAATATCTTTAAAGCAAATATAAGAGATAAAATAGTAATAAAATCATGTAATGCCCAATCAAGATATGTCGTATTATAGTAAGATATCCAAGTAAAAAAATAATCGGTGGCAGTATATGAAGCCATCATTATAAATGAGCTAAATAATAAAGTAGTTTCTCTTTTAACTCCCAAGCTATAAACAAATAAATTGAAGAAAAAAGCCATCAAAAAAGCCCACGTAACGAGAGCTGATAGAGAGAAGTAACCAAAAAATTCAGCTAAAAACATTTATTACCTTAATAATCATTTAGGGCGAGGTTTCAAAATTGTATTGCCACGCTCTAACTCAGCACCACTAACGGCTCTTGCTTCTTGAGAGATACTCACTGTATCAGATTGCAGGGTTTTAGGGCTAGCAGTTTGTTCCATTGCAGGCTTTAATTGTTGTGTTTTGTTGTATGCTTGCATTTGTAATTGGCTATTAGCTGAAACTTGCATGTGATTGATCCTTGTAAATTTTTAATTATATTTGGTGCAACTTTTAACCACATTATTATGTAGATAAATGCATTACCTGTTTTAAGCAGTGATAGCTATTTTGCTACCTATCTTATACTCTGCAAACAATGCGCCAACTTTTTTTGACGCATTAAAATTCACTTAAAAATATAATCAAACTAAACAACTCCGACCAGTTTACTGCAAATATAAAAAAACGCACAGGGATAACCGTACGTTTTTTGTATCCAGGGAGTTTAAGCTACGTATTTACACGGGATCTCCGCACGTGTACTTAGCTTCAAAATATATTCCATTGCTACTTCGTCACAATTTTCTTTACGAAGGCAAAGTTCACAATCTTTCATTACTTTTTCAGGCAAAGAGTCTTTGCTACAAAAAGTAAAACGTTGTTGCTCAAAAAAATCGGGAACACGTGTTAATACAATAACTCGGTTAAGTGCCAATTTTTTGGCTTTAGCAAGTAGGTGCTCTACAAGCTGTCTACCTTGCCCCGTCACTTTACTTTTTGGGTCTATACCCAATGAGCGTATTTCAGCAAGGCCGGTATCGTAAATGTATAACGAAGCACAGCCCGACACTTTTCCATTTATTTCAGTGACTGCAAACTCGTTAATAGAGTGCACCATATCGCTTTTTGCACGAGGCAGGTTTTCGCCTACCGTTGCCCAGTGCTGTATAAGTGTGGCAATTGCCTCTACATCATCTAAATTTGCATCACGTACCGTTATTTGCTGTTTTTTTTTGGCTTCTTTAACAGCGTTAGTTACTTGCTCAATAGACGTCCCGCCAAGCGCTTGACGCGCTTTTATACAAGCATCAATTTCAAGTACTGGGTAAACATCGTCTTCAAATACAGTGTTTACTGATTTGTACTGTTCAAGTGATAGCTCCTCAAGCGTTTTACCTTCGCTAATCGCAAGCTGTACAAGTACACCCACAATGTGATGACCTTCTCTAAATGGCACACCTTTAGCAACTAAGTAATCAGCAAGCTCGGTGGCATTAGCATGGCCGCCTTTTGCCGCTGCTAACGTTTTATCGCCATTTACTTTTACGCCTTTAATACATGCTTGCGCCATATGAATACATGCAAGCCATGTTGGCATAGCGTCGAACAGGCCTTCTTTGTCTTCTTGCATATCTTTATTGTATGCAAGTGGCAACGCTTTTAACGTCATCATCATAGCGCTAAATGCACCAAATACACGTCCGGTTTTACCGCGAATAAGCTCGAGTGCATCAGGATTTTTTTTCTGAGGCATGAGCGATGAGCCTGAAGTTACGTTATCAGCAAGCTCTATAAATCCGGCTTCACCCGAATTATAAAAAATCAGATCCTCTGACATACGAGATAAGTGAATCATCGAAATAGACGCACAACTTAAAAGATCTAACACGAAGTCACGATCAGATACGCCATCAAGGCTATTTTTTGTAGCCGCTGTAAAACCTAATCCGTGTGCTAATGCTTGGCGATCAATCGGATAAGCAGTACCTGCTAATGCACCACTGCCTAATGGACAAAAATTCATGCGCGCTTTAGCGTCTTGAAGGCGGCTTTCATCGCGCTCTAGCATTTCTACATACGCCATACACCAGTGGCTAAACAATACTGGTTGTGCGCGCTGTAAATGCGTGTAACCTGGTAATATTGTGCCAAGCTCTCGCTCTGCAAGCGCTACAAACTCGCCTTTAAGTTGTGCAATGGCACCTAGTAAATGATCGGCTGTATCACGGCACCATAGTCTAAAATCGGTGGCAACTTGGTCATTACGGCTTCGGCCTGTATGTAATTTTTTAGCTAAATCACCTACTTTTTCAATTAGAGCAGCTTCAACATGTGAATGAATGTCCTCGGCACCTGAAGTAGCAACTGATTGTGGGTCAGCTTTAACTTCTTCAAGTAGCTCATTTAATGCAGCAACTAATTTTGTATGCTCATCACTTGAAAGTACATTTACCTGTTCAAGTGCACCAGCCCATGCCACAGAGCCAATAATATCTTGCTCTGCTAACTGGTAGTCAAAGGGAAGAGAGTCGTTAAATTGCTTAAACGCCTCATCTGGACCCGTAGAAAAACGTCCGCCCCATAATGCCATGAAATCTCTCCAAACCCTGTAATGCCCCTTTTATAAGGGGCTATAAATAATTTACTTTTTAGCCAATGCTGAAATTCTGCTTGAAAGCGAGAATAAACGAATAAAGCCTTCAGCGTGTGACTGGTCATACACATCATCTTCACCAAATGTAGCAAATGCTTCGCTGTATAAGCTATTTGGTGATTGCTTTTGAACCGCAGTTACTTGGCCTTTGTAAAGCTTAAGTACCACTTCACCTGTTGCCACTTTAGAAAGTGCTTCTGCACCGGCTAAAATAGAATCTTTAAGAGGTGTAAACCAACGTCCGTCATATACTAAATGTGAAAATTCACCACCTAGTACTTCTTTCCATTTACGGCTTGCTTTATCAAGCACTAGCTCGTCAATGGCTTGAAGAGCAGCCATAATGACTGTGCCACCTGGTGTTTCATAACAACCGCGTGACTTCATACCTACTAAACGGTTTTCTACAATATCAACACGTCCAACGCCATGAGGTGATGCAATATCGTTTAATTTAACTAAACAGTCATATGGTTTAAGTTCTTCGCCATTTACAGCAACCACTTCGCCTTCAACAACTTTTAAAGTTACTAGTTCTGATTTATCTGGCGCTTGCTCTGGAGAGTTAGTCCAAGTCCATACTTGCTCAGTTGGTTGACACCATGGATCTTCAAGCTCACCACCTTCGTGCGAAATATGCCAAGCGTTAGCATCACGGCTATAAATTTTTGTAGCAGATGCTGAACACGGAATGTCACGCTCAGCTAAGTAATCAAGTAATGATTCACGACTCGATAAGTCCCACTCACGCCATGGCGCAATTACTTTTAAATCTGGAGCAAGGGCTGCAAAACATGATTCAAAACGAACTTGGTCATTACCTTTACCAGTACAACCATGAGAAAGTGCATCAGCACCTACTTTACGTGCAATCTCAACTTGTGCTTTAGCAATAATAGGACGCGCCATAGACGTACCTAGTAAATAAGTACCTTCGTAAATCGAGCCGGTTTTAAGTGTTGGATAAATGTAATCACTTACCATTTCATCCTTTAAATCAACTACGTAACATTCTGAAGCACCTGAAGCGATTGCTTTAGCTTCTACGCCTTCAAGTTCTTCTGCGCCTTGACCTACATCCGCTACAAACGCAACAACTTCACAACCGTAGTTTTCTTTTAACCATGGCACGATAGCCGATGTATCAAGACCACCTGAATAGGCTAAAACGACTTTTTTAATTGAACTCATAGGTGTTCCTTAACAAAATTTGGATTTAGTAATGTAACTAGCAAAGCATTTTGCGCGTGCATGCGATTCTCTGCTTGTTGAATAATTTTCGATGCTGGACCATCCATTACCTCAGAGGTAATTTCAAATTCACGGTGTGCCGGTTGGCAATGTAATACCGTAGTTGCACCTGTTTGATCTAGCAATGCCTGATTTAATTGATAAGGCATATATTTTTCTTTAACTTGCTCAAGCGGTGTTGTATCACCCATTGATACCCATGTATCTGCATATACAACGTTAGCACCCACAGCCGCTTCAACACGGTCACTTACCATCACTGATGCGCCATTCATTGCTGCTATTTGCTCAGCCTTTTTAAGAATTTGCGAATCAGGTGAGCTGCCCTTTGGCGTTACAGCAACAAAATCAGTGCCAAGCGTTGCAGCAAGTAACATCAATGAATGAGTTACGTTATTGCCCTCACCTAAGTAAGCTACTTTAAGCTCGCTCACATCGCCGTGAACTTCTTGAAGCGTTAAAAAATCTGCAAGAGCTTGGCATGGGTGGTATAAATCACACAAACTATTTACTACCGGTACTGATGCGTATTCACCTAATGTAGTTAATGTGCTGTGCTGATTTACGCGTGCAACAATACCATCAGCCCAAGTAGAAATATTAAGTGCGAAATCTTTAATTGATTCACGTGCACCCATAGCGCCATTTTGCTGATCTAAATAAACTGCATGGCCCCCAAGGCGATTAATACCTATATCAAACGATAAGCGAGTACGTAAACTTTGTTTTTCAAACAATGTTACGATTGATTTACCCGATAATACTTGGCTGTATTTTTCTGGCTTTGCTTTTATATCTTGCGCTAACTTTAATAAGTTAAGTGCGCCTTCTTGGTCTAATTCTAAACCCGTTAAAAAATTCTCAAACATAATAAACCTATGGTGTAATCTTTGTTCCGACATGCTCGCCTTGCAGCAGAGCAGTTAAATTTTCTGGCTTTTGCCAGCTGGAAATATACACACCGCGTCGTAAATGTTGGGCAGCGTGAAGGCTGGTCTTAACTTTGACCTCCATCCCGCCCACAATTACTCCATCTGTAATTAAAGTATCAATGTGTTTTGTGTCAAGTTGATGTAACGGTTGTTTATTTTCGTCAAGCACTGCTTCTACATCCGTCATAAAAATAAGCTCTGCATTTAAATTACTGGCAATAGCCGCTGCAGCTTCATCTGCATTTACGTTGTACCACAAGCCTTGTTCATCAAAGCCGATAGAGCTAACAATCGGTAGGCGACCGATTTTAAGTAAATCATTAACAATAGAATCATCGTTGCTTTTACATTTACCTACTAAGCAAAGCGCTTTTAATTTTTGGGTTGCAGTCACACCCGCCTCAAAAAGACTTAAGCCAACAGGCTTATGCCCTGCGCTTATAGCTTGAGTCATTAATTGTTTATTAGCGCAACCTGCGAGTGCTCCGACTATATAAGGCATTTGCTCTGCTGGGCTAATACGTAATCCTTGGTGTTTAGCACTGGCAAAACCCGATTGTTTTAACCATGTATCAACTAAAGCGCCACCGCCATGTACAATCACAAACTCATCATTTGTTTGCTCATTTAATACATCAAACAACGCTTTTGCTGCATTTTCTGTATTAAGTACTGCACCACCTAGTTTAATTACCCACGTTTTCTTACTCATTTAAAACGCTCCTTTTAAACCAGTGGTATGATCTAAATTCATAGAAATATTAATACACTGCAAAGCTTGTCCAGCAGCGCCTTTTAATAAGTTATCAATAGCAGACATCACAATTAACTGCGTTCCTTGTTGCTGCCAGCCAATATCAACAAATGGCTGCTTAGCTACACCTTTAATTGACGGTATTTTATCGCCTAATAAACGAATTAATGGCTCGCTCGCAAGTACTTGATAAGCCGATGCAACGTTTTCCTTGGTAACGCCTGGCTTAAGCTGTACATAAATAGTTTCTAAAATACCGCGCGGAAAATTACCTAAGTGCGGTGTAAATAACACTTTGTGGCCAAGATGTTGTTCAATTTCAGGGCCGTGGCGATGGTTAAACAAACCATAAGGTACAAGCGACACTTCACAAAAATGCGTTCCTACACTGGCTTTACGCCCTGCGCCTGTAACGCCCGAAACCGCATTAATAATAATACTTTCGCTGCTCAATAAGCCTGCTTGCTTAAGTGGTTTTAGCGCATTAAGCGCTGCCGTTGGGTAACAGCCTGCAACAGCAATTAGCTTTGCATTAGCGATAGCATCGTGGTTCCACTCAGCTAGACCGTAAGCCGCTTTATTTAAAAGCTCTGGATGTTGATGCTCAAAACCATAGTAAGTAACGTAATCGTCATTGCTTGCTAAACGATAGCCACCAGATAAATCAAATACCTTTTTACCCATAGCTAAAAATTGCGGCGCTAAATCAACACTTACTTTGTGATCGGTACATAAGCATACGTAATCAGCATCACTTTGAATGTCATCAAAAGCTGATTCGCTAAGAGGGAGTAAAGGGCAGTCTAGTAAGCCAAGGTGCTCTGGATATAAATCACTTAGCAATTTATTTTTATCTAAGCTACCCTCAGATACATAACAGCCTGTTAAAGTTAAGTTTGGATGCTTAACAACTAAACTTGCTAACTCTGCGCCGCTGTATCCGCTTGCGCCAATAATCACTACATTCATTTTTTACTCGTTATCTTAAAATTAATTACTACTTATCTATAATGTTCGCTTAAACTAGCTTAGACGCTAATTAAGTCTTTTTTATTAATGAATTTTGATTATCGTCGCATTATTTTCATGGCGTTACTTTTAATATATTTATGCTTAAAAAGTGAATTGATATTCATCATAAATACTTTTATATTGTTATGCAATTAAATTGAATAATAATTTTGGATTTTTTTTATGCCTTTGCCTTCGTTTATTTCCATGTACCAACAATTGATTGCAGCCCCTTCTATTAGTGCTATTGAAGACAACCTGTGTATGAGCAATAAAAACGTAATTGAACTCCTAGCCAGTTGGTGCGAAACAATCGGTTTTACGTGTGAAATTATAGAATTAGAAGGAGGTAAAGGGCGCTATAATTTATTAGCAAAACGCGGAGAAGGTGATGGCGGATTAATGCTAGCTGGTCATACCGACACAGTGCCTTTTGATGACAGTCGTTGGAACCATAATCCATTTAAACTTACCGAACTCGATAACAAATTGTATGGGCTAGGAAGTATTGATATGAAAGGCTTTTTTGCTTTTGTATTACAAGCGATTAGTGAACTTGATGAAAAGCAGCAAACTCAGCCTATTTTAATTCTTGCTACCGCCGACGAAGAAACAACGATGGCTGGTGCACAACAAATATGTAAGCACCAAAATTTAAAACCTGCGCGTTGTATAATAGGCGAACCTACTGATATGACTCCAGTATTTATGCATAAAGGCCATATGAGTACAGCAATAAGAGTGGTTGGTCGCTCTGGGCATAGCTCCGATCCCGAACGTGGTCTTAACGCCATTGAAGTAATGCATAAAGTGATTACAAAATTGATGATCTTAAAAGAACAATTAAAGCATAAGTATTCAATAAACCACTTCGAAATCCCTTACCCTACATTAAACTTAGGTAATATTCATGGTGGCGATAACGCGAATAGAATTTGTGGTTGCTGTGAAATGCATATAGATATGCGCCCATTACCAGGTTTAAGTGTACAAGAACTACAAGCATTAGTACTCGATGCAACGAAAGAGATAAATCAGCAATACCCAAATGCGGTGAGCGTTATTGATTTACATGAACCAATACCGGCATTTAGTGGTAGCACCGACAGTGCTTTAGTAAAAATGGCTGAAAAAATAGCGGGGCAAAAAGCGGTCGCGGTAAATTACTGCACTGAAGCGCCGTTTATCCAGCAACTCGGTTGTGAAACGATTGTAATGGGCCCAGGCTCAATTAACCAAGCACACCAGCCTGATGAATTTTTAGCGATGGAAAAAATAAAACCATCACAACAAATAATCACTGATCTTATAAAAGCAAATTGCTTTAGCTAATAAAATTACAACAAAGGCGCCAATTGGCGCCTTTATTAATACAGAACTAAGGCCTAATTACCTTTAACTTCTAAGTTAATAAACTTAACAAGTTCTTCAGGTTGCCCTACTAGCATCATAACTTGTTGGTTAATTTCCATCATAGTTTTACCTTCAGGTAGCTTTGCAGACACACTGAATGAATTTAAACCTTTCGCAAAGCTGGTTAAAGCTTCAGCTATGTCTTCAGTAACAGGCGCTTGTTGCAACTGTTGCTCTAGCGTCATTTCCATCTGCTCAAGCGTCATACCTTGCTTTTCAAGCTCGCTTGATAGTAAATCTTTTAATTTACCCTGGTTATTTAAGGCAAAGCTAACATTACGCGGCTCTAATTTACTCATTGCTTGCATAACAAGTGTTTGCTGCTGTAATTCTTCCTCATACGTCAGCGGTTGATCACCCGCTTCTTGCTGCGCCTTGCTAATAGCTAATGAAGCATCCATTAACGCTTTTGAATTAGCTAAACCCATATCCATATTAAAACTAACAATGTCTTTTGCATCAAGCTTAACTACTACATCACTATTGCCAGACTCTTCATCGTAATCAAGTGATGAATGTAAGTCGTAACTTGCCGACGCTAACATTTCGTTTGTATCAGCTGGTAATTTTGATACGAAGCTTTTATCAAACTGAAAGCTTTTTAAATCAAATGATGTATGTGGTGATATTTTATCCGGCTCGTAGCCAGTTATTTCAATTCTTTGAATATTAGCAACATTGTCACCTTCAGGGCTTATTACTTCCATGTTTGTTATTTCTACACTCTTTGAAATAACACTTGCCGATAAACCAGCGTATTTAAATGTAGCGCCAGTTTGGTCGCTTACTAATGCAAGTTGCTTATCTACTTCTGCACGCACTTCTTGAGTTGCTACGTAGTTTGCGTAACTAACACCACCAACGCCTGCGGCCACAATAGCTGCAACTATAACTAATTTTTTCATGTCATTTCCTTATTTAATTCTTTCTATAAAGTGTCTCAACTTAAGAGTAACACTGAAGAACATCACCGATAAGTGTTAATTAATCAAACTAAGTAACTCATGTACGGTTTTTACAGGGGTAATTTTAGCGCCTAGCCCTTCCATCGATTTATGGTAATTGCGAAATGGAATATATATTTCTGTAAATCCATGTTGTGCAGCCTCTTTAACACGTGGTACACCACTGTCTATTGGGCGTACATCGCCGTTTAAGCTAAGTTCTCCCATAATACACGTGGTACGAGGTACAACAAATTCGTTTAAACTGCTAAGTAACGCGGTTACTAATGCTAAATCGATACAGGTTTCTGTTTCATCTATTCTTAGGCCACCCACAATATTAAAAAACGTATCGTGAAATATTTTGGTTTTAGTGTGTTTTCGTAATATACCGGTCAGCATTTTTATACGGTTCATATTTAAACCAACACAAACACGCTGCGGAAATTCAGCTTCTGTTTCGGTAGTTAAACATTGAATCTCAAGTAATAAATTACGATTTCCTTTACGAATACAGGTAATAGTAGAGCCAGGTGAGTCAGTGGTTGAACCCGATAAAAATATTTCACTTGGATTATCAACGCTCAACATCCCACGTTCACACATTTTAAAAATGCCAACAGTATCAATATCACCAAAGCGGTTTTTATTTGCCCTAAGGGTTCGTATTTGACCATCGTTTGTGTCTATGTGTAAAAGCGCATCAACAATATGTACAAGTGTTTGAGGGCCTGCTATTTCGTTATTCTTATTTACGTGAGCAATAATGAACATGGTTACATCATTTTGCTTACAGTACTGAGTTAATGCTTGGGCGGCGCTTTTTACTTGCGAAGGCGAACCAGGGCTACCATTTGCCGTATCGGTTACAACTGCTTGAATAGAGTCAATAACAGCAAACTTAATTTTATTTTTCTCGAGCTCTTCAATAATGGTTTCAACGCTCGTCTCTGAAAGTAAATAAAGCTCGTCTGGGTTATAGTTTAACTTTAAACGATTTACCCTGTTTTTAAACTGAGATAAAGATTCTTCTGCCGTACAGTAAAGTGACGGCATACGTTGTGACATTCTCGCCACTAGGTCAGATAGCAAAGTTGTCTTACCCGCACCTGGATCACCCGAAATTATATTAACAGAACCGGTAGTTACACCACCGCTTAGCACGCGATCGAGCTCGCCTATTTCAGTTAACTGTTTTTCGGCCTCTGATGTAGCAATATCATTGATTTTTTTAGAGCCACCACCAACACCACCAGCATAACCACCAACGTTTGTTCGTATTGATGCTTTTTTACTGTGCCCTGCTGAAGGTTTAAACTCTGCTAATGTGTTCCACGCACCGCAGCGACATTGACCCTGCCAACGTTGATAGTTCATGCCACATTCGGTACAAACAAATTCTACTTTTGCCGCTTTAGCCATTGATAACTTTACCTACTATTCTTTAAATTAAAAAAATTCTTACTATTAAGCGCTTATTTTGCCATTTCAGGCATTTACTTAGCAACAAACTCTTGCCTGCTTAAAAATCTAGCGTCACAATCAATAAATACACATGGTGTTTCTTTTTAGCTATAATTTAGGGCATACTTTTTGCTTTGTAATAGTTTAAAGTAACTTGGCAATAAAATGGCAAATAACACATATATAACAAGAGCTAAATAGTAGTAACTTAAATAATTGTACCTATATTAATAACATAGCGCGATTTAACGTTTATTGAATTTTTAATAAATGGACTTAACAGTATACCTACTTTTTCAATTAGACGGTGATGGTTTTATAAATGGCTGATGACATAATGCTCAAACACGAAGACCTCGTGAATGAGTTAAAAACATATTTAGGCAACGCTAAATTTGATCTAATTTTCAAATCAAAAACCGCAGGGTTAACTAAACCTGAGCAATTTTTGATGAAAATGGAAATGTCGCGCTTATCTCAGCCTGTGGCACGCTTTGTTGATCTTCGCGGATTAGTAACAGGCCAAGTAAAACCATATGAACACAACGGTAAACAACACTTTATGGATGACACAGCTATTGAAGTGTTTGAAAAAGCGCTAAATCAGCATGGCGAATACACCCTAGCCGTTTACGAAGCCGTAATGAATACAGAAAATAACCACCGCGTATTACAAAAACAAGCCGCCGAAAAATCAGAATTACAAGAATTAGAAAGTAACTTAAGCACTGAAGTCATTAAGTTTGCCTCTTACGAGAGTCGCCGTGAAGAGCGAATGAATTACTCTATAAAAGTAACTATTGATTACAAAGATAAAAAGAACATTGCAGCGAGTACTTCAGATATATCTTTAAGCGGTTGTAAGGTTAAGCTAGCAACCCGTTACTCTATAAAAAAAGGCGAGCTAATTGCAATGCGCCTAGTGGGTCTTGAACAAGATTTTGAGTTGGGTTTAAAAAATGGCATTCAGTACGAAGTTGTTGCCGTAGAAAACATTTCTCGCGAATTTAACCACATCCGCTTAAAACGCACTTATATAGAAAATAACGATCCCTTTAATGACTTTTTAGAAAGCTTTATTCATGGTAATAAACGTCGTTATAAAGTAAATTTAGATAATACGCTAGATGCTGTAGTATCAAAGGGGTATGAGCAGTACTACATCCCTCGTGTAACTTCTTTGTATGTGTTTTTAAGCAAAAAAGATGAGCAATTTTACCCAAGCCTTAGCCTTACTACTGAAAATAATATTTTTATTCAGCGCTACTTTACCGACGAAAGAAAAGTACCTTGTTTATACAATATACTTAACCACCAGCGTATTACACAATTATTAACTCAAATAACCGCGGTTAAAGAAGATTACCTCTATACATTTACTCATGTATCATCAGGTAAAATTTATTACTACTCAGCAACGCGTACAGAACTAAGTAACAACTCTAATTTACGCGATCTATTTTTAGGTTTTGGTAGTCAAAAAGAGAGTTGGCAGTGCTTTAAAATACAAATAATGCCAAGTCATCCAGATGATTCTTTTATACCGCTTTCACTACCCAATAGTGCCGGTGAAAATATAGAAAAATTAAATAAGCCGCCTTCACCTCGTGTAAAAGGCCTTATAAAAGATGTTAAGTATATTGTTGTACTTACAAGTATTGGTAATAAAGCAGAGCAAGCAGATTATAAACAGCTTACTTTTGATAAAGCATTAGTAAATCAGCTTAAGCACTTTGGCCACGCAAAACACAAAACACCACCCTACTTAGATATTGTGCCACTTGAATACGTAAATTTACGCTCGCATAAGCGCTATCTTTATAAAACACCAGTTAGTGTCACTATTAATGATGAGGTATTTAACGGCTATACACGTGACTTTTCGGTAATGGGTTTGCAGTTAGAGTGCGAACAACCTGCCACATTTAAAAAAGGCGATATAGTACTTTTAGCATTCCCTGAACTTCAAAAAATAACTAAAAAGCATAAGCTTAGTGAACTAAAGTACGAAGTAGTGGCCATCAGTAAGTCATTTACTACTATTAACCTAAAAGCAAATCGTATTGCTGATTTACCCCATGCTGGCGTGACCTTTTTCACTCAGCTAATAGAAGGTAATAAAGACAAACTTAAAGTATCCGAAGAAGCACCTAAAGTAGAAGGCTTATCTACCGCACTTAGAAATATGGTTACAAAAAGCGTTTGCCAATTTCCGCTATATTTACACAAAGAAGCTGCACACTTTAAAACGGGTGCAATTGGATATGGGTTATACGCCAGCCCTATTCACGTGATTTTGCAAAACTTTGGTTTATTAAGTAACAAAACTGACTTTTCGAGCATTCTGACCGAAGAGCAAATTATTAATGTAATAACACCAAATATCAAAGATCGCAGCCGCCAAGATGCACCGCTTGCTTTTACACTTGCTATTAACTTCGATCCTCGAAAAGGCAGTATTGAAGAGGCTATTGTTAGCCAATGCGCTTTAGGTGAAGACTACTCAAGCTTTTATAAACAAATTAGTAAAGGCATTACATCGCAACTTATATTCGTAATGCGTTTGTATATATCGCGCACAGGTCGCCCCGATACTGATTATCTTTCTAATGAGCTAAAATACGTAAGTCAGTACGCAATGCACAAAGCTAAAGATTTAGAAGAAGCCTTATGGGCCGTAGCTGGTGTGGGTGATGTAGTAGATATAACTGAAGAGGCGCTAAGCCATTTAGAACTTAAAAAAGAGCAAGTTGCACAAATGAGCCGCCGTAAGCTAATTTGGTTAAACCGCTTACGTTAAGCGGCTTAACTTAATTTATTTTAAAGTGTTGGTTGTTTTTCTAACGGAATAGCCAACATATACAACAATTGCAATAATGACCCCTCACAAATAGCCGCTTGTGCTTGCTCAACCACTTTAGGCTTACCATGTACGGCCACACCTAGGCCCGCTTTTGCCATCATGACTAAATCATTTGCGCCATCCCCAATAGCTACAGTTTGTGCTTTTTTTAGCCCTAGCTTTTGCTGAAGCACCTCTAAAACGACCGCTTTTTGCTGCGCATCGACAATCGTACCCAGTACTTTACCTGTTAGCTTGTCGTCTTTAAATTCGAGCATATTAGCGTGCACTTCATCTAAATTAATTAGCTCTTGTACGCGCTCTGCAAAAGGCACAAAACCACCTGAGGCAATCGCCAAATACCAGTTATGTTGCTTTAAAATTTGGCACAGTGTTTTAATACCAGGCATCAATGGTAATGTACTTTTCAGCTCTTCAATTAAACTTTTTTCAATACCTTCAAGCTTAGCTACACGCTGATATAAACTCTCACWAAAATCAAKTTTACCCGCCATTGCAAGTGCAGTTACAGAGGCTACTTCTTCGTATACGTTCGCAAGGCGTGCTATTTCGTCTATGCACTCAATAGTTATTGCAGTTGAATCCATATCCATAACCAATAAACCAGGCTCATATAAATTAGGCGGCGTAGCAACTTGCACTAATTGACAATCAAGCGTGTTTGAAAATTCTTGTAGTACTAACGGGTTTATAGTTTTATCTGCATTTTGCGCGTAAAAACACAGTGCAGGTGCAAGCCCTAAATCAGGTTGGTATCGGCATATAGCGGTAATGATTTGGTTATGTGTCGCTAAAAAGTCAACAATATTGGCAATATGTTTTTCTTCAAAATCACCTGCAAATGCGATGCTAAATAACCCTAATGCTTTGTTTGGGATATAATCGAGAGGTGTAGATACACCACCACTATAGCTAAACCATTTATTTAGAGTTAAGTGTTGTAATGGTTGCTCAGCAGCTTGCTGTGCCATGTTGATATGCGACATGGGATCTCCGTGTTTATTTTTATTTTCCTGATAGTTGGCATCTCAAAACTGGTATTCTCAACACTAAATTCGCCATCAGGTGGGGTTTAAGGTTATAGTTAGTGTAGTTGTAACATCAAATCAAAATGCTGTCAGTAGCATAAACGGTGACTATGAAAAATAACCATATTAAAAACCCTATAAGCGCATCCCAAAGAAAGCGACTCGTTCGCTTAATTCTTGCGGCTGGCTGTTTTGTATTACTAAGCTGGGTGGGTGTTAATAGTAGTTTTCAGAGTCACCAGTTACTTTACGATAGCGCCGACAGCACCGCCAAAAGCCTCACTCAGTTTATGGCTTTAAATGTTAAAACACCTTTAATCGAAAAAAACAAACCCCAGCTCAATGCAATTTGTAACGATATAAGTAAAGATGAGTTTGTGCTTTCGGCCACTATTTATGATCAACAAGGTATTTTATTAGCCAGTAGCGACAATTGGCAGTCGCACCATGTTTATGGTCAACTTTCTGATTCTACCCCTGGAATAAGTAAGTTAAAAACACCTTTTATGGAACCTGTTATAAGCGATGATGACCGCCCTATAGGTTTTGTATCTATTACTTATTTAACTCGCGCTGCAATATCCGACAGCCATAATCATTTTCATGACTTAGGCAGGCAGGTTTTATTAATGTTAGTGATTGCTTGTATTTTTACGTGGCAGTTAGGCCGTGGATTAAAACGTTGGCAGGTAAATCGTTATATGCAAAAAACATCTGAGCAAGAATCATAAAGCTGCTTTGCAAGCGTCTCTTTTTCGCTGTGTGGCTTTAAATCACATAGTGCGTCAAATACATCAGGTATATGCAATGGCGTGTTAACCTCACCTTGGTAGCCACTTAACGGCATTGAAGGTGAATCCGTTTCAAGCACTAAGTGCTCGGGCTCAATAGCGGCAATAACAGCACGGGTTTTAGCTGCACGTTCATAGGTGATAACACCGCCTACGCCAAGCTTAAAGCCCTGTTTGATATAATACTTCGCTTGTTGGATTGAACCTGAAAATGCATGAATTACTCCCCCATTTTTTGGCTTACAACGTTTAAACGATTGCGCAATTAAATCATGGCTTTGCCTGTGATGTACAATGAGCGGTAAGTTTAGCTCATTAGAAAGCTTTATTTGCTGTTCAAATAAATAAGTTTGTTTAGAGAGGCTTTCAATGCTTCTATCAAGCCCACACTCACCAATAGCCACAAGCTGATGCTTATTTGCGGTCGCGAACTCAAAAAGCGCTTCTATGTGCGATTCTTGATGTTTATCTAAAAAATAAGGATGTAGCCCTGCGGCTATTTTTATACTTGGGTAGGTTGCTTTGAGCTCTATGAGGGTATGCGATTGAGCAAGCGTAATACCCGGTACAACAAACTGATTAACCCCCTTTGCTACGCACTCTCTTATGAGCGATTCACGACTTGAATCAAACTCACTAAAATCGAGGTGGCAATGAGAGTCAATAAATTGCACGGTTACTTACTCATCTATTTATTAAGGGTTTAAGCGTGTAATTTGCCAGCTGTTATCTGCTTGGCGCTGATACATAAAACGGTCATGCAAACGATGCGCCCCACCTTGCCAAAACTCAATTTTAGTGGGTACTACACAATACCCGCCCCAAAAATCAGGTAATGGAATTTCACCTTTAGCAAACTTGTTTTTCATGTTAGCGAAGGTTTCCATTAGTACTTTACGTGATGACACCGGACGACTTTGCGCTGATGCCCATGCTGCTAATTGGCTCTCTTTAGGACGAGATAAAAAGTACTTTGCCACAGCAGAAGTTGGTAATGGTTTAGCCTCACCATAAACAATAACTTGGCGTTCCATGTGATGCCACGGAAAGTGCAAGGAAATTTTGTTATTGCCTTTAAGCTCCTGCGCTTTACGCGAACCTGTATTGGTAAAAAACACAAAGCCGTTATCATCCAAATGCTTTAAAAGCACTATACGCTGTGAAGGCTGACCTATTTCATCAACAGTTGCTACAACCATCGCTGTTGGATCAGGTAATTGGCTTGCTACAGCATGCTCAAGCCATGTTTCAAACTGCTTAAACGGATCATCTTGCAAGTTATCTTCGCTTAACGCGTCTTGCAGGTATTCACGGCGGATATCTTCGAGTTTCATAACAAGTCCTTTAAATAAAGCCATAGAAAAGAGCTTAGAGTAGCGAGCTTAAAACAATAGATGTTGAGTAGTAACAAATATTAAGATTCAGGTATATCAATAGCAATAAGTATAGAGTCTCAGATGTATCGTTGGGTTTCGTTTCTCTCAACCCAACCTACAATGTAAAACATTACATCTGCAAGTGTAGAAGTGCTAGCAAGGCGGTAAAACTATTTATGCCAAGGAGCATACGGTTTGTATGTGACTTAGGCTAAATAGTTTTACCAACGCAGCTAAAGCGAACTACACAATTCAGATATCTGCAAGTGTAGAAGTGCTGATAAGACGGAGTGCTTTTTTATGCCAAGGAGCATACATTTAGTATGTGACTTAGGCTAAAAAAGCACGACAACGCAGTCAAAGCGAACTACACGCAGCAGAAGGTGATTACATTTGCTCCATGACTTCGATGCCTAGCAAATCTAATCCCGTTTCTAAAGTTCTTGAAACCAAATTACACAGCACTAAACGGCTATCGCGCACGCTTGGCTCTACGCCCTCTTTAAGTACTGGACAGGCTTCGTAAAATGTCATGTATAAGCTCGCAAGCTCATATAAGTAACCACATAGTACGTGCGGTGTTGCTTCGCTGATCATTAAATCAAGTACTTCTTCAAGCTGTAGTAGCTTAAGTGCAAGTACTTTTTCTTGAGGCTCAACAATTGCAACGTCTGAATTTAATAAAGCAGCATCAACGCCTGATTTGCGGAAAATACTGCGTACACGTGTATAAGCATATTGTAAGTAAGGAGCGGTTGCGCCTTCAAAACTTAGCATGCTGTCCCAGTTGAATATGTAATCGCTGGTACGGTGCTTAGAAAGGTCAGCGTATTTAACTGCGCCAATACCTACTTTACGTGCAATTTCGCTGCGATCGCTATCACTTAAATCAGACTCACGTTCAGCTAATTTTGCTGCTGCGCGGTTAATTGACTCTTCTAATAAATCAGCAAGTTTTACTGTGCCGCCAGTACGTGTTTTAAATGGTTTATTATCGGCGCCCATCATGGTGCCAAACGGGCAAAACTCGTAGCTTGTTTCGTCTCTTAATAAACCCGCTTTACGCGCTGTTAGCTCTACTTGGTTAAAGTGTAGATTTTGACGTGCATCTACAAAAATTAAGATGCGATCAGCACCTAATTTGTTTGAGCGATAGTCACATGCAGCTAAATCTGTTGTTGCATATAAAAAACCACCGCCAGATTTTTGTACGATAAACGCTGATGGCTCGCCATCTTTATTAGCTAGCTCATCTAAAAAAACCACTTGTGCGCCTTGCGACTCTACCGCAATATTTTTATCTTTTAGTAGGCTAATAATGTCGTTAAGTTCTGCGTTGTATGCGCTTTCAGCCATAATATCGGCTTGCGTAAGCGTTACATTTAAACGCTTGTATACTTCTTCAGAGTGCTTAACTGAGGTGGCTATAAATAGTTTCCAAAGTTTTTCACAGTGCGCATCGCCGCCTTGTAATTTAACAACGTAGTCACGTGCTTTATCTGCAAAACCTTCTTCGTCGTCAAAGCGTTTTTTAGCATCGCGGTAAAAGGTTTCTAAATCAGCAAGCGCAACAGTATCTAAATCTACACCTTGGCTAATTTGATCTTCTAAATGCGCGATTAACATACCAAATTGCGTACCCCAATCACCCATGTGATTTTGACGCACAACCGTATCACCTCTAAATTCAAGCGCACGTACAATTGAGTCACCAATTATAGTTGAACGTAAATGGCCTACGTGCATTTCTTTAGCAAGGTTTGGTGATGAATAATCAACTACCACTTTTTGTGGGTTTGCGTGCTCGTTTACAGCAAGCTTTGCATCACTGTTAGCGGCTTGTACGCTTTGCGCTAAAAACTCAGGCTTCAAATGGATATTAATAAAACCAGGACCCGCAATTTCAGTCTTTTGTGCAATATCGCTTACATCAAGGTTATCAATAATTTTTTGTGCAAGCTCACGCGGGTTGCTTTTCATTTTTTTAGCTGCGCCCATGGCTGCATTAATTTGGTAATCACCAAATTGTGGACGCGTGCTTTGCGTTACTGCCGGGTTTGTGTCTTCAGGTAAGCCTGCACCGACCATAGCTGCAATGGCTTTTTCAATTAAAATAGTACGAATATTCATATTTTTTTACCTTTATAAACCCGCCAAAGCAGGTTTTCTTTTAATTCTTGTAAATGAGCTCTAGTTTTCGCGTGTATGGCTAAACGTTACTTCTGGGTAACGCTCTACCGATAAGTTAAGGTTTACACGGCTCGGCGCAATGTAAGTTAAGTTATCACCGCCATCGAGTGCTAAATTGCTTTCGCACTTACGCTTAAAGTCTTCAAACTTTTTAACGTCATCACTGCTTACCCAACGCGCTGTATTTACGTTTACACCTTCATAAATAGCATCAACGTTATATTCTGCTTTTAAACGTGCTACAACTACATCAAACTGAAGTACACCTACCGCACCCACAATTAAATCGTTGTTTATAAGCGGTCTAAATACTTGCACAGCACCTTCTTCAGAAAGCTGTACTAAGCCTTTTAATAATTGCTTTTGCTTAAGCGGATCGCGAAGACGAATACGGCGGAATAATTCAGGCGCGAAGTTAGGAATACCACTAAATTTAAGTTTCTCGCCTTGCGTGAACGTATCACCAATTTGAATTGTACCGTGGTTATGCAAGCCAATAATATCACCAGCGAAAGCATCTGCGGCACGTTCACGATCGCCCGCCATAAAGGTTACCGCATCAGAAATGCTCACTTGCTTACCAATACGCACATGGTTCATTTTCATGCCTTGGCTGTACTTACCCGATACAATACGCATAAATGCAATACGGTCACGGTGTTTAGGGTCCATATTGGCCTGAATTTTAAATACAAACCCGGTAAAGTTTTCTTCAGTTGCAACAATTAGTCTGTCTTCGGTTTCACGTGGTAATGGCGTTGGCGCCCACTTAGTTAAACCATCTAACACGTGATCAACACCAAAGTTACCAAGTGCGGTACCGTAATAAACTGGCGAAAGTTCACCGGCTAAAAACAGATCTAAATCAAATTCGTTTGACGCACCAATAACAAGCTCAAGCTCATCACGTAACTGCGCAGCTAAGTCTTCGCCAATCGCAATATCTAGCTCTGGGTTATCAAGCCCTTTAATAGTGCGAACTTCTTGAATTTTATGACCTTGACCTGTTTTATATAAAATAGCTTCGCCATTATGAATGTGATAAACACCTTTAAACTCTTTACCACAGCCAATTGGCCAAGTAATAGGCGCACAGGCAATATTTAGCTCTGTTTCAACTTCGTCCAGCACTTCCATTGGGTCGCGAATATCGCGGTCACATTTGTTCATAAACGTAACAATAGGCGTTGTACGCAGGCGTGTAACTTCCATAAGCTTACGGGTACGATCCTCTACACCTTTTGCCGCATCAATAACCATTAAACATGAATCTACTGCCGTCAATGTACGGTAAGTATCTTCCGAAAAGTCTTCATGTCCTGGCGTATCGAGTAAATTAACAAGTGCGTCGTTATATGGAAATTGCATTACAGAGGTAGTAACCGATATACCACGCTCTTTCTCCATTTCCATCCAGTCAGATTTAGCATGCTGATTAGAGCCGCGACCTTTTACAGTACCAGCTCTTTGAATAGCTTGTCCGAACAACAATACTTTTTCGGTAATCGTTGTTTTACCAGCATCCGGGTGAGAGATGATAGCAAAGGTCCTTCGCTTGCTGATTTCATTGATAATAGTTTGGTCTGCCATTAATAAATTCTTTTAGTTTGATGCGGGGTTGAATGCATTTAAATAAGCGCTTGCGAGTAAACCCGTAATGTTGATCGTAATTAGCTGCTATTTACGCTGATTTTAACGTTATAAACAGCTGATAATAAAACGCCAATAGCTAATTTTTTAATAATGGCAATTGTAACAGGAGTCGGTATAAAAGTGTGCTATCTACTTAAAAATATCTTAGCTTTAAATGAATGTGTACAGCGAGCGATATTTAAACGACCTACAATTTAGTCGTAGATCGTTTAAATAAAAATTAGTAGTTACTTAATAACATCAATAGTAGGTACAACCGACATTCCAACACGTAGTTGACTAAGTAGAGGCTGCTTAGCATCTAAACTAATCTTTACCGGTAGGCGCTGCGCTATTTTAGTAAAGTTGCCTGTTGCATTATGCGCACCAATAGTGGAGTAGCTTACACCACTTGCTGGACTTAGACTGTCAACGTGCCCTCTTAATGTCACGCCTGGCAGTGCATCAACTTTAATTAGTGACTTAAAAAGATGTAAAACTATGTAAATCTTTTGAACACTGAATTAATATTATTCAGTGTAACTTGTTAAATTTAAATAACTTTAACATAAATAAAAGAGCTAAAGATCATGCAACTAATGATTGTAATTTAGACACCAAGACCGCTACAAGCTTGTGTAATCAGGCCGTAACGCATATTATTGATAGATTGCATGGAGGATAAGTAGTTTGGTCATGAAAACCAGTAAGTTAAGTATTAGATTATTATGGTATATAACACCTCTTGTTATTCTACCGTTGCTATTTTTAGGTGGCTTTACGCTCACCAATGTAACTAATTCAACTCAAAAACAAGCTGATTTAATAATGAGCCGTTTTGTTGAGCAGCAACAACAAAAAATATTTAACTACATCGACTCTTTTCACTCTACTGCAAAACTGCTTTCAACTTCGCCTGTACTTAGCGACTTTTTAACAAACGATATTCGCACTAATGGTAATTACACCCGAAAACTTGGCGCGCTTATGGATGTATTTGCTAGTTACAGTGAGGCTTATCCCGATATAATTAGTATTAATTTAGTCTCTGCCAGCGGTAAAAGTGATGCCTACTACTCTAACAATTTAACTACAGCACCTAAAGGCTACCCATTTTTTAATCAAATATTGCAAAGTAATTTAAGTAAACAGCAGTTTATGATTCAAAAAGATGATGGCACTACGAGTTTATATTTTATTCAACGAATTTATAGCGTTGATTACTACTTAAAGCGCCCACAACAGCTTGGGTTTATTGTAATGCATGTAGAGCCTTCAATACTTAACTCCAGTATTTTAGAAGCGCCATATAACAACACACTTAATTTAATGCTGACCAAAGACGGTAAGATTTTATTTAGCTCTGACTACAATATGCGCGGCCAATATATAAGCGAATACGAACTCAACCAAATCCACGACTTAGCTGATATTGGCATGCTTTCGACCATTGAGCTCTCAAGCATAGATAAAATTGAGAGAATGATTTTTGCAGTACAAATGCCTGGAGGGTATTATTACGTATCGACCATTCCAAAAGGGGTACTTTATCAATCAGGTAAAGCCATAAGTTTAATAACAGGCTTAATTGTTATCATTTCGGTGATCACTTTGCCTATATTAATTTTTGTAGTGGTGCGTAATTTATTACTTAATCCAATTGAGTTACTAGGTGCAGCGAGTCACCGTGTGGGTGATGGTGATTTGTCGGTGCTCTTACCTGCCCACACTAATGATGAAGTGGGTGTTTTATTTAACGACTTTAACCACATGGTTAATCAGATAAGACACTACCAGCAGCAGCTTGAAGAATATAAGCACCATCTTGAAGATAAAGTAGAAAGCCGTACCCAAGCTCTCGAAGCTATGAACAGCCAACTTGAGTTAGCTATTGGCCAAGCTGAGCAAGCCAATCAACTTAAGAGCCGCTTTTTAGCTAATATGAGCCACGAAATACGCACGCCACTTACGGCTATTATGGGATTTACAGAGCAGTTATTACATAACGATAAAGTAGCAAACGATAAGCAACACCTAAGTACTATTTTACGTAATTCAAAACACTTACTAGAGCTAATAAATAACATACTCGATTTATCTAAAATTGAAGCCGAAAAGCTAGCTGTCGATTTATCTGCGTTAAACGTAGTGCAGATTGTGCATGATATTGAATCAATTATTCAACCACTGGCACAAGAAAAACAATTAACCCTTAATATTGATTACCAACTGCCGCTACCTCGCACCATTTATAGTGATGTGACCCGCTTAAAACAAATACTTATAAATATTGCAAACAACGCTGTTAAATTTACCGAAAATGGCAGTGTTTCTATTTGCGTACATTATTTACAAGCAAGTCAAAAGCTAGAATTTGTAATTAAAGATACCGGCATTGGTATGTCTGAGCATCAAATAGAACGTGTATTTAAACCGTTTGAACAAGCAGATGCTACAACCACACGTCGTTTTGGTGGTACAGGCCTTGGGCTGTGTATTTCTAAAAATTTAGCTCTGTTACTTGGTGGCGATGTAACGCTTGAAAGTGAAGTTGGCGTTGGTAGCCGCTTTACAATTAGGGTGTCGTGTCAGTTATCCGATGATCAACCAATGCTTGAGTTTTTAACGCAAGAAAGCCAGTTGATACCAGAGAAAGACCCTCTCTTATCGTTTGCGACCAATAATTTTGAGGCCAATATTTTAGTCGCTGAGGATAACCCTGATAACCAACTATTAATTAAATTACTACTGCAAACCTGGGGCCTTGAGCCCGATATTGCTAACAATGGCGCGCAAGCCGTAGAAATGGCTCTCGTAAATGACTACCAGCTTATTATTATGGATATGCAAATGCCTGTAATGGGCGGGTTAGAAGCGACTAAAATGCTACGCCACGCAGCATATGATGGCCCTATTATTGCCCTTACTGCCAATGTAATGAACCATGACATTGGCACCTACTTAGAAGCGGGTTGTGATAAAGCTCTTGCTAAACCAATAGACAAAGATGCTCTGGAAAACGTACTCGTAAGCTATCTGCATCTTGAAAAAGACAATCAAAATAAATGGGATAGTTTATTAAAGAGTGAAAAATTTCAGCAAATAGCTGATAACTATTTAGCGAACTTACCTACATATTTAGAAGAAGTTAAGGCTCTACAACACTCTGATGACTGGGAAGCATTAAGAAGTATAACGCACAGTATTAAAGGAAGTTCTGGATGCTTTAACTTTGATGAAATTTACCATAGCGCAGCAGCACTTGAAGAAAATTTAAAAAGTAACAATAAAGTGCCAAGAGATGAGTTAGTAACTGATTTGATAGTAGCCATTGAGCAAGCAATTAGTGGCAAAGTAACCTAAAAGAAAACTTACAAAATAGTACAAGTTCGGTGCGTTAGTGCTTTATGCTAAAACGCTAATCACCGACTTTAATTATGAAAAGTTTAAACCTAATGCCATGCCCATTAAAATAGCGTCTTCAAAGCCATTTTTGGCCGGATTATCACTTGGGTAGTAGTTTTTACGCACTGACATCTCTGTAAAGCCAGCGTTCTCGTATAGCGCAATAGCCCGTGTATTAGATTCACGTACTTCTAAAAAGAGGTTTTCAGCATTTTGTTGTTCACCATATTCAATAAACTGGGCTAACAACTGCCTTGCAATACCCTTACCCTGGTGGCTTGGTGTTACACAAATATCCATAAGCGTAAAGTCAGGCCCTGCTTTTTCACCAATATAAAAACCCACTAATGTGTTTTTATCAAACGCCGCCAAGTTAAAGTAGCGCCCCCCCATACATGAACTCATTGTTTTAAGCGTCCAAGGGTGGCTATGGCAAGCAGTTTCAATTGCCATTAATTGTTCAATAGCGCTTTCATCTACGGCGTTAAAGTTTATCAAGGTGTTCACTCATTAAAGCCCATAAAGCGCGTTTATCATTAGCACTGAGCTGTTGGGTTGGCAATATAAGCTTATCATCGGTTAACTGCATTTCACTGCCTTTAAGCACACTATTAATAACCATAGGTTGAGCACTTAGCTTTATATCAGTAAATAACTGCTTATTAAGCGTTAAAGGCTCAGTACTTTGTATAAGCCCTGAAGCGGAATTAGTATTGTTTGGACAATAATGTTGATTTAGTTCGAGGTTTTCTATACCCAAAATAGCTGCGTAACGTTGATGCATAACAACTCAGTAAATTAAACACTTGAACAATATATGAAGTAATAAAAACGATGTAAAGAAGAAATGGCAGGGGCGGAGAGATTCGAACTCCCAACCGTCGGTTTTGGAGACCGCTGTTCTACCAATTGGAACTACGCCCCTGCAATGTCGACGAATTATAGAGACCTTTGAGAAAAGGTAAAGCAATAAATCACTTTTTTAGTTTAACTGCTTTTAAAATAGGCAAAACGATGAATTAGCACACAAATACAGTGTATTTAACTTTGTTTCATAAATTAAATTCTTTAAAGCACAGCTGATTTTAGTTGAAGTATATGGACAATTTTTTAAATATGCATAACTAATAGTCGCCATAGCTCAAAAATAATTTGTAAATTTATTAAACCAAAGAGCATAAACAATTCAATAACATTATTAGCATTTGTGGTACGATTTTAATCCTAGGGGATCCGCGCCTTATCACCTAATTACATATTTCATCATGTATCTTACTTTCGCGGATCATTTACACTGCAAATATGGAGGAGCTTTACTATTAGCTTAGCTAATAGTTCACGCCACGTTATATGAAGTTTAAATCAAAAAAATACAGTATCGACTCAACCGATTATCAAGTAGGTCAAGATAATGTTAGTAAATGGGGCATGGATATTCATAGTAATGTATTTTCCGTTTCTATTGGATTATCTCTACTATTTATTATTACTCTACTTGCCCTCTCACCTAGCGAAGCTAAAGACGCTATTAACACAATAAAAAATGCAGCTCTAACAAACTTTGACTACGTATTTATGTGGGGCGCAAACATACTCCTACTATTTGCAATAGGTATAGCAGCTTCACCGCTTGGTAAAATTAGATTAGGAGGCGATAAAGCAAAGACGGAATATTCTACCCTTTCTTGGATCTCTATGCTGTTTGCAGCAGGTATGGGTATTGGTCTTATTTTTTGGGGTGTGGCTGAGCCTACCGCGTTTTACACTAACTGGTTTGGTACACCGCTAAATGCTGAGCCCTTTACTGAACAAGGCCGAGAGATGGCCTTAGGGGCAACGGTATTTCACTGGGGGCTTCATGCATGGGCTATTTATGGCATGACCGCACTGTGCTTAGCGTACTTTGTTTATAACAAAGGTTTACCGCTTTCTATGCGCTCAGTGTTTTACCCGCTTTTTGGCGATAGAGTATGGGGTAAACTCGGTGATGTTATAGATGTTATGGCTGTGTTGGTTACTCTTTTTGGCCTTGCTACATCGCTAGGCCTAGGAGGATCGCAAGCGGCTAGTGGCATAAGCCATGTTTTAGGGTTCGAAAATTCATTATTATTACAACAAGGTATTATTTTACTAATAATGGGCTTAGCTATTTTATCTATTGTGCGTGGTATGGATGGCGGCGTTAAATTGCTCAGTAATATAAATATGGGCATTGCTATTGTGTTTTTAGCACTTGTTTTTGTTTTAAACTTTACTACTGTACTTGATTCAGCCTACACAGCAGTAATAGGCTACGTAAAAAATATTATTCCGCTGAGTTCTAGCACCGGTCGAGAAGATACGCAGTGGCTTCACGGTTGGACTGTGTTCTATTGGGCTTGGTGGGTGGCTTATGCACCATGTTTTGGTATGTTTGTAGCGCGCATTTCTAAAGGGCGTACCATACGCGAATTTTTAGTCTATGTACTTCTTATCCCCACTTTAGTTACCACTGCGTGGATGTCGGTGTTTGGCGGTGTGGCTATTGATCAAGTTATAAATGAAATTGGCGTACTCGGCGCCGATAAAGGGATTACCGATGTGTCACTTAGCTTATTTTATATGCTTGATGCGTACTCTTTTGGTACCGCGCTTTCACTTTTAGCTGTAGCATTAATAATTATATTCTTTGTAACCACACTTGATTCTGGCTCTATAGTAATTGACAGCCTTACATCAGGCGGGAAGCTTGAAGTACCAATAAAGCAAAAGCTAGTATGGGCTAACATTGCCGGTATTATTGCAATGCTAATGCTTTGGATTGGCGGTACTGAGTCTATTCAGGCACTTCAGTATATAACCATTATTGCTGCGCTGCCTTTTACGTTTATTTTACTACTTGGCAGCGTAAGTCTCGTAAAAGGCCTACTAACTGAGTTAGAGCCAAAAGCTAAAAGTTAAAAATTAGCGCGTAAAAAAGCCCGTTTAATAAACGGGCTTTTTAATGTGCAATAATAAGCTCAGCAAAGTAGGCTTACTTATTTAGTATTATTCCCACTCAATAGTTGCAGGTGGCTTACCTGAAATATCGTAAACAACACGAGAAATACCATCAATTTCGTTAATGATACGGTTAGAAACCACACCTAAAAACTCATAAGGTAAATGTGACCAACGCGCCGTCATAAAATCAATAGTCTCAACACAACGAAGTGACACAACCCAATCGTATTTACGTGCATCACCCATAACCCCTACCGATTTAACAGGTAAGAACACAGTAAACGCTTGACTTACTTTGTGGTAAAGATCAGCTTTGTGTAGCTCTTCAATGAAAATAGCATCAGCACGGCGAAGTAAATCACAGTACTCTTTTTTAATTTCACCAAGTACACGTACACCTAAACCAGGACCAGGGAATGGGTGGCGGTAAAGCATGTCGTACGGTAAACCTAACTCTAAACCAATTTTACGTACTTCATCTTTAAATAACTCACGAAGTGGCTCAACTAGACCCATTTTCATGTCATCTGGTAATCCGCCCACATTGTGATGAGATTTAATAACGTGCGCTTTACCTGTAGCAGATGCTGCAGACTCGATTACGTCTGGGTAAATAGTACCTTGGCCTAACCATTTAGCATTTTTAAGCTTTTTAGATTGCTCATCAAATACATTAATAAACGTGTGGCCGATAGCTTTACGTTTATCTTCTGGGTCTGATTTTCCCGCTAAGTCAGCTAAAAATTGATCTTCAGCGTCAACTTTTACAATGTTTAGCCCGAATTTATTACCAAACATGTCCATAACTTGCTGACCTTCGTTTAAACGAAGTAAGCCATTATCAACAAATACACATGTTAATCTATCGCCAATTGCGCGGTGAATAAGCATCGCCACAACCGATGAATCAACACCACCTGATAAGCCTAAAATAACTTCATCATCGCCAACAGTGTCTTTGATACGCTCAATGGCATCATCAATAATTTTTGCAGGCGTCCATAGCTTTTCACAACCACAGATATCAATAGCAAAACGTTCAAGTAAGCGTTGCCCTTGGTGAGTGTGAGTTACTTCTGGGTGAAACTGTACGCCGTAAAAACGCTTTTCTTCGTTAGACATAGCAGCATGCGGACACGTTGGTGTTTTAGCTGTTGTGCTAAAGCTTGCTGGTACTTCCATAACTTTATCGCCGTGGCTCATCCATACGTCTAAAACGCCGTTGCCACCATCGGTAATATGATCTTCAATTGCATCAAACAATGCACAATTGCCTACCTTTTCAACTTGCGCGTAACCAAACTCTTTTTTATCAGAGCTGTGAACGCTACCGCCAAGTTGAGCGGCCATTGTTTGCATGCCGTAACAAATGCCTAATACAGGAACGCCTGCATTAAACACATACTCAGGAGCGCGCGGGCTGTTTTCAAGTGTTGTTGATTCTGGGCCACCAGAAAGAATGATACCTTGTGGGTTAAACTCGCGAATTTGCTCTTCAGTCACATCCCATGCCCACAGCTCACAATAAACACCAATTTCGCGTATACGACGCGCAATTAGCTGAGTGTATTGTGAACCAAAGTCTAAAATGAGAATTCGTGAATCGTGAATATCTTTGCTCATGGAGTATCTCGTAAAGTAGATGCTAAATGCCGTTTGTTAATGTAAACGACTAAAAAGAGGGCTTGCAAAGCAAGCCCAATAAATTGTTAATTACGCGCTTAGCCTAAGCGGTAATTTGGTGCTTCTTTGGTAATTTGCACATCATGTACGTGCGACTCACCCATACCAGCAGATGTAACACGTACAAACTGAGGTTTTGTATTAAGCTCTTCAATCGTTGCACAACCGGTTAAACCCATTGCACTACGAAGACCGCCTACTTGCTGATGAATAATCGTTGCAATAGGCCCTTTGTAAGCTACGCGACCTTCAATACCTTCTGGTACTAACTTGTCAGCTTGGTTAGATTTTTGGAAGTAACGATCTGATGAACCTTCTTTTTGATCCATCGCGCCTAAGCTACCCATACCACGGTATGATTTGTAGTAACGACCTTGATATAACTCAACTTCGCCAGGCGCTTCTTCAGTACCCGCAAGCATTGATCCAACCATCACACATGATGCACCAGCAACAAGAGCTTTAACTATATCGCCAGAAAAACGAATACCACCATCAGCAATTACAGGTATGTCACGGCCTTTTAGGCCTTCAACTGCGTCAGAAATAGCAGTAATTTGTGGAACACCACAACCCGTTACAATACGTGTAGTACAAATTGAACCAGGGCCGATACCTACTTTTACTGCATCAACGCCAGCATCTGCAAGGGCAATAGCACCTTCTGCTGTCGCTACGTTACCCGCAATAATTTGTAAATCTGGGTATGCTTGACGAGTTTGCGATACACGGTCAATAACACCTTGAGAGTGACCATGAGAAGTATCGATAAGTAAAACATCAACACCCGCTTCAACTAATGCAGCAATACGCTCATCAGTGCCTGCGCCAACACCAACCGCAGCACCTACACGTAAACGACCTTGGTCATCTTTACATGCATCTGGTTTATCTTGTGCTTTTTGGTAATCTTTAACGGTGATCATGCCTTTAAGTTTAAACGCATCGTCTACCACTAAGATTTTTTCAATGCGGTGTTCATGCATTAAACCTAAAATCTCTTCGCGAGAGGCACCCTCTTTAACAGTTACAAGCTTTTCTTTTTTAGTCATAACAGTAGAAACTGGCTGCTCTAGCTTAGTTTCAAAACGCATGTCACGGCTTGTTACAATACCAACAAGTACATTGTTGCTATCGGTAACAGGAAAGCCTGAAAAACCCTTTTCCTGAGAAAGCTCAACAGCGTCTGCAATAGTTAAATCTGCAGTTACTGTTACAGGGTAAGATACAATACCCGCTTCGTAGGTTTTAACTTTACGAACATTTTTCGCTTGTTCTGCGATGGTCATGTTTTTATGGATAAAACCAAGACCGCCTTCCTGCGCAAGGGCAATAGCTAAACGTGCTTCTGTAACAGTATCCATAGATGCTGAAATAAGCGGCAAGTTAAGTTTGATACCACGCGTTAAGCGAGTTGAAATATTTGCCGTGTGCGGCAAAACAGTAGAATGACCAGGTACTAAAAGTACGTCATCAAAGGTAAGAGCTTCTTTAGCAATTCTAAGCATTTTGGCAACTTCTCACATGTGGATCTAAGATAAGGAATTGCGGCCAAATTTTAACAGCGTTCTGAGCATTCGTAAATAATATTTCGCAATTATTTATGATAAACTTGCCTCATAAATAATTTTAGGTTGTTTTTTATGTTTTCGAAGCCTTCGCAGACGGTTTACACCGTTTCACGCCTTAACAGAGAAATTCGTACAGTGCTTGAGCAAGGCTTTGCATCTTTAGTGCTCACGGGTGAAATTTCTAACTTTATTACCCCTGCGTCTGGGCATTGGTATTTTTCGTTAAAAGACGATAAAGCGCAAATAAAGGCTGCTATGTGGCGAGGGAATAATCGCAACCAAAGCTACCGCCCTGCCAATGGCGCACAAGTCACTGTTAAAGCACGCGTATCACTTTATGAACCTCGAGGCGACTACCAACTTATTGTTGAACATATAGAGCCTGCAGGAGAAGGTCAGCTTAAGCAAGAGTTTGATGCACTAAAAATGCGCTTAGCCGCCGAAGGGTTATTTAGCTCTGCCTACAAAAAACCACTACCGCAAAATATAAACCGTATTGGTGTAATAACCTCAGCCACCGGCGCTGCAATAAAAGATATTTTAACTGTACTTAAACGCCGTGCACCGCAATTAGAAGTCATAATTTATCCTGCAATGGTGCAAGGCAAAGAAGCGCATGTGCATTTAATTAATCAAATAGAGTTGGCAAATGCGCGCAATGAGGTAGACGTGCTTATTTTAGGGCGCGGCGGCGGATCACTTGAAGATTTATGGTGCTTTAATCACGAGCAACTTGCGCGCGCAATTTATCAAAGCGAGCTGCCCGTTATAAGCGCTGTAGGCCATGAAATAGACACAACCATAAGCGACTATGTAGCCGATTTACGGGCTGCTACTCCATCAGCGGCAGCTGAAGTTGTAAGCCCTAACACGCAAGAGCTACACAACAAAGTAACGCAACTTATTAACCGTTTAAACAATGCTTTTAAACACGATATTGCTGATAAGCGCGCGCTTGCTACGCAACTTCAGCACCGTCTTAACTTGTGCCATCCACGCAATCAGCTAAATCAAAAGGCACAACGATTAGATGAATTAAGTATTGCCTTGCAACAAGCTATGCGAAACCGTTTATATGAGCAAGAACGCACACTCAATAATTTAACGCCGCGCTTAATGCGTCAATCGCCCGATAAAAAGCTAACACAAGCTTCTCATCAACTGTCGCAATTACAAGCAAGGTTAAACCAAGCTATACAACAACAATTACAGCAAGCCAATAATAGCCTAGCATTACAAGCAAGTAAGCTGGACTCGGTAAGCCCTCTTAATGTTTTAGCGCGCGGCTATAGCATCACTAAAACACAACAAGGCAAAGTGGTTAAATCGGTGGGACAAATTAAAACAGGCGATGTGATGATTACAGAGCTTGCCGATGGCTCTGTAGAATCACAGGTCATACCTATTACTTAATACTGATACAGTTTAAAGCTCTGTGCTTAGTAACAAGCTAAGCTTAGTATCGCTTGATGTAGATGTAGAACTTACAAATTGTTTCCAAAACTCTTGTTTCATCAACTTGTCGTTTAGCTCACGCCATTGAGCACTCTCAAATGCATCGTTATCAGCGGGTGCGGCAAGTTCAAATTCACATACCGTCGTTTTACATTTTGCGCTAACAACATCAGGAATAATTGCCAGATCTGCTGTTAATAAAAAATCTTGTAGTGCCATTTCCGTATTGTAGGCCCACTCTTCATCACGTGTTTGGCTCTCAAATTTATCACGTAAGACTTTCTCAAAATCTGAAGGGCCTCTCATTTGCTTCAAAACACTTTTAAGTGCTGCTTCTTGCTCGGCAAGTTGTTGCTTAAGTTGCACAACTTGCTCTTCTAAAGGTAGCTCATCAAGCTCTTGTGTTTCAGGATTGGTGAATGAGGTATTTTTATTTTGCTCTAAACTAATGTCTTGTTCAGTAACATCTTGTACTGCACTGTTTGCTGTTACTTCGTTACTTTTTATCTGCTGAGCATAAGGTTTTTGCAAAAGAGTATCACTTTGCTGTAACTTCGCAGGCTCTAAATCATTTGGAGCTAAGTTAAAATACCCCCAAGTTAAACCAACACCAGCAATAAACCCAATACCTAGAGTTAACAAACTATTTTTGCTCATCTTAATTCCTTTTAAATTTTATTTATCTATTACATATCACAGCATTGCACTGGTATGTGATTCATTCTCAGGCTCTGGGGTCGATAAAAAGTTTTGGTTCATACTTTGCGCCGGACAGGGACATTCCGGCTTGCCTACAATTTTAGCTGGTACGCCCACAGCAGTAGTATGTGGCGGTACAGCTGTTAAAACCACTGAACCGGCACCAATGCGAGCGCCCTCGCCCACTTCAATATTGCCAAGTACTTTTGCACCTGCGCCAATAAGCACTCCGGCTCTAATTTTAGGATGACGATCACCTTGCTCATTACCTGTACCGCCAAGCGTTACCGATTGAAGTATTGATACATTATCTTCAATGACTGCCGTTTCACCTATAACGATACCTGTTGCGTGGTCAAACATTATCCCTTTACCAACTTTACAAGCAGGGTGTATATCTACGCCAAACACCTCAGAAGTACGGCTTTGAATAAATCGCGCTAACTCTCTACGATTTTGTTGCCACAGGCAATTAGCCAAACGATGCGCTTGAATAGCATGAAAACCTTTTAGGTTTAACATAACGGTAAGATGCGTTTCCGCAGCGGGATCTCTATCTTTAACTGCTTTAATATCCTCAGCTACAAAAGACAGCATACGGTCACATTTTACAAATGCTTGGTCAAACAGCTCTCGGATAGTAAATGCAGAGACCACCGCATCAGCTAATTTATTAGCAACAATAAAACTTAATGCCGAACCTAAACAATCATGATTCAAAATGCATGAATACACATGACTTGCTAATAATGGTTCACGTTTTACTACATCGTTAGCTTCGTCGCGAAGCTGTTGCCAAATTGCATGACGCATAATACTGCACTGCCTTAAGTTGATATAAAATAGCCTTTTCCCAAGTCTAACGGATTTAGCCACAAAGGTGTTAATCCCTTAGTTATTTGTTCTGGTTATTAGGTATAACTGTTTATCAAGTTTCATTATTAAATAATAAAAATGCCCCAAAGCTTTAAGCACTGGGGCATTTTTTATACATTTAAAGAGAGTTTAGAAACCGCTTAAATTATTGAAATACTTTATCGACTTTCATCACTTCAATATTTTTTGCAGGAATTGCTAATTTATAATCAGCAATCACTTTATCTTCAGCCACTAATTCGGCAGGTTTATTAGTGTTATAAATCATTGGCGATGTTTGCTGCGATGCTAAACGTTTTTGCATATCAGCGCCGTCTGCGGTTATAAACACATAGTGAACATTGTCTGTTTGTAGGTTTTCTTTAATAACGCGATTTACATCAGCAAGCGTTAGCGTTTTAAGTTTGTTAGTGACGTAACTTACAAAGCTATCTGTATTGTAAAATTCGCTATCAAGCGCGTAACCTAATTGGCGGTTTTGACTTGCAACCATTTGCGGCACAAAGTTAATTAAAAAGTTACGCGTAGCTTCAAAGTCGTCTTCGCTCATACCATTTTTAATTAGCTTATCTAGTTCAAACAAGGCGGTACGTGTTGCAAAGTGCGCATCGTTATTAGAGCGAAGTGGGCGTAACCACACTTGAAATATTTGCTCTGAGCGCCCTAGGTTTGCATCTGGCTTGGTTTGAAACATACCACGTGGAAAGTATTCAATGTATGCGTAATCGCCATAGTTCATGCCGCGAGTTTCACGAATGCGCTCATATAAAAAACTGTTAGAACTACGGTGCTCACCAAAGTACGAACGCACAAGCCAAAGGGCTGTCCAGTCTTCGTTACTTCTTATTGTATCAATAGGGAAACCAAATGATACCGCAGTCGATTGCGCTGACTTTTCTACAATCGTTGCATGATGACCTTTAAGCGCTGGCGCATCAGGAATACTTAAACGGCTTTGCTCACCTTTTGGTAGCGTTGCAAAGTCGCTCATCATTTTAGCTTTAAGCTTTGCAGGCACAGCCCCAATTAAGCCAACCGTGAGTTTAGATTGCGTAAGCTCGCTGTTATAAAACGCTTTAACATCATCCAGCGTCAACGCTTCTAAATCCGAAATATCACCATAGTTGTAGCTTTCGTAAGGGTGATTTTTGTAAAGCGCACTGTAGAGTACTTCTTTGCCTAGCTCTTCATCGTTAGATGCTTTTAAGCCTGACTTAATACCGTCGATCATTTCTTTTTTAAGGCGCTTAAAGTCGTCATCTCTAAAACCTGGGTTTAGTAATTGATCGCTCACAAGTGTGTACCACTGCGCCGCATTATCTTTATGAATACGTCCTTGGAACGACAGCATTTCTTTATCTATTTGATAGCCAAAGCTACCCGCAAGCGGATAAAGTGCTTTTTGAATATCTTTATAGCTTGTCGCCTCTGAGCCACCTTGTGCAAGCATAGCCGCAGTGAGCGCAGCAACACCTTTTTTACCTTGTGGGTCGGCAGCCGCGCCGGTATTGAATAAAAAGTTAACATCAATTAATGGCGAGCTATTCGTTTTATCAAGTACTTTAAATGCAGGTGCCGCTGGTGCTTGTTCAAGCTTTGCAGTAAGCGCATTTAAATCAACTTCTTGCTCAAAACCTGGGGCTTTATCAAGTGCCGACATAGTTAATGTGGTACGTGCGTTATCGGTAAAGTATTTATTAGCAACGGCTTTAATATCTGCGCTGGTAATGTTATCTGCCGATTTATACAGCTGGTTTATAACCTCAGGATCGCGCTCAAAATGCATGTAGCTGGCAAGGGTTGATGCAATCGCTTGCGACGAATCAAGACCATTAATAAAGCTGTATTTAAGATTCGATTTCAAATCACTCAGCTTTTGTCCATCAACAAGTTCAGTGCGTGCTTGTGCATAAGTTCGGTTAATGGCATCGCGTGCAGTGGCTAAATCATCTGCGTTTTCTACTTTTACAAATACGTGTAATAAACCCGGATCTTTAGTCTCTGGGTTGTAGGTAAACATTTGGCTGGCAATTTGTTTGTCGACCACGAGCTCTTGGTATAAATCTGAATTATTTGAAAAATAAAGCTGTGATATTAAATCAAGTGCTGCTCTGTCTTTTTTAGCAGGCTCCCACGCAGCGCCTTTGTACGACACGAGTAACCAATGCCCTGGTAGCGCTTCATCTTGTTGATGCAAATATTTTGGTGCTTGTTGCACAGGCTCTGCTTTAATATCAGCAACGTAGTTACCTTTTTTCCAGCTGCCCCAATGTTTTTTAACCATTGCCATTGTTGCTTGTGGGTCTACATCGCCCACAATAACAAGTGACACATACTCAGGCTTATAAAACTTAGCAAAAAACTCTTTCCCGTACGCCATTTGATCAGGCATGGCTTCTATGTCTTTAAAAAAGCCCATAGTGGTGTGTTTATACGTGTGCTTATCAAACGCTTCTTCGCGTACAGCGCTTAATAATTTACGAATTGGGCTCGCGTTGTTTTTTAAGTACTCACCTTTTACCGTTTGGGCTTCGGTTCTAAATTGTTCTTCGGTGTAGGTTAAGTTTTGAAAAATATCAGCTTCAAGCTCAAGTACTTTATCAAGATGCTGCTTTGAAAAGTTTAAATGGTAATTTGTGTAATCGTTTGTTGTATAAGCGCGGTTATCAACACCTGAATTTTTTAATATATCTGAGTACACATCTTCAGGGTATTTTTGTGAGCCTTTAAACATCATGTGTTCAAAAAAGTGAGCAAAGCCTGTTTTGCCTTCTTCAACTTCGTTACGCGATCCAACCGATACCGGAATTTGCAGCGACACCACATCAGGGTAATCGGTTTTAACAACCATGACACGTAAGCCATTTTCTAGTTCTTCAATTAAATAATCTTGTGAAAAAACACGATCATCAGCTTTATTTACTTGTTCTTGCTGTGCTGTTGTTTGCGTGCTTTGGTTTTGCTGCATTACGCAACCGGTTAACGCCAGCGATACCGCTAAGCTGGTTGCTAATAATTTAAATTTCATTGTTATCCCTTTTTAAATTGAGCAAATTTGTTGTCAGATGTATTACTAACTCACCCTCGATTATGCCCCAAAGCCAATAAATATAAGAGCCCCAAGGGAATTTATTATGTAAACAACTGTGTCAATTATAAATTATGGGAACAAGCACTATGAATAAACATCATGTTAATTGAAAAACTTTCATTAAATAAATCTATCTAGACGTCTAAATGGCTGCTATATTAAATCCATTAACACGCATTTGGCTGGAATGAGGATTATGGCTTTATCATTAAAAGAGAAAATAGAGGACACCAACCAAGGTGTTTACCTTATTGGTACTACCCCGCCTAAAATTGGCACCGATAAAGCGCAATTAAAAACCATTGCAGAAAAGCTATTAGGTCGCTTACACGAAATTGAATACGACGGCGTGATAATTTACGACATTCAAGACGAAAGCAGCCGAACTAATCAAGCCCGTCCATTTGCATTTAAACAAACCGTTGATCCGCGTGAATACAGCCATTTACTTCGTAATTTATCTGCACAAGATGTAATTACTTATAAAAGTGTGGCGCAGCGTGGCGTAGGCGAATTTAAAGATTGGCTAAGTGAAACTAAAAACGACTACGATTTACAAAATGTAGTTTTAGTAGGTAGCCCGTCATCGATAGGCGATATAAAGCTAAGCCTGCCAGATGCGTATAAAGCATTGGCTGAGCAATCAGATGATTTCTTTTTAGGTGGGGTTACGATTGCTGAACGCCATTCAAGTAAACGAAATGAGCATGAACGATTAATAGAAAAAACAGCACAAGGTTGTCAGTTTTTTATATCGCAAGCTGTTTACGATGCACAAGCTACTATAGAGCTAATTACTAGCTACGCACGTACGTGTAAAGCACAGGGCATTACACCACAACGTATTATATTAACGTTTACCCCGTGCGGCGGCGAAAAAACCTTAGAATTTATGCAATGGTTGGGTATCTCAGTGCCAGAGGCAACTAAATGGCGCATGCTTGATGCAGACAATACATTAAGCGAATCGGTCCGTATTTGCCGCGAAAACCTCGACTTAATACTTAAAAGCTGTGCGCACCTAGACGTGCCACTGGGCTTAAATATTGAAAGCTTAACAAACCGTAAAGAAGAAATTGACGCGTCAATTAACTTATACCGTTTATTAAAAGCCATTATGGAATTAAACCTTGCTGAAAAGCTAATAGCTTAAAGGCTAGGTAAGAGCTAATTAACACCCTTCTTGGCAAGCCTCATGGCTTGCTTTTTTATGGGCAAAGATTAAGTAAAATGCTTTTATTATTCTGCTTTTTTAGCGAGCTTATACGCTTGTTTATTTTTATACATTGCGTGGTCTGCATCATTTAATAGCGCTTCAAAGGGCTGCTTTTGTTTGTTAGTAAAACTATAACCTATGCTGAGCGATAAATCGCAAACGTCTTCTTTGAGTAAAGATTTTGAATACTCAGAGGATATTTTATCCATGATGTAGCTAATTTTGCTTTTATCGCTTAATTGCATTACTGCAACAAACTCATCACCACCTAAACGCCCTACTATGTCGGCATCTCTTAAATGTGTTTTTAGCGTATCTGCCAATATAATTAAGGCTTTGTCGCCCACTTCATGTCCGCAGGTGTCGTTTAATTTTTTAAAGTCGTTTATATCAATAAACAAGCAACATACGTCGAAGCCCAAACGCAGTGCTAAATTAAGCTTTTGCTGAGCTAGTAAGTTAAGTGCTCGGCGATTATAAATATTCGTTAATGAGTCTAACATGGCTATTTCGCGCATTTGTTCATAGCTGTAAACAAGTGCTAGATCGTCTTCAATTAAATCGCGTAGTTGCTCTATGAGCTCAAAGTATTCATCGGTATAGCTAGTTATTTTAGTATCTTTTAAACACAACGTGCCAAATACTTCGCCTTCAGGCCAATGAATAGGTAAACCTAGGTAGGATTCAACACCGTCCTCAACTACTTCTGGTAGTGTGTTCCATGCATCGTTATTGCTTGCATCATTAACATATAAAATATTATTAGTTTCAGCGACGTGCCGACAAAAAAGAGGTGTTTGAGGAGGAAGTATCGGATTGGTTTCAAAGCTTGAGCCACCTTCGTTACTTCTAATAACAACGCGATAGCCTTTGCTTGTTGCCTGAACTATATAACCAGACGGGGCTGAAAAAAGCCCCGTGATAAGGTCGATTGTTTTTTGCCATTTATGCAAAGATATTTGGCCATCAACACCAGAGAATGCCCATTTATCAGTTTCAAACATTAACTTTACCTCGGCTATTTAGTAGCTCCAGTATAGGCAAAAAAGCAAAGTAAAAGCTATTATTTACGACGTCTACTTGGCTCTCTTTTGCCAGTGATGCGTTTTTTATCGCGATCTTTTCGCGACTTGTTAGTATTTTTACGATTATCTTTTGGCTTTTTATTAGGATCTGGCTCGTAACCTTCTAACCACTGCGGCGTTAAACGCGTATCGAGTAGTACTTCAATTTCTTCTAGCAGCCATTGCTCATCAAGACTTACCAGCGACATAGCAAGTCCTTGCTCACCAGCACGACCTGTACGGCCTATACGGTGCACGTAATCTTCGGCAATGTAAGGTAGTTCAAAGTTAATTACGTATCTAAGTGTAGAAATATCTAAACCACGCGCAGCGACATCGGTTGCAACAAGTACGCGTGTAATACCTTCTTTAAAGTTTTGCAATGCACGGTCACGTGCGCCTTGCGATTTATCGCCATGGATTGATTCGGTTTTTAACCCATCTTTACACATTTCTTTAGCGAGCTTATCAGCCATTTGTTTTGTGCGAGTAAAAATAAGCACTTGGCGCCAGTTTTTCATGCCAATCATGTGCGATACAAGTTCGCGCTTACGGTCTTCATCAACAGCGTAAATAACTTGCTCTACTTCAACCGCAGCTGAGTTACGTTTATCAACTTCAATTAGTTCTGGGTTTTTTAGTAGTTTCTTACTGAGTTCAAACACGCTGTCATCAAACGTAGCCGAAAAGAGTAAAGTTTGGCGATCGCCCGGGATATGTCGCAATATACGTTTAATTTCATCAATAAAGCCCATATCAAGCATGCGGTCAGCTTCGTCAAACACTAAAGAGTCTACGCTTGAAAGTACCACGCTGCCTTTAACTATATGATCAAGCAAACGCCCTGGTGTCGCCACTATAACTTGTGCTGTTTTAAGTGCTTTAATTTGAGGGCTAATACTTGCACCACCATAGGCTAAAGCACCATTGATGTTAGTGCCTTGTGCATACTTTTCAAAGCTGGCAAATACTTGCTGAGCAAGCTCTCGTGTTGGCGTTAAAATTACAACGCGGGCAAGGCCTTGCTCATCTTTTTTAGGGGTATTTAAAAGCTTATGTAATAGAGGTAAAACAAAGGCGGCGGTTTTACCCGTACCTGTTTGCGCGCTGCCCATTACATCACTTCCGGCTAAAATAGGCGGAATAGTTTTAATCTGAATTGCGGTAGGTTGAGTGTAATTATTTTGCTCAATCGCTGTTAATAATAACGGGTCGAGATTAAGTGAGGAGAACGTAGTGGCAGACATAGGCTTAGCTTTAAAATAACAAAGAGCGCTATTGTACGCATATTACTGTACTGCGTAAATTAACCAGTCCAGAAAAGTATTTAATCCCTCGGCTAATCTAGCTGTACTCTTAAAACCAATAAAAAAGGTGCTAAATAACAGTGTATTTAGCGCCTTTTAATAATTTAATTTAGCTTTAAGCGGGTTTTAACGTCGCTTTACGTTCGTTGTAAAACGCGATTAAATCGTCAACTGTTGCTTGGCAATATTCACGAATACCCGAAACCACCATGTGCTTTTCACCAAAACCGACTTTTTCGCCGTTTTCGAGTAAATTAAAACGCAAAGTAATTTTGCCGCGTTTGCCTGCATACTCAAAACTTGGTTCAGCAAATTCAAGCGTAGGTGCTTGAATATCAATGTTATCGAGATTAATAATCATCGATTCGTAAATAACCATAGGGCGCGCAGGGTTTATCATTACCTCTTGTTTACCCATTAATGGAATAATTACATGTGGAAACGCAGCACCTGAAAACTCAACATAATTTTTTATTAAGCTATTTGTAAGTGTTGGGCATTGGCTGGTTTTACCGTCGCGCTTTACCTTTAAGATAACTTTGTCGCCATTGGTTACATCAAACTCATCTGCTCCCTCAGGAAAATGAAGTTTGGTGTTTTCGTCAACCATTCCGGCAAAGGTAAACTCCATTCGCTCACTTATGCCATAGCGATCTAACACTAAAGAAAAAAGTAAGTCTCCTGGCGCGCAAAACTTTTTAGCATCTTTGTCATGAAGTGGATTGTAGTCATCGGCAACACATTTTGCGAAACGACAACCTTGCTCACGAGAGATAGAAACGTAATCAACATGTTGCTGAAAATAAGGACTTAACATAGTTTTTTCACTGCTTAAACTGCTTATAACCTATCTATACTACCAGAAAAAAAATATTGAGAGGTCGAATCTGTTAGATTAATGGCTAAATAAAACAGAGCAATAAAAAAACAATGACCTTTTATTTATTAGCACTATCAATTATATGTGTTTTCCCGTACTGCAAAATATCAATAATGCGGCAACCCCTTTGGCACTACTTAATGGCTTTAAGTGTTGTAAGTGCGTATTTTCAAGGTTATGTAAATTTATATGCTCTGCTCAGCATTGGGCTTTACGTTGTTTTATACTACTGTGTGCTAAATGCAAAGCGGGCAATAATACGCGCTAAGTACTGTTTTTATAACTTTCTCACTTGCATTAGCACTTCATTGGGTGCCTGGTTTTAATAACCTCCCTATTGTTATAGATGAGTGTATTACAAGCGATGCGATTGCTTTTACCCTTTATGCAAATTTTGATAAAGCTATGGCGGGGTTATTTCTTTGTGCTTACTTTTWTTCGAATAAAAAAGCCTTAAAAGCAGACTCTAATAAAGTAAGTCGATTAAACGTTAAACAGCCCATTTTTATAATTATTGCTACGGTTTTAGCTTCGCTCACTATAGCTTTAATGCTTGGACTTGTAAGCTTTAACCCAAAAGTGCCCAACTTTTGGTTAGCCTTTATTGCTATTAATCTTTTATTTACCTGTGTAGCTGAGGAGGCTTTATTTAGAGGTTTATTACAAACCAAACTTAGCCAAATAATCACATCTAATCGCCTAGCGCTACTTGCCCCAATAATGACAGCAGCAGTGTTTGCTTTGGCGCATTTTGCTGGAGGCATTAACTATGTATTGGTTTCATTTATTGCAGGCTTAGGATACGGCTATATTTTTTATAAAACGCAGCGCTTAGAGTGGGCCATTATATGCCATTGGATAGTTAATGTTTTTCACTTCTTTTTATTTACTTACCCTATACTCAGTAAAATCTAAATACATTTACAAATGCTAACAATTTACCCGTTAGCAAACATTGCCAGCGTTTGATTTTGTTAGTAATTTACTACTTTATACCAACCTGCATAAATCTTTGAACAATTTAACGAATTAAATTTCACTATAACGTCGTTAAAAATTTTTTATTTAGAGCAACTAGATACAAAAATTTTTGCCTAGTTTTAGCGTGATTTTCTTAACGTTAAATAGCCCGCATATATAAGCAGATTGGTATTAAATAAATTAAAGGACTAATAAATATGCTACGTTTTATAATGGCAATAACAGTGCTGGCCACAATAACTGGTTGTTCAGGAATGACTTATCATACAGATATAGACAACGGTGTTTTATCTCAAGAAATTGGCACCTACGTTAATAAAAGAGATTTACAGCAATTTTATAGCGACCAAGAAGCACACGAAAGTGGCGCAACACTTTTAGGCCGAATAAAAGGTGAAAGCTGTGATGGCGACGGTATGGGCAACAATAATGTAAGCTACAATCGATCTAAATCAAACGCGATTGATTTACTTAAAGCTGATGCTATGCGCAGAGGCGGGAATGCTTTTACTATCAATTCCTGTAGTGAAACCTCTGTATCGTACTGCGACTTATCTGTTTTATGCACCGGACAGGCCTACGACTATTAATAAATTATATATTAAGCGCAAAGCTCAGTAGCACACGCTTTCCAGACTCGATTTTAGATACGCTGTGTTCGTACTTATCGGGTCTGAACAAATACACGCGATTAAATAAATTTATAATGCATTTTGAGCATTTAAATACCCCACCCGCTTTAGGTTTCTCTAATACAAAATTGAGCTTGTAATAGCGCCCTTGCTGCACAGGGTCAATATGGTTCATTACGCTATGATTGGTTGGGTAAGTAACAAGGTTTATCGAAAATGTATTACTGCTAAAAATGGCTTTGTTTTTAACGGTTGCAATCATACTGCCTCCTATGAGTTTATATGTCCTATTGTATCATTGGGCTAAGTACTAATACTTTAGTTAAGCAATATCAAAATACGATGTCATATAGCTAAACAGCCTGAAACAAAAAAGCCGAACTTATTTTACTAAGCTCGGCTTTTAAAAGTACATTGTTTAGCAATTATGCACTTGGGTATTCGCGGTACGCACGCTCTATATTTTTAGCCTGTTTTTTAGAAATACCTAAATGAGCAAGCGCTACACGTAAACGAGCACGTGATAAGTCAGAGCCTAATATTTCCATTGCATCAAGCACTGACGTACTTGATGTTTTGCCTGTAATTGCGACAAAAATTGGCTCTAAAAAGTCTTTAATTTTAAGCTCGTGGAATGTAGCCACTTCTTTTGAAATTGCAAAAATAGCGGGCTTATCAAAGCTACGTAAGCCTTCTAGCTGCCATACAAAAAATTGTAGTGCTTGGCGTATTACGTTTTCGTCTGCTTTACCAGCTGTCAATAGCGCAGGATCGTAAGTTGGAATACCACCTACAAAATGTCCAGCAAGCTCAACCATATCCGACAGCGTATTAATACGCGTTTTAGCCTCAGGTAATACTTTAGCTAACATTTCACCGTTAAACTTCCAATCAACAAAGCGCTGAATTAACTGCTCGTCGGTTAGATTTTCGCGGATCCACATGCCGTTTAACCAGCTTAATTTATCCACGTCGAATACTGGGCCACCAAGCGATACGCGCTTCATGTCAAAGTTTTCAATCATTTCATTAAGTGTGAACTTTTCACGCTCATCTGGCATTGACCAACCCATACGACCTAAGTAGTTAAGCACGGCTTCTGGTAGGTAACCCATTTCTTTATAGTAGTTAATAGATGTTGGGTTTTTGCGCTTAGATAGCTTTGATTTATCTGGGTTACGTAGTAATGGTAAATGTCCAAGTACCGGCGCTTCCCAACCAAAGTCTTCATACAGTTTTAATAACTTAGGTGCTGAGTTAATCCACTCTTCACCACGGAAAATATGACTAATTTGCATATGGTGGTCATCAACTACGTTCGCTAAAAAGTACGTTGGGAAACCATCCGCTTTTAAAAGAACTTGCATGTCTACGTTTTCCCACGGGATCTCAATTTCATCTCGTAGGTAGTCGTTAAACTTAAATGTGCCTTCGCTTGGGATTTTCATACGTATAACGTAAGGTTTGCCTGCTGCTAAGTTTGCTTTAATTTCTTCATCTGTATGGTTTAAACCACGGCCGTCATATTTAGGGCGTAGGCCTTCTGCCATTTGCTCTTCACGCATTTGATCAAGCTCTTCGCTTGTTGCAAAGCAGTAAAACGCTTTGCCATCGTCAACTAACTGATGCGCGTATTTTTTATATAAATCGCTACGCTCAGATTGACGGTAAGGACCAAATTCGCCACCCACATCAGGACCATGATCCCACTCAAGCCCTAACCAGCGTAAGCTATCCATAATCGCAAGTTCAGACTCTGGCGTGCTACGTACTTGGTCTGTATCTTCTATACGAAGTACAAATTCACCGCCTTGTTGTTTAGCAAAACAGTAATTAAATAAGGCGATATAAGCGGTGCCAAGATGCGGGTCACCAGTTGGCGACGGGGCAACACGGGTGCGAATTGTCATGGTAAATTCTCTTTAAATAAGTGAGATAATAAAAGTGGTTTATGCAGCTACTTTGTTTAAGTAAGCAATAATATCGTTTGATTCATACAGCCATTGTACTTGGCCATTTTTCTCTATACGCAGGCAAGGCACTTTAACTTTGCCGCCTTGCTCTAGTAGCTCTTGGCGATATTGCTCATTGTCTTTTGCATCACGCGTTTCTATGTTTAAGCCTTCGCGCTTAATGGCGCGACGTACTTTTACACAAAACGGGCATGCTTTAAATTGATACAGTTTAAATTGTGAGGTTTGCTGATCAAGCTGCGCTTGCACATCGCTTGCACGCTTTTTACTGCGAGGAGTAAATACAAAATTAAAAAATAAAATTATAGAACCTAGTAACCAACGAACTAATTTCATGCTTAGCACTCTATTTACAACAATTTAAGGAGCCAGATTTTAGCACAAATTTATAATCAAAAAAGCGTAATACTATTATCAATAGTCAGTTCGTTAATTACAGTTCAATCAGACTTCAGAGTAAGCCTATATAAATGATAATTATCAAAGTAATACTAAGTCGTCGCGATGCAATACTTCTGCGCCACTATCGTAATCAAGTAACTTACCTATTTGGCTAGAATGCGCACCCTTTATTTTATTTACTTCGGTACTACTAAAGCGCGTTAAGCCCCGTGCAATCACTTGATTTTTATTATCTATTAAATCAATTAAATCACCGCGTTCAAAACGTCCAAATGCATTAGTAACGCCTTTAGCGAGTAAGCTAGCACCTTTATTTTGAAGGGCGCCAATAGCACCTGCATCAATGACAATTTGGCCAGTACTTTTAGGCCCAGCTAGTAACCATTTTTTACGGCCATCTTTTGGAGCGGTGAGTTTTAAAAAACGCGTGCCTGGTAACTCGTCACTCATGCATTTTAAAATAACGTTTTTACCTGCGCCTTTAGCAATAATAACTTCAACGCCTGCACGCCTTGCGATGTCGGCTGCTTGTAATTTGGTTGCCATACCGCCAGTACCTAAGTTTGTACCACTGCCACCAGCAAGTTGGCGCAGCTCATCGTTTATATGTGTTACTTCACCAATGAGGGTGGCATCGGCGTTTGTGCGCGGATCGCTGGTAAATAAGCCTTCTTGATCGGTAAGTAGCAGTAACTTATTAGCATTAGCCAAAATAGCAACAAGTGCCGATAAGTTATCGTTGTCGCCTACTTTTATTTCGCTGGTAGCGACTGCGTCATTTTCGTTAATGATGGGTACAACGTCGTAATTTAATAATGCATTGAGTGTATCGCGGGCATTAAGGTAGCGCCCTCTGTCGTCTACATCAGCGCGAGTAAGCAGCATTTGACCTACATTTACCCCATATAAAGCAAACAAGCTCTGCCAAATATGAATAAGTTGACCTTGTCCAATTGCAGCAAGCATTTGTTTATCAATTAAGCTTCTGCCACAGGGTTTTAATAGTTGTTCGCGCCCAGCAGCTACCGCGCCGCTCGATACTAAAACAACCTGGTGGCCTTGCTTTTTAAGCTCGCAGCATTGGCGTACTAATTCAACCATATGTGCTTTGTCTAGCTTATCGGTGCCGCCAGTTAGTACGCTTGTACCAAGCTTTACAACTATTACCTGTTCCCTTTGCATGTGCTTTTTACTATTGATTAATTAAAGATGAATTAATTTATACCAGCTCGGTATTTTTGAACAAGTTAAAAATTTTCATGCTAGGATCTGATTTTATTAAATTAAGTAAATTACTCTTTATGCCTGCCAGTTTATGTTTAATTATTGCCACCTTTTTATGGGGCAGCTCTTTTATAGCGCTCAAATACGCCATTGCTATTTACGACCCTGCATTAGTGATATTTTTACGCATGCTCACCACGTTAGTTTTGTCGCTTTGTTTATGGCGCTACGTTATTCGGTTTGAGTATTTAAAAGGTGACTGGAAGTATTTAGTGGGTATGTCGCTTGCTGAGCCTTGCTTGTACTTTTTATTTGAAGGCCATGCAATGGAATACACATCAGCCTCGCAGGCCGGTGTTATTGTCTCTTGCTTGCCTATTATTATTGCGTTGCTTGCCTTTGTATTACTTAAAGAGCATATAAGCAAAGCTATTGTTGTCGGTTTTACGCTGTGTATTGGCGGCAGTATTTTACTTACGCTTCTTTCACCCAGTACCGACCAAGCACCTAATCCGTTACTGGGTAACTTTTTAGAGCTTATGGCGATGGTGTGCGCTGCATTTTATACCGTAAGTATTAAACATTTAGCTAATCGCTACTCACCCCTGACTTTAATTGCGTTGCAAGGTATTAGCGGCAGCTTGTTTTTTGCGCCATTTTTATTTTTTATCGACCTACCAAGCGAAAACCAACACGACTTAACTGCGCTTATGAGCATTTTGTATTTAGGTTCGTGTGTAACCCTTGGCGGCTATGGCATGTACAACTATGCAATTAGCAAGGTATCGGTATTAACCGCTGCTGCGTACTCTAATTTAATTCCTATTTTTACACTTATTTTGTCAGCTATTATTTTGGGCGAAGTGCTCAACGTTTGGCAATGGTTGAGTATATTTGTGGTATTTATTGGCGTAATGATAAGCCAGCGTCATCAAGAACTTGTGGTGGATATACCGCTTAGCGAATCAGGCGAAGACATTTGCGCAGATACAAGCAATCTTAAATGAGTACCCGAGGCAAGCGAATCAAAAGGGTAGCAGGTAAGCAAGTACAGCCCAGGTGTTTGTAAAAATGAGTTTTGGGATTGATGAATAACCTCAATCCCCGTTACCTTATAATTTTGAATCACCCCACTTTGCAGTTGCAAAGTAAACGCCTCCCCCACTTTTGCGTTTTGTAAAAATGCAAAGTGGGTGTCGTTATGCCCAGCTATTAGCGCGCCTTTTTCGTTTCCAAATTTTTTCCCGCCAAGCTCCCCTGCGGGTAAGAATTGGCTAGGCGCAAACGCTAAATTACGACCACTCGCTCCAGCCAATACACTTAATGTTTTATTATGGCTTGGCCAATCAAGCTTTGCGGTCACGTAGCTGTCGGCGTAATACCACGGCTTTACTTTAGTGCTGGGTGATTTAAGCGCCTCTTGCCATGCTTGCTCAATTAATACTTGAGCAAGCCACGCTTTTGCCTGCATATAAGCGCCGTGCCCAAATAATCCAAGCCCAGCTATTAGTAAGCCCGCGCTTAGCCACTTTTTCATTTACGTGCCCTGCTTAATTTAAATGATCGGTTTATTTTAAGGGCGCCAAATCCCAATAATAAAATACAGCCTAGTAATATATGTAACCTACTTTGCCCATCGGTTTGCGGTAAGCGCATTGCCATACCTTGCGGTACTGCATTAGTAGCTTGCGCCGTTTGCTCTGCCACTTCTTTTATTTGAGTTTGTTCAATCGCTATAAAAGCAGTAAACGGACTAAGTAATTGATGAGTAAGCGCAAGCTCCTGTACTTCATCTTTAACTACACTTTGCTCGTTGTATAAAAGTAATGACTTGATTTTTTGGCGCGCCCACAGTTTTGCTATACCTTGAGCGCTTGAACTATTTTGTGTACTTAATTTAATACTTAAAGGCCCTTGTGCTGTTTGCCCAGAAAGTACCACATTTTTAGCATTATTAAGCTTTATAGCGACCATGATAGGCTCGCCAAAATATAAATCAGGTAGTGGTGATGGCCAAAAATCTAAGTTGTTACCGCTTTCATCGCTTAGTGCCAAATTAGTAATAGCCGGATGTGCTAGCTTATCAAACAACTGCTGCATTTTAGGTTGCACCTCGCTTGTGCTGCCTATAAACGTGAATGAGCCTTTACCTATATCTGCCGCTCGGCGCATAAAAAAGCTGTTAGGTGCGCTGCCAATACCCACTGTAAATAAGCGGCTATCGCCTAACTTACTTTGAATATTTTTAAATAATGCGTCCTCATTGCTTACGCTGCCATCAGTTAAAAATACAACTTGGCGTACAAAACCATCAAACTCGCTGCCATCAAGTACGGCATTAAGCGCACCTTGTATTTCAGTGCCGCCGTCAGCTTCTAGGCTATAAATAAATCGCTCTGCACGGCGTAAATTAAAGTCACTGGCTATAAGTGGTTTATCGCTCATTGGAGTTACTATGTTGTCAAAACCAATAATGTTAAAGCTGTCGTCGCTATCGAGTAATGAAAGTGCATAAAACAACGCTTTTTTAGCTTGCTCCATAGATTGCCCATGCATAGAGCCTGACGTATCAACGACAAATACCATTTCGCGAGGTAAGCGCTGCGTTTGTGTAAAGTGATCCCCTGGTGGCATTAGCATAGCAAGCCCGTATCGGTCACCATTTTCAAACTGCTGAGTAAAAAATGCGGCTTGAGCTTGCTCTTTTTGCAGCGGTTTAAACTCAAGTACAAAGTCGCGATTAACTGCATTTGTCTCATTTAACGCTATTTTATATTGCCCAAATGCTGTGTTTTGTACATCAACATTATGAAATTTAGAATTGATATCCACCAGTTCTAAGCCTACGTCTATATCAATGTTTAAGCTAAATTGGCTGCTTGGTACGCTATCATTTTGAGTACTGCTTTTAATACTGTAAACAGGACTTAACCATCCCGTTGGAAGCGGATTAACGTGCGCTTGATTTTGAGTATTAACCTCAACCTCACCACTAATCGCGTGATAACGCGGTGTAATGGTAGTAGGAAATCTAATAGCAAATGTACCACTGCTGTAGTCAATTATTTCTTGATACTCAAGCTCAATTACTACTTGCTCACCGGGGCCAATATTAGCCACATTCGTAATAAACATATTCGCACGTTGTTGGCGAACTAAAGCCGCTTGCTTACCTGCTTTTTTAGCCTCCTCGTATTTTTTTTCGGCCTCCACTTTTTTATCAATTTGGCCTTTAATGACTCGCTCACCAATGTGCATGGTCATGGCATGCACGGCGCTTTCATCAGGCAATGGAAAAACGTAGCGCGCATTAACTGCAAACGGGTTTTCGTTTTGATAGGTTTGCGTTACTACAACATGGTTGATCAGACCGGTTAAGGTCATATTGGCGTCGCTTTTTAATATTATAGCTGGGCCTGCTGGCGCACCACTGCTATCAAAAAGCTCTAACTTGGGTGATTGTGCCTGGCTTTTAAAACTTGCTAACAGCACAATCACTATGAATATAAAAATGCTTACTTTAGTAAGCATTTTGGTTGGTTTACTCAACATAAAATCACTCCATCGAACGCTTTGTTTTACTTAGATTCAGTTAGATTTAGTTACTCGCCGTTTGGCCATTTACTGGACTCATTGAGCGAGTGGTAAGCGTTACGCGTCTATCAAAAAAGTTATCTTCCACCGTGTTGCTGTTAGCCAATGTTTGCTGCTCGCCAAATGCCTGCGTGCTTAAACGTTTGTGGCTCACACCGTGTTTTATTAAATAGCTTTGCACGGCATTTACACGCGCTTTAGAAAGTAAAAGGTTGGCTTGCTCATCGCCGCGTTGATCGGCAAAGCCACTTAAATCAAGTGCGAGTTGTGGTTGGTTGTTTAACAAGGTAACCAGTTGGTCTAACTGCAGTGCAAAATGCGGGGCAATAACACTTGAACCTGTTTTAAATTGCACTGTCATGGCTAGTAAGTTATTAATTTGAACTTGAGTTAACTGCTCATTTTGATTGGCAAGCACTTCTAGCTGCTGCTCTAACATATTGTTGTGGTTAAGCACGTGTTGGTAATCGCTGGTTTTTTCTTTCATTACTGTAATGGCACGCTCTTGCTCTGCAATTTTGTTATCAGCTACTTTTGAATCGCCTATTAAACCACCGGCAAATGCCCCAATAAATGCACCTATTGGCCCGCCCACTACGCCGCCAATAATAGCGCCTGCACCTAAACCAATAGCCGTTTCTTTATGGGCTTCTTTTGATGGCGTGTTAGATGTTGAGGCAATTGCTGGAGTACAAAAACTAGCAACGAGTGTTAATGCGATTAATGTCTTCTTCATGATTTGATCCTTAAACTTACTTTTTAATTTGTGATGTTTTGTTTTGATGGGTGTATTAAAACAAGCTCAAGTGGCAGCAAAGGGGAGCAAAAATGGCAAACTGCTGAGCAATTGTGGCAAAAAAATGGCAATTGCCTTTTTAAGCGTACTTAGCTTAAAAACTTCGTTATAGTGCACAACAGAAGCAATAGGATAATGATTAAGATGAAAAAAATAGCCATCGTTGAAGATGAACCCGCAATCCGCGAAAACTACATAGAAATGCTGAGCGCACAGGGCTATCAAGTAAGGGGCTTTGCCGACCGTGCCAGCGCTGAAGCTGAATTTAAAAATGCCCTGCCCGATTTAGCCATTGTTGATATTGGCCTAGGCCATGAAATAGATGGTGGTTTTTTACTGTGCCAAACATTGCGATCGCTTTCTAAAACGCTGCCTATTATTTTTTTAACCGCCCGCGATAGCGAAATAGATACCGTATGCGGCCTACGCATGGGTGCCGACGACTACCTAACAAAAGACATAAGCTTGGCTCACTTGGCTGCGCGTATTGGGGCGCTGTTTCGTAGAATGGAAGCACTTGAACAACCCGCTGATGCAAACGCACTCATAACACGCGGGCAGTTAACGCTCGACACGCAACGTATGCAGGTATTTTGGCAGCAACAATTAGTTGATTTAACCGTAACCGAATTTTGGATGCTGCATTCACTCGCCCAGCGACCAGGCCATGTTAAAAGCCGTAACGAATTAATGAGCGATGCAAAAATTTATGTAGACGACAGCACTATTACTTCGCACGTAAAACGTATTCGTAAAAAATTTATAGCACTCGACAGCACCTTTGATTGCATAGATACCGTGTATGGCATGGGTTACAGGTGGGAACAACACTAATGCTACGATTTGGCCTGCGCAGTAAATTTATATTGCTTTCATGTTTTTTGTTTTTGCTACCGTGGCTTGGCTACGAGTACGTATGGGAAATGGAAAAGTTTTTACGCCAAGGCCAAGAAAAAACTCTCGTAGGCACCACTCGCGCACTTGCTACTGCATTACATGAGCGACCTGCGCTGTTTGACGAACAAACTAATTTTTTAGATCAAGTAGTAAAAGGCCGTGATTTATACGCTTATAACCTAAAAAACCCTATTCAGCTCGATGGTAAACTCACCGATTGGGACAGCTACCAACCGCTGTTTTGGCATTACGATAAGCGCTACTTACAAAAAATAGACAACAAACATCAAGCCAGTGACTTATCGTTTGATCATATGGTGGGAAAATTTGATAACTACTTATACGCCGTATTTAAAGTCACCGACAATACTCTTATTTATCGCGCTAAAAACAGCTTAAGCATTACCAATAACGATTACTTAAAAATTGGCTTAAAAACCCCAGGTGGCCAATTTCAAACGTATATTATTGCACCGCGCAAAAATGGCTGGGTCAATGCGTTTGACGCCAACACCAAAGCCCCTTTTACAAAAATTCAGGGCTATTTTGAAAGTACCGAATCAGGTTATAACGTAGAGCTGCGCTTTCCTATTAGCATGCTAGGCAACAAACTTGGCTTTGCTATTGTTGACATAGATAATAAAGAGGCACTGCTCGAGCCTAAAATAATGTCGACCTCAAACTTAAATAACCCAAATGATTTAGGATCAGTATTAGTCCCTTCTCCAGAAATTAGCCGTATTTTAAAAGGTATGGGGCACAGTGGTAGCCGCATTTGGGTGGTCGATAACCATCATCGTGTACTTGCGCAAACCGGCACTATTCAAAATGCCGATGGCGTATGGGCTGATGGACTTGCTAACCAGGCACCTAAAACTTGGTGGCAGCGCTTTGAGCAAAATTACTTACACCCTATTTACTATAAAATATTAACGCGCCCCGAAAATGAGTTTTTAGATACCCTGCACGATGTAGCCTCTATGCAGGGCACACATTTAGCGAAAGCATTAAAAGGACAACCAGCATCGTCTTGGCGCTTAACCCCTGACAGCAAAGCCGTTATTTTATCGGCCGCTTACCCTATTTGGATTCAAGACCAAGTAATTGGCGCAGTAATAGCAGAGGAAACCACAAACGGCGTACGTACGCTGCGTAATAAATCGCTCGAAAAACTCTTTAACGTTATTTTAGCTGTGATGCTAATTGGTACTGTCACCCTATTCTTTTTTGCCTCGCGTATATCGAGCCGTATTAGGCGACTGCGCGATACTGCTGAGCAAGCGATTGATGCACAAGGGCGTGTTACCGGCAGTATTAATTACAGCGACGCTAACGATGAAATTGGCGACCTGTCGCGTAGTTTTTCAAACATTGTGAGCCGACTTGGTGGTTATACCGATTACTTAGAGAATATGTCGTCGCGGTTGTCGCATGAGCTGCGCACGCCGGTTGCCGTAGTGCGCTCATCGCTTGAGAACTTACAAAGCTTGCCACAAAACGAGCTGAGTCAAAAATACCTCGATCGCGCCAGCGAAGGCGTTGAACGCTTGGGTAAAATAATAACTACTATGAGCGAAGCCACTCGTCTTGAACAAAGTATTCAAAGCAACGAGCCTGAGCCTTTTGATTTACAAAAAGTAATAAATGGCTGCATGCAAGGCTATCAGCTTACTTACCCAAACCAGTTATTTACGCTTGATGTATGCCAAAACAAATTACCGATGCAAGGTGCACCGGAGTTTATAGCTCAGCTGCTTGATAAACTTATTAATAACGCGCTGGAGTTCAGCAAAGCCAATACGGCTATTAATGTAGGCCTTAAGCAGAGCGAAAATAAAGCAACATTAACAGTGAGTAATACAGGCCCTGCTTTACCTGAAGGATTAACTGAGCATATTTTTGATTCAATGGTATCTGTGCGTAGCCAACAAATGCAGCAACAACCACATTTGGGGTTAGGGCTTTATATTGTAAGGCTGGTATGCGATTACCATAAAGGCAGTGTAACCGCGCAAAACAACGAGCAAGGTAATGGTGTAGTGTTTACTGTGAGCTTGCCTTTACACAACTAAAATAGCTAATAGAGCGGTTTAACGCGCCGCTTACCCCTTCAAAACTGCCGATTACAATTTAGTACGACTTCAAATGTAACTATTCACTTTTTATTCAGTCGAATAACCATACCCTACATCATATTAAAGTATTAAATTGAAGGAATACTCATGAAACCATCACTCGAGCGTGAAGAATTAGATTTTATTTTTGACTTATACAGGCCCTCAAAAAAGCCCAAGTCTGAAGAGGTAAAACCAAAAAACACCAATTACAAAGAGCTAAGAAAGCACGACGCGACTAAGAACCAAGGCGTATCGCACTACTTAGTCTAATTTTATTATGCTTGGGACTTCTCATGTTCTAAAAATGCTTTAATGCAGTTTATTTCTGCAAGTTTTACTTCTTCGCCTATTTCAGGGCCTTTTTTGCCATTTTTAAGTGCATTTTGCACTACCAGCTTCTTATCCACTTTTTGCAGTTCAGTATGAATTGCTCGCAGCTTAGTTGCTTGCGGGTATGGCTTATCTACCAATGTTTCACCACGCCCTTGTGCATCGCATTGGCACGCTTGAGTAAACGCGATAAAACGTTCTGGGTGCACCAACGCATTTAAGTTACTTACTATTAGCTTGTGAATGGTTTGCGGCCTTAACTGATCAATCGTGTGGCAAAGGGTGTGGTTATCACTGGTGAGTACACCAACATCGCGAAAGCGATTAGGTACTTTTAAGCGCTCACAAAACTTTTCAACTACCGCAACACCTTCGCGTTCGTGCCCACGTAAATTTCCATACTTTTTAAAACTAAGTGCTTTACCAAAGTCATGAGTCAGGGCTGCAAAACGAGTGTCTAAGTTAAAATTTAAATCAGCTGCACGTCTAAGTACCAGCATAGTATGTACAAATACATCACCTTCGGGGTGGTGATTTGCTGGTTGCGGTACATTAACCATGCGCTCAAGTTCAGGAAATATCCCCAAACCTTGCAGTGCTTCAAAATAAAGTTCGGGGTGCTTCTCGCCAAGTGCTTTTTCGGTTTCGAGCCATACGCGTTCGGGTACTAAATGATTGAGCTCACCTTTGTTTTTAAGCTCACACATTAATGCATACGTACTTGGGTGAATACGCCAGTCGCTGCCATAGCGTGCTAAAAAACGGGCAATACGCAGTACTCGAACAGGGTCTTCTACGAAAGCTTGTGTGGTGTGGCGCAATATTTTATTTTGTAAATCGCTTTGGCCATTAAACGGGTCAATAATATTACCGTATTCATCAAGCGCCATTGAGTTAATGGTCAAATCACGCCTTGCTAAATCTTCTTCTAGCGTAACGGTTGGGCTCGCATCAACCACAAAGCCGGTATAGCCTTTACCGCTTTTTCGCTCAGTACGGCCAAGTGCATATTCTTCTTTTGTTTTTGGGTGTAAATAAACTGGAAAGTCGCTACCTATTGGCACAAAACCAAGCGACTCCATAGTTTGTGGCGTCTCGCCTATAACTACATAATCGTTGTCTTTTGATTCTATGTTTAGCAGTTTGTCGCGCACTGCACCACCAACGAGGTAAACTTTTTTTAAGTTACTTTTCACTTTATTCCCATAAACATTAATAAAATTGTTTGATACTAATCATAACATTAATTAAAAAATTCTGCGGTGTTTGCCAAGCTTAAGTAAGCTCATTACAATGGCGCATTATTTTCAGCTATAGCCACGCATTTAATGAAAAACCATTCATCAAAAAAAGAACTTATGTTACTACCCATTTTATTAGTGGTTATTTTAATGTGTGTGGCGGGCCACTTTTTACTGCAAGCAAACTTTCAAGACAGTAATGTGGTTGAATACATGTTAGCAGCACTGCCGTTTGCTATGTTTGGATTGGTTATTGTGGCATTTAAAATGGCGGCTAAAAGCGAAAAGGATGAACAAAACGAGCAGGACTCTTAGTCCTGCGTTGCTGATTTAAAGTACGTGGTAGCCAAACCAGTCTGGCTTTATTGTTTGAGCTTGCCTGCTTGGAGTCAGCTTAATATTTAATTGACTGTCGAGTAAATCAATCGCAAAGCAATCGTCTACGTCGTGCAAATCGTCTTTATGGATATGGCTAAGGCCTGCGAGTAAATCATTTTTAGCGCGCTCTTTAGCTTCATGGCTACTGCTTGCAACATACAATGCAAAGTCATGTTGCTCAGCCATGGAGTCACTTCTGTAAGCGCCTAAATTTACAAAATAAAGTTGTTTATTTTGCTCCACATAGCTATCAACCACTTCTACTTTAAATCCATCAATATGATTAATTGCCATGTAGCTATCCATGTGAACATTACTTCTGTCGCCTACCCACTGGCTTTTTAACTTTGAGTAGGTTTGCTCTATATTCTCCCCTACTACAAAGCGAATATCGTGCATTTCAATATGGCAACCCTGAATTCGACCGCCTAAATACACCATAAATAACTGCATGCTTTTCCTTAACCTAAATTATCAACATCAATATTATGCTTTTTAATCAACTTATAAAAATCTGAGCGATTGCGCTTAGCAAGCTTAGCGCCTTCAGCTACGTTACCACCTGCCATTTTTAAAGTGTTAATTACATAGTCGCGCTCAAACTCTTTTTTAGCGTCGTTTAGTGATAATGGTTCTACGTTTGTTTCGTTACTATTTAGCGCAGCTAACACTAAGTGCTCTGAAATAACATCACTCGGTGTTAATGCTACAACCTGCTCTACAACATTTTGCAATTGGCGGATATTGCCTGGCCAGTCGTAGCGTACAAGCGCATGCATAGCATCGCTTGCAAAGTGTTTTTCAGTTTGGTTCATGCGCTTAGCAATGCTTGCACTAAAGTGCTGTGCTAATAAGCTTATATCTTCGCGGCGCTCACACAGTGGCGGTAATTTTAAATTAACTACGTTTAAGCGATAGTATAAATCTTCTCTAAATTGCTGGTTTAAAATAGCTTCAGGAAGATTTTTATGTGTTGCCGATACAATACGTACATCAATTGCTATCTCTTCTTGAAAGCCTACTGGGCGAATTGTTTTTTCTTGTAATACGCGCAGTAACTTAACCTGTAAGTTAAGTGGCATGTCGCCTATTTCATCTAAAAATAACGTGCCACCTTCTGCTTGTTGAAACAACCCTTGGTGATCTTTAATTGCGCCCGTAAAAGAGCCTTTTTTATGGCCAAATAATTCGGATTCTAAAAGCTCGCCCGGTACAGCCCCACAGTTAATTGCAACAAAAGGTCCGTCGCTTACATGGCTATGTTGATGAATAGCCTGTGCAAGTAACTCTTTACCTGTACCACTAGCCCCCGAAATGAGTACATTAACTTGCGTTGGCCCAAGTAGTTTTACTTGCTCGAGCAAGTGAAGCATTGTGCCACTACGCGTAACTATATTGCTTTTTGGCGCAGCTTCATCAGCGTTCACACCGTGAATTTCTATCGCTTTAGCAAGGCTGTCGAATAACTCATCTTTATCTACGGGTTTAGTTATAAATGCAAAAATGCCTTGCTTGGTCGCTTCTACCGCATCAGGAATAGAGCCGTGCGCTGTCATCATAATGACAGGTAATGCAGGATAGCGGCTTTGCAGCTGACGATGCAGTGCCATACCATCCATTTCATCCATACGTAAGTCGGTTATTACCGCGTCAAACACTTGGCTTTTAAGTATTTGTAGTGCAATTAAGCCACTTTCACAGGTCGTTACTTCGTACCCTTTTGATTCAATGCGAATAGCGAGCAGTTTTAATAAGCTAGCGTCGTCGTCAACGAGTAATACTTTTGCACCTTGCGCTTTAGTTGCTGCCATAGTTACTGCTCCTTAGTTTCTTCTCGTAGTAAAAGCTGTTGCTCAATAGTTGCTAACGATGAGAGGGTTTCTTGCATTTTATTGTTAAGTGCTTGCTGCTCTTTTTTAGCATTTATTTGCATAGTTACTTGCTGCTTTTGAAGCCATAAATATTGCTTTATGTCATCAGGCCAAAAGTAAGCAAGATCGAGTTTTAGCAACTTAGTCATTACTGTATTTGGATCATCATTTATGTTTAAGCACATAAATTTAAAAAAGCGTTTAAGCTCGTTTTCGCCTGTAAAAACATCTTTGCTAGGCACTAATTTGAATCCACCACACTGATTAGCGTGCCATGCAATAACTTGCTCTGCAGGAGGATAGCTAGGTTCAATTTTTGGTCTGGGTTTTGGACTAGGTTTACTGTTTTTGTCGTTTTTTATTTTAGTATCGACCACAGGTGCTGGTGTAATTAACACACGCTCTTCTTGCCCATTATTAATTTCACAACCTGATATAACCATGCTGCTACTGAGCACACTTAAAATAGCGATTAAACGCAAGCGCATGTTAATTAACTCCTAGATTTTTTTTTATGGGAATTTTAATTGAAAACCGGCAACCATGTGGCTCGTTATGCTCAACAGTCAGTGTTCCTCTTAACTGTTCAACAGATTCTTTTACAATAGTTAAGCCCAGCCCACTGCCTTGCAGCGTAACATTTTTACTGTGTTTACCTTGATAAAACGCGCTGAAAATTTGGGTTTTTTCTTGCTCTTTAATACCGCACCCTTTATCAAGTACAGCAATGCAAAGTTGATTTTGCTCAAGTGCTAAATTAATAGTCACGATCTGCTTATCTTCTGAAAATTTTAAACCATTTGAAATAAGCTGAATTAAAATCATCTCAATAAGCTCACTTGGTAAAGCAAGCGGTTTATTAGGTAAAGTATTTTGCCATTTTAGAGCCTGCTCACGTGCACTTAAACGATGCTCAAAATGGCTATTAATTTTATTAATAAGGAGGCTAAATTCAACTTCGCTTAGGCTGTCTTTACTGGTGCGAATCGCATTATAACTCAGCAGGCTGTCAATCATTGTTCGAAGGCGCACCATAGATTGGCTAATAAGCTCAAGCACTGCTTTTTGCTCAGCGGTAATTGGGCCTACTATTTCATCAGTTAATAAGTCAGTGCCTTCAACCATTGAAGCAAGCGGCGTTTTTAGCTCATGAGTTACATGGCGTAAAAAAGTATCTTTTTGCTGCTCAAGCATATGAAGTTGCTCTTGTACCCATTGGAGCTTTTCTCCTAGCTCAACAAGTTCAGCTGAGCCCTTAACTGATATTTTTTGCTGCCAATGCCCCTGCCCTAGCTTATCAATAACCGTAGTTAACCCTTTTAATCGCCCACTTATGCGCCATAAAAAACCACCACCTACAATTAAAGTCAGTGGAATAAGTGCCACCAGCCAGTTTATAAATGAGGCTTGTAAGCTTGTCAGCTCATTTTGGTTATTGGTAATTTGCGCTTCGTTTTTATCACGTAGCCATAAAGTAAGTTCAGCAACTAAATCGCTCACTGGCACAAACAACTCAGCTTGTTGTTGTTTTTGCTCAACAAGTTCTACATGCGCAGTTTGTAAGGTGGTATATAAGCGCTGCCATTGGTGGGTATAATCTTTATTCGTGTTTACAAATTTAAGCTCATCGATACTTTGCAGGGATGATTGCCATTTATCAATAATTAGCTTGTCGAGTGATTCACTTTTTAACACCCAATTTTGCCTAGTGGCACGCTCAAGGCTGTTGAGTTCTTGCTTTAAAGTATTAAACGATTTAGTAACTTGGTAGTTGTTACTTACAATACTTTGAGTAACCGCTAACTGCTTATTGAGGGCATTTAAAAACACAATTACCACTATAGAAAGGGGTAGTAACGAAAGCAGCATACTCATTGCAAATTGCCCAATTAAATTAGGCCGCCAGTTAAGCATTGCTTGGTATTTTTTAGCTATGGTTGCTGGCATTGCGTTTCGTCCTTTTAAGTTAAGTGTTCTATTATTAAGTGCTTACCTTATACACTAGCTGAACCAGCAATTATATTTAATACGATTAACAACTAACACTCCTCAAATAGCGTGTCGCCAAATAGAGACAACGTAACTTGTTGATTTTACTAAACACCCTTTTAACCTCACTAAATAGTGTTGCAAAAGGCGCACAAAAATTACAACAAACCCAGTAAAAATTTCTCATTCCCTCCAAATTAAAAATATAAACACTTGAAAAATAATAACAATTATTATTGGCACCATTTTTGTAATAAGAATAATAACTTTAATCGATAAGGAAATAATTATGAACAAACGCATTTTAGTAATTTCATCATTACTGGCTTTAGGCTTTTTAGGCGCTAATGCACACGCAATGGACGTTCACGCGACTTTTAACGAGCTTGATAAAGACAGTAACGGCACATTAAGTGAAGCCGAAGCAGGTGAAGATGCCGTGTTACACGAGAATTTCTATCAAATTGATACTAATCAAGATGGGCAATTGTCGCTAGATGAATTCAAAAAATTTATTCAATAAACTCATTTAATAAGGAACGTGATTATGAAACAACTTATAGCCGCTTTTTCATTAATGTTTTTAGCAATTAGTGCAACTGTATTAGCGTCGCCAACAAACGTGCGTTTTACCCATTTAGATAAAGATATGGATGGGAAAATATCAATTGTAGAAGCCAAGGAAGATAAAGAAGTAATGAGACAATTTACTGACTTAGATGAAGACGGTGATGAAAAAGTCTCAAAAAAAGAATTTGAAAGCTTTAAACCTTAATCAGTAATTACTGATTAAGGTTTACTTAAGCTTGTTATAGGTAGACTGGAATTAAAAGCATTTGCCATAATCCCTGAGGGAGTGTGTAAAAGGATTTAATGTTGGGAGTTAAATTACGGCAAGTGCTTTTTCCTCTTATTTCAGCCACAAAGTTTTAATACATCTTTTGGAAGGAATGCCATGAAGATACTTTCTCTAGTTATAAGCATTTTAATGCTATTAAGTTTTGATGCCGCTGCACTTGATGTAAAGCAACGCTTTGATCACCTTGATAATGACAAAAGTGGCTATCTGACACATGACGAACTTGATCCTCAACCACAACTTTTAAACACATTTGTAAAATGGGATAAAAATCAAGATAACCAAATTTCGTTAATCGAATTTAAAAATTACCTTACTAATAACCTCTACTGAGTATTTTTCATGAAAAAAACAAGCTATATAACGCTTTTTGCGTTTAGTATTTTTAGCACATTAGGCTTTGCTGCAAGCAACAATGTTGCAGAGCAATTTGAAAAACTTGATAGAAACCAGAATGGTTTTTTAACACGCGCAGAAACAGCTATAGACCCCGCTCTTTGGTCTCGGTTTTCAAGCTACGATCAAGACAAAGACGGTAAGCTAACGCTTAGTGAATACAGTTTATACGCTAGTAAATAAACCCTTTTCAAAAGCTAGATATTTTTATGTTCTAGCTTTACTACTTATTTCTTCATCATAACTTGTCTCACACATTGGTATTATAAAATTGGGTTTGCTAATGTTAACGTACTAAAAATAAAAAAATAATGCCTTATGTTACTCAAAAAAATAATCAAGCCTCTCATCCTAGCAAGCCTTTGTGCTAGTTCTAGTTACACTCTCGCACAAACTAAAGTAATTTATAACGCGAATGGTTATACCCCTTTATACCAAAGTGAGGTACAGCAATTTACTACCCTCGTTATTAAAAATGGCAAGGTAGTAAAGCTAGGTAGCGATACACTTAAAGATAGTTACCCAGACGCCAAACTAATTGATGCACAAGGTAATACCTTATTACCAGGCTTAATTGATGCCCATGGGCACGTTATTGGCCTAGGAGATAACTTATCGCAACTTGATGTACGCGGTGCAAAATCAGTTGATGAAGTAACAAATAAACTAAAAGTATTTGCCGATAACAAACAAGGTTGGATTATAGGGCGAGGCTGGAACCAAGAGCTTTGGGCTGATACACGCTTTCCTACGGCTAAAGATTTAGACAAAGTAGTTAACGATCGACCTGTGGTACTTTCTCGAGTTGATAGCCACGCCATTTGGGTTAATTCAAAAGCGCTCGAACTTGCTGGTATTACCGCCCAAACAAAAGCACCTGAAGGCGGTGAGATCATTAAGGACGAATTTGGCAATCCTACGGGGATTTTTGTAGACAAAGCAGAATCGCTAATTACCCAGCATATGCCAGCCCCTTCAAAACAAGATATAAGTGACTCACTAGATGCAGCAGGTAAACATTTATTAAGTTTAGGCATTACCTCTACTCACGATGCAGGTATTGATAAAACAACGTGGGAGGTTTACAAAGAGCGCGGCGACCTTGGTAATTTACCGCTACGTATTGTGGCAATGTTGAGTGGGGCAAGCCCTGATTTAGATAAAATGTTAAAGGCAGGCCGATACCACGACAAAAATGACTTTATGGAAATTCGCAGTGTTAAAGTTTACGCCGATGGCGCACTGGGTTCTCGTGGTGCAGCACTTATTGAAGAATATGCAGACAGACCTGATCACCATGGTTTAATGCTTGAAACACAAGAAAAACTCGAAGCACTCTTTACACAAAGCTTTAAAAGCGGCTTTAGCGCAAATACTCACGCCATTGGCGACAAAGCAAATAAAGTAGTACTTGATGCCTATCAAAATGTGTTTAAAAAAACGGGCGGTATATTACTGCGAAACCGAATAGAGCACGCCCAAATTGTAACGCCTGAGGATATCCCTCGTTTTAAAGCGTTAAAAATAATCCCTTCAATGCAGCCGGTGCATGCCACTTCTGATATGCATATGGCAGAGCAGCGTTTAACTGAAAAACAACTAAGCGGCGCCTACGCGTGGCAAACATTTTTACAGCAAGGTTCGGTGGTTGCGGCAGGCTCTGATTACCCTGTAGAGCTTGCAAATCCATTTGATGGTTTGTATTCAGCTATCACACGTATGGATCATAACAAACTACCGGAAAACGGCTGGCGCGCAAGTGAAGTACTAAGCCGCGAAGATGCATTACGTGCATTTACTCTCGGTGGCGCCTATGCAGCTCATCAAGAATTTAAGGTGGGTAGTTTAGAAAAAGGTAAATGGGCCGACTTTATTTTAATTGATAAAGACTACTTTAAAGTGCCTGTTGAGGAGATATACAAAACAAACGTACTGCAAACATGGGTAGCAGGTAAGCTTCGCTACAAAAAAGAAGAGGTTACAAAAGCACCATAATCAAAAATAAACAAATTAATTATTAAATTTAATTAAAGTAATCAAAAAGTGTGTCGATAAGGAGGGGTATTTATAAAATCCCCTTATGTTTCAGGAAGAAAACATGTTATCAAAAAAAATAACTCTTACTTTATCGGCACTTTTTACACTCTCAGCTTGCTCTACTCATCCTGTTTACAATGGGCATGCACCACATAACAATATTGGCTATAATAATGCCCATAATCGCTATACTGAAAATAATCAGCCGCGCGTGAGTAACTGGCAGTTTCCTGAAAATAACTACCGCCCAATTAACAGCAGTAAGTTACTAAGTAATTACACAGAGCAATTAGCAATGAAGCTGATTGAAAATATGAATTACATAAATAGTAGTACGCCTATCGCTATCACTTCGTTTGTAAATTTAGACGATAATCTGCAAACCACTAATATTTTTGGTAATCATTTAGCTGAAAGCTTTATTACTGAATTACAAGAGTTTGGTTTGTCTGTTGTTGATTACAAACATACAGGTACAGTGCACGTGACGCCTTTGGGTGATTTTTCGTTTAGCCGAAATGGTAAAGACATTAAAGGCTATCCACATATTGAATACACTTTAACTGGCACACTTACGTACACTAATCGTGGCGTTATTGTTAATGCACGTATTATTGGTGCTAAATCTAAAGTAGTTGTGTCATCAGCTAAAGGGTTTATACCAAGCTTTGTAGTTGAATCGCTATACCCCACTCGTAGAACCGATGGGATAGTATTAGACGCCATTCAATAAAAAAAAAAAAGGATTAACGTAAGTTAACCCTTTTTGTTTGTGTAATAAAACATGTTTAGCTAAACATGTTTTTCACATCAATTAGCATATCGTTGTATTCATCACTTGTGAATAATTGCATAGATGGTATTACACCTTTATCTATGTATGTTTGCAGCGCTGCCGATTTATCAGAAACTTGTAACGTCCCCTCTAAAATAGCACCTACTCTTATAAAATCTACGTAACTAACCTTATCAGGTTTGTAACTTGGATCTGCCCAGCTTAGAGCCACATCTACAAACTCTTTAGGAAACTCCCAAGCTTGCATGATGGATGAGCCAATTTTTCCACTAAGCTTTTGAATTGCGTGTGCTAAAAAGCTTGGATTTGCAAATACTTCTGGGTGGCGCTCAGCTTCAGTTAAAATTGGTAATACACCAATATTATAAACAAGTGCGGCGAGTGTAATTGAATCACGGTTTAATGAAGTGTGTTTATTGTTTTTTAAGTAAAACTCCATGAGTGTTATTGAATGACTAGCAACGGTTAATGTTTTTTGCCATGCCTTACCCATGTAGCCTTTAATTAGCTCATTGTTTGATACAAATAATTGCTCCATAGCCATAGCCGTTGCAATATTTTTAATTTGGCGCAGTCCAATACGCGTCACTGCTTGATGCAAATTAGATACTTTTACAGAGCGTCCCATAATTGCACTATTAGCTACTTTTATCATACGTGCTGAAAGCGCTGGATCTTGTGAGATTACGTCTGACATTTGCATTAAATTCACATCAGGGTTATCTGCAGCTTGGCGAACCTTAATCGCTACTTCAGGTAACGTTGGTAAAACCAACGTATCGTTATTTATTCTATCGACTAGAATCGTTAATAAAGCGTTTTCTGTAGACATAAAGCTACCGTCCTTTTGTGTTCAGCCTGTAAAGTAACTGCAAACTCAGGCAGTTAATTTTTGTATTAGTAATATAATTAGTATTATCTAACTTACCGATAAAGTTAAGAAAATTATAGAAGTTTATTTTTATTTATAATGTTTTACCGCTCATGCTTGCCTTACAACGCCAAATACTTGCTATTTACTATTTAGTTTTGCTTTAATGCACTCACAATAAGGAAGCGTTTGTACGTATTTAGCCTTTTAACTAAAACAGTACAATTATTAAACTTACTTTTTAACAGGCAATATAATGATCTTAAATAAAATTAGCCAAGCAATTATGCTCTCTGGTGTTGTTTTTCTTAGTGCATGTTCTGAACAAGCACCGTCTTCTACCGACAACACAGCCGTAGAGCTTGCTCAAAAAAGCAGTGCACAATCAGGTCCTAAGCTTATTAATGCAGATAAACAACGTTTAGATATTTACACCGACTTTAGCTTGAAAAGTGATTTATCGCACTTGAGCGACAACCAAAGAGCGATGGTTGGAAAGCTTATTGATGCTTCAAAAATAATGGACGAATTATTTTGGAAGCAATCTTTTGGTGAGAATAAAGATGCTTTTTTAGCAAAGTTAGGTAACGAAAAAGTACGTAAATTCGCCGATATTAACTACGGTCCATGGGATCGTTTAAATGGCGATGAAGCGTTTTTATCTAGCTATAAAGAAAAGCCTCTTGGCGCACAATTTTACCCTGCCGACATAACTAAAGAAGAGTTAAACAATGCAGACGTAAAAGACAAAACAGGGCTTTACTCTGTAATTAAGCGTGATGAGCAAGGTAAACTTTATAGTGTGCCATATTCAAAAGAGTATGCCGTTGAGCTTGCAAAAACAGCCGATCTTTTACGTGAAGCAAGTAAACTTGCCGATGATAAAGAGTTTGCTAATTACCTAAACCTGCGTGCTGACGCTCTACAAAAAGATGACTTCCAAGTTTCTGACTTTGCTTGGATGGACATGAAAAACAACCCAGTAGATGTGGTTATTGGCCCAATTGAAACTTATGAAGATCAATTATTTGGTTACCGTGCTGCTTATGAATCTTACGTACTTATTAAAGATTTAAAATGGAGCGAACGTTTAGCTAAATTTGCAGCATTTTTACCTGAACTTCAAAAAGACTTACCAGTTGATGCCAAGTACAAACAAGAAGTACCAGGCTCTGACGCCGATCTAAATGCCTATGATGTTGTTTACTACGCAGGGCATTCAAACGCTGGCAGCAAAACAATTGCAATTAACTTACCAAACGATGAGCAAGTACAGTTAGAAAAAGGAACTCGTCGCCTGCAACTTAAAAATGCGATGCGCGCTAAGTTTGATAAAATCTTAGTGCCAATTTCAGAGCAGTTAATTGTACCTGAGCAGCGTAAACACATTACTTTTGATGCCTTTTTTGCCAACACTATGTTTCACGAAGTAGCGCATGGTTTAGGTATTAAAAATACAATTACTGGTAAAGGAACTGTTCGTCAATCATTACAAGAGCACGCGAGTGCACTAGAGGAAGGCAAAGCCGATATTTTAGGTTTGTACATGGTTGAGCAATTGCTTAAAAAAGGCGAGATCACTGAAGGTACACTTGAAGATTACTACACAACGTTTATGGCTGGCATATTCCGCTCAGTACGTTTTGGTGCATCAAGTGCGCATGGTCAAGCGAATATGATCCGCTTTAACTTTTTTGCACAAGAAGGCGCGTTTTCTAAAAATGAAGCGGGCTTATATAGTATAAACATGGAAAAAATGAGCACTGCTATTGCTGACCTATCTCGCTTAATTTTAACCTTACAAGGTGATGGCGATTACGAAAAAGTAGATCAACTAATTGCAACCCATGGTGATATTAAAGAGGAACTTGCTAAAGACTTAGAAAAACTAAGCAAAGCAAATATTCCTGTAGATGTTACGTTTAAACAAGGTAAGGAAGTTCTAGGTTTAAAATAACCTAGCACGGTGATAATTTAAGAGCGCTGTAGTTTATAACTGCAGCGCTTTTTTATTATTTATCGTTTACCACTTCACGCACTACAAGCTCTAGACTTTTCATACCCCAGCGTTTTCCTTTATCAAGCGCGGCCTCTACATCAAGACCCTGCTCATGTGCTGAAATTGCAATCAACGCTCCAACTCGATTGCTACTTGCGCAATGCACTAAAATCGATTTTCCCTCAAACTCATTAAGTAAGTTTGTTAAATTACGCGCATTCTCAACAGTAACATCCTTCGCACCTGCAATAGGTAATGCGTGATAGCTCATCCCTAAAGATCGCACAAGCTCACCTTCATCCCACGTTTGTTCACTAGAGGAGCGTAGGTTTATTACATGCTTTACACCTGCAAGTGACAACAGCTTAATTTGCTCTGCACTAGGTTGGGCGGCAGAGTAAACATGATTACTATGTTCAACTAAATTTTGTATGTCTGTTTTTTTAACAGTTTCAGTGTTAACTGGCTGCTCAGTTGCAACAGCAAAGTACCCACCTGATAATGCGACAATAAATAAACCCGTACAAAGTTGATTGATTAGTTTCATTTTATTCCTTATTGATTAGAATCTGTTGACCTTCAGTATTAAAATTTTTCGACGTAGGGCAGCGCATATTTGGCATTTATACTACGTTATCGCCTATTTATGCGAAGCAGACGCACAACATAAACATAAACTCGGCCTTATCTAAAAACTAAACAGACTACTAAAAATTTAACCCCGAAAGATAAATAAATCCGAACAGCTATTAAAAATGGGTTTTTAATTTTACTATTTGCTCATCAGTATAAGGGACTGCAGGAAATTTACCCCAAATTGGCGCAGGCCAAGCAGCATCACTCGTAAAGCGCGCAATATGATGAATATGTAATTGCGGTACCATATTACCTAAAGCCGCTACGTTTAACTTATCCGGACTAAACACATCCATTAATAACTTACTTAACTTGGCTGACTCTTTTAAATAAACTATTTGATCATCCTCAGATAAATCAATTATTTCTCTTAAGTTAGCCTGCCTTGGCACTAATACAAACCACGGATACTGACTATCGTTTAATAAAAGTACTTTACACAGCGGCCAATCGGCAAGTTCTATACAGTCGCGTTTAAGCTCTGGTGCAAGTTCAAATTTAAGGTTCGTCATTGTTATGTCCTACTTTGTCTTTAATAATCGCCACTTTATAGCATTTAGTTGCAGTTGCACACGCTTGGCTTTAACATCAAAGCAATATTTATAATAAGCTAAGGCAACCTTGTGCTAAAAAAAATAAAACACCTCTCACTAGCCCTACCGTTAATGGTTGGCGCTATTAGTGTTCAAGCAAAACCTTTATCGTTGGAACGTATTTTTGACGATCCAAGCCTGTCAGGTAAATCGCCTGTACAACTTAAATTTTCGCCTGATGGCAGCCGTGTAACTTACCTGCAAGGTAAAAGCGATGACTACAACCGCTACGATTTATGGGAATACAATCTAAAAGATAACACCAACCGTGTGCTAGTTGATTCGGCAAAGTTATTTTCAGGCCCAGAAAATCTATCTGATGAAGAAAAAGCCCGCCGCGAACGCCAACGTATTTTTGGTAAAGGCATACTTGAGTACAAATGGTCTAAAGACGGTAAAGCACTTTTATTCCCACTTAATGGCGACCTTTACTATTACGATTTAGCCTCTGCTAAAAGTAAAAAACTAACCGACACTGAAACATTTGAAACCGATGCACGCTTTTCACCTAAAGGTAATTATGTATCGTTTATTCGTGGACAAAATCTTTATGCTTTAGAGCTTGATTCAGGAAAAGAAATTCAGCTTAGTAAAGATGGCGGTGGCGTAATTAAAAACGGTATGGCCGAGTTTGTTGCTCAAGAAGAAATGAGCCGCATGACAGGTTACTGGTGGTCAGGGGATGAAACTAAAATTGCCTATACCCGTGTTGACGAAACGCCAGTAAAAGAAGCTATCCGTAACGAAATTTACGCTGATGAAGTTAAGTTATTTAACCAACGCTACCCGTTCACTGGTACCGATAACGTAAAAATCCAACTGGGTGTTGTTAAACTTAACGATCAAAAAGTAGATTGGATTGATTTAGGTAAAGACGAAGACATTTACATTTCACGCGCTAAATGGCTGAAAGACGGCAATACATTGTCGTACCAATGGCAAAATCGCTCGCAACATAAATTAGAGCTGCGTTTTTATAACAGCGAAACTAAAGCACAAAAAGTAGCATTAACCGAAAACAGCGAAACGTGGATTAACCTACATTTTGATCTTGAGTTTTTAAAAGACAAAAAGCACTTTGTATGGGCATCTGAGCGCGATGGTTTTAAACACTTATATCTGTATCGCACAAACGGTCAACTTGTTCGCCAAATTACTTCTGGCGATTGGGCTGTTGATAGCTTAAAAGGTATTGATGAGAAAAAAGGCATTGTTTACTTTGCCGGTCGAAAAGACACTCCTCTTGAGAGCCATTTATACAGCGCGTCTTTATTTAAAAAAGGCGATGCTAAACGTATCACCGAAAAAGGTCAGTACCATAATGTTGTGCTAGCAAAAGACAGCAAAACCTTTATCGACAATAGCTCATCTGATAGCACACCAAACTCAGCAGCGCTTCGTAAAGTAAATGGCGAATTTATTACATGGCTTGAAGAAAATAAGCTAGATAGTAGCCACCCCCTTACGCCTTATTTAAGCGACTTAACAAAACCAGAATACGGCACAATTAAAGCCGAAGATGGCCAAGTTATGTATTACCGCTTATTTAAGCCAAGTAACGTAACCGATGGCAAAAAGCATCCTGTTATTGTTAATGTGTACGGCGGCCCGCATGCTCAGCGAGTAACAAATAGCTGGCGCAGCAAAAACTTGTATTTTCAATACATGGCGCAACAAGGTTACGTAATTTTTCAACTAGATAACCGTGGTTCGTACAACCGTGGTAAAAAGTTTGAAGATGCTATTTATAAACACTTAGGTGTAGTGGAAGTTGCCGATCAAATTAAAGGCGTAGAGTTTTTACGTACACTTGATTACGTAGACCCACAACGCATTGGTGTTTATGGCCACAGTTACGGTGGCTACATGGCACTTATGACTATGTTTAAAGCGGGCGACTACTTTCAAGCAGGCGTATCGGGTGCTCCAGTAACTGATTGGGCTCTATACGATACGCATTACACTGAGCGCTATTTAGGTCACCCCGATACGAATGCCAAAGGCTACGAAGACAGTGCAGTATTCCCATACGCCGATGGCTTAAAAGGTCCATTAATGATTTATCATGGAATGGCCGACGATAACGTGTTGTTTACGCATTCAACTAAATTATTTAAACAACTACAAGATAACGAAAAACAGTTTGAAATGATGACCTACCCAGGCTCTAAGCACAGCTTACGTGGTAAACAAGTGCAAACGCACTTACATCAAACCATCACAAACTTCTTTAATCGTCATTTTGATGTTAAATAATTAAACCATTTAAAAATAGACCAAAGGCTGATTGAAATATCAGCCTTTTTTTTGTCTTAATAGGTTATTAAGCCTAGATTAAACGCCCTTTTTAGCTACGCTTATTCTATGCGCTAATGCGCACACTTATTGAGGATAAAAGTATGCCTAATTTACGTAGTTTTAGTATATTCCAGCGCTTTTCACTGTTAATAGCCATTGTTGTATTGGGCCTAATAGTACTGAGTATATCTAGCCTAACTCATCAATATAGTTCGCTAAAAGACGAGCAATACATAAAAACCCAAAATGTAGTAGAAACCGCATACAGTGTTATTGAACATTACTATGCACTTGAGAAAAACAACACCCTCACGCAAGAGCAAGCTCAAATCCAAGCTCTTGAGACTGTAAGGACCCTACGCTACGACAAAACTAATTATTTTTGGATAAACAACTACCAACCAATAATGGTAATGCACCCTATAAAACCTGCGCTTGAGGGAAAAGACTTAACCAATAATAAAGACCCCGACGGCAAAGCGCTATTTGTAGATATGGTTAATATTGTTAAACAAAACCGCGAAGGTTTTATTCCTTATAAATGGCCAAAACCAGGTAAAGAGCAACCTGTAGATAAAATAGCGTTTGTAAAAGGCTTTAATCAGTGGCAATGGATTATTGGTTCAGGGGTTTACCTTGATTCAATTGACGAAGCATTTAGTAAGCAGCGTAACCTTATACTTTTTAGCGCATTAATAATGATTATTGCAGTTATAATCCTCAGCTACTTTATAGGTAAGAGCATATTAACCCCTACCCGTCTAGCTGCCGATATGATGAAAGATATTTCCCAAGGCGAAGGTGATTTAACCCGTACGCTAAACGAATCGGGTAATGATGAAATTTCAGAGCTGTCGCGTTCATTTAATTTATTTGTGTTAAAAATGCGAGAGTCGTTGGTTCATGTGTCTCAAAGTGCCGATGATGTAAATAAGCATGCCTATACCGTTGACGACTCTAGCAAAACTAGCCATTCGTTTATCGAGCTACAAAACGACAGCTCCACACAAGTTGCTGCTGCAATGGAGCAAATGACTCACCAAATCCACGATGTGAGCCGTAACGCCGAAGCCGCAGAGCAAGCAGCTAAAGATGCAGCGCAAAACGCATCTACGGGTAAAAATGTGGTGGCGCAAACAATAACAGCCATAGAAACACTTTCAAGCAACATAGAAACAGTCAGCCGTGTAACAGAAGATTTAGCCAACGAGAGTCATAATATAGGTTCTGTACTTGATGTAATCAGAAGTATATCGGAGCAAACAAATTTACTGGCATTAAACGCCGCCATTGAGGCTGCTCGCGCAGGAGAGCACGGCCGAGGATTTGCAGTTGTTGCAGATGAAGTAAGAACATTGGCAAGCCGTACAGGGCAAAGTACTGACGAAATTCAAACCATGATCACTAAACTACAAGAAGGTGCAAAAGCAGCAGTAGAAGCAGTTAAATCAAGCCAAGCACTTTCAGTTTCTACCGTAGAGCAGGCGTCATCAGCCAATACTTCACTTAATGAAATAGAACGACTTGTTTCAATTATTACCGAAATGAACAGCCAAATAGCACGTGCCACAGAGCAACAAACGCAGGCTGCCGACGAGGTTAATTTGCGTATTAATGAACTATCTCAATCAACCGAGCAATCATTAAATAATACTAAGCAGCTTACTGATGCCAGTGATAATCTCAAACAAAGTAGCGAAGGTCTTTCGAGCGTAGTTAATCATTTTAAATTAGATTAACCGATAGCGTCCTCATTAAATGCAAAAGCCCTGAATTAACAGGGCTTTTTTATTACATATGCGTTTTTAGCTTACAAACAATAACGTGCAAACAAGCTCGTTACTGATGCAGCTGTTGGCTTACCATGCTGCCAATCACCGCCTTCAACACCGCTACCCGCAATATCCATATGCACATAAGGCAAAGGCTGTGCAGAGTCGTTACCGTGCTTATCAAGCCCACCAACAATAGCCATAAATGCCATTGGGAACTGATGACCACGAGCGGTAACAGCCGATGCTGCGTTATTGCTCGAGAGTACATCGTCAGCTAGCGTGCGTGGTTTGATAAAGTCGTAGTCTTCACGGCGTGAACGCGATACTTCTGCGCCATCAGCCCACAAATCTCCAAGGTCAGCAATCTGACGAGATACACCAGCGCTTCGAGCTGGGCCATTTTCAACATACGCACCGTAAGGGCCCATTGCACGAGCCGCGTGACCCGTTAATGTAGCAACAGTAAATAATGTTGGATTAACCTCAGTTTTAGCTAAATCTTTCATTTCGCTAAGCAGGTCGCCCATTGCTAAACGCCCTTCTGCATCTGTATTACCAATGCGTACACGTACACCTTCGCGGCTAGTAATAATTTCATCTGGCACAAAACAATCTGAACCAATAGAATTACGAACAACAGCTAAATACGATACGACTTTAACGCCCTTAGGTTGGTAATCTGCAACGGCTTTCATAAAGCCCGCAACTGATGCTGCGCCGCCTTTATCCCGGCTCATGCCTGCCATATGGCCGCCTACTTTTAGATCTGCACCGCCGGTATCGTATACAAGACCCTTACCTACAAACATAAGTGTGCGAGTAATTTCACCCTCTGGTACATATTCAAGCTTAACAACACGTGGGTGGTGACGCTCAACTGCGTATGATGCACGAGCAACCGTACTTAGCATTGGGTAGTTTTTATCAATAGCAGTAATATCGTCAATTACGTCAACCGCAATGTTTGAGCCTTTAAATAAATCAACACAGTAATCTGCAAAGCGCGGTGGAGCCATACGCTCAGGTTCAGTACCACAAAGGTCACGCGCTGCATATTGGCCAGCTGCAATTGCATTAACAGCTTTAATCGTTTGCTCACTTGCGCCAACTAAGCCAATTTGTGTAATAGGTTCAATGCTTTCACCGTGATATTCACGCGCTTCTAATGGCTGCCATAAGGCTTGGCAAGCGCCTAAATAAGAAACTTCTAAAGCATGCTGATAACGGCTATCGCCATTTAAATCTGGTAAAAATAATGCAGGGTTAACACTACCCGATGCTTTTGCTTCGTTAATTGCTAGTTTAGCTGCATCAAAATAACGACGAACGTCGTCGTAATCTCTATTTAACGGACCGGTTGGCGCAAGTACAACGCGCTTGTTTTCAATTACTAATAAAGTAACTTGCTTACCGATGCGAGAATCTACGTTTGCTTGAGCTAAAATAGCATCACGTAATGAGTTATTTGGTAACTGAGAAAAGTCATTACTAATAATAATAAGCGCATCATGAGATGTGCATTCAAGGCTTGCACTAACCGCTTGAGGATATGCCATAAATAAGGTCCTGTTAGAAAACATAAGCCCCTATTATCGTCGATTTAAATATTGAAGACCAGCAAGGTGCGATGAGCTAATCACATAACCTATCAATAAATGGCAACTTGGAGTTACAGGCTTTACAGCTTAATCGAGAATACTAAGTTGAAAGTTTTGTTCTGGCTCGTTTTTAATACCAACGCCTATGCCAAGTAATCTTACAGGTTGTTGTAGCCCTCGTTGGTAAGCCTTAGTAAGGAGTTGAATAAATATTTCTGTGTTTAGCTCGTGATATACCTGATCTGCTGAGGTCACTACAAAATTTGCAAACTTCACTTTAACACTCAATTTATTAATACGGTTTTGTAATTGCTGTTTATTGAGCCTTAAAACTAATTCGTCTAACAATTTTGGAAGCTCATCTAAGCACTCTTGCAAACTTGTTTTATTGTACTCGTAGGTATGTTCAACACTCAGCGATTTTCTTATGCGATCTGTCGATACTTTACCAACATACTCACCTGCACATTTTTGATAAAGCGACACGCCAAAATTACCTACATGTTGCTGCATCCAATTTACGCCTTTTTCGCGTACATCTTTACCGGTATATAGCCCTTTTAAATTGAGTTTTTCGAGCGTTACTTTGCCCACTCCCGGAATTTTACCCAGCGGTAATTGTGCCAAAAAGTCATCGACCTCATGAGGCAAAACGACAAATTGACCATTCGGTTTATTTTCGTCACTGGCAATTTTGGCAATAAATTTAATCGGTGCAATACCTGCCGATGCAGTGAGCCCTGTAGCATTGTAAATATCGGCTCTTATTTGCTGTGCAATAAGTGTGGCACTGCCTTTACATGCGGCGCTGTCTGTTACATCTAGGTAGGCTTCGTCTAAAGAAAGGGGTTCAATTAAGTCTGTGTAGCGGCTAAATACTTCACGTATTTGGTTTGAAGCTTCTTTGTATACAGCCATCCGCCCAGGAACAATAACTAAATCGGGGCATAATTGTTTAGCATGATAGTTCGACATAGCCGATCGCACGCCATATTCTCTCGCTATATAGTTAGCAGTTGAGAGCACGCCTCGTCGGCTATTGCCTCCAATAGCAAGCGGTACATGTGCAAGTTTTGGGTTATCTCGCATTTCTACTGCTGCGTAAAAGCAATCCATGTCTATGTGAATAAACTTTTTCATCACCACTATAACGACTGGTTATTTATACAGTCATTATTATAGAATCAATTGTGATAAGCAAGCTTAGTTAACGATTAAAAAAGTGTTTATTGTCTTCAGGCTCTTTATAACCGCGTAGCCAATATATAACCTCGAATAAAAACCCCGCTAGCATTAAAATAATAGCGCCAGATACGTTACCCATTGCATAACAGGTGAAAGAGGCTATAAAAACCAAACAAGCTAAAAACCAATTAATTATATTTTGCGTACATACCTCTGTGTGTTTTTGTCTTGTGTGTTTTTAACGTGCCACTTAACTGTAGGCCTAAAATTAAATAGGTACAATCATCTTACAAAAAAACATACTCTAATTACCTTGAGCTCATAACACCATATTGATAATCTAAGTGCTTTAAAATTAAGGGCCAGTACATAATGCAAACGTTTAAAGATCAGCACCCTATTCATACCGACATCACCGTAGCATGGGCTGATATGGATGCACTGCAACACGTAAATAATGTAGTGTATTTACGTTACTTTGAAATAGCCCGAATCGACTTTTTAAATAAAATAAATCTGTTCGACACAATAAGCCCAAATGGTGTGGGCCCAGTAATTAGCGAAAATAATATTCGCTATAAACGCCCTGTCACCTTTCCCGATACGCTTACAGTGGGTGTTACTATTACTGATATAAAAACAGACCGCTTCACTATGAATTACACCGTTTATAGCCATGCTCAAAAGGCTATAACAACAACGGGTACTTCTAAAGTTGTCATGTTTGATTTTACAACAGGGCAAAAAGCTACGATTTCTGAGCCTCTTTTATCGGCTTTAACTAGCCACGCTCAACACTAATTTAGCTAAGGAATTTTTATGAAATACAGCCCACTAGGTAGCAGTGGTGTAGACGTATCTAGAGTGTGCCTAGGCAGTATGACTTGGGGCAAACAAAACACTCAAAACGATGCGGATGAGCAAATAGCCTACGCGCTAGAGCAAGGCGTAAACTTTATTGATACAGCTGAAATGTATGCTGTGCCGCCTTCGCCAGAGACCTATGGTAAAACCGAGGAGATTATTGGCAATTGGCTATCGCGGAATCAGCAAAAGCGCAGCGGTGTGGTACTAGCTACAAAAATTGCAGGCAATGGATTATCGTGGGTACGTGATGGCGGCAATATTACTCGCCAAACAGTAATAGAAGCCGTGGATAATTCACTTAAGCGACTTCAAACAGACTACATTGATTTATATCAACTGCATTGGCCAAACCGTTCTACCCCGCACTTTGGCAGACAGTGGCCGGACACTCTTAAATTTACCGACGTAAATACACAAGAGCAGCAAGCGAGTATGCTCGATATTCTAGAAGGACTTAATGAATGTGTAAAAGCAGGAAAAATTAAGCACTGCGGTTTATCTGATGATACGCCATGGGGTATAAGCCAGTTTTTAAGCTTAGCCAAAGAGCATAACTTACCGCGTATGGTATCTATTCAAAACGAGTTTAGCTTAGCGCACGCTAAAGATTGGCCGTATTTAATAGAGCAATGTGTTCACGAAGATATTGCTTACTTACCGTGGTCTCCTTTAGCAGCCGGTTTATTAACGGGTAAATACCTAAACGGTGCTCGCCCTGAAGGTTCTCGTTGGACCTTCATGCAGCGTAACGGTATCTTTAGAGATACACCCAATGCAGAACAAGCCACTAAGCAGTATGTTGAGCTGGCTCATGCAAACAATATTACTCCAGCACAACTAGCCTTAGCATGGTGTAACCAAGTAGATGGCGTAACCTCTTCAATTATTGGGGCAACATCTATAGCCCAATTAAAAGAAGATATTGATGCATTTAACATCACGCTAAACGACGAAATTCTTAGTGAGATTAACACCATATTTAGAAACCATCCTATGCCTTATTAATCATGTATGAGTTAAAAGCAGCCTTGAACAAGGCTGCTTTTAACTAAAATATTTGACCATACAACAACCAACACTATACTTTTATCAGGTTTTCTTAATCCAACGAACACTTATTAATGCTGAAAAATAGATACTATGCATTTTGCTTATTAATTGTATTTAACGCCCTCGCCGTTGAGCAAAAAGTACAACCTCTAGAAGAGATCATTTGGCTGCAAAGTTACACGCCCCCTTTTCATATAGCTAAAAGCGAAAGTGCGCCACAAGGCGGAATTTGCGACAACCTAACCGAGCAACTCATTAGAACCATAACTGATGTAAAACATACCCGCTTAATTGTTCCTCAGCAGCGTATAAATAAATATTTAAATGAAGGAAAAAATGTATGTTTTCCGTGTGTTATTTATAAAAAAAATAATAACCAATTACTTAACTATTCAAATCCAACAACGGTATATCCCCCATTTTCGATTATCACGACTAAAGAGCTAAAACCGGAATTAGAGAAAAAACACGGTTCACCGATTCATTTGATTAACTTATTAACCGACCCACAATACTTATATGGGCAAGCCGCTGCACGTAAATTTACAACTAAAATAAATAAGATTATTGAAAATACAAAACTAGATAAAGAGTCGTCATTAACCTGGGGCAGTGAAAACGAAAGTCAGGCCGTTATAGCCCGCTTGAGTCACGGCTTTTTAGACTACTCAATTGATTACCCGTTTATGGCTGAATACTTTAATAAACAAGGGGAGTATACGAATATTAAAAGTGTACCAATTGCAGAAAATGACATTCAGTTTATTAGAGGAGCAATAGGCTGTGCGGCTAAAGCACCTAATAATTTTGCACAGCAAGCACTTAAAAAAATCAACCGCGCATTAAAAAATAATGTACTTCAATCGCCTGAGTATCAGCAAAGTCAGCATAATTGGCTTAAAACTACCTTTACTGACTTTGATAAACACTACCAACAGCAAGTCATTAATTTTTACTTACTTGCCACTGATGCTCAAGCAAACACTGATCATTAGCATAAAGCGCCACTGCAAAAATACTTTTAGCTGTTACCTCACCTACGCCCGACGGTGTACCTGTCATTATTACATCACCGTCTTCTAAGCTCATAAATTCACTAATTTCTTGTAAAATTGAGTCAGGGTTGTGCAGCATAAAATGAGTATCGCCTCGCTGAATTACTTCATTATTAATTTTAAGTTCAAAAGTAAAGTGCTTCATTGCATCAGTTAGCGCTACAAAATCAGTTAAAATAACAGAGCCGTCGAACGCTTTTGAGCGCTCCCATGGAAGCCCTTTATTTTTTAATTTACTTTGCACAGTACGCTTAGTTAAATCAAGGCCGAGTCCAACACCTACAAATTTTTTATTTTTAACTACAAAACACAACTCGGTTTCATAATGTAGCGTATCGCCGTTGTGAGCTGCAAATAACGTATTAGTAATTGCGCTATTTGGCTTATTAAATAAAACCATTTGCTCTGGCATTTCGTTATTTAGCTCTGCAATATGTGCGGTATAGTTACGGCCAACACACACTACTTTTGATGGTGTTAATTTCTCAGATACTAACTTTATTGAATGCATATGAGTAATGTCTCAGTTATTGGGCCTGTTGACCTTTCAGAATTAAAATTTGTTCAATCTAGGAGCTATCGGGCAACGCATGTTCGGCATTTTTGCTTCGCTATCGCCTATTTATGGGAAATAACCACACTACACAGGCTCAGCCTTGCCTAAACACCAAACATACTGATGAATTTAACCTAAAAAGATAAACAGGCCTTAGCTAATAAGCGTTTCAAGTAAGCTCAAATTAATAGGTTTAAGTAAAACTCGGTCAATATTTAAATCTTTTATTTCTCTTGGATCTGGCTCTGCTCCACTTACAATCACTAAACGTAATTCAGGGTATCGCTCATTAATTTGCTGGCCTAAATCAACGCCACGACCATCAGGTAAATGCATATCTAATAATACCTTATTAAATTGCTGGTCGTGATTAAGTATTTGCAAACATTGTGCGCAGCTAGACGCAATGACGGTTTCAACACCTAAGCTTTCTAAAAGTAGCTGCGTAATTTGTGCTGCATCGTGATCGTCTTCAACCAGTAAAAAACGTTGTTTCTTCTCAGTTAAGCTCTTGCCACAGTTTATATCTTTAGCTTGCGGTGCATACTCTGGCGCTACCAAGTAATCTTGCAAACATTGATATAAAGCCGCGCTATCAACAGGCTTTGGTATTACATCGTTAAAACCAAGTGCAGCAAGCTCCTCATGTATGCCTTTCATCGTAGCGGCAGTGAGCGCAATTATTGGGCCTTTATAGCCCATTTTTCTAAGCTCTATGGTAGCTTCCTTGCCGCCCATTACAGGCATATGAATATCAATAAAAATAATGTCGTAAGGCGCTTTATACGCATCTGCTATGCGTACTTTTTCAAGCGCTTGCTGGCCATGTTCGGCATAATCTACGCGCGCACCACAGGTACTGATCATATGACCAACTAGCATGCGTAAATCACGTAAATCATCAACCACTAATACTCGTCCGTGTACCTTACAAGGGGCTGATTTACTTTGTAATTGTGGGGCACTACTAAAATTAAGTACTTGGCGCTCTACTTCGCTAATATCACCTGGATACACCGAAATCGTAAATGTAGAACCTTTGCCTATTTCAGAGTGCAAACTAATATCACCGTGCATACGTGCTAACAATTCGGCACATATTGCCAAGCCTAAACCTGCGCCACCTACAGAGCGTGATTCTACATCCGCTATTTGTTCAAATGGCTTAAATATGAGTTCTTGTTTTTCAGGGGCAATGCCCATACCTGAATCTTTAATGCTAAAAAATAGCATTTCTCGATCATCAACCCATTGCGTCCACGCATTAACAACAATTTCGCCTTTATCGGTAAATTTAACCGCATTATTTATTAGATTTATTAAAATTTGACGAACTCTTGTTGCATCCAGTCGTGCAACTAGAGGTAATGGCTGATGAGATTCAAAGCGCAACGTAAGGCCCTTATCAAGCACCGATACGCGCATTAGCGTGTATACATCGGCAAGCATACTATCAAGGTTAACTTCGCTTAGGGTAAGTTCCAGTTTATCGGCTGCTATTTTTGACAAATCGAGCACATCGTTTAACAAGCTCAATAAGTGTTTACCGTTTCGATAAATAACACCCAATTCATTTTCTGCTTGCTGACTAAAGTCGCTCTGCATTAACAGTTCGGTGTAACCTAAAATAGACGATAGAGGGGTACGTAACTCATGGCTCAAATGAGCTAAAAATCGATCTTTTGAACGATTTTCGGCTTCAGCTTTTAAGCGCTCAACTCGCTCACCTTCAACATCTTTACGAGCAAGTGCATAACGAATAGCACGCGCAAATCGGCTCGAGCTCATTTCTGTTTTTATTAAGTAATCAACGGCGCCCGCATCAAGCGCAGCTGAGTCTAACTCATCATTAGATTGCCCCGTTAACATAATGATAGGACCGCTAAAGCCGTTGGTTATCGCTTTTTTTAAAACGCTTAGGCCGTTAGATGCACCTAAGCGATAGTCGAGCAAACAAATATCGTGCTCATTTTTACTGAGCTTTTCAATTGCTTGCTCTGGAGAGCTTATCCATTCTACATTAAACGTATGTGAATCTAATTGTTGTAAATAGTCGCAGGTGAGTATGTAATCATCTTCATCGTCTTCAACTAGCAGCAGCTTAGTCACTTTATCTAACATAGAATCTCCCTTTAATCGTTAAATGTTGATGGTAGCTCTACAAATTCTACCCAGTATTTTCCTAATGCTTTCATCAAATCAACTAAGCCATCAAACGTTACTGGTTTAGTGATGTAAGATGCGGCACCTAAGTTATACCCTTTTACCATGTCTTCTTCTTGTTTAGACGTAGTTAATATAACAACCGGAATTCCCTTTAAGTTAGGGTTTCCTTTTATGGCTTCAAGCGCTTCACGGCCATCCATTCTAGGCATATTTAAATCAAGTAGTATAAGTCCAGGACGCGGCGAAACTGCTTTGTCTTCAAACTTACCTTTACGTTCTAAATATTCAAGTAACTCAACGCCATCTTCAACAAAGTGAAGCTCGTTAAGTACACGACTTTCAGCAAGGGCATCTTGTGTTAACAAACGATCATCTTCATCGTCGTCTGCCATTAAAATAGTAATCGGTTTTACTTTTGAATAGGGCATTTAAGCCTCTCCTTGCAATGTGAAAAGCTCAGCTTCCACAGGTAGTTTTATGATAAAGGTTGCACCTTCACCGTCTTTACTTTGGGCTGTAATTGTTCCGCCATGGCGCTCTACAATACGCCTACATACAGAAAGGCCAATACCCGTGCCTTTATATTGTGAGCGTCCATGTAATCGCTGAAACGGTACAAATATTTTATCGGCATAGTCTTGTGAAAAACCAATACCGTTATCTTCTATGGTAATAACTTGAAAACTTAAATGAGTATTATGATCAGAGCTGAAAATATCTTCATCTTGATAACTAATTTTTATGTGCGGGTTTATATTTGGACGCCTAAATTTAACAGCGTTCGACAACAAGTTTAAAAACAGCTGCTGCATTTGGCTTTTATCAGCCTGAATAACTGGCAAATCCTCCACATCAATTTGTGCTTCAGACTCTTTTATTGCTATCTCTAAATCACTTAATATATCAGCTACAACTTCATTTAAATTCGTATCATCAAAGTCTTTGCCACGCGTTGTAATACGCGAAAACTCTAATAAGTCGTTTATTAGGTTAGACATACGCTGCGCTGCATTTTTCATGCGCCCAATGTAATCCATCCCCTTTTCACCTAGTTCATCTTTAAACATAGTTTCTAGGCGATCACTAAACGCCTGGATTTTCCTAAGCGGTTCTTGTAAGTCATGACTTGCTACAAAAGCAAACTCTTCAAGCTCTCGGTTACTTCGGCTCAATTCATCTGAATATAATGTTAGCTCTTGTGTCCGCTCAGAAACCTTAATTGCTAAAGTTTCGTTCTGTTTTTCAAGCTCAAAACGATATTGTGCTGCATTTCTTAAATTAAGGCGCGTCATAATAAACATACCAATAATCAGTAACCCACTCGTTATTGCTGTTATAGCGAATGTAATTTTAGCCTCATTTTTAATCTGTGCTAATTTAGAAAAATGGCTTACTTTAAAGAGTAATTCACGGTCTTGAATTTCATTAACATACTCTCTAATTTGCTTATAAAGCTTTCTTCCTTTATGTGTATTTAATACATACATCGCACGCCTTTCTTTGTCATCTAGCGCAAGGTTTACAGTTTGTTTTAATTCTTTAATTTTACTATCTACAAGAACTAACAACTGGGCTATACGCTCAGCTTGACCGTCAATCTCAGAGTGAAGCGATTTGACATGTTCTGTTTGCGCCTCAATTTGCCCAATAGCGTCATAATAAGGCGCTAAATAGTCAGCCTCTTCTGTCAATAAATAACCACGCTGCCCAGACTCAGCCTGCACTATGGATAGATGCAGCTTTTCAATTGCTGTGGTTAGCATGCTAGTGTTGTCTAAACTTTTTTGGGTTTGTGTTAAGCCTTGAATCGTATTCAATGCTAAAAATGCGTTGCCCACAATAATACCTAGCACAACCACCATAAATGTTGCCCACGTAATATTAGCCTTACCTTGCTGTTTTTTCTTGCTCATTTAGCTTCCCGAATTAAAGTTTATACAACACTTAATACTTATTGAGAGTCTGATATTTTTTGCAAACTTTCGCTGCACTGTTGGCAATTATTGATAATTTTATCAAGTGCATCTAACGCTTTTTCTTTTGGCATATCGTTTTCAAGTACCAATTTAATCAGCTCAGCATTCATCGAAATACGATTTAGCGGCCCTCTTGCATCGTGTACTAATTTATTGAGTTGCTCTGTTTGGTTATCGGATGTCATGCCCTTCCTCAAATTTATTTATATTCTCCAATACCACCATACGCATTCAGGCGGTTATAAAGTGTTTTAGTACTAATACCTAGCATTTGCGCAGCAAGCGTTTTATTACCTTGCACCTTATCAAGCGTTGCATGAATAAGTTCTTTTTCAACTTCTTCAATTGTTTGTCCTGCTGATACAGGCTTTTCGGCAGCTTGATTATTAACGCGCGAAAAAGGTGACTCTAAGTTATCAGGTAAAATAATGTCGCTGGTTTGTGGGTCGCTCATAATAAATGCACGGTGTATAGCATGGCGGAGCTCTCGCACATTACCCGGCCATTCATAGCTTTGCAGCTCTTTGAGCTGCGCAGCAGTCCAACTAAATGCAGTGCCGTTTTCGTCATTAAGTTGATCTAAAAAGGCTTTTGCTAATAAAGGTATATCTTCTTTTCTATCGCGAAGTGGCGGTATATCAATAGGAAAAACAGCCAACCTAAAGTAAATATCTTCACGAATAACATTATTTTGTGCTAAATCGGTAAGCGAGCGGTTAGTGGCTGAAATAACACGGCAATTAGTTGGTATTTCTCTGTTACCACCTACGCGAGTGACCTTTTTAGTTTCAAGCACTCGCAGTAAATTTGGCTGCATATCAATTGGCATTTCGGTTACTTCATCTAAAAACAAAGTACCGTTATTTGATTGCTCAAATACACCTTCTTTACGTGCAATTGCACCTGTAAATGCGCCTTTTTCGTGGCCAAATAACTCACTGCCAATTAGCTCTTTTGAAAGTGCGCCACAGTTGCTAGCAACTAATGGCCCTTCACACTGGCTTGCGTTATGAATAGCTTGGGCCACTACTTCTTTACCTGCACCACTTTCACCCATAAGCATCACGTTAGCATTTGTTTTAGCTACGCGCTCAATCATGTTGTAAAGCTTTTGCATTGGTTCAGATTCACCAATCAAACCGCCAAAATGGCGTACAATACCGCTCGACTTTGCTTTTTTAACTGCTTTTTTAGGGCCATTTAAAACGAGCTCTAAATCTTCACGTTGTAATGGTTTTAATAAATGCCCTACATTTGGCTCACACATATCAGCTAAAATACCTTTAACTGAAGGATGGCCCGAAATAAGTGTAATTTTAGGAGATTGCCCAATCGTTTTTAAGTGATCAAGTAAGTGCAAACCGCTACCATCAGGCAGCATAAAATCAAGTAGCACATGATCAAAGGCATTATTTTCAAACCATTGATGTGCTTCTTTTAAACTGGTAGCTGTACTTATATTGTGGCCGAGGAATTCGACTATGTGGCAAACAACGTCACTAAATTCAACGTCGTCATCTACTAAGAGTATGTCTAACATGATAAATCCCTATGCTTTTTTCTTATTCTACGCACCATAAATGCTAATTTAAAGGAGTGTATAGAATCTATTTTTTTAAGTTAATTTAAGTGATTCAATGCCATTTATGTTACCAACTTTATATTTACGTATGCTGAAAAAAAATCGATCATTAATTATGATTAATAATTAAAATCGTTTCCATTTATAGAATGGTAGCAACTATTTTCATTAAAAACCTAAAAAAGAAGACAAAATGCAGCAATTAAAAACCTTAATACATTCAGGTATTAATATTGACCAAGGTACTCAATTTACACGCTTAACAGCTCGCGCCATTGTAATTAAAAATAATAAAATACTTTTAATGTATACAAACCGCTATGAAGACTACAGCCTACCCGGCGGTGGAGTAGATGACGGCGAAAGTATTGAGCAAGGCTTAATTCGCGAACTAAGCGAAGAAACTGGTGCACAACAAATAAGTGTAGTTAAAGCTTTTGGACTCTATGAAGAGTATCGCCCTTGGTATAAGGACGATTTTGATATTATTCATATTAAATCGTATTGCTTTGTATGCAGTATTGCCGACGAGTTTGGCAAAGCGCAGTTAGAGCATTACGAGCAGCAAAATGGCATGACAGCTAAATGGGTTGATATTAACGACGCAATTGCACATAACGAGCGAACCATTGCTAACAGTGAAAAACAAGGGCTTTCTATTTTACGAGAAACTTACTTATTAAAGCGCATTGCAAAGGAGCTAATATAAAGCTCTGTGTTTGCCCCAGAGGGTGTTGTAAATTTTGCAACGCCCAGAATATTTTACTACCTCGAGCACCTCAATTTTTATATTTTTAAAATCCCCCTTCAGCAAAAATACAAATTTAACCAATAAAATCAATAATATAAAAACAAAGGACGACTTTTTTAAAAACTGGCTCTAGCCTTGCAACTTTTTAAATAACTAAATTTGTAAGGAGATAGAAATGAGTAACACAGTTAAAACGATTAATCCCGCAACTGAGCAAACCATTGAAACCTACACGCTACTTTCTCAAAAGGAAGCGGAACAGGTAATCGAAAAATCTCACGAAACATATTTAAAATGGCGATTAACGTCATTCACTGAACGTGCAAAATACCTTAATAAGTTAGCCTCACTCTTTGAAGATCAAAAAGAAGCTATTGCAAAACTCATGACCGAAGAAATGGGTAAAGTTTACGAGCAAGGCTTTCAAGAAGTTGAACTATGTGCAGGAATTTGTCGTTACACAGCCGAGCAAGGCCCACAAGTACTTGCTGACGAAGAACGTGATATGGACGGCGGCCGCGCAATTATCAGCTACCAACCAACAGGTGTACTATTAGGTATTCAACCATGGAACTTTCCGCTTTATCAGGTAATTCGCTACAGCGCTGCTAACATCATGGCGGGTAACACAACCGTATTAAAACATGCTGGTAATGTATTTGGCATGGCTGAAAAAATAGAAGAGCTATTTAAACAAGCTGGTTTCCCAGAGTATTGTTTTAACAATCTACTTATCGACGGCAAAACAGCCAGCTCTCTAATTTCGCATAAAGCAATTAGTGGCGTAACCTTTACCGGTAGTGATGCGACGGGTAAAAAAGTAGCAGAAGAAGCAGGTAAACACGTTAAGAAAACAGTGTTAGAGCTTGGTAGTAACGACGCTTACTTAGTACTTGATGACGCAGACCTAGAGCTTGCAGTTAAAACCTGTGTAACTGGTCGCATGGTCAATAACGGTGAAACGTGTGTTTCAGCTAAACGTTTTGTTGTTGTAGAGTCACTATATGATGACTTTAAAGCGCAAATTAAAGAGCAATTTGAAGCCATGAAAATGGGCGACCCAATGTCAGACGACACAGATTTAGGTCCAATGGCACGTGAAGATTTACGCGACGGCATTCACGACCAAGTCATGGAATCAGTTAAAGCAGGTGCAAACATAGTAACGGGCGGCGAAATACCTTCGCAAACGGGCTACTACTACCCACCTACTCTACTTGATAACCTAGCCCCTGGTATGCCAGCCTATGACGACGAATTATTTGGCCCAGTAGCTTCGCTTATTAAAGCCAAAGACAACGACGATGCAATGCGAATCGCCAACGACTCTCGCTACGGTTTAGGCGGCGGTATTTTCTCTAAAGATGAGAAAAAAGCCATTGAACTTGCTAAAAAGTACTTCGACACCGGCATGATCAACATTAACGGCTACGGTTTAGCACAACCTAACCTACCGTTTGGTGGTGTTAAAGGCAGTGGCTACGGCCGAGAGCACGGCGGCTTTGGTATGCGCGAATTTGTTAATGTTAAAAGCATTATGATTGCCAGCTAATTTAGCTTTAAATATCAATACATAAAAAACCTAAAAGTGGGTAACCGCTTTTAGGTTTTTTTTAACTTTAAAATTAGATTACAGAAGAGCTTAGTCTCTACTAAGTTTAAACCGCAAAGTAACTACACAGTAATAACTGTAAATGAGCAGTTTGCTTTTTAATCATTATCAGCATAAAAGAATAATATAATAAATTCAGAGGCACTAATTGCAGCTAGCTGCACTATCAGCAAAAACATAATACCTATTCCAGCTTGAGGGTCAGGTTCAATGCCAAAAATGAGAACTGGCGCTAAAATAATAGTAAATAATGCAGCTATGATTCTAATAAGAAAAAGCCGTTTATTTCGGTAGTTATTAGCATTCGCTAAAAAATATAGAAGCAAATAAGGCAACAGCATAAACGCAAAGCCAATTTCAGTTGGCATCCAGTACTTAATAGCAACAGCAACTAAAGATAAAACAGCAAGCGCCTTAACTGGGTAGTACGTTTTTTTATAATTCACATGCTTTCCTTTGCACGCAGTGCTCTATTAGCACCAAATAAAATATTGCCGAACAATATAAAAACTTTAATTATGCAATGCAATCTATTTCACTAGACTTAACCTGACAGGCAACAATGAGCGAATACCGGACATTGAAAAGTTAAATTTAATTCTGTTTCTATGAGTAGGTGCTTAATTTTATTCGAAACGCCGTTTTAGTATGTTCCAGACCACCACAATGCTGTTTAATAAGCTGCTATGCGTACAGGAGTGTCCATGACTAAATATCTATACTTAATTTTTCTTCATTTATAATTGCTTAATGGTTAAACATTAGGTTTAATAATACACAATAAAGGCTGAGTAACGCAGGGATAGCTTAGATACGATAGACACGCCAGTAAAGTTGGCTTGGTATCGCTCAGGCCATAAAAACAAATTCCCATAGCATAAACAACACCAAATCTCACATACCGAGCAGATAGCGCCTCAGCCTAACAAGCGACTATGTAACACAAACAGTGTGTCGCATAAATACTAAAATGTTATGTACTGACACTCATCCAAAATATATATCAAGACAAACTAAGGAAGTAAAATGAACAGTCAATTTGAGCACCTTTTATTAGGCAATAAAGAATGGAACTGGTCTTATGATAAAATATTTACTAAACCAAATATTCCACCAAAAAAGCTCAAAAACGCGCTTGGATACGCTTCTGGAGTTAATCCTAATGATGTATTAATACTTATTGATGATACTGTTTTTGGAGGTGCCAAGGATGGCATGTTAGTGACTAGGGATGCTTTATACTGTCATGAAATAATGACTCCCATGAGAAAGATTTGTTTAGGTGATATCAAAGAAATTGGAATGGCCGGAAAATCACAAATTCTAGTCAATAAACAAAACTTTTTTAAAGGCAATATAGTAGAACACTTTGCTCTTTTAACTATTACGGCTCGTATCAATTCAGTTTTAAAAGAAGTGTATGGAACTGGTGAAGATGAGACTCAAATAAAGAAGCATTCACGAGAGAATAATATTAATGAGCAGCCTCTTAAACATGATTCCCTCGCATCAAACAATTCAAGTTTAAAGCTGAAGAATGAAAATTATACAATTCACGAACAGCCAGTTGCTGTTAAAGATTTTGGATATCCGCAACAAGATATCAATTCACTATTTTTTATAAAGTATGAGCAGGATATTTTAATAGAACTAAAGAGTCTTGGGTTACCAGAAAAACATTTTATTTTTTCGCGTAAAATACTGGAACTATCAAAATCTATATCTCTTGATTTTAATAATTCTAAACACTTTGATGGTAATTTAGTTAGAGTAATTAATCATGATGTCGTTATTTTGACAGCATTTAATTGGTGTTATTATGCAATTAAAAATATTTTAATATCAAATGAGTTTAACGATATACAGATACAAAATATCACAGAACCGCTGCTGATTATTCCAGTTCATTATATAATGTATAAAAATTCAGCATCTTTTAATACGCTTGCAGCAAAAGCTAACCCTCAAAAGGTTTTAAAAGAAACAAAAGAGTATCAAGATTTTCAGTCTATTGGTTTTGGTTATTCAAAAGCATACGAGTTAAGAGGACTAGTAGATGGATCGTTAAAACATTTTCCCCAAGAAATCATCGGTAGTTTAAATGATGAGCACACTATGTTCTTCGACTACTTATGTGAAGAAGGGTGTAACGGGATAGCTCAGCTAGAACAATATTGTATAGAATATGCTACAAATTCTCATACTCGTTGTGAAGCATTGTTACTTGAGTTGTTGAGTTAAATAGTATCTTCAGTCGGCAAGTACAAAGAAATTTACGCCCCAAGGGGACGGGATTTGAGCAGCTAAGATTAAAGCTTGGTATATGATTTGAAACACATGCTTAAACGAAACTAAAACAGTGGGTTATGTTTCTCTATGCTACACATTTTAACCCACTATTTCTGTCCACTTAATGCGGCGTTGAGACTGTAGAATTACTAAAAAGTGGAAAGTAACGGATAATTTTTGTATTCATACAGCCCGTAATATTCACTTTCTAGTGGATTGTTCCCTCAGTCTTCACGTAGCAACGCAATTTGAGGCTATATTTTTAATGGATTCTGAGGCTGTTTTCTCTAAAATAGAAATTCTACAGGCTCGTTACCAATGTCCGCTGCTGGCACTTTCTAGCCACTCAACAACATAAACGTGGTAGCCGTGTTGTTGCTAGCCAATTCATTATTTTTGTCGGATGGCGTGGCTTCGCCACTTATCCGACCTACACTGCCTAATAGCTATAACTTTTCCTCAAACCTCGGCACTTTTCGCTTGTCGGCCTTATTCATAGCAAGCTCTTGGATTTCTTCATGCTTTAGATCTTCGGGTTTATCTTCTAGTGACTCTTGATTAGCGTTCTCAAAAGAAAGCTCAGTGAGTAACGCAAAGTGATCTGAGCCATATTTAGCTAAACGCTTAATGCGTTTTACTTTAAAGCCTTCACTATGAAATAAGTGATCGAGCGGCCAACGCATAAAAAAGTAACTTGCATGAAAGGTGTTATAAAAACCACGGCCTTTTCGAGGGTCTAAAAATCCACTTATTTGCATAAACAAACGGGTGCTGCGCGACCATGCTACGTCATTTAAATCACCGGCAACTATGGTAGGCCGTGTAGGGTTTTTAAGTGCTTTAGCCACCATTATTAGCTCTGAATCGCGCGGACGTGATGAGTCTTCCTCTGTCGGGCTTGGTGGTGCTGGGTGAATAAAGTGCCCTTGCATTTGTAGGCCTTCATTGTTTTCAAACAGAATATGAATTGAAGGAATATCTTCTTCTATTAGCTCACATATTTGTGCATCGAGTATTTTAAACTTGCTGTATAAGTGCATGCCATAACGGTTGTCTTTAGGGCATTCTATGTAATACGGGTAATTTTTTTTAATGACTGATAATTTATTTTCCCACCAGCTATCACTCTCAAGCGTAATAAGTAGGTCGGGTTGATGCTCATCAACAAGGCTAATTAACTGCTCACTTTTATGGTTCGACATCAGTACATTTGCCGACATAATTCGTACGCTATGATCTATATGCTTAGGTGCGCTTTGCACTTCTTTTTTAGCAAGCCATGTATACGGGTAAATCCATTTACCTTGTAAAATCATTATAAGTAATGAGGTTAAGGCTATAAACACGTAACCTATTGCGCTACTTTGCCATAATAAAAACAACGAAGTAACAGCTACAAAACTGGCAATATAAAAAACCTGTAAGCGCACAAAGTCGCAGCTACGCACTAAGTAATGCTGGCTGTACGACATAGGTAATAAGGTAACCAGTAAAAAAAAGCCAATAATTATAGCCAGCGCAATGAGCATTTTAATATCCTTATAAAGTTAATTTAGCGACTTAAAATTGAAAGTATTTCTCGGGTGTCGTGCACCATGTGAATAACTGTACGGTCTATTTCAATACTCACTGTACCATTATCCCTAGATCGTTCAATCACTCTACCTCGTTTGTATAAATCACGATCTAAATAGTCGCCACGGTGGTAGCTTTTACTTAGCCCTGGTGGCGTCCATCCTGCGCGAATTAGCTGCTTAGCCTCTTTTTTAGAAAGGTAGTCATTGTCGTTGTGTTTATGAGAATGATGCTTATTATGGCCGTGTTTATGACCATGCTTATGTTTATGTGGTTTTGCGTCTGCGCTTATTGAACATAAAGCCAATGCTATTAGTGTTGTGTATGTTAGTGCTCTCATAGATAATCTCTAGCGTAATTAATAGCTAAAGGTTAACAAACACGGCTGAACATCATATGAAACAACTTACACTTATTTAACGTTGTTTATATTGTGTTTTACAGTGGCTTCGCATAATGGCGGGATCGCGTAATTTTAAATGTTTTGTTTTACGACCAGCATGGCGTTTACGCCACACTTTAAAACTGCCTTTTGAAATATGTTCGCGCATAAATACTACCAGCTGCGGATACTTTAATCCGTATAGCTGCTCTATTGCTTCAAAAGGGGTTCTATCTTCCCACGCCATTTCGATAATGCGTGACTGCTGCTCTGCGTTAAACATGGTATATCTCACAAAATTTAACTTATACGCTAGGTAAAAATACTTAGATCAATGCAATTAAGCTCAGTAACTGTATAATTGGCGTTCAATTTATGTATTTTAAAAGATATCGAATTTATATTTATGCGCGCAATATTTCTGTTTTTAGCTTTAACTTTACCTTCGTTGTTACTTGCAGCGCCAAGTAAAACCCTGCGCTGCGTAACAACGCACTACCCTCCTTTTACTATTTACGATGAAAAAGAAGATACATTTACAGGTTTAGATATTGATTACATAAAGTTTATTGAAAAAAACTTAAACCTCAAGATTGACGTTGTTCATTTACCTTGGGCGCGTGTTAAAAAAGAGATGAAGCTGGGCTATTACGACTGCTATTTCTCATTGGCTAACTATAAAGAGCGTACAGAATATTTAGATTTTACTAGCGAACCTTTGCATACCACTAAGTTTGGTTTATTCACATTAAATGAAGATAATCTACTTACTGATGATTTATCAAAAGCCGCTATAGCTATGCTACGCGGTGTTATTCTTCCCGAAATTATCGCTACAAAATACACAATTAATGAAAATAACTTACTTCGTTCACTTTCTACTGAAGCCACTTTTGAGCTATTAGAAAAAAACCGTGTGCAATATGCAATAACCAACTATCAGGCTGGTTTGTGGTACTCAAAAAAATATAAAAACATTTATGCTCGGCAATTAAATGACTATTCGTTCCCCGTTTATATTGCTTTTAAACGTGGCGTAATGGATACAAAATTAGTTGACGAACAAATAAGGCGTTTTAAAGCACAAGCTCAATAATTAACTCTGCACATATTAAGAGATAACCAATGTTTACAAAACTACCAAAGTGGGTTGAATATGGCGCGTTTACGCTCGCATTTATAGCAGGCATAGTAAACGCTGTAGGCTTATTAGGATTTGAGCACCAGGCTATTTCGCACTTATCAGGCTCTGTTACCTTGTTGGGTATTAAATTAATGAGCAGCACGTCAGCCGCTTTGCTGTTATTTAGCATACTCATTAGCTTTATGTTGGGCTCTGCACTTTCTGGTTTTTTACTTGCAGGGCGTTCATTAAAACTTGGCCGCCATTACGACACGCTCTTATTTATTGAAGGCGCTTTACTGTTAGCAAGTGCCTACCTACTTAATCAATCTTACGTTTATGGCATTACCCTCGCATCTGCTGCATGTGGATTACAAAACGCGTTAGCCACTAATTACAGTGGCGCAGTAGTTCGTACCACACACTTAACGGGTATTTTTACTGACCTTGGTTTAATGATAGGCAAAGCACTTAAAGGTGAGCAATTTGATACTCGTAAAGGGGTTATGTTTTTGCTCATTATTGCAGGCTTTTTACTAGGCGGTATAACCGGTTTTGTTTTATTTGAGTATTACTTAGTGCTGGCTTTGGTGTTTCCTGCTGTAGCTTGTTTTGTTTTATCAATTACGTATCGGATTTATAGGTTACGTACGCTTTAACGCAACAAGTTTAAATGCATATTAAAACCGCATATTATAGAGGTAATGCAATATAGATTACTTTCAAGGAATGTATGAAACCTTATTTTTTGCCGCTGATATTACCCTTTAGCCACGCTGCGTTTGCCGATAATCAAAACAACGATGCAATAGAAACCATAACAACTACGGCATCACGTATTGAAGCGCTATCTACCCCACTCCCTTTATCAATAAGTACACTCAGCGAAGCGCAGCTAAATAGCATAGCGCCTACCCATATTGAAGAAACTCTACAACGTGTAGCGGGTGCTAATATTCAACGCGGAAATGGCCAAGAATATTTACCCGCACTTCGCTCCCCGGTACTTTCGGGCGCTGGCGCTTGTGGTGGCATATTAACCTTAGAAGATGGCATACCACTTAGAGCCGCTGGGTTTTGTAACATAAACGAGCTATTTGAGGCGCACAGCGAAATGGCACAGCGCATTGAAGTGCTAAAAGGTCCAGGCTCTGCACTTTATGGCTCAAATGCTGTGCATGGTGTTATTAATGTAATAACGCCCGACACCACACAAGGCGGTGGTTTAGTTGGCTTAGATTATGGCTCGTACGGKTATACTCGCTACAAATTACGCGCAGGACAAGATTACGGCAACAGCGGKATAGGCATTAACGCAAGTGTTACCGACGATAGCGGTTACCGCGATGACGAAAGCGTAGAGCAACAAAAAGTAAATATTCGCCATCGCTATTCAAATAATAATTTATTACTGACCTCAGGCCTCACTTACACAAACCTAGATCAGCAAACGGCTGGATTTATTACAGGCTTTGAAAGCTATAAAAACGAAGACCTAGCGCAAAAAAACTTTGACCCAGACGCATTTAGAAAAGCACGCGCATTTAGAGCATGGAGCAATGCAACATGGCAATTAAATAACAATGATGTGCTCTCTACTACGTTATATTTTCGCGACCAAAGCATGGACTTTTTTAAGCACTTTTTACCCGGCACACCGCTTGAAAAAAACAGCCAAACCGGCTTTGGTGTGCAATCTCTTTATCAACATAATTTACAAAGTAATGTAAAAATAAACCTAGGGCTTGATGGCGAATACACGCAAGCCGACTTTATTCAAAGCCAAAACGAGCCCACTCAAGGCTCTGCATTTTTAGTTGCTACAGTGCCACAAGGTAAGCATTACGATTACGATGTAAACGCCACGCTTTATGCGCCTTTTGCATCTATTGATTGGCAATTAAATAAGTGGTTACTTACCGCAGGTGTGCGCTACGAGCATATGCAGTACGACTACACCAATAATATGCTAGCAGGTAGAACAAAAGACGATGGCACAGAATGCGGCTTTGGTGGCTGTAGATACAGCCGCCCTGAAAGTGGAAAAAATAGTTTTAGTAATTTATCGCCAAAGCTTGGGTTGAGTTATCAGTACAATACAAATAACACGCTTTATGCGAACTTTTCTCGCGGTTACAGAGCGCCACAAGCGGCTGAGCTATACCAATTACAACGCGAGCAAACTACTGCAAATTTAAGCGCCGAAATAGCGAATAACGCAGAGTTTGGTATTAAAGGAATCTACGAAAAACTACGTTATGGCGTGTCGGTTTACGCTATGAGTAAACACAATACGATTTACCGCGATAGCGACTTTTTTACGGTAAATAATGGCAGCTCTCGCCATCGTGGTATTGAGCTTGAACTTGATTACCAACTCACAAAGTCGCTTGCGCTTAACTTTGCAGGTACCCACGCAAAACATACTTATACTAATAACCAAATACTTAATGGTTTAAATATAAACGGTAACGACATAGATACCGCGCCGCGCAATATTGCAAATATTGATTTAACATGGCAGGCATTAAATAACGCGCAATTTGCTTTACAGTGGCATCGCGTTGGTAACTACTACACCGACCCAGAAAACTTAAATAAATACCAAGGGCATGATGTTTTAAGCCTACGCGCACAGTGGCAAGTTACTAGTAATCTTGAGCTACTTGCTCGTATTATTAACTTAACTGATGAAGCTTATGCGGAGCGCGCCGACTACACCAGTTTTACCGGCGACAGATACTTCCCGGGTAGGCCTCGTAACGCGATGCTTTCGGCTACTTACAAGTGGTAGTGCTTATTTAAAGGCTAAGCTCACTTAAGGGCTAAGCTAATTTAACTGATTTAAGTCGCTCATGTATTTCATGGGCGACTTTTTCATTACCTTTTTAAACATAGTAATAAATGCACTCACCGACTCATACCCTAATAACTCCGACACCTGCTGCACACTTTGCTTATCAGAAAGCGCTTTTAAGGCTGTAATTATATGCAATTGCGTACGCCATTTTCCAAATGTCATACCGGTTTCTTTTTTAATTAACCGCGCTAATGTGCGCTCAGTCAATGCAAACTGCTTAGCCCATTGTGGTAGTGTTTTTCGATTGTTTGGGTTGTTTATAAGCTGATCGCTCATGGTTTGAATTACCTCGTTTTTAGATAATACAAAATCAAGTGGTTGTACGGGCATTTCAATAAGTTGATCAAATAACACCTGCGCTAAACTTGCTGTTTTACTATTTAAAGTATAGTGCTGATTATGCCCAGCCAACTCACACATTAGCTCTTTAACCAGCGGCGTAATAGCTAACGTACAGGTATTTAACGGCATACCGTTTTTACTACTATCAATAAATAAATGACAAAGCTGCGCGTTATCAGATGCCCTATTACTATGCACCTTTTGTGCTGGGATCCAAATTGCACTGTGCGTAGGCACCATCCACATTTTGGCCGACACTTCACACGTTACATAACCATGTAGCGCTAAAATTAATTGCCCTTTTGGATGGGTATGTAGTGGTATTTCGTGACTTGCATGGGCATGCTCAATTTTGGCTATTATGGGCTGCGCCATAATTTCAAAATTTTTAATGTCGTCCCAGCCAATTGCATCAAACATAGTTTTGTCTGTTTTTAGTTATTTAATGTCATTATCTCTAAATTATAGTTTTTGCTAAGCCTTTATACTAGCGCCCATTAAGTATTAGCTTTAATGGTCTTCCCTTTTGTTAAATAACAAACCTAAATCACGCTTTGCTGGCATATTACTTGTGCTTGGCATATTACTTATTGCCGCAAATTTACGCGCCACATTTACAGGTATTGCACCTGTGCTTGAACAAATTATTAATCACTTTGGGCTTAGCGCATCGCAAGCTGGTTTTTTAACAACATTGCCACTCATTGCCTTTGCGGTTGTATCGCCAATGGCCGCAACTCTTGCTAAAAAGCAAGGGTTAGAGCGCACCTTGTTTGTGGCTTTGCTATTTATACTTGCAGGGGTTGCAGCGCGGGTAATAAATACCTCAGCTATGCTTTTTGTAGGCACCGCTATTATTGGTGTGGGCATTGCCATCGCAAACGTATTATTACCAAGTTTAATTAAGCGCGACTTTCCTGCAAAGGTTGCGTTAATGATCTCAGCCTACGTGCTTACTATGGGCGTGGTATCGGGTGGGTTTTCCACTTTGGTATTTCCGCTTAGTCAGTTAAACGGATTAGGATGGCAACTTGCGCTGGGCTCATCAGCTCTTATTACTTTGGCGAGTATTATTGTATGGATGTCGCAATTAAGTAAGCACACAAAACCCGCGAGTATTGCTCAACACACTGACACGTCAAAAAGTGTATGGCGTTATTTACTAGCATGGCAAATTACCCTACTGCTGGGCTTAAACTCGTTTTTAAATTATATAATTATTACGTGGTTACCAAGCATATTAATCGAAACCGGTCACTCAGCTACCCAAGCAGGTGCTTATCATGGTGCTTTTCAAATAGCGACTGCATTACCGGGTTTAATATTAATTCCGTTACTTGCCAAATTAAAAGATCAAAGCGCGCTTAGCTTTACTTTAGCCATGTTGAGTGCACTCAGTGCATTGGGGCTGCTTTACATGCCTAGCTTTGCTTTTGTTTGGACCCTAATGCTGGGCTTTTGCTCTGGGGCATGTTTTATATTGGGGCTGTCGTTTATTAGTTTACGAACTGACGATTCGCAACAAGCAGCGTCGCTTTCAGGTATGTCGCAAAGCGTAGGCTATTTACTCGCCGCTATTGGGCCTATGCTAGCTGGTGCATTACACACTACAACAGGTAGTTGGAGTGCGCCATTATGGCTGTGCGCTATTGCCGGAGTACTGTGTGCTTTATGTGGTTTAGGCAGTGGTAAAAACACCACTTTAGCTAAATCAGCTAACTAGCTGCTGTAACCACGAAAATAAACCAGATGAAGGTTTACTACTCGCGTGCTTTTGCTCATAGCGTTTATTCGTTGCTTCACGCTGTTCACGGCGCTCTTGCGCTAAATTAGCTTTTGCAGCAAAACGTAAGCGCTGCTCTTGAGTAAGCTCATCATTAAAACTAATGGCTGTTTTTTTAACTGCTCGGCTGCTTTTAGGTGAACTACACATATTATTCTCCAAATGACTGACTTATAAGTAGACAGTCATTTGGTTAAATAAATTTCAAATCACTTACTAAAAAAGTAATACTGATAACCCCAACTAACTAGTTTTGTGGGGTTGTATCAAACGCAGGTACTTCGTGTAAGCCGCTCAACCAACTCAATGTTGATTTAGTCCAAATTTGTGCTGTTGGTGTAAACTGATCACGCTGATCAACCGCACCAATACGCAAGCCATATACACGGTCAGCTTTAGCTTCGTTAGTTGCATAAAGTGTTGTTCCACATGTGCCACAGAAACCTTGCGCACGCTTGTTACCGCTTTGCGCTGTTTTAACAAACTCTTTTGGCTCACCTTGAGTAAACACGACCGAATTTGGCTCTGCAATTATAACGGCTCTAAATGGGCCGCTCGACATACGTTGGCAATCACTACAATGGCAAACAAGTGCGTTGTTATTTTGAGACTTTGCTTGGTATTTAATTTCACCACAGTAACAGCTTCCAGTAATTTCCATTATTTAAATCCTTAATGCTTATGAAGATTGAATCGAGATATAAGACCGGCAATATCGATTCATTATTTTTAAAATATAAAAAACTGCTCGCCGGTTCATTTGTATGTTCGGTTAGATTTTTAATTCTTTAGAGTGATTTTTTCAAAGTTGAGCAAGTGCTACAAACATGATCCGATGTTTTAAATAAAACAGCAATACCACGTTAAGCTAATAGCGTAACGTGGTGCGCCTAAATTATTTTTTATGTGCGTTTAAATAATCAACAGCTAATAGGCTAAGCGCCTTAGTGCCTACTTTAAACGATGATTCGTCGGCATAAAAATAAGGGGAGTGATTGCTAGCCACTGTATTTAAATCTTGCTCACTAGGTGTACCGCCTAAAAATACAAATACACTTGGCACTTCTAATGCGTAAAACGAAAAGTCTTCTGCGCCAGTTATTTTTCCCATTTCAACTACGTTTTCATTACCTGCTGCTTTCTTAAGACTAGGTAACATTTGCGCAGTTAACTTTGGGTTATTAATCGTTACCGGATAACCTTCGTGAATGTGTACCTCTGCAGTAGCACCTGACGATTTAGCAATGTGCGTGGCTGTGGTTTTTATTTTTTCAAATATTTGTGCTCGGTTATCCATATCAAAATTACGAATTGTGCCTACCATTTCAACTTCTTCAGGAATAATATTATTACGTACCCCACCCGCTATCTTACCAAACGAGACAATAGCAGGCTCTTTGGTAATGTTGATTTGGCGACTAACAATATGATTAACGCCTGTTACTATTTGCGCAGCTGCGGCAATTGGGTCAACCCCTGTCCACGGTGCAGAGCCATGTGCCTGCTTGCCATGCACAGTTATTTCAAATCGGTCTGCACTGGCCATTGCAGGGCCACTTCTATAGCCAATTTTACCGCTGTGCAAACTAGATGTTATGTGCAACCCAAAAGCAGCTTCTGGTTTGTATTGTTTAAATATGCCTTCTTTAAGCATTAGCTCAGCGCCACCTTCTTCCCCCTCTGGTGCGCCTTCTTCTGCAGGCTGAAATACAAACATAATATTACCGTGTAGCTCATCTTTCATATTTGCAAGCACTTGTGCAGCGCCCATTAGCATGGCCACGTGCGTGTCGTGCCCACAAGCATGCATTATACCTACATCAACACCACGATAATTAGTCGTTTTAGTTGATTTAAAATCAACATCGGCTTTTTCGGTAACTGGCAGTGCATCCATATCTGCGCGTAACATTACCGTAGGGCCAGGCTTTGCACCTTTTAATAGCCCCACAACACCTGTATGAGCAATCCCTGTTTGTACTTCCATACCCAGCGACTTTAAGTGCTTAGTGACAATACCTGCTGTGCGGGTTTCGCGATTTCCAAGCTCAGGATTTTGATGAAAATCACGTCGCCAATCAATAACCTGTTGCTCTACCTTTTTCACTTGCTGATCAATGTTTGCATTGGCATTAAATGCACTTAGGGCAGCAAAGCCCAGCGCTACTGAAATTAGTGATTTTTTCATCCTGTTTGTCCTTATTATATTTATTGGTTTTATAATATTGATGAGCACGAGACCTTATGTATTATTGAGAACATAATTAGTTCGCCCTATAACCACTATTACTGAAGGCTCTACAATAATCAATCCCATTTAAGCTAGATGCCCAACTATGGGGGGCTTTATCTATTTTTAGTGTAAAGATTTAGCGCTAATTAGGCCTACCATTTTTGCTTTTGTTGATTTAAAAATGGCATTGAATAGTCAACCAACGCACGTAAAGTGAGTTTTAATAAGCGCGGTGGTGGATAGAAGAAGCTAGAGAGTAATAGGCTTGGTACATAATTGCTATTCAGATTATAAAATAAGAATAGCAATGTAAGACCTCCTAATGTTGGAGGTAATTATTTATAAGCATTCGCATTTTTAATGCTGTCAAAATCGTTAAAGCGCACGTTGTGTTGTGCCATTACTTTAAGTATTTTCTCACTTAACATTTGACGTAAATAAAATGGCTGATTTGGCACAAAATGATGAATGGTATGCGTTTTACCAAAGTTAAAACAAAACAAGTGAAACGGCATAAATAAACGACTCGTTAGCACGTGTGTTTGCTCAAGCATGTTATTAACGCCGCCATAGTAATGCATGCTTGAGGTAACAAAGTTAAGCGAGCTTGAGCGAATAATATTAGGCACAATAAGTACAACCATTAAAAATTCAAACACGTTCATTGTGCTTAACAACCAGCTAGGCGAATTTAGCGAAAGTGGTATAAATAAATCCACGATATGAAACACAATAACGCTGTATAAAATAGCAAAATACGCAGTTGTTACCGGAAACCCCGCATTAAAAACACTCGAAAAACTAAAGCCATTAATTTCTTTTCTAAAACGTTTAGTAGAAATAACTAACCCTAATAACCCATCTACAATAACTAGCGCACGCATAAATGGGTTTTTAATACCGTTGCCCACCAAGCGTTCTTCTAAGTCTTGTTGTGTGCCTGAGGTTTTGTGATGGTGTAAATGCATTTTACGTCGGTACCACGGGCTAATAGTATTTGGCCGCATTAACCATACTGTTAGCATCATAAAATTATGCATAAACGGCTGGTTACTAAAGTATTGTTTATGTATAAGATCGTGTTCTAACTCATGGGAAATAGACGCAGCAATAGCCGCAAGCACTATGCACACCCAAGCAGGTATTATGGCTAAATAATATAAAACCCCAACGCCAATAAGAGCACTCAGCGACAGCAATAAAATGATTAACCCTAAGATATTTTGATGTGCAAGTAATGGATGCTTTTGGCGAAGTGATGCCTCTTCTGCTTTTATGGCTTTCACAATCGCTTGAATATTTTGCTTGGCAGTTAATTGGGTCATATATAATGTCTTAAAAACCTTGTTGCGCAAATAATACCTGAATTAAGCGCAACATCGGAATAAAGCGGGAATAATTATTATAATACGATTAACTATTACCAATAGTTCAATTATTTATTAGCATCCCAGTTCGTTGGGTTTTACTTTGTAAGTGCTAGGGCTTGCTACCATTTAAAAGCCATGCTGTACAAAAGTTTTAGCTTTCGCTTTGTATGCCTGTAATTGCTGGGCGCTTTAATTGTGCATTTAGAGGTAAGTAACATGCTATTGCACCAAGAGTTACTACAAATATTAAGGTAGTAAGGAATAATACTAGCTGAGTTAGCGTAGGTACTGTATTAGCTATATTTTGTAATTGCTGTTGCAGTAAAAGTAAAATACCAACACTTAATAAAACCCCTATCAAAATAGCAGCACCACTTTGCTTAAATACTAATAAAAATAAATCTAGCGGTTTAGCGCCTATACACAAATGAATGCCAATTTCTGCACGTCGTAACTGCACTGAGTAACGCATAATACTCACCAAGCCAATGCTGGTTAATACTATTGTCGCAACAATTAGCATTATCGTTGTAGCTGATACAACGTATTGTCGAAACAGTGCAGTATCACGCTGAGAATTTAGCGACTCAAGTTTATGCACCGAAATACCTGCATCTATTTTTTGCAGTAATGTATTGAGCGTTTGCTTTTTTAATTGTTGATTATTTTTGAGCTCTATAATAAATGAGCGATACCCTTGACGAGTCAAAAAGGCTTTTGGCTCTTTTAGTGCTTTACCTGGAATTGGCATCGCCTTAACAATACCTATAATTGTTAAGTCGCTTTCACGACCAGATGTAATATCAAAACTTAAGCGCATCCCTAACGCATTACCATCACTTGATAGCTGCTTGGCAAGTACATCATTGATAACGATTACATTAGCGTCACTTTTAACATCTTCAGCTGAAAAACTACGCCCTTGTAGTATGGGTTGTTTAAGCACTGAAAAATAATGCTCGTCAACGGCTTTGCCAAACGGGAGCACCAGTTTATTGTTCGCGACTTCAATGAGTGACCAGGTAATTAAATTATCATTGATAGGTGAAGATGAGCGGCTAATTTGAGCTACTTCTGGCAATAAAGCTATTTCATTAGCTGCTTGATTTAGTACTTGGTTTGCCTTTTCTCTGTCTGCTGATAAATAATTAGCTAAATTAATTTCAACACTAGTGAGTTGCTTAATAGGCAGTGTGAAAGCTTCTTTTATATTGGCGTTATTAACGTTGAAGATTAAAAGATTAATAAATAATAAGGTACATGTGATGGCGACCTGAAATACCACCAAACTTTGCCAAATACGCTTACTTACCTGTACAGTTTTGCCTTTTCCTGCTGACTTTAAGCCACCGATTAGTTCACGATAATTAATAATACGCGTACACAAATAGGCAAATAGAGTGCTCAGTATTAAACAGCTCAGTACCGCAATAAGTACTGAGGCCATATTAACCGACAACTCACTTGCTCGAGGTAATATAGCCTGAGCTAAATGACTCAACTCAGCCAAAATAACAGCGGATAAAGTAAGGCCTATAAAGCTTGAACTTCCTATTAATAATACAATTTCAAGCCAAAATTGTTTAAACAAAATAAACCGTGTTGCGCCTACAGCAGCACTTAGTGCTAAGGTATGCTTACGCGCAGCTGTACGAACAATAAATACATTGCTAATGTTTACACACGCAATAATAACCAAACCTAGCACAGCTAAAATAAGCCAATAAATATTTTTCGGCGTTTCTTTTAATATCACATTTTGCAGTGGATTAAGCTCAAGCTGAATATGCCAACCGGAAAAAAATGCCTCTGTTGTAATATGTTGTTGCCACACACTATCAACATACTGAGATAGCTTTTTACTGGCTTGCAATAGATTTGTATTGCTTGGTAATTTAGCAACTAAATGACTGTCTGAATAACGATTCCACCAAAAAGGTTTTGCCTCTTCAGATGTTAAATTGTAATCCCAAGGCAGCCATATAGCCGTTTCTTGGCCTGTTTTAATAAGGGCTGGAGCTTTAAAATTGGCAGCAGCTACACCAATAATTTTAAATTGCTGCCCTCCTACACCCAGCCTTTGCCCAATAATATCTTCTTTAGCAGCAAAATCATTTATCCATGTTTGATAGCTGATCACTGCTACTGGGTTAAAGCTGTCTAGTTTCTCTTTTTGACTAAAGCCTCGACCTAAATGCAACTTAATAGCAAATAAATCAAACCACTGCGGTGTTACAAATGACGTATTTACGATGGGTAAGCCAGCTACATCATCAAGGCGTTGTTGTGCGTAATACACCAAAGCGACTTGTTCAAATACGTTATGATTTTTATATAAATCAATTAGCGCAGGGTAATTAAATGCACGCGTATTAAGCGTCCCTGTTGAATCTATTTGAGCGTACTCAGCTTTAACTAAACGCGTTTGTTCAGGATAAGGGAGTGGCTTTATCAGCATAATATACGCAAGCGTTAGTACTGTAATTAACGCCGCCAATACAATACTTAAGGTTGCGACAACACTTACGCTATAAATTTTATGTCTTGTAATATTGAGTAATGCATTTTTAAAATTATAAGTCATTACCTCACTCCTTTGAGTAATTGATTAATCGCGGTTTATGTTTTAAACCTTTCACATATTCCATTTTATTCTCGCTGATAAAGAGCAATTTTATTTAAGCGTTTAGTGGCTCTTTTACTGCTATTTCACCAAGTAATTCACCATCAAGGAGTTTTAGCTGACGACTTGCCATATCGGCATAGCGAGGATCGTGAGTTACCATACAAATAGTTGTTCCCCCATTATTTAAGTCAGTCAATATTTGCATTACTTGGTCGCCCGATTTTGAGTCTAGATTACCTGTTGGCTCATCCACCAGCAAAATTGTGGGCTCTGCCACCAAGGCACGCGCTATGGCAACACGTTGCTGCTGACCACCTGAAAGCTGGCTAGGTTTATGGCTCATTCGATGCCCAAGCCCCACTTTTTCAAGACACGCTTTTACTTTTTCAGCAATCTCATGCTTGCTTGGTTTAGAGTGATGGTAGCGAAGTGGCAATGCCACATTATCAAATACACTTAGTTCATCAATTAAGTTAAATGACTGAAAAATAAATCCTATTTTAGCGTTTCTAATGTCAGCAGCTTGATTCAGTGTAAGCTTAGAAACATTCACACCATCAATAAAATATTCACCACTCGTTGGCATATCAAGTAGACCTAGGATTGATAATAATGTTGATTTTCCGCACCCAGATGGCCCAGATATAGACAAATATTCACCGCTGTAAACTTTCAATTCAATACTGCGCAGCGCATAAGTTTGCAGCTCATCAGTTTCAAATACTTTACTAAGTCCTTTCATTTCTAGCACGGCACTTTTAAGGGCTTTATTTATTTGCTCTGCCATTGTATTCATCCTTAATTTATGTGAATTGTTTGGTTAGTTTGAGTAAGGTTGGCTAAATCTGAAATTATTAACTGCTGATCAGCAGCTACACCACCTAACACTTCAATATAACGTCCAGCTAAACGACCAAATTTCACTTTAACTAAACTTGCATCACCTGATATTGGATTAAGCTGATATAGCGCAACTTCGGTATATGGTTTAACGTTTGCCGGGCGCTCTATGAAGGTAACATTAGCGAGCTTTGCAACAATAATATTTGCATCAACACTTAGTTGCGGTCTCACGTTTTCGGGTAATATTTTAGGCAAAGCAAGCTCTACTTCTACCGTATTATTAACAATTACAGGACTTATACGCGTAACGCGCGCATCAACTATACCTCGGCGTGTATCTACTCGTGCGACTTGGCCTAAGCTAATATCATCAACCTGATTTTGTGGAACTTGAATCAAAGCAATTAAGCTATCAACCGAGCCAATTAATGCAATTTCTTGCCCTGCGTTCACGCTTTGTCCAAGCTCCACAGGTAAGCGCTGTAACACACCATTTATCCCTGCTTTTATCGACAAATTAGTAAGCTTTGTTTGTGACATAACAACAATACCTTGCTGCTGCTTTATTTGCTCCAACTGAATACTTTGCGCCTCTTTATGCACTTCTTTTAATTGCTCTGCACGTTGCTTAGCAATAGCCAATTGCTGGCTAAGTTGTTGCTCGTCAAGCACACTACGCTGGTAATTTAAGGTTGATACAATCCCTTGCTCAACAAGGGCTTTTTCTGCCTTTAATTTTAGTTTGGCATTTTCATACGCAGCATAACTTTGTGCCACATGGGAGCGCTCATTTAACAGCTCTCGCGTATTATTAAGCTTTGTTTGGCGCAAGTTCGCATTCAATTTATTAAGCTCTTGCTCAGCACTTTGTAACTGTTGATCGAGTTCAGGGTTTGCAAGTTGCACAATTACAGAGTCGCTACTGACAATAGCGCCAGGCTTTAATAAAATAGCTTTAACTGTGGCTGCTGTTTTAGCGGTAAGTAACTGCTGCTGTGCCGATTTTAATTCTCCATAACCCGTCACTGTAATGTCTAATGCACTTTGTTTTACCGTTTCAACAATAATATTACTACGCGAAACAGATACTCCAGATTCGTTACTTTGTTGATAAATAACCCCAATTATTACAATAACAGCTGCGGCTAAAATTAATTTTTGCCAAACAGCTAACGCTTTTGTGTTTGTTGTTTTTGCTATATCCATATTTCACTGCTTAATGCTTTGTATATTTAAGGTATAGCGAAACACGTGCCAACATTAAAAACTAAATAAATATATGAGATTAACTACAATATTACTTACTTTACTTAGCAAATAGCAGCAATAACGGACTCCTCAGTGCCAATTTGAAGCTCACAGCCCTAATTTGCAAAGTTATATTTTTATTAACCTCCTTAGCAGTGCCGAAACCGAACCATCACAGTCCGATTTCGGACTAATGCATGGGTATTTAGCCCTGTTTAGTTATTAACAGTTTGAAATTCAATAGATAAAAATCACTGGCATAGAAATCGCTTTACGCTACAATAATTTAGCTTATCCCTTTTACTTGGAAGTTTATGCCTGCCACTATTTTGATCATCGAAGATAGCCCCGAAATTCGTCTAAGCGCGCGATTTATTTTAGAAGATAGTGGTTATCTGGTGCTTGAATGCAGCGATCCTTTTGAGGCACAAGTATTGCTTGAAACAGACCAAGCTGTGAATCTAATTTTGCTCGATATGAATTTCTCGCGCGATACAACGTCTGGTAATGAAGGAATGGCTTTTTTACAGTATGTACAAAAAAAACAATTAGCGATTCCTGTTATAGCAATGACAGCTTGGTCAAGCGTTGACTTAGCTGTACGTGCAATGCAACAAGGGGCATGCGACTTTATTGAAAAACCTTGGCAAAATCAGCGACTATTAAAGTTACTTCAGCAACAGCTAACGCTTAATGATCTCACTAAGAAAAATAAAAAGTTACAGCAGCAATTAAGCGATCATCCCTCACAGCCTTTTATTTATAACTCAATAGCAATGCAACAACTGATTGGGCAACTAGTAAAAGTAGCCAAAACTGATGCTAATATTTTACTAACCGGAGAAAATGGTACAGGTAAAAGTCAGTTAGCCCAATGGATACATCTACAATCAGCTCGTAAAACTCAGCCTTTTATTGCAGTAAATATGGGCGCAATTGTAGAGTCGTTATTTGAAAGTGAAATGTTTGGGCATAAAAAAGGGGCGTTTACAGATGCTAAAAGTGAACGTATTGGCCGCTTTGAACTAGCTGAGAATGGCAGTTTATTTCTAGATGAAATTGCTAATATTCCGCTCCCCCAACAAGCTAAATTACTGCGAGTGCTTGAAAGTCAAGAATACGAAATGGTAGGTGCAAGTTACACTAAAAAAGCTAATGTTAGGCTGATAAGTGCTACCAATGGGGATTTTAGTAAACTCATCGCTAGTAGCGTATTTAGGGAGGATTTATATTACCGATTAAATACGCTTGAATTTGTTATTCCACCATTACGAGAACGTGTAGAGGATATAATCCCGCTCTGTGAGCATTTTATAAGCCATCACGCCAAAAAGTATAACCATAATTTAATAAAGCTTACTGATTGTGCCAAGCTTGCATTATTACACTACTCTTGGCCAGGCAACGTACGCGAGTTAAGCCACGTTATTGAACGCGCAGTTTTATTAGCAACAACAGATACTTTAAGTGCGAGTCACCTTAACCTAAATAATAACCAAGCTAATAATACGCTACCATTAATGACCCTAGAAAGTGCTGAACGACAGCTCATTGATTTAGCACTAAAACAAACTCAAGGCCACATTCCTAACGCTGCGAAGTTATTAGGTCTGGGTAAATCATCTATGTACCGTCGTCTTGAAAAGTACGGCATTACGGTATGAAAGCACGCTGGCTTTTTAGCTCTTCATTAGAGCGTAGTTTAATAAGCTTTGCTGCACTAAGCGGTTGTTTATCTGCAATTGGTTGCTATTTTATTAGCCAATACTTTACCTTGTCGACAGCAAGTTCAGTCACAATTGCAGTGCTATTTTTAGTTATTTATTTTAAGTTGTTTATGAGTACTTATAACAAAGTTATAAGTAGCTTTAATCGTAACCATGCCCACCTAGATGCTATTTTGAATGAGGACTACAACCAACTCGTTAAACCGAGCTACCAAGGCGGAAGCATCAACCGATTGCAGCAAAGCTTAATTACTTTAAGTGAAGAATTATTTAAAAAGAAATCACGTTATGATCAGCATGTATTTTTGGTATATCAGCTAATTGAGCACTTTAATGTACCAATAATGGTGCTCGATCAAAACAATAAGCTGAGCTATGCCAACAACGCATATAGCGAATTTAAAAATACACCATGGCAAACTCTGCGCTACTCAAGCGCAGAGGCATTAGGGCTTATAAAGCATGATGCTCATTGGCAACTCAGCGATGCGATTACTGCGCAGCAATGGCAGATACGCCACAGTGAATTTATAGAGCAAGGCAGTTGCCATCAACTTATTGTAATGATTAATATCACCTCTGCTCTTCGCGAAAACCAACTACAAGCATGGCAGCAAATAATTCGCGTACTCGGCCACGAAATTCGTAATTCGCTTACTCCGGTAATTGGTATGGCCGAAAACCTCGCGGTAAAACTTACCGAGCCACGTCAGGCACAAGCGTTAAACGTAATAAGTGAGCGTTGTAATCACCTAAATGAGTTTGTAACCCGCTACGGTGATATAAATAAAGCCCTTTCACTCAACATTGTTACGATAGACAGTCAGGCTTTTTTTAATCAAGTTTGCGCTATTTACCCTGATGTAGAGTTTACTCGTAGCATTAACTGCCCAACTTTTAATGCCGATCGTACATTTTTACATCAAGTAATTATTAACCTGATAAAAAATGCCATAGAAGCCAGTTCCTGCCCGGTTAAAATAGCATTGAAAATTGACACTCAAAACACGGTGAACTGCATTACCATCTCTGACAACGGACATGGCCTTGCAAACCCGGATAATATATTTGTACCTTTTTATACCACTAAACAACAAGGCCAAGGCATTGGTCTCAGCTTTTGTCGTAACGTAATTGAGCAACACCACGGCAGCTTGAGTTTAGTAAACAAAAGTAATGGCTTAGGTGCTGTAGCAACTATTTTGCTACCGGTATAATTAATTTTAATAAGAGTTTGCGGGTATTTGTGGGTATAAGTTTTGGTATATAAAACTTAAAACCTAATAACACAAGTATTAGAGCAGGTTAAAGTTTGAAGTACATAATCGATATGTTTTTATATTATACAAACTAGTTTAGTGTCTGATGCCTTAACCAAAACCAAAAGCGATTAATTATCAACCAGTTGTTATTGAAAACAAAAGAAAAGGCTTGCCGCCCCCTCTTTTGTTTGTATAATGCGAATACAGAATAAGAGGTATATAAGTATCCTTTTTATTTTAAGTGGTTTTTCTTTATCTTTTTATACTTAAAAGATTAAAGAAAAATTATGCCAGCGTGATGAAATTGGTAGACATGGGGGATTCAAAATCCCCTTCCGAAAGGAGTGCCGGTTCGAGTCCGGCCGCTGGTACCACTTTTTGAACCTCAGCTAATTATTGGCTGAGGTTTTTTTATGCCTAAAATTTAACTAGTAATTAATACTAATTCGCTTAATTAAGTGAGCTATTTTGAGGTAAGAAAACCGTGTCGATAACAAGGTAAAACCTAGTTAAGCTGAAGCAAAAGCTACAAGCCTTCCATTGAAGCCATCGACGTAATTAGAAAGGTACATAAATCTAATTAGCATGCGAGTTATGCGTCTTGCTCTTGATTTGTTATATTCCCAATTCGATTGTTTAACTCTTCGTCACTAACATCTTCTTTGTGTGTACCAATGATCCATATATGACCAAATGGGTCTTGTAGCGTGCCGGTTCTATCACCATAAAACTGATCATGTACGGGTCTTATTTCTGTTGCACCAAGCTCAATTGCTTTTTTAAATACGGTATCAACATCTTCAACATAAAGCATAAGGCTTAGCGCTGTACCACCGAGCTCTTTTGGGCTTTTTAAATGCTCTTCAGAACTAATATCTGAAAGCATAATATGTGAATCACCAATTTTTATTTCTGCATGGGCTATTCCACCATCAGGTAAAGGCATCTGCATTACGTGTTCAGCATTAAATGCATCACAATAAAAATCTATCGCTTTTTGTGTGTCATTCATAATTAAATAAGGTGTAACTGAATGAAACCCTTTTGGTATTGCTGAGACTGCCATAATATTCTCCTTTACTTACGCGGTGATTTTTAATATTTAATTAACTAAATATGCGTTTAATTGCCCCTAAATTTAAGCTTAGCTCATACAAAAAATTGCGTTACTTTTCGAGGTTTAAACGTTTATGCCAAGCAGCAATACTTTCATCAGGGTATTCTTTAAACTGCTTGTCACCTTCACTAATGGGTGCATTTACCCAATTTGCTTTACTACCAAGCATTAGATGAGTGCGCTCTGGTGGTATGGGTAACTCACTATCTATTGCACCTGCAAAGGGGTGAACTTGCTCAGGCCAACGTGCATCGTATAACCACAGGTTAGCACTACAATGCTTACAAAAATGACGCTCTGCCGGGCTGATTTTATCGCCTATTTTTGCATGATAAATAGTTATGTGTTCACGCCCTGTAACCTCAAGTGTGCTGTTTTGCGCGTTCAAGTTAATAGTAAACCCGCCGCTCCCTGCTGTTTTACGGCATATAGAGCAGTAGCATAGATTATAAGGATAAGGGTGTTTTGAGCTGACCGTAAATACCACTTTGCCACAGTGACAGGCGCCATTAAGCTTCATAATATATCTAATTTTATTGTTGGCTTGGACTAATACCTTAACGAGGTAAGCTTAAAAAAACCACAACAATTACATGCTGTGGTTTTTTAATTATTGAGCTTACTAACGTTTCCAAAATCTTAAATTACGCAATGTATTTATAAATTTATCGGCTGAATGTGCCTCTAAATCTATCCAACCATCATCTGCTTTTCCATCAAGGCCTGCCGCTTTAAATAAAGGCTTAGCCTCATTTGTAAAGCCTATAAATTTCATATGTGCGTACGCATCACTTACAAAGTCTTTAGCTTCTGCAATAGCAGCTAGTTTTTCAACTCCCTCTTCAGTGGTGAGTACAAGTACCGCATCGTATAAAACCGATGGACCACCATTAATAACCTGATCAGCTTTAAAGTGCTTACCTTTACTGCATTTAGCACCGCCAACTTGTGGGGCAATAATTTCAAAGTTTGCACCTTCACTTTTAAGTGCATTGGTAACCGATTCAAAAATTTCTGCATTAAAGCCATCACTTACTAAAATACCTAATTTACGGCCTTTGAAGGTGTTGGGCGCATTTTTCAAAATACTTAACGCATCAGATACAGGTAAGTCTTTACGTGTTGGCATTGCTGCTTCAGCTGGGTCTGGCATTTCTTGCAAGCCAAGTCCTTGTGCAACTTTATTTGCGAGGGTTTCGTCAATATTTAACAAGTGCGACACCAAACGTTCTCGTATTGGTAAATGCTCAACTTTAGAGAGCTCAAACACGTACGCAGATTGAATATGCGCCTGCTCTACCTCTGTTTGACTTAAATAAAATTGACGAGCTTGACTGTAATGATCGCTGAATGTTTCTGAGCGATAACGCAGTTTATCACCGCCACTTACTTCAGGTTCCTTTGAGCTTTTAAAGCCATGTACTGGGCATTCGCGCGGGTTGTTTTCGCCTGCGCTCCATGAGTTTGGCTCATAATTAACACGCCCTTTTGGATTGTGCATTGCCATGTGGCCATCTTGCTGAAAATGACGCATTGGGCATTTAGGCGCATTAACCGGAATATGCGTAAAGTTAGGACCACCTAAACGCTTGGTTTGAGTATCTAAGTATGAAAAGTTACGACCTTGCAGTAGCGGGTCGGGTGTAAAATCAAGCCCTGGTACAATGTTTTGAGTACAAAATGCTACTTGCTCTGTTTCTGCAAAAAAGTTGTCTACAACACGGTCAAGCACCATACGGCCAACAATTTGCACTGGTACTTGCTCTTCAGGTATAAGCTTGGTGGCATCAAAAATATCAAATTCAAATTCATCAGCAAATTGTTGTTCAAACACCTGCACACCTAGCTCCCACTCTGGGAAGTCGCCGTTGCCAATAGATTCCCACATGTCTCTGCGATGAAAATCAGGGTCTGCGCCGTTTAGCTTAAGTGCTTCATTCCATACTACAGATTGCATGCCGCCTTTTGGCTTCCAATGAAATTTAACAAATTTCTCATCACCTTTGGCATTAATAAATTTAAAAGTATGAACACCAAAACCTTCCATAAATCGCAGCGAACGTGGAATAGCTCTATCAGACATTGCCCACATAACCATGTGCATTGACTCAGGCGATAAGCTCACAAAATCCCAAAAGTTATCGTGTGCGGTTTGCGCTTGTGGAAAACCACGATCAGGCTCGGCTTTAGCTGAATGAACTAAATCTGGAAACTTCATCGCATCTTGAATAAAAAATACCGGTATATTGTTACCCACTAAATCCCAGTTTCCTTCTTGGGTATAAAATTTTACCGCAAAACCACGTACATCACGTGCTAAATCTGGAGACCCTTTATTACCTGCAACTGTAGAGAAACGAGTAAATACTGGGGTTTTTTCACCTTTTCGCTGAAAAATATCTGCACAGGTTAAATCTTCAAGCGTGTCGTAAGTTTCAAAATATCCGTGTGCACCATAGCCTCTAGCATGCACTACACGCTCAGGAATACGCTCGTGATCAAAGTGAAAGATTTTCTCGCGCATTATGTGATCTTCTAATAATCCTGGGCCACGCTTTCCTGCACGTAATGAGTTTTGATCATCACTTACAGGGCAGCCCTGCGCGGTGGTCATGGTAGGGTGTTCATCCGACGCTTTTTGATGCAATTCACCGCCATGCCCTTTATTACCTGAGTATTTAAATGATTCAGCCATGTTTAGTCCTTCATACAGTTTGATTTAATGGGTCAATAGTTTTTATGAGCTTTAAAGCTAAAAGCGACTATGCAAATGCAAAATAAAGACCAGCCATCTAACCTAGTAAAAAAGGGCTGTACAGATAAAAATGTAGTATTTGAAGTGATTTATAAAAGAAAAGGTTACACAGGTATGTAACTTTTTCACACAAAAAAAGAGCACTTAAAAGTGCCCTTAGGTTTAAACCGTTATAAATTTAGTTAATCTTTGCTTTCGTTAACTAAAATAACTTTACGATGTGGGAAAGGTATTTCGATGTTGTTTTCATCAAGTGCTTTTTTAATTAACTCTGGCACCGTGTAAAGAATATCGAAGTAATGCTCGCCCTTACAAAAAGGTCTTACTAAAAAGTCTACTGAGCTGTTGTTAAGTGTTTCTACTTCAACAAAAGGCGCTGGATCTTTTAGTATGTGTGGGTGCGCTGCAAGTACGCCATCTATAACTTTACGTACAGCCGTTGTATCTTCACCGTAAGCAACACCAAAATGCATATCCACACCACGAATTGGATGATGTGAATGGTTTATAATTTGCGCGCCCCAAATTTGACTATTTGGAATAATAACCTGTTGGTTATCGAACGTTTGTAAAATAGTAGTAAACATATCTACTTCTGTTACTTTACCAAAACGCCCTGCAGCCTCAATAAAGTCATTTACTTTATAAGGTCTAAATATTAGTAACATAACGCCCGCGGCAAGGTTCGACATTGCACCTTGTAACGCTAAGCCTATAGCAAGTCCCGCAGCACCGAGCAAAGCAATAATAGAGGCTGTTTGTACACCAAAGCGATTTAACACAGCAATAATAACGAACGCTAATATGATGTAGCGAGCCATGCTGCCTAAAAAGCGAAAAAGCGTATCATCAAGATGAGTGTATTTATGACACAAGCCAATAATTAAATTGCGTACTTTGCCCGCTAACCATAAGCCCGCAAGCAAAATTGCAATCGCTAGTAATATGTTGGTTGCCCAATTTATTGCTTCCGGTAAGTACTGATTTATATCAATATTATTTATTAATTCGTCCATTATCTATGCTCCGTATTAAAGTGCTTTATTTAATTGTAATTATCAAAGGTAGAATGTTAACAAAAAATTAACCGAAATACGAATTTAGAAGTAGTTTTACGGATAGTTTTTAGCAACTGTCCCGGTAGTTAATAAAACAAGCCTATTAATTGTTACGCTGACTAGGCGTATTGACCTTTCGTGATTAATTTTGCATCAGGCTGTTTAGTATTTAGGCAAGGCAGAGCCTATGTAGTGTGGTTACTCCCCATAAATTGGCGATAACGAAGCATAAATGCCAAACATGCGCTGCCCTTGGGGTTTTATAGGGACAATTAACTCTTTGTTGCCTACAGTATGTAGGTAAGAGGCGTGAGCAGGACGCGGAAGCTTTGCTCGATTTTTACTTATTCTTACAGGGATTAAGCCATTAGAATAACGCAGGAGCAGTTATCGAGCCCGCTAGGTTACAAACCTCGCGCCGCGATTAAATCGCCCCTAGATTGAACAAATTTCAATCCACAAAGATCAACAAGCCCTAGAGCAATTTGTAATTAATGCTCAACTGATCTAAACCTAAAGAGTCACCTTTAGAGGATCACTTCATATGCCTACAACTAACAAAATAGAAAGACATACCGAGTTTGCACGTTGTATAGAGTGCAACAAAGTAGATACTTTTGCCGCCTTTCATTGGCTAGCGCTTGCATTTAAAGACATGGCCCAGGCTCCAATATTGAGTCTAATTTATGGGTTAATATTTACTTTAATTCCTGTCGCTATTGTTTATAGCGCTATATTTACGGGTACTTATTTAGTTATTTTACCGGCAACGGTTGCCTTTGCTTTAATAGGCCCCGCTTTTGCTGCAGGACTTTACGATGTAGCGTGGGAGCTTGAAAAAGGCCACAAGCCAACTTTTGCCCATTCTATTAAGTCAATGTTTAGAAACCCTGTAGGTGAATGGGGTTTTGCTATATTACTTATGGTAATAATGATTGCTTGGATGCGCTTAGCTGCACTAGTACATGCTTTATACCCAAGCCACGCCAACCCGACCTTTGAAGAGCTATCGGCATTTTTAACACTAGGCAGTATTATAGGTGGAGTGCTACTAATAACGGTATTTTCGCTTTCTGCTTTTGCACCACAAATTATGATGGAGCGACGCGTAGATATAATGACCGCAGTTATTAGCTCTATGAATGCAGTAAAGACTAACTTTACTGCCATGGTGGTGTGGTCAATATGCATATTTTTATTAGTAGCAATTGGTTTTGCTACCGGGGCAACGGGATTTATTATCATTATGCCGCTACTTAGCTACGCTAGCTGGCATGCCTATATAGCCGTCATTAAAACTAAAAAAACTCGTGGGTACGAGTAACGCTTTACCAACCACACAAAATAAAAATAGCGCCTTTAGCGCTATTTTTTATATTAGTTTAAAATGCTGAAATATACTGCTAAAACACCCAAATAGCGTGTAAAAAAGGCTGATTTTCTATTTTATCAGTGCCTAACTTGTTGTACCAATAACGCCATTCAACACCAACCATTAATTGCTTAGCATCTAAATTAAAATTTTGACCAACATCCCAATGCACTGCGGGCTGAGCAAGTAGCCACTCGTTTACCTTGTTACTTTGCTCGTCATCACGGCCTGAAATATATTCAACGTGGCCGGTAAAATAAAATGCTTGGCTACCTAACGAAAAAGGGGCGCCCCATGCAAGGTCTATAAAAAGGCTGTTATCTTGTTTAGCTAGCTGATCTTTTTGTACACCGCCGTTAGCATCAATGTACCCTGCAAAAGTAGTGGTTAAAAAATCAAACCCAGGGGCATCCCAACTTAGTTTTATGCCTGGCGTGTATTTCATTAAGCCTTCTTCGCCTGCATTAATACCAAACACTAAACCTGTATCTTTTATTGGGCCATAACTTAATGAAGTATCAAGTGCTTTAGATAAACTAAGTGTTGTGTACCACTCGCCATAAATACCCGTATCTTGAAAACCATCGGTAAGGCTGTCGTTTAAAAAATCTATAAAAAAGTAGTTGTCGCCTAAATCATGCTTAGATGCATGCTCTAAAGTATAAGTACGTGTAAAAGACGATTCCCCTGTGAAAGGATTTAAAGCATCGCCAAAATTTGTATGCAGTTGCGTAACGCTCCAATTTTGTGCCACTACAGAGTGAGACAAAAGCAGCATGTACGCTGTAAACAGTGTGTTTATATATTTCATAAATTGCTAACATAACTCCAGTTAAAATGCGGCAGGAGTATACCAGTGAGCATTTACTAACTAAAGACTGGGCGTTATTAAAAAGAGTGATTTTTAATAAATTAATTAAACAAAATCAACCGAAATTTACCATCCATCAATAGCATGAGCCTCTGTGCAAATTTTACAATTAAATGCATATTTTTCATAAAAAAACCAAGGTAGTACTTAAATTAATAGGGCTTGAGTTTAGCCATCCCCTTTAAATAAAGGCTTACAGGTAAAATTACAGTATTCGGCACAAGCATTGCTTTATATAACTCAAGTTATGTTTGTAGAGCTATTTCAACTACAGGCACAAAATCACATAACAGGAGACATTATGAGTAATACAAATAAAGTAGCCGAATTTACTGCACCAGGTATGGACAATGAAACCGCGCAAAGCACTATTAAAACTCTCGATAATCGCATGGTTGCGTTAATCGATTTGCAACTTACTTTAAAGCATATTCACTGGAATGTAGTTGGCCCTAACTTTATTGGCGTGCACGAAATGATAGACCCTCAGGTTGATATTGTTCGCGAAATGACAGACACCATTGCTGAGCGAATTGCCACTCTTGGTGCAGTACCTGTTGGTACGCCAAAATCAATTGTAGATCGCCGTACTTGGGACGAATACTCTGTAGGCAAAGGTTTAGTAACCGAACATTTGGCTGCGCTTGATAAAGTATATAACGGCGTTAATGCCGATCACCGCAAGGCAATTGAGACTCTTTCTGAGCTAGATCCGGTCTCTGAAGATATGATCACCAGCCAGCTAGCCGATTTAGAGCAATTTCAGTGGTTCATACGAGCACATTTAGAATCGTCTACAGGCGAGCTAAAAAGCTAATATATTTAATCTAAGAAAGCCCAGCATTAATATGCTGGGCTTTTTTTTGCGTAAAAATCTATTTATCGCTACCTAGTGTATCGCCCCCACCCCAGCTAGTACAAAGTTCATATAAAAACAATTGATAATTGGTATTACCAAAGCAAATAACCAAAATAAAATCGAATGACTTTACACTTCTCACTATTTCGAAAAGTTACAAGCCATGTCCAACCTTTAATGTACACCTCATTATTTTTAACATCACTTAAAAAGCAAACTAAACATGTATAAAATTACATCAAAAAAGCTCAAAATCCGCATTAAATAGTACAAATAATATAAAAACACACCTTTGGTAAAGATACTTCAATAAAATTCATTCAAAATATAAAAAATAAAAACACACTATAAGCTATTAAATTTATTAAATATAAGCAAAAAAAAAGAGACTTTTGTAATACACATTGTGAAATTTTGGTAAACAAAGGTTGTAAATAAAGTTGAATTGGATTAATTTCAACCATACCACCTGTATGACACACTACAGGAAAGCAACAGTTAAATTGGTTAACCAAACCAAGTAACAACACACACAATGACGCAAGTCGTACCCAAACGGGAGAGATACATGAAACTCAATCAAATTACTTCAACATTAATTAATAAACATAAAAGAAGTAGCTCTACAGCAATTAGTGCCGCAGCCCTTTTACTAATGGCTTCTTCAAATATTGCAGCGCAAGAGGCTCCCGCAGCTTCAGAAACGGCAGCTGCAGATATTGAAGTAATTGAAGTAAAAGGCATGCTAGGCAGTATGAAAGCCGCCGCTATGCTTAAGCGTACTGACGGACGCATTGTAGATGCAATTGTTGCTGAAGACATTGGTAAGTTACCTGATAATAATATTGCAGAAGCGTTGCAACGTATTACTGGCGTATCTATTAATACCGATTTTGGTGTGGGTGACAGTGTTTCTATTCGTGGCTTACCTCAAAACCGTGTTGAATTAAATGGTCGCTCTACAATTGGTGACTCTCGTGACGGCATTAGCTTGCAAGATTACCCATCAAGCTTCTTAAAAACAGTAGAAGTAGTTAAGTCTCCTACTGCAGATATGATTGAGGGTGCATTAGGCGGAACAGTTAGCTTAAAAACAGTTCGCCCATTAGAGCTAGATAAACTAACAGGCGCAGTTTCATTAGATGGTGAATACGCAGATAAAACAGAAAAAGTAGCACCTATTTTTAGTGGTTCACTTGGTAACAATTGGGACTTTGACGAAATGGGTACCTTTGGTGCCATTGCTATGTTTTCGTATCAAGATCGTGAAATTCGTCAAGATGAAACGTCTAGTCGTGTTAAACCTCAAGATATCGAAATTAATGGCCAAGAAGGTAATACACCAAGTGGCAACGCTATCGTACGAGACGAGCACAGTGTTGAGCAATACGTAGAACAGCGTAAACGTACTGCTGTAAATTTATCTCTTCAATGGGCACCGCAATCTGGTAATGGCATGGTGTATCTTGATTTAAGCGGCACCAAGCGCTCTGGTGAGCAAAGTGGTAACTCTATTTTGGGCGTCGCGGGTTCGTTATCTACAGATGCAAACACAACTCAAGATGCTAACGGCGTAAATAATTACACGTTAACAAACGAATTTGGTATTCCTAAAACATACAGTGACTTTCGTGAAACTGACTCGTTTTCAAATGCACTTGGTGCAGAGTGGAACCTTACTGACAGCATCAAAATCTCTGGTGAAATTGCGGTAGCATCATCAGAAAGCGTAAGACCTGATTCTGAATTTACACTTCGCCCAATCGAAAAATCAACATTTGAAGCAAGTGGCGGAACTCAGCTAACAAATCATTTATACGATGGTGCATTTTCTCAAGACGGTAATAAATTACCAAGCATCATTCATTCAGATCCAAATGCATTTACTGACCCACAAAACTTAGCACTACGTACATTTAAAAGTGAAGATAGAAGAACAGACAATGACGAAACAGCTATTCGTTTTGATGTTGAAATGTTTGAGCCACTCAGCAGCTTAAGCTGGATATCTAAAGTAAAAGCAGGTGTACGTGTTACTAACCGCGATTACGAATATGAGCAATACAAAGTAGAAATTAAAGACATTTATAAAAATGCATTTAACGACTCAGATGGTTCATTAGCTACTTTATGGGTTGATGATTACAACGCTGCTTTTTCAAATAGCTTTACCACAGTTAGCCACGACAACTCATTTGACCAATTAGGTCATTCGGGACAAAACGACCTACTAACCTTTTTAAGCTACAACGGTTTATCTAACCCAGCAAATACTTACGCTCAACTTCAGCAGTTACTTGCAGGTACTAACCTAGCGTCAACAGGTAGTCTTTCAGATAACAAAGAGTTCCAAGAAAGCGCATACCGTAACGTAGTTGAAGATACAGCTGCCGTGTATATATCAGCCTACTTAGACTTTGATAACATCACTGCAATTGTGGGTGGTCGTTATGTAACTACAGATTTAGAATCAAGCGTATTTCTTAATGGCGAAAAAGTAACTGGCGACAATGACTACAGCGACTTTTTACCAAGCTTAAACGTAACGTATAACTACTCAGACGAAACATTATTCCGCTTTGCTGCTGCAAAAGTTATGCGCCGCGCTGACTTTAGCGAGCTAAGTCCTGCGTTTGACGTTAATAACGACATTACAGGCGCAACACAAGGCTCTATTGATTTAGAACCATATCGTGCAACGCAATACGACTTATCTGTTGAGCATTACTTTGACCAAGGTAACGTAATTTCTTTCGCAGTATTTTATAAAGATGTTGAATCTTTCTTAAGTAACGAAAGTAGCTGTGTAGCTGCATCAAGCACTTCAACAGGTCAAAACGTAACTCAATGGAACCAAGTATGTCAGCTTGACGTTGCAGGTGTTTCACAAGACAACCTCGTTTACTCGGATGCAACTGACTTCCCAGTAGATGCTGATGGCTTCAACCATGTTGCAGGCTTGCGTGATGCTGGGCTGACGGGTATCGATACAGTTAAAAATGTAAACGGTGAAAACGGTTCAGTACAAGGCTTTGAAGTTGGTTATCAACAGTTCTTTACAGACCTACCTGGTGCATTTTCTGGCTTAGGCATTAACGCAAACTACACATACGCAGACAGCGAGCAACCAAACGGTAACCCGTTATTAGATATTTCTAAAAATACGTATAACTTACAAGTATTTTGGGAATACGAAGGTTTCTCTACTCGTCTAGCTTATAACTACCGTGACAGTTTCTTAGATACTGAAAACGAGAAACGTGTAGAAAATATTAACTCAGACGGCAGTATTTCAGCAGAAGGTACTGTTTACGGTAATAACTACCGTGACGACCGTGGTCAGTTAGACTTCTCAGCAAGCTGGGATATTAACGAAAACGTGACCTTAGTAGGTAATGCGACTAACTTAACGGGCGAGCCTTCTATTTACCTATCTGAACTAGGTGGCGCTTGGAAGTACACTGAAGCGGATCGCCGCTACAGCTTTGGTATTCGCGCTAAATTTTAATTTTCCCTAAAAACTAAAGCCTGCTTTGATGCAGGCTTTTTTACGTCTATAAAAAAGTGGCTTTATATTACGTAAAAAACACCCCCACCTAGCTATACTTATTTGAATATTAAATTTACTATCAAAACGTTACTACCATTAACAGGAAAAGTTGAAGTGCTGTCGCGTTTATATAATTTTATGCCCGGTTTAAATACACTACTGCACTATGAACGCCAATGGCTTGCTGATGATGTAAGGGCGGCGCTATCAGTAGCTGCAGTGGCTTTACCTGTTGCCATTGCTTACGCACAACTAACCAGTGTTAACGCCGCCGTAGGGTTATATTCTTGCATACTGCCAATGATGCTATATGCACTTTTTGGTACTTCAAAACAATTAATAGTCGGCCCTGATGCCGCAACCTGCGCTGTTATTGCAGCCGTAGTAACACCTCTTGCTGCAGGTGACAGCTTTAAGCATTGGCAACTTGTTGTCACCATGACCGCTATGACCGGCTTTTGGTGCTTTATAGCTAGTAAGTTTAAGTTAGGTGTATTAGCTGACTTTTTATCTAAACCTATTTTAATGGGCTTACTAAACGGCGTAGCCATCACTATTATTGTTGGTCAATTTTCTAAAGTATTTGGTTTCACTTTTGATGAGCGCTACTTACTTGAACGCCTCGGTGGTGTGCCCACATACCTAGCGCAAACACACGTTCCCACCTTATTAATGGCTTTGTTTACACTGGCGGTCTATTTTGCCATGAAGCGGATAAAACCCACGTGGCCTGCATCTATGTTTGCTATTGCTTTTGGTGCGCTTTTGGTATGGATTTTTGATTTAAAACAATTTGATATAAAAACCATTGGCACCGTAACTGGCGGGCTTCCCGTTTTTAATACCCCTGTTTTTGATTTAGGGATTATTCGTGAGCTGGTGGTACCCGCACTTAACTTAGCCATAGTGAGCTTTGTTAGTATGATGCTTACAGCCCGTAGCTTTGCAGCTAAAAATGGCTACGACATAGACGCCGATAAAGAATTTAGAGCACTAGGTATTGCCAATATAGCGTCAGCTCTTTCGCAAGGTTTTGCAGTCAGTGGCGCCGACTCACGCACCGCTGTTAACGATGCAACGGGTGGTAAAACGCAGTTAGTATCAATAATAGCAGCGGCCATTATTGCGCTCATAGCTGTATTTTTAACAGCCCCATTTGAATTTATTCCAAGCGCAGCGCTAGGTATTGTACTTATTATTGCCTCTGTTCATTTACTCGATTTAAAAGCTGTTTGGCAATTAAAACGAAAAGACAAACAGGCATTTTATCTTGCCTCAGCCACCTTACTTGCGGTGTTATTTATTGGCGTTATACCAGGGATCACACTTGCTGTATTGCTAGGGTTATTTCAATTTATTCGCACTGTTATGCGCCCAACCGACAATATACTCGGCGTAGATGTTAACGGCGTAGTAAGAAGTTTAGACGCCACAGATAAAGCAAAAGCAGTGCAAGGCGTGTTTATTTACCGCTTTAATTCACCTTTAACTTACTTTAATGCCAGCTACTTTAAACGTAGATTACTTGAGCAATACGCAAGGCAAAAAGACGACACTCAATGTGTAATAATTGACGCTGTGCCCTGCTTTACTCATTTAGATTTAAGTGTAATGGCCATGCTTGCAGATCTCGACGTTATATTTAAAAAGCGCAATATAAGGCTTGAGCTTGCAGGTAGAAAACGCCAGTTACTTTCGTGGTTTGATATTGCAGGAATGAAGTCAGGAAAAGAAGGTATATATATTCACTCAGACTTATACATCGCCCTAAAAAGAAATAGCGTAAGCCAGCACACGCAAGAGGTTAGCTTGTTTGAGTCAGACGAAAATAAAGAACCGCTCACACAGCCATAAAATACAATAAGCAGATCAGCTAGCTGATCTGCTGTGTGGTATTAAGTAGTTTTTATACTTTTGGGTAGTTTGAAGGAAAAAACGCTTTTTTAGCATCTTCATCAAACTCTTTTTTAAAGGCTATATCAGTACCAATTGCGCGTGCACGTGCAACCGCTGGGCGGCTATCAATACTTTCAAACCAACGCTTAAGATTTGGGTACGGTGCTAAACCCTCTTCACCTAATACAACCGGTGCTTTATCAATCCAGCCCCATGCAGATACATCAGCAATGGTATACGTATCACCCACTATAAAGTCACGACCTTCAAGGTGCGTATCAAGTACTTCGTAATGGCGCTGCGCTTCACGTAAATAACGATTAACCGCGTAATCAAGCCCTTCTGGTGCCATGTGTCTAAAGTGAACACTTTGCCCTGAATACGGACCTAAACCCGATGCGATAAACATTAACCACGACAGCATTTCAGCGCGGTCATCGGTCTTGCCTTCTAGCTTTGCATACTTTTCAGAAAGGTACATTAAAATAGCATTCGAATCGAACACACGCGTTTCACCATCAACAATTGCTGGCGCTTTAGCATTTGGATTAATTGCTTTAAATTCAGGCGTATGTTGCTCACCTTTTAAAGTATCAAGAGGAACAAGTTCAAACGGTAAGCCTGTTTCTTCTAAAAAGAGTGCAACCTTCATTGGGTTAGGAGTATGGTGAAAATAAAATTTAATCATGTAAAGTTCCTCAATAATTGAGCAACGATTAAAGCACAACTTGAGCGGGTGTTCAAATTAAGTTTTAACTAAGTAAAATACACAGTTAAAACGTGATTTAATTGTGAGGATTTCGTGATACTTCATTCGTAAATATCATTTAAGCTGAATGCAATATCAGCCTTTGCGAGAAGTAACATGCCTTTTAAAGCACTATCCCATCCATTTTTTATCTCACTTGTTGGGTTAATAATTTTTTGCTTTCAAAGCCAAGCTGCTGAGCAAGTAACTATTTCCAGTACAGCTAATCCGACTACCTTTTTAGAGCTTTACACATCGCAAGGTTGCAGTAGTTGCCCACCAGCAGAGCGCTGGATTTCAACGTTTACAGATGATGAAAAGCTATGGACTGATTTAATTCCTATTAATTTTCATGTTACTTATTGGGATTATTTAGGATGGAAAGACCCGTTTGCCTCTGCTGTTTTTAGTAAAAGACAACGCACGTATAAGGCACTCGGTAAAAGTAAGATTGTAGCAACACCCGGGTTTATGGTTAACGGCAGCGGGTGGCAAGGTTGGTTTTATAAACAAGCCATACCTATAACTAAAACCCCTTATTTAGGTAATTTAAAAGCGACTATATACAACAGTAAAATTAATCTCGAATACGATACGGTTAATACCGAAGGTGGTACTAACCAAAACTTAATAGCTCATGCAGCTCTGTTAGGCTTTGGTATAGAAACACAAATACACAGCGGCGAAAACGCAGGCCATAAATTAAAGCACGACTTTGTAGTTATTGGTTACGAGCAAAGTGACATGCAAACCAAGCAGCAATTATCATTAACTGACTTACCCCTGCCTCGCGCTAAAAAAATATCGCCAACAAAGCAAGCCCTAGTGTTTTAGGTATCTAAAAAAGGCGACCCTACCCCACTACAAGTTGCAGCCGATTGGTTTTAATATGGATAAAATAAACCGCTGAAGTTTAAAAGTAAGCCACCATAATACCTTTAACTATACAGCTTGTTAGTAGTCCACTCATACCCATATACGTAAACATAAAGCGTTGTTCAGAATCTGTTTTAAACACGAAAGCGACTAAATAAAGAGAAGTAATAATAGCTACGCTTAGCATAAGCCCATAAATAAATGAGCCGCTATAGTGTGGTAATACAGCTAAAGCGAGTGCGGTTAAATTAGTGCCAAAGAATGCTACGGGCTTTTTAATACCGCGTAAAATGGCAAATAGAGGTATAACAAAAGTAAGACAATACAACCAAATAATATGAGTAGACCATCCGTAACTTAAGGGAGCTTTAACTTCAAAAGTAGAAAGCTTAAAATTACTCGAAAAGGTCAATCCTGTATTAATAATTACACTTACAATAAAAGCCCCAATAAATAGAGCGACTAACACCGCAATTGCACCGCCTGCGGTAGCCCCTGCTTTCTCTTTTTCTATAATTAAAATAATGACACTTAACAGCCCACTTAATTGTAACCACTGCCAATAATCGCTCGTAAATAGCGGAATAGCAGCTAAAACGATCGTAGTTATAATTAACTTACTTCCATCATTTGAGCGCAATAAATAAAAGGCCATTATGGCAATATAAAATAGAGCCGTTATATCAGGCATATAAATAACTTCCTTGTAAGAAAATAATAAAACTAATAAACGCAGCGATTATACCTATTACTGAGCTCCTATAAAATTCGATAATTGTGTTTACTTTTTAGCTGTGCAATATTAAATCACTATTAAACACAAGGATCGCTAAACCTATTTACAGGTTTGGTATAAAAACTAAAAGGATGAATATGATTAAGCCATTTTATACGAGCTGTTTATTAGCCCTCTTGCTATTAACACCCAGCCTTGTAATAGCAAACCCGACGGCCTCGCAATATCAGCAAATTCTTAACGAGAGCCTTACTGAAAACGAGCCTGGGGTATCGGTAATTATAAGTAAAAATGGCAAAGTACTTTTTAAAGGAGTGCGCGGTCTTGCCAACCTTGAACATAACATTGCACTTAATGAACAAAGCGTTTTACGTTTAGGCTCTATTTCAAAACAATTTACTGCAGCTGCAATTATGATGTTGCAAGAGCAAGGTAAGCTAGCGGTTACCGATGATATTCATAAGTATGTTCCAAGCTTTCCCACAGAGGGCAACCTGGTCACAATCGAAAACTTATTAACCCACACTTCAGGCATCGCCAACTACACAGATGACGACGACTTATTCGATAAAGAAATACAAGTACCCACCAGCGTTGACGATACACTCAAGAGATTTGCTAAACACCCTATGATATTTAAACCCGGTGAAGCAATGGCTTATTCAAATACCGGTTATTCACTGCTTGGTAAAATAATTGAAGTAGCAAGTGGCCAGTCTTACAAAGACTTTATTGAACAACACATATTTAAAAAGCTAAAAATGAACCAGAGTAGTTATGAAGGGCAAGAAATTGTTGCCCATCGCGCAGCTGGGTATGAGCAAACAGAGCATGGCTTTATCAACACCAGCTATATTAATATGGACTGGCCATATGCAGCAGGTGCGCTTATATCTACCCCAACCGACTTAAACATTTGGTTTAGTGCGTTATCGTCTGGCAAGCTAATTAGTAAAGCAAGTTATGAAAAAATGATCAGTCCTTTTAAGCTCAACGACGGCAGCTTTTCATCCTACGGTTACGGATTAATTATTGAGCCAATGAATGAGTACACCGTAATTAAACACACAGGTGGAATAAATGGCTTTTTAGCGCACGCACGCTACATACCAGAGCAAAAGCTATATGTAGTCGTACTGGCTAATTCAAACCACATAAACCCTATTTTTATCAACGAAAAACTCACAGCCAAAGCACTAGGTATTGCACTGCCCGAGTTTAAAAAAGCAGATGTAACAGAGCAGCAATTAGCGCCCCTATTGGGTGATTACCGTATTGATGAAAACACCTTACGCAGCCTAATTTTTGAAAATGACGTTTTGTATTCAAAGCGTACAGGTGGCGATAAAACAAAACTTATTACCATGTCTAAAAATAGCTTTTACTATCCTAATTCAAACAATTACTTAGTAATAGAAAAAGACAGCCAAGGGCAATTAGTAATGAAGTATTTTAGTGGATTATCAACAACGCCAACTGAGGCGATTAAGATTTAGTTTTATAACCCCTCCCAAAAAAAGAATGCCCGCAGCCTTCTCTACTTATAAGCTCGGGTATGACTGGTTTTATCGAGATCCTGAGATAAATTAAGATCCTATTAATTTGATAATGCAAAAAGCTTTACCAGATTCGAAAATGCAGCTTACTCAAAAAAACTAAACATTTACTGCTGACTCAATAGCCACTCCTTTGGTGCTTGCCCTGTTTTTTTTCTAAATACACGGGCAAGTGCAGAGCCATTTTCGTACCCAACCTGATTAGCCACTAAATCCATATTTTGATTTTTTAAAATAAGCTTTTTAGCAACCGATAAACGCCAATCAGCCAAATAGTCAGCTGGTGTTTGCTCAATTACTCGCTTAAACGTATCGGCAAATTTAGAACGCGACATACCACACTCCTCAGCCATAGCGCTAAGCGACCAGCTTTGCTCTGGGGTTTGATGTATTTTAATTAATACCTTAGCTAACTGAGGATGGGCAAGCCCTGCCATCATTCCGCTTTTAATTGTGCCTTCTTCTAGTACTTTTCGCAGCACACTAATTAAAAATACATCGCATAAGCGATCTATAATTAAATCCTTACCGCTGGCGTCTTTAAATGCCTCTTCAAAAATCCAAAAAGCGCTTTGATCTAATAATCCATCACCCGTTAATTCGTAATTTAAACAAAAAGGCAACGCCTGTAATAAAGGGCTATGCCCGCCGCTTTGATAGCTAATTTGTGCGCAGACTAAATCAGCACCGTCACTTTTATCCGAAAACAAACAATGCCCTGTAGAGTGAGGAAAAAAGATAACCGAAGGCGTAGATAAAACCACTTCAAAGCCACTGTTACTGCGCACTTTTAAAGTACCTGAGCGCAATAAATGTAAATGCCCAACACCTTTATCGTCACTAAAATCGCTCGTGCCACACATATTGCCGCTAAAAAACACATTCGCATTAAGTGAAAAATGCCTCAACACACTCGAAAGTACGTCCACAAACGCTCCTTTGGATTATTGGTATGAAAATACAGACTAATAGACGCATATTAACCAAGTAATAACGATAAAGTACAGTTGAGTTTTAAACAAACAAACCTATTTAATTTTTCTTTGGAGATACACATGAAATTTTCGACACTCACTAAATCAGCTTTTTTTGCAGCATCGGTACTTGCAAGTTCATTAAGCTTTGCAGCAGACATAGACGCAAATGCCGACGTTAACGACATTGCAATTAGTGGCTACGACACCGTTGCTTACTTTACCCAAAACAAAGCGGTAACAGGCAGCTCTGAATACACTGCAACACATAAAAATGCCATTTATAAGTTCAGTTCAGCTAAGCACCGCGACTTATTTAGAGCTAACCCAGAAAAATACGCACCACAATTTGGTGGCTTTTGTGCGTTTGGTGTTTCAATGGAGAAAAAGTTTGACGTAGATCCAGAAGCGTTCAAGATTGTTGAAAACAAACTTTATTTAAATCTTGATAAATCAGTTCAAAAACAATGGCTAAAAGACGTACCAGGCTTTATTAATTCAGCCGATTCAAACTGGTTTGATATAAAAGACAAAACAGCAAAAGAGCTTTAATAAATAAGGCTTAGCTTAAATATAATATTATAAGGTTGCTTTAGCTTACACCAGCAGCCTTAAATTTAGTGCGTTGTTCATTATTAGCAGTAAGAGAGTTTTATGTTGAAATCGTTGTTAGTTATTATAAGTGTTACCTTTTTATCGTTCAGTGTATACGCAGATAAAGCCTCTGATAAAGTAGCGATAAAAGCCGCAGTAAACGACTACTTTCAGGGTCAAGGGGAGGCGAGTAAAGAGCGTTTATTTCGCGCATTTGCAGCAGAGCACGCAACAATGGTTGGCGTAGTAAAAAACGACGACGGTAAAGAAGTTATTAAGTCATATAAAGATATGACCAGTGTGCTTAACCAATGGGCATCAAACAAAAATCCAGTGGGTGGAAACCTCGATGGTGAAATTATTAGTATGAACATAGTTGACGATCGTTTAGCTGTTGTTTTATTTCGCTCTACAAACCGTTTTTATGATGCACTAACATTATCTAAATTAGATAATGAATGGAAAATAATCGCTAAAGCTTACATTTTGCAATAACTGCTAAGCCAGTAATCGCTGTTATAAAATTAGATTATATTTATTTAACCATTAACGTGGTTAAAATATTACTTTGACTTATTTAACAGCGCTTTTAAATTGGCAAATGGAGAATGCGTTGCAGCCTCAACTTTTCGCTCTGTAGTCGACCCACCATACATAATATGTTCGTGATATTTATTGTGCTCATTATCGTGGCAATAAATACACAATAGCTCCCAGTTACTGCCATCTTCAGGGTTATTACTGTGGTTATGATCAACATGATGCACCGTTAACTCACGTAAATTAGAGTACTCAAATTCACGGGCACAACGCCCGCATACCCAAGGGTACAATCTTAAGGCTTTAATTCGGTAACCTTCCTCTTGCTTCACATAAGCCTGAGGTACTGCGTTATTATTACTCATAGTATTCCTGGTAAATTCACTATCTCGGTGATCAATACTAAAAAAACTTAATTACTGACAAATCACCAAAAGAAGTATTTATATGACGGCCCGTTTGCTCCCATGCACGTAGTACGACCATAAGTTTTTTATTGTCAGAAGTCCAAGAAATTCCACCGCCGTATGCTTCAACTTTTTCACCGCCCGAATCTTTTAATCCCAGCCCAGGGTTTGTGTTTTGAATATTCCCTTTACCTACTTTGTATTCAGCAAATACGTGAACATTATGCGGTAACGAAAATGATAAAAGCGAGCCAATACTCCCCCCATACGAATTAGAAATTAATTTAGTGACCTGTGGCACAGGTGAATTTAAAAAATCAGCCTGAAACACAATATTATCTTTGTTCTCAAGAGATACATGCTTGAAAGACCACGCGCCAACAACACTTAATGCCACGTCAAATTTGTTACTTAGCTTTGGTCTGTTAAGAAAAAAGTGCTCAAACAAAGACTCTTTATTATTGAAGGTATAAAAGTTGTGTTGGCCAGATAGCTCAAACTTGGTTGAGCGTGTGTTTTGCGAGAAAAATTGCTCTGACTGATTGCCGCTTAAGTTGCTAGCCGTGCTTTGCAGCCCTTCAAGCGTTTGATAGTTAAATGTGATTTTAGAATTTTTAAATTTTCTATAAGAGAGCAGTATATCTTGTGTTTTTGTTTCAACATCATCTTCAAAAATATCGGCTGAGTAGCCAATTTCAATGTCGTTAATATCAAAAAACACACCCACACGCTGGTTATTTATGGGCTCTAACGAAAACAGTGTTTTTTGATTACTGCCCGCCAAGTCATCGTATATTAGCGCATGGCTAGTGCTTGGGTTTGAAATAGTTGTGCGTACTGATTTTAGGTCAAAGTCGAAAGCCAATACAGCACCAGATTGAAATGCCGCTAAAACAGCAAAGCTCACAATAACTAAATAATTGCGATTCATTAAAAACACTCAAAAATTAATTTGTATTAGAGTAGCGCTTTTTTTACATTAAATAATCACAAAAGGTTAACAATTAATGAAGACATTAAATAAAGCGCTTTATTTCTTTTTTGAGGTGCTTTCGAGGTCAAACTCACTTACATGGTTAATTAGCTCAGGGAAAAACTCTAAAAAAGTAGCCTCTAGTTCGTCGTAGTTACGCGTTATATCATCAGCCGCACCTGCAAAAGTGTTCGTAAAACGAATGCGTTTGGCAATGTTATCCAGTGCTAACCCTATTCCCTCAACGGTTTCATATTCTTTAAACCAATCGTTTTTAGTCATGCTTGTTACAACATGCTGCATTCGCGGTGGCATAACAAGTATACGGTTATTTAAAAGCTGATAGCTGGTGTACTTAAAATCACTTAAAGGTTGCTTGCTAAATCGTTGCCAATGCACAATTAAAAAATGATCAAACACCACATCAATAGCTACACCAGCAAAGCGCTTACGCTCGGGTGAAAAGTACTGTTTAGCGTGTTTTACTGCGCGGTGAGAGTCGGTAAATTTATCGACTAAATAGTGGTTATCGAGCCCGTTTATAACTGTATTTGGTAAGTGTTCTACATGCCTTTTACCACCAAAGTCGCCCAACAAGTTCCCAAAGTGAGAATCGGCTGTAGGCTGTGCTAAATAAAGGTGAGCTAAATAATTCAAAGTGTTCTCTGATTGGCTAATACAAATAAATAATAACGTAAATTTAGACCAAACTCACATTCGTGTTTAAAGCAGTACTTATGGTTTTGCTTATCAGTTTTTACTCAAACATAATGCAAAGTATTGTATAAACAGCGCAACTATAAAACGAGTATATAAAAAGCCGCTATATCAGCTGCATCAGCTACAGCGGCTTTTTAATGCGTTAGCTTTGTTATTAGTTTGATCAAAGCTAGTTACTCGACTTTACCCAATTTCCATTCTCATTTTTGCTATAACTATTTTTAACCGCCGACCAAGCTACTTTATGCGCTGTTGTTTCGCGGTCATCATCGTTTTTTCTATCGCTTGGGTCTTCATAGGTATCCCACGCACTATTAAACGCTTCTTGATATATCTCTTGAGCATGTTTAGGTAAGTTACTTTTTACCGACTCAGGTAATTCATCACGATTTTTATATGGCATAACTTTCTCCTTATATTTACTCAATTACACCACAAGCAACACGTTTGCCACCTCCACCTAATGGCTTTGGCTTATCTGCATAGTTATCACTTCCTTCGTGAATCATTACTGCGTGTTGTTTAAGTTTTTCAAGCGTGAGCCTTGGCGCTAAAACGGGCGATTTAGCTTGGCCACTTTCATTTACATACAACGCCGGTAAATCGCCTAAATGGCCATCCCCCCAAGGAGAATCGTGATGCTCGCTAGCTTTTGGATCGAAATGCCCACCAGCGGCACCACCTGGCACTACCTTATCGCCTTTTTTCTTGGGTTCACAACTAGCAAATTGATGAACATGAAAGCCGTGTTGCCCCGGCGTTAAACCTTTTAAGTTTGGTGAAAAAACAACGCCGTGATCATTTTCTGTTAGTGTAATAGTGCCTAGCAATTGCCCCTGGCCCGACTTAGTAACTTGGTGCATTTCAACGTTTACATTAGCCAGTGCACTATTTTGTAGTAACACGCTGGTAAATAATATTGCAAAAGCAGGTTTTAAAACGCGGTTTAAACTTCTTTTAGTTTTTGAATCAAACTGCAAACAATTCATCATCATCTCCTGGTTTAGTATCAAATTAATAAAACAATATCGCTAAATTAAGCGGCTATTAAACAAGTAGTTTCAATGTCTATACCAGCCCTACGCGGAAGCATTAATTTATGAATAATTTATTTTTAATTTATTGATTAAAAAGTAAATTTATAGTTTTTATTAAACTTAAATAAGTAGCTAATTAACTAACAAAACTGACTTTCAGCCAAAGATTGAGCAAAAACCAAGGCATATTTACAAACAAAATGGCAACTTTACAAAACTCATAAAAGGAGATTACCAACGATCCAGCTCAAAAAGCCAAGTTAAAAAAACGAAAAAAAAAGGTGAAACTAAGTTTCACCTTTATAATTAATTTTGAAATTAATTAGTTAGCGTTAAGCCGTAGAAACGTTACTTGCGCCTGCATTGTTAAGTATTTCTTCAATAGCGTTTTTATTGTCACTATCGTACTTAACACCAATTAATATAGAGCCCTTTTCAATGGCATCTTCATAATATTTAATTTCGTGCTCAGGGATAAACGCACCAATTGCAGCGCCTAAAGTACCACCTACTGCGGCGCCTGCACCACCAGCTGCAAATGCTGCGACTAATGGTCCGGCAACTAATAAGCCCGTACCACCTGTTGCTACAGTACCCACTGCAGTAAAACCGCCAATAATAGCAGCAAGAATACCACCTGAAGCCGCGCCTACAAGGCCACCTTCAGCCGCTTTTGTACCTTCGTCTACAGCAAAATCTTCCTTTGCGTATGAGTCATTGGCTACAATGCTTATGTTAGCTTCATTAATACCTAAAGCTTCTAATCTATAAATTGCGAGTGTTGCTTGTGATGCACTTTCGAATAACCCAGTAATAACGGTACTCATAATAACTCCTTTATTTATTTAAGAAAATACACTTACTACTAAGCAAAACCCAAACCAATAAATTTATTATTTAAAATCAATATGATAAAACAAAGGCCATAACTAACCCTTTCATTGTTAGAGTAAAAATTGCCAAATTTTGTAAAAAACTCCTATCTACAAAAAAACTCCTTACGAAATAAAGGGAGGTTTTTATTACTCTCTTGTTTATGGTTATTACCGTGCTTACCAATAAAATTAAAAACACCAAAAGAGCATTATTTTTTATACGCTTTAAAGATTAAAAAAAGACGCTTACCCTCTTCAGGCTCCCTACCCAGTTACAATTGTGTTTTATTAGTTCAGTAAAGAGTCAGCCTAATTTTGTTATCACTGCGGCTAATTTTTCGGTGCGCATAAATCGTAAAATACTGTGCTAAATCTCCTTTTTATATTGCCCTGCTATTAGCAGATATAGGCCGGCCATGAATTACGAAAACAACTTTTTAAATCAATCACAACAAACTGCACTGCAACAAGCGATGATTAATACCAAGCTTTTAAACGGCACTTCAAATACTAACAACATGCCAACACCTGAACAGCAGGCTTATGGGGCTATTGCAGTTATGCTTTATCGCTTTAATTTACAAAAAATAAAATGGTCATCATTTTTAAAAACGGCAATAAACACAGCTAGCAACGCCTGCCAATGGCTAGCCAGCGAGCTTACAAGATGCCAACAAGAATACAAAGCCCAACCTAATGACGCTGTAATAATTGAGCAAAACGCTTTTTTAAATGGCATTTTTAGCGAAGAGCTCGCCTATATTGACGCCTTACTAGGTACTGAGTTACTAACTTAAGAAATACCCTAACAACAGTAGAGTAATCTTTAGCTTAATATTCTAACTAATGCCACGGTATTGGTTGCTCTATAACCACCAACCCTCAACTAAGTTAGCATCAGGCTAATGCTTCAAATTGATTAGTATTATTGCGGGTAGATATAAATGCTTTGTGTTTCTCGTAATACCTATTTTAAGCCTATCGGTATATAAATTGCTGTTACTACTGTTCTTACTTAAAGAGTTACCTATTAATAACTCAAGTTACAACTAAATAATCGAGGATAATATGAGTAATAAACAGCTAATTACGACAATAGGTATAGGTCTGGCCGCTGCATCTGCAGGTATGTTAACAAGGAAAACTTTACAAAAATCGTGGGAAAAGGTTACCAACGAACCAGCCCCAAAAGATAGACCAAGCGAAGAAACAGATCTTAAAGAGGCCGTTACATGGGCGGTAGTTTCAGGCATTGGTGCGGGCGCTGCAAGAATGGCCGTACGCTATGTGCTAGACAAGCGCCGATCTAAATAAACCGTCCCTATTGATACCTCTTATAAGTATTAAACGTAATACGGAGAGGCTCAAAAGGCGGCTTGCGACAGCTACTCCTGTGTTGTCGTAAGCCACTTGGCAAAACCCTAGTTAAGGTTACTTAACTATTGAGCCAAAAACATATAAATACCCAAACCGGGGTTCAGTGATGAAACTTAAAATGTCGGATGGCACGGCTACGCCACTTATCCGACCTACATAAGTTAGAAAAGCCGAAGGCGCCTTCCAACATGTACTCCATATTTTAAACAGATACACTCTATTAAGCATTAACCCCCTTTCAAAGTTGTTGCCTGCCCACAAGCTTGCGTATAATGCCCGCATTCCGGCTGCATTTTTTAGCCGCTAACTTGGATTTTAATAATGAAAAAACTCTCTGCAGTGCAAGTAAAACAGCAAGCACTTGTACTTAATACTGCCGAAAAATTAGAAGAACAAGGCCGCGCTGAGCTCCCAGGCATGCTGCAATGCTGGTTTGATGTGGAATATCACTTATTTCCAAGTTCATTACTGCTGTGCTTTCAGTTTGAAAACGAGCAAGCCTTAGCCGCCGCAGAGCCTGATTTATTAAAGTGGCAAAAGCGTTTAAGCGGCGCAATGCTTAAAAAAGGCGTTATTTTAAAAGATATGCGTAAACATTTAAAATTTACGCTCAAAGGGCCTGACGATTAAAACGAGGTTTTTAAAGGGGTATAAAACCTTTTACTCATGTAGCCGAAGCGCATAAAACCATAATCGAAAGCCGCTGCATTAATGCTACGGCTTTTTACTTTTATGAGCGCTTAAAGTAGAACCCATAAAGATCAATTTTTAACTCATAAATTTTTATTAGCCGATAATGCTAATTGGCCAGTTAAACAATACCAATGCTCGGCAAAAGCAAATATCAGTCGATTCAACGTTAATTGGTTGCCCTAAGTTAGCAATAGTAGGATAGTAAATTACATATAAAACAATAACCTTATATTAGGAATATTATGATCAAAGTATTATTAGCGACCAGCTTAATTGCTTCTTCATTCGCTGCTTTAAGTAATCCTTTAACTGTTGAAGAACAGCGTATCAACAAAGCCCAATCGGCAATGCCAAATGTTTTAAATGCATTTACCTCACAAGTATCAAGTTTTGAGCAACAATTTAAAGAATTAAACGACTTTAAAAGTGCAAAAATTTTAGTACAAAACTTTAGCTTTGAACTGTGGGAAAGCGCCAAGCAACGCATAATAAAAACCAATAACTACGACGACCGAGAGCTTTACTGGGCGCGCCTACTTTCAAGCAAAGTAATACGCACAACATCGCCTAAGTTTTCAATTACGCAGGCTCAACTAAATACTTTACTAACCCTACTTGAGGAAGGCAGCAGAGGCCGCACCGACCTTGCTTTTTCATCAGGCAGCACTAAAAAAATATTACTTACGGGCTTTGACCCTTTTTTACTCGATAGAAACATAAACCAAAGTAACCCCTCAGGTGTTGCGGCGTTATTACTCGACGACCAAGTTATTAATTACAACGGCATCAGCGCAGAAATTAACACCGTTATGGTGCCTGTGCGCTACGAAGACTTCGATCAAGGTATAATAGAATCACTACTTGCCCCTTACTACGCACTTAATAATGTAGACATGGTAGTAACCGTAAGTATGGGCAGAACAGAATTTGATTTAGAGCGTTTCCCAGGTAAACGTCGCAGTGTAACCGCCCCCGATAATGCCAATATTGTGTATGGCGGCACGCAAACAAGCCCAGTAATACCAAAGCTTAATGGCCGACCACTCCCAGGCAACGAGTTTGTAAAATTTAGCTTGCCTGTAAGTTACATGCAACAAGCCAAAGGCCCTTATAAAGTTATCGACAATCACGAAGTCACCACGCTTGAAAAAAACTATAAAGCGGGTTCGTACGGCGAGCTTAAAAATAGTATTGCGGTAAATGGCGGCGGCGGTGGTTACCTCTCTAACGAAATATCGTATAGGAGTATTCGCCTGCGCGATGCGCTTAATTCAAGTATACCTACAGGGCATATTCACACCCCACGTATACAACAATTCGAACCTGAAACAGAAGCAAAAATAGTAAAACAAATAAAAGCAATGCTAGAGCAAAGCTTAGTAGCGCTATAGTTTATAAAAACCAATTTAAGCGCATAAAAAAGGGCAATAATATTGCCCTTCTTAGCTTCTTTATCAAATTATTTTTTAAGGAGGTTACTACTTTTTCTTAATCTTAAAAGCAAAAAGAAAGACCTGTCCCTACCTATTTTTATAAATCTAGACCAAATGTGTTAGGTCAGGTTCGAGTCCTTTTATTTTCTAAAGTGATCGCGTAATCTCGTCACTGCTGTTAACAACCTGCAAAGCTGCGCTTGTTACAAATCCGCCAGCATCATCAAAGTTGATACGTACCCAATTGCTGCCTTGTAGTAGATCATGTGACACAGGAATTTCAATTACGCCAAAGAAACTTGCGCGTCCGTTGCGAGTTTTACCTTGTTTCTGGTCATATCCTCTGAAGTCAGTAGGCACTTCAACTGGTACGTTATTCACATTTACTGTCGGTGTGAGCGATTTACCGTGCTCCCGACCAATACCTAATCGTAAAACGGCTTCGCCTTGTGCTCCCACCTCCACATCTTTAATATTAAAATAGATATCCACGTTCGCTTTTATAGGCTGCTTATAGGTAGTGGCATAATATTTATTTTGTTGATTCACCTTATCAATGTTAATTTTATTGTGGTAAGTAATTGTCATGATTTGGGTGCTTTCTTTCGGTAAAGAAACCGTTTTAGGTACCGATGACATTGTTTTAGTAACCAATTTTGCATGGTTGTTATTATCATAAGATAAAGTTTTTACTTGGACTGATTTGATAGTATTTCCATCGTTCCCAAGTGCTTTTAATGCAACATCAGTATCTTGAAACTCTAAGCTCGTCATTATGATATGTGCTTTATTATTCTGTACATATGCATCGACCATGATATCAAGATCAGATGCCCAACTGTCCACATGTATACCTTTAACTTTAGACCACAATTGGAAGAACTTTACTAAGTCAGTGTAGATCCAATCGGTTCCTGTTTGCCCTGACTTTTCAAATTGTTGTCTCATTAATCTATTTTCATAAGGGTAGCCGGTGTCACTATGACGACCCCATTCAGCTTTCACGGGAATAAAAGGAATTGCTTTAGCTATAACGTCAGGACGTTCTAGAAAATGAGTTAATAGTGCATTATAACCGCGTAACTTTTCAGCATCTCTTACTTGTGACCATGGTTTGTTTCGCAAAGCATGTACTGACGCACCATATTCTGAAATTAATAATGGTTTAGTACGACCGAATTTGATATTAGAATATTGCTCTAGCATATCGAGTGTTGCTTCGACATTACTGCCTCGTCTATATTCTTCTCCTCGAGGATGAGTTGGAAAGTCATACAGATGAATAGAAAATACGTCCATATCGGCACCTGCCGTATCGATGAACAATTTGTCATTACTTTCCCAGCGTTCAAAATTATCCCAATCATAGTTAGGAAAGGCAACGGTATAGCCTGCAACCTTGATATTTTTGTTTAATGTTTGATTATTAGTTTTACGAATTTCTTGCGCGACACTTTTATGGTATTTGAAGATCTCAGCTATAGGTGCCTTATCACGTCCGTTTTTAGGCGCAATATTAAGGTCATACAAAGGTTCATTTACAACTTCTAAATAAGCAGGTTTAGGCGCACCTGCACCGGTGTTCGTTTGCGCAAAATATTTTTGTAGAAACTGCCCCATATAATGGCCTGTAGCGGTACCAATAGGCTCTTGGTTAGTGTTTTTTTGTGAGAATGCCCAATTACTATTACCAATATTAGTGCCGTCAGGATAATAAGGATGTACTTGCCCACCAACAACCATATCTTTAGATCTATTTTTAAAGCGTCTGGCGTTAACAAACCGAGTAGCGTTACCGTTTTCAAAGGAGTTAATTGCAGCATTGCCCTTCTTAGTTAAAACAGATTCATCAATAAAGCCTAAACGATTACTATCTTGTTTTTGAGCAAATAATTGATTTTTCATGTATCCCGTATCACGGCCAAAATAAACATCATAACCATTAATAAAGCTACCAATTAGGTCTGATTTGGCGTTGTTACCTTTGTTATCATGATCCCATTCATTTTCTGTTGGGGCCGAATGCAATGAGATGAATTTTTCACGGTTAAAGCGTTCGATGTTACCTATACGATGTTTAGTGTCTAAATTTATATCAACAGAAACTTTATTTTCCGCTGCATGAACAATGTTAAAACTGTTGAAAGTCGTTATAAGCAAAAGCGTTACAGCTGCTTTTTGTAGAGAACATTTTTTATTGTATTTTTTTATCATTATAGATTTAACCTTATCATTTCTTATTTCAATAACTTATCAAGTGTCGCGTTTATAATTTTTCCGTTGTAAAAACGTCAAATTTAGCGTTTCGCAATCAGCAAAAATTGACACTGAATAAAAAGATTTAAATGATGTGTTAAAGTAAAATATCCATGCAGTCATTTTTCATAATAACGCCCAAAAATTATTAATGGCCACAGACTAGCGATAAATTACTCCCCCATTAACCCTGTAATTTTGGTTACTTATCACTCGCACCCAAACAATACACTTTAAAATATTTAATTGTCAACAATTAACATTGGTTTTAAAAGTAGCGATATATACTTATTTTCTTTTTTTTATTTGTAATACTATAAAATCTCATTGTGCTTATTAGATCTAACAAGCGAAAAATGAAGGGCCTGAAGGGGTCAAGGGTCTGAAGGGGTCAAATCTTGACTTCATACATCAAACTATCTCGAAGCTTTTCGAACTGTAAGTTGACCTTATCATCTTCAATTATTAACTTATTTAGTCTAGATACCGTTGGTCTGAAGGGGTCAAATCTTGACTTCATACATCAAACTATCTCGAAGTTTTTTGAATTGTAATCTAACCTTATCATCTTCAATTATTAACTTATTTAGCCTGCGTACCGTTTGAGATATGGCTGAATAATGTTGAACATTAAAAGCAACGGCTAACGCTTTCAAATTTTGCCCTGTTAAATCTTGGCATAACTTTATAGCAAACATACGTGGTAAATTTTTCTCTTTACGCCCTTTCTTAACCGTTACAATATTACGTGCATCTATACAAAAATATTTAGCTAAGTACGCAATAACATCATCAGTTGAACGCCTCTGAACAACAACGCTTTTTTCGTTGTCTGATTTTGCAATATACTCTTTAATATTCTGAATAAATTCATCGCCGCCCAACACCGAAAATAACTTTTTAGCGCCATAAAAAGCACTTATTTCTTTATTATTTTCATATTCAACAAACTGTTTGTACGCAGTATATTTACGATTTTTTCCTTGAAGCGAAAATATAAAGTCTCGAACTAACCATTTTGGCGTCGCTGTTTTTTTGATGAAGGCTGAATAGCTAGACCATTTATAGTCAATGAGTTCATCTACTAGCGGTGTACTGGTTTCTATAGGGTTACGATGTATGTAACGACTAACGTGTAGTAAGTAATTGTCAGCATCCACCAGCACCGCTTTGTAACGACCTCTAAACAGTGCACCGTCTGTGTTGTGTGTTCTATTAAAATATTGCGTATAGAGACCATTAATATGTTTCATGGCTCTGCCTAAATTTGCATCAGGGGTTTTTATTAGTAGGTGGTAATGATTGGTCATTAAACAATACGAATGCACTTCAATATTAAAACGAAGGTTTGCTTGCTCAATGCAGTATAAAAAATGCTTAAAATCGTTATCACTCAAAAAGGTATTTTCACGCCCTCTTCCGCGATTCATCACATGATAAAACGCATTTTCATACTCTATTCGCAGCGGTCTAGACATAATAATAAACTCAATGAGCAATAAACTATAAATCTAGACCATTGATGTATGAAGTCAAGATTTGACCCCTTTGGTTCAAGCAAAGTAATACGCACAACATCGCCTAAATTTTCAATTACGCAGGCTCAACTAAATACTTTACTAACCCTACTTGAAGAAGGCAGCAGAGGCCGCACCGACCTTGATTTTTCATCAGGCAGCACTAAAAAAATATTACTTACGGGCTTTGACCCTTTTTTACTCGATAGAAACATAAACCAAAGTAACCCCTCAGGTGTTGCAGCGTTATTACTCGACGGCCAAGTTATTAATTACAACGGCGTGAGCGCAGAAATTAACACAGTTATGGTGCCTGTGCGCTACGAAGACTTTGATCAAGGCATAATAGAGTCACTACTTGCCCCCTACTACGCACTCAATAATGTAGACATGGTAGTCACCGTAAGTATGGGCAGAACAGAATTTGACTTAGAACACTTTCCGGGTAAACGCCGCAGTGTAACCGCCCCAGACAATGCCAATATTGTGTATGGTGGAACGCAAACAAACCCAGTAATACCAAAGCTTAATGGCCGACCGCTCCCGGGTAACGAGTTCGTAAAATTTAGCTTGCCTGTAAATTACATGCAACAAGCCAAAGGCCCTTATAAAGTTATCGACAATCATGAAGTCACCACGCTTGAAAAAACCTATAAAGCAAGTTCTTACGGCGAGCTCAAAAATAGTATTGCGGTTAATGGCGGCGGCGGTGGTTACCTGTCTAACGAAATATCGTACCGAAGTATTCGCCTGCGCGATGCGCTTAATTCAAGTATACCTACAGGGCATATTCATACCCCACGTATACAACAATTCGAACCTGAAACAGAAGCTAAAATAGTAAAACAAATAAAGGCAATGCTAGAGCAAAGCTTAGTCGCGCTATAGTTTATAAAAACAAATTCAAGCGAGTAATAAAGGGCAATATTATTGCCCTTTATTTTGTCACGCAATTTCCCACGGTTAATAACATGGTAAACGCATTTTTATATTCTATTCGCAGTGGTCTAGACAAAGTAATTAACTCGATGAGCAATAAACTAAAAACCTAGGCACTTGATGTGTAGTCAAAATTTACTGCCTTTGGTTCCACTAGAAAGTCGACTTGCTGCACAAATGTTATGGGGCTTTGGGGATCTGCATGAAGGCTAAATCCTTTTACCATACTATAGAAATAATTAACCCCTCGCAGGGCGCTGAGCTTACGGGTAGCGGGAGGGGTGTTGTTACGGGTAATTATAGGGCTTAAAAGTATAACTTCAAGATATTTGTAGCTTGGCTGATATTGGCACTAAACGATGAGTGAGAGGTAAGCCAATGACCTTAATTAATCATCAATAATACTTAATTAAACTGCCTAAATTCATATGGCGCTCTTTATTCAAGCCACGGTGAATATTCACACCAATCGACGTCATTACTCGCTGTATAAGGTACAGTGCGTAGTCATATTTACATTGAGTTTAAATAATAAAAACACTTGGTTTTTGAATAAAAAAGATCAAGAAAATATAGCTTCCAACTTGATCGGAACTTTCTAATGGGTGACCCTTTTGATTCACATTTATTGTATATTTCTTGTATTGTTAGTTTATCTATTCAAATTTAAAAGCAATAAATTCACTCGCTTTTTCATATAAACCTATATACGGTTTGTTATTTTTAGAACTGTTGTAATAACCATACACTAAGAAGCTTGCTCCATGTAATAGTGGATAAGTATTTTCATTCTCTTCAAGCTGAGGGTGGCGAGATTTCAAACTTTCCAAAACTGTTTTAGGTATCATGATGGATAGCTCATTTTTGTTATCTCCAATGTTTAGCCATATAGCACCGTCATGCATTACTTTAGTTGATACGATCATGCCGTAAAAAAAAGCTGGGATAGATTTTGGCTTGAGATATTTAACGACTCTTTTTGCATGATAGAATGCTTTATTTATAGGTTTAACGTATCCCATAACTTTTATTTTGTCATTACTCTTAACGAAATCATCACTTTCACATAGAGTTCTAAGTATCGTACTTAGCCTTCTTGACCATTCACTTTTACCTATTTGATTAGCTTCGCCAAATTTACGATATGTACCAGGCTTTTTTCTATAAAGCTTTTCAACATCTTTACTAGATTTAGCTGGTTTTACAACTTGTTCAGATGCTCCAAAATTGAAATCAACAACAAAAATGTTATCATCATTTTTTAATTCATTAACTGATTTATATGTATTTGGATCAATATGAATTGTATCGGCACTCTTTCGATCACAATCTTTACCATTTACCTGCCTATGAACACTTTTAAAATGTGGAGCTCTCCCGTCTTTACCTCTTGACACAAAAGCGGCTTGAGAAAAGCAACCAGGACAAAAAATATGATGCCTAACTTTTTGAAATTGAATTTCAGGTAAATCTTCTAGTCGAGTAGCTCGATAATAGTTTTCACTCGGCTCAACCTCAGGCGTATTGTCTTCTGAGTAAATTACAACTTCCATTTTTTATCCTTTATTCCTAAATTTAGAACTGCTTTCTTTAGCTAAGTTTGCGTAACATTCTAATTTGTCATCTTGGTTTTCACGGATTATCATTTTAATTAAATCATTTAAAGTATCATCTTTTGACAACGTATAAATTTCAGATAATGAAGCAACTAACCGTTTATATCTACCGCCACCAAGAAAACAACCATTTATATTCATGAGATCGAATGTAAGCATAATAAATTCATGTAAATAGGTCGTTTTTAAAGATTTAACACTACATTCAGCCATTAAAATTTTCATTATTTCTGCATAATGTAAAGCGCAGGTTTCTACTGAGTGTGCTCTTAGTTTTATTTCATGAGGGAGGGGTCTGTTCATGAAGTAAAATACTTCAATGGATACTAATAGGGAAAACGTACGGGAATCTCGAACAGATAACGGCTGTTTATGAAGTAACTCAATTAACTTGCTGTTCTGCCGTTCGACTAAATCACAAACAACCTTATTATTCTCTTGTGTTAAAAGGTGCTCTAGCTGTTTCTTTGCTATTTTAGATTGCTCAGCAGCATGACTTTCTGTTTTACTAAGAGCTGCAGAAGATTTAGCTAATTCTTCACGTGTTAATCTTAGCTCTTTTCGTTGGTAAAAAAGAGAGACCAACAAAAGTAAAATTGTTACAAAAGAGAAGATTGGGTTCAATATCCCACCAAAATAATCACCGAGAGCACCAAGACTACCTCTAATCTGGCTCTCATTTGGCGTAAAATCCTGCTGTGGAATTACTGAATCAAATGTACCTGTGTATGCAGTAGTAAATAACCACAAAATTGAACACACTATTAATATGCAAGTTATAATTAGCAATAGCGGAAAATATTTACTTATACCTAGAAGATATTTATTTTCCTTTTTATTTTTCATTAAAAATCCTTTATCTATAAATTACCCACATAAAAAGTAGAGGAACATATTAGAAACGTTTCAAACTCCGCCTCCAGCTTATCTAATACCACACTTGTAACAGTCACGCGACCAAAACACTGCATAAGTGCTTAGGAAGCGTTGGAAAATGCAGAGGTGAGATTTTGCATCTTGCCAAGACCAAGCACCAATATCACGTTTAACACCCTTCCCCGTCATCATGCCCTGAAAATAAGCAATTGATGAGTAATGCATTTCGTGGATGAAATGAAAGCCATGCTTGCACATGGATGTGCTTTCATAGCGTTTACGTTCACATCAACTGTGTTTTGAAGGGAATAGCGTGATGCTCGGGTGCGCTGGGAGAGTCCAGAGAGGGGGCAGCGGCAGCCCTTCTTTGGCTGCTGTCGCCAGCGCGACAAAACCTTGAATAAGGTTTCTAATTTCTAGAAGTACCAAACGTATTCGCGTTATCTGTAATAGTAACCTCAAACACCCATTCAAATACTTATTCGGGCTACCGCCCGCGCGTAAGCAAGCTAAACGCCTACAATAAATAACACATACTCTTGGTTTTTGAGCGAGTAAGTATATTTGTGATTCGTTGGGTTTCGTTTCACTCAACCCAGCCTATGCAACTTGTGTTGTAAGACGAAAGTTCAGTGCTTTCATCACTTTAAAAATAGTTTCCCAACGTGGCTTGGTTTTACCGTTAACTGCTTTATATAAGCTTTCACGGTTTAATCCCGTTGCTTTAGCAATATCACTCACGCCATGCTTTTTAACTAATAAGCCAAGTGCTTCAATAAAGGTATTTGGATCATCATCAGCTAAACACTCTTCTAAAAATGTATTAATTTCTTGCTGTGTTTCCATATAATCAAACGGATTAAAATCTGATGTTTGTAGCGCCATAATAATTACTCCAATTTATTCAACTTGCTAAACAAATGTAGCCTAAAGGCTACGAGTGCACAATGTTATTTATAACTTTTGGGCTGGCGCCCGCGCGCCAGCAAGCTAAACGCCTACGATAAATAACATATACTCCTGCCTTTTGAGCGAGTAAGTATATTTGTGATTCGTTGGGTTTCGTTTCACTCTTCCCAACCTACGCCCATATTATTTATGACGAATCACCACACACAAAAAAGCCGTTGCATTGCTGCAACGGCTTTTATAATTTTGATAAATTTTCATACTATAATGGAACTTACTAACCATTAAAGTTCAAAAATCAGTCTCTGCTCTTAGTCGCGATAAGTCTCAACCGCTGGGCATGAACATACTAAATTACGGTCGCCGTATACGTCATCTATACGTGTAACCGTTGGCCAAAACTTGTCTTTAGCAACGCTTGGTACTGGGAATGCAGCGTAAAAACGGTCGTACGCGCGCTCCCACTCGTTACCTAACACGTCGCCTTGTGTATGCGGTGCAAATACTAGCGGGTTGTTTTCGATTGACCATTCGCCAGAGATTACTTTTTCAATTTCGCCTTTAATCGACACCATTGCTTCGATAAAGCGGTCAATCTCACCTTTTGATTCAGACTCAGTTGGCTCAATCATTAATGTGCCAGCTACTGGGAACGACATAGTTGGTGAATGGAAGCCATAGTCTTGCAGGCGCTTAGCTACGTCCATTTCAGTAATGCCTGATAGCTCTTTAAGTGGGCGTAAGTCAACAATACATTCGTGAGCAACACGGTTGTTACGACCACGGTATAAAATTGGGAAGTGCTTGCTTAGCTCATGCGTTAAGTAGTTAGCATTAACGATTGCCATTTCAGTGGCTTGTTTTAAGCCCTCGCTCCCCATCATGGTAATGTAAGCCCATGAAATAGGTAAAATAGCGGCTGAGCCGTAAGGCGCTGCCGATACCGCACCGTTACCGATGTTAGTACCTGGTACGTTAATTACGCTGTGGTTTGGCATAAATGGCGCAAGGTGCGATTTAACACCAATTGGGCCAACACCTGGACCACCGCCACCATGTGGAATACAAAACGTTTTATGCAAGTTTAAGTGCGATACGTCTGAGCCAATAAAGCCTGGGCTTGTTACGCCCACTTGTGCGTTCATGTTTGCGCCGTCCATGTAAACTTGGCCGCCGTGCTCATGAATAATGTCACAAATTTCGCGAATTGTTTCTTCGTATACACCGTGAGTAGACGGGTATGTGATCATAATACACGATAGGTTTTCAGACACTTCTTCAGCTTTCGCTTTAAGATCTGCCATGTCTACGTTACCGTTTTTGTCGCAGTTAACTACCACAATTTTCATGCTGGCCATTTGCGCAGATGCAGGGTTAGTACCGTGCGCTGAGCTTGGGATTAAACATACATTACGGTGCGCATCGCCGCGTGACTCGTGGTATTTACGAATGGCGATTAAGCCTGCGTATTCACCTTGTGCGCCAGAGTTTGGCTGAAGTGAAACCGCATCGTAACCAGTAATGTTAACTAGCCAGTCGTGCAGCTCGTTAATCATTATTTGGTAACCTTCTGCTTGATCAAGCGGGCAGAATGGGTGCAAGTTTGCAAACTCAGGCCATGTAATTGGGATCATCTCAGCGGTCGCGTTTAGTTTCATGGTACATGAGCCTAACGAGATCATTGAGTGATTAAGCGATAAGTCTTTGCTTTCTAGTCGCTTAATGTAGCGAAGCATGTCTGTTTCGCTGTGGTAGCTGTTAAAGTTTGGATGCGTTAGTACTTCGTCGTCACGTACTAAACTTGCAGGAATTGACTCGCTGCCATTTGCTTCAACGTCGGCCGCAATAGCGTCAACACTTAGGCCATGGCCTTCGCCTAAAATAATATCGAATAACTCAGTAATATCGGCACGTGTTGTTGTCTCTGATACCGAAATTGAGTACTCGCCTTCGTGGTTTGTTGCAAAGTTTACGCCTTTTGCAATTGCACGTGCTGTTACGTCGTTTTTGTTGTCGCTTACAATTGTAAGGGTATCAAACCATGTGCTGTGCTTAAGTGCGATGCCTTTAGCTTTAAGACCACTTGCTAAAATATCAGCAAAGCGATGTATACGCTGCGCGATAGTTTTTAAGCCTTGTGGACCGTGGTACACCGCGTAAAACGCTGCCATGTTGGCAAGTAATACTTGCGCTGTACAAATGTTTGAGTTGGCTTTGTCGCGACGAATGTGTTGTTCGCGCGTTTGCATTGCCATACGTAGTGCGTCGTTACCTAAACGGTCTTTAGATACACCAATAATACGACCTGGTAATGAACGTTTGTATGCGTCACGTGTTGCAAAAAATGCAGCATGAGGACCGCCGTAACCCATAGGTACGCCAAAGCGCTGAGCCGAACCAAGTACTACGTCTGCGCCTAGCTTACCCGGTGCTTTCAATAGTAATAAACTCATTATGTCGGCAGCAACACAAGCAATGGCCTTTTTGCTTTGTACGCCAGCAATTAGGTCAGTTATATCTACCACTTCGCCTGATGTAGTTGGGTATTGGAACAACGCGCCAAAAATATCGTGGTTAACGGCATCTGCTGCTTTACCTACAATTATTTCAAAACCAAACTGCTCAGCACGTGTTGTTACTACGTCGATTGTTTGTGTGTGTACGTCGTCAGCGATAAAAAACGCATTGGCTTTTTTAGCTTTTGATACGCGTTTTGCAAGGCCCATAGCCTCTGCAGCCGCTGTTGATTCGTCAAGCAGTGATGCACTTGCTAAATCAAGACCGGTTAAATCTAGAGTCATAGTTTGGAAGTTTAATAATGATTCTAAACGCCCTTGTGCAATCTCTGGCTGATACGGTGTGTATGCTGTATACCAACCTGGATTTTCTAGTACGTTACGTAAAATTACGTGCGGTACATTAGTTGGGTGGTAGCCTTGGCCAATGTACGATTTGAAAACTTTATTTTTGCTTGCTACTGATTTTAGGTAGCTTAGTGTTTCAACTTCAGTACGGCTTTGTCCAACTGTTAGCGGTTGTTCTAGACGAATGCTAGCCGGTACAGTTTGGTCAATGAGCTCTTGCACACTCGATACTTCTAAAGCACTTAGCATATCGCTTACTTGTGCTGGGCTTGGCCCAATATGGCGGCGAATAAAATCTTGCTTTTGCTCTAGTTCTTCAAGAGATTTGGCGTTTGACATGAATCCAGATTCCTATGATCCTAAATGCTAATGGGTAACTAGCATTAATTAAAATATTTGACGATTTAACAGCTCACTCAGTATGGGGTTGTGCGCTGTAAAATCATAAAAGCCCCATTTTTATACATTAAACGGGGCTTTTAGTTATCTACAAAAAATGATTATTCTTCGTCGATAGTGTGCGAGTAACCTTCAGCGTCTAATAAGTTGTCTAGCTCAGACTCGTCAGATGCTTTAATACGGAATAACCAACCGTCGCCGTAAGCGTCGTTGTTTACCGTTTCTGGTGAATCTTCAAGTTCTTCGTTAATAGCAACAATTTCGCCACTGATAGGTGCGTAAATGTCTGATGCTGCTTTAACAGACTCTGCTACTGCACAGTCTTCGCCAGCGTCTACTTCGTCGCCAACTTCTGGTAATTCAACAAATACCATGTCGCCAAGAAGTTCTTGTGCATGCTCAGAAATACCAACAGTAAATGTACCGTCGCCCTCGTTACGAACCCATTCGTGTGAAGGTGCGTATTTTAACTCGCTAGGAATGTTGCTCATTTTATTTGTCCTTTGGTTTATATTGGGAGGATATCAATCACTGTAATTACACTGATTGATATAACCAAATTATTTAAATTATTGATTTACCGTTACGTACAAAGCTAGGCTTTACTACTTTAACGTTTACTAATTTTTTACGCATTTCTACTTGAGCTGTATCGCCTGTTGAACGTGGTACACGTGCAAGGGCTACACTAAAACCAAGTGTTGGTGAGAAAGTACCTGAGGTAATAACCCCTTCACCACCGTCAACAATTACTTTTGAACCGCTACGCAAAACGCCTTTGTCTTCAAACACTAAGCCAACAAGTTTGTCAGTGCTTTTCTCTGCGCGTTGCTTAACAAGCACGTCACGACCAATAAAATCGCGATCTTCTGGTTCCCATGCAATGGTCCATGCCATGTTAGCTGCAAGTGGTGATACGCTTTCGTCCATATCTAGGCCGTAAAGGTTCATACCTGCTTCTAAACGTAGCGTGTCGCGTGCACCTAAACCAGCAGGCTTAACACCTGCGTCTAGCAGTTGTTGCCATAAATCGGCTGCTTGGTCGTTCGGTACTACTATTTCGTAACCGTCTTCGCCAGTATAACCCGTTGTGGCAATAAATAAATCACCTACTTGAACACCAAAAAACGGCTTCATACCTTCAACTGCGGCTTGTTGCTCAGCATTTAAAAGAGTGGCTGTTTTTGCTTTAGCATTAGGGCCTTGTACTGCAATCATTGCAAACTCAGGGCGCTCTGTAACAGTTACCTCAAAGTCGCTCGATACGTTAGCTAAATGTGCTAGGTCCTTTTCGCGCGTTGCTGAGTTAACAACTAGGCGGTAAAACGTTTCACTGAAAAAATAAATAATTAAGTCGTCTATTACACCGCCTTGCTCGTTAAGCATGCCTGTGTAAAGCGCTTTGCCTGGTACGGTTAATTTTGCAACGTCGTTAGCTACTAGCTTACGTAAAAATGCTTTTGCTTGAGGCCCTTCAATATCAACAATAGTCATGTGTGATACGTCAAACATACCTGCGTCGGTACGCACGCTATTGTGTTCTTCTATTTGTGAGCCGTAGTTGATTGGCATTTCCCAGCCATGAAAATCAACCATTTTTGCGCCCGCTTCTAGGTGCTTAGCATGTAGTACAGTTTTAGAAGTCATAACATTCCTTCACGTTTAAATTAACCCTGCTTAGGGCGTGGCTTAAATAGACTTTAATTGCTTAATTACAATTAAAAACAGGTAAACATTGTTATGTTCACCTGTTGTTTTTATTCGTTATGCGGCTTCACTATGCATAAGTGCAAAACCTTGCGCTTGCATGTAGCTTTGCCATTTTTGTAATTCTTGTTGTTTAGCGACTAATACAAAGTGTTGTTCGTCGTTATTATCAATGGCGGTAATAAATACATCACCGCTTTGTGCACCGTAGCAAAGTTGCGCGTCAGAAAGGCGCAAACCTGGCGTTAATTTAAAGGCATTAACTAGGGTATCAAATGCGTTGTCGCCACTTAAAATAAAGCTTGCTAGGTCGGTGCGTACTACATAATCAATATCAAAACGTAGTTGTTGCTCGTTTATAAGCGCTTGTAGTTGAAGGCTTGCATTGTGTGGCAGTACGAATCTAAAGGCGGTTTCGCTAAAGTAATAAACAGCAAAACTGTAGTCAGAATTATAATCGCCATCAAGCGTGCCTTTTAAGCCTAAACCGCTGGCGGTAAGCTTAGTTAAATCAAGCCCTAAAATAGTGCTTAAAAATACACTGGTTTCGGTGCCGCTAAAATCCATTACAACGTGATTGTTGTTAGTTTGCAAAGCGTTAGTAACCGCACTACTTGCGTTGCTGTGGCGGGCAAACATTATTGGGTTAAAAGTCATAACAAACACCTATGTATTTTCGATTATAAAAGTATATTGCCCACGCCTATCAACAACAAATTGTAATTATTTATCAATTGATAAATAATACTTATATATATAGCCATATAAATTGTAATTTTAAATATGAAAAACATATCAACAGACGGTTTACGCACTTTTGTAATGGTAGTTGAGGTAGGTGGTTTTGCTAAAGCAGGCGATTTACTTGGCCTGTCGCAACCTGCTGTAAGTTTGCAAATAAAGCGCTTAGAAGACGTGCTTGGCTATAAACTATTTAAAAAACAAGGGCAGCGCCAAGTATTAAATCAGTACGGCGAGCTATTATTGCCTATGGCAAAACAAATGATGCAACACAACGATGCTATTTTGCAGCAGTTCACCTCAGAAAACATTGCAGGTAAAGTGCGCTTGGGTATTCCGAGCGAATTTGCAGCGCGTATTTTACCCTCAATTATTGGCGACTTTGTGGCGCTCTACCCTGAGGTGTCGTTAGAAGTAAAATCGCGTTTAAGTAAGCATTTGCTTTCGGCTTCTCGCCAAGATCAGTTCGATTTAGTACTTGCGCTAAATGAGCGACTCAACTCTGATAAGTTCCCTATTTTTATGCAAGACGAGTTAGTCTGGGTGGGCGACCTGTCACTTGCGCAAAACGACGTGGTTACACTAGTTACCGCACCAGAGGGGTGTATTTATCGTCGCCGTGCTACTGATGCATTAAAAAGTGCGGGCATTAAATACCGAATAGTTTATAGCAACGCCGATTTAACCGGCCTTATTGCTGCATTAAAGGAAGGCTTAGGCATTACGGTACTTGCCAAAAGCACAGTACCGAGTGAGCTTAACTATCAGGTTCAAACCAAGCATTTACCTGCCCTTGGTAATATTGGTATTAGTTTGGTTAAAAGTTCGGGTGAGTCGGAAAACGCGGTAGATAAACTCGCTGAATTTATAGCCCTACGCTTGGGCTAGCGCTTATATGGTACATATAACTCGTTCAGTCTTTATAACTAGTAAAATAATTACAAAATAATACAAAAGAAACAATTTAGTTAATTAAGTTGCATAAGCAGGTGTTTTTAGTTCTATTAAACTGAATAATTAAATAGTTAATAACATTGATTCGTATTCGTTAACGTGTTCAAATTACGCCAATTAAGATAATTGACATGATTAGGAACACAATGAACCCTAAGTTTTTAGTATCTACTCTGGCAACTGCGGTTGCTTTGTCTTTTAGTGCTACTGCAATAGCAAAAGACACCAGCAATAAAGAACAACGCTTTGAACAAATTACTGTTATTGGCTCTCAGCAAGCAATTAACGATATTCCTGGTTCGGCTACGTTTATTTCTGAAGAAGAGCTTCAAAAATTCCAGTTTACCGATATTTCTCGCGTTTTAGCGTCTGTTCCGGGCGTGTACGTGCAAGAAGAAGACGGCTACGGCCTTCGTCCTAATATTGGTATGCGCGGTACAGGTACTGGTCGTAACGATAAAATATCAGTAATGGAAGACGGTGTTTTAGTTGCACCAGCACCATACTCAGCACCATCTGCTTACTACTTCCCTACTATGGGTCGTATGGAATCTATTGAAGTATTAAAAGGCGCGGCATCAGTTAAGTACGGCCCGCGTACTACGGGTGGTGTTTTAAACTTACTTTCGCGCAGCTTACCTACTGAGCCAAATAGCTCAAAAGGTATGGTAGATGCAGCCCTTGGTAGCGACGGTTACTACAAAGGTCACGCTTACTTTGGTAAAGAAAAAAACAACACAGCAGGCTTAATTGAAGTATTTACTTACGGCGCAGACGGCTTTAAAGAGCTGCCAGTAGGCAATGACAACACCGGCTTTGAAAAAACAGATTTACTACTAAAGTTCGGCCATACGTTTGGTCAAAACGATGCACATAATCTTGAGCTAAAAATTAAGTACTCTGACGAAACATCAGACGAAACATACATGGGCTTAACTGACGAAGACTATCAAGAAAGTCCTTACCGTCGTTATGCTGCATCGCAAAACGATGAAATGAATACTCGCCATAACGCATACCAACTTAACTACGCGTACCGTTTTGGTGATGGCTATGAATTTTTAGCTACGGCTTACTTAAACGATTTTCATCGTAACTGGTATAAAGCCAGCAAAGTAAGCGAAAACTACCTTGAGCAATACAGTGAATTTGAAGCAAACCCGACAAGCGAAGGCATTGAAGGTATTGGTATTAAAGCTAATAACCGCGATTACCAAGCTAAAGGTATTCAGTCTGAATTACATATTCCTGCAGGCGATCACTATGTGACTGTTGGCGTACGTTACCACGAAGACGAAATGGATCGTTTTCAATGGGAAGACAAGTACACACTTAATCAAGACCTAAGCTTAACGCTTACAGAGCAAGGCGTTCCGGGCTCTGATAGCAACCGTGTAGATAGCGCAGAAGCAAGTACCTTGTTTATTCAAGACGAGTGGACAATTGATGCATTAGTAGTAAGTGCAGGTCTTCGTTATGAAGACATTACTATTACGCGTGAAGAGTGGTCTAAATCAGATCCAACTCGCAGCAACGGTTTAACTAAAGATGTGTCGAACGACACTGAAATTTTAGTGCCGTCATTAGGTGCCACTTACACACTTAACGAAAACGTAACGCTACTTGCAGGCATTCAAAAAGGGTATGCACCAGCAGCGCCTGGTAATGCAGACCAAGAAGAAGAAGAAAGTGTAAACATTGAGTTTGGCTCTCGCTTCAATATGGATGGCTTTAGCGGTGAAGTAATTGCCTTTTACTCAGACTACGACAACATGCACGGTAACTGTACTGCAGCGGTTGGTTGTAGCGACGACAACATTGGCGACCAATACAACTACGGTGAAGTAGAAGTAGCGGGCTTTGAATTTAGTGCAGCACGTACGTTTGCAACTGATACAGCTATGTTCCCAGTTAAATTAACGTATACCTACACAGACTCTGAGTTTAAAAACGATTTTGATTCAGAAATTTGGGGCGCGGTAGAAAAAGGCGATGCAATGCCTTACGTACCAGAAAACCAAGTAGCGTTATCGTTAGGTGCTGAGTTTTCTGCGTTTGTAGTTAACAGCCAAATACGTTACGTATCTGATGCGCATGCTAACTTAACTGAGTCGGGCTTAAACGCAATTGATAGCCGCGTAGTATGGGATTTAGCTGCTAAATACTTAATTGATGAGAATCAAAAAGTATACCTAAGCGTTGATAACTTGTTTGATAAAACATACGTTGCTAACCGCTCAAACGGTGGCATTCAACCAGGTAAGCCGCGTACAGTACAGGTAGGCTACACTTACTCATTCTAGCGAGTTATACCAACCTGCATCAATTGATGCAAAGTTAAAGCGTAAATTACAGACACAAAAAAGCCGAGATTGAATTTCAATCTCGGCTTTTTAATACATAAAACTTATCGTTTTATATATTAGTTATTTGCGTTACGTTGGCGTAATACTTCAAACAAACAAATACCCGTGGCTACCGATACGTTTAAGCTTGAAACTGTACCCGCCATTGGGATTTTAACGAGCATATCGCAATGCTCACGCGTTAAGCGTCGCATGCCCTCGCCTTCTGCGCCCATAACAATAGCCATTGGCCCCGTTAAGCTTGCATCAAATACGTGGTTATCAGTTTCGCCAGCAGTGCCTACAACCCATACGCCTGCATCTTTAATTTCACGAAGCGTACGTGCAAGGTTAGTCACTTGAATAAGCGGTACTGTTTCGGCTGCGCCACAGGCCACTTTACGTGCTGTGCCGTTAAGCTTTGCCGACTTATCTTTAGGTACAATAACAGCGTGAACACCAGCAGCGTCTGCACTACGTAGGCATGCACCTAAGTTATGCGGATCGGTAATACCATCAAGCACAAGTAAAAACGGTGTGTCTTCACGAGCGATTATCGCATCAAGATCTTTTTCGTTAAACGTTGGCGCTGCTTTTACGTTGGCAATAATACCTTGATGCTGCTCACCTTTTGATTTGCTATCAAGGGCTTTACGCTGCATAAACTGTACTGAAATACCAAATTTACGTGCTTCATCAATAATCGGAGTTGAGCGTTTGTCGTCACGACCTTTAAGGGCGTAAATTTCTACAAAGCGCTCTGGTTCGCTTTCTAAAATTGCTTCAACAGAATGAAAGCCAAAAATTAATTCATTACTCACGTATTGTCTGCTCCTGGGCTAGTACGTTTGCGGGCATTTTTGCCTGCTCTTTTAGGCTTTTTAACGGCCTTCTTCTTTGGTTTTTTCTTTACGGCAGTGTCTGCTGCTTTTTTATCTGCAGGTTTTGTTGCAGACTTATTTGCAGGCTTGCCTTTATCTTTATTTGCTGGCTTTTTTTTACCTTTTGGTTTGTCATCGCTGTGCGACTTTTTACCTGGTACTTTGCCTGCTTTTAATTGCGAACGTACACTTGCTGGCGCATGCTCAGACTTGCCTGAACCTTTTTTTGGTGCACGACGACGTGAGTATCTGTCTTGTGCAACATCGCCTTTAAGCGTTAAGTTTATACGGCGATCGTCTAAACTAACCGACGCAACTTTTACTGTTACTTTATCGCCAAGGCGATAAACTTTGTGAGAGTGCTCTCCTATTAAGGTGTGTTTTGCAGCATCATGTGCAAAAAACTCGTCGCCTAAATTAGTAACGTGAATAAGCCCATCAATTTGTAAATCGTCTAAACGAATAAACAAACCAAAATTGGTAACCGATGAAATAACACCATCAAACTCTTCACCTACATGGTCTTGCATAAACTCACATTTAAGCCAATCAGCTACTTCGCGAGTTGCATCGTCAGCGCGACGCTCTGTTGTAGAACACTGCTCACCTAGTTGATCAACTTCGTCGTCGGTATAAGCATATTCGCCAGACGTTTGCTGACCTTGTGCTTTTATTACTGCTTTAATAGCACGATGCACTACTAAATCTGGGTAACGACGTATTGGCGACGTAAAATGCGCGTAAGCCGATAACGCTAAACCAAAGTGACCAATGTTATCTGGCTGATATACAGCTTGTTTCATTGAACGCAGTAACATAGTTTGAATAAGTTCAGCCTCTGGGCGCTCACCCAATCGCGCTAATACTTGCGTTATTTCTTTTGGTGTTGGTTCGTCGCTTAATGTACTCTCGATACCTAACTCGCCTAAAAACTTAGTAAAGTTACCTAGTTTTTCTTGATCTGGTTCGTCATGCACACGATAAAGCGCACTCGCTTCATGCTTTTCAAGAATTTTAGCCGCTGATACGTTGGCTAAAATCATACATTCTTCAATTAGTTTGTGCGCGTCATTACGAATAACAGGCACTATTGATTCTATTTTACGCTGAGCGTTAAATACAAAACGTGTTTCTAGGGTTTCAAACTCTATGGCACCACGGTCTTGGCGTGCAGCTTTAAGTGCCATGTACATTTGCTGTAAATCAGTTAAATGTGGCACAACGGCTGAGTATTCTTCGCGTAGTTTTTCATCGTTTTGTAAAATGGCATTTACTTTGGTGTAAGTTAACCGTGCATGCGAGTTCATCACGGCTTCGTAAAACTTATAACCCGAAAGTTTACCCGCGCTCGACACGGTCATTTCGGCAACCATACATAAGCGATCTACTTTTGGATTAAGCGAACATAATCCGTTAGAAAGCACTTTTGGTAGCATAGGAATTACTTGCTCAGGAAAATACACTGAGTTACCACGCAAAATTGCTTCTTTGTTAAGCGGCGTGTTCATTCCTACGTAATGCGATACATCGGCAATAGCAACCCATAAGCGCCAGCCACCTGATTTTTTAGGTTCACAATATACGGCGTCATCAAAGTCGCGTGCATCTTCGCCATCAATAGTTACAAGTGGTAAATCACGTAAATCTACGCGACCTTGTTTGCCGGCTTCTTCAACAAATTCCCCTAGGTGAGCAACTTGTGCTTCAACTTCTTCTGGCCACACATGAGGAATATCGTGATTGCGCAGTGCAACTTCAATTTCCATACCTGGGGCTAAATGCTCACCAAGTACATCTATAACTTTACCTACCGCGTTCATGTTACGGCTTGGGTTTTGCGTAATTTTAACCTGCACCATTTGGTTATGGCGGGCACCGTTTTCGTTGCCTGGTAAAATCATTATATCTTGCGTTATGCGCGGGTCTTCAGCGACTACAACAGCAACACCGTGCTCAACAAAGTAACGGCCAACAATTGGTGCGCGCTCGTTAGTAAGCACTTTTATAATACGTGCATCGCATTTTGAGCCAGAACCACGTTTAGTGCCTTTAGCTAGTACAATGTCGCCATGTAACACCATATTCATTTGGTGCTTAGCAATAAACCAATCTTTACTCTCGCCTTCAACTTCTAAAAAGCCGAAACCGTCTCTGTGGCCTATTACTTTGCCTTTGGTTAAACCGGCTTCGTCAATTAGGGCGTAGCATTTAAATTTATTAAAATACAGCTGTCCGTCACGCTCCATAGCGCGAAGGCGGCGTTTAAATGCTATTTGGCGTTCGTCATCGTTTACTGCTAGTTCTTCACATAATTGCGCGTAGTTAGCAGGCTTTGAACGCTCTTGAAGGTGAGTAAGTATAAACTCACGACTAGGGACTGGGTTTTCGTACTTTTCTTGTTCTCGACTGAGATTTGGATCTTGGTTTGACATTCACTATCTTGTTAGTTGGTTATGTAGGTATTTTAACCCATATAGTTATAATGAGACAGGTAAAAGCTATTAAACTTTTAAGAAAGCACTTTTACCTTGCTGTTTACCTTGGTGTATAGTTTAAAAATTTAGCGCAATGGGGCTTAACGATCCCTTAACTGCAAAGTGTTTTCATCTAGTAGCAATACTAAGACTTATACTATTTTTTTTGTAGATTTTTCCACAGCAGTTTACTTATATTATCAATAAAGCTTGGATCTTCTTCTTTCATCGTAAGTAAAATCTGCTTATTCATTTGTGTTTTATTTTGAGCGTAAATCCAACGATTTTTATTAAACTGCTGAGCAAACTCAAGTACACCCGCTTGTAGTTCATCGTTATTTTCAAACACAGCTTCAACTACTTTGTTCTCTAGCAACTGCTGTGCACCAACACGCTCTCCTGACATAGCTAGGCGATTAAAGAAGGTTTGCGAAATGGCTTTATTAATTACAGGAAACATAGATGGAACAAACGGCACCATTACATCCACTTCAGGAAAACAAAAAAAACCTTTGTCTGATTTCATAAATCTAAAGTCGCACGCACACGCAAGTACAAAACCATTACCATAGGTGTGCCCGTTTAACGCAGCAATAATAGGCATAGGAAAAGTAACTATACGTTTAAATAAGTTACTTATTTGAATCATAAAGTCAGAAATTGCTGCAGGTAAAATACTTGGATTTGACATCCATTGAAGGTCGATACCCAATGACCAACTTTTATCACTCGACGACGTTAAAATAACTGACTTAATATTTTGATCTGCTTCAATGTGGTCTAGGTGTAAATTAAACTCAGCCAAAAACGCTGGGTTGTGGCGGTTTTCAGCGGTATTCATGGTGAGTATAGCGATATTATTTTTWGTTGTTAGTTCTATTAAATTTGCCATTAAAACCTCTTTTAGCGCTTTTTAAGCTAATTTTAAGCGCTGTTCGTTACTTTTATGCATAACATAGTAATACTTTGCTTATAATTTATAAACCCACTAATTAAAGCCACCCTTTTTGTTTAGCTATACGCGCAGCATCTATGCGGTTAGTGGCATTTAATTTTGCAATAGCGTCTGATAGGTAGTTACGCGTAGTCCCTTCGCTTATAAATAGCTGCTTGGCTATGTCGCTTGTTTTAAGGCCGTCGCTTGCAAGTTTAAGGGCTTTGCGTTCTTTATCGGTAAGCGGATCGGCGTCGTCTAATGCATTAATAGCAAGCTCTGGGTCTATCACTTTTTGCCCCTGCATTACTTTTTTAAGCGCATTTATCAGCTCTTCACTGGGTGCTTCCTTTAAAATAAAACCTTTAACACCTGCCGTAAGCGCTCGCCTAATATAACCTGCACGAGAAAATGTGGTCATAATAACCATTTTTATAGCAGGGAACTTAGCGGCTATTTTTTCGCTAAGCTCTATACCATTCATGGTTGGCATTTCTATATCGGTTAAAATTATATCGGGGTGTAAATCACTATCAAGCGCCTCAATTGCATTAAGTGCATCTTGCCCGTTACTTGCCTGCCCAATAATCTCAATATTAAAATCAAGCCCTAACAATGCTGCTACTGCGTCGCGCACAAGCGCTTGATCTTCCACTAAATACACTTTGATCATTATAAATCCTTAGCTGTAATTGGCAGCACTACTTTTAAAGTAAAATTATCGCCACAGGTAAATGCTGCACTGCCATTTAGTTGCTCTGCTCGCTCTTTAATACCATTTAGGCCATTGCCCGAATTCAATGTACTACACAGACCATGGTCAATTACGGTTATAAGTAACTGCTGCGGTGTTTGTTCTATATTTATTTCGCAATTTTTTGTGCTGCTATGGCGTAATAAGTTAGTAACTGCCTCTTTAATTATTAACCCAGCGAACCCTTCAACCTTAGCGGGCAAAGTACTTACACTTACACTAACTTTTACACTAAAACCTTGCTCTATTAACCTTTGTTCTAATTGTGCTATTTGACTGACAAGATTAAGCTGTTTTAAATCACTTACAGCGTTTCTTACATCGCTAAGTAACTGCCTTGCCAAATCGGCCACTTGTGCAATTTCGCTATTTGCTTGAGCGTAGCGCTCTCCTTGGTTTAATTTATTAGCAAGCTCAGCTTTTAAAGCAATAGATGACAGTGAGTGGCCTAAAATATCGTGCAAGTCGCGAGCTATTCGTTCTCGCTCAGCAATTGCTGCTAATTGCTCTAATTGCTTAGCGCTTTCTTGTTCGCGCTTTTTGTGTAAACGCTCTTTTTGACCTGCTATACCAAAGGCAAATAAAGCCCCACACAATATTAAAGATCCGGCTAAAAAGTACTTAACGTTATGTACATCAGCAGTATATGCAGCCCCTATAACGCTTACAATAACAGCTAGTGCTGCAAAAAGCCGCTGTTTGTAGCTGTATGATGCCCCTGCTATATAGGCAATAAATCCAAATAATGTTGAAGTGCCTGACGTATAAAATGTGGCACAAAAGCACACCAATAACATCACTATAAATAACTTGGTAACATTAGAGTTTTTGCAGTCCATCGCCTTGATGTAAAGCAGTATAAAAACAATGTAAAATGCGAACGTCATAACAATGTTATTTACGCTTAAATTGGAAATATTAAAAATGGTAGGCAGTAAATAAAAACCGGTGAAAATTAGCGGTGCATAATCCCAAAACTTTTTCCCTGACGTTTTTTCAGCTGTACTTAATGTGTCCATATTGGGGCCTCTGACTTATTCTTTTTATTTATAGCACTGTTTTTATTAATAAATATAAATAACATAAAAATGCTCATGAGTATAAAGTAATCATTTATTGAAACTGTAAAGCCCAGCCCATCAACAAATTCATTAATAGACAGGCTTATTAAAATTAAAGAGTTCATAATTATCCCCTGTTGAGTAAGGTAACTATGCCAGCGTACAAAAATAATAGGAGTGTGAAGTGTCATCAACTTTTATGACATTTGTCATGCGATAAAAAAATTCATCTTAAGAATTTTTAAGCAATGTTAATATGTTCAAAAAGTACAACAAGGAAACTAAATGCAATCTCAGCAGCAAAGTTTAATTTATTTGCACATAGCGGTATTACTTTTTGGCGGAACCGCTCTGTTTGCCAAGCTTATTGGTTTAAATGCTTTAGATATTACCGTTTACAGAACTGCAATTGCAGGAATGGCTATTTTAACCATGCTCTATTTTCAAAAAAAACAAATTAAACTCAACAAACCTAAAGACTATCTTATTGCATTATTTTTAGGTGTTGCGGTGGGCGTTCACTGGGTTACCTATTTTGCTGGTATGCAAATGGCCGGTATAACAATTGGGATGTTGGCGTTTTTTAGCTACCCTGTAATGACGGTGTTTTTAGAGCCCCTATTTAATAAAAGCAGGCCAAAAGCAAAAGATATAATAAGCGCCGCCGTAGTTGTTTTAGGTATTTACTTATTAGTACCAAGTGCAAACTTGGGCGACGATGTAACCTTAGGTGTGATAACAGGTGTGATATCAGCATTGTTTTTTTCAGTCAGAAACATTACCCATAAGCGCTACTTTAGCCAATATGGTGGCCCGCAAACTATGTTTTATCAAACCTTAGTGGCAAGCATTATGTTGTGTGCATTTATAGAAGTGCCAGTGTATGAAGTTAGTAATCACGACCTGATTTTAATTGCTGTAGCGGGTGTTATATTTACAGCTACACCGCACTCGTTATTTGCAGCAAGTTTAAAACATTTATCAGCGGCAACCGCTGGGTTAATTTCTTGCTTGCAACCACTTTATGGCACCATACTGGCTATAGTAATTATTCATGAACGTCCTACTGTTATGACGTTAATTGGTGGAGCACTCATAGTTAGTGCCGCTTGTTTTGAAACGTGGTCAATCACTAAAAAGGCTCGACAATGAAAATATTTGCGCATCGTGGTGCCAGTGGAGATTTTCCTGAAAACACCAAAAGCGCTATTTTAGAAGCGTTAAAAGTAGGTGTTGATGGTATTGAAGTAGATATTCAAAGTTCCATCGATGATTACATGTTAATACACGATTCATGGCTTGATAGAACCACCAGCGGAAAAGGTAGGGTGAGTAGCTTTTCCGCTCATGAGCTCTTTAAGCTTGATGCTGGAAATGGTGAAAAAATCCCTACACTTCAACAGCTGTTTGATTGGAATAACAATAAATCTTTATTAAATATAGAGCTTAAACACACGTTTGCACTAGAAAGGTTTGTGGCTCAATTAGAACAAAACATTGAAGCTAAAAAAATATCGAAAGCCAATATTTTAGTATCATCGTTTGATCATCATCAACTACAGTGGCTTAAAAACAAGCTACCATGGCTTAAAATAGGCGCCCTTACTTCTTCTATTCCAATTAACTTTGCAAAGTTTGCTAGTGATTTAAACGCTTTTAGCGTGCATGTAGATAAAACCTTTATAAATAAGGCTTTTGCAGATGATGCAAAAAAAAGAGGCCTAAAGATTTATGCTTATACAGTCGATAGGGAAGAAGATATAGCGCTAATGATTGAGTATGGCATAGACGGAATTTTTACAAATTACCCAGCGCGAACCAAAGCTTACTTGTTGTCGTTACAAAAGAGCTAACTTACATTCCCCTCACTTAAATAACAACCGTAGGGCTTGAGCATAATGAGTGGTTTCATGAAAATTTATAACTATATAGAGCAAACATTCTTTTTTACGTTAACGCGTAAAATAGTCGGTAATTTAAGTTTTGTATTACTGTTTCAAGCAATTACGTTATTTTGGCTGCATCAGAGTTTAAGCGAACAACAGCAAAATACAGGGCTATTTTGGCTGCTTACGCTTGTTATTATATCTGGTTTTATTTTTACTCTTTTTTATATGCGTTTTTTAATTGTTCGCCCTGTTACTGCTATGCGCGATACTTTGATAGAAATAAACCAACAAGATGCAAATTTAGCAGCAAAACTTCCCCAATTTTCGTATGACGAATTTAAAGATCTAAGTTCACAATACAATATATTTACTGCCCATTTAAGTGAGTTACTAAGCACAACATATAACAGTGCTCAAGCTAGTGCACACAGCAATACACAAGTCACTCAATCAATGCAAAACACTGAGCAATCTAGCGAGCAACAAATACAGTTAAGCCACAGTATTATTAATGCCAGTATGCAAATAACCCAAAGCCTACAAAACATAGTAAATAATACAGATAGCGTGCATAACGTTAATAATGAACACCTTAACTTTGTAAAACTCTCTGCATCAGAGCTCGCCGCTTTAGTAAAGCAGGTTAAACTTATTACTAATATGCTAGGTAGCTTTTCAAATACAATTGCGGGGCTGAAAGAGAACAGTGAAAACATTCGTAGTATTTTAAAAATGGTTGAAGAGTTTTCTGATCAAACTAATTTGTTAGCCCTCAACGCCGCAATAGAAGCCGCTAGAGCGGGTGAAGCTGGCAGAGGATTTGCCGTTGTTGCAGACGAAGTACGCACGCTTTCAATAAAGGTAAGTGGCGCAACTAGGCAGATTAGCGACTTTATAAACCAGATGAATGATTTGGTAAACGAGACAAATAAAGAGTCAGAGCAATTAATGTCTCACTCTAATAACGCACAAAGCTCAATAAGTGCAACCTGTGATGGCTTTACTAAAATGCTTAGTGAGTTTGAGCACAACCAACAGCAGCTGCAACAAATAGCCAGTGCTGTACATATGCTTGAGGGCACTCAAAGTACGACTCACCAGTCGGTAGAGCAAATCGTAGCTTTAGGGGAGCAAGCTAAACAGCAAATAGATACGGCATTAGCCGATAGCGAGCAATCTCAACAGCTAAGCTTACAAACCCAACAACAGTTAAAGCGTTTTGTGCGCTAAGAAGCGTTTTCGGGCTCAGAGAAATATGGTAAATTACGCAGCTATTAATTTAAGTGTGTAAAGCGTGTGAGCAACCCTACCCCAGACTATGAAAAACTAGCCCTGCAAATAAAAACCTGGGGGCAAGAGCTTGGCTTTAGCGAAGTGGGCATTACTGATATTGACTTATCTAAGCACGAAGCCCAATTACAACGTTGGCTTGATGCAGGCTACCACGGCTCGATGGATTATATGGCTGCGCATGGCATGAAACGCGCCCGCCCTGCTGAATTAGTGCCTGGTACACAACGTGTTATATCTGTAAAAATGAACTACCTCCCACCTGATGCTGGCTTTGCAAAAACCTTAAAAAATAAAGAAAAAGCATACATAAGCCGCTATGCACTGGGTCGTGATTACCATAAATTAATGCGTAATCGTTTAAAAAAACTCGGCCAAAAAATAGAACAAGAAATTGGCGAGTATGGCTTTAGACCTTTTGTTGATTCAGCTCCTGTACTTGAGCGTCAACTTGCCGAAAAAGCCGGTTTAGGGTGGCGTGGTAAGCATTCGTTATTAATTAATCAAGAAGCAGGATCGTGGTTTTTTTTAGGCGAGCTATTTATTGATTTACCTCTACCTATAGATGCAGAGAACACCTTTGAAGGCTGCGGTAAATGCGTTGCTTGTATTACGCTTTGCCCAACAGGTGCAATTGTAGAGCCTTACGTTGTTGATGCACGTAAATGTATATCGTACTTAACCATAGAACACCAAGGTCCTATTCCAGAGCAGTATCGAACTTTATTAGGCAACCGTGTTTATGGCTGCGATGATTGCCAGTTGGTATGCCCTTGGAATCGTTATGGGCAAATAACTGACGAAAATGATTTTCATCCTCGTACTCAATTAAAAGACAAAGACTTACTTGAGCTATTTGCTTGGGATGAGCCTACATTTTTAAAAAATACCGAAGGCAGCCCTATTCGCCGTATTGGTCACGAGCGCTGGTTACGTAATTTAGCAGTTGGTTTAGGTAATGCAGAATTTAGTCCCGCTATTATTCATGCCCTAGAAGATAAATCTCACGTATGCAGCGAGCTTGTTTTAGAGCATATTGAATGGGCGCTTGCGCAGCAAAACGATAAGCAACGATTACAAATTCGTAAAACAGCTAGGCTAATTAGAATTGTAGAAAAAGGCTTACCAAGGGATGCATAGCACCGCTTAAGTAAACCTTTATATTGCGAAGTAACTAGTTTTTCAAAAGTAACGATAGATCTTGTTCTATCTCTGTAAAGGCTGCTTTGACTTGTTTAACAGACTCCTCTCTTGCTACTGAGTTTTGGATTGTTTCATCTACTTTTTTATAAATAAACACCTCCTGATCTTCATCCAGTCCCATAGATGGGATACGTTCTTCGAGCTCTTCTTGTAACTGTTTAAACACTCTTTCGTTGTTTTGACGGTTTTCATTCAACAAGCTAATTAAGCTATGAAACTTACTATGAACAGTACTTGCTACGGCATTAAGTTTCGCTCGTTGTGATTCAAGCATTTTCTTGGTCATGATGGCACGTAGCTGCTGCTCGGTAACACTGACAATAAAACATACGTGGTCGCGTATACGGCCATGCTTATCAGGATCATGATCGGGCATATTTAAAATAAGTAAGCTAATCAATTCATAGTTAACTAAAATTCGGTGCGAAAACTCATGTAAGCGCCCTTTGTTTTTCAGCATTTCAAATAGCTCCACCACAATAGGTGAACACACGCCGTTTAGTGCAAAGTGGCTAATTTCATTATTTTCTCTAAATTCTACATTGCTTTGTAAATCAAAGGACTGCAGACAATCTACAAGCGCTTTACCCAGCTCTTGAGGATCGTTAATAAAACCAATGTTTTCAACGTAATTAACTATTTGCCCCATTTCACTGCTATTGGCCATTGCATTAAATGCAGTTGATGTTGCATCTTCAACTTGCTTTTCTAGGCTTTGCTTTTCAACGAGTACTTGATTTAAATTTTTAAGCTTAGACTTAAGTTCGTCATGGCCAAAAGGTTTTACAATATAATCTTCTGCGCCAACAGAATAGCCTTCCATGCGTTCTTCAACAGTGCCGCGAGCAGAAACAAACATAACAATAATGTGTGCTGTATTTGGATTTGCTTTAAGTGCTTTACATACTTCATAGCCGTTCATTTGCGGCATGCTTACGTCGAGTAATATAACCTGAGGCATATAACCTTCAACCATGTTTAAACACTCAGGACCACTTGTTGCTACTTGTAATTCAAAATCAAGCTCCTCTAAAATTTCCTCAATAATTTCAAGGTTAAAGGGTTCGTCATCAACGGCAAGTATTTTAGTTAAGGCCATAATTTATCATCCATTCAAATTCTCAAAAAAGTTACTTGGTATGCTAGTTAGCAATTAATTACTGTGCTGTATTAATTGATCTTCAGCCAAATGCTCGTCTAGGTTTATTTCTAATGGCACCTGTATAGATATAGTTGCACCACCATTTTCATTATTGTGTGCGGTGATCTCGCCTTGATGTAAAGATACAAATTCTCTACACAATGCAAGACCCAATCCTGTACCACCGGCACCGCTATTTGTTTTACTGCTTTGTACAAACTTAGTAAAAATATGTTCCAGCTCATCTTCTGGAATACCGACCCCATTATCGGTAACCTCTATAGTAGCAAGCTTATTATCTGACTCTAAATTTACCCGTATTTTACTTTTTGGTTCACTAAATTTGAGTGCATTACCTAATACGTTTCGAAGTAACTGGTTTATTTGCTCTTCATCACACTGCGAAATTACAGGTAACGGCTGCTCGGTAAATACAATCTCAATTTCTTTCTCCATTGCCGTACCAGATACATCATCAATACTTGTTTTAATAATGTTCGCTAAATTATACGGACGAGGATTAAATGGAAACTTACCCACATCTAGCTTAGACAGATCGAGTAAATTATTAAGTAACGAAAGTAAACGCTCGCCACTACTTTCTATTCGAGATAAGTATTTTATGAGTTTTTCTTTTGCAAAATCCCCTGCATCTAATTTACTTAACCCAAAACGCGAAAAGCTTAAAATAGAGTGCATAGGTGTGCGAAGCTCATGAGACATGTTTGCTAGAAACTCTGATTTACTTAAGTTTGCAGCCTCAGCCACGTTTTTAGCATGCTCCAGCTGTGAAGTACGTGCTCTAACTTGCTCTTCAAGTACATCTTTTGCTTCTAGCAGTAAATCTTCTTTTTGCTTAAGGTGGGTTACATTTTTAAATATGACGGCAAGTGCTATTTCGCCATGGTGATCTATTTCATTAAAAGACCCCACTAACGGTATATAGCCCCCTGCTGTTTTAGATAAACGTAAGTCGCAGCTAAATTGGCGATTGCTGTTTAGTGTCGAAATTTTATCTTTAATACCTAAAATTGAATCATCATCTAAAAAATCAAATACTGATTTACCTTCGAGTTCATTAAACGGTAAATTAAATAGTTTTAAACAAGCATCATTAGCTTCTATCACTCTACCGCATTTCTCAAACAACATAATTGCATCCGGCGTATGCTTATAAATAACCTGAAGTAGGCTGTCTTTTTCAATCAGAGCATCTACGGTATCTTGTAGCCTTTCTACAAGCTCTGCGTTATGACGTTTTAATAACTCTGTTTGCCATAATTTATGTATTGATTGCAATAGTGAGCTATCGTTTAGTGGTTTTACGAGTACGTCTTCTACGCCTTGACGAATTGCGTCAATCATTGAAACTTGATCAGGGCGTGAGGTAAATAACAAACAACGACAATGCGGTTGGGCTACTTTTAAATTTGAAAAAATTCCTAAACCTGTTCCGTCATCTAAAACAAAATCACTTATCAGTATATCGATTTTCTTTTCTTTCGTAATTTCTAAAGCTTCTGCAGAGGTGGTTGCTGTATGGGTCTCGATATGAGCACCAATCAAGCTGTTTTTCATTTTTTCGAGGCGCTCAGGAACATGATCGACGAGTAAAATAGTAGGTAACTGCAAAATATGATTAGAGCCTAATTCTAGTAGGCTCTCTAAAAGAGAAGTAATTTCTTTATTAGAAAAAAATGGGTAGACCACGGTTGCGTCAGGCGCAATATGATTTAGCTCGCTAAACGCAGTTAGTTGTTCACCGCTTTGTGCTTTTGGAGCAAGCAGCATAAAACGCTCTTGCGCTACTTGGCTAACAAGCGGCTTTATAGAGTCGACAGGCACACCATGGGAAACAACAACTAAGTCGTAGTCGCCTATATTGGTATACATGTCTAGCATGCTGAAATGAATTAATTCGACTTCACATCCTATTAATTCTAAAAGCACTTTCACACGCATTGCGATGACACTGCTACTATCAATAATTAATATTTTTCGAATCATCAAGCCACACTTCAAATTAATAAACTTAATATCCTAATAGCGTAGTCTATTTTTATTTAATTGGCATAAAGCCCTATCGTTATTTTGTAAAAAAATATTACAAAGTTTTAAAAAACAGTTTATTTAAGATGCTTTCCAAAAATAGTCAGGCTGTAGGCCTTGTTATCCATTATAGCTACGCTTGGTAACTCACCCCATATTTCAAAATCAAAATGCTTAAACAATTTAACACTGGGTAAATTATGACTAAAAATAAAACCAAGCAATACTTTAATATTTAATTGCTTAGCTTGTGTTTGAGCAAATATCATTAGCTTTTTACCAAGCCCTTTACCTTGTGCTTTACGGGTAATATAAATGCTCATCTCTACTGTGCCATCGTAAGCAGGGCGCCCATAAAACGACTTATAACTTACCCAGGCAAGTACTTGGTTATTTTCGCAGTAAACGTAAATAGGTCTTTTATCGTTATGGCTATTAAACCAGTCACGCTTTTCGTCAACAGTAACTTCTTCGGTATCCGCAGTTACCATTCGCCCAGCAATGGTTTCGTTATAAATGGCTACAATTTCACTAAGATCATCAATAGTTGCTAAACGGGTTGTCATAGGTCATTCAAAGGTTGATCAATTTGTTTCATATTAGCGTATGATTATCCAATCAAACAATTGAAAAGTTTAGGTAATGTAATGCTAAAAAAAATTATAATAGGATTAATGGCTTTATTTATTAATGCCCCACTCCACGCTGAAACATCATCAACTATTAACCAAACCTCTACCCAAGACTGTCAAGATTTTACCAATGTCGATATTCGAAAGCTTCGCTCAAAAGAATCTATTAATTTATGCCAATTTAAAAATAAGCCTTTATTAATAGTAAACACGGCAAGTAACTGTGGTTTTACACCCCAATTTAAAGGCCTTGAAGCGCTATATCAACAATACAAAGAACAAGGTTTAGTCGTATTAGGTTTCCCTTCTGATGATTTTTTTCAAGAAGAGGATAGTGAAAAAGAAACTGCAAAAGTATGCTTTGTAAATTATGGTGTAACCTTCCCTATGTTTGCTACAAGCGAAGTGCGTGGTAGTAAAGCGAATCCAATTTTTAAATATTTGAATGAGCAAACTAGCTCTCCAAATTGGAACTTTTATAAGTATTTAGTGTCTGCTGATCGTGAGACGGTTTTACGGTTTAACAGCAAAGCAGCACCTGATTCAGAGCAAATGATTGCAGCAATTGAAACTGCGCTTTCTGAAAAATAAGTTTATACTGGTACAATTAGTTGAAACTAACTAGAATGACATTTCAATTAGGTTAAAAAAACACCACACTATATTTGGGAGATTTTATGACAGTAGCAAGCGCACGACATATACTTGTAGACAGTGAAGCACAATGCTTAGACTTAAAAACAAAAATTGAGCAAGGCGAAGACTTTGCTGAATTAGCAAAAGCACATTCTAATTGTCCATCAGGTCAGGATGGCGGTGCTCTTGGTGAGTTTGGCCCTGGTATGATGGTTCCAGAGTTTGATAAAGTTGTGTTTTCTGCGCCAATTAACCAAGTTCAAGGCCCTGTACAAACTCAATTTGGTTATCATTTACTTGAAGTTACTAGCCGTTCAGAATAAATTTAACTGTACTGTAAGTAACATTTTATAAAAGCCGCTTATGCGGCTTTTTTATGGAGTAATTATGCAATTAATTGGTTCTGTACCTTCACCTTACGTACGTCGAATTAGAATTTGGGCGCAAGAAAACGACTGCAAGCTAGAACTTATAAGTTTAGACATATTTTCTGATCAAGACCGCCCTACCATGGCCAGTAAAAACCCAGCCCGAAAAATCCCGATTTTGGTAGATGGCGACTTAACACTTAGTGACTCTAATTCTATATTACGCTATTTACTTGAAAAAACAGGTCAATCAAAACTGACTTGGCCTCAAGAGCACTTACTTACGACTATAAATGCCTGTAACGATTCGCTAGTAGAGATGGTGTTATGTAAACGCTCTGGGTTTGACACCAAAAGCGACAAATTATTTTTTAACCTGCAAAACGAACGAATTGAGCAAACATTAAGCTTTTTAAATACCCATTTAAGCGATGAAGAATTTAAAAGCTGTGAATACCTCAACATCAGTTTATACTGCCTACTTGATTGGATTTGCTTTCGTGAATTAACTGACTTTAGTCAGTATTCAGAGCTTGTTGCTTTTCATAAGCAATATGGTGAGCGTCAAGCAGCAATAGACACTAATCCTCGTCACTAATTTAAAAGGGTAAACACATGAGCGATATCGAAATTGAATCACAACTAGTTAGCTTCGTAGAAAAAGTACGTGTTAGCGAAGTAATTTGGGCACTTGGTGCAGAAGATAATGGCTTTGTAGTGTGCGATTCTAACCAATTTGACGAAACTGATGTACTGCTGCTGTGGGAAAGTGAAGCAGCAGCTAAAGCACAGTGTAAAGAAGAATGGAAAGATTATAGCCCAGTAGAAATAAACCTAGATGAGTTTTTAGACGCATGGGTTGAAGACTTAAACGAAGATAACGCACTTGTTGGCATCAATTGGAATGACGACCAAGTATGTGTAGAGATTGAACCTACAGGTTTAGCTCGCGCACTAAGTGAATAATACTTTATACGCTTTACTCTAAAAGCGGATAAAACCCGACTAGCATCTACTGCTAGTTGGGTATAAAATAAAACACATCATTATTTTCAAGGTATTACGTTGAAAACCCATCTTGGTCGCCGGCCCTTTTCAGCCATGGAACTGCACACTCTTTATAATGGATATATATACGGTGATTTTAAAGTTGCACGCGAGCAACCAAAACACTGGCATTTTTGGCTTCCGTTAATAGCATATTACAGTGGTGCTTATAGCGATGAGGTTGGTTACTTAACGCTTGATGATCTGTCTTTTGAAAAAAATGTATTATGTTTTAATTTTCATACCCACGGTAAAATAAAACCTCGTTTAGTCCCTGTACATCAGGCAGTTATAGATGCTGGATTTAATGAATATATAGCGTTTATAAAATCAAAAAATCAACACAGATTAATGTTCGACTTACCTGCTAAAACTGGCAGATACAGTGAAAAAGTCCGTATTTGGTTTTCAGGTGAAGGTGAGCGAGCCGGTTATCTGCAAAAATGTGATATACCAAACGTTGATCAACTTGGTATGAAAACAGCAATAAGCAGTCTTCGTCTTAACTTTGAGCAACAAGTTCGTATATACGCTCTACAAGCCAACTCTAAAGACGCATTTAATTACTTGATGGGTTTTAACGAGTATCCACACGATGTATTTAACGATACCCACTTATTAAATACCGTTGTCCAACAAATACGTATTATTAACTCACACCTGCATTGGCAACGCTTTATAGCACGCGAAAGCCACTGACAAACTTTGTTACTATTTCCCCTTAAAGTCACCGTTATAATCAATTACTCTATTAAAAAAAACTGTTAGGATATCCAACCCCCTAATTATATGAGCATAAAAAAGCCTATTTAGGGTCGTTTCTAACAACAACAATCTAGGGATCACTATGTTTCTTAAAAGCCTCTTAACAGTGAGCGTTGCTTTGGCAATGGGTGCTGCAAACGCTAACGAATTCGTTATTGAAAAACTCGCAAAACCAAGTTCACAACAGGTGTCGTTAACACTCGACCCGAGCCAAGATACATTTACAGGGATGACAGAGATTTCCCTAGAAGTACTAAAACCAACAAAATACATTGAGTTAAATGGCGTAGCTTATGCTGTTAAAATGGCGCAACTGCTTGGTGAAGAAAACTGTGATTTAAACAACGAAATGCTTAAAACGGGCAAAGTTAAATTTAGTTGTGATGAGCAAATTCAACCGGGTAAATACACACTTAAAGTTGATTTTTCAGCGCCATATAATCGTCAAAGCGTTGGTTTATACAAAACATTAGATCAAGGTACACCTTACTTATTTACTCAATTTGAAATGAGTGATGCACGACGTGCATTTCCAGTTTTTGACGAGCCAAGTTACAAAATTCCATTTCAGCTAACAATCACTGCGCCTACATCACAAAAAGTATATTCAAATACGCCTGAGCTAAAAACAACAGTTAATGGCGATATGACCACACACTATTTTGATAAAACGCCGCCAATCCCTTCATACTTAGTCGCTATGGCTGTTGGCCCGTTTGAAGAATTAGATATTAAAGGCATGCCAATTCCTGGCCGTGTAATTACCCCTCAAGGTAAAATTCACTTAGCTGAATATGCAAAAGAAAACATGCCAAAAGTACTGGGCGCACTTGAAGCGTATTTTGGTATTCCTTACGTTTACAAAAAATTAGACTCAGTAGCAGTTCCAGAGTTTCCATTTGGCGCAATGGAGAACTCCGGCTTAGTAACCTACCGAGAAGATATTTTATTAGTTGATTTAGCTGCCGCAACCCGCAGTAAAAAACAGCGTAATGTATCAATTATTGCTCATGAACTTGCTCACCAATGGTACGGTAATTTAGTAACCATGAAATGGTGGAATGACTTATGGTTAAACGAAGCATTTGCTAGCTGGATGGCTGCAAAAATTACTAAGCAGCTTAACCCTGAGTTTGAATCGCACTTAGACTTACCACAAAACAACGTAATGGCACTTGATGCACGTTTAAGTACTAAGCCTATTCGTAAGCCAATTAAAACCGAAGCCGACATTATGGATGGTTTAGGTCTTGCTTACAGTAAAGGTAGCTCAGTACTTGCTATGGTCGAAAATTGGATTGGCGAAGATGCATTTCAAAAAGGTATACAAAGCTACTTAAAAGAGTTTTCGTATAAAAACGCAGAAGCGGCCGACTTATGGGAAGCACTGGGTAAAGCATCAAATAAAGACGTAGCGAGTGTTTTAAAATCGTTTATTGAGCAATCTTCTTTCCCGCTCGTTAAAGTAACTCAACAAGGTAGCAAAGTAACTATTTCACAAAGCCGCTTTGTAAACGCAGGCGTTGATGCGCCAGAGCAGTTATGGAATGTACCAGTTGCAATTAAATATGGTGCTGGCGATAAAGTAAAAACAGCAAACGTATTACTTAATAAACAAAGCCAAACACTAGGTTTAGACTTTGAACCAGAGTGGATTTATCCAGATCAGGGTGCACTAGGCTACTATCGCTGGGTAATGGATGATGCACAATTTAGCGCACTTGTTAAAAAGGCGCCAAGCGTACTGAGTGACCGTGAACGCTTGGCGTTGTTATCGGCTACTGACGCACTACTTGATGCTGGTGTTATATCTGCAGCTAAATTAATGCAAACTCTTGAAGTATTCGTAAGCGATAGCCACCCTCGCGTAGCAAATACCGCACTAGGTTACTTGGTATCACAACAACGCACTTTTAAAGACGATAGCAATAAAGATTTATGGCCTGAATTTATTCGCGGTGCAGTAACGCCTGCGGCTAAAAAATATGGCCTAGAAGCTAAAGCTGGAGAAGACGGTGCTATTGCACAACTTCGTGCGGCCGTTGTGTCACGCTTAGGTTTTGATGGTGAAGATCAAAGCGTAATCAAAAAGGCAAAAGAACAAACGCAAGTTTATTTAAATGATCCACAAAAAGTAGACCCTTACTTAGCAGGAACATACTTAACACTTGCTGCTTATCATGGTGATAAAGCACTGCTTGATCAATTCATGACTACGTTTAAAACAACTAAAGATCCACAAGTACGCACTAACATGCTTGCTGCAATGGGATTTTTTGGTAAACCTGAGTTACAAAAAGCAGTACTCGCTTATAGCTTAACGGATGAAGTAACGGCATCTGATATGCGCACTATTTTATCTGGTCAGAGTTATACAGATGAGCGCCAAGCGTTATTTATTGATTGGGTTTACAGTAACTACGATAAAGTAACCGCAAGCTTACCGCCTTTCTTTATTCCTAACTTGCCGTACTTTACAACTGCGAGTTGTAATGCCGAAAGCTTAGCTAAAACAAAAGCCTTTTTTAACGAAAAAGTAGCCGATGTGGCCGGTTACGCGCGTACATTAAGTAAGCTTGAAGAAAGTACTAATGATTGTATTGCGCTTAAAACACGTGAACTTGAATCGGTTAATAGCTTCTTAAAAAGTAAGTAACGCTTAGATTCATACAGCTATAAAAATACAAAAGCCGCTGAGTATTAAACTCAGCGGCTTTTTAGTAAGTATCTTAACCAAGCTTTTGCTTAACTAAGCCTTTTATTAACCACCAATAATCATAGTTAGCTTGGCTATAAAGTCTTTGGCTGCTTGCTCAGAATTTATTTTAAATGCCACACCATAGTGAATAGGTTGAGCGCTTTTAAAAATGCGCGTAGGAAAGCGTGTCATCTCGCTGCTATGAAAATACCCTTGCGCACGCGTTACGCCATCAATATCATTAAAATCATCGCTAAATACTTCAAATGCCGGGCGAATTACTATTTTACCCTTGCCGCTTTCGCTGTGAGTATAAAATGCTTCTTTAGAGTTTACTAACATGTACTCTGCAATGTTTTTAATTTTAAAATTACTTCTACACTGTAATTTAATAAGCTGTTCTGTCAGCTCGTCTGCACTATAAGCCACGTGTAATCCCTATTAGTTAATTTGCGTATTAGATTAACGCATACACACAATAAAATCTGAATTTATTTGTCTGCTTTACTTTGTTATATCACATACAAAAGCGAGTTTTTCATTGTTGTAACTCATTCTTGTTATATTTGTTTCGCAGTAGGTGCTTAAATTAAGCCATTGCGATACTTCATCACTTCCATCAAGTTTACGCTGATAAACGCGGTTTTTAATAGCATAAGCAATGGTCGTATTATCTTTTAAAATAAAATCTTGAACTTGAGCCGGTAACCTTAATAGGTCTTCAACCTGTTTATCTTGTGGATTAAAACTCGCTAAAATGTGTTGCTCGTTTTTAGTGTAACTAAATAAAAATGCAGCCATTGAGTTGTTATAAATAAGCGTTCGGCCAATATTACTGGCAGCTATTTCCCCCTTCGCCTGTGCAACAGAAGTATATTGAAGAGTGTGAGGCTTTCCTAAAATAAACATCACTAAATCATTTTGAACACCCCATGCATGGTATCCAACAGGTTCAATCCAATCAAAAATACGACTTGGCGCATCTTCACTTTTGAGTGGGTATTGCCACAATTTTTGCTTACCGTCAGCTTCTACAACAATTGCTGATATCGCATCACCACTTGGCATAACTGTTGGTGAATATTCGCTTACGGGAGAGTTAGTTATATTGGTAACTTTTTTTGACGTGAAATCATAATAAGCAATATCAGTTTGGCTCTGCCCTTTATTAATTACTTCATGAGTAAAGTATAAACCTGTACTTGTTAAGTGCGGTTGGTTGTTATAACTATTTTTATCGCTCACTATACTAACTTGTACCCCGAAAGGTGTATTTAAATCAGCAAGTAATACTTGGCTTTTTGGCATGCTAGCCTGCACCACTATTGGACTCAGTGCTGCTATAGAAAATAATCCAAGTAATGGTTTAATAAGTTTCATGCTTTCTCTCGTTTTAATTTTAAGCACCTCATGATAACGTTATTTGCTGATGGCGTCACTTGAGCTAAGTCAGTCAACTCTTAAGATACCCAAACGACTTAAAATAATGTTAAGTTTAGTCTGGTTATAAAACCTGGTCCTAAAAAAGAGAATTAACATGTCAGCTAAAAATCCTATTATTGCGATTACGGGTTCATCTGGTGCGGGTACAACCACCACAACGAATGCAATTAAACATATTTTCCGTAGCCTTAATATTCAAGCGGCTTTTGTCGAAGGAGATAGCTTTCATCGTTACACTCGCCCAGAAATGGATAAAAAAGTTCGAGAGGCACAACAAGAAGGTAAGCATATTAGTTACTTTGGCCGAGAGGCCAATGACTTTGGCGCTTTAAAAACGTTGTTTGAAAACTATAGCGAAACAGGTCAAGGAAAGTTACGCCGCTACTTACACACCTTTGATGAAGCCGTTCCGTACAATCAATTACCAGGTACATTTACACCTTGGCAAGATCTTGATCATAATACTGACATTTTGTTTTATGAAGGATTACACGGTGGTGTAGTTGATCAAGATGTAGACGTGGCAAAGCATGTCGATTTATTAATAGGCATGGTTCCAATTATTAACCTTGAGTGGATTCAAAAATTAATACGCGATACATCCGAACGAGGCCATTCTCGCGAAGCGGTTATGGGCTCTATTGTGCGCAGTATGGATGACTATATAAATCATATTACCCCACAGTTTTCTCGTACCCATATTAATTTTCAGCGCGTGCCGACTGTTGATACATCAAACCCATTTAGCGCCAAAGATATTCCATCTCTTGATGAAAGCTTTGTAGTTATTCGTTTTAGGGGTATTGATGATGTTGATTTTCCTTATTATTTACGGATGATCGAAGGCAGTTTTATGTCTCGTATTAATACGCTTGTAGTACCAGGGGGCAAAATGGGCTTAGCTATGGAGCTGGTGCTTACTCCACTTATTAAAGATATTATTTTGAAAAAACGTGCACTGGAAAACTTAGCACCTTTGGATATACCTATTTAACTCCTCTTCTAAGATTGAGCTCTCTCACGTACACTGCTGATTTTTAGTAACAATAAGGGACATTGTGTTGTACTCATTAAAAATTATTGTGGGTTCTAAAAACCCTGTAAAAATTAACGCTGCTAAACATATTTTTGCAATGTATTTCCCTGAACATGAAATTGATTGCCAAGGTGTTGATGCCCCATCCAATGTGCCAGATCAACCTATTGGCGAAGAAGAAACACGTGTTGGCGCACAAAACCGTGTTAATTATTGCAAAGAGCATTACCAAGCTCACTACTACGTGGCAATGGAAGGCGGTGCAGAGCAATTTAGCTATGGTGCAGCAACCTTTGCTTACGTAGTTATTGATAATGCCTTAAATCAGGTTGTAGGGCGCAGCAGCAACCTCCCCTTGCCTCAAGTGCTTTATAACGCATTACTTAATGGCGAAGAGCTTGGCGATGTAATGGACAAAGCATTTAATACCACCAACGTTAAACAAAAGGGGGGCGCTATTGGGTTACTTACAAACAATCACGCCACGCGCGAAAGCACCTATACACAAGCACTCACTTTAGCTATGGCACCTTTTCTACACGTAGATCTCTTCAGCCAAACAAATTAATTTAGGAAGTTTAATGAAATACAACTATGTATTGTTTGATGCAGACGAAACCTTATTTAGGTTTGATATTTTAGCGGGCATGACTCGCATGTTTAAAGCTTACAACGTAGATTTTAGCCAAGACGATTATATTAATTATCAAAAAACCAATAAGCAGCTGTGGGTTGATTATCAAAATGGCACTATTAGCGCAGATTACTTACAAGTAACACGCTTTAATGAGTGGGCTTCAAAGCTTAATGTGCCCGCAAAAGAGCTAAACGATGCTTTTTTAGATGCTATGGCGCAAATTTGCGAGCCATTACCTGGTGCTATTGAGCTTTTAAATAAACTTAAGCCAAATGCTAAGTTAGGTATTATTACTAACGGATTTGCCCGCTTACAAACCGTACGCCTTGAGCATACTGGCTTAAAAGATATGTTTGAATGGTTAGTAATATCTGAACTTGTCGGTATAGCAAAACCAAATAAAGCGATTTTCGAACATACATTTGAGCTAATGGGTAACCCAGATAAAAGCGAGATACTTATGGTGGGTGACACTGCTGCAAGTGACATACTTGGCGGCAACAATGCAGGTATTGATACTTGCTGGCTACAACACCCAGGTGAGCAATTGGCCGATGGGATAAAACCAACCTATACAGTAACTCATTTAAATCAGTTACAAGCTCTTTTAGAGTTATAATAGAGTAAATTTTACGCAAAAAAATGACGCTAATTAGCGTCATTTTTTATAACTGTTTGTGACTATTCTTTTACTGCTTTAGGCTGGAGCTAACTCAAGACCGGGTGCAGGCATCGTTACAGGCGTTTCAAATGTTGCCCACTCCCATGCTGACTCTGTAGCCATAATTTTACGAAGTAATTTATTATTTAAATCATGACCCGATTTAAATGCAGTTACTTTACCTAAAAGATTATGACCTGTCATAAACATGTCACCAACACAGTCTAATATCTTGTGCTTAACAAACTCATCGCTATAACGTAAGCCATTAGGATTTAAAACTTTGAATTCATCAAGTACCACAGCACTATCCATGCTACCACCTAGCGCTAGGTTGTTTGCATGCATGTATTCAATATCTTTCATAAATCCAAAAGTACGCGCACGGCTAATTTCTTCAATAAAGCTTTGCGTTGTTATGTCCAATCCAATACGTTGGCGACTTTCATTGATAGCTGGGTGGTTAAATGCAATCTCAAAGTCGATATGAAAACCATCATATGGTTCAACTTCAGCCCACTTACCATCTTCTTCAATGCGTACTTTTTCTTTAATACGGATAAAGCGTTTAGCAACGTTTTGTTCTTCAATTCCGCCTTTTTGTAACAGATATATGAATGGTAATGCACTACCATCCATAATCGGGACTTCTGAGCTATCTAATTCTACAATTAGATTATCAATGCCCATTGCAGCAACAGCTGCAATAAGATGCTCAGTAGTCGATAAGCGAACACCATCTTTGTTAATTAAACAGGTACACAACTGCGTATCACCAACGGCTTCAGGTGTTGTTTCAAAATCAACAACCGGATCAAGGTCGACACGACGAAATACAATCCCAGTATTTGCGCTCGCAGGTCGGAGAGTTATTGTGACCTTCTCACCTTTATGAAGTCCAATTCCTATGGCTTTGACTACTTGTGCAATCGTACGCTGTTTAATCATAGGTATGCTCACTTTTAAATCAGTTACAGTTATACGGCGGAGTTTAACATAAATCCTTTTGCCTTTCAATATTTGTACACATTTCAAACAAAAGTATTACTTAATGTTAATCAGCCTGCTTACGTAAAAAAGCGGGAATATCAAAATAATCACCACCTTCTGATTTATCTTCTTTTTTACTATTTTGCGCTGAAGAACTTGAACTGCTTGAACTCGTTGAAGGCGCTTTTTCTTTGCTTTCAGTTTGTACTTTAGTCGTGTTTTCTTCAACGTTTGTATCTTGGCTTGCAAAGCTTGGTACGTACATACTGCTCGTTTGGTTTGATGTGCTTGCAACATCAGAACCTGATGCTTTTTTAAAGCCGTTATCAACAATACCAAACTGTGGACGACGATCGCCGCCTAAACCAGTTGCAACAACCGTTACACGTAGCTCATCAGTCATTTCTGGGTCGATTACCGCACCAACAACAACCGTTGCGTTTTCTGACGCAAGTGCTTTAACGTGATTACCCACAATTTCAAATTCTTCAATCGCAATGTCCATACCAGCGGTAATATTAACTAAGATACCTTTAGCACCTGTTAAATCAACGTCTTCTAGTAGTGGGCTTGAGATAGCAGCTTCTGCAGCTTCTTGTGCACGATCAGGACCTGACGCAGACGCCGTTCCCATCATTGCAGTACCCATTGCAGACATTACTGTTCTAACATCGGCGAAATCCACGTTAATTAAACCAGAACGTGTAATTAGCTCTGCTATACCTTGTACCGCACCAAATAATACGTCATTAGCTTTAGCGAAGGCATCTAGAAGTGTAGTCCCTTTCCCTAAAACTTTAAGCAATTTATTGTTAGGAATTGTAATAAGTGAATCTACAATTTCTGACAATTCATTAATGCCTTGTTCAGCGGCTGCTGCACGTTTTTTACCTTCAAAATCAAAAGGACGTGTTACAACTGCAACAGTTAAAATACCGAGTTCTTTAGCAATTTTAGCAACTACAGGTGCTGCACCAGTACCTGTACCGCCGCCCATACCGGCTGCAATAAATACCATATCGGCGCCTTCAAGGCTGGCACGAATTGTATCTGCATCTTCTTCAGCCGATTTACGGCCGACTTCAGGGTTTGCGCCCGCACCTAACCCAGAGGTTATTTGCGTGCCTAGTTGAACTGTAATATCGGCAGCAGAGTTACGTAATGCTTGCGCATCCGTATTTGCGGCTATAAAACGCACGCCTTCTATTTGTTGTTTTACCATGTGCTCAACAGCGTTACCGCCACCACCGCCCACGCCGATTACTTTTATTACAGCTTCTTCGCTGTGTTGTTCCATTATATCAAACATGTTTACTCTCCGACTTGAGTCTTAAAACTCGCCTTGGAACCATTTAGTAATGCGGTTCCACCAATTATTGTTATCCTCTGCTTTCGACTTTTGTGCATTCATCGATTGCATGGTACGCCCGTATTGTAACAAACCAACAGCGGTTGCGTACGAAGGATCATCTACATAGTCTGTCAAACCAACCATCCCGATTGGTTTGCCTATTCTTACTGGCATTTGGAAGATGTCTTCTGCCACTTCCATAGCGCCAGTCATTTTAGCAGTCCCGCCTGTTATAACGAGACCTGCCGCAATTTGGTCTTCTAAGCCTGAACGACGAATTTCTTCCATCGCAAGCTCAAATAATTCTCTAAAACGAGGCTCTACCACCTCAGATAATGTATGGCGCGACATTAATCTTGCTGGTCGCCCGCCTACACTTGGTACTTCAATTGTGTCTTCGCTACTTGCCATTTGGCTACTAGCACATGCGTATTGTACTTTGAGTGACTCTGCATGTGATATAGGTGTACGAAATATTTTTGCAATATCACCAGTAACTTGGTTACCCGCTACAGGTATGACCGCAGAGTGACGAAGTGCGCCATTAATATAAATGGTGATATCCATAGTACCGCCACCAATATCAAGTACTGCAACACCTAGCTCTTTTTCGTCATCTGTTAGTACAGAATAACATGAGGCTAGTGCAGTAAAGATAAGTTGATCGACTTCAAGACCACAGCGTTCTACACATTTTTCGATATTTTTTGCCATATCGTTTGAGCACGTAATGATATGTGCACGCGCTTCCATACGAACGCCGCTCATACCTAGCGGGTTTTTAATGCCCTCTTGCATATCGATGCTGTATTCTTGCGGCAATGCATGTAGCATTTTACGCTCTGCTGAAATAGGCACAGAACGCGCAATATGTATTACGTTTTCAATATCTTCGTCAGTGACTTCGGTGTTATTAATTGCCACCACGCCACTTTCGTTTTGGCACTGTATATGTTTGCCAGAAATACCCAAATACACAGAGCTAATACGACAATCAGCCATTAACTCGGCCTCGTCTATTGCTCGTCGAATAGACTCAGACACTAAGTTTAAATCGTTAACGCCGCCTTTATCCATACCATGAGATACTTGGCTGCCCACACCAACAATACTGAGCTTGTTATCTGCGGTGATTTCACCTACCGTGGCAACCACTTTCGAGGTGCCAACGTCTAATCCTATTACTAGGTTTCTTTCTGCTGACTTAGTCATGCCTTACTCTTATTTTGTAATTGTTCTTCTTGCATTGGCTTAAAGCTTACTGCAAGGCCGGTATCATACCGTAAATCGATTGTATCTACTTGTGCATCTGCACGTTGTTCCATTCGTGGGTAAACGTCTATAAAACGTTGTACACGCTTGGCTTTATCTTTACGCCCTAAATTTAAGCGAATTCCGTTATCTAGCCAAAGTTGCCACGAAAAACGCTCCGATAATGCCAAACTTGTTAATGTTAAACCATTAACTCTGAGCATTTCATCAAATTGTTTAAAAGCAACCCACGCCTCTTCTTCGCTACCTTCTGGGCCATATAACTGCGGTAAGTTATCATCTAACTTATCGCTGCTGGCTTGAAATGCTTGGCCACTTTGGTTGAGCAACAAGTCGCTATTCCAGTGAGCAACTACTTCATGTTCAACTACATACACCTGTATAGTATCAGGCCATTGTTTACGTACCGAAGCGGTAGCAACCCAAGGCAAATCTTGAACTAGCTGCTGCACGTGCTTAACATCAAGTTCAAAAAAACTACTTAAATCGGCTTTTTTAATTGCTTTTATAATTGCCGTTTCATCTGTGTATTTGGGATGCCCTTGCACTGTAAGGTGCTTAATTTGAGCATCTTTATTTTCAACTAACCAATCAGATACACCTGTGGTTATTTGTACTAAGCCTATAACCACAACCAGAAAAAAACTCACTCCAAAAATCAGCGACCAATTAAAGTTAAGTTGCTGTTTTAGTTGTTGAGCTTTTTCTAAAAGGGGATGCATATTAAAGCGTTTGCTCTAAAATGCGAACAACTAATTGTTCAAAAGTTGCCCCTTTCGCTTTTGCAGCCATCGGTACTAGTGACTTTTCAGTCATGCCTGGTACTGTATTTACTTCAAGCAGGTAGAAATTTCCTTGCTCGTCTTGCATCGCATCAACACGACCCCAACCACTTGCCCCCACTAAATCAAACGCATCTAGCGATATGGCCTGTAAGTACTTAGTATCTTGCTCTGATAAATCGGCAGGACAATGGTACTGGGTTGTATTTGATTGATACTTAGCTTGGTAATCGTAAAAACCATTAGGTGTCGTCATTTCAATGACTGGTTGTACTTCGTCGCCAAGCACTGTAACGGTGAACTCACGACCAGTGATCCACTGCTCTACAAGTACTTGGTTATCAAACTTAAATGCATTAGCTAGTGCATCTTCAAGCTCTTGTGTTGTACTTGCTTGGGCCATACCTATGCTTGAGCCTTCGTGGGATGGCTTAACCATTACCTTTTTAAACTCGCCCATAATAGCTGCAGCATCAAAGCCTTTTTTAGCATCAACTACGGTATAAGGTGCTGTACTTAAACCCGCTGATTTAAATAAGTGTTTACAACGGACTTTATCCATAGCAAGTGCTGAACCTAGTACATTACTACCCGTGTAAGGCAAGTTCATAAATTCAAGTGCGCCCTGCACTGTGCCGTCTTCGCCGCCACGGCCATGCAAAGCGATAAAAACGCGATCTACATTTAATTCTTTTAACTCCCACAAAGAACGACTTTGTGGGTCAAATGCAATTGCATCAATACCACTATTTTGCAGCGCATTTAAAACAGCCTGACCCGATCGTAAAGACACTTCACGTTCTGCTGAGTTACCACCTAGCAGTACCGCTACTTTACCAAATTGTGTGTTTACCTGAGTCATACTTCACCTTGCTTAAGTTTTTCTATCGACATACCCGTCGCAGCTAATGTTTTAACTAACTGACCTATATTACCAGCGCCTTGGGTTAATACTAAATCATTATTTTGTAAATTTGCGGCCAAAACACCTGCAAGCTCAGCATTTGTTGCCACATGTAGCGGCTCTTTACCACGCTGGCGAAGGCTACGACATAGGCTTTTACTGTCTGCGCCCACAATAGGATCTTCACCAGCGCTATACACATCAAGCAATAGCAACTGATCTACATCAGCAAGTACTTTTACAAAATCTTCGTACAAGTCGCGTGTACGAGAAAACCTATGAGGTTGATATACCATTACTAAGCGCTTATCAGGCCAGCCTTCACGCACTGCTGCAATTGTTGCTGCAACTTCTGAAGGGTGATGCCCGTAATCATCAACTAACATCACATTGCCCCGCTCGTTTTCAAATTCACCATAGTGCTGAAAACGACGACCAATACCTTCAAACTTCTGCAGCGCTTCTAAAATTGCATGGTTCGCAATGTTTTGATCTTTTGCCACCGCAATGGCAGCGGTTGCATTAAGTGCATTATGTCGACCAGGCATATTCAAAGTGGCAGTTAAACACTCACCTTGTTTGTTAGTTACTGTAAATGTGCACGTATTTGCTGATTGGCTAAAGTCGCTCATGCGATAATCAGCATCCTTTGATTCGCCATACGTAATAACTGGGCGACCAAAGCGCGGGATAAGCTCAGCTGCAACTTCAGAATCAATACATACAACGGCTAAACCATAAAACGGCAAGTTATGAATGAAATCGACATACGTGTCTTTCATTTTTTCAAGGCTGCCGCCGTAAGTATCCATGTGATCTTCTTCAATATTTGTGATCACCGAGACCATTGGCTGTAAGTGTAAAAACGACGCATCGCTTTCATCAGCTTCTGCTATTAAAAAATCACTTTTTCCTACTTTTGCGTTACTACCTGCGCTATTTAACAAGCCACCAATAATAAAAGTTGGATCGAGCCCTGCTTGCCCATAAATACTCGCAATTAAGCTTGTTGTCGTTGTTTTACCATGCGTACCCGCAATCGCTATACCGTGGCGAAAACGCATTAACTCTGCGAGCATTTCTGCGCGGCGCACAACGGGTACTCTTGCTGCTTTAGCTGCAATAATTTCAGGGTTTGTTTCATCAATCGCGCTTGAAACAACCACTACATTGGCATCCTTCACGTTATTTTCATGATGGCCAATAAATACCTCAGCACCGGCTTTAATTAAGCGATCTGTCATAGCGCTATGAGCAATGTCAGAACCTGTAATACGGTAGCCTTCAAAAGCGAGTACTTCAGCAATACCGCCCATACCTGCTCCACCAATACCAATAAAGTGAATGGTTTCTATTCGGCGCATTGCAGGGCGCGTGTGTTTTTCTTGTACTGACGTTTCTTTCACTTATTTTCTCTTATTTGTTACTTGCTCACAGTGCGTTGCTACGCTTGCTGTGGCATCTAAAATAGCTTGTTTTTTTGCATTTGTAGCCATTTCAGTAATTAATGAAGGTTGGGCTAAATACGGGCTTAATAGTTCAACAATTGATTGTTTATTAAACTGCCCTTGTGGCATTAATAATGCGCCATTAGCCATCACTAAATATTGTGCATTTGCTGTTTGATGGTCGTCCACGGCATGTGGAAAAGGAACAAAAACAGCCATTTTACCTGCTGCTGCAATTTCGCTGACAGTTAACGCACCAGCGCGGCAAACAACAATATCAGCCCAGCTATAGGCTGCGTCCATATCATCAATAAATTCAGCTATTTTTGTATTATCATCTGCAAAACCATGCATTTTATAAGCTGTTTCTACAGTAGATAAATGACCCTTACCTGTTTGATGCCATACGCTTATAGGAGCCGTATTATTTAGGACTTTAAATGCTTCTGGTAATGTTTGATTAAGCACTTGTGCACCAAGCGAGCCCCCTACCACTAAAATATTAATAGGGCTTGATACATCGCGTTTGGCTATATTCATAACGCTTTGGCGAACTGGGTTACCTACTAGCTCGGCTTGCCCCTGTGCAAAAGCACTTGGAAATGCTGCTAATACACGTGTAGCCACCTTAGCTAGCAGTTTATTACTCATACCCGCTACAGCATTTTGCTCGTGAATAACAAGCGGGATACCTAAACTCTTTGCGGCAATTCCCGTTGGTCCCGTAACATAACCGCCCATAGCGAGTACTACATCAGGACGCTGTTCTTTCAATACCTTACGCGCTTGCAATACTGCATTAACTACCATGAATGGGGCTTTAATAAGACGTTTTAATCCGTTACCACGAACACCTTTTACATTAATAAAATCAATATCTATATTATGCTTAGGTACAACGCTTGCCTCCATTCGATCTGGTGTGCCAATCCAGCTAACTTGCCAGCCCTGCTGTTTTAAATAATCAGCCACTGCAATACCAGGAAAAATGTGTCCGCCAGTTCCACCAGCCACTACTACTAATTTTTTACTCATCGCTTGCCTCCACGTGAGGTGGCTTGTTTGGTTGCCATTTTAGTTTCAAAATCTACGCGCAATAAAATACCCGTGGCAATGGTCATAATTAACAAGCTTGAACCACCATAAGAAATAAATGGCAGGGTTAAACCCTTCGTTGGCAAAATACCCGCGCTCGCACCTACATTCACCATGGTTTGAAATGCAAACCAAATACCAATGGCAAACGAAAAATAGCCTTCGTATTCTTTGCCACACTTAAGCGCTTGTTGGCCTATTAATAACGCTCTAAATACTAAAGTAGCTAATACCATTAAAATACTTACAACGCCTATTAAACCAAGTTCTTCACCTATTACAGCAAAAATAAAATCGTTATGCGCTTCAGGTAAATATTGCAGTTTTTGTACACTGTTACCTAAGCCTTGGCCAAACCAACCACCTTGGCTATAAGCCATTAGCGATTGAACCAACTGATAACCCTTACCAAAAGGATCATCCCAAGGGTCTAAAAAGCCGACAACACGCGCCATTCGATATGGTTCAACAATAATCAGTAATACAACCAAACCAACGCCGGTTAGAATAAGTACAAAGAACTGCCATAATTTAGCGCCAGCTAAAAACAGTAAACCAACCGTTGTTACAAACATAACAACCACTGTGCCTAAATCAGGTTGCAACAAAATAAGCAGCGCATACACTGCAAATACAGCTATTGGCTTTGCAAAGCCTTTAATATTTTCTTGTACTTCTTCGCGCTTTCTTACCAAATAACCCGCAATATAACTAAAAAAGTATAATTTAGCGGCCTCAGCAACCTGAAAACCAACAGGACCAATAGGTATCCATCGTTTAGCACCATTCACTTCACGCCCAACAATCAATACCGCTATTAACAGCACCATGCCTAGTATTAATAAATAAGGGTTGGATCGTTTCCACCAATCCATTGGCACACAAACACTTATCCAAAAAAGTACAAAAGACATTGCCAAAAACATACTGTGGCGAATAGTAATATGGTACGGGTCATCAAATAACCGCTCAGCGGTCGGCATTGAAGCGCTGGTTACCATGATAAAACCAACACCAATTAACATAATTACGCAGTACAGCAGCGGTACATCATACAACTGACCTGAAGGTTTTGGTGTTAATGCATCTCTTATATCGGCAAAAGCAATCATAGTTGCCCTGCCATAACACATTGAATAAAGTCATCACCGCGTTGCATATAGTTGTTATACATATCAATGCTGGCACATGCGGGTGCTAACAAAACAATATTGCCAGTACTACTAAGTACGTTGGCCAAAGCAACGGCTTCTTCCATGTTATTAGTTAAATAGCTCTTATTGGTGATCGCAGCTACGTCACTTGCATCTTTACCAAAACAAATTAATGCTTTTACATGTTGTTCTATGTAGGGTTTAAGTGCATTTAAATCGGCGCCTTTAGCATCGCCACCTGCAATAACAATCAGGTTTTCACCATCACTAGCCAAGCTATCTATTGCAGCAATGGTCGCTCCAACATTCGTTGCCTTTGAATCGTTAAAATACTTTACACCGTTAAGCTCAGCTACAAATTGGCAGCGATGAGCCAATCCATTAAATTGACCTAACGCGTTCTTATATTGCGCTTTACTTACTTCAAACGGACTTAAAAGCGCCATTACTGCAAGCGTATTTAAATAATTGTGCTTACCCACTACCGCAAGCGTATCAACAGGTAAAAAGGCATCGCCTTTAAGCATAAAATGAGTTTCTTCATTATGCTGCGCTAAATGGTAATCACCTTGTTGAGCACCAAAGCTGATTAGGGGGGTTGTACCGCGCTTAACTGGATGAGTTTGAATATCGTCTGCATTGACAACTATCAGCTCTGCACAGTCATAAATACTTAGCTTTGAGTCTATATAAGCTTGGTAACTGTCGTATCGATCAAGATGATCTTCAGACACATTTAATACCGTTGCACTCACAGGTTTTAAACTCGTTGTGGTATCTAGTTGAAAACTAGATAACTCAAGTACATACACATCAAAATCATCATTGAGCAAATCAAGCACCGCGGTGCCAATATTCCCACCCAAAGCAACTTTATAGCCGGCTTCTTTTAATACTTCATAAGCAAGCGTAACCACGGTTGATTTACCGTTAGAGCCCGTTACAGCAACAACTGGTTTTGTATTAATACGAGCAAATAACTCAACGTCGCCAATCACTTCAACACCTGCGTTAATTGCATTTTCAACAGCTGGTATTTTTAAGCTAAGCCCAGGGCTTATAATAATCATATCGTTTGAACAAAGCTCAGCGTCATCTAAATTACCAAAGTGGGTATCTAGATTTGGCGCATGCTCTTTTAACCAATCAATCCCCGGCGGGGTTGCTCGGCTATCAACGACCTTAGGGGCGAGGCCATGAGATAATAGAAAACGCACAATGCCCAGACCGGTTACACCGAGTCCGAGCACTGTTATTTGTTTGTTTTTTATCTCGTTTAAATACTGCATTTATCGAATCTTTAAAGTAGCTAAGCCAGCAAGCACTAGCACAACAGAAATAATCCAAAAGCGCACAATAACGCGAGGCTCTGGCCAACCTTTTAATTCATAATGATGATGAATCGGCGCCATTCTAAAAATACGTTGTCCGCGTAATTTATACGATCCCACTTGTAATATTACCGATAGTGCTTCCATTACAAATACACCGCCCATAATAATGAGCAGTAACTCTTGGCGAACTAAAACAGCAATAATACCTAATGCACCACCAAGTGCTAATGAGCCAACATCGCCCATAAATACTTGTGCTGGATAAGTGTTAAACCATAAAAAGCCAAGTCCTGCGCCCACAATGGCGGTACATACAACGACAAGCTCACTCGCTAGCGGTAAATGTGGAATATGTAAGTAAGCCGAAAAGTTAATATTACCTGTTAAGTAAGCAATAATTGCCAATGCCGCAGCCACCAAAATAATTGGCACAATCGCCAAGCCATCTAAACCATCGGTCAGGTTTACTGCGTTTGATGTACCTACTATGGCAAAATACGTAAGCACGATATAAAACAAACCTAATTGCGGTAACACGTCTTTAAAAAATGGAACAACAAGTGATGTCTCAGATGCTTGTGCACTGGTAAAGTACAAAGCAGTAGCTACAACTAATGCAATGACCGATTGCCAAAAGTACTTCCACTTAGCAATTAAACCTTTTGGGTCTTTACGAATAACTTTACGGTAATCATCAACAAAGCCAACAATACCTAATGAGCCAATTACAAACAGTGTTGCCCATACATATTTATTTGATAAATCGGCCCAAAGTAGCGTGCTGGTAAAAATAGCCGCTAAAATAAGTAAGCCACCCATTGTCGGTGTACCCGACTTAGACAAATGCGATTGCGGACCATCGTCGCGAACTGTTTGACCTATTTGCATACGTTGCAAACCACGAATTAACTTAGGTCCTAAATAAAGAGACATAATTAGCGCAGTTAAAATACCTAAAATGGCACGTAGCGTTAAATACGAGAAAACATGAAAACCACTAAAATACTGTGTTAAATACTCTGCCAGCCAAACTAACATTATGATACTCCATTGATGGCTTGTTGCTGGCCATTAACTAAATCGGTTACTAATAATTCCATGCGAGAACTGCGCGATCCTTTTACTACTATTGTTGTTTTTTTATTCACTTTATTAATGCTTTCTTGAATTTTTTGCTGCATCTGTTCGCGGCTCGAAAAGTGACGATTAGGGAGTTCAAACACATCACTTGCGTATTTACTTAACACGCCTAATGTAAATAACTCATCAATCCCTTGCTCTAGTGCGTACTCGCCAACTTCTTGATGGTACTTACGTGCATCTTCACCCAGCTCACCCATGTCTCCGAGTGCCAAAATGCGGTGACCTTGCATATCACTTAACAAGTCAATCGCAGCCTTTACCGACTTAACATTGGCATTATAGGTATCATCAACCACAGTGAGTAAATCAGACACTTCAATTAAATTAACGCGTCCTTTTACATCACCCATTGTGGCAAGTGCATTGGCTATTTCTTCAAGGGTTACATCAAATTCACTGGTCAGCGCCGCAGCGATAAGTGCATTACTAATATTATGCTTACCAGGTAGTGCCAAAGTAACTGGCACTTGCTTGTTTTTAGTGCAAAGCGTAAAGCTTGCACGTGCATTGGCATCAAGCGTGATGTTCTCTGCCCAAATGTCTAGTTTTTCGGTTGTAGAAAAGCGTTTAACATTACGCCCTTCAAGTTTATCTAACCAATACTGGCTAAATTCACTATCGCAATTAACAATGGCAACACCGTCATCTTTTAGGCCATCAAAAATCTCACCTTTAGCTTTTGCAACGCCCATTAAGCTACCAAAACCTTCTAAGTGAGCTGCTGCAACATTACATACAACGGCCACATCTGGTTTTGTCATTGCCGTTGTGTAAGCAATTTCACCTAAGTGATTTGCACCCAGTTCAATAACAGCAAAACGATGTTGAGGCTCTAAGCGCAATAACGTAAGTGGTACGCCAATATCGTTGTTAAAATTACCTTTAGTAGCTAATACATCACCGTGAACCGACAAAATTGCCGCACACATTTCTTTTACGGTGGTTTTGCCTACACTCCCTGTAATTGCAATTGTTTTAGGCGCTACTTGCGCCATAACAGCGGTGCCAATTGCACCTAGTGCAATACGTGTATCGCTTACTATAAATTGTGGAATATCTACATCAACTTTGTGCTGAACAATAACGCCTATAGCGCCTTTTTGTTTAGCCTCAGCAATAAATTTATGGCCATCAAAATTTGGCCCTTTAAGTGCTAAAAACACTTCGCCATCGCACACTGTACGAGTATCAGTATTTATATTTAGCACGTGTTGATTATCACCTTGATAATCGGTTGTTAGAACATTAGCTAACCAATCAAAATCCATTGGGATCATTGTGTTATCCCTCTTACTGCTTTTTTTAGTTGTTCTTGTACATAGCGGCGATCGCAAAAATCGATGCGCTTATCACCTATAATTTGATAATCTTCGTGGCCTTTACCTGCAATCAAAATAACATCATCAGCTGTAGCATTTTCTATAGCAAAACGAATTGCAGTTGCTCTATCAGTCTCTAAATGTGCATTTTGAGGATGGGCTAGACCGCCTGCTACATCTGCAATAATGTCATCAGGATTTTCTGTTCGAGGGTTATCGCTGGTAATAATCACTTTATTAGCGTTTTGCTCTGCAGCTTGTGCCATTAATGCGCGCTTACCTTTGTCTCTGTCGCCACCGCAACCAAATACACAACTTACACCACCTGGCACATGCAACTGCAGTGCTTGTAATGCAAGCGCAAGTGCATCGGGTGTATGGGCGTAATCAACTACACACGTTGGCATGCCAGCTTGACTAAATGCTTGCATTCGACCAGCGACTGGCTGTAACTGCGCACAACCTGAAACTAGCTGCTCAAGCGGATAACCTAGCCCTAATAATGTAGCGATCGCTGCCGTTAAGTTATATAAGTTGAATTCGCCAAACAGAGGCGATTTAATTAAAATATCACCCCAACTTGTCGACAACTGAGCCGAAATACCTTCACTTGAATATTCAATATCAGAAAAATAAACGTATCGGGCTTTCTTAGGAGCTAAGTTTTTGCGGCCATAACAAATTAGGTTGTTAAAGTCATACTTTTCAAGCCATTGCTCAGCTTGAAAGTCATCTTGATTAAGCACTACAACTTGCGGCTCAAAATCACGGAAAAGCATTAATTTCGCATCGCCGTAACTTGCCATATCACCATGGTAATCTAAGTGATCGCGCGAAAGATTAGTAAACACAGCCGCTTTAAACTGACATTTAGCAACACGTTGTTGCACTAACCCATGAGATGATACTTCCATGGCTACCAGCTTTTTATGCTGCGAATTTAAATCGCTCAAAATATGCTGTAAATCAACTGTTGAAGGCGTAGTGTTTATCAGTGGAATTAAGTTATCAGGATGGCCATAACCTAAAGTACCTATAATAGCCGACTCAGTACTACAAAATTGTGCTAAGTGGGCAATCATTGCTGTGGTAGTTGATTTACCATTTGTACCTGTCACACCAATTAAATCAAGAGTTTGACTTGGTTGGCTATAAAAGCGACTAGCTAATTCTGGAAGCTTTTTATCAAGCTCCGAGACTAAATACAGTGGCTCAAAACTGCTTTCAAATTCACATAATCTGTCAGCAATGATAGCTATTGCGCCATTTTCAATTGCTTTAGCAATAAATTGTCCGCCATCAAGTGTATGGCCTTTAATAGCAACAAATACATCACCTGGCGTTACTTCACGGCTATCAAGGCGTAAATGCTTTACCAGTTGCGAGGGCGCATCTATTTCGATGTATTTTAAAATATCCTTTAAATCACGCATCGTTATCTTTACCTTGTACGTACGCAACCTCTTCCTTGTCAGGCGCTACGTTTAATATTCTTAATGCGTTAGAGATGATTTCTGCAAATGCAGGGCCAGCGGTGGCACCTCCATAGTACACATCACCACCTGGTTCATTAATCATAACTACCACGGCTAAACGAGGATTACTTGCCGGTGCTACACCTGCAAAGTAACCTACATATTCATCACCATAACCACCTGCTACGGCTTTTTTAGATGTACCTGTTTTACCGGCAGCACGATACCCATCAACTTTTATGTTGCGAGCAGTACCGTCTTTTTCAAATACACTTTCCATCATGTGGACTACGGCTTCTACGTCTTTTTGTTTAAAAATACGTTCGCCTTCAGGTATATTATCTTGCTTTAAAATAGTCAGTGGTCGATTAACTCCACCAGCGCCTAACATGGTATAAAAGCGCGCCATTTGCGCAGTACTTACCGAAATTGCATAACCAAATGATAAAGTTGCAATTTCAAAGTCAGACCAACGACGATTTGGATAAAACAAACCACTGCTTTCACCTACCATTCCAGTACCGGTGTCACTGCCAAAGCCTACTTTTTGATATAAGCCAACAAGGTAATCTTTAGGCACTAACTGAGTAACCTTCGCAACCCCCATATTTGAGGAGTACTTTAGTATTTCGCGCAGTGTTAGTTCACCGTGATTACGAGTATCTCTAACTAAACTACCACCTAAACGCATCCAACCTGGATAGGTATCAATCGTGTCATCTGCCTGAATGGCGCCGTAGTCTAGCCCAGCCAAAATGGCTAGAGGCTTAACAGTTGAACCTGGTTCAAACAAATCTGTAATTGCGCGATTACGACGCTTATGAGGGGCGGCATCGCTTAAATTATTTGGATTAAATGAAGGACTATTTACCATTGCCAGCACTTCACCGGTTTTAACATCAACTACCATAGCTGAGCCCGATGTAGCTTTGTAAGTCAGTACAGCTGATTTTACAGCTTTGTAGGCAATAGCTTGAATTCGCTGGTCAATACTTAATTCTATACTTTCTGGCTCTACGCGCTCGCGCTCGTCAAGTACTTCTACTTCACGCCCTTGTGCGTCTTTACGTATAGTGCGGCGGCCTTCCTCGCCCGTTAAAGCGTTTTCATATAGCTTTTCAATGCCTTCAATGCCTTTACCATCAATGTTGGTAAAGCCAATAATATGGGCTGTTACTTCACCTGCTGGGTAATAGCGTTTAGATTCATCAAGTAAATGAATACCTGGTAGGCGTAAATCGCCAATATAATTTGCTACAGCAGGGGTAACTTGGCGCTTTAAATAAACAAAGCGACGCGAGGGATCGTTTAATAGTCGAGAGTTAATCTTCTTAGGATCAATGCGCAATACATCAGCAAGCTCACGCCAGCGTAAATCGTTTTTATAATAAAGTGCAGTACGCTTATCAAGCTCGGCGGTATTTTCAGCTAAAGATAAATGATCTTCACCGCTTTTACGTGCTTGTTTAATTACTTTAGAGACAAGCGACTTGTGCAATGCTTTAGGATCAGCATATACACTTACAACAGGCACACTTACCGCTAACTCTTTACCATTGCGGTCAAAAATCATCCCGCGTTGCACATGTAATTTTTCAACGCGTACGGTACGTTTGTCACTTTCTGAACGTGCTTTATCAGGTTCTATTACTTGTAAATAAGCAGCGCGAGATACGAGTGTTACAAACACCATAAACACAACTGCACACACCAGCATAAAGCGCCATGTGATTAAATTAGTGACTGGTTTTTTGCCTCTATTTCTCATTGTACTATTATTACCTGCTCATCTTGACTCGTAGGTCTTTTCATTTTCAATTGTGATGTAGCTACTTCTTCAATGCGCGCATGTTGCGAATAAAACTCTTCTTCAACAAGTAAGTAGCGCCACTCTAAATCGAGCTCATCGCGTTCTTGTAATAATTGATCTTGCTGTATAAGTTGGCCACGAGCTAAGTGGGTTGTTTGCACAACAGCTAAACTAGAAGCGAATATCACAACCAACAAGGCCGAGGTTAGCTTATTAGCTCCTAGACCTTTTAATATTTCAAAGAATAAATTAGGTTGCCGATAGCTCGCTTTTTTACTCATCCCAACCTCTGTGCAATCCTAAGTACAGAACTACGAGAACGTGGATTACGCTCTACTTCTGCAGCACTTGGCTTAATAGCTTTACCCACTGCTTTTAACGTCAGGTTTTTATTTATTTGTGCATCAGTTAAAGGCAGACCTCTGGGTAATGCTTCTCCCTTACTCTGTTTTCTAATAAACTGTTTTACAATACGGTCTTCTAAAGAATGAAACGAAATCACCACTAAACGTCCGCCTGGCTTTAGCACCTTAACTGCAGACTGAAGCGCAGTTTGAATTTCTTCAAGCTCACTATTAATGTAAATACGAATAGCCTGAAAAGTACGGGTAGCTGGGTGTTTAAACTTATCTTTTACCGGTACAGCTTCATCAACAAGGTCAGCAAGCTGCTTGGTAGTTGTGATTGGCGTGTGCTCACGAACTTCAAGTACTTTGTGTGCAATGCGTTTACCAAACTTTTCTTCGCCCAATTTTTTAATTACGTGGGTAATATCATCCAACTCAGCCTCTGCTAACCACTGTGCTGCACTGCGACCTGTTGTAGGGTCCATACGCATATCGAGTGGGCCGTCTTTCATAAAACTAAAGCCACGCTCAGCGTCATCAAGTTGTGGCGACGAAACACCAATGTCTAATAAAATGCCATCGACTTTACCAATTAGATCGTTTTGCTGTGCTACTTCGTATAAGTTTGAAAATCGAGTATGTGCAATTGCAAAACGTGGGTCATCAGCAAACTTTTCAGCTGATTGTATTGCTTGTGGATCTTGGTCAATTGCTTGCAGGCGACCTTCATCACCAAGGCGTGCTAAAATTTGCCCAGAGTGGCCACCACGTCCAAATGTACCATCCATGTATATACCGTCTGGCTTAATTGCAAGGGCATCGATGGTCTCATCCATTAATACGGATACGTGTTCAAATTGCGCTGTCATTAGCTATTGTGTGCCTTTTTTTGTGCCGTTAGAGTGTAAAATTATCTAAATCTTGGTTAGGTTCAAAATCACCAAGCCTTTCAAGCTCAGTATCTTGCTGCATTTGCTCGTGCCAACGCGCTTCATCCCAAATTTCAAACTTATTCATCAAACCAACCAGCATGATTTTTTTGCCAAGAGATGCATGTGCACGTAATGACGGCGCAAGCAAAATTCGACCATTTTTATCAAGTTGATACTCTGTAGCATTCCCGAGCAACATACGCTGCATTCGACGGGCTCGTGGGTTCATATTGGAGATTTTAGCTAAACGGCTTTCTATTTCGAGCCACTCAGCCAACGGATATAACCATAAACACGGTTCATTTAATGCGACGGTACAAATAACTGTCCCCTGATCTTCAGACAACAGAGATTCTCGGTACTTTGTCGGTACCGCAAAACGCCCCTTATCATCCAAACTCAGTGAACTCGCGCCACGAAACATAAAAAACCTACTTTGAAATTGTTTTATTCAATTTTTTGTTTATTTTATCCAATGAGATCCACTAAAAACCACTTTTCACCACAGTGCTCCAGTTTAGGGCTTGACAAGCCATTTTGTCAAGTAAGCTGACCAGCTTTAGTGAGTCTCAAAGCTAGAAAAAATAAGGGCTCAAGCGAAGCGTTTGAATTACGTGGGAAAAAGTGGGATTGAGGTAAAGAAAAATATCAGCTTTGCTTTATAACTTTCTGTTTACATGCATTGCTTACTGAATAACCAATGAATATTTACAATTTTTAAGGCGTTTTTATCCTCTTTGTAAAATTTACCTAGCCGTGTAGTAATAGTTACTGTTTATTTTAAAATACCAATTATCAAAAATTAAAAATAACAAACAAAATCCATCAAATTCAGGTGGTTAAAATAAATAACAAGTTTGGTTTAATCATTGCATCATCTAAATCACTATTTAAATTTTTAACTTATTAAGGATTGATTATGGCTACTGCAACGAATACGAAACCAAATACAACTTCAGATGTTAAGCCTGACGTTAAACTAACAAATACTGAGTCTCCTCTTACAGAGAAAGCAACATCAGCGGCGCACGATGCTGTAGATGCACTTTCTAGCAAAGCTGCAACAGCTGAAAGCAGTGTGCGTAAAGGAGCTTCTAGCTCAGCAGATGCATTAAGCGAAAAACAACTTATTGCACGTGATAAACTAAGTGAATGTACTGCAAAAACTCGTGCTTTTGCTTCTGAAAACCCATTAGCAACGGCGGGTATTGCTTTTKCTGCGGGTATGTTAATCACATCACTACTTCGTCGTAAGTAATTAGTGATGAATAACCCACAAACAACAGCAACCAAGGATGGTAATGCGCAAGACCAAACTACTGAGCAACATAGCCAAAAGGACGATTGGCAAGATCATGTTGCAATGCTTTTAGATTACTCTAAGCAGCTCAAGGATGATTACCAAACTCAAGGAAAGATCACCCACCAGCTTGCTAAAGCTGAATGGCGGTTATCGCTTAGGTCGCTTGCATTGATCACTATATTTTTAGGATGCTTTGCCAGTGGTTTGGTTTTGTTGTGGGCTGGATTTCTAGGTGCTGTTGGATACGGTGTATACGATGTTTTTGGGTCTGTATGGCTAAGTATTGCAACAGCTACTTTGCTACAAGTTGCTTGTTTAATATGGCTTTGGAAAAATACAGTTTACTTAAGCAATAAAATTGGCTTTAGTAAAACGCTTAAAAGTCTAAAGCAGCTATTTAACCTACAAGGAAATTAGTATGTTAGTTAACTACTTAATTAAAGCACCTAATGAAAACGTTGATGCTCTAAGTAAGCAAATGGATACGCGCAGTGAATTGAAACGCCAACATCATGCAGCGTTTCAATATAGACTAAAGCGTTTTGCCGCAACTAAAGTGGGCCTTTCAAGTGCCTTTATCGCAGGAGCAGCAGTTCAAGCGGGTAAAAGCGAAACCAGCTTGGTCAGAAAATACGGCTGGCTAGTGAACTTGATAGCTTAAGCGCTAAACATTTCTACCGTGATCAGAAAAGTAATCAATACTTGGACCCCTTGGAACAACTTGCGTTGGGTTGATCATTGTGTGACTAAAGTAGTAATGACGCTTAATATGATAAAAATCAACTGTTTCAGCCACACCTTTAACTTGATAAAGCTCTCTAAGGTATCCACTCAACGCAGGGTAGCTTTCAATTGTGCGTAAATTACACTTAAAATGGCCAACGTAAACACTATCAAACCGAATGAGAGTGGTGAATAATCGCCAATCTGCCTCGGTGAGCCTATTGCCTGTTAGATAACGCTGCTTGCTCAGTATTCCCTCTACTTTGTCGAGTGCTTTAAATAAATCGTTAAACGCCTCTTCGTACGCACCTTGAGTTGTTGCAAACCCAGTACGATAAACACCATTATTTATATTTGGATAAATCAACGCGTTTAATTCATCAATTTTTGGTCGTAGTGCCTCTGGGTAGTAGTCATCGTCATTACCTGTTAACTCATTAAACGCACTATTGAACATACGTATAATATCAGCAGACTCATTACTGACAATTTTATTTAGCTTTTTATCCCACAATACGGGTACGGTGACTCGCCCGGAATACTTAGGGTTATTTTTTGTATACACTTGGTGTAAGTAGTTACTATTAAATAAAGCATCACCAGTACTGTGGTTTTGCGTATCAAAAGCCCAACCACTATCAAGCATATCAGGGCTAACAACCGACACCGTAATTAAATTTTGCAACCCTTTTAACGCTCTAAATATAAGCGTTCGATGCGCCCAAGGACACGCGAGTGATACATATAAATGATACCTGTTCGCTTGTGCTTTAAAACCGGCCTCGCCCGTTATTCCAGCGCTACCGTCAACAGTTACCCAGTGACGTAGCTGCGCCGTTTCGCGTTCAAACTTACCGTTACTTGAATCAGTGTCGTACCATTTATCTTGCCACTGGCCGTTAACTAATAATCCCATAAAACTCTCCTAAAAATACCGTTAAATTTTGCCAAACTCGCCGTTTTGATAATCATGCACTGCTTGCTGTACTTCAGCTTGCGTCGTCATTACAAACGGCCCCATATGAGCAATCGGCTGATTAAGTGGATCGCCTGCTAAAACCAAAACACCAGCGCCGTGCTCAGAGCTAATATTAATATCACTGCCTGGTTCTAAAATAAGTAACTTACCCGCTGGTATTGTTTGATTGTCGCTCGTTATTAGTGAGCCGCTATGAATATAAAGCATTACTTTTTGTTGGCTAAGAGGCTTTAAATAGGTGCCTTTACCAGCAGGTAATGTAATATCAGCGAGCGCCGCATTAGCAGCTAAACTTTGCAGCTCGCTTGTAAGCGTTTCACTTTCGAACTGCCACGATCCCGCAAGTGCTTTTAACGTCACGCCTTGCGTATTTGTGAAACTCGGGGCTGGGGTTTTAGTCGTATCTTGATAACGTGAATCACGCATTTTTTGTTCGCTTGGCATGTTTATCCAAATTTGAAAGCCATGCAGACCATCTATAGCATCAGCGAGTGGCATTTCACTGTGCATGACGCCGCGCCCTGTGCTCATCCATTGCACATCACCTGCTTTAATTGCTTCTTTATTACCCATTTGGTCACGATGCTCAAAGCCACCTTTTAGAATATAAGTAAATGTTTCAATACCTCGGTGCGGATGCTCGGGAAAGCCTCCCATATAATCTTTTTTATCGTCTGACTTAAGTTCATCAATCATCAAAAATGGATCTAAATATTTACCATCAAACCCTGGTATACGGCTAATGCTCACGCCATCGCCATCTTGAGTTCCATAGGCTGTAAGTATTTTTGATATTTTCATTTTTTAATTCACTTTAAGAATAAGTTTATTGGGCTATTAAATCATTCATTAAACAAAACAACTATGTCTTTAAATCGAGCTTAAGGTTCTAAAAAATAGAATGACATTGATTCACTGGTTACATTTTCAACCTTATAATTACTATGGTTATTTGGAGTCAATTTGGCTACAATTGTTATTGCAAAATACGAAACTAAGGAATGGTTATTTTTACTTATTCTCTCAAACATCAGCTTTATCGTTTACTTATATTGCTAAGTATTCCGGGCACCGCTGTAATTATTTTTACCCTGCTGCTTGAACGCCACCACTCTATTGAGCAAAGTGAAAAAAAAGTAAAGAACATTGCTAAGCAATTAATTTTACAACAAAAGTACTTAGTCGATGATATTGACCGTTTAGCGCGTTATTTGGCTAAAGAAGAAAGTAAGAAAGAAAATCTAGCAACGTCCTGCCCTAATTATTTTAATCAATTTAGAGCTATTTATGCCCATGTTGCCAATATCGGGATTATAGATCCAAATGGCATTGTTATGTGTACAACAAGCGGATTAGCCAAAACAATAAGTATTGCAGATCGTGCGTATTTTCAAAATGCCTTAAAAAGTAACCAATTGTCGGTAGGTTATTTTCAGCACGACCGAAGCCTGCAAAAAAACACTCTTAACTTTGCGTTGCCTATCATTAATAAAAAAAATGCAATTCAGGGCGTTGTCGTTATCGTTGTTGCGCTTGACTGGTGGAACAATGCTTTTAATGATATTGAACTTCCATCAGGCTCTATTGCTGCAATTGCTGATTCTAATGGAAAAATTTTAGCGCGTTACCCACCAACAACTGCATCCCTTGGCGATAATATTGCAAAGACTTTATTAGCAACTGATTCTTCGATTGATAATGAGGCATCAACAAAAATAAAATCTATTGAGGGTGAAGATCGAATGCTTCATCACTCTATTATTTATAAAGATCCGAGTAATAACAGTTTAAATATACATATTGCACTTCCTATTACGCATGCTTTAAAGCAAATAAATAATAATTTTTTTATAGCGATTGGTGTGTTTATTTTATCACTGCTGATACTGTCTCTAATTGCACGTAAGCTGCTTAAAACCAGTATTATTGACCCAATTAATAATCTAACAAATGCAACAAACGTATTGGCTAAGGGCGAAATGCCGTCACAAAAAATACAGCCAAATAATCCAGAGCTCAATACTCTCTATCAGCGTTTTAAATCAATGGCGCAAACTAGGTTAACCGCCGAGGCCAATTTAAAAAACAAGCATGATGAGCTTACTAGCTTGCTTAATACTCTGCCCGATAGTTACGTTAGAATTAACATCCATGGCGATATTCTCAACATAACAGGGCAGTTTAAGCCTCAAGTAAATCCTAACAGCACTGTAGTACCTCATTTATCATCAATACTTTCTCACAACAATGTGCAGCTTTTGTTATCGCAGTTATCTAAACTTGATGTTTCGAGCAATTTAGAATTCACACTCGAAAAATCAGATCCTAAACGCAGCTTTGAAGCACGTATTAGTGCAATGCAAAGTAAAAATGAATACGTTGTGGTACTAAGAGATATAACACAACGAAAAATAAATGAAGAAGCACTCCATCTTGCCTCGCTAGTGTATAACAACAGTAGCGAAGGCATGGCAATCACCGATCCAATGGGTGTAATATTTGATGTAAACCCTGCGTTTTGCAAAACGACTTTATATAATAAAGAAGAGGTTATTGGGCGCTCCTCTTCAATTCTTTCATCAGGAAAACATGATAAGAATTTTTACAATAAAATGTGGTCTGAATTACAACAAACAGGCCGCTGGCAAGGCGAGGTTATTAACCGTAAAAAGAACGGGCAGCTTTACTCTGAGTGGCTCACAATCGATACGGTTTATGATACAAACAACGCGCCTATTCGTCGAATCGCGATATTCACAGACCTCACTGAGAAAAAACAAGCCGATGAAACAATTTGGCGACAAGCACACTATGATCACCTAACTGACTTACCAAATCGTTTGGAATTAAAGGAGCGTTTAAATCAACGATTTTCAAATGTTGTGACCCCCGAAAATCAATTGGTTGTCATGCTTTTAGATATAGATCACTTTAAAGATGTTAATGACACATTAGGTCATCACTATGGCGATAACTTATTAAAACTCGTATCGCAACGCATAGTGCAGTCGGCAAAAAATGCTGAGTTTGTGGCAAGAATTGGTGGTGATGAGTTTGTTATTGTATTCAACCGTATTAAAAGTACGCGTCATATTAATCAAATTGCCAGTAATATTTTGCTTAGCCTATCGTCGGCTTTGCATCTTGAAAACGAAGAATTATTTATCAGTGCAAGCATAGGAATTGCCTGCGCCCCTAATGATGGTGAAAATACTGAACAACTTTTAAAAGCAGCCGATCAGGCTATGTATAAAGCAAAAAGTAATGGTCGTAACTGTTTTGAATTTTTCTCTGCTGACATGCGCGAATATGCATATGCACGCATGGTTTTATTAAAAGACTTACGAAGTGCCATTGAACTTGAACAATTTGAGTTATTTTATCAGCCCATAGTTGCTTTGAATGATTTACATATTCATAAAGCTGAAGCACTTATTCGTTGGCAACATCCCGAAAAAGGCCTAATTAGCCCTGTCGCATTTATTCCACTTGCTGAAGAAACCAGGCAAATAAATGCAATTGGCCAATTTGTATTTGCTCAAACCCTGCAAACGCTTAACGATATTAAAACACTAACCGATGATACTTTTCAAATAAGTGTAAACGTGTCGCCAGTGCAGTTATCTACGCCAGAGAGTGGTATAGATGAATGGTACGATATGTTAAAAGCTGCAAAATTACCTGCATCCTCAATTGTGGCAGAAATAACTGAAGGTTTAATGATTAACCCCGAAGCATTAACACAGAGTCGCTTAAAAGAAATCGTAAAATCAGGTATGCAGCTTGCCCTTGATGATTTTGGCACCGGATATTCTTCGCTCGCTTATTTACAAGAAATGGACACCGACTATCTAAAAATAGATAAACGTTTTGTTGATAATATTCAAGTAGGCAGTCAAGAACTTGCACTATGTGAAGCAATAATTGTTATGGCGCATCAACTGGGCTTAAAAGTAATAGCCGAAGGAATTGAAACTAAATTACAAATGCAGCTATTACTTGAAGCCGGATGTGATTACGGACAAGGTTATTTATTTTCAAGACCTTTAAATAAAAGCAGTTTTATGGCACTTCTAGCTGATAAGAAAGTCGCTTTATTAAAATAAAGAAACAAAAAATCACTGTTACGCAATAAATAATGCGTCTGCGCGGTCAAGTTAAGCAATCAGATATAAGTAGTAACAGGATTTTAAAATGGCAAAAGCAACATTAGAGCAATGGCGAATGTTTAAAGCGGTTGTGGATCACGGCGGATTTGCAGGCGCAAGTGCGGCTGTACATAAAAGTCAGTCAACCGTACATCATGCAGTCCAAAAGCTAGAAGCCGCCTTGCAAATTAAGTTGCTTGAAGTAAAAGGTCGTAAAGCATTTTTAACTGATAGCGGTAAACTAATTTTACGCAGAGCTGAATTTTTAATTGAAGAAGCAACTAAGATAGAATCGGTAGCAAGCACACTAAGCGAAGGTGTAGAAAGCACGTTAAAAATAGCTGTTGATGAAGTTTTCCCACACGCCACTTTATACCAGGCACTTGCTAAAACGAGTGAGCTTTACCCTCTTTTAAAGATTGATTTAGTAGAAAGCGTGCTAACCGGCGCAAACGAATTACTACATAACTCAGTGGTTGATTTAGCTATTTCGTCAATTCCTATCTATGGAATTAGTTGCAGCATGCTCTGCGATATAGAATTTATAGCCGTTGCGCATAAAGACCATGTATTACACCAACATACTGAGCAACTTAATTTTCGCGACTTAAAACAACATCGGCAGATAGTCGTTCGCGATTCAGCAACCCACACCAGTCACAATGAAGGCTGGTTAGGTGCTGATATGCGCTGGACAGTAAGTCATTTACGTAACTCTATTGATATGGTTAGTCAAAATTTGGGTTACGCTTGGCTGCCAAAAACACAAATAGCACATTTAATCGAAGATAAAACGCTCATTGCACTTAATTTAGACCAAGGTACAACCCGTACTCTTAATTTATATTTAATGTGCAACGACAACGACAGGCTTGGTCCTGCAGCACAAGAGTTTAAAAAGCAGCTAACGGCTCTTACTAACTTAGCTAGCTAATAGCTATTCATTTTTTACATCGAGGTGATCTGCTACATAGGCGCCTCGCTGCCCACGCTCTTTAGCTGGGCCTATAGTACTGTCTTTACCTGTTTGCTGTTCAGTTGCAGCATTAATAACAGCACCTAATGTGATTATATAAGCGCTGATATACAACCACATCAACATGATCACTACACCACCTAATGAGCCGTAAGTTTCGTTGTAACTGGAAAAACGCGACACATAAAAAGAAAAACCTATAGATGCCAAAATCCAAAGCACAGTAGCAATAGACGAACCCATCGTGATCCAACGCCATTTAGCCGGTTTACGATGTGGGGCATAACGATATAAAAGTACCAATGCAAAATTAAAAGTAAAAGCTAATAATGGCCAAGAGATGAGTTTAATTAATAAATCTATACTTTCTTTTAGTCCTACTAAATTAAGTACAATAGGTAGGATACCAATAATTAATAGCGCAAAAATTGCGACAACAATCGCCCCTACCGAAAATAAAAAGCGTACTAATTGAGCCTGAAAAAATGAACGTTTTTCATATTCACGATAACTAATATTACACGCAGTAATAAGTGCTTGGCTGCCCTTAGAACTACTCCAAATAGTAAGTATAAGCGTACCAATTGCACTTAAGCTCAAGCTTGCACTTGACGTTTTAGCAAGGCTAGAAACCTGAGATAAAATTAGTTCACTGGTACTTGGTGGAAGCAAAGTAACTATTTTGCTTAAATGATCACTAATATCTGCAGGGGATGAAAAGTATGCATATACAGATACCATCGCCGCAATGGCCGGAAAAATAGCAAGTAACGCATAAAATGCCACACCCGCAGCTACTATAGATAAGTTATCTTCACTCATTTGCTTAAAAATGCGCTTAACAATATCCCACCAACCTATAAAAGGGATATGACCAGGCTGCTCTGCTTGCTGTCCTCGTTTAGCTTCTTTCATTCTAAACCTCAATATTTGTATTACATTACTACAGCAAAATGTTTGCCAAGTTAAATAAAGCGTTTGGTACTAAACTTGCTACTACCTATTATTAATGATTATAAAAACCAAACACGGACGATAAGCCATGCCTAGTAGCAAATCAAACAATATAGCTTTAAACAATACGCTTCCCAGCACACAAAATCTTCAAAGCGATGTGTTTACGTGGCAGTTTTTTCATGAACAAGCTGTGCAATTACTTCATGCAACAGCGCAAATATTACCCACATTACTACTTGGTATAATACTTTTAGCATTAAGCTATTTAATCGCAGGGCCACTTTCTCGATTGCTTATAAAACCTATTGACTACATGACTGATAGTAAACTGGTTCATTTAGTTGTAAGACGTAGCATAAGCACCCTAATTATTTTATTTGGCGTGTACTTATTCCTGCGTTTAGCAGGACTTACTGAGTTTGCGGTTGCCATTATGAGTGGTACGGGACTTATAGGACTTATATTAGGTTTTGCCTTTAGAGACATAGCTGAGAATTTTATCGCTAGTTTATTACTGAGCATACAAAGGCCTTTTAAAATCGACGATGTAATTGAAGTAGACAATCGTTTAGGTATTGTTAAAAAAGTAACCGCAAGAGCAACCACACTTGTTGATTACGATGGCAATCATATTCAAATACCCAATGCGACGGTGTATAAAAATACTATTAAAAATCTGACAGCCAATCCAAAAATGCGTGGGAAAGTAGAAATTGGTATTGGCTATGATAACGATATACGCAGCGCGCAAACTCTTGCCCTAGATATTGCCAATCAACAAAATGCGGTACTTAGCGACCCACCCTCGCAGGTTTTAATAAAAAACTTAGGCTCATCTACTATTAACTTCGTTTTGTATTTTTGGGTTAACAGCGAGCAGCACAGTCCATTAAAAGTAGCTTCCCAGCTTATGCGCGAATTAGTCAATGAGTTCACAAAACAAGACATCAGCATGCCTGATGACGCACGAGAAAGAATTATACTCGCCGACCCTAGTGAAAATGTTTCTAGTTTAGAGGAAAAACAACCATCAAAAGTACAAAGCGAAAAAAGTGAAACTGTTGATCAAACTAAAACACTTGATGATGTGAGCAGTGATACCGACGAAATACGCGAACAAGCAGAGCAATCAAGAGATCCAGAGCAAGGGAAAAACATTATTTAAGCAAGGCTATTTAATCGCGCTGCTACCAATGCAGGTAGCAGCGAAAGTTCAACCTTAAGCGACCTTCTCTACAGCGAACATTATTTATATATAAATAGTAAGTAAAAGCACAAAACCACTGCAATTTAGATTTTTAATGCATTTACCCCAACTTAAACACTAAAATTGAATAATACAGCTAATAATTCAATAACTTTTGTTATACCCATAGTAAAAGTTATAACCTTTTATACCCTATTGATAATAAACATAAAAACCTCTCACACACTTCAAGAAGATGCTTATTACAACTATAAGCCATACATAATTATGCAAAAAGTTATATTAACAAAAGCCTCTAAAAACCCAGTAAAACCAACAACATCAATAAGTTATTAACAATTCATTGCTTGGCATTATTAATGCAATAACAATAATCTAACAACATTAGAGCTTAACTATGCGCATATACAATAAAACTCGCCAAAAAAAAGATTTACTCGGTACTAACGATACCCCTGCTGATGTTTTAGATGGCATACAAATACAACACGCTATCAATAAATCCGACATGCAAATAGCTGTCGTCGAGCCGTGCTCAAAATAGCTCACAAACAAACAAACAAACACTGCTGAGCGAACAAACCTATTAAAAATCAAAAGCATTAAAAACTTAAATAACCCAAAAGTTAAATAACTCCCATTAATAATTGGAAATAAAAAATGACTAATACAACAAGTATGAAAAATAATGAGCCAAAAAAAATGTCGCTCTGGCTAAAAATACTTATAGGTATGATAGCGGGTATTTTTGCCGGCATGCTTTTAGGTAGTAATGCTGAATATATAAAACCAATTGGCCAGCTATTTATTAGTGCAATTAAAATGTTAATTGTACCGCTTATATTTTGCTCTTTAATTGTGGGCGTTACCTCAATGAAAGACACCACAAAAATGGGCCGTATTGGTATTAAATCAATCATATTTTATTTAGCTACAACCGCTATTGCCATTTCAATTGGGCTGGGCCTCGGGATCTTTTTTGAGCCAGGTGCAGGCTTAAATATGGTTGCCACAACAGTAACCGATACAAAACCAACTACCAGCTTAATGGATACTATTGTAGGCCTAGTGCCAAAAAATCCAGTGGGCTCGTTAGCATCGGGTAATATTTTACAAATTATTGTATTCGCATTGAGCTTAGGTATTGCTTTAAACCTTATTGGTGAAAAAGGTCAACCAGCAGCAAAAGTATTTGAAAGCCTAGCAGACGCTATGTACAAACTAACTGAGCTAGTAATGCGACTTGCACCATATGGTGTATTTGCACTAATGGCATGGGTATCAGGTAAATATGGGTTAGACGTACTATTACCACTTATTAAAGTAATTGGTTTAGTTTACCTAGGCTGCATAATTCACATTTTAGTATTGGGTGGCGGTTTTGTTGGCTTGCTAGGTAAGCTTAATCCACAGCGTTTTTATAAAGGTATTATTGAAGCGCAAGTTATTGCTTTTACAACCACAAGTAGCTCAGGAACCTTACCTGCAAGTATAAAATGCGCGACCCAAAATCTAGGTGTATCTCGCACTGTTTCAAGCTTTGTTTTACCCGTAGGCGCAACCATAAACATGGATGGCACCGCGCTGTATCAAGGTGTATTAGCACTATTTATTGCTCAAGCCTTTGGTGTTGATCTTTCTACTACCGATTACCTCACAATTATTGCTACCGCCACACTTGCATCAGTAGGTACTGCCGGTGTCCCTGGCGCAGGCCTGATTATGTTGTCATTGGTATTAACCACAGTTGGTTTACCGCTTGAAGGTATTGCTATTGTTGCAGGCATTGACCGTATTTTAGATATGGCACGCACCACTATTAATGTAACGGGTGATTTAATGGTGACTTTATTAATTGGTAAAAGCGAAGGTGAGCTTGATATCGCTGTTTACAACAAAGAAAGCACTGCTCCACAAACAGCTAAACAATAAACCCTGTTTAATTACCAATTTTATAGAGAATAAAAATGACGACTAAATTTATATATGTACCCATTGCATTAAGCTTAATGGCGCTAGTTAAACCAGCTCATGCAGATGTAACTATTGAAGGTTTAAATGGCTTAGAAGCAGTTAAGTTATTTGGTGATATGCGTATGCGATTTGAGCGCACTGATGGCGATACAATCGATACAACTAGCCGCGCCAGATTACGTGCTCGTTTTGGTATTAAATATGCGGCAACGGAGAACTGGTCTGCGCAAATGCGCTTTAGAACCACCTCTAGCCAGCACGATTCAACGCATCAAACATTTGGCATAACAAATACAACCGATAACGACGACTTTGGCTTAGACAGAGCCTTTATGAAGTATACTGGCATTAATAATACTCGTGTATATATTGGTAAAGCCGCCGCTGTTTATATGCATTCATCTGAATTACTATTTCGTGACGATATTGCCCTTGAAGGTGTGCAAGCTAATTGGACAAACAATACATTTAGCGTAAACGCAGGGCATATAATTCTTGAAGAAAACGTAGATAATGGCGAAGGTAAACGCGATGCAAGCTGGCAGCAACTGCAAGGTGTTTATGCAGCGCAGTTTAACGATATAAAGTTTAAAGCGGGTATTGGTAGTATTTTTGTAAGTGCCTCAGATACCGCTTACGCAAGTGCTGAATCGGGGCTTGATGACGACCAAGCTGGTAATGTGATGACTTACAATGCCGATTTAAGAATGGGACCATTTCGCTTAGCTGCCGACTACTATACAAGTGAGGCACAAAGTGACAATATCGCTTACACTGTACACGCCCGCTATCAAATAAATAAAGAGCTTGGTGTGCGCTTTTATATATTACACACAGAAGCTTATGCACTACCTATGAATGGTGCGTTTACACAAACTAATACACCGGGGTCGTATACTAATATAAAAGGTACGCGTGTTCAGCTCGATTATAAAATAGCTGATAACTTAAATGCCGATTTAAGATGGTACAGCGTAGATAACCTCAATAAAGATATTGCGACCAACAACGAAGGCCGCGACAGACTACAAGTAAACTTAAACATGAAGTTTTAATTAATTTTAACTAAGCGATTTAAATTTATTATTTAAATCGCTTTTGTTTCAATAAAAATTAATCCATGCGTTTTTAATGTTTACTTGAAATACACTATGAACATGCAAAAATACGCAGTTAACCAGCTATTTTATCTACTAGTAAATACTCATATCATAAATTTATTTAATACGATTCAAAAATATCTATAAGTTCCCAATTTCTATAAAATGAGAATTGGGATTATAGTTCACCTGCATATAAATTTAGTCTATTTAAACTAGGGTTCACTCATTGCTTTCACTTTTTAAAACACATTATTTTGTATTGACCATACTACTTATCATTTTTGTAAGCTGTAGCGTATCAGAGTGTCTTGCAGAGGGTTACCAGCAATCCGCTGCAGAATCGCAAACCAAGCAAATTATTATTGGTGGCGACTACAACTACCCGCCCTATGAGTTTATTGATAGTAAGGGAAACTACACTGGCTACAACGTTGAGTTAAGCCGAGAAATTGCTGCTGTAATGGGCTTAAATATCAAAATAAAATTAGATACGTGGGAGAGTACACGCGCTTTATTTGATCAAGGCAAAATAGATATTTTACAAGGGATGGCTGCCACACCGGAGCGTACCGATCTTTATAACTTCAGCCCACACACGTACGTAAACCACTCTATATTTGCACGAGACGATAGCCCTAAAATAACTAATTATACAGAGCTTGAAGGCTATCGCGTAATTGTACAGGCCAATGGCTCAGCGTTTGATATGCTAAACGAAGCTAAATTAAATATTGTATTAATTCCAGTTGAAACCCATGCCGATGCACTACGTTTGCTCGCATCAGGTAGATATGACTTTGCGGTGGTATCTAATTTACCGGGTTTATATTTAAGCCAAAAGTTAGGACTCTCTAATATTAAAGCGATATCTAACCTAGAACGAAATCGCTTATATGGCTATGCAACTAAAACAGACGATAAAGCCCTACTCTCGCAATTTACTCAAGGTTTAGCTATTTTAAAAAATACCGGCCGACAGCAAGAAATATACGATAAGTGGTTTGGCCCGTTAAAGGCCTCTATTTGGTCAAAAGCTGGCATAGCTGCGGGTTTATTTGTAATCGTGCTGTTATTGATAAGCACCGTTGTGCTTATTTGGAATAAAGCACTGCGTAAAAAAGTAGAAAGCCGTACAAAAGAGCTTCAAGCACAACAACTACAACTGCTTCATGCAGATAAAATGGCATCTTTAGGGGTACTTGTTTCTGGCGTTGCACATGAAATAAATAACCCGTGTAGTATATTGACGCTCAACTTTCCGTTTGTTAAAGAAGCCTTTGAACAAGCCACAGAGATCCTCGATGAGCATCAAATAGAACACGGCGACTTTTTAATTGCAGGTGTTAGCTATAACCGCCTAAAGCATATGCTCCCAGAAACACTCGACGACATGCACGTTGCAAGTAACAAAGTTAAAGGCATTGTTGAAGATTTAAAAAGCTTTGCAGTAAAGGGCGAAACCGCCCATCAAAAAAATGAACGTCTTGATTTAAACGAATTAACAAAGCGCTCTTTACGTCTTGTTAATAATCAACTTAAAAACTCAACCAGCAATGTAGAAGTTAACCTTGCTAATAAGCTACCTACATTTTATGGCTCGGGTAGTAGAATAGAGCAAGTGATAGTTAACCTAATTTTAAATGCCTGCCAAGCACTTGAAAATAAAAGCCAAAAAATCACCATTACCACTTATTTTTATTCAAAATACGACAGTGTAGTGCTTACAGTAGAAGATCAGGGTATTGGTATTAACGCCAAAGACTTAAGAAAGTTAACCGACCCATTTTATACAACTAAACGCCAATCAGGTGGAACAGGCTTAGGGCTATCTGTATCAGCGGGGATCGTACGTGATCATCAAGGGCAAATAACTTTTAAATCAACCCTTGGCGAAGGCACAAAAGCAAAACTCTCACTGCCACTAATACAAAAAGAGAATGAGTTATGAACACAAATTTATACCCCGGGTTTCAAGTTTTGATTTGTGACGATGACACAAGCTTTTTACGCAGTATTTCTTTTGCTATTGAGCGTTATTGTGGCATTAATAATGTTGTTCAATGTAGCGACAGTAGAGATGTACTGAGCCATTTAGCATCGGGCAATATACGTGTTGTATTGCTTGATTTAAACATGCCGCATATAAGTGGCGATGAACTACTTCCAAAAATAATAGAGCTATATCCGTATATTTCTGTAGTAATTATTAGTGGTATTAACCAGGTTGAGTCGGCAGTGCAATGCATTAAGCTTGGCGCATACGACTACCACGTTAAAACCGAAGAACCAGAAAGACTAAGCAACAGCATAATGCAGGTTATTCGTTACCAAGAGCTAAACTTAGAAAACCAAGCGATGCGCGGCTATATGCTTGATAACCAAAGCGCCTTGCACCCTGCTTTTGCTAAAATTATTAGTGTTAATCATCAGATGCATTCGGCATTTAATTACATAGAATCTATCTCAAATAGCCAACAGCCTATTTTAATTACAGGCGAAAGCGGAGTCGGCAAAGAGCTCATAGCCAGAGCCATACATGAAACGAGCAGTTGTAGTGGCGAACTCGTGTGTGTAAATGTGGCAGGCCTCGATGACAACTTATTCTCCGATACATTATTTGGCCACAAAAAAGGCGCTTTTACAGGCGCCGACCAAGCCCGTAAAGGCATGATAGAGAAAGCCTCTGGCGGTATCTTGTTTTTAGATGAAATTGGCGATTTAAGCCTTGCCTCACAAGTAAAACTTTTACGTTTATTACAAGAAGGTGAGTACTACCCGGTTGGCAGCGATACACCAAAAAGAATAAACGCCCGTATTATTGCTGCAACTCATCAAAACTTACACAGCAAAAAAGAAGATGGCCAATTTAGAAACGACTTGTACTATCGTTTAAAAATCCACCATGTAAATATTCCACCACTTAGAGAACGAAAAGAAGACATAGCACTGTTACTTGAGCACTTTTTAACACTTGCAGCTGATGAGTTTGATAAAGAGCTTGCATCAATTCCTACAGGGTTACTTGTTTTGCTAGAAAACTACAGCTTCCCCGGAAATATTAGGGAACTGCGCGCAATGGCGTTTGATGCAATGAGCACGCATCAATCAGGGGAGCTTTCAATGAAGGCATTTAAAGGCATTATTGACTCTATGCCTGGTGTAAACATACATGCCCAACCAGAAAAGCCTTTATTTGAAGGCTCAACCACCTTACCCACTCTAAAAAAAGCGGCAGACCTACTCGTTAAAGAAGCCATGAAGCGAGCAAATTCAAACCAATCGTTAGCAGCGCAATTACTAGGAATATCTCAGCCAGCGCTAAGTAAACGTTTAAAGAATATGCAGTAACTTTAATGCAAAAATTCAAAACACAAAAAAGCCCGCAGCGTTAACTGCGGGCTTTTAATTGAATGAGTGAGTCAGCCTATAAGCCGGGTTTTGTCCTTTCCGAAGAAAGTGATAATCATTCGTCTAGGCCATAAATCGCTCTATGGCTCAAGCAACCTACCCGGTTCCAACGTGGGCCACGCCATAAGGAACCCTATTTGGTCTTGCTCCGAGTGGAGTTTACCTTGCAACCGACTATTACTAGCGGCCCGGTGCGCTCTTACCGCACCCTTTCACCCTTACCAACCGAGGTTGGCGGTCTCCTCTCTGCTGCACTTGTCGTGGGCTCACGCCCCCCAGCCGTTAGCTGGCACTCTGCCCTATGGAGCCCGGACTTTCCTCCCCCTGATCATTTTCGTCACAGGCAGCGATCATCTTGGCTGACTCGGCGCGCAGTATACATGAGGCTAATACCAAGCGCAGTAAAATTTACTCTTTTTCTTCAATAATTGTTTTGTATAGTGCATTTTTTTTCATTCCAAAGTATTCAGCCACTACACCACAAGCTTTTTTCATTGGCATTTCACTCTCAAGAAGTGCCAACATTTTGCGTGCTTCAGGCGGTATATCGTCTACTAGTTTTGGTTTGCCCGGCAACATTAATACAATTTCGCCGCGTTGCTTAGTGGGATCATCTGTTAAAAACTGCTTTAACTCGCTTACGCTACCATTAAAAAAGGTTTCAAAGGTTTTGGTTAGCTCTTTAGCAAACACAACTTGCTGCTCATCACCAAGAGCTAGTGCTAAATCATCAAGGCTTGCCATAATACGGTGCGTACTTTCGTACATTATGCTGGTAATGCCTGAGTTAACAGCTTCGGTAAAAAAGTCTTGGCGAGCTTTGCTTTTAGCTGGCGTAAAACCAATAAACTGAAAACGATCGGTTGGTAAGCCTGAACAACATACGGCTGTAATTGCAGCACATGCACCTGGAACAGGTGTAACATGAGCGCCTTGTTCACGACATAGATTTACAACCGCGTAGCCTGGGTCACTAATTAGTGGCGTACCAGCGTCAGATACTAAAGCAATATTTAAACCTTGATTAAGTTGATCAATGATTTGTTGTGCTTTTTGCTTTTCATTGTGGTCGTGCAATGCAAACGTTTTTGCCTTAATTCCAAAGTGGCTAAGTAGCTTGCCTGTATGGCGAGTGTCTTCAGCAGCTATTAAGTCAACTTGCGATAATGTTGCAATGGCACGGTGACTTAAGTCGTCATAATTGCCAATTGGGGTGGCAACAATGTAAAGAGTGCCAATTTTCTGTGAATTCTCCTCATTTAACATTGAGGTCTCCTGCGTCAGTCAGTAATATAAGCAAATCGCGTTAACGTATTGGGAAATCATTGTGCGACTTAAACTAGTTAGTCTATTAATTATATTGTCAGGGTTATCGGCGTGTAGCACAACCGAAAAACCAACTAAAAACAGCGATAACGTAAGTAACCGCACTAATGCACTGCAAAATCAGGCAACCAGTGCGCAATCTATCTACCAATTGGCGCAAAACCGCCAAGGTGCCGATAAAATACAGTTATTGTATAGCGCCCGTGATGCTGCAATTAGTGAGCAAAACTGGCCTTTGTTAGAGAAAATCGGTAATGAGCTTGAATTAACCGCAAGTGTTGATCAAATCCAAAACCGTCTCTATATTGCATTTGCACAAAAACAACAGAATAAGAATGATCAAGCTTTGGTGATTTTGCAATCGCTAGACGGACAACTTACTCAACCCGAGCATTTTGCATGGCATCAGTTTTTAACAGCCAGTATTTATGCATCGCAAAATTTTCCAAAAAAAGCTGCCCCCTATTTCTTTAGAGCCTCTGAAACAGCCACAAAAAACAATATAGAAATCCCTCAGCTCAATCAAAATTTGTGGGATAACTTAAAACAGCTCTCTTCATACGCACTTGAACGTTTCAACCGTGGTTCGGTTATCCAGCAAGGCTGGGTAAACCTTGGTCTATATTATCAAGTATATGCAAGTAGCGGCGTGGAACTAGACCAAGCAATTAACAATTGGCGCAGACGCTATATTGGGCATCCGGCTTTTTCTGTATTACCAGAACAAGACGAAATGCTTACTGAACTTGCTCCTATCAATATAGAGCGTTTAGTTGTGTTGTTTCCACAATCAGGCCCTAACGAACGTTTAGGTGATGCCCTTAAAGCTGGCGTATTAGCTGCACTTGATACGCAAACTATCAACGACACTATTTTTATTGATGAAAACCTAAGTACAGAAGAAATCGCAGCACAACTTGAAGAAATAAAGCCTGACTTTGTAATTGGTCCTCTACTTAAAGCAAATATTGATAAACTAGCCAATGCACAAACTCTTATTGATACGCCAGTACTACATTTAAACACCTTTGATGGTGAGCGAATTTCGCTTCAGCACTATTACTTTGCACTAAACCCTGAGCACGAAGTACAACAAGCTCTGGAACACTTTTTAACTAAGGGCTATCAAAAGCCTATGCTGCTTGCGCCAAATAATTCCAATGGCCAACGTTTAGTTGATTATTTTAACCTACAGTGGCAACGCTACAGCGAAACCAAGCCGCAAATAGGTTTTTATAACGATAAAAAAGATATGCCGAACACAATTACCAACTTATTAGAAGTTGATAAGTCAAAAGATCGCATACAAACAGTTAAAGCATTATTTAGGCAAGAAGTAGAAAACGAAACGCGTTCACGCAGTGATATAGACGTTATTTATATTTTGGGTGATGCAATAGAAACTCGCTTAATTAAACCTTACCTTGATGTAAACGTCAGTACATTTGCTGATCGTATCCCACTTTATGCAAGCTCTAAAAGTCATAGTAAGCAAATTGACAGTACAGACAAAGGCGACTTAGACGGCCTATACTTCACTGAATTACCGTGGATGCTCGATTCGCAAATTAAACAACATAATTTACGCCAGCAGTACAACTCTCTATGGCCTGAGCAAATTGATATTAGCCAACGCTTATTTGCAATGGCGTACGATGCAGTATCAATACTACATGACATTAGACAGTTAAGCGTAATGCCAAGCAATCAATATAGTGGTTTAAGTGGTAAGTTATCTGTTAATACCAGCGGCCATATAGAACGTATGCTTGACTGGGCTCAATATACAAACCGTCGCATTAAGCCTGTGCAATTAGAAACACAACGCCCGGTACCATTGTTTATGCAATCAGCGGGTGATATACAAACTATAAATTAAACTTTATTAAGTTAAGGGGGCGGCATGTCGTGGTTTAAAGAGCTGTGGCACAATAGTCGCGAAAAAGGCCAGTATTATGAGCTTGAAGCGCAAAAATACTTAGTTACTCAAGGCTTAACACCCATTGAACGTAATTATTACTGCCCCTTTGGCGAGCTTGATGTCATTATGAAAGAAGGCGACATCCTTGTATTCATTGAGGTCAAGTTTCGCAAAAATAATGCCCGTGGCGGTGCCAACTATGCACTTAGCCCACAAAAACAAGCTCGATTGAAACGTAGTATTTATCATTACTTAGCAGCTAAAAATTTAACTAACCAAGCACTAAGAATTGATTATGTAGCCATTACAGGAGAAGCATCTCCTAATATTAATTGGCTTAAAAATGTATTTTAAACACAAATACAAAGATAAATTATTGGTAGGCTATGCAAGACACAATTAAAGAAATTTTTACAGAAAGCATTCAAGTTCAAATCGCTGCTGGTGAAGTGCTACCTAGTGCGCTTGAGTCGGCTGCATTTACTATTGCACAAAGTCTGATCAACGGAAATAAACTCATTTGCTGCGGTACTGCAAATTGCCACATGCTCGCCCAGCACATGGCGGGTGTATTGGTTAATCACTATGAAACCGAGCGTCCTTGTTTACCGGCAATTGCTCTATCGCAAGAAAACGTTAACCTTGGACAAAGTACTCAAGTAGACGATCACGATACATTTGCTCGTCAGGTCCGCGCTTTTGCTCAGCAAGGCGATTTATTGCTCGTACTGGCTATTAACGGTAACGAAAAACATGTTATTTCTGCCGTTGAAGCTGCACTAACTAAAGATATGAAGGTCATAGTTATGGTTGGTGATGATGGTGGCGAGTTGGTTGGCCTACTTGGCCCTAACGATGTTGAAATTAGATCTCCATCTAAACGCCCTAGCCGCATTATCGAATCCCATTTAGTTAACTTACATTGTTTAAGCGAACTGGTTGATTTAACGCTTTTCCCTCAGGATGAAAATTATGTTTAAACGCTCTCTTATTGTTTTAGGTACTGTTGTATTACTACAAGGCTGCGCAGCTGCTGTTGTAGCAGGTACAGCCAGTGCAGTAACTGCAGCGAACGATCGCCGTACCATTGGCTCTCAGATTGACGATAACAATATTGAAATAAAAGCCAGTATTGCACTTAGCGAAGTAGAACGCCTTGAAAAATTTGCCAATATAAGCGCTGTAAGCGTTAACGGTATTGTTTTACTTGTTGGCCAAGTTGCTAATGAAGAAATGAGAAACGAAGCGCAGCGCACCATTGAGGGCGTTTCAGGTATTCGTAAAATACATAACCAAATTCGTATTGGTTCAAATATTGGCATTACAACACAAACTCACGACTCTTGGCTTACTTCTAAAGTAAAAGGCCAGCTACTAACCGCAAAAGACATTAGCAGTAATAATATTAAAGTTGTTACAGAAAACGCTGAAGTATTTTTAATGGGTTTAGTGTCTGATGCAGAATCTACGCAAGCTGTAAATATTGCTCGAAATGTATCTGGCGTAGAGCGTGTAATTAAAGTATTTGAATATATGTAAACACAAAACACAGACATAAAAAAACCGCTTATTAAGCGGTTTTTTTTGGCATTTACTTATTATTTAATAACGCGTAAATGAGAGCCTTTTTTCTTCTCTGGCTTTTCTGGTGGTGTTTCATCAATAAACTCAGCTGATGAATCAACACTTTCAAGCTCAGGTACAAAATCGTCTTCGTCCTCTAAAAACTCATCTGCAGTAAAGACTGTTCCTTCGCCATTTTCACGCGCGTATATTGCAAGCACAGCACCTAGAGGCACATACACTTGCATTGGCTGACCACCAAAGCGCGCATTGAAGCTAAGTTGGGTTAAGTCTAACGAAAACTGTGTGACTGCTGATGGACTTATGTTTAAAACAATTTGTCCGTCTTGAACAAATTGTGTTGGCACTTGTACATTTGCAAACCCAGCGTCCACCACTAAATGCGGCGTACACTCGTTATCGACTATCCAATCAAAAAAAGCACGTAATAAATAAGGACGATTAGGCGTCATTATAAACGGATCTCACGCTCAGCTTCAGTTAAAGAGGCTTGGAATGACTCACGTTCAAATAAACGGATCATGTACTCTTTAAGCTCTTTAGAACCTGCACCATTAAGCTCAATACCAAACTCTGGTAAACGCCACAGTAGTGGAGCTAAATAACAATCTACTAAACTAAACTCTTCACTCATAAAGTAAGGTGCTTCGCTAAAAATAGGTGCTATAGCAAGTAATGCTTCTGTTAGCTCTTTACGAGCTTGAGCAGCATCTGACGTGTTGTTACTGATTTTGTCAGCTAGGCTGTACCAATCAGTATCAATACGATGCATCATTAAGCGGCTACGACCACGCATTACCGGGTAAACAGGCATTAGTGGAGGATGAGGAAAACGCTCATCAAGGTATTCCATGATGATGTTTGCCTGGTATAAACCAAGCTCACGGTCAATCAGTGTTGGCACTGTGCCGTAAGGGTTAATTTCGTGAAGTGCTTCTGGCAAATTATCTTTTTCAGCCAAATGAATATCTACACTTACACCTTTCTCCGCAAGTACAATACGTACTTGGTGGCTATACATACAGTTAGCACCAGAAAAAAGGGTCATTACAGGGCGCTTATTGGCAGCTACGGCCATGCCTATACCTCCATTAAATAACTAAAACAGCAAAAGGGGCTTAAGCCCCTATTGCAAAATTACCTTTAAAAATGTTCAACTTAATGAACATCTCTCCAGTATTCTTTCTTAAGCATAAATGCCAAGATAAACAGAATTATTAAGAATCCTATTACCTTAATACCTAGCGCTTCCGATTCAAGACGTGAAGGTTCACCCACGTACTCAAGGAAGTTTGTTAAATCACGAGCCGCTTGGTCGTATTCATCTACGCTTAATTCACCCGTACCATCAGTTTCAGTAGCAATAACTTTGGTCACAGTGTGGCCATGTTCTTCTACTTCTTTAGTGATAGGCGTTGGTAAACCTTGTAGTTCTTGAAGAACATGAGGCATACCTACCGATGGAAAAACAATATTGTTAACTCCAAACGGGCGAGATTCATCTTTATAAAACGATTTTAGGTACGTGTAAATATAATCTGGTGATTTTACACGTGCAATTAGAGTTAAATCCGGCGGAGCCGCACCAAACCACTTTGCTGCATCGTCTTTTGTAATTGCGTTGGTGATATGGCTACCTACTTTAGAGCCGTCAAAAATTAACTGCTCTAAACCAACTTCTGTTGGGATACCGATATCACGAAAAGTACGCTCATAACGTTGATACTGCATTTGGTGACAACCAAGACAGTAGTTCATGAACAACTTTGCACCGCGTTGTAAAGATGGTTGATCAGTAAGGTCGTTATTCGCTTCCATTAAAGGAACCGACGGACCTGCAGCCATAACCATGTTAGGCAACAAGTTTACTGATAAAGCAAATAAACCAATAATAAGCTTCTTCATCATTTCGTTAACCTCTCTGGCAATGGCTTAGTTTTTTCGTTCTTACTGTATACAAACAACAGTACGAAGAACATAAAGTAAGTCACAGTACAGATTTGAGAAATAATCGTTTTCATATCAGTTTGTGGAGTTGCACCCACCCAACCAAGAAGAACGAAAGTTACAACAAAGCCTGCAATGTTCCATTTATGGAAACCACAACGGTAACGAACCGATTTAACTCTACCACGGTCTACCCAAGGTAGTAATGCAAGTACTACAATCGATGCACCCATCGCCGCAACGCCGATTAACTTATCAGGGATTGCACGTAAGATTGCATAGAATGGCGTAAAGTACCAAACCGGGAAAATATGCTCAGGTGTTTTAAGTGGGTTAGCTGCCTCGAAGTTTGGACCTTCTAAGAAGAAGCCATTCATCGCCGGCATAAAGAACACAACCCAACAAAACAGTATTAAGAAACCAACCACACCCACAATATCTTTAACTGTGTAGTAAGGGTGGAACGGTATCGCATCAACAATATCTTTTTTGTTAGTGTAATACTCATGGAATTTAAATTTAGACTTATCTTCTTCAGCTACAGAGCCTTTCTTACGTTTAATCTCAACACCATCAGGGTTATTTGAACCCACTTCGTGTAGAGCAACAATGTGTAAGAAAACTAAGATTACAATAACCAGTGGTAGTGCAATTACATGTAATGCAAAGAAGCGGTTAAGCGTTGCACCTGATATTACGTAGTCACCACGGATCCAAAGTGTTAAGTCATCACCAATAACCGGAATAGCACCGAATAATGAAATGATTACCTGTGCGCCCCAGAACGACATTTGGCCCCATGGTAATAAGTACCCCATGAATGCTTCAGCCATTAGCGCTAAGAAAATAAACATACCGAATAACCACAGTAATTCACGCGGTTTTTGGTAAGAACCGTAGATCATGCCACGGAACATATGCATGTATACAACGATGAAAAACGCTGATGCACCTGTTGAGTGCAAATAACGTAGTAACCAGCCATATTCTACATCACGCATGATGTACTCTACCGAGGCAAAAGCACCTTCAGCAGATGGAACAAAGTTCATCGTTAACCAAATACCTGTAAGTATCTGGTTTACTAGTACTAACATGGCTAGTGAGCCAAAAAAGTACCAGAAGTTAAAGTTTTTAGGTGCTGGATACTGTGCAATGTGCATGTTCCAAGTACGTGTCATTGGGATTCGGTCGTCTATCCAACCAATAAGCTTACCAAACATTAGGCTACCCCTTTTTCTTCGCCCACTAAAATAGTGGTGTCATCTAGAAAAGTATAAGGTGGTATTTCTAAGTTTAATGGGGCAGGTACCGATTGAAATACTCGACCAGCCATATCAAATTTAGAACCGTGGCACGGGCAGTAGAAACCGTCATCAGTCCCTTCTACTTTCTCACCAAAATTACCTTGTAAAAAGCCTGGTGAACATCCTAAATGCGTACAGATACCTACAGCCAAAAATATTTCTGGACGTAATGAACGGTAATCATTTGTTGATGATTCTAATTGTTGTGGCTCTTGCGATTGCGGATCACGAAGTTGACCTTCATGTTCTTTCATCTGCTCAAGCATTTTTGGGGTACGTGATACAACCCATACAGGTTTACCACGCCACTCGACACGTATTAATTGTCCAGGCTCAAGTTTGCTGATATCTACTTCTACAGGCGCACCCGCAGATTTAGCTCGCTCACTTGGATTCCAAGACGCAATAAAAGGAACAGCAGCCCCAGCCGCACCAACACCACCTACAACAGAGGTAGCTATGGTTAAAAAGCGACGTCGGCCATTGTCTACAGGCGCATTGCTCATCCACTTATCTCCACTATGATTCTCAACACTTGCTATATTGAGAACATCAGTTACAGCAGGTTAATTATTCGAAATTTTTAAAATAGAAGCGATCATAATTAAAACCCTTGATTAAAACAAGGTTATTCAAAGCCCCATGCTCGAATAAACCTGACTTGATCAAAAATTTGATTAAGCTAGCTCGAGAATAAAGCCGAACGACTATAATAACGCTTCTGTAAAAACAATATACTGACCGAGATCWACACCACTAAGAGGAAACAGTAAAAACTGTACATAGTTTAGTTAAACTCACTCATTTTACTTCCACGCCAATTGTAGCAAAAAATTCCACCAATTAACTGATGGATTTAAACTAATTACGATAATTATTTAACTTTTTTGCAGCTATCTGAGTGTTTTTTAACTTTCGTTCGATTAATACGCAGTTATTAATGAATTTGATCATCATTAATTACAGCAATACCAAGTATGGCAGCCGCTATAAACAAATTTAAATTAAGTAGTAAATGTAAACTTTTTGATTTGAAAACAAAAAACCCAGCATAAGCTGGGTTTTTGAATTCTTGATAACGTATAGATTAACGTTTTGAGAACTGTGGACGCTTACGCGCTTTCTTAAGACCCACTTTCTTACGTTCAACTTTACGTGCATCACGTGTAACAAAACCTGCTTTACGAAGTTGTGGACGTAGTGACTCGTCAAACTCCATAAGTGCACGAGTGATACCGTGACGGATAGCACCAGCTTGACCAGTTGTACCACCACCAGAAACGGTGATGTAAAGGTCAAATTTTTCAGTCATATCAACTAGCTCAAGAGCTTGATGAACAACCATGCGTGCTGTTTCGCGACCAAAATACTCTTCTAGAGAGCGTTTGTTGATTACGATGTTACCAGTGCCTGGGCGTAAGAATACGCGAGCACTTGAACTTTTACGACGACCTGTACCGTAGTATTGATTTGCCATGATGGTGCTCCTTAAATGTCTAGAACCTGAGGCTGTTGTGCAGCATGGTTATGCTCAGTACCTGCGTAAACTTTAAGTTTACGGTACATAGCGCGGCCTAAAGGACCACGTGGCAACATGCCTTTTACAGCTTTCTCGATGATCATTTCAGGCTTTGCAGCTTGAAGTTTATCAAAAGTAGTAGACTTAAGGCCACCTGGAAAACCAGAGTGAGCGTAGTACACTTTATCTTTGAATTTGTTACCAGTTACAGTAACTTTTTCAGCGTTGATAACGATGATGTAATCACCAGTATCTACGTGAGGAGTGTATTCAGCTTTATGCTTACCGCGTAGGCGGTGAGCGATTTCAGTAGCGATGCGACCTAAAGTTTTACCTTCAGCGTCAACTACGTACCAGTCACGTTTTACTGTTTCTGGTTTAGCAACAAACGTTTTCATTTATAAAAATCCAATGTTTTTCAATTAAAACCACAAGTAGTTAATATTAACTACTGCTCTAAGTTTGCTATAACCCCTTCGAGTTTTAGACTTTTGCGCCGCTCACAAGTGGCTAGACTATATGAGGACATAGAACGCAACGTGGCAGACGCGGGAGTATACCAGCACTTAAAACACATTGCTACTCGCCGGTTGTTTTTTCCACAAGAAATTTCAGAAATAAGAGATACTATATATGTACCTCTTATTTTTTGCAGTAGGCCCATTACACATTTACTTACTTATTTAAACTAAATGCTCTCTAGCTAAATATTCTAAGGATTGCATTTCTTGTAAACGACTAATACAACGCTTAAATTCAAAGTTTAAATTACCTTGGGTATAAAGTTCGGTAATAGGCTTCTCAGCCGATATTATTAAAGTTACGTGGCGCTCGTAAAATTCATCCACTAAAGCAATAAATCGTCTAGCAGCATCATCATTAGTTTGCCCGAGCTGTTTTACGTTAGAAATAATCACTGTGTTGTATAAGCGGCTAATCTCCATGTAATCGACCTGGCTACGCGCTGTTTCGCACAATTCACTAAACTCAAACATCACAACACTTTTAGCTACTTTTCGCGTTTTGATTAAACGGCCTTCTATTTCTATCGGTTCATCTAATTGCCCTGGCTCTGGCGATAACTTATCGAAGTACTCAAATAGGTTTTTATCTGCATCTTCATCTAACGGACTATGAAAAATTTCGGCTTGCTCTAAAGTACGTAATCGGTAATCGATACCTGAATCTACATTAACTATCTCGGTATTTTTTTTAACAAGCTCAATAGCTGGCATAAAACGCGCTCGCTGTAAGCCATTTCTGTAAAGTTCATCAGGCACTATATTAGAGGTTGCTACAAGTACTATGCCTCGTGCAAATAGTGCTTCCATTAAGCCACCTAATAGCATTGCATCAGTAATGTCTTGTACAAAAAACTCATCAAAGCAAATAATGTCTGTTTCAGCTTTAAAAGTGTCAGCAATTTTTTCTAATGGATTAGCCGTGTTATTTAATTTTTTAAGCTCGTTATGTACTCGATGCATAAATCGATGAAAATGCACTCGCATTTTACGTGTGCCCGGCAGTGATTCGTAAAAAGTATCAACTAAATAGGTTTTACCACGCCCTACTCCGCCCCAAAAGTACAAACCTTTAATAGGCGTTGGCTCATCATTGTTAAATAACTTAGCAAAAAAACCTTTTGGTGCTGGCTTTGCCTGAGTTAAGTCATCGTATAGGCGTTGTAAATGGCGCACAGCATTTTCTTGCGCTGCGTCATGTACAAAGTCATCTCGCTTCAAATCTTGTTGGTATGTTTGCCAAGGAGTCATATCTATTTACAGTTAAAACACAGTTTAATTTGCAAAGTATATTAACACGCATCATAACTCGGGGTATATTACACTTAATATGATTTATAATTGAATCAAGCATTCGTTAGTTATTTTCCCAAAGGGGTAGTTTTTATGGGCACAGTTATGTGGGTAGGTTTGATTGTTATTGTTGCTGTTGTAGCATTTTTTATTGGTGCATTTGTAACTAAAAAACAATTCAAACAAGATGAACTAAAAGAGCAAGCGGAACAAGCACAAAGTGCGCTTGAGCAGTATCGCCAAGATGTCGCTGATCATTTAGCGAATACTGGTAAGCTCGTAAATAAAATGAAAGAAAACTATGATCAACTACTTAGTCACGTTGAAGAAACAAACCAGCTTCTTCTAGAAGATAGAAATAAAGCACCAGCTGAACCTTATTTCTCTAAAGAAACAACCGAACAATTACAAGCATCTTTAAAAGAGCGTCGTTCAGACCGCTCTTCTGCAGAAGCGCAACCAGCTGATTATGTATCAGGTGAATCCGGTTTATTTGCTGGTCAAAATAAAGTTTCAGAACATTCTAAAGCATCTTGATGAACTTTTTTTTGACCCCATAGTCTTTAGATATAACAGCTTTGTTGTTTTATCTTAATAAACCGAAAAGGGCTGCTGTAAAGTAGCCCTTTTTGTTTTGCTTTATCTTAAGTGGAGTTACCCCTGACTATGAAAATGAAATTATCACTTATCAGCGCAGCTATTCTATCTACAAGCTTATTAATGAGCCCTGTAGCGTCTTATGCAAAAATGCCAATTGCAGTAAATGGTCAACAACTACCAACTCTTGCCCCCATGCTAGAGAAAATATCTCCAGGTGTTGTAAGTATCCAAGTTTCAGGCTCAAAAGAAGTACGCCGCCGTGCAGATCCGCTTGAATACTTTTTTGGACAGCAACAGCCTCGCAGTCAAAAGCGTCAATTCAGTGGGTTAGGCTCTGGGGTAATTATTGATGCTGATGAGGGTTATGTAGTCACTAATAATCACGTAATCCAAGATGCCGAAAAAATGGTAGTAACTCTCGAAGATGGCCGTGAATTTGAAGCAACTAAAATTGGTACTGATACAGAATCAGACATCGCTCTTTTACAAATAGACGCTGATGACTTAACTGAAATAAAACTCGCAAACTCCGATAGCTTACGAGTGGGCGACTTTGCTGTCGCTATTGGTAACCCATTTGGGCTTAGCCACACAGTTACATCTGGTATTGTTAGTGCGCTTGGCCGTAGTGGTTTAAATATTGAGGGCTACGAAGATTTCATTCAAACCGATGCAGCTATTAACCAAGGTAATTCTGGCGGTGCATTAGTTAACTTAAACGGTGAATTGATCGGTATCAACACTGCTATTTTAGGTGCTTCTGGCGGTAACGTGGGTATTGGTTTTGCCATTCCATCAAACATGATGAAAAACTTAGTTGATCAAATTGTTGAACACGGTGAAGTACGCCGTGGCTCGCTAGGTATTTCTGGCCGACCACTTGATGCAGGCCTTGCTAAAGCGCAGCAACTTGACGTTAAACAAGGTGCTTATGTAATGCAAGTAATGGACGACACTGCTGCAAGTAAAGCAGGTATAAAAGCAGGTGACGTAATTGTTAGCATTAATGGCGGTGATATTAGTGGTTTCCACGAACTACGCAGCAAAATAGCGACCTTGGGTGAAGGCCGGGAGATAAAATTAGGCATTTACCGCGATGGTAAAATTAAAACAGTGAAAGTAACTCTTGATGGTGCATCAGGTATTACAGCGACCGGTGAAGAGCTCCATCCTGCGTTCCAAGGCGCAGAGCTCGAAAACGTGCAAAAAAATAGTAATAAAGGTGTTGAGGTTACTTCTGTAGACCCTCGCTCACCTTCTGCACGTGTTGGCCTTGAAGAAGGTGATATTATTATGCAAGTGAATCGCCAACGAGTAGAAACTATTCGTGATATGAATAAGATTATCGAAAACACCAAAGGTAATATCGTACTTGGCGTGCAACGTGGCCGTGAGTCTATATTTATTTTAATTCAGTAATAAATAGCACTATTAATGTAATAAAAATAACAGTGGCACTTGCCGCTGTTATTTTTTTTATGTCATCATAAAGAGATTGCTCACTTACATAATAAGAAAACTGTGCTGAAATTAATAAAATTTATTCTTCCCCCTTTATTTGCAGGTCTAAGTATTGCTTTTTTAGTGGTTTTTTTCAGCCCTAATATGCGAGCCGCCTTACTTCCTAATGTTCCCCTCCCAAGTGCGATGAGTGCGAGTCACCTGAGTTTTTCTGATGCAGTTAAACGAGCAGCTCCTTCAGTAGTTACTATTTTTTCAGAAAGCATTTCCAAAGAACCTCGTTATAAAAGAAAAAACACGGTACAAGAGCTAGGCTCTGGCGTCATTATGTCGCAAGACGGGTATATTCTTACTAACTACCATGTTGTGAATAATGCAGACCAAATTATGGTTATTCTTACCGATGGTCGGCGCTTTTTTGACGTGCAGTTAATTGGTTTTGATACTATTACTGATTTAGCACTATTAAAAATAAACGCTGATCATTTACCTGTTATCCCTGTTGATGATGACTATTCATCAAGTGTTGGCGACGTCGTGCTTGCAATTGGTAACCCACTTAATTTAGGCCAGACCATTACGCAAGGAATTATCAGCGCGACGGGTAAACAAAAAATTACCGACAGCCCTTATAACAACTTATTGCAAATGGATGCAGCTATTAACGTGGGTAACTCTGGTGGGGCGTTGGTGAACTCAAATGGTGACTTAGTGGGCATCACTTCGGCACAATTTAAAACGCGTGAGAACCTGAATATTCAAGGAATATTTTTTGCGGTTCCTTACTCACTTGCTAAAAAAGTGATGGGTAAACTCATTCGTCACGGTCGAGTTGTACGCGGCTATTTAGGCTTTGAAGGCACTGCAGTAGATAGTACAGGTAAAGAAGTAAACGACAGCCTAACGCCGGTTACCGGCATGCGCATTACTAATTTAGACCCTTTGGGGCCAGCATGGCAAGCGGGTATTGAAGAGCAAGATATTGTCATAAAAATTGCAGGGCTTTCGGTAGCAAACCCACAAAAAGTGCTTGAAAAAATAGGTAATACGGAGCCAGGTAAAGAAATAGAATTTGAGCTTTACAGAGATGGGAAAATAGAAAAAATAATGGTGGTGGTAGCTGAGCTTGAAACAAAGCTCTAAAAAAGAGTAATACTAATCGTCAATAAAAAGGTCGGATAGCAATTTGCGTATCCGACCTTTTTTAAATAGCTTAACTAGTTATCTACTTAGCTACTTCTACGTTTAATGTTTGCGCCTAATGCACTTAGTTTATCTTCAATGCGCTGATAACCTCTATCAACGTGGTAAATACGGTCAACAACCGTTTCACCTTGTGCCACTATACCTGTTAAAATTAAACTAGCTGAAGCGCGTAAATCGGTTGCCATTACTTGCGCACCCGTTAAGCTTTCAGTCTCACCACAAATTGCGGTATGCCCTTCTAAACGAATATTAGCGCCCATACGCTGCAACTCTGGTACATGCATAAAACGGTTTTCAAAAATCGTTTCTGTGATCGTTGCACTACCATTTGCTACTACATTCAATGCTGTAAACTGAGCTTGCATATCCGTAGGAAAACCTGGGTGCGGAGCTGTTTTAATATTCACGGCTCTAAGTTCACGGCCGCGCATATCAAGATAAATACTATCGTTATGTACTTCTAGGTGTGCATTCGTAGCACGTAGCTTTTCAATAACAGGTTCAAGAGAATGAAAGTCTGTATTTTTACAAAGTACTTCACCGCCCGCCATTGCTGCTGCGACTAAAAACGTCCCCGTTTCAATTCGGTCAGGTAAAATACTGTGCTCACAGCCAGCTAAACGCTCAACGCCCTCAACTTCAATGCGGCTGGTACCTGCACCCGTAATTTTAGCGCCCATAGCAATTAGGCAGTTAGCTAAATCAATTATTTCAGGCTCGCGTGCCGCATTATCAAGTATGGTTTTACCATCAGCCAGGGCCGCTGCCATTAATAGGTTTTCGGTAGCGCCTACGCTTACCATTTCCATAAAAATTTCAGCGCCTTTTAAGCGACCATTTACCTTGGCATTAATATAACCATTTTCAACGTTTATTTGTGCGCCCATGCGCTCCAAGCCTTGAATATGAATATCAACCGGACGAGCACCAATGGCGCACCCACCAGGTAAAGACACTTGAGCCTCACCAAAACGAGCCACTAGAGGGCCTAATGCAAGCACAGATGCGCGCATTTGCTTTACTAAGTCGTAAGGCGCTAATGTTTTATCAACCGTTGCACCGTCAATCACTAGCGTATCGCCATGCCAATTAACATCAGCACCTAAAGTTTTTAACAAGGCTTCAGTGGTCACTATGTCGCGAAGACGCGGCACATTAGTAAAGATACTTTTACCATCAGCTAATAGCGAAGCAAATAAAATAGGAAGTGCGGCATTTTTAGCGCCCGAAATAGTCACTTCACCAGCAAGTGAAGTGCCACCTTGAATTACAAATTGATCCATTAGGAGGCCCTAGTTATTGCGGTAAAATAAATTTTTGTTCACGCTTCCACTCTACAGGAGTAAATGCACGAATAGATACTGCGTGAATTGTCCCATCTGAAATTGTATTCATTAATGGACCATAAACTAGCTGCTGCTTTTTAACTCGGCTTAAACCGTCAAAGCATTCGCCTACTGCAACAACTTCATAATGACTACCATTGGCTTTTACATGTACTTCGGCTAATTGAAGTTCTTCGCGTAATAATGTTTCGACTTGGCTAGTTTCCATAACTCTCACTCAAATAGGGTTGTAACCTGACCCAATTGCATTAAATTTTGCAACTGCTCAGGTAGGTTTTGCAATTCAAGGCGAATGCCTTGCTGCTTTAATTCTGCAAAAGAGTGAATTAACCAAGCTAAGCCTGCTGTGTCAACCCTTGATACCCCACTTAGGTCGAAATAGATGGTTTTATGCTTAGTTAATAACTTATTGTTCAGAAGCTGTTCATCGCCAATTGAATTTCGAGTAAGCTCACCGCTTACTCCAAAATGTTGTCCATCAACTTGGCTTATTGCCAATTTAGTCATTCGAGTTACTGCCTCTAAACTGAACTGGTAGCTGACTCTTTTGCTCTAAAAGGTTACTTACATTATCAATACCTTGCTGACGCAAAATACCTTGCAGCTCACTTTGCTTTGCATCTAGTAAGCTAATACCTTCGGCAATCATATCGTACGCGCGCCATTCACCGTCGCGGTCTTCGCGTACTTTAAAATCGATTCTGATATCAGGTTTACCGCCTTCAATAATTTTAGTCTTAACAACAACGACGTCTTTACCTTTAAACGCTTGCTCTGGACCAAACTCAACTTTCTGGTTTGTGTATTGAGTAAATACACCTGCATAAGTAGCAACTAAGTACTCTCTAAATACACCAATAAAGCGTTGAATTTCTTTAATTGCTTTGGCCTTTTCAGCCTCGTCGGTAATTGCACGAACTTTAGATACTTCACTACCAAGTACACGAAGTGCTGCATATTTATAGTCGATGTAAGGCATTAATTCTTCTTCGACTATTACGCGAAGGTACTCTTGATCTTTAACAATTAATGGCTGATCTTTTTTGATGCGCGCAAATGTATTGTCGGCAACTTGGCGTACCATTTTATTTGGATCTGTTAATTTCACATCTGCTGCACTTACGCTTTGAGTTAGCGTCATTGTGCCAATTGCTACAATAGCTAAAAACTTTTTCAACATAATAATTACTCACTACCTTGGTTGAATAAAAACTGCCCGATTAATTCTTCAAGTACAATGGCAGACTTAGTATCAGTGATTGAATCGCCATCACCTAGTGCTTTGCTTTCCACACCAAATAAATCGTCAATTGCTTCATCTTGCTTGTTTTCTGTCACTGTTTCGCCTAGACAACGTTGCTTAGCAGAATCTGGAGAAATTACAGGGTGAATACCTAAGTACTGCTCACCTAAAATACCCGACGTTAAAATAGAGATTGAGCTTGTGTCTGAAAAACGGCATAAGTACTGTGCATCAATGGTCATATTAACGACTGGTAAAAACTCTTGTGGGTGAACATAAATTGATTCAACACGACCAATTACAACACCACCTACTTTTACCGGCGCACGCGCTTTTAACGAGCCGATGTTTTCAAACTTGGCATTAAGCGTATATGTTTCGCCAGAGCCACTAATACCTGAATTGGCAACTTTAAGTGCAAGCATCGCAAAAGCTAAAATGCCAAGTGCTACAAAAAAACCAACTAAAATTTCTAATTTCCGTGAATTCATTATCTATACCCTATTAGCTGGTAAACATTACCGCTGTCAAAATAAAGTCAAAACCTAAAACTGCTAATGACGAATGAACAACCGTTTCGGTGGTTGCTTTGCTGATCCCTTCTGAGGTCGGCACACAGTCATATCCTTTATAAAGCGCAATCCAGGTCACCACTATGGCAAATACAAAACTCTTAATAATACCGTTTAGTATGTCTTGCTGAAACGACACTTGCGATTGCATGATTGACCAAAAACTACCTGTATCAACCCCCAGCCAATCTACACCCACTAAATGAGCGCCTATGATTGCTACGGCTGAAAATATCAATGCAAGCAATGGCATGCTTATAAAACCCGCCCAAAAGCGTGGTGCAATAATACGTTTTAGCGGATCGATTGCCATCATCTCAAGTGATGAAAGTTGCTCTGTTGCTTTCATTAAGCCAATTTCAGCAGTCAATGCGCTACCTGCGCGTCCTGCAAACAGTAATGCAGTAACAACCGGGCCCAGTTCTCGCAATAAACTCAGTGCCACTAACGGCCCTAAACTATCCTCAGCGCCATAACCAACTAATACGGTGTAACCTTGTAAAGCCAACACCATGCCGATAAACAAACCCGACACCATAATAATGAGTAACGATTGCGAACCGACCATATAAAGTTGGCGAACAAGTAACGGTGTGCCTTTTTTAAAATTAGGAACATGCGCTAGCGCACTAAACAGCATATAAGCCGAACGGCCAAGAGCCGCAAAACGTCCTAGCGTTTTATGCCCTAGCTTTTGAAATAAATCCAACATTATGCTTTTTCTCCAAGTAGTTCGTCTGTATAAGCTTGAGCCGGAAAATGAAATGGTACTGGACCATCCGACAAGCCTTTTAAAAACTGTTGAACTAAAGGAGATTCATGACTGCGCATTTCATCTGGAGTACCACAACCAATTACCCCTTGATCGGCGATAATTATAACGTGATCGGCAATGCTCATGACCTCTGTTACATCGTGTGTCACAATTAAAGACGATAAACCCAATACTTCGTTAAGCGACTTAATTAGCTTAACCAATACGCCCATCGAAATAGGGTCTTGCCCTGCAAATGGTTCATCGTACATGATTAGTTCTGGATCAAGTGCAATAGCGCGTGCAAGTGCAGCACGCCTTGCCATACCACCAGACAACTCTGATGGCATTAAATCTTTAGCGCCACGTAGTCCAACTGCTTGCAGTTTCATTAGCACAACTAATCGAATCAGGTCTTCACTTAGCTTTGTGTGCTCTCTTATAGGAAACGCGATATTGTCAAATACTGACATATCAGTAAACAACGCACCACTTTGAAAAAGCATACTCATTTTAGTACGTGCTTCGTATAACTCTTTACGAGACATTTTAGGAATGCTGCCACCTTCAAATAAAATATCACCTGAATCTGGTTTAAGCTGACCACCAATTAAACGCAACATAGTGGTTTTGCCAATTCCGCTTGGCCCCATAATCGCAGTAATTTTACCTTTAGGAACGCTAAAACTCATATTTTTATATATGGTTCTATTGCCTCTCGAAAAGCTAACATCCTTGACTTCTACTATTGATTGCGACAAGTCGCTCTCCATAAAAATGTTCACTAGTGCCCCTATTTTAAAGCTTTTTTGTAAAAGATGGAAAAAACAATTCGTAAGATTTTGTAATACCCCCCTGAAAAGGATTATAAGACTCGCTTAAAACAGCTTAACCCCGGCTTAAATTTCTAAATTAGCTGTTTAAAAGCAACATTGTTACCTAGTTGACCTTACTCTTTTATTTATACTTTCATCTTAGCTTTTGTTACTATTCGCGCCATCCGTATTTTGTATGACTGGCTTAACACAATGGTTACCTCGTTTGTTATTTTAATTCTTGGTTTTGCAGCTCTTGTTTGGAGTGCCGATAGGTTTGTTTATGGGGCTGCGGCTCTTGCTAAAAACTTTGGTGTACCTACACTTATTGTTGGTTTGACCGTTGTAGCCATGGGCTCTTCAGCCCCTGAAATGATGGTTTCAGCCTCTGCCGCTCTGGCTAACAAAACCGACACAGCGGTTGGCAATGCCGTTGGCTCAAATATTACAAACATTTTACTTGTGTTAGGTATCACAGCTCTATTTCGCCCTCTTTCAGTTTCATCTAGTACATTAAAACGCGAAATGCCATTAGTGATGCTCGTATCTTTGGCTACTTGGTATGTGTTCTCAGATAACTATTTTTCATTTAGTGAAGGTGTTGCACTTTTAGTTGGCTTTATCGTATTCATCGGTGGGTTAATCATTGTATCTATGCGTGCAAAAAACCAGGATGACCCATTTGTTTCAGAAGCCTGCGACGATGTACCAAACGATGTACCTACTAAAAAAGCAGTCTTTTGGTTAATTGTCGGCATGATACTCCTGCCGGTTAGTTCTCATTTTTTAATCGGCTCAGCTGTCGATATTGCTAAATACTTCGGCTTAAGCGACTTAGTAATCGGTTTAACAATTATTGCCATTGGTACTAGTTTGCCTGAACTTGCAGCTTCGGTTGCAGGTGTACTTAAAAATGAAGATGATTTAGCACTAGGTAATATTGTTGGCTCAAACATATTTAATATTCTAGCGGTATTACCACTTGCCGGTATTATTAATCCTTCAGCAATTGACCCATCATTAGTAAGCCGAGACGTATTAATTATGATTGGTGCAACACTTGCTCTTATTATTATGTCATTGAACTTTAGAGGCACCCAACGTATCAATAGAGTAGAAGGCGGCTTATTGCTAATAGCGTTTTTGGGTTACCAAGGGTATATTTTTAGTCAAGTAGGGTAAATGATGGCAACGCTAAACTTTATTGAACAAGGCCTTCGCGTTTTAGATGTTGAGCGCCAAGCACTGAGTGATATTGCACAATATGTAGATGAAAACTTTCATAACGCGTGCCAATTAATGTACGACTGCGAAGGCCGTATTATTGTCATTGGCATGGGAAAATCAGGTCATATTGGCAATAAAATAGCGGCAACCCTTGCAAGTACTGGCAGTCCTGCGTTTTTTGTTCACCCTGGTGAAGCAAGTCATGGTGATTTAGGTATGATCACTAAAAATGACGTGGTTATGCTTATTTCTAATTCAGGGGAGACCAGCGAAGTTTTAAATATCATTCCGGTTTTAAAACGACTTGGTGCCAAAATGATAGCGATGACTGGCAATACGCAATCAACCATGGCGACTCTTGCTAATGTACATGTGTGCATTAAAGTAGAAAAAGAAGCCTGTTCATTAGGTCTAGCTCCTACATCAAGTACCACAGCAACACTTGCGATGGGCGATGCCATGGCGGTTGCATTATTAGAAGCTCGCGGCTTTACAGCAGATGACTTCGCGCTATCTCACCCAGGTGGTAGTTTAGGCAAGCGCTTATTACTTACTTTAAAAGATGTTATGCACAGCGGCGCAAATACACCTATTATTGGTGTTTCACAAACAGTTAAAGACGCCCTTATTGAAATGTCAGCTAAAGGGTTAGGTATGACAGCCATTGTTGATGAAAATCAGCAACTCGTAGGGTTATTTACCGATGGCGATTTGCGTCGTATTTTAGAACAAAAAATTGATATTCATACAACACAAATAGATGTTGTTATGACCAAGTCATGTACTACGGCTACCCAAGATATTTTAGCCGCTGAAGCGCTCAATATTATGGAACGTAAACGTATAAATGGCCTAATCGTCGTCAATGAGAAAAACCAACCTATTGGCGCATTAAATATGCAAGATCTATTAAAAGCAGGAGTATTATAAATGCAATTTGAAGAACTCTATCAACCGCTGAGCAATGATGCAAAAGCACGCGCTAAAAAAGTAAAACTACTTATATGCGATATTGATGGTGTATTTTCTGATGGCCGTATTTACCTTGGCAATCAAGGTGAAGAGCTAAAAGCATTTAATACAAAAGATGGTTTTGGCATTAAAGCACTTATAAACAGTGGCTTTGAAGTGGCTGTAATTACTGGTCGTCATTCACAAATAGTGCAACAACGTATGAGCAGCTTAACCGTACAGCATATTTATCAAGGCCAAGAAAATAAGCTCATTGCCTATCAAGAATTAAAAGATAAACTCAACCTTAGCGATGAACAAATTGCTTATATTGGTGATGACGGTCCTGACATGCCTGTTATGGAGTTAGTAGGCTTTGCAGTTGCAGTAAATGATGCCCATCCACTTATCAAGCGTTTGTCACATTATGTAACGCAAATGCCTGGTGGTTTTGGTGCTGTCAGAGAACTCACCGATTTGCTCATGCTTGAAAATGGTAAAGCATTGACTACACAAGGCACTAGTTCATGAATGCAGCGCGCATAATATTAAGCGTTTTATTCATTAGCTGTATGGTTTGGCTTTGGTACCCTTATTTTACACAAACAAATGTTGCGCCTCAGGCTGAGCCAGAAGTTATTGCCAAGCCTGATTACATAGCCATTGAACTCAAACAAACAGCCTATGACGAACAAGGTAAGATTAGCCACAAAGTCACTGCGGCTAAAATGGAGCTATATCAACAATTAGGTTTTACGTTTTTCGAAAAACCCATTTTTACTTTATATAACGAAAAGCAAACGTGGCAAATAAATGCAGACGAAGCAACATTATACGAAGATAAACAATTAATTTTAGAAGGTAATGTGGTTGCCAAAAACTTAACCGATAACGCCATGATAGACAAAATCAATGCTGATAATATTCAGGTAGATATAAAGCTATTAACTATGCGTTCGGAGCAACCCGTTATCATCACTGGACCCAATTTAAAAATCACCGGTAAAGGCCTAGAAGCCGACTTAAAAACCGAAGTGATAAAACTAATTAACCATACGCGAACCATATACTATGACCAATAAAATATTAAAATCACTTATAATTCCTACACTTATACTAGCGTTTAATAGTAGTGCTGCAGAACAAAACACGCAACCTGCTGCCAATCAAATTTCAATAAGTGCCGACAAGCAAGAAGGTCAATTGAAAGCTAATGTGGGTATTTTTGAGAAAAACGTTGAGATTATTCACGGTAATCGCCGCATTACAGCCGATCGCCTAGAAGTACACAAACGTGATGAACTTGGTGATAATAAACAATTATTAATTGCCACAGGTAGCCCTGCGCACTTTGAAGAAAAGCAATCAGACGGCACGACTATGAGCGCCAGTGCTGACGAAGTACGTTATGATGTATCTAAGCGTTTTTTAACGCTTGTTGGTAATGCACAAGTATCGCAAGCCGGACAAAAAATAAATGCTAAAAGCATTACCTACGACATAGAGCAGCAGCTCATCAGTGCCGAAAAAGATGAAAACTCAACTGACCGCGTTCACACAATTTTAGTACCGATCGAAACTAAAAAAAGTAAAAAAGGCGATAAAGGTCAACCATGAGCACATTAAAAGCAGAACTATTGGCAAAAAGCTATAAAGGTCGTGAAGTTGTAAAAAACGTCGGCCTTGAAGTACAAGCTGGCAGTATTGTTGGCTTACTTGGCCCTAACGGTGCCGGTAAAACAACGACTTTTTATATGATTGTAGGGCTTGTTCCTAGCGACAAAGGTAAAATATCGATTGATGATAACGATATTACTCTTTTACCTATGCATAGTCGTGCTAGATTAGGCATAGGCTACTTACCACAAGAGTCATCAATTTTTAGAAAGCTGACTGTTTATCAAAACTTAATGGCCATTTTAGAAACGCGCAAAGAACTAAATAAACAAGCCAGAGAAGACACGCTCAATAACTTATTAGATGAATTTAGCATACAACACATTCGTGATAGCCAAGGTATGGCATTATCGGGTGGCGAACGTCGTCGCGTGGAAATAGCACGAGCGCTGGCAGCAGATCCTAAATTTATACTACTGGATGAACCGTTTGCCGGTGTTGACCCTATTTCGGTATTAGATATAAAGAAAATAATAGAACATCTTAAAAATCGTGGGATTGGTGTATTAATTACCGACCATAACGTAAGAGAGACCCTTGATGTTTGTGAAAAAGCCTACATTGTTTCTCATGGGGAGCTGATTGCATCAGGTACTCCAGAACACGTATTAAATGATAAAACAGTACGCGATGTTTACTTAGGCGAGCAATTTAGGCTGTAACATTTACGCCATGTCTTTAAGCATCTGCTAGTATTAATTATAACAACATAAAAGGATTGTTAGAGATACATGAGGCAATCACTACAGCTGCGCATGGGCCAGCAACTTACAATGACTCCACAGTTGCAACAAGCTATTCGTTTGTTGCAACTCAGTACATTGGATCTCCAGCAAGAAATACAAGAAGCTCTCGACAGTAATCCACTATTAGAGGTTGAAGAGGCAGACTATTCCGAAGACGCTGCTGGTAAAAATGAGCAAAAAGCTGATACCGATGACATAACTGTTAGCGCATCGGCTGATGATGCTCCGAGCGAATACGAACAAGATACTGGTGAAGCACTTGCAAAAGACACGCTAAGTGACGACATGCCTATGGATGTTAGCTGGGATGAGTACATGAGTGCCGCTCCTGCAGCCTCATCAGGTCCAATGCCTGAAGATGAATCAATATACCAAGGTGCCTCTACTGAAACGCTTCATGAATATTTGATGTGGCAATTACAACTAACGCCATTTAGCCCTACCGATGAAGCTATTGCTATTGCGATTGTAGAGGCCGTCGATGATTCAGGTATTTTAACACTAAGCTGCGAAGAAATTTTAGAAAGCTTTAATCAAGAAAACGAAGATGATAACGAAGTCGAACTTGATGAAATTGAAGCCGTATTAAAACGCATCCAACTGTTTGATCCTGTTGGTATTGCTGCACGTAGCTTACAAGAGTGTTTGTGTATTCAGCTTAATCAATTTGATAAAGAAACACCTTACATTAATGAAACTAAAATGATTTTAACCGAGCATATTGATCTATTAGCAGCTCGCGACTATCGTACATTAATGAAAAAAACTAAGCTCAAAGAAGAAGAGCTTAAAGAAGTAATGACACTGATACATACTCTCAACCCAAAACCTGCAGATACGATTGTAAGGGAAGAGTCTGAGTACGTTATTCCTGATGTGTCAGTTAAAAAAATTAAAGGCCGCTGGGTTGTCGAATTAAACCCAGATAGCATGCCTAAAATTCGTGTTAATAGCCAATACGCGGCAATGTCTCGTACTGTAAAATCAAGTGGCGACAGTCAATTTATTCGCTCACATTTACAAGAAGCTAAATGGTTTATTAAAAGCTTAGAAAGTAGAAACGACACGCTATTAAAAGTTACTAATTGTATTGTTAAGCAACAACAAGGCTTTTTTGAACATGGCCCTGAAGCCATGAAACCAATGGTTTTAAATGATGTTGCTGAAATGGTAGAAATGCACGAATCAACAATTTCGCGCGTAACTACTCAAAAGTACATGCATACACCCCGTGGTATATTTGAGCTTAAATACTTTTTCTCAAGCCATGTAAGCACTGAAAACGGTGGTGAATGTTCATCTACAGCAATACGTGCGCTTATTCGCAAATTAATCGCAGCAGAAAACTCAGCAAAACCATTGAGTGATAGCAAAATAGCGGATATATTGGCTGAGCAAGGAATTAAAGTAGCAAGACGTACAATCGCAAAATACCGTGAATCTCTTGCTATTCCACCGTCAAATCAGCGTAAAAGTCTGATTTAAGACGCTAAACTAAGAGGGTAATGCTTATGCAACTAAACTTAACTGGTCGTCACGTAGAATTAACCGATTCATTAAGAGACTATATTAATACTAAATTTGCGAAGCTTGAAAGACACTCTGATCATATTAATAATGTTCATGTCATTCTCGATGTAGAAAAATTAAATCAAAAAGCAGAAGCCACAATACACGTGAGCGGTGCTGAGCTATTTGCCTCTACAGAACATCAAGATATGTATGCCGCTATTGACTCGTTGATCGACAAGCTCGATCGTCAAGTAATCAAACACAAAGAGAAGCTTGCTCGACACTAATATGATGAAATTAAGTTCACTTATATGCCAGGACTGCAGCAAAGCTGCGGTCCTTTTTAATAGCAAAAAAAGAATTTTAGAGTTCATTAGCGAACTTGCTCATGACAAACTTCCGTATTTACCGCAACAAGATATTCTTAATGCTTTAATGAGCAGAGAGAAATTAGGTAGTACAGGTATAGGGCGTGGCATTGCTATTCCTCATGGAAGAATGAGCGGTGCAGAAGAGCCCTTGGCTTTAGTGCTCGTTAGCGAAACTCCAATAAACTTTGATGCAATCGATAATCGCCCTGTTGATATTTTTGTCGCACTCATCGTACCAGATGGCGATAACCAGCAGCACTTAAAGACTCTAGCAACCATTGCTGATAAACTAAACAACAAAGATTTTTGTAAACAGTTACGCAGTGCAAAATCTGATACTGAGCTTTACCAAGTTATTGTCGATCAATCATAGTTTTATAAAGGGTGTTAAATGGAGTTAATTATCATAAGCGGCCGTTCTGGTTCTGGAAAGTCGGTTGCTTTGCGCGTTGTAGAAGATTTAGGTTATTATTGCGTAGATAATATTCCAGTAAACCTACTACCTTCACTAGTTCGCAGTGTATCTGATAGCTACGATAAAATTGCTGTTAGCATTGATGTGCGCAATATCCCTAAAGAACAAGATGAATTTAACGATATTCTTGAATACTTGCCAGGCTTTGCAAACCCTACGTTATTTTATTTAGATAGTGACGATCAGACATTGATCAAACGCTTTTCTGAAACACGCAGATTACACCCACTATCAATTGACTCGTTGCCTCTTGATTTAGCCATCAAAAAAGAAAAAGAATTACTTGATGTGTTAACCACTCGCGCCGACTTTATGATAGATACGACTGATTTAAGTGTTCATCAACTCGCTGAATCTATTCGAGAAAAGATTTTAGGTAAAAAAGATAAGCAACTGATTGTCACATTTGAATCATTTGGTTTTAAACACGGTATACCAAAAGAAGCAGACTACGTATTTGATGCACGCTTTTTACCAAATCCACACTGGGAACCAGAGTTGAAGCCTTTAAATGGGTTAGATCAACCCGTTAAAGACTATTTGGCTAATCACAGCATAGTGCAAAAATTCACATGGCAAATTCAAACATTTGTCCAAACGTGGTTACCGCATTTAGAACGAAATAACCGCAGTTATTTAACCATTGCTATTGGGTGTACAGGCGGGCAACATCGCTCTGTGTATTTAGCGCAAACTATCGGTGAAAGTTTTGCAATGACACATCCCAATGTAAAAATTCGCCATCGCGAGCAAGAAAAATAATATAGCTGAATAATCATCTGTTCAGCTTAGGTAGAGTAAGTTATGCATTGTGAAGATACCTTTTTAATAAAAAACAAATTAGGCTTACACGCCAGAGCAGCTACTGTGCTTGCGCAATTAGCAGTACAATTTGATGCTACAATCACATTATTCCAAGATGACAAAGAAGCAGCAGGCGATAGCGTACTTGCATTAATGTTACTTGAAAGTAGCCAAGGAAAAGAAGTTAAAGTTGTTTGTAAAGGTCCTGATTCTGAGCAAGCTTTACACGCTGTTGGAGAATTAATAGCACAACGCTTTAATGAACAAGAATAACCTGTTTTATAAAAACAATATTCGCATTACTAATGCTTCAATTAAAACAGATATATAAAATAAATAGGTTAGTAACGCCAGTTAACTCACCTCCCCCCATAAAGTAATATAACAATTTATAAAGGACGCCAATGCCTGAAGCTTTTGAACAAGATTACCCACTACAGCAACTAAAACAGGTGACCAAGTCACTCAATAGTGGTCAATTTGTTCAAGTTAGGCGCATGCTCGCAAAAACGGCTCCTTGTGATACCGCATTATTATTAGAATCATCACCGCATAAAATTCGCCGACTGCTTTGGCAATTGGTTGATCCTGATGTGCAGGGTGATGTTCTTGAAGAATTATCTGAGGATGTTCGTTTAGGCATTATTGCCCAAATGGAACCTAAGCACATTGCCGCCGCAACTGAAGATATGGGCCACGATGACTTAGGTGAAGTATTACGTAGCCTGCCAGATACCGTCTATAAAGACGTTGTTAGCGCGATGGACATTCAAGACCGTGAACGTGCAACGCAAGCACTGTCATATCAAGAGCGTTCAGCTGGTGCGCTAATGAACACCGATACGGTGACCATCCGCCCTGATGTTACGCTTGATGTTGTACTTCGTTATATTAGACTTCGTGGTGAGTTACCAGAGGGTACAGATGATCTATATGTTGTTGATAAGCATAACTGCTTTATAGGCGCTTTATCGCTAAGTACATTATTAACTAATCCGCCAGAAAGAATTGTCCTTGATTTAATGGATGAAGATTGTGAGTCTATACCAATCTCAATGGATGAAAGTGAAGTAGCGCAATTATTTGAGCGTCATAATTGGATATCGGCCCCTGTGGTGGATGATAACGACCAACTCCTCGGTCGTGTTACTATCGATGACATCGTTGACGTAATCCGAGAAGATGCCGAGCATAGCTTATTAAGTTTGGCCGGTCTTGATGATGAAGAAGATACCTTTGCTCCTGTACTAAAAAGCTCTAAAAAACGCTCAGTTTGGCTAGGAGTTAATTTACTAACCGCACTTGCAGCTGCTTTTGTAGCTAGCTTTTTTGAAGGCACTTTAGATGTGCTCCCTATTTTGGCTGTGCTTAACGGTATTGTCCCTTCTATGGGTGGTGTTGCTGGTAGCCAATCATTAACGCTTGTTATCCGTGGTATTGCAGTAGGTCATATAAATCAAACAAACCAACGCTTTTTAATGATGAAAGAACTGGCCATTGGCGCGCTAAACGGCATTTTGTGGTCACTATTAATTGCGGGTGTTATTGCGCTATGGCAGTGGGACTTTATGCTTGGTGGCGTACTCGCCTTCGCTATGTTTATGAACTTAGTGGTGGCAGGTGTTGCTGGTGCAAGTATTCCAATAATACTTAAAAGAATGAATATAGACCCTGCTCTTGCTGGGAGTGTGGTGCTAACCACGGTGACTGACATTGTTGGTATATTCGCCTTTTTAGGGACTGCTACATGGTTACTGATATAAATTAAACGCTTTAAATTTAAAGAACTAAAGCAAAAAACACTTAGGGTAAATCAGTAGCTATGGCAACGGATACCAAACATAAAAATGGCATATCTAAAAAAACGCTAAAACAAAAAAGCGTATCCATATTAAAAAGTGTATTGGTATATGGCTCTATATTTTTTGTCATTTATACCGCCGTCAATTGGTGGCGGCAACCTGTCATGCCAGTAAATCCTCAATTACAATTAATCGACTATAAAGGGCAAAACATTGATTTAGCAGTAATGAGCCAAGATAAACCCACCCTTGTGTATTTTTGGGGAACTTGGTGCCCTATTTGTAGCGTGACATCCCCTGTAATAAATGAACTCTCCGCAGAAAACAATTATCCCGTAGTCACCATCGCAATAAAACCTGGTTCAGATCAAGAACTACATAATTATCTAAATGATCATGGCTACAGTTTTACCACTGTAAACGATCAACAAGGTGAGATATTTACCGATTGGCGAGGACAAGTTACGCCATCCTACATTATCTTAAAAGATAGCAAAATGACGCAAGGGCTAACAGGCATTCAGCCATTATGGTCACTTAAATTACGTTTGTGGTTATCTGAAGTTTTTTAGTAAAAACTCTTTATTGCCCATTCTAATATGACAATAAAGAGGTTATAAATTTTAGACTTGTGTTGCTATTACCTTGCTCGCTGACGATTACCGCCCACTTTTGGCTTAGTGTTTGCCTTTTTAAATTGGCTAAAACCGGTATGTCGCGTTAGCGCCGGACGCCCACCTTTTTTACCACCTTTACCTGCTTTTTCATCGCGCCCTTCTTCTGGCACTAAACAGTTAGGTCCTTTACCAATTAAATTAGCTTTACCCATTTTACGTAGAGCTTCACGTATCATCGGCCAACCAGCGGCATCATGGTAGCGTAAAATAGCTTTATGTAATCTACGTTGGCGTGCGCCTTTAGGTACTGGAACAGCTTCTGAGTTGTTTTTTATATTACGTAAAGAATTCATCTCTGTATGGTAAATAGTCGTCGCATTAGCCATAGGTGATGGGTAAAAATTTTGTACCTGATCAAGCTTAAAGTCGTTTGATTTAAGCCATAAAGCCATGTTTACCATGTCTTCATCTTTTGTGCCTGGGTGAGCAGATATAAAGTAAGGAATTAAATACTGCTTTTTACCGGCTTCTTTAGAATACTTATCAAATAGTTCTTTAAATTGATCGTACGCTCCCATACCTGGTTTCATCATTTTTGATAATGGACCATCCTCTGTATGCTCTGGCGCTATTTTTAAGTAACCGCCTACATGGTGCGTTACTAATTCTTTAACGTAACGCGGGTCGCGTACAGCTAAATCGTAACGTACACCTGAAGCAATCAATACCTTTTTAATACCCTTAACTTCACGTGCTTTTTTATACAAATCTATTGTTGGCGTATGATCTGTATCCATGTGTTTACAAATATCAGGATATACACATGATAAGCGTCTACAGGTACTCTCAGCCTTTTTACTAGTACAGCGCAGCTTATACATATTCGCCGTTGGGCCACCTAAATCAGAAATAACACCAGTAAAGCCGGGAACTTTATCTCTAATCTGTTCAATTTCTTCAATAATAGATTCTTGCGAACGACTTTGAATAATGCGCCCTTCATGCTCTGTAATTGAACAAAACGAACAACCACCAAAACAGCCACGCATAATATTAACTGATGTTTTAATCATATCGTAAGCAGGTATTTTGGCATCACCATAACTTGGGTGAGGAATACGCTGATACGGCAAACCAAATACAGCATCCATCTCATGCGTTTCTAATGGATATGCTGGCGGGTTTACCCAAATAGAGCGATCGCCATGTCGTTGGTAAAGCGCTCTTGCACAACCAGGATTTGTTTCTTGGTGTAAAATTCGCGAGGCATGGGCGTATAAAGGTTTGTTAACACTTACTTGCTCATAGGCAGGTAACTTAACATAGGTTTTTTCCCACGGCTTAGGACGTGCAGGCTGAACCATGATTGGTTTTGCCGCTTCTGCTTTTAAATCAATACCCGCTTGTTTAAATTCTGATTTACTACAGCCAACATCATCCGCGCCATATGGGTTTGGAATAGGGTCGATTTTACCAATTTTATCAATAGCGGTAGAATCACTGCCACGCCAACCAGGTAGAGGCTCTTTTCGAATAACAGCCGTGCCGCGAATATCCTGAATCGTATCCATCGTTTCACCCGCCGCAATACGGTGTGCAACTTCAACTAGTGGGCGCTCTGCGTTACCGTAAATTAAAATATCGGCTTTTGCATCAAACAAAATACTACGACGTACTTTTTCCTGCCAATAGTCGTAATGAGCAATACGGCGAAGGCTGGCTTCAATACCGCCAATAACAATTGGGATACCTTTGTATGCTTCACGGCATTTTTGCGAGTAAATCATCACGGCGCGATCTGGGCGCTTACCGCCTACATTATTAGGCGTGTAAGCATCATCGTGGCGCATGCGTTTTTCCGCTGTATAGCGGTTAATCATCGAATCCATGTTGCCGGCTGTTACACCAAAAAATAAATTCGGTCTGCCAAGCTCCATAAATGCATCTTTAGAGTCCCATGCAGGTTGGGCAATAATCCCCACCCTAAAGCCTTGCGCTTCAAGCACACGGCCAATTACCGCCATCCCAAAGCTAGGATGATCAACATACGCATCACCACTAATTATTATTATGTCGCAACTATCCCAGCCAAGTGCATCCATTTCTTCACGTGTAGTTGGTAAAAATGGTGCGGTGCCATAACATTCAGCCCAGTATTTAGGGTATGAAAATAAGGCGCGCTTAGCTTTGAGTGTGCTCATAATTGTGGCCGTAGAATAACAAAAGGCGCGAATTATACCCTACTAAATTCTTTATATATACAAAGTAGTCAAAGCATATCGCGCTTTAAATTCTAAATCGTTCATTATCTTAAATAATAATAAGTTAATCTTTTTTAGCGTTTATTTATAAGTTCGATTTTTAAAATAAGTATGCATACATAAAGCACTCTCCACTTTCCCAAATCTTTGAGCAATTTTACTGATTCTATGCTTCAACATCTTATTGGTTCATTTTACAAAACCAAGAAATGTAGAATCAAAACTTTCAACAAGTGTATTTATTTCATAGCTTCATTAAAAATATAGCCCTAACGGTATTCATGCAACTAAGTAACAATTAATAAATTATTTTTGGTTTATAATCTAATTCATACTATAGTCCATTAATAAAAGTTGTTGTATTTCAGCTCAAAAAACGAATAAGGGTGTGCTTATTAAGCTATTAAAAATATTAATTAAAGGCGTACTGTTATTACTATTAGTACTCGTACTGATAGGGCTGATACTCCCTCAAAGCTATAATGTGAATAAAACAATTGAAATCAATGCAAATATTGACGTAGTAAAGCCGCTTGTCACCGACTTTAGTCAATGGAAAAAATGGTCTCCATGGGAAAAAGTAGACTCCAGTATACGCTTTACTTTAGGCGAGCCTAGTTCTGGTTTAGGGGCTCATCAGTCTTGGAAGAGCAAGTGGGGTTATGGTGAAATGATCATAACGTCAGTAAGCCAAAATAAGGTCAGCTTTAACATACTTCTAAATGCTGAACATATTATTAGAGGAACATTTAGATTTAGCGAACAAAACGGTATCGTTACTTTAATATGTAATATTAAAGGGCAAACTACCGCCCCTTTAATATCTGGCTACACCGCCATTTTGAGCGAGTATGTGCTGCGCAATACAGTTTCTCTGGGGTTAAATAATCTTCAAACCGTAGCGCAGCTTAGTGATCCACAAAGAGTAATACAAAGCCATGAAAGTCAAAACAGCACAAGCGAGAATTAATCTTGCGAACATCATTGAATCCTTACTTGGCTATCCTATAACTAAAGTAGGAAGTAACGGCGTGCTACCTACTAACGAGCAAAGTTACAATATTAAAGGTCAAGTTAAACCGCTTTATCATATCAACAGTGAAAACTCTGTTTTAGCTCGCGCCCAAAAGCGCCAAGATTTGCTACTAATTAAACAGCAACAAAATATAGAGTCAATTTTAGCAATGGCTATGGGGTTTTGCCCTGATGTAGCAAGTAGAAAACAACCTGATGTAGATTGGGTAGAGCATTTTATAGCGCTGTGTGAAGATACTTCAAATGAGTCAATGCAAACTTTATGGGCTAAAATTTTAACGGGAGAAACGCTTAACCCGGGGACATTTTCAATTAAAAGCCTGCAAACGTTAAAGCATATGACACAGCGAGAAGCAGATTCTTTACAAAAGTGTGTTTCGCTTTCAGGTTACAACGAAAAAGACGACAGTCACTTTATTCTACTCGGCTTTTATAAAAAACCATCTTTGTTCGATTTACTACGAAAAGGCAATAAAGTATCTCTAAATTTAGGAAAAACAGGCATTAGCTTTCCAGAAATTTTAACGCTCATGGATCTTAATTTACTGTATAGAAAAGAGATTGAATCTGCAGTACTTAAAGCGGGACAAGAGCTTACGCTTTCATTTTTATCACAAAAAGTAACATTAAAAGCAAAAAGTAGCGATTTGGTATTAAGCTATTACAAATTTACTCAAACAGGTGATGAGCTATCTAAACTTATTAACTTCCCAGTAAATAAGGTCTATAAGCAACTGATTAATAATGCGTTGGAAGGAGAGTTTGATTTAGCGTGGCACGCTATAAGATAATATGCCACGCTTTATTTAATTAGAAGGTACTAATTAAAAGTGAACCTGAATACCCGCAAATGGGCCAGATGCATCAATATCAGTCGTAATATCATCTACATCATCAAGTTCTAATATCATAGAGCGGTAGCCTGCTTTAACAGCAACATCTACTGCCAAATTATCAATCAGTTCCCACGCTACGCCTACTTGATAATCTTGTACTTTGCTATCGTCAATAGCCAAAAAGCTACCTTCAAAAAATACACTTAAACCAGTGAATGGCAAACCTGCTTCGGCGCGACCATATGCAAGAGGAACAAAGCCCGAAAAATCCACAGTTTCAGTTTGGGAAACATCTCGTTCATCTTTATCATACTGTACAGTAATTTCTCCATCGAACTGCTTAGCGTTTAAACCTAAGTCAATTGAGATTAAATCGTTATCAAAAATTTCATAATAAAGAATATAATCAATGTGCGATAAATCACTAACAGTATTGACTTTTCTGTTTGTATCGAAGGTACTGCCATTAAAGCTAAACGTATCACCAATAACCGCATCACCATTAAGTTCAAGCTCTGTATACTTTAATTTAATATTTGGAACTAGCGGCACTGGGTGCTCAAGTGCAGCGTAGTAACTTATAAATGTTTCATCTTCAAAATCAAAATTTTGAGATTGTTTATCCTTATAAGAAAATTGACCATCATTATCTGACTTCCACCCATCAACACCTACGTATAAACCTAATAGAGTGTCAGCTTGCGCTGCGGGTGCTAAACATGCCATTGAAAGGGCTGCTGCTAAACAATACTTTTTCATTTTTTTATCCTTGAGCTAATAGCTCGCTAAGTTCGATTAAAGCCGCATTGGCTCTAGAAATATAATTTGCCATAACTAAAGAATGGTTAGCCACATAGCCAAAACCATTCCCGTTTAAAATAAGTGGGCTCCACACTGTTTCTTGGGTTGCCTCAAGCTCACGTATAATTTGCTGAACACTTACGCGTGCATTTTTCTTTTCAAGCACATCATTAAAGTCATACTCTATCGCTTGTAAAAAATGTAGTAACGCCCAAGTAGCACCGCGCGATTCGTAAAACACGTCGTCAATTTCTAACCACGGTGTTCTAACTTGCTGCTGTAGTGGCGCAAGCGTTGCTTGTTTATTTGATGAGTTACCCGCTAAGTCTGTATTCACTTTTTCTTGACCAACACTGGCACTTAAACGCTGGCTTAAGCTACCTAAACGCTTTTCGGCTTCTTTAAGCCAACTACGTAAATTATCTGCTCGTGCGTAAAATTGGCTATCGCGTTCATGCTCATTGGCAATTTGTGCACGATATACCATTAAATAATCAATACCTTTTTGGTACTCACCTTCAGCACTTGGCCACGCCCATGCTTCAGAGCTTATATTAAACTGTGGCTGCGCCTTTTTAAGTGCTTCATGCTCAGTTGATTGTGATTGCGAACGACTAAAATCTTTTCGCATTGAAAGCGATAAATCACGCACCATTTCAAGTGCGCCATATTCCCATGCAGGCATATCGTCCATTATAATGCTTGGTGGCATTACATCATTTGATAAGTAGCCACCTGGTTTATCAAGCAAAGTGCTAGCAACTGTAATAAGCGTTGATGTGGTTACATAACCCGTTACTATTTTTTCACTTCGCAGTGCAGCTTGTTCTTTTGCATTACTTACTACATCAAAACGTGCAGGCTCTGTGCTCCAATAAACAGCAATTGCGTAAAATATGATAAGCAGTAAAACAATTATTCCTGCTATTTTTCCTTTATGTTGCGACATGTGTACTCCTAATGATGAGCGTGTTGAGTAGATGGTTTTGACTGCTTAGCTTGCACTTCAAGCGACACGACTTGAGCATTAGTAAATAAGCGATTACCGTCACTAAAATATAGTGTGAGTTTACGATCTTGTCCTACTTTTAATGGCTCTTGTGGTTCAAATGCCATTAAATGATAACCGCCTGGCTGAAAGCTGACACTTTCGTGCGCCTTAATTTCAACCGATTCAACTTGTTGCATTTTCATCATGCCGTTTACATGTGAATGCTCGTGTATTTCAACACGCCCTAAGCCATCAATAGTTGCCTTAGTTAAAGTTGCTGCGGCTCCACTGTGATTAATAAGGGTTAAATAACCTACAGTTGAAGTACTGCCAGGTAAAAACTCTCTAACTTGCGCGTTAGTTACTTCGAGCACAGCCACATCAGAACCATGATCGTGCCCTGAGTGCGCCGCCAACGATGACGAAAAAAAACTAAATATTAATGCAGAAGCCATCGAAAAACATAGTTTCGTCATCATTCTTATCCTTATGAAAACTTTAAATTACAGGCTAAATTTAACATAGTTAACCTATAATAGTCAGTCAAATTAAGGATTAAGAGGCTACTTTTTTGTTATCGGCCACAAGCCAACACAACACTGCAACAAATAGTAACGGCCATGCAATCATTATAGATCCGAATAAAAGCGCTAAAACAGTCCCTGCTAATGCCACCACACCCGCACCAACTAATCCCATCGTAATTAAAGCCACTACCGCCACTACAGTAACAATTGCGGCCAAAGCACCTACAAGCTCAAGCCCTGCCCAGCTAATATCAGCAACCCATAGCGGCAACTGCCAAGAATCAATCTGCACAAACGTTATTAAATCAGTAAACAGTAATAAATAGATAATTACACATACTGCCAAAGCTTTCATAGTAATTCTCCTTATACCAACCGGCTTATATATGAGGCCTATTTAACGATAAGAAAATTGCGCTATAACTAGGCAAAAATTTTTATATCTAGTGGTTCTAAATAAAAAATTTTTAACAACGTTATAGAGTGATTTAATTCGTTAAATTGTTCAAATATTTATGCCTGTTGGTATTAATACTCTTTATTTTCAAGGCAGCAATGCGCTATAAAATAACCAAGCGCAATTGCAAACGGAAAACTCAAAAATAATAAAATAGTAACTACACGTGTTGCCCATACTGGAAAATCTAATCGATGAGCTAAACCACTACAAACACCCGATATTTTTTTATTCAGAGTATCTTTATACCAACCTCGTTGACGATTAAAGCTATTCATAATATTCCCCTTAAGCAGTCTGTTTTAAATCAGTTTTTAAATTTGTTTTTAACTGGGCTAACTCAGCATCTATTTTTTCATTTTTAACTAAAGCTTCAATTTGTGAAGCCGTCGTATTTGCAGAGTCAGTTAACTCATATGCTTCTATTTGCGCTTCAATACTTTCTACACGCTGCTCTACTTGATCAAATCGAGATAATGCATGAGCTACTTTATCGCTTTGTAGTTGTGTACTGATTCGCCCTCTAGCAATAGCAACATTATGGCGTTGCATTAACTGAGCTTGCTTAGTTTTAGCCATAGCCATTTTTTGCTGCAAGCGCTCACAATCAGACTCAATTTTTGCGATAGACTCTTGCAAAGTTTCTAATTGCGTTTGCTTATTTTCAATGCTTTCGTTAACGCGTTGCTTCTCAAGTAAAGCTGATTTAGCAAGGTCATCACTGCCCTTCTCAACCGCACGTTCTGCTTTCATTTGCCAAGCTGTTAATTCTGTTTTTTTAGTATCAATTTGGCGATTAATTACTTTCTCTTCACACAATAAAGCGGCTGCTGTACTACGACACTCATTCAATGCATCTTGCATCTCGGTAAGCATTAGGTTTAAAAGTTTTTCTGGATCTTCTGCTTTATCAAGCATGGCGACAATGTTTGATTGAATTACATCATTTACGCGGTTAAATATTCCCATGGTATTCTCCTGTTAATTTTTAATTAATTTCAACAAGGAGATTCCAAGAGTTGTGCCAAGTTCATAAAAACAAAAATAAATCTTTTAAAATCATAATGGTAAACAACAAACACTCTAAATTCTAGTGACTTTAAGCTGAACAACATAGAGTGTAATTGGCCAATAAATTATGATTTTGACTAATTTTTAGGATCAAAAAAGCCACTCGAAAGTGGCTTAAATTTAGAATTTTTAAAGCTTAGTTTTATTCTGGTACAAAGCTTAATGCTTTATCCATTACCGATAAATCAGCTTGCTTACCGTGACCACTTTCAGAAAGGTGGCGTCTAAAACCTCGCGCACCAGGCTGCCCCTGAAAAATACCGAGCATGTGACGTGCAATATGCCAAAAATTAGCACCCAAACGCATTTCTTCTTCAATGTAGTCGTACATTGAACGCACTACATCGTGGCGTGATTGTGTGTTTGCAGCATCACCATAAATTTTCTCATCAACGTCATTGAGCATAAATGGGTTACTGTAAGCTTCACGACCAATCATTACACCATCAATATGTTGTAGATGTTCTAGGCTCTGCTCAATTGTTTTAACGCCGCCATTTAGGCTTAAGTCTAGCTGCGGATAATCTTTTTTAAGTTGATAAACACGTGGGTAATCAAGTGGTGGAACCTCACGATTTTCTTTTGGGCTCAAACCATTAAGCCATGCTTTACGAGCATGAATAATAAAATCGTCACACCCTACTTTATGAGACGCTTCAATAAGCGCACATAAAAACTCATACGAATCTTGCTCATCAATACCAATACGCGTTTTAACGGTAACAGGAATGTTTACTTCGTTTTTCATTGCTGCAATACACTCAGCAACTAATTGAGGTTCAGCCATTAAACATGCGCCAAATCGACCATTTTGAACTCGGTCTGACGGGCAACCTACATTTAAATTTATTTCGTCATAACCACGCTCACCTGCGAGCTTTGCACATTGCGCTAGCGCTTTAGGATCAGAGCCACCAAGTTGCAGCGCAACTGGGCCTTCGTGTTTATTAAAATGTAAGTAGTCGCCTCGACCAAATAAAATAGCCCCTGTGGTTATCATTTCAGTATAAAGCACAGTATGTTTAGTCATTTTGCGATGAAAAGTACGACAATGGCGATCAGTCCAATCAAGCATTGGGGCCACAGAAAAGCGTCTATCCAAAGTACATTTATTCAAAGCAAACCTCAGGGTATTAAAGTTATTAAGCACAGCTTAAAAGGCGCTGCATTTTACACAAAAGCCTAACGGGCATCAATGTTAAGAGAACACCTGCAAGCCAAAATAGTGGGCTATACCGTTTAAAATATTAGTAACCGCAACCGAACTTAAAATAAGCCCCATAATTCTACTTATTATACTTGCGCCACTGTCACCAATTAATCTATGTACGTGCGTTGCAAGCAGCAATAAAACCAGTACAACCGCTAATACAGCGAGCATCATTGAAGACGTTAATAACTGTTCAACCCATGTATACTCCTCATTACGAGTCATTAATACCGCACCTAACATAGCGCCAGGACTTGCAATAGAAGGAATAGCTAGAGGAAAAATAGCAGTTTCAGTGCTATCACGTACACTTTTAATTTCGGCTTCTGGTTTGCTTTCACCAAATATCATTGAAAGTGCAAAAATAAGTAATATGATACCGCCGGCTATTTGAAAAGCAGAAAGTGGAATTTCAATTGCGTTAAGTAATTGCTCCCCTGCGAGTACAAAAAATAAGAGCACTAATGCAGATACGCCTACCGCTTTAAATATAACTTTACGTTTAAACTTCTCATCATCACCACGTGTGACTGCAATAAATACAGGTACAGTGCCAATAGGGTCAATAACCGCAAAAAAGAAAATAAATATAGCCAATAGTTCGTGCATTACTGGGTTTCCTAGGTAAAAAGCGCTTAATAAAAACGCTGCAACTACAACACAGTATGTTAGTATATCACGGTAGCATAAGGATAAGAGTAATGATGAATATAGAATCACTCGTAAGTAAAGCAAAACAAGTTTGTGACAACCGTGGTGCGCGTTTTACGCCTATCCGCGAGAAAGTATTTCGCCTATTAGCCAGCGCACAAGGTGGTGTTGGTGCATACGATTTGCTTGAGCAATTAAAAATAACTGAAACGGGTGCTAAACCTGCAACTATTTATCGTGCATTAGACTTTTTAGCTGAGCTAGGTTTTATTCATAAAATTGAAAGCACAAATGCATTTATGCTGTGTCATCATTTTGATCATATACACCCAGTACAATTATTAATTTGCGATACCTGTGGTTTTGTCAAAGAATTACACTCGAGTATAATTTCGCATGAGCTAAATAATTTAGCTGCCGAAGGTGGCTTTGTTGTATCAGGGCAAACAATAGAAGCACATGGTAAATGTGAATCTTGCAGAACATCATAATCCTTCAAAGTTATCCTTAATGACTATACTTAAACTATATAGTCATTTCACAGAACAAATTTAAGAGTAGCCACTATGAATGTAGAATTCATCAATCCTTTTTTATCTTCTTTAATTAATGTTTTGAGCACTATGGCTCAAACTCAATTGAAGCCAGGTAAACCTCGCATTAAAACTGATGAAATAGCCTGTGGTGATGTATCAGGTTTGATTGGCATGGTTGGCCCGCAAACTCGTGGATCGTTTTCAATTACGTTTGATGAAGAGTTAGCGTTGACCATTATGGAACGTATGCTTGGCGAACGCCCTGATGCTATAGATGAAGAAGTTACCGATATGGTTGGTGAAATAACTAACATGGTAACCGGTGGTGCTAAAAATTTACTTGGCGAGAAAGGCTTCGACTTTGATATGGCAACGCCTATTGTGGTATCGGGTAAGGGCCATACAATTACTCATAAAAGCCAAGGTAAAAAAATCATCATGCCATTTAGCTGTGACGCTGGTAATGCAAACATTGAGGTTAGTTTCGATAAACTATGAGTTGGCAGCAAAAGCAAATTACATTAAAGCCTCGCCCGCGAGGTTTTCATATAATCGATGACGAATTATTGTCTCAGCTTCCTGAACTGGCGAGTTATAAAGTTGGTTTGTTACATTTATTTATTCAGCATACCTCAGCGAGCCTTTCAATAAACGAAAATGCAGACCCCACTGTTCGTATGGACATGGAGAGCCATTTCAATAAATTCGTTCCTGAGCGTCAGCCTTATTATCGCCACGATTATGAAGGTGACGACGACATGCCTGCACACATAAAAACCAGTACGTTAGGCTGCGAGTTAAGTATTCCTATTTCAAATGGTTATTTAGCGTTAGGTACATGGCAAGGTATTTATTTAGGTGAGCATCGCGATTCTGGTGGCTCTAGACGAGTTATAGCAACTATTCAGGGAGAGCTGTTTTAGCAACCGTTTAAAAGTATTAACCCCTACTCCACTCCAGCTATTTACCCATAACTTTAAAGTACAACACCTTTCTTATAGGCGCAGAGCTTGCTCGCGCGCGAAGCGATAGCTTCTAACAACCAAAACTTCAATGCTGAATATTGCACAAAGAATAAAGTAAATAAGAGAGATTTTTAATTATAATTTTATTTATGATTTTAATATAGGAAATTTTGAAAGGATATAAAAAGATTGGAGCGGTACACGAGGCTCGAACTCGTGACCTCGACCTTGGCAAGGTCGCGCTCTACCAACTGAGCTAGTACCGCATTTTGACTTCTTTAGTTATTTTACGCTTAAGCGCGACGGGTCGCGTTCAAAATTCTAGCAACTGAGCTAGTACCGCATTACACTTTTATTCAACACTGCAATTTCTTTTGGTTAGAAATTGGAGCGGTACACGAGGCTCGAACTCGTGACCTCGACCTTGGCAAGGTCGCGCTCTACCAACTGAGCTAGTACCGCATTATATTTTACACTCAACACTACAATTTCTTTTGGTTAGAAATTGGAGCGGTACACGAGGCTCGAACTCGTGACCTCGACCTTGGCAAGGTCGCGCTCTACCAACTGAGCTAGTACCGCATTTATTGATGGTAATTCAATCACTCAAACACACTAACCCCGCGTAGGTTATCGTCTTGAGCGGGGCAGGATTCTACAATAATCCGATGTGTTTGCAAGTGTTTTTTACAAATTAAAGAAATTTTCTCTATAGACTTTTAATTCCATAATCGAATCCTTAATGTCATCCAAAGCAAGGTGCGAACCTTTTTTGTTCACTTTTGCAAGAACTTCAGGTTTCCAGCGACGTGCTAATTCTTTAATGGTACTCACGTCAAGATTGCGGTAATGAAAAAAATCTTCAAGTTCACGCATATATTTATTCATAAAGCGGCGGTCTTGCCCAATTGAATTACCACACATTGGTGATACACCTGCAGGCACCCACTGTTTTAAAAAATCTAACGTTTGTGCCACTGCATACTCTTCATCGAATGTACTTGCTTTACAGCGCGCTGTTAAACCCGACTTACCATGCTGCGTAGTACACCACTCGTCCATGCCATTTAGTAATTCATCACTTTGATGAATAGCTATAGTTGGCCCTTCGGCTAATATATTCAGGTCTGCGTCAGTGACAACCGTCGCAATTTCGAGTATTTTATCGGTCTCTGGTTCGAGTCCGGTCATTTCAAGATCGAGCCAAATTAAATTTGATTTATTAATAGTCATAATTACCTAAGCGGTGCTTTCCTTTAGATCCAACGCATTTCGATATATCATATTAGCATCAACCGTCGAGCTAAAGCTTTTTTTAGGAAAAGCGACATTTAACTAAGGTTATAGGCCTCCAGTGGCAAAACAGAAAAAATTAAGTAAAGGCCAATCGCGTCAGATCAAGGCCAATCACCAAAAGCGCATTAATAGCGCAGACTCAAGACCAGCTAAAAAAGGCGCGCAAGAGTGGCAAACCGATAATTTAGGTCAGGTCGAGAGCGCAATTGTGATCAGTCGCTTTGGCCAACACGCCGATGTCGAAACACAGAATGGCGATGTACTTCGTTGTAATATACGCCGTACCGTGTCAAATTTAGTGTGTGGTGATGAGGTATTGTTTCGCCGTGCCAAAGTAAGTGAAGGTGATTTAGCCGGAGTAATTGAAGCCACGCAAGAGCGTCGTTCGCAACTTACCCGTCCTGACTTTTACGACGGCGTGAAAGTTATTGCAGCTAACATTGATCAAATACTCATGGTATCAGCGGTACTACCTGAGTTTACCCCAAGTATTATCGACCGCTATTTAATAGCCTGTGAAGATATGGGTATTGAGCCAATTTTAGTACTCAATAAAATAGATTTAATTGATGATGCTGGTCTTAGTGAAATACAAAAAGTTCTCGATATCTACCGTAAACTTGATTACCAAGTACTCCTTGTTAGTAATATATCGGGCAATGGTATTGATGAATTAAAAGAAGTACTTGTTGGTAAAAATAACATTTTTGTTGGTCAAAGTGGTGTGGGTAAATCAACCCTCGTTAACACTGTATTACCTAACGCTGAAATATTAACTAAAGAAGTATCTGAAAACAGCGGCCTAGGCCAGCATACAACAACTGTTTCACGCCTTCACCATTTACCAAGTGGCGGTAACCTAATCGATTCACCAGGAATTCGCGAATTTGGTTTATGGCATTTAGATGTTGAGCGTGTAACGTGGTGTTTTAAAGAGTTTAGAGAATTTATAGGCGGGTGCCGCTTTAGAGACTGTAAACATTTAAACGATCCTGGCTGTATAGTTAAAGAAGCTGTAGCAGATGGCAAAATTTCTCAATTGCGCTTTGACAGCTACCACCGAATTTTAGAAACAATGGCCGATGGCCGTGCAGGCGCCCGTGCGCCTCGCGTATAATTTAGGAAAAATACTGTGAGTTTAGACAAATTTAAAATCGCAATGCAGTACGCAATGCCAAAACATTTTATTTCACGCGTAGTAGGTAAATTAGCCGCAGCTAAAGCAGGTGCTTTAACAACGACTTTAATTAAACTATTTATTAAGCAATATAAAGTAGATATGAGCGAAGCCCAATACCCAGATCCGGCTCATTATAAAAGCTTTAATGAATTTTTTACTCGCCCTTTAAAAGACGGCATGCGCCCAATGGTAGAAGATAGCAATATCATCATTCATCCAGTGGATGGCGCAATCAGCCAGCTAGGCGATATTGTTGACGGACAGCTAATACAAGCTAAAGGTCACGATTACAGCTTACAAGCGCTACTAGGCGGCTCACAAGATGATACAACACCATTTTTAGGCGGTAAGTTTGCCACCATTTATTTAGCACCTAAAGATTACCACCGTATTCATATGCCAATTGATGGCACACTAAGCAAAATGATTTACGTGCCAGGTGATTTATTTTCAGTAAATCCACTTACAGCGCAAAACGTGCCTAACTTGTTTGCACGCAACGAACGTGTGGTAGCAATTTTTGAAACTGAAATTGGTCCGCTTGCAATGGTACTTGTTGGCGCAACAATTGTAGCCAGCATAGAAACTATTTGGGCTGGTACTGTCACGCCACCAGCTGGTAGCGATGTATTTAGTTGGAAATACCCAACCACTGGCGATAACGCTATCACGCTTAAAAAGGGTGAAGAAATGGGTCGCTTTAAATTAGGCTCTACCGTGGTACTTGCATGGGGTGCTGATAAAGCTGAAATACTGGAAGATCAACTACCAGAAGTAGTTACACGCTTAGGTACTGCGTTTGCAAAAATTAACGACTAAAATCGATCGTTAATTAGAAATCAAAAAAACCGCGTTATTTAAACGCGGTTTTTTTATTTTTGTAGGCGTGAAGCTTGCTCACGCGAGAAGCGCCACTTTTAATATTTATAACTAATACTTTACTTACTTATTGGCTTCTCTAAAGCGCAGCGCCCTCTTAACCTCTTCGTGAATAAATTACTTAAGATCTTATTGCACAAAGAGAAACAAAAGAGGAGTAAATGAGAAGACACAAAACATAGAAATTACGAGCTTTGCTCGTCACGCCAGCAAGCTGTGCGTATACAAGTTTGGTGTAAGAATTTTGATGTACTGTAGGCGTGAAGCTTGCTCACGCGAAAAGCGCAGCTTTTAATTCTTTAACGCCACATGTAGTAACAGGCACAACTCCCTCAAAAACCTATTTTCCACACTCTTTACACTCTTTACACTCTAAATCTTTAATCACTTTAAAATGCTGCTGCTTTAAAGTAAGCGCATCAAAGGTTATAAACACACACCCCTCTGCATGCACCAGCAACAAGTTAAGCGTAAGTTGCGCCTGCATAGAGCCTATTACACCAAGTAGCGGGCTAATTACTCCTGCGTTACTGCAATTGATAACTGGTGTAGCTTCACTTTGTGGAAAAACACAGCCATAGCACGGGCTATCACTTTGCCTAAAATCAAAGCCCATTAACTGCCCTTTGGTTGCGAGTGCAGCACCAGAAATTAACGGTGTTTTATTAGCAATACAATAACGATTAACACTATAGCGAGTAGTAAAGTTATCAGAGCAATCAAGTATGATGTCAGCACCTTTTAGCAAGTTAGCTGCATTACTCTCATCAAACTTTTGACAATGCGTTACTATGTTTATTTGATTATTAAGACTCGCTAATACTTTACCCGCTGCAGCGACCTTGCTTTGTCCTAGGTGATTTATTTTATAAAGCACTTGGCGCTGTAAGTTTGAAAGCTCAACCTCATCATCGTCAATTAAAATAAGCGTTCCAACACCCGCAGCGGCTAAATATAAAAGTGCGGGGCTACCTAAACCACCAGCCCCCACAACTGCAACCGTTGAGGATTTAAGCGTTAACTGCCCTTCAAGCCCTACTTCTTCAAGTAATAAATGGCGACTGTAACGCAGGGTTTCTTTATCGCTTAGCTCATTCACTTTTACCGGCCTTGTTAGTATTACCCTTGTTAATATTAATGTGCACTGCTTATGGCCACTTGCAGAGCGCTTATAGCCTCTGCGTAATTATCAGCCTCGGTAATCGCACGCACCACGGCAACACTGCCTACGCCGGTTTTAGCTACCGGCTCAGCACGGCTTAAATCAATACCGCCTATTGCTACAGTTGGATAGCTTTGCATAAGCGGTACAAATTTAATCAGCTTTTCAAGACCTTGTATTTGCCCTGTCATGTCTTTTGTTGTGGTTGGGAAAATAGCGCCAAATGCCATATAACTAGGGCGATAATTATGCGCACGTAGCATTTCATAAAAACCATGAGTAGAAAGCCCAAGCCTTAACCCAGCGTCTTTAATGGCCGCTAAATTAGCAATGTCTAAATCCTCTTGCCCTAAATGCACACCATATGCACCGTGCTTAATAGCTAACTGCCAGTAATCGTTTATAAATACCTGTGCGTTGTATTGCTTGCCCAGCTCAACAGCTTGCTTAATAAGCGCATCCAGCTCGTCTTGCGTTTTATTTTTAACGCGTAACTGCGCTGTTTTAATGCCTTGTTGCAGGCACTTTTCTAACCAATCGGTACTATCTACAACTGCATATAAGCCAAGCGATTTACTTTCGCAAGGTGCAAAATCAGCAGCCATATTAAAATCAAGCGGTACATCAAAATCAAGCTCATCACCCAGCCAGCTCCCCGGCTCAATCACTTGTGGGTAGTCAGCTAAATTAGTGGGAAACGATGTATGAGCAACCGGTCCAATCCCTTCGCCGTAGCGTACAGACTGTTTTAGCCCTTGGTTTATATATGCTTTAGCTAAAATAAAGGCATCTTTTAATGGGTAGTCTTTCGCTAAACACGCAGCAATTACCGAAGCCATACTACAACCGGTGCCGTGGTTATGCGGGGTTTGTATTTTTTGATTGCCTAACCAATATTCTTCGCCATTTTGTGTATTACTATCAATGCAATAATCAATGCAGTAGCCGCTTGGGTAATCCCAATGTCCGCCTTTAATAACAACGGCTTTTGCACCCCAGCTTAATAGCTTATTAGCCGCTTCTTTTATTGCAGCTGGGCCAATTAAATACACACCGGTTAATAACTGTGTTTCGTGGGTGTTTGGGGTTATTACATCCACCAGCGGCAGTAAACATTCTTTTATTGCACTTACCGTGTCCTCTTCTGTTAGTAAGTCACCGCTTGAGGCAATAGCAACAGGGTCATATACAATAACGGGAGGCACCGGCCACTTAGCTTTATAGTGACTTATATGTTCGCTGATCAACTGAATTTGCTGCACATTGGCTAACATGCCAATTTTTATCACTTTGGCTTTCATGTCTTTTTCAAGCGCTAGTAACTGCGATTCAATAATATCGGTAGACACTGCATTAATAGCTTCTACGCCTAAACTATTTTGTGCAGTAAGCGCCGTAATTGCCGTGCAGCCATGTACACCAAAACTTTGCATTGCTTTTATGTCAGCTTGAATACCGGCACCGCCGCCCGAATCAGATCCGGCAATTGTCCACACTACGTTATTCATATTCTTTCCTTCACTGCTGATGCCAAAATGGCATACCCATTGTTGGGGTTGATGGGGCTGCAACGTCTTTTTCAGGCATTGCTTTTGCTTGATATGCAAAGCGCCCTACTTCAACTGCGCCTTTAAATGCGCGGCTCATAGTAATTGGGCAACCCGCCCCTGCAATGGCTGAATTTAATAATACCGCATCATACCCCATTTCGAGTGCTTGGCAGGCATGCGATGGCAAACCTAAACCTGCATCTACTATTAATGTAGTATCGGGTAAACGCTCTCGAATAGTTTTTAAGTTATAACTATTTAACAAGCCTTTACCGGTGCCTATTGGCGCCCCCCACGGCATAAGCACCTCACACCCTAGCTCATTTAAGCGCTGACAAAGTACTAAGTCATCGGTGCAATAAGGCAGTACTTTAAAGCCATCATTAATTAATATTTTTGTCGCTTCAAGTAGCGCAAAAGGGTCAGGCTGTAAATTATAATCATCGCCAATCAGCTCCAGCTTAATCCAATCGGTGGCAAATACCTCACGGCACATTTTTGCAAGCGTAATCGCCTCTTTAACACTGTGGCACCCTGCGGTGTTAGGCAGTATTTTTAAGCCTGTATTTTTTATTAACTGCCAAAAATCATCACCGGCTGAAGCACTTTGTTGGCGTCTTAATGACACCGTTACTATTTCAGCACCTGACGCAGTAATTGATTGAGTCATAATATCGGGCGACGGATAAAGCGCGGAGCCGATTAATAAACGACTATTTATTTGCTCTCCATAAATAGTTAAACAGTCTTTAGTTTGCATAAGCTTTATCCGCCTTGAATAGGTGACAGCAACTCAACACTGTCGCCCTCATTAAGTACATAGTTACCGTGCTGACTTTGTGGAATAAATTCACTATTAACAGCCACAGCAAAAGGCGCAACTGCGCCAAAACGTTGAAGTACCTCAACGAGTGCTTTGCTATTAACATTAAGTAGCTCGCCATTAATTGTAATGTTCATTTTATTCTCACTCTATTCTTACTGTATTTGCGAAACTGCTTGCGCCACTAATGCCGGCGCCAACATATAACCATGTCGATACAATCCGTTAATGCTAATTACATTACCTACTTGTGTTACTTCTGGGCGGTTGTCGCTAAATGCGGGCCGTAATCCGGTTTGAATATTAAGAAGCCGTGCTTCGGCAAATCCGCTGTGTACGGTATAAGCCGCTGAAAGTAACTCAAGGGTTGAGCGTACGGTTGCTGCGCCGATGTCTTGCGATTCTATTTCGGTCGCACCAATTACGTATTCATGATTAGGTTTAGGCGCTATATAAATTGGGTAACGCGGGTGCATTAAACGCACTGGCCTGATTAAATTTACCTCTGGTGCATATAGCCTTGCTACTTCGCCGCGCACACCTCTGAGCGGTTTATCACTTTGAGCTGTTTTAGCGCCAAGCCCACGGCAATCAATAATGTAATCGAAAGGTCGATTGTTTATTTCACCGTTTTTAATGGTTACGCGCTGATTAAACACAAATTTAACTTTGCGCTTATTGAGCATGGTAAAACTTGCTTTATAAAAGGCTTGGTTATCTATTTGCCCCTCACAGGGTAAAAGTAGACCTTGGTTAAACCGATTAGCAAGCTCGGGCTCTAACTGCGCTATTTGCTGAGCATTCAATGCCTGAGCGCTGTGCCCTGCTATGGGCTTTATCCTCTGGGTAAAGCTTTGTAGATCGCCTTTATCTTGCTGATGCGCAACGACCAATGTGCCTTGCTGCTGAAAAAACACATCCCCCTCAAGTTCGCTCACTATTTCTGGCCAGCGCTTCATTGAGTCAAGCCCCATTAAAGCTAAATCAGCCTCGCATAACACCGACTCTGCAAGTGGAGCCAGCATAGCTGCTGCCACTTTACCGGCGCTATTTTGTGTATGCTCGTCGTCTGCTTCAAACACAGTTACATGATGCAACTTACTTAGCTCAAGGGCAGCTAAGCGCCCTGCTAAACCAAACCCCACCACAGCAATGTTATAAAACATAAAACCTCCAAAAGCAGTTATTAGTAGGTGCAAATTCACTCGCACTTCTTCAATATTTAAAGAAGCGAGGTATAAAACCTCACCTACATCTGCATCTAAATTCTTGCTATACCGCTTTGTGGTAAATTTCTGAGCCTGTTTGCTTAAACTCAACAGACTTAGCTTTCATTTCTGCTTCTACATCAATCATTTTGATTTCAATAGCCTCGCCAGCGTCATTTGGATCAATACCGCGTGTTTCTAAATCTTTAGCGTAATCGCGCACTTCTTGGCTAATTTTCATTGAGCAAAATTTAGGGCCACACATAGAGCAAAAGTGAGCCACTTTGCCTGACTCTTGCGGAAGGGTTTCGTCGTGATACTCACGAGCTCGGTCTGGATCTAAACCAATATTAAATTGATCATGCCATCTAAACTCAAAACGTGCTTTTGATAGTGCGTTATCGCGCTCTTGCGCGCCTGGATGCCCCTTTGCTAAATCGGCGGCATGCGCTGCAATTTTGTAAGTAATTAAGCCTTCTTTAACATCTTCTTTATTTGGCAGACCTAAATGCTCTTTAGGTGTTACATAACAAAGCATTGCACAGCCGTACCATGCTATTTGAGCAGCCCCAATACCCGAGGTAATATGGTCGTACCCTGGTGCAATATCGGTCGTTAACGGACCTAAAGTATAAAATGGCGCTTCGTCGCAATGCTTTAATTGCTCGTCCATATTGGCTTTAATCATGTGCATTGGCACATGCCCTGGGCCTTCAATAAATACTTGTACATCGTGCTTCCACGCAATTTTTGTCAGTTCACCTAATGTGCGTAGCTCACTAAACTGTGCTTCATCGTTGGCATCAGCAATCGAACCAGGGCGAAGTCCATCACCGAGTGAAAAACACACATCATATTGTTTTAAAATTTCGCAAATGTCTTCAAAGTGCGTGTATAAAAAGTTTTCTTTATGATGCGCTAAACACCACTTAGCCATAATTGAGCCACCGCGCGACACAATACCGGTTACACGTTTAGCGGTCATTGGTACATAACGAAGTAATACACCAGCATGAATAGTAAAGTAATCAACGCCCTGCTCGGCTTGCTCTATAAGCGTATCGCGGAAAATCTCCCACGTTAAATCCTCAGCCACACCGTTTACTTTTTCAAGCGCTTGATAAATCGGTACTGTGCCAATAGGTACAGGCGAGTTACGTACAACCCATTCACGCGTTTCGTGAATGTAACGACCCGTTGATAAGTCCATCACGGTGTCTGCGCCCCAGCGGGTAGACCACACCATTTTTTCTACTTCTTCTTCAATAGATGAGCTGACCGACGAGTTACCAATATTGGCGTTAACTTTAACTAAGAAGTTACGACCTACAATCATAGGTTCTGTTTCTGGATGGTTTATATTATTTGGTAAAATAGCGCGACCACGGGCTATTTCGTCTCGTACAAATTCTGGGGTAATAAATTCAGGAATACTCGCGCCAAACGACTCGCCTTTATGCTGCGCGGCTAGTAATTCTTTACGAATTTCTGCACGTCCCATATTTTCACGAACAGCTACGTATTCCATTTCAGGGGTAATAATTCCTTGGCGTGCGTAGTGCATTTGCGTTACGTTTTTACCAGCCACACCACGGCGAATTTTTGGAAGGTGATCAAAGCGAATATGATCTAACCCTTCATCTGCCATGCGCTGCTGCGAAAACTGCGACGTCACTGATTCTAAAATTTCAGTGTCATCACGGTTTTCAATCCATTGTTCACGAAATTTTGGTAAGCCCTTACGCACGTCTAGTTCAAAATTAGGATCGGTATACGGGCCCGACGTATCGTAAACACGTAGCGGATCGTTTGACTCATAAACAGGGTTTTCATCTGTGCCGCCAATAAACGTATCACTTAACATGATTTCACGCATACCAACGCGCACGCCTGGTTGAGTACCTTCAACGTATACTTTATGAGAATTTGGGAACGGTTGACCCGTTAAATTATAAATATATTCAGACGCGGCAGCACGAGTTTCTCGGCGTGACGCTTTATTTGTAGTATTTGACATGACTTGCCTCATTGCTTAAGGGTTGTCTTGTCAGATATTCCGAGGAATAGAGAAAGATCGTAAAGTAGCGTACATGCTACTTTGCAGCCTAAAAAAACAAAATCACTTTATTGTGCGCATAAAAAAAGACGCACAAGCGTCCTATTTTAGGCAGCTTGTTCCCTACGCAGGTATTAGCCTGATCAGGTTCACGGATCCCGCTTTCGCGATCTCAGCCAAAAACTAATTACTTAGCTTTGGCACTCCGACAAGTATTGATATATAAATTTTGTTCGTCGATTCGAAGATATTATTCAACAAATCTGCGCTGAGTGTACGTCAGTTAAAAACTGCCCGCAAGGGGCTGTTTTTCAAAAACTTAAAATTATTTAGGGATAAACACAAATGTTTGCTCGCCTTGCATGACTAATTGCTGGTCTTGCATTTTAAGTTCTGCACCTTGCTTTAAGGCTTGTAATAACTGCTGCTCAAACTCATCAAGCTCTTCGCCACACGACTTGCGCGTCATTCCTAATTTACTTACAGTAAGGTTACTTTCTTCAAGCGAGCCCTCACCAAAAAATTTGTTACAGCCAGCAAAACCGTTTACTTGCAGCGCTTCAATAAAGCTCATTGATGCATTAAACGAAGGTGGAATTGCTAAACCATCAACACGTGATAATTGCCATTGGGTGTATTTAAGCTGCTCACTGGTAACCGTCCCTGTTGATGCGCAACCAACACATAAACCGACTATAAGCATCGGTATTGCTGCTAATTTCATGCTACTACTAACTAATTGTCTAATTAATGTAATAGTAACAATATTTATGCCCTTTATCCGTTAAAAATGCATGTTTTAAATGTAAATTTTTGTTCTATGATAGTTTAAAAGTTGTCCGATTAAGTACTAAGTTGTAGTTTTGAATACGTTATCTATCTGCTCTGGTAAAAATGGCCTACCTTTTTCATTAACAGACGTCCCTATAACCAGCGCATTGAGCATTACTTTTTCATCGCTTTTACGTATAACTGTTTGCTTAAAGGCAAATTTTAAACGACTGATACGCTGCGGCTCTACAGCTACATAAAATTCATCACCTGGTAGTAGTGAATGTTTATAGTCCATTTCGCTACGCATCACGACTAGGTTAATTTTATCTTTTGCTAATTGAGCAAAATCAATACCGTGTGCGTACAAAAATTCATGTCGAGCATGCTCTAAATAATTAAAATAGACGCTGTTGTTTACAATACCTTGTAAGTCACATTCGTAATCACGTACCTTGAAGTCAACTTTAAAGGTCATATTAGTAATCCTGATTATTTAACGTATAATTGCCGCGTTTATAGCACATGTGTTTAAATAATTGCTACCATACGAGTCCCTAAAATGGAGTTAAGTAACCCAATGAACTTACGTTTGTCTTTAATTACTGCCGCACTTTTACCGCTGCTTGGTGCACCAATTGCAGCTAACGCTGATGATAGCGACCTAGAAAGAATTGTTGTAACCGGCGATTTTCAGCGCGAAAGCATTCAAACTTTAAGCGCGAGTGCGAGCTTATTTAGCGAAGATGAAATTAATCAACGTGGTGCAAGTTACTTAGACGAAATGTTAGGCAGTACCGCCAATGTAAATTTTGCATCTGGTGCGTCGCGCGGTCGTTATATTCAAATTCGTGGCGTGGGACTTCGTTCACAATTTGTAGACCCTATTAATCCATCTGTAGGCTTAGTTATTGATGGTATTAACTATTCTGGCCTTGGTGGCAGTTCATTATTATTTGATATAGACCAAGTAGAAATTTACCGTGGTCCACAAGGTACACGCTTTGGCGCAGACGGTATGGCCGGTATGATCCAAATGGGTTCAGCTAAAGCCACAAGCGATCCAAGCTTAAAATTACAAGTAGGTGCTGGCACATACAACACCCGCGAAGCAGGCATTGCAGCAAGCACAGGCTTAACAGATGAAAGTAGCGCACGCGTTAGCTACTTTCGCAGAAAGTCAGACGGCTACGTAGATAACCTGTACTTAAATGACGAAACACAAAATCAAGACGAACAAGTAGCGCGTTTTAAAATAAACAGCCAGCTTACAGAGCATTTAAATACTGAGCTAAACCTTCACTATATTGACATAGACAACGGCTACGATGCGTTTACGCTTGATAACAGCCGCAATAGTGTTGCCGATGAGCCAGGGCAAGATAATCAAGAAAGCTACGCTATAGGTATTAATAATACTTACACGGGTTTTGATTTATTTGATGTCAACCTAAATCTATCGGCTATTGATACCGAGCTGCTTTATAGTTTTGATGAAGACTGGGTTTGTAACGATCCGAGCGAGCCACAGCTATGTGCTGCAGGCTTACATCCTGATGGATACAGTTCAACCGATCTTTATAGCCGCGATCGCGACGACCAATCTGTAGATTTACAATTTAATTCTAAAACAGGTAACTGGGTTGCGGGTATTTATTACCAAAACCGTGACGTTGATTTAGAGCGCCAATACACGTGGTTAGCAAGCCCATTCTCTTCAACTTACGAAACGAGTAACGTTGCAGTATACGGACAAGTAGCGACTCCAATTGGCCCTAAAACAACATTAATTACAGGTTTACGTGTAGAGCAATACCAAGGTGACTACACCGATAGTAATGGCTTTATACAAGACACTGACGACGTAATGGTTGGCGGTAAAGTTGCACTTGAGTATCAAGTAATTGATCGTACGATGATCTATGCGAGTATCACTCGTGGTTATAAAGCCGGCGGTATTAACTCAGAAGCACTGGCTAAAGCGAAAGATGAAGGCTTAAACCTAAGCGCTGATTTTTTCCAGCAGCATACCAGTTTCGACCCTGAATATTTATGGAGCGGTGAATTTGGTGTTAAAGGTTCATCACTTGATGACAAATTTACACTTCGCTTAGCTGCATTTTACATGCACCGCGACGATATTCAGTTAAAAGCATGGCAAGTAGAAGGCCAGCAATTTACCGGTTATGTTGATAACGCAAGTTCTGGTAGCAACTACGGACTTGAAATTGAGGGTAGTTACCAACTAACTGATAATCTATTTTTAACAGGTAGTGCTGGTTACTTAAACACTGAAATAGACGATTTTGTAACGCAGTCTGGCTTAAATCAAGACGGTCGCGAGCAAGCACAATCGCCTAAATATCAATATGCTTTTACTGCTCGCTATAACTTTACAAGTGAGCTTTACGGCATGATTGGTGTTGAAGGTAAGGACGATTACTACTTTTCTGATAGCCACAACTCACAAGCACCAAGCAGCAACTTAGTTAATTTAAGCTTTGGCTACGAAGCTGACATGTGGGCAGTACGCGCATGGGCTCGTAATGTGTTTGACGAAACAGTCCCTACTCGTGGCTTTGAGTTTGGTAATGACCCGCAAGATGGTTACGCAACGCATACCTATACACAATTAGGTGAGCCTCGCGTAGCAGGTGTTACGTTTACACTTAATCTGTAAAGCATAGCCGTTGGCTTTCAAATAAAAGCTACAGCAGCAATAAAAACACCGCGTTTAAATTAAACGCGGTGTTTTTATTTGTAAGTGAGGTTTTATACCTCGCTTATTTATAAAGTTAAATTACATGAGCGCGAAATAAATTCGCATCTACAAATTTGCTACCTAAGCCTATAGGCCAAGCATCACGCTCTTTGCACATCAAACGCGATTACGTCTTTAATTTTCTCTTTATTTGTTGCGAGCATTACCAACCTATCAATCCCCAAAGCCACCCCTGCGCACTGTGGTAATCCATGCTCCAGCGCTTTAATTAAACGCGTATCCATTGGCACTTGGTTTAAACCGTTTTCAGCGCGATATGCGTTATCTTCATTAAAACGTTTAGCTTGCTCGCTGGCATTTGTGAGTTCGTTAAAGCCGTTAGCCAATTCCATATTTTTGTAATAAAGCTCAAAGCGCCCTGCTACTCGCTTATCGTGTTCACAAATTTGTGCAAGTGCCGCTTGGGATGCCGGAAAGTGATATACAAAACACGGTTTAGTTTGCCCAATGGTTGGCTCTACTTTCATACAAAATAACAGCTGCAATAAGGTGTCTTTATTTGTTTCGTTTTTGGCTATATCAGCAAAGCCGTGTTTGCTGGCAAGTGCTTGTAATTGCGCGAGCGTAGCTGTTAATGGGTCAAGCGCTAACACTTGCTCAAACGCTTGCTGGTAAGTCAATCGCTCTGCTGGCTCTACACCTAAAACAAGTTGCATTAGCTCGTCCATTTCATCCATAAGTGCAAATTCGTCAAAGCCTGGGCGATACCATTCGAGCATTGTAAATTCAGGATTGTGATGGCTACCCGCTTCTTCGTTCCTAAATGCTTTACAAAGCTGAAAAATAGCGCCTGAGCCTGCTGCTAACAAACGTTTCATTGCAAACTCTGGAGATGTTTGTAAAAATAGAGGAAGCCCACCAGCATGCCCTGGGCCTACAAATTTAGTATTAAAACTGGCTAAGTGCACATCAGTTACACTGGCAGCACTTAAGCTCGGCGTTTCTACTTCCATTACATTACGCGTATAAAAAAACTCACGAATACTACGTAATATCGCTGCACGTTGTTTTAGTGTTTCAATGCTTGCGCTTGGGGCCCAAAGATCTGCTGACATATTTTCTCCAAAAAAAATCCCAGCTTAAGCTGGGATTTTATAAACAATGTTAAAGCTTACTTAACACGGCCTACGTATTCACCGCTACGAGTGTCTACTTTAATTACTTCGCCAATTTGTACGAATAATGGAACTCGTACCACAGCGCCTGTGCTAAGCGTTGCTGGTTTACCACCAGTACCCGCTGTATCGCCTTTAAGGCCAGGATCTGTTTCAGTGATCTCAAGCTCAACAAAGTTAGGTGGTGTAACAGCAATAGGGCTGCCGTTCCATAATGTAATTGTACATAAATCATTTTCAACTAACCATTTAACTGCATCGCCTAGTGCTTTTTCGTCAGCAGCAATTTGCTCAAATGTTTCGTTGTTCATGAAATGCCAAAATTCGCCGTCTGTGTATAGATACGCTAAATCTGTATCCATTACATCAGCACCTTCAACTGATTCACCCGATTTAAAGGTTTTTTCAAGCACCTTACCAGAGATAAGTTTACGGATACGCACACGGTTGAACGCCTGGCCTTTACCAGGTTTTACCATTTCATTTTCTAAGATACTGCAAGGCTCGCCGTCCATCATAATTTTTAGGCCGCCCTTGAACTCGTTGGTGCTATAATTCGCCATCGTTTCCTCTATTTATATTTTTTCGAGTAATCTACATGCCAATGATACAAAGAAATGAAGCAAATTTGCATAAAAACTGGCAAAAAGAATTAGCAAATGTAGTTACCTGCCCAAAAACCTTGCTTGAAATGGTCGGTTTATCGAGCCAAGTCCATGAAAACGACCTAAAAGCCCGTAGTTTATTTCCGGTACGCGTGCCTATCCCTTTTATAAAAAAAATACGCAAGGGCGATCCAAACGATCCTCTTTTACTGCAAGTCATGCCACGCCATCAAGAATTTTTAATTAAGTCAGGTTTTAATAAAGACCCCCTACTTGAGCAAGACAACTCCCAACCTGGGCTTTTACATAAATATAAATCGCGTGTTTTAGTGATGTTTAAAACCGGCTGCGCGGTCAATTGTCGTTACTGCTTTAGAAGGCACTTTCCGTATCAAGAAAACCAACTTAATAAAAAAAGTCTGCTTGAAACACTAAGCTACATAAAATCAGATGCCAATATAAACGAGGTGATTTTAAGTGGTGGCGATCCGCTCATGGCCAAAGACGATGCAATAAGTTGGTTTTTAGATGAGCTTGAGCAATTACCACAAATTAAGCGAATGCGGATTCATAGCCGTTTGCCTGTTGTTATTCCTGCACGAGTGACCGATGAGTTATGTGAGCGATTAGCAAAATCACCATTAAAAATTATTTTTATTAATCACATAAACCACGCCAACGAAATAGACGCTGATTTTAAAGCCGCTATGCAAAAGCTTAAACAAGCAAACGTAACGCTTTTAAACCAAGCTGTAATTTTAAAAGACGTGAACGATACGCTCGATGCGCAAATAAATTTAAGCGAAGCGTTATTTGACGCAGACGTACTGCCGTATTATTTGTATTTGCTAGATAAGGTTGAAGGGGCCAGCCACTTTGATATTAACGAAGAAGACGCAATAAAAATAATGGCAGAGCTATTAAAAGCCCTGCCCGGATTTTTAGTGCCTAAATTAGTGAGAGAAATAGGTGGTCAAAAAAGTAAAACACCTATCGACCTTAAGCTAATTTAAACGTATATATTAACGTTATTACCCAGTGTCGCAGTTGCCGATTTAGCCGGCGTTTGCGCACTTGACGATTGTGCTGCACCTTCAATAAGTGCAAGCGCTGCTGCGCCATCAGCTAGTTGCTGCTTTTTAGATAAAGCAGCGCTATAAAGCTCACTGCCTTGGCCTGAACCAGACATAGCTGGTAAATTTCCACCTGATATATTCATAATTATAAGCCTTAATCAACCTGACTTTTAAATGTAATCCACGTATTATGTCGGCCATGCAGCACAAAGCTTTAGGAAAACCATGGATTCTATAATTGAACAACTCAACACTAACTTAAAAATTGTTTATCGTCAGGCACTTGATGCCGATAAAAAATTAGACGAATTACAACAACAAGGCCATGGCAAATTTAAAGCCTTATTTGCACAAGATGCTGGTTTTAGCTTTGAAGCCAAACGCTTTAAGCCGTATGTTCTTGACGTAGCCGCTGACGTTGAAAGCTTATCTAACGATGGCTTTGATGAAGAAAAACTTAAAACAACTGTTATTAAGTTACAGCAAATACTCACGCTGTTAGCTACTTTTAAGTAAAGCTTAAAAAGCAAAAATGCCGCTATTTAGCGGCATTTTTATTTTAAGTTAATCTAAACTTGGTAATATTTGCTCACCAAACCACTGCGTTAATAAGCGTTTTTCGTAATAAAATGATTCTTCGCGGCCCATTTTAATTTTATCCATAAAGCCCATATCTTTGAGCTCCACATCAGTATCTTTACTAAGCACTGTACCGTCGTTATCGGTTAACGAGTAATTAAGCTTAATGCGTGGAAAATATATTGGTTTTACTACACGAATTTCGTCAATACCACCATAACGCACATCACCTGCTAAATCTAAATCAGTAAACTCTACATTTAATTTATAATCTTTTGGCAATTGCTCAGCTAATTTAGCCATATGTTTTTCAAAACTTGCCGCAATATTTTTGTGATATGAGCTCTTAGTTTGGTTTGACGCTCGCACATCACGATAATCATTAAAGTCATGCCATTTAACAACAGACTCACCCGCATGGGCAAGTGCAGGCAATGCAATACACATTGTTGCTGCTATTTTTTTAACTAAATTCATATCTTTCTCCAAAGAGGTAACCAATCACACAAATGTGGATTGGAGTAAACCTAGTATTAGCTATTACCAGACTCATTTTAGCACTTGTTTATTAACTATAACTTAATCTTACGAATCAAGTGTTACTTGTTTTGCGCAAAATGTAATCAAAAGTATTTAATGTGCTGATATCAAAAAAAATACGATTAAAATCATATAAATTAAAGATAAAACATGTAAATCACATCTATTTATGGTGAAATTAACTTAATTGATAAAAGGTACCCACGGAGCTTTCATGACTATTTTAGTAACCGGTGGCGCAGGCTATATTGGCTCGCACACTGTTTTAGAACTTTTACAGCAAGGTAATGACGTTGTTGTTATTGATAATTTAAGTAACTCATCACAAGAATCACTTGCGCGCGTAAAGAATATTACAGGCAAAGAAGCTACTTTTTACCAAGGCGATATTCTCGATAAACCCTTTTTAGATTCAGTATTTGCAAAACACACGGTTGATAGTGTTATACATTTTGCAGGTTTAAAATCAGTGGGCGAGTCGGTTGCAAAGCCTGTTGAGTACTATCAAAACAACGTTCAAGGTACGCTTACGCTTGTTGATGCGATGCGTGATGCAGGTGTATTTAAATTGGTATTTAGCTCATCAGCTACGGTATACGGCGACCCTGCAAGCTTACCAATTAAAGAAGACTTCCCTGTAGGCGGTACTACTAACCCTTACGGCACATCTAAGTTAATGGTTGAGATGATGCTACAAGACATCGCTAAATCAGATGAGCGCTTTGCGTTTGCTATTTTGCGTTACTTTAACCCAGTAGGTGCACATGAGTCGGGCTTAATTGGTGAAGACCCTAATGGTATTCCAAACAACCTTTTACCGTTTATCGCACAAGTAGCGGTAGGTAAATTAAAGCAACTCGCTGTATTTGGTGACGACTACGACACAGTTGATGGCACCGGTGTGCGCGACTATATACACGTTGTAGATTTAGCTATTGGTCATTTAAAAGCGCTTGATAAAATTGCCAGCAGCACGGGAGCATTAGTTTATAACCTAGGTACTGGTAATGGTTACTCTGTACTACAAATGGTTAATGCCTTTATTAAAGCAAGCGATCAGGCTGTGCCTTATCAGGTTTCACCTCGTCGCCCTGGTGATATTGCAGCGTGTTATGCCGCACCAGAAAAAGCACTTAATGAACTTGGCTGGGAAGCAGTACGCGGTATTGATGAAATGATGCGAGATACCTGGCGTTGGCAGTCAAATAACCCAAATGGTTATAAGGGTTAAGTAAAAATGGCAAGTCAGAAAACATAGAAATTACGAGCTTCGCTCATCACGCCAGCAAGCTGGGCGTCTACACGTAATTTAACCACAGCGTTAAACTTTGACTGTAGGCGTGAAGCTTGCTCACGCGAAAAGCGCAGCTTTTAATTACTTATAACTAATATTTAATAACGAGTATCTTCGTTATGTCTGTGCCCACTGTCTTAGCAAGTTATGATAAACCCCTGTTAATTGAATAATCTCTGGGCTATCTTCTACTTTGCTGCGCAAACTTTGAATCGACATATCTAAATCAAATAACAAACCACGTTTTTCGTCGCTGTTTACCATGCTCTGTAACCAAAAAAATGAGGCTAATCTACGCCCACTCGTTACTGGCATTACACGATGTAAACTCGTTGAAGGGTACAACACCATACTGCCTGCTGGCAGCTTTACGCTATGTGAGCCATAAGTATCTTCAATAACAAGTTCACCGCCCTCATAGTCTTCGGGGTCGTTAATAAACAACGTCATTGATACATCTGTACGAATTTTTACTGGTGTACCCGGCACTTGTCTAATTGCATTATCTACATGCACACCAAACGATTGCCCGCCTTGGTAACAATTAAATAACGGAGGAAAAATTTTTGCAGGAAGCGCTGCCGACATAAACAAATTACTACGCGCAAGTGCTGCCATAATAATGTCGCCAAGCTCTTGGCATTCAGGGCTATTTTCAGGTAGCTGTAAGTTATTTTTTGCTTTGGTTGATTGATGCCCTGCGGTAATACTGCCATCGGCCCACTGCGCTTTAAGCAAAACCTCATGGCAATAAGCCACTTCTTCTTTCGTTAATAGCTCTGGAATTTTAACTAGCATGTGCGCCCTCTCACATTTTCATCAAATAATTAAGGGCAGAGTTAACTCTGCCCTTTTATGCCGTACTTATTTTACTCTTAGAAAGAGTAGCTCGCTGTTAAGCTAAACTTACGACCATCACCTGGTACAAAGTGTCCACCACCTAACTGATCAACGTAATCTTTATCACCTAAGTTTTCACCATTAAACTGCAGGCTCAAATCTTTTGATATGTCATACGCAACCATCAGGTCAAAAATAGTATAACCTGGCGCACGAGAACGTGTTGAAGTAGTCCCGTTGTAACGCTCACCTACATATTGCGCACCTAAACCAAACGATAACTTATCCGACATATCGTACGTAGTCCAAACACTCGCGCTATTTTTAGGCGTACGTGCAAGCTCGTTACCAATTTGAGTTGCGTCGTCGCCTAATGCTTTAGTTACTTCGCTATCTTGGTAAGTGTATGAAGCAATTACAGTCCACTCTTTAGTAATTAGGCCCGTTGCTGAAAGCTCTAAACCTTGTACACGCTGTTCACCACCGAGTATTTCGTCACTTGAGCTATCTGCAAATGGGTCATCAGTACGGGCATTGGTTTTTTCAGTACGGAAAAGTGCAGCATTAGTTTGCAGGCGACCATCCATTAGGCTCCATTTAGTTCCTAATTCATAACTGCGGCTTTCTTCTGCGTCTAAATCAGCTGCATTTGAACGCGTAGATACCGTTAGGCTTTCAGCCGATGGATTAAATGAATTACCTGCGCCTAAATATACACTGCCGTTTTCTGTAGGTTTATAAACTACAGCTGCATTCCAGCTAAATAAGTCGTCACTTGTAGAAATTAAAGCGCTTGGGTCATTGTAATCATTGTGATAATCCGTAGTGAAGCTATCAAAGCGAATTCCGCCTGTAACTTCCCATTGCTTGTTAAGTGTCACTGTATCAAATGCATAAATAGCTTGGTTTTTAGCTTTAGCTTCAATGCTTGTACCGTCACGGCCGTACACACCCGTAAATGCAATTGTTGCATCAGGATTGTATAAGTCGTTACGTATTCCATCTTCAATTAGGTTATCAGGTGTAGTTGCAACAAAGTTATGGCGTGTAAACGTTTCGTTTGCAAGTTCAACACCCACTACTACGTCGTGAGTAAAGCCAGCAAACTCATAGTTACCAATTAAATCAACTTGAAGTGCAGCAAGTGAATTTTCAGTATCACGTGTTTTTTCATCTGCAAAGGTAATGTCAGTGTCTGTTGTAACCGAGAAATAACGCGGTGCAGTTGTTACTGATTCACGTTTTACTTTACCTAAACGACCTTGCACACGTAATGTAGTATTTTGAGAAAAATCATACTCATAACGAGCTGTTGTTGAGTAAGCTTCAATATCTTCGTAATCACGATAAATATTACCGTAAAAGTTATCAAAGTCGACAGGTGAAGGTGAGCGCGCACTATCTGCAAGTTCAGCTACTGGCGTATCACTGTAAACCCAAGGAATACCATAATCTGGTAAATTGTCTTGGCGTTGATACTCTAGGTTTAAATCAAAACGGCTGTTTGTACCAAGCCCTGTTGCAAACGCAAACGCAACAGCATTTGTTTCGTTTTCAACATGATCGCGACCTGCAACATCACCTTTATCAGTAAGGAGGTTTATACGTAGTGCGCTTGTGTCGTTTACTTGAATGTTAGTATCAAAACGACCACGGTAATCGTTTTCTGTGCCTAAACGTAGCGAAACGTCGTTAAAGCTGTCTAACTTCGCCTTTTTACTTTCTAAATTAACACTACCACCTGTTGCGCCACGACCAGAAACTGCTGAGCCTGGGCCTTTTGCAACTTCAACGGCTTCAATGTTGTAAATATCACGTGTATAACCTGCAACATCGCGAATACCATCAACAAAAATATCATTTGTTGCACTAAAACCACGAATCGACATGCTATCGCCAGTAGGTGAGCCACCCTCACCTGCTGCTAAAGAAATACCTGAAACATTACGCAAAGCATCACGTAGGCTATCTACGTTTCTGTCTTTCATTACCGCTTGGTTGATTACTGTTACCGTTTTAGCTGTATCGAGTAGCGGTTGAGTGTATTTATGCGACGTTGATTTTTCTACAACATAACTAGACTCAGTTTTAGTTTCTGCTTTGGTTACCGATAGTTCTTGAACATCCTGTGCACTTGCCCAAGTTGAAAGCGTAGCTGTAACAACCGCTGCAATTGGCTTCACGTACGCATTTCCTTTATTCGATGGCTTACTCATGGTTACTCCGTAGTTTTTATTAAGCACTTAACTATTGTTAATTTAAGGTACATATTTAATTTCGGCGAAATCCTACCACTCAAACAGCGCAATGTAAACGATAACTGTTATCAATTGCATTGTTATGTGAATTCCTATATTGTATACACACTCAAAAATTAACAGTAATTACGTCCTTGTAATTGCTTGTCGTAACTTTCAGGATTGTTGTTAAGTAATGCGAAGCTTAATTAAACCAATTAGCGTAGTTATCGCGCTTTGTAGCACTATGGCAGTAAAAGCCGACACTGTTAGTGAGCTAGAACAACTCGTTAATAAATGGCTACAAATAGAAAATCAAAACACAGAATTAAATACTCATTGGCTTGAACAAAAAAGCAGTATGGAGCAAACCTTAACGCTTCTAAATGCCGAGCAGCAGCAACTTAGCGAGCTTAATCAGCGTAGAAAAAAAAGCACCAGTGAGCTTGCCCAAAAACGCGAACAGCTTGTTACTAAGCAATCAGAACTTGAAAATGATCAACAGCAATTAAATGATCAACTAGCACGTATTTCTCAGCAATTACTTTCATTACAAGTGAAACTCCCCCCGCCACTTTTGAGTAGTTGGAAAAACGCCGGTGATTTAAGCGACTCACAACTCAGTACAACTGACAAATTACAAACAGCACTAAAAATGCTGACCCTACTTAATGATTTTCAACAACGTATTTCAATTCACGAAATGGCTATTAAACACCCTGACGGGCAAGAAGTATGGGTTAAGCAGCTTTATTTAGGTGCAGCTCAAGCATGGTTTGTAAGTGAAGACTTAAGTTACGTAGGTATTGGTTTTCCAAGTGACTTAGGTTGGCAGTGGGAATTTGACCCAAGCATTAATGCAGAACAAGTTGCACTGGGTATTGCTGTACAGCAAAAAAAGCGCGCTGCTGATTGGGTAACACTCCCAATATTAAGTTATGTAAATAAAAACCAGCAAGGGGCTAAATAATGGCTATTAACAGCATAATTAAAGTATTTAGCGCCACAGTGTTACTTTTTAGTGCAAACATATCTTTTGCAGCTAGCAGTGATGATGCTAAACAAAGTATTTTAAGTGATATTAAAACAGCGCAACGTACTCTAAGTAAAACTCAAAATAGTATTTCAAAAGAGCAAGCAACCCTTGCAAAGCAAATTTTTACCAAGCAGCAATCGCTCAGTAAATTACGCGAACAAGCCGCAGTTAATCGCCGCCTAGCTGACGAAAACACATTAAGCCTCGATCAGTTACAAACCCGATTAGACACTTGGCAACAGCAACAGCAATATCAATTAAACTTACTTAGCCATTTTGTACGGCAAAATACCAGCAATAGTGCGAGCAGTAACGAGTCGACTAATAACCAAAACGAGTTATTAAACCGTGTTGTATCGCAAATTAATAATCAAGAGCAGACACTTTATCCTCAGTTTAAAAAACAATCGGTTGTGCTAAGTAATGGCGAATTAAGCCAAGCTAATACCCTTCAAGTAGGGCCTGTTGCATGGTTTAGTACGCAAACACCTAAACTTATGGGTTTATTAAATTTAGATGATGAATCTAATGCATTAAAAGTAGCGTTAGTGCAATCAACAAGTGACGACAACCCACTCGATAATACTTTAAAGCAAAACGGTGTAGGTTCTACATTACTTACTTTTGACCCTAGTTTAACGCACTTAATAACTAGCCAAGCCCAACAAGAAAGTCCGCTTGAACACCTAGAAAAAGGCGGTTTATGGGCTATCCCTATTATTTTATTTGCCTGCTTTGCACTAACCATTGCGCTATTAAAAGCCGCGCAACTACTGCGTTTAAGTAAAATTAAAATGCACTCTCAAATGCAATTACAGCAATTTTTTAAAGCTGAAAACAGCAGTGAATTTGCAGGCATGCAGCAGCAGTTATTTAACTTAACACTGCAAAGCGAAAAAGGCCAAGTACGAGACGATCAATTATTTAATCAGTTAATTCACGATAAGCATAAACTCGATAACTTTATTGGCGCTATTGCTGTTACTGCAGCAGTAGCCCCATTACTCGGGTTATTAGGCACGGTTAGCGGCATGATCGAAACATTTAAAATGATGACCTTGTTTGGCTCAGGTGACCCAGAAGTTGTATCGGGCGGTATTGCACAAGCACTAATAACAACTGAATTAGGTTTAGTCGTTGCCATACCTGCATTGGTATTAAATGCCCTACTATCACGTAAAGCAAAAGCGTACTACAGCCAACTAGAAGGCTTTGCATTACAGCTTAGTCAACTAGAAAAAGGAGAAACCAATGTTTGAAAAAATCGTTAGTAACCCTATTTGCTGGTGTATTCTTTTACTCGCTTTATTTGTATACCAGTTAATTTTTCATGACTTACTGCACCTTAAACAATACAAAGCGCAGCGTAAAGGTTACTGGCAAGAGGTAAGCTCTATTTTAACTGCCGCTCTTCCGCTACTTGGTTTATTAGGTACCATTGTTGGTTTGCTTGATACATTTAAAGTAATGGCGCTGGGCCATAACGAGTTAATGAGTGACGCCATTGGTGATGCATTGCTAACAACTCAATTGGGCCTTGTGTGCGCTATTCCCGCGTGGTTAATGCAAGCTTATTTAGCGTATTCGCAGCGTAATCCTAAATTACATACGTTAAGTAAACAGTTAGGGTAACACTATGCAATCACGTTTAAAGCACAAGCTAGAGCAAGAAGCGGGGCAACATATTGATATGTCGCCGCTACTTGATGTGGTATTTATATTGCTAATATTTTTTATTGTTACAACCGTATTTGTACGCGAAAGCGGCGTTGAAGTTGATAAACCACAAGCCGTATCGGCCAGTCGTCTTGAGCAGCAAGTTATATTTTTAGCAATAACCGACAACCAACAAGTATTTTTTGATGGCAGCCAAATTGGTGTTGCTGGTGTACGTAGTAGTGTCGAGCAAATGTTAAAACAGCAACAACGCCCTGTGGTTATTCAAGCTGATAAAACAGTACCTACTGAGTTACTTGTTCAAGTAATTGACGAAGCAAAGCTGGCAGGCGCGGCGCAAGTTAACTTAGCTACGAAGCAATAATATGCACACGATTAACCCGCTTCAAAAAACAAAAAACAATCGCCATCCGCTGTTTGCATTTGGCCTTAGCCTCATTGTGCTTAGTGTTGCATTACTACTTTTATGGCTTGGGCAACTTGCCGAGCATCATATACAAGACAAAGTGGTTGTACGTGAGATTGCCATGGTGGCACTGCCACCACCCCCTCCTCCATCAATATCGCAACAGCAAACAAGTGAGCCAATGCAAAGCTTAGCGGTAGAAGGTGCAGGCGCGTCTATTCAAGCCGTAAAAATTAAGATCAACAGTGATTTAAGTATTGTAAAACCCGATACACCCAATGTAAAAGTAAGCGCGCCACAATGGCAATCAATGAGTGTAAATTGGGATGCATTTAGCTTAAATCAACTCGATGGCCTCCCCACTTTACTTACTCCCGTCAAGGCCGTTTTACMAAAAAGCTTAACCCGCCGAGGTGTTGATGTATTTACTGTAAAACTCGATGTATTTATTGATGAAAGTGGCAAGCTAAGTTTAGTTGAGGTAGTACAAAACCCATACCCTGAACTTAAACCAGCTATCGACAAAATTATTAAACAAAGCCGCTTTAGTGCACCTAAAAAAGAAGGTGAAACCGTACGCGCTCGCTTTATTTGGCCAATCGAATTTAAACCTTAAGCCTATTAAAATGAAAAACATGAATATATTTAAAACGCTAAAACCATTAACTTCCGCACTGTTGACGACTGTAATGTGCTCATTGCCTTTATTAGGTGTAACTAGCGTACAAGCAAGCGCTGCCAGTGATACTAATGCGCCACTAAAAGTAACTTTATCGCCTAGCGATCCAACATGGCAGTTGGCTATAAATAATAAATTACTAGGTCCTACAGAGGTCCTTATTGAGCCGACCGAGCGCGGTTTTGCTCGCCAAGTACAACCACTTTTACAAGCAGGTAATTACAGTGAAGTCGCTGCGCTATTTAAAGGCCGAGATATAAACCAAGATAGCACTGCTTTAAACTTATTACGTGCACAAGTACTGCTTTCAACAAAAGACTTTAATAACGCTGAACTAGCTTACCTCGCGTGTTTGAAAGCCTCACCTGATTTAGTAAAAGCACACCAAGGTTTGAGCCTTTTATACATGCAACAAGCAAAGTATGACAAAGCGCAAACACACCTAGTACACAGTATTGAACTTGGCCAAGCTGATGCACAAAGTTATGCGCAACTTGCTTATATACATGTGCAGCACAGCCAACCTTGGAGCGCAGTAGCGGCGTACCGCCAAGCGCTTATGCTAGCGCCAGAAACAAGCCAATACCAACAAGGGCTATTGTTTGCGTTAATTGAATCGGGTGATTTAAGTCAGGCAAATGCATTATTAAAAGAATTACTTAATAAAAGCCCTGATAAAGCTGAACTTTGGCTGCAACGTGCACAAATAGCATTACAGCTTGATCACAAAAAGCAGGCGCTAGCTGCTATTGAAGTGGCCTTAAAACTCAACCCTAAAGATACCAGTAACCAGCTTTTAGCAGCCCAGCTGCATTTAAGTGAAGGCAGCACTGAACGCGCTGTGAGCTTATTAAAGCAAGGTTTAAAACACGCCACTAAACAGCAGCAAGTTGAGGTTATTAATACCACGGTGCAAACTTTAGGCTGGCTTGTATCTCAACAAAAATGGGATTTAGCGAAAAATCTAATAGGCAGCGCAAAAAGATTAACTAAGCAGCTACCCCGTGATGAACAAGCCCAGTTTTCTGTATACAGCGCACAAATTGCTATGCAACAAGGTAATACTAAACGTGCTCTTAAAAGCTTAAATAATGCACTTAAAATAAACCCGAATTTAGGTGATGCCCTACTTAGTTTAGCGAGTATTTATCGCAGTAAAAGCCAACTTACCCAAGCTAAACTTATGTACGTTCGTGCACAAGCTCTACCTGATTACCAACTATCGGCATGGCTTGGATTATCGCAAATAGCGATTGATTCTAAAGACTACCCGAGCGCGCTAAAGCATCTTAGAAAAGCATTACAAGCTAACCCACAACGCCAGGACTTAATTACTAATATTCGCGCCCTTGAGAATATAGTTCGTCAAGAAGGATAAGTTTAACACCGTGATTAAATTTACTTGTAGACGCCCAGCTTGCTGGCTGTGACGAGCAAAACTCGTAATTTCTATATGCAATAAGATCTTAAGTGATTTGTTCACAAAGAGGTTTAGAGGGCGCTGCGCTTTAGAGAAGTAATAATACATAATTACTATTGTTTTATGTCTTCTCATTTACTCCTCTTTTACTTCTCTTTGTGAAATAAGATCTTAAGTGATTTATTCACAAAGAGGTTTAGAGCGCGCTGCGCTTTAGAGAAGCCTGTAAGTAAGCAAAGTAATCAGTTATAAATATTAAAAGCTGCGCTTTTCGCGTGAGCAAGCTTCACGCCTACAACATATCAAACTTCTGCACCAAACTTGTAGACGCACAGCTTGCTGGCGTGACGAGCAAAGCTCGTAATTTCTATGTTTTGGTGTCTTCTCACGTGAGCAAGCTCGTTTACAATATATATTAAAGCGTTACCAATTTTGCATTTCAACTATGCGTGATTGTGTGCGTGCATATTCAAAGCTCAACTTTTTACCTTTATATAAATGTTCAATGTCGGTTTGAGCATTTATTACCAGCAATTTATGGCAATCGTAAAATTCATCGACTAAGGCAATAAATCGCCGTGCTTCGTCGTCAAAAGTGTGCTCATCAAGCGTTTGTTTTTCGCGCTGATAACTATCTTCTATACCGTGAACAATCACTTTACCCGTTGCTTTAGCACCCATTTGCGGTACGTTCGACACATATAACACATCAAATTGCGTTGCTAAAAACATATAATCGTTAGCACTACGAGGGCCTGAACATAGCGCCATAAAATCAATCATCAAGGCGTTATCGGCTCTTAATAAATAAGGTAAATCGCGCCCATGCACACTAACTGTATTGCTACATGTTACTACTGGATACGAAGCTAAAAACTCATTTTTAAAATCGTGATTTGATAAATTAATAAAATAGTGACGACTGTTTTTACCATATCTAAAGCGGTGATCGTCCTCCCCTGCCACATTAATTATATGGCAATGGTTATTAATTAAATCGATAGTAGGTAAAAATCGCGCTCGTTGCAGGCCGTTGTAATAAAGCTGCTCTGGCTTTGCGTTCGATGTGGCCACCAGCACAACACCTTGTTCAAACAACGCATTGAACAATCTGGCCATAATCATGGCATCGCCAATGTCGCTCACAAAAAACTCGTCAAAACACAATACACGAATATTTTTAGCCCACTGTTTTGCAATTAGAATAAGTGGATTTTTTTGACCTTGTAGCTGCGAAAGCTGGGCATGCACTTGTGCTATAAAATGATGAAAATGCAGCCGCTGCTTTTGCTCAATAGGTAGGTTTTTATAAAATAAATCCATTAACATGGATTTACCGCGCCCTACGGGTCCATATAAATAAATGCCTTTTATTAAGGGCGCTTTTTGCCACCATGATGTGTGAGCTTGAAGTTGCTCGCTTAGCGTATTTAAAGCTTCTACCGCATTTTGCTGCGCAGCATCAAAACACAGTTCTCCCACGTCTATTTTTGCTTGGTAAAGGCTTAAAATTTGTGTGCTGTGCACTGTCATGGTATTTCACTATCGGCTATAATCGCGCCCATTGTAGCCGACTAAAAATGTGAACCAAAATGAAATTCCCTTGCCGCTTAGATAAATTTATTAGCCACTTAGCTGAAATACCGCGCACGCAAGCTCGCGCTAGCATTAAGCGAAAAGAAGTAAGCGTTAATGGCGAAGTAATCACATCACATAATTTTCAGCTAGCCCAGCAAGATGAAGTATTGCACCAAGGTGCACCTTTGGTATTTTTAGGTAAGCGCTATTACATGCTAAATAAACCGGTTGGCTATGTATGCGCTAACAGTGACGAACTACATAAAACCGTTTTTGACTTACTTGATGAACCAAATATGAGCGACTTTCACGTGGCAGGCCGCCTTGATATAGATACCACAGGGTTAGTTATTATTACTAATGATGGCGACTGGTCACATAAAATTACGTCGCCTAAAAGCAATAAATTTAAAACCTACCTCGTCGAAACTCAAGAGCCGATTACCGATGAAGCCCTTGAGCAATTACGTACAGGTGTCATGCTGCATAACGAAAAAGATTTAACCCGCCCAGCTATAGCTGAGAGACTTGCTAATTACGGACTGCGTTTATCAATAAGTGAAGGTAAGTATCATCAAGTTAAGCGTATGCTTTACGCGGTAGATAACAAAGTAGTTGAGTTACATCGCGAGCAGATTGCGGGGATTACCCTAGATGAAAACTTGGCCAGTGGTGAATATCGATTATTAACACCCGAAGAAATTAAGTTATAAAAGCGCTTCAAAGGAGCCTAAGTTTGGATTATTAGTTAAAACAATATAGCCAAACTTTTACTTGAGCCTGTTGGCTTGCTCCACTAAAATAGCGCCCTTCAAAATTACTAAGGTCGGCCGTGTTAGTTAACTACAATCCCCCTATGAGTCCGTATTTAACGATACTTTTTCAGGATGACGACTTACTGATAGTTAATAAACCAAGTGAGTTATTAACTGTCCCAGGTAAAGATCCTAAACATGCCGACAGCTTAATTAATCGCGTTAATCGTGTTTTTCCAACCGCAAGAATAGTGCACCGCTTAGATATGGCGACTTCTGGCATACTGTGCCTTGCCATGAATAAAGCAGCGCACAGACATTTAAGTATGCAGTTTCAAGAGCGCGAAACAGCGAAACGTTATATCGCGCGTATATACGGACACCTTGAGGCTGAAACAGGATCAGTAGATTTACCCCTTATTTGTGATTGGCCTAATCGCCCTAAACAAATGGTTGATCACGACAGAGGTAAACCTTCGCTTACACATTTTAAAATACTTGAGCGTGAAGACAATGCAACCCGTGTAGAGCTAACCCCCATCACTGGTCGCTCGCATCAACTACGTGTGCATATGTTAAGCCTGGGTCATCCTATTTTAGGTGATAGACTTTACGCCCACAAAGAGGCACTTGCTGCCGCTCCTCGCTTACAATTACATGCACAAATGCTGCAATTAAAGCACCCCGTAACTGAGCAAGTACTCACTTTTGAGGCCGAATTAGAGTTTTAACCGGCGCAAATACTTCGTAAACTATTAAACTTTTAGATAACCTTGCCGATACCTAATTAATTGTCATTCGTTAGGTGTGTTATGCTATTTTCACGGTTTTTAAAGGCAGCTTTTTATATACAGCTCAGCTGTGCGCTACTTTTAGCTAACTGCGCCTGCGCGGCTGAACATATTGCCCCACCTAGTTTATCAAGTATTGAAAATAGCGATATTGAGCGACTACTGCCAAGTGATGAAATAAAGCCAATATTAGCGGGTGAAACTGAATTTTTAAGCCTTTACAGCGAATATATGAGTAGTAATTTTAGAGGTATCGTAATACTTATACCCGATTGGCACTCTTCACCGACCAATAACTCCGGTATGAGCTACTTGCGTAAAGAGCTTAATAATTTAGGTTACAGCACCTACGCAATGACAGTACCCGACATTGATTGGCAAGCTGGTAAAATGGCAAAAACAACGCCTAACGAGACTGAAGCTGCGCCTAATAAAACCGAAGAGCCCGCATCACCCGACGCCGCAACAGACACACAACCACAGCCTGCAACAACCAAAGAAGAACCTCATTACGTTAATGCTATTGAAAAAGTAACTGACGACATACTTGATAACTATAAAATAAATCTCATTTCTCGGTTTAATGCGCTGTATCAAACCGCTATGGAAGATTCGAGTAATATAGTGGTTATTGCACAAGGTACAAGTGCGGGTGTGTTGTTGGAGTACTATGCAGATTTTCCAGATGAGAGACTGGATGCGTTTATAAGTTTAAGCAGTTACTTACCTAATACCAAGCGTAACGAAAGCTTGAGCCAAACAGCGTCACTTGTTACACCCGCCTTGCTTGATATTTACTATGCTAATGACAGCACAGACATTTTAATGAGTCTTAAAAATCGTCAGCGCTGGGTTAACCGAAATGCAAAATTTGATTACCGCCAACGCCAATTGTTTGGCCTGCGCGATCAACCTGGTCAACACGCACGCCTAACAAAAGAAATAGACGGGTTTTTACGCCGACTTTTTTAAATACTCATAAGCGGCTTGAATATCTTGGCTCTTTTTAACAGCCAATTCCATCATGTGCTTTGGTAAACCTTGCGACACTAATTTATCTGGATGATGTTGCGACATAAGCTTACGGTACGCTACCTTTATATCACGCTGCGTTGCATCACTATTTAAGCCTAATAACGCCAATGCTTGCGCACGGTCCATATTATTATTTGGCGGTACATGATGGCCAGACCCCTCACGGTAGCTACTGCTTTGACCTTGGTTTTGTTGCTGCTGATTAAAGCGCTGTTGTTGCTTTCTAAAGTTAAACTCAGCTTGGTAACGTTTTAATACAAATGCAAAGTGTGTTTTAGAAATCCCTAACTGCTTACTTACCTCTGCTAATAATTGCTTTTCTTGCTCGGCTAACACGCCATCAGAAAACGCCATTTGAATTTGTATTTCTAAAAACAACTGTATTAAATCGTTTCGTTTAGCAAAGCGTTCTTTAAAGTCGTGTACGGTTTCTTTAAGTGAAAAGTCACTCTCTTTACCTGACTGAAATGCATGTTGTGCTTCGCGGCGCTCTTCGCCCTTTAAGCCCATTTCATCCATAAACAAGTTAGCCGCTTTTATATGTATTTCGCTGACTCGACCGTTCGACTTGGCAATGTGCCCCATAACAGCAAAGCAGCTTGAAAAGAATAAAGCTTGGCGCTCGTTAACATCGTCACCACTAAATAAACTAGAAAAGCCGCCTGCTTTATCAAAGTTATTTTTTAAGCTTTTATCAAATAAATGTCCTAGGTATAAACCTAAAATAGCACCAAATATTTTGCCAAACATAAAGCCAAAACAAAAACCGAGAATTTTTCCCCACATCTATAATACTGCCTTCTTAAAAATTGAGTTGTTACGCCTCAAGGCGCCTGTTTAATTGGTTTAAACGCTCTGGTGTACCAATGTCATCCCACTGCCCTATGTAGAGCTCAGTAGAGACTAAATGTTCATTTAGCTTTTCACGTAAAATAGGCCCTAAAGGGCGAATACCTTGCGTTAATCCTTTAAAAAAATCAGCCTGATAGCGGCCAATCCCTGAAAATGTATATTTTTGACTATCGGGCGACAAATGGCTCAACGCAAAGTCGCCATCTGGATTGTGTGGCGGGTTTTCTATAAGCACTATGTGCGCCTCACCAGGTTGTAGGTGCAGCTGCGTTAGCGCACTTACATCATAATCTGTGTATACATCGCCATTTATTACAATGAACGAGTCGCCCAACAGCGGTAACGCTTCAATAATACCGCCGGCCGTTTCAAGGCCACCTTCAACTTCTTGGCTATAAAGTATATTTACGCCAAATTGACTGCCATCTTTAAAGTAGCCTTTTATTTTATCACCCTGCCACGCAAGGTTTATTACAATATCGGTAATGCCGGCTGCTTTAAGGTTATTTATATGGTGCTCAATAAGTGGTTTTTCTGCCACTTTTAACATTGGCTTTGGCATATTTTGCGTTAGCGGCATCATACGTTGTCCGCGCCCTGCAGCTAAAATCATTGCTTTCATGAGCGCTCCGTTGCTAACTTTTTAATCACTTTTGGCACTATGGTATTTTTTGTCCACTCACTTAATGCTTTAAGCTCTGGGTAATTTGCCGCTACTTCAATAATGTAATCAAGCGTCGGTAAAATATTATCTAAATAACCTGTTTTACCATCGCGTAAATATAATCGGCAAAATATACCTGCAGCCTTTAAGTGGCGTTGTATCCCGGTTAAATCAAACCAGTATTTAAATTCATCTAATGAAGTGTTAACCAGTAAGTTTTGAGCTGTAAATTCTTGATAAGCAAAATCAAGCAAGCTTGTTAATTCTTGCTCTGGCAATTTAAAGTAGCAATCGCGTAGCAGCGATACTAAATCGTAGCAAAGTGGCCCGCGAACAGCATCTTGATAATCTATAATGGCCCACTGGCCGTCACTATTCATAATATTACGGCTATGGTAATCACGATGAACGGTAACCGTTGGTTGCTCAAGCATGGCCTTTATTAATAGCGCTGAACTTGCTTGCCACATTATTTTTTGTTCTGCACTGAGTGGCTCATTAATAAAGTCGCTTACTAACCACTGGCTAAATATATCAAGCTCTAGCTTTATAAAATCTTCGTTATACGCATGCATAGCAGAAGCTGCCGGCGTTTTTGCCCACTGAGCACTTAAACTAATTAATGCTTGGTAATGCTCGGTGCGGTTTGCATCATCGAGCATGTCGGCTAGGTGCGTACTGCCTAAGTCACTGAGAATAAAAAAGCCCTGTTTCTCATCACTTGCAATAATAGTGGGAAGTAAAAAACCTTGCTCAACAAACACCTGATTTAGCGAAATGTAAGGTTCGTTATTCACTTTTTTTGGATCTGAGTCCATCACTATTAAATGTTTATTATCGTGATTTAAACGATAATAACGGCGAAAGCTCGCATCACCCGTGATCGCATTTAAAGTATGCGACTTGGCATTAAGGTGTGTGTTTAAAAATTGTTGTAAATTCTCAAAGCGTGTCATTTTATTAGATATCTATTTTTATAGGTCAATTACTGTAATTGCCATTATTTTCCTTTATTATGTGTATATTATATTAAACACAAAGTATTAAGGTCGATAAATGAGCAAAACCTGGGGCATATTGATGCTAAGCGTAGTTAGCGCACCATCGCTTGCCGAAACTGAACTGGCACACAACCTTTGTGGCATTTCAATGCAAACCAGAGCTTGGCAACCACTTGAAGGCCTTAACCTTGGTGAAGTTGATATCCAAGCTGATGATGTTGAGCTGCTTGGCACTCAAAGCGCTGAATTTACCGGCAATGTTGATATTAACACCCTTAAGATGAGTTTGTCCGCACAAACTGCGTTGATAGACAAACAGCGTGGTTTATTAAATGCAACAGGGCCAATTACTTATCAAGACTACGTAAGTAAAGTAAACAGCACCGGATTAAATGCCGATTTAAATAATTCAGAAGTCAGTTTGTTAGGCGCCGACTACAGCCTAACCGAACAACAAGGTAAAGGCGGCGCTGAAAAGCTCACTGTTAATCAGTCTGGCTTATTACTCATGAATGCAAGCTTTACTACTTGCCCAAGTGACACCCCAGCATGGGAAATTGAAGCTGACGAAATAAACCTTTCACGCGAAGAAGGCTGGGGCGAAACATATAACGCCGTATTACGTATTTTAGATACACCGGTTTTATATTTACCTTATTTTACATTCCCGCTGGATGAGCGCCGTAAATCGGGCTTACTTACCCCGACTATTTCAAGCTCTGACAAATACGGCCTTGAAACTATTACGCCGTATTATTTAAATATTGCACCTAATTTTGATGCCACGATTACGCCGCGTTATATGTCTAACAAAGGGCTGCAATTACAAACAGAATTTAGATACCTAACAGAGCAACACGAAGGCTTAGTAGGGATTGAGTATTTAAATAGTGATGATTCTGAGCCAGATTTGAATGAACGCTACATGTTTCATTGGCAACAGCAAAGCTACTTAGGTGAAAACTGGCGCGCAAACGTTGATATAACCAATGTGAGCGATGATAACTACATCACCGACTTAACTTCAAACTACGCAAGTAAAACCGATACTCAGTTATATCGCACCGGCTCACTTACGCATTTAGGTGATACATGGCGAACCGATATAAAAGTGCAAAACTTTGAAGTACTCGGCGATCACTTAGAGTCATACACTGCTTTGCCGCAAATTAACTTTACGCAAACCGCCCCATGGCGTTTTGATAATTTTGACTTTAGTGTCTCAGGCGAAATCAGTCATTTTACTAATGATTCATCAGAAGTAGCTATAGATAGCGCAACCCGTGTACACGTAGAGCCAAAAGCACGTTACAACTATGCTACTCATGCATGGTCTTTTTTATCTGAAGTGAGCTTATTACAAACTAACTATAAGCAAAGCGGAAATTTAACAGGCACACAATACAGCGATACCGTATCGCGTACTATCCCTAAAGTACGTTTGTACTCTCAGCTTAATTTTGAGCGTGATGCCTCTTACTTTTTTGAAGATGCTATACAAACACTAGAGCCGCAAATTCAATATTTATATACACCAAATAAAGATCAGTCAGACATTGGCTTGTTTGATACAACCAAGCTGCAAGATGATTATTATGGTTTATTTAGAGACGTGCGCTTTTCGGGTGTTGACCGTATAGCCGCTGCTAATCAATTTACTTTAGGTGCGACAACGCGCTTATTTGATAAAAAACAAGAAGAAGTGTTTAACTTTAGTGCCGGCCAAATATTTTATTTAAGTGACGATGCAAAGCCAACAGAGCAAGGCTTAAACTCAGACACTAATTATAATGCACTATTTGCAGCTCAAACCATGTTACATTGGCACCGCCGTTGGTACCTCGCAGGAGGTATTCAATACGATACAGATGGCAAGCAAATGGTACAGTCAAATGTAACGCTTGATTATAAAGGTGATAATAATCAGCTAGTACAATTGAACCATCGCTATGCAAATGATGTCTCAGGAAATACAATCGAGCAAGCAGGTGTATTTACAAGTATTCCTATTAGCGACGAATGGCAATTTATTGCGAGTTACCATCGAGATCTTGAAAACAACAGAAGTATCGAAGTATTGAGCGGATTACAGTATGAATCATGCTGTTGGGCTATCCAAATTACTGGGCACCGCCAAATTGAAACTGACTTAAATCAGTCAATAGGCCAAGAACAAGCAACTTTTGATTCAGGTATTAGTTTGAATTTTGTATTAAAAGGACTTGGCAGTAAAAGCCGTTATGATGCACAAAAATTATTACAACAAGGTATTTTTGGCTATCGTAGACCGTATTTTCTTAGTAACTAGAGTACTATCAGCAAGAGTAGTAAACAGAATATGAATTTAAAAAAATTATTAACATCAGCAGTTTTAAGTGTCAGCCTTTGTCAAAGTGCAATGGCTGCACCAGTCGAAATAGATAAAGTTATTGGCGTTGTAAACGAAGGCGTCATTTTAAAAAGCGAAGTAGACACCATTATTAATCGTGTTAAAAAGCAAGCCGAAGAACAAGGCCAGCAATTACCAAAAGATGAAACACTTCGTGTACAAGCTGTAGAGCGTTTAGTTAATCAAGCGCTTATGATGCAAATGGCTGAGCGTATGGGGTTACAAATCTCAGACAGCCAACTCGATCAAACTCTCGCTAACATGGCAAAAGAGCAAGGCGGAACAATTGCCGACTTACGCCGCACTATTGAAGGTTCGGGCGAAAGCTTTCAAGCTTACCGTGAAGAAATTCGTAAAGAAATCACAACGCAGCAAGTAACACGTGCAAGCGTTGATCGTCGTATTTATATTAGCGAACAAGAAGTTGATAACCTTTTAAAAATTATGGAAACCCAAGGTCAAAGTGCTGAAGAGTACGACATTGGTCATATTTTAATAGATATCCCTAACGATGCGACAGCTGAGGAAATTTCTAACGCAAAAACACGTGCAGATAAAGTTATTGAGCTATTAAACGATGGCCAAGAATTTAAGCGTATTGCTATTTCATCATCAAGCGGCTCTAAAGCTCTTGAAGGTGGACAACTTGGTTACATGGGCATTAACGAAATGCCATCGCTTTTTGCTGAAGCAGTAAAAGGCCAAAAGAAAGGCGCTATTGTTGGCCCACTTCGTTCTGGTGCTGGTTTTCATATCATTAAAGTACAAGACGTTCGTGGTCTACAAGTTGTAGAAACAACTGAAGTACGTTCACGCCATATACTTATTAAACCTTCAATTATTTTAAGTGAAGAAAAAGCACGCTCAATGCTTGCAGGCTTTGCAAAAGACTTACGCGCAGGAACAGCCGACTTTGGTGAACTTGCTAAAGAGTACTCAGAAGACCCAGGCTCTGCACTTAAAGGTGGCGAGTACGATTGGACAGATCCAACTACCTACGTACCTGCGTTTAAAGATACATTACTTTCTCTTAAAGAAAATGAAATAAGCGAACCGTTTAGAACACAGTTTGGTTGGCATATTGTGCAATTACTTGGTAAACGTGTAGCTGATAAAACTGAACTAGCTAAACGTAACCGTGCTCACGGTATGTTGTTTAACCGTAAATTTAAGGAAGAAAGTTTTAACTGGCAGCAAGAAATGCGCGAGCAAGCTCACGTTGAAATTTTCCCTATAGACCAATAAATATGACTCTAAGAATTGCTATTACACCGGGTGAACCAGCCGGTATTGGCCCAGATTTGCTACTCACGCTTGCTCAGCAAGCGTGGGAAGCTCAACTTATAGCGATTGCTGATGGCAAACTATTAAAAGAGCGTGCAAAGCATTTAGGCTTAACAATAAACTTAATTGAATTTGATGATAATGCCCCTGCCACAGCAGCACCTGCAGGCAGTTTGTATATTCATCAGGTTGATTTAGGTGCAGATGTAGATCTTGGCGTACTAAACGACGGTAACGGCCAATACGTGTTAGATACCTTGCGTATAGCAAGTGAAAAAAACATGGATGGCACGTTCGATGCGGTTGTTACAGGCCCTGTTCACAAAGGCATTATTAACAAAGCGGGCATTTCATTTAGCGGACACACTGAGTATTTTGCGCAGCAATCAAATACTGCAGATGTAGTTATGATGCTTGCAACTGAAGGTTTACGCGTTGCACTTGTAACCACGCATATTCCACTTGCGTATGTGTCCCGTGCCATTACTCCTGAGCGCTTAACTAAAGTAGCGGGTATTTTAAATCACGACCTACAAACTAAGTTTGGGATAGAAAAACCACGTATTTTAGTGTGTGGCTTAAACCCACATGCAGGTGAAGATGGCCATTTAGGCCGTGAAGAAATAGAAACAATCACCCCAACGCTTGAAATACTTAGAAGCGAAGGGATGAATTTAATTGGCCCGCTCCCGGCCGATACCTTATTTCAACATAAATACCTATCTGAAGCAGATGCAGTACTTGCTATGTATCACGATCAGGGGTTACCTGTGCTAAAATACAAAGGATTTGGTAAATCGGTAAATATTACCCTTGGCTTACCATTTATCCGCACCTCAGTTGACCACGGTACTGCACTTGATTTAGCTGGTACTGGTACAGCTGACGTTGGCAGTTTTGAATTAGCGATCCGCGAAGCAATTAAGCTCGCCCAAGAAAAAGCACAAAATCAATGACCGATAAAGTACATTTAGGACACCGCGCTCGTAAGCGTTTTGGGCAAAACTTTTTATTTGATGAATCTATCATCGATAAAATAGTCTCTGCGATTGATCCTAAACCAGAAGACAACTTAGTAGAAATTGGCCCCGGCCTTGGCGCAATTACTGAGCCAGTAGCCGACTTAAGCGGCCATTTAACGGTTGTTGAATTAGATAAAGACTTAGCACAACGATTAATTGAACACCCATTTTTGGGTCCTAAATTAACCGTTAACCAAGGCGATGCAATGACGTTTGACTTTGCAAGCTTGGTTCGCGATGACAAAAAATTAAAAGTGTTTGGTAACTTACCTTACAATATTTCGACACCGTTATTGTTTCATCTTTTTGAATTTTCAGATCATATTGAGCACATGCATTTTATGCTTCAAAAAGAAGTAGTAAAACGCATGGTTGCAGGCCCAGGTAGTAAAACATTTGGCCGCTTAAGCGTAATGACTCAATACTACTGTAATGCAATGCCGGTTGTTGAAGTACCTCCTGAGTGCTTTAAACCAGCGCCAAAAGTTGACTCTGCTGTTATTCGTTTAATACCTAAAAAGCCAGAGCAACGTACAGCAAAAAGCGTTAAAATTTTAAACACCGTGTGTTTAGAAGCATTTAACCAGCGCCGTAAAACGCTACGTAATAGTTTAGGTAACTTACTTACCGCAGAAGAGCTAACTAGCATTGGCATTGATATAACGCTGCGTGCTGAGCGCTTATCTTTACAACAATTTATTGATATAGCTAACTGGATTTATGACAACAAGCAGTAACATTGGATCGCCTGTAAAGGTATCTGTAGAAACATTTTACGTAGAAGGTCAATCTCAACCGGAGCTTGAAAAATACGTATTTGCTTACTCGGTAACAATTAAAAACCATAGTTTATGCAGTGCAAAATTACTGAGCCGCTATTGGTTAATTACCGACGCAAATGGCAAACAAGTAGAAGTTGAAGGCGAAGGCGTTGTTGGCGAAATGCCAGATATTGGCCCAGGCGAAAGCTATAAATACACCAGCGGTGCAATTTTAGATACACCTGTAGGCACTATGCAAGGCCACTACACGTTACGCAACGAGTTTGGCTCTGAGTTTCAGGCGCCTATTAATGTGTTTCGTTTGGCTTGCCTTAACATTTTGCATTAAGCACTTAGATGGCAGATTATGCGATAGGTGATTTACAAGGGTGTTTTAGTGAATTTAACACCCTTTTACAACGGGTTGATTTTAACCCAAGTAAAGATCACCTATATTTAGTTGGCGATATAGTTGCTCGCGGGCCAGACTCCCTAGCCTGCTTAGACTATATTTACCAACATCAAAATAGCATGACCATCACTTTAGGCAATCACGACCTTCACATGATTGCCTGCTACTTTCTTAGCAAACCCACTAATCCAAAAGATAAATTAAACCCACTATTTGAAAGCCCTAAAATGGCTAACTACATCGCTTTTTTACAAACCCAGCCATTGGCTTTAGAGCTTATAAAACATAACTGCTTTATATCTCACGCGGGATTAAACCCCGATTGGTCTGTTGAAGATGCGCTAACACAAGCCCAATTTGCACAAAGCTGTTATCAATCAAGTAGCGCTAAAGCATTTTTTGAACACATGTATCAGCCTCACCCCGCTAGGTGGTCTAACACCCTTGATGACTTTGCAAAGTTTAGATACATAGTTAACTATTTTACCCGTATGCGTTTTTTAACGAGTGACAACAAACTTGAGCTTAATGCAAAGGGCGCAGTAACCGATAGCCAAACATTAACGCCTTGGTTTAACCATCCTAATATTGCAAAAACTAAACACGATATTATTTTTGGCCACTGGGCAGCACTTGAAGGTAAAACGGGTAATCCACGGGTGCATGCCTTAGATACAGGCTGCGTATGGGGTAACACCATGACTCTAATGGAGCTAAGTACTAAAAAAGTAATTACAGAAAAATCCCACCTTTCGTCTAAATAAACTGAAAAAAACTAATACATCTGTTAGATTTATCAATTAATAGTTAAAATTAGTTAAAGTAATTGATTTTAATTACTTAACTTATCTGAATTAAAGCCGATAAGTCTTAATTGAAGTACTTTTGAGTGGAAATCTTATGAACCTGACAGTAAGCCAACGTATTTGGGGTGGTTTTATATTTATCACCTTATTATTATTAATAATTGGTGGTAACTCCTTAATAAAAATAGCAAACATCGATCGTTCTACTCAAAAGGTGAACCAACTATCACTTCCTGCATTAAATAAAAGCTCTGAGCTGCAAGCCGAATTTATTTTAATGAGTAAAGCAGCCCAAGCGAGCTTTTACACCACATCGGCCAATGAGCTTGCTCCGATAAAAGCACAAGTCCTTGAGCAAAAACAGTTATTCAACACTTTGCACCGTGAGCTTCAAGACGTAGTAAAAAACGATACAGCGCTTAATCAAAGTAGCCAAAACGTTGAAAAAACCTATTTAAGCTTTTTAAGTACTGTTGAAAGCTTACTAACAGATAAAAGCAAACAACTTGCGCTTAATAAATCTTTGAATGCACAACTCGAAAGCATTGAGCTTACAGCTGAGGATGCCAATTCAGTTGTACTTGATATTATTGATATAGATGGGTTTGAGCAAAACTATCCACGTGCTTATCAAGCTGCAAATAATTTAGAAAACAACTTTATGTCGGTAGTTAGTAACAGCACCGACATGCTAACTGTTAAAACACTTAATACACTCGACATCGTTAAAAACGAGCAAACGTATTACTTAGAAGAAGTAATACGTACCGTTGCGTTAATTCAACCTGCTATTGAGCAAACACATACCGACCTATATTCAAGTCTAAAAGAGTATGTTGATATTTTAGAAAGTAATATCAAGGGGAGCAATGGCTTAGCTGCAAACAAAAAGCGTTTAATTAATTCTATTACGCTTACGCAAACAGAGCTTGCCCAGTCGGAGCAAGCAACCAAAATGGCACTTAACCAAATTGATGAGTTAGTTAATCAAGCAAGTGACGTTGCGTTCAAATTACAGCAAGGTGTACGTAGCGACGTAGATTCAGCTAATTTATGGACCTGGGTTGGTATGATCATAGCCACTTTATTAGCTATCGCGATTGCTATTATTACCGTTAGCCGCATTACTAAGCCCCTTGCTGAAGTTAACCGTATTTTAGATATTGTTGCCAGTGGTGACATGACACAACGATTAGACGACAGCGCTAAAGACGAATTTGGCGAACTATCTAAAAGTTGTAATACGCTAATTGATAGCTTACGCAGCTTAATTAAAGGCATTATTTCCCGCTCTACTCAGCTTGCAGCAGCATCAGAGGAAACATCTGCCATTACCGCTGAATCAAGCCAAGCAATCCGTAATCAACAAGCACAAGTTGAACAAGCGGCTACTGCAACAACCGAAATGAGCAGTACATCGCAAACAGTTAGCAACAGCGCTCAACAAGCACTTAGCGAAATTAAAAATGCTGACAAAGAAGCTGAGCGTGTTAAAGGTATTTCGAACAACAATAAAGCAACTATTGAACAGCTTGCTCGTGAAGTAGATGACGCTTCACAAGTTATTAATAAACTACATCAAGATAGCGCATCAATTGGCAGTATTTTAGATGTAATACGAGGAATAGCGGATCAAACTAACTTACTTGCACTAAATGCCGCAATTGAAGCCGCACGTGCTGGTGAATATGGCCGAGGCTTTGCTGTTGTAGCAGACGAAGTACGCTCACTAGCGAGTAAAACTCAAGAGTCGACCCAAGAGATACAAGCGATGATTGAATCGCTACAAACAGGCGCAGAAGCCGCAGTAACGGCAATGAGCAAAGGTAAGCAACGCGCTGTATCGTGTGTTGAGCAAACCGACCTAGCAAGTAGCGCACTTGATTCGATTACATTTGCCGTTTCGCAAGCACACGATGTAAGTGAAGAGATTTCGACAGCCGCGCTTGAGCAACAACAAGTAGCACAAGAAATTAGCGAACGTCTTGAGTCGATTGTAGCCATAGCAGAGCAAACAGCCGAAGGTGCTAATCAAACCAACATCTCAAGTTCAGAAGTAGCAAAACTTGCCGAAGAACTTCGCTTGTCGGTAGACGAATTCAAAGTTTAACTTTACTAAAGCGATTAAAAAACCCCGATGATACGGTGTATCATCGGGGTTTTTGTTTATAGTTAAAAACTAAATCAGCAACAAAAATAACTACTTTGATGATCAAACCAATCAGAATAGGTTTTTGAACTATTTAACCTTATTATTCTCTAGTTAAATATTTTAGTAAATTCAAAGTAGTTAGCACTAAAAATAGCTGCTTAATACCAATCGGCTTATATATGGGGTCTATTTAACGTTAAGAAAATTACGCTAGAACTAGGCGAAAATTTTTGTATCTAGTTCTTCTAAATAAAAAATTTTTAACGACGTTATAGTGCAGTTTAATCCGTTAAATTGATCAAAGATTTATGTAGGTTGGTATAAGATAGATTTATTATCCAGTATTCACATTACTTATATATCAATTACTATAATTTAGGCGCTTTAGTAAAAGTAATACCATTTATATCTTTACTCGAAAGGTGCGGCCCCACATTCAATGGCCAATCTATCTTTAAATCCGCATCATCCCAACTAATACTTACTTCTGCACTTGGGTTATAGTAATCAGTGCATTTATAGACAAATTCAGCTTCTTCACTGGTTACGTAAAAACCATGTGCAAATCCTTCAGGCACCCAAAGCTGGCGCTGGTTTTGAGCTGATAAATACACACCAACCCATTGTCCAAGCGTTGGAGAATTTTTTCGTATATCTACTGCAACATCAAAAACTTCACCCGACACTACGCGTACAAGTTTACCTTGTGTGTTTTGTGTTTGAAAATGCAAACCACGTAAAATACCTTGCTTTGATTTTGAATGATTGTCCTGTACAAACTGTGTTGGCTTTTTAGCAACCATTTCTTCAAACTTTTGTTGGTTCCATGTTTCCATAAAAAAACCACGTTCATCACCAAATACAGCTGGCTCAATGATTTTTACATCCGGAATTTTTGTATCAATAACATTCATCTTACTTACCTATTTATTGGTATTGCTTGATATTTTTTAGTGCTGCTTGCCAATCACTTGGCTGTACTGCAAATATATTAGCTATTTTGCGTGTATCTAACATCGAATTAAACGGACGCTTCGCAGGGGTTGGATATTCTTGTGTTGTTATGGCATTTACCTTTACGGGTATTTTAATTAAATCTTGTGCCAATGCAGTATCAAATATTGCAGCAGCAAACTGCTGCCAACTCACCTGGGGAAATCCTGAATAATGATAAACACCAAACTCGGTGTTACCATTATGAACAGCCTGAGCAATAGTAATAAGCGTTTTTGCTATATCGCCAGCATAAGTAGGCCCACCAAACTGATCGCTAACAACACTTAACGTCTCATGTGTTTTTGCTAAACGGAGCATTGTTTTTACAAAATTATTACCATGCTCACTAAATACCCATGCAGTTCTTAAAATAATATGCGAGGGGCATTCTGCCGCCACAGCGTTTTCGCCCAAAAGCTTAGTTTTACCATATATACTTTGTGGGTTAACTGGCTCAGCTTCGTTATATAACCCCTGCTTATCACCAGAAAAAACATAATCAGTTGAAATATGCAATAAACACGCATTTACATTATTTGCAGCTATCGCTAAGTTACGCGGGCCATTATAGTTTATAGCACTCGCTTGCTTTTCATCAGTTTCGGCTTTATCTACCGCTGTATATGCCGCAGCGTTAATAACTATATTTGGTTTAAAATTATTAATAACGTAGTTAACTTGCTCTGCATTAGTTATATCTAACTCTGCTCTATTAAGAGCTAAAAAAGTAACGTCAGGTAAGTTATTCAATAGAGTTACTAGGCTGGTGCCTACTTGGCCGTCTTTACCGGTGATAAGTACTTTCATCACTAAGCCTCAGTAACTAAACGTGTTAAGTATTGCCCATATTCATTTTTCATCATTGGCTTTGCTATTTCAAGAAGCTGCTTAGAGCTTAACCAACCGTTTCGCCAAGCAATTTCTTCTAAACAAGCTACTTTTAAGCCTTGTACATTTTCGATCGTTTGTACAAATGATGATGCCTCATGAAGGCTTTCGTGTGTGCCCGTATCTAACCAAGCAAAGCCACGGCCAAGTAGCTCTACATTCAATGTGCCATCAGTTAGGTACATTTCGTTAAGGGTTGTAATTTCAAGCTCGCCACGATTCGATGGCTTTACTTGCTTAGCAAGTTCAACAACGCGGTTATCGTAAAAATAAAGCCCTGTTACTGCATAATTCGATTTTGGCTTAATTGGCTTTTCTTCTATTGATATTGCTTTCATATTTTCGTCGAATTCAACAACACCAAAACGTTCAGGATCTTTTACTTGGTATCCAAAAATAGTCGCGCCAGTCTCTCTTTCAGCCGCATTTTTTAATGTTCGGCTAAACGATTGCCCGTAGTAAATATTATCGCCAAGCACCAGGCAAACGTTATCGTTGCCAATAAACTCCTCACCAATTATAAATGCTTGCGCTAAACCATCCGGCGAAGGTTGTACGGCATACGTTAAATTAATACCGTAATCTGAGCCATCACCTAATAAACGTTTAAAGCTCTCGTTATCTTCAGGAGTGGTAATAATTAAAACATCACGAATACCAGCCAGCATCAATGTTGATAACGGATAATAAACCATTGGTTTATCGTAAACAGGCAATAACTGTTTTGATACGCCACGGGTGAGTGGGTAAAGGCGAGTGCCTGAGCCACCTGCTAAAATAATTCCTTTCATGTTTTTTACTCCTTTAGTTGCGAATTTATTTCGCCAAGACGCTCACGCTGGTAAGAGCCATTTTGCACGTTTTCACACCATTTTTTATTAGTTAAATACCACTCAATCGTTTTACGCAAACCTGTTTCAAACGTTTCTATTGGAGTCCAATTAAGCTCAGCACTCATTTTAGTTGAGTCAATTGCGTAGCGTCTATCATGCCCTGGACGATCGGTTACATAAGTAATTTGCTCTGCATATTTTGTATTTTTAGGTACTAAAGTATCTAAAATACTACAAATAGTTTGCACTACTTCTATGTTTTGCTTTTCATTGTGGCCGCCAATATTATAAGTTTCACCAACCACGCCTTTAGTCACAACTTTATATAATGCTCGAGCATGGTCTTCAACAAATAGCCAGTCACGAATCTGGTCGCCTTTACCGTATATAGGTAATGCCTTACCCTCTAAAGCATTTAATATGACAAGTGGTATTAGTTTTTCAGGAAAATGAAACGGCCCGTAATTATTTGAGCAGTTAGTAACAATAGTAGGAAAACCATATGTTCGAAGCCAAGCACGTACTAAATGATCACTCGATGCTTTACTCGCTGAATACGGGCTACTAGGGGCGTATGATGTTTGCTCTGTAAATAAAGGAAGTTCACCCTCTTGTTCGTCAGGATGAGGTAAATCGCCGTACACTTCGTCTGTAGAAATATGGTGAAACCTAAATTCTTCTTTAGCATCATCAGCCAAGGCATTCCAATACTCTCGAGCAGCTTCTAGTAAGTTATATGTACCAACAATATTAGTTTGAATAAAATCGCTTGGCCCTGTAATCGATCTATCAACATGGCTTTCTGCAGCTAAATGCATTACCGCATCCGGTTTATGCATGAAAAACACACGATCAAGCTCTGTTCGATTACAAATATCAACATGTTCAAATGCATATCGATCGCTTTGCTCAACTGATTGCAGAGACTCTAAGTTACCGGCATAAGTAAGCTTATCAAGGTTAATTACTGAGTCTTCTGTATTGTCAATAATATAACGTATTACTGCAGAGCCTATAAAACCTGCACCACCTGTTACGAGTATTTTCACGTTAATCCTTTATATTAATTTTCAATCGTTTTATGTAAAACTTTTTAATATTTAGTTATGTGTATAAAGTCAGAGCTAACACTCCTAACTAATTACTAAATAATTATTAAATTGTCATTTATAAAAACCTTTATACCACTTAACTAATTCGTTAACACCTTGCTTAACGTCAACCTGCGCTTTATAACCTGTCGCATTAAATAAATCTGTGGTGTGAGCAAAGGTTTTATAAACATCACCGGCTTGCATTTCACGGAAGTTCTTTTTAGCTTCAGTACCTAACTCTGCCTCAATAGCTTCAATAAACTTCATTAAATTTATTGGGCTCCCGTGACCAATGTTATAAACGGCATAAGGAGCAGAGCTAGATGCTGGCGAACCAGTTTCTACTCGCCAATTCGGGTTCGCAACAGGTATAACATCGGCAGCACGAACAACACCTTCTACTATGTCATCTATGTAAGTAAAGTCACGCCACATATCGCCGTTGTTGTTTATATCAATCGTTTCACCGGCAAGTATTTTTTTAGTAAAAATATACGGCGCCATATCTGGGCGACCCCATGGGCCATAAACAGTAAAAAAGCGTAAGCCTGTTGTAGGTAAACTATATAAATGAGAATAGCTATGTGCCATTAGCTCATTCGCTTTTTTAGTAGCAGCATAAAAAGATACTGGGTGGTCAACACTGTCAGTTGTTTCAAACGGTGTTTTTTCGTTTAAGCCATATACAGAGCTAGATGAAGCATAAACTAAGTGCTTAACTTTATTATTACGACACCCTTCAAGCACATTTAAGTGCCCTACTAAGTTAGAATCTGCATAAGCATCAGGATTTTCTATTGAATACCTAACACCGGCTTGCGCCGCTAAATGGATTACTTTATCAAACTGCTGTGCTTTAAATAATTCGCTCATTGCTGGGCGTTCACTTATATCAAGCTTAATAAATGAAAACGCTTCATGGCTTTCAAACTGCGCTAAACGAGCTAGTTTTAAATTTACATCGTAATAGTCGTTAAGATTATCAATACCGACTACTACATGGCCGGCCGCTAACAATTTTTGGCATGTTGCCGCGCCAATAAAACCAGCAGCACCCGTTACTAAATATTTCATAAACACCTTAATTTCTTTAGGTCAAAGGTCAAAAGTCCTAATCCCAAGTTTCAATAGTTTTCATTAAGGCAGGTATCATTTTTGATAACTGCCTAGACTCTTCTACCCAGGTCCGTACTTTTACCTCAATGCCTTTAACTTTTAAAGCTCTGCTTATTTTCTAACGCGCCAGCAAGCAAGGCGCCTACAATAATAACACCACAATTATACGGCTGAGTCGTAGGCGTGAAGCTTGCTCACGCACAAAAAACTAATTTCAACTATAAGCCTTTAACCTTTGTTTATTAATCACTACCAAACAAATCACGAGTATAAACTTTTTCAGCAATATCACTGAGCTCTTCAACCATACGGTTAGATACAACAACGTCAGATATTTGCTTAAACTCATTTAGGTCTTTAATTACACGAGAGTGATAAAACTCATTTTCTTCAAGTACGGGTTCGTAAACTACAACCTCAATGCCTTTAGCTTTAATACGCTTCATAATACCTTGTATAGCAGAGGCTCTAAAGTTATCAGACCCAGTTTTCATTACTAAACGATACACACCAACCACTTTAGGGTTATGTTTAATTATTGAGTCTGCAATAAAGTCTTTACGCGTGGTATTAGCATCAACAATTGCACCAATAATGTTGTTTGGTACATTTACGTAATTTGCTCTTAACTGCTTAGTATCTTTTGGTAAGCAGTAACCACCATACCCAAACGACGGGTTGTTATAGTGATTTCCTATACGTGGGTCTAAACTAACACCTTGAATAATCTGTTTAGAGTTTAAGCCATGTGCTTCAGCGTAGCTATCAAGCTCATTAAAATAAGCTACACGCATTGCTAAATAAGTGTTTGAGAACAACTTAATAGCTTCGGCTTCTGTTGAGTCAGTAAAAAGAATTTCAATATCTTCTTTAATAGCGCCTTGCTTAAGTAAGTTGGCAAAAACACTTGCACGCTCGCTTTGCTCACCAACAACAATACGCGATGGGTATAAGTTATCGTGCAGCGCTTTACCTTCACGTAAAAACTCTGGCGAAAATATTAAGTTATTAATGCCAAGTTTTTCTTTAATACTTTGCGTAAAACCAACAGGTACCGTCGATTTAATGACCATAACTGCATTTTGATTATGCGCTATCGCATCTTTAATTACCGCTTCTACAGAACTTGTATTAAAGTAATTGTTTTCTACATCGTAATCAGTGGGTGTAGCTATAATGACAAAATCAGCATTTTTATAGGCTGCCATTTTGTCTGCAGTGGCTGTAAAGTTTAAGTCGCTCCGTGTTAAAAACTCACTAATTTCGATATCAACAATAGGTGACTTTTTATCATTTAAAAGTGCTATTTTTTGCTCATCTATATCTAATGCAACTACTTCATTATTCTGCGCCAAAAGCATTGCGTTAGAAAGGCCTACATAGCCCGTACCGACCACAGCAATTTTCATATTAATCCTTTATATTTAAAAATATTTTTATTATTTTACCAGAGCGAGCAGAGAAAACGAACAAGCAAAAAGTTTATTATTTTCGTAAACATCCGAGCAAACACACCTAGCAGAGTGAATTCAATCAAGTGAAAATGCTCTTAGTTTTTTACTGTAGGTATTATGCACACAAAGACCCCTTAATGACTGGCAAAAATTGATTGGGCAGTAACAAGCTAGTAGCTTATTTATTGACGTGTTTTGTAGGGAAAACAAGTTACCAACTTCAAAATTTTATAAATATCGGTCTAAATATAAGAAGCTGTAAAAGCACCTAAATTAGTCAAAGTGAAAAACAAAGCCATTCCTCATGAAGTCAATACCTCAATCTCGTTATGTAAGTTCTTTATCTAATAGTTCCCGCTATTAGAAGAATACACCACTCTCCCCGACAGTCCTTATACAGCAAGGCCTTTTGCGCGATTTAACTTTACATATGAGACATAAAAACGTCTGAATTTGGCTATTTGAGACACTTTCACCTCGCAAATGGCTGAGATAAAAACGTGTAAAAATACACTTTTAACTTACTCAAGCTTTTCGTAAATGGAAGTATTTTGCATGTAGTTTGATGTTCATTACGCGTTAGGGCCTTCACAGCTCACCTATAGGCCATTGCAGCATCCACCATTTTTCTGGCTTTTACTAAGAAAAATTCACTTTATCTATTGATGAGGTAGTCAAATATTATTAGAATATATTTTAAACCTAATAACTTGTACCTTTATTGCACAAACTACAGGGCACAGGAAGTGCAAGTTTTTTATTACTACAAAGGACGAAGTATGTTTAAAAAAGTAATGACCGTTGCAATGTTGGCTTCTACATTAACAGCGTGTAAATCAACCCCGCCTCCTACTGAGGTTCAGCTCACAAACATCCCTAGCGTTAGCTATAGGATGCCACTCGATCAATCAATTGATATTAGTTTTAACGCATACAATACATGTGTTTCCTCTGGTGACAGCGGTTGCGTGAAGTATGACAGCATAAAAACGGCTGAAGCGTCTGGTGATTTTTTAGTAGAAAAGCGTGTCCATAATGGAACTATCGGATCCGGTGCCGTATACACAATTAAACAAAGCACCGAGCGTACAGCAGATGCTAATATAGTTACCTATCAGCCGGTAAAAATGACGCCTTATCAGCAAGGGTTTATACTCCCTTTTGCTGTGCCGAGTATCGATATAGCTGCTTATCTAAAAAATTCACAGTTTAAAACAAAGTTTGAAATCAACTCTGAATATCCTTCTCAGTCAGTAAAAGCTAACTTTGATCGCCTAATGAAAAAAGCACATGGCAGATTCCGCATTTATGGTAGTAACTCTAAACTGGGTTTAGAGGATTACTATATGACGACAGTCGACGGTGCTAAAGTTGTTATGCTCGTGGAGTCTTTCCCTTATAGAAACGGCTCTAAAGTTGTCGTCAATGCTGTAATTGAAACCAAAAAGTCAGATAAAAACGTGATTGATGTCGCTGAAATTTTGAAAAGCGTAAAAGAAAAAGTCGCTGAAGTAACGAATGCTTAATAATGTGAACGCTCCATCGTCGCCACTACGTGACGATCAATAGGGTTCGACAGCCTAGCTTTTTAAGCTAGGCTGCTTTGTTTTATCAGTCTGTACAGCCACTAATATCGCTTGGATAACGATTTCCGCTCCATTATTAGCTGTAACGCCAGCCAATTCCCTTACAAAAGAACACGCCGACAGCCACTGCAAGATACAGCCAACTTTCACAGGGTTTATTGATATACGTGCTGTCAATGAACCACGCATTCTCTGATTCAGCCACTCCAAACTTCTCCTGTATATGCTTTTCAGAAATGGCCGACGGAACTCACGATTTAAAGTAACGACGCTTACAGCCTAAATAAGCTTTGACCTTTTTAGTTTGTTTTTTCACCCAAATTTGTATGCTTATTAGCATAACATTTCTTTTTTAATGGGTGACCAAATTAACTATGCCACTACAATGTGAGTCTGTTCATATGCAGAACGAATTTTCTATATCATTCATATCCGCACTTATGAAAAAGCTAATTGACGAGGTAACAGGCGTAGATCTTTCTCATTATGCATATGAAGATTTTTTGAACACGCTATTGACGAATCTGATATTGAAATGTTTTCGTACCAAATTGAAGCAGCGATGAATGACTCTTTATGGGAAGTAAAACGTCATTTTTTTTACTGGGTGATGACTCTTTATCTGACGGTAGGATCTGGGAATCAATTCTCAATGATATGATATTAATACTTACCATCCCTAAGCGACTTGTTCATATTGAAAATATAAATCTTAATAGTCCTGCGGCAAAGTTTATTAAAGCAGCCCTCATTAGCTCTTTTAGCGAGGCTCAACGTGGCTTTTAGTATTATTGGGTAGTTAATTATATTACTGCCTCATATATATTGTGAGGCAGTTTCAATACATATCAATACTCACGCACTTTATAAGAATGAGATTATTTTATAATAACGCTTTTATAGCCGCGGCTATATGCTCAGCCTGCGCTTGCGAGGCCACCGAATCTGTAGACTCAACCATAACGCGGATGAGCGGCTCAGTCCCCGATTTACGCAATAAAACACGCCCCGTATCTGCCAATATACTTTCGGCATCAAGTACAGCTTGCTTTACTGAGTCAGTATTGAGTATTTCATCCGCATTATTTTGTGTTAAACGCACATTTAAAAGTACTTGCGGTAGTTTTTGCATACCTGCTACATAGTCTTTTAATGATTGCTTTTGCTGTATAAGCGCGGTTAGTACTAAAAGTGATGCAACAATACCGTCGCCCGTGGTCGCGTAGTCTAAATGTAAAATATGGCCAGAGCCTTCACCACCAAGTTTCCAACCGGTATTTTTAAGTTGCTCTACAACATAGCGATCGCCTACTTTTGCGCGCTTAAATGGAATATTCATGTCTTTCAGCGCAAGCTCTAAGCCCAGGTTCGACATAAGCGTACCTACAACACCGCCATTCATATTACCTTGTAGCTTTACAGCTTTTGCCAGAATATATAAAATTTGGTCGCCATCAACAACATTGCCCGCATCATCAACAAGCATTAGCCTGTCGGCATCACCATCAAGCGCAATCCCAAGGTCTGCATTATTACCTACTACGGCAGATTGCAAGCTATCTAAATGGGTAGCACCGCACTGTTCATTAATATTTAAACCATCAGGTTTATCATTAATGCTGATCACCTCAGCACCTAGCTCGGAATAAACATTAGGTGCTATGTGATACGCAGCCCCATTTGCACTATCAACAACAATTTTTAAACCTTCAAGTGTTAACTCTTTAGCAAATATGCCTTTGCAAAATTCAATGTAGCGGCCGGGGGCATCGTTAATACGTCTTGCTTTACCTAAACGCTCTGAGCTTACACACTGCATTGCATCATTTTTTAATGCTTGCTCAAGCAAGGCTTCAATTTCAAGTTCCTGCTCGTCGTTAAGCTTAGTGCCAAAGTTATTAAAAAATTTAATCCCGTTATCGCAGTAAGGGTTGTGTGAGGCACTAATTACTACGCCAGCATCGGCTCTAAAAGTTGATGCTAAATACGCAACCGCGGGGGTAGGCATTGGCCCAACAAAGGCAACATTTACACCTGCAGCAGAAAGGCCAGCTTCCATTGCTGATTCAAACATATAACCGCTATTACGTGTATCTTTACCGATTAAAATCTCTTTAGTACCGCTTGAGGCTAATACCGTGCCAGCAGCCCAGCCTAACTTCATTGCAAAATCAGGTGTGATAGGAAACGTGCCTACCTTGCCTCTTACACCATCGGTACCAAAATACTTACGTGACATGATTATTCCTTTAAATGTTAAATTATCTGAAAATAAAACAACTTTATAAATGAAAAAGCGCGATTAAGCCTAGAAAATATTGTTTGTAAAATTATTGCTTTCTCAACAATAGTTTTTATTACTTAACCCGTGGCTATTTTTAGTCTTTTACTTATCCGAAGCATAGGCTTTTTCAGGTAAGTCTAATTTACGTCTAAAAAAGTTTATAATTTTACAGTAGTTAATTAGTACAATAAAATACGCTGCAAAAATAATTATAAAACTATAAAACATTAAAAATTCTGGTATTACAAAAATCTCTCCAATTATACCTACACCAGCAAATACAGATGCAATTGAGCATATTAAAATAAGTGTTTGTGTAGGCGTGCAACCTAAGCGTTGGCATATATGGTGTAAATGTTCACGGTCTGGCTTAAATGGAGATTTACCTTGTTTAATTCGGCGTATCATAATTGCAGCCATATCCATTAATGGTAATGCAATTAGCCACAATGCGGTTACTGGGCGTATCATAGGGTTCCCTGAAGTTTGACTTGCACCAATTAATAGCCAAATAACAGTAAAGCCAATCATCATACTGCCGGCATCGCCCATAAACACTTTACGCTCACGACCTATAAGGCCTAGGTTCATAACAATATAAGGGATCATACATACAACCAATAATAAGCATAAATAACTTAAGCTTTGCTCATTAGCCATACTCAATAAAATACCAATAGCGCCAAATGTAACTACCGACAGCCCACCTAATAGTCCATCAATACCATCAACCATATTAAAGGCATTAATACAGCCTATTACGGCTAAAATAGTAATTAAACCACCTACGTAACCATCACCCAAGCTAATATCACCAAAGCCTAATATATCACCAAGCGTAACCAACTCTGCTTTAGCAAAATAAATCATCGCTATAGATATAAGAGTTTGTACCAGCATGCGTATTTTTACACTTAAGTCATACCTGTCATCTAATGCACCAACAGTAGTCAAACCTACAATACAACACATGTATAAGTTCGCGTGGTTAATCATATTAGGGTGTGAATAAATATATTGTACAATAGTAATACATATAGCAACTCCTCCAACTAGCGGGATGTTGCCAGTATGCGCCTTTCTGCCCGAAGGCTTGTCGACCAATCCTACTTTACGTGCAACTTTTCGCATCAAAAACAATATTGCAAACGCAATAAAAAAGGTAAGAAGTAAATCTATAAACATGTTTCATCCTGAGCAGATAGTACTTACGCCATTCCGTTAAGTATTTTATTGTATTGACTATTTACACACTAAAAAGTGTATAACCAAATAATCTTAAGCCTCGTTTAAAAGCTGCTTAACAGCCGCAAGGTATTTATTTATAACAATCTTTTCGTCAAATTCATTTTCAATTTTGTGGCGACTGTTAATACCAAACTTAAGGCGTTCAGAGTGAGGCATGTTTATTATTTTATCTAAGGCATTAGTTAAACTTTCTATGCTGCGAGGCTCGCAAATAAAACCGTTAAAGCCATTATCAACAGTTTCTCTACAACCTACGTTATCGGTTGTCACTATGGGTTTACCCATAGCGCCAGCTTCAAGCAGAGACTTTGGAACGCCTTCGCGGTAATACGATGGCAAAACCATGCAATCAACCTGCGCTATCTCAGCTTCAACATTGTCAGAAGTACCTAAATAATTAACTACACCTTCATTTACCCAAGTATTCATTTGTGCTTTTGAAACTGCGGAAGGATTATCAACATCTAAAAAGCCTAATAACCTAAACTCAACGCTATTACCGTATTTGCTTTTAAGTACTCGCGCAGCTTCTACGTATTGCCCTATGCCTTTATCAAAAAGCATACGAGCAATAAGTAAAAAGCGAGTAACACCATCATCGGGAGCAGGAGATACAATAAAACGGGATAAATCTGCGCCTGAACCAGGTAGTCTATCCGACTTAACGTTCTGAGCTATTCGATGAGACTTAAATAATGCTCTGTCATCTTCATTTTGAAAAAAAATAAAGTGAGCTTTGCTTTGGCTATATTTGTATAAAACCCTCGCTATTTTTGATGCAAGACTTTCACTTATAAATAAAGTACCTAAACCTGCAATATTATTAAGTGTTTTAACACCAGTAAGCTTTGCCACTAACGTGCTATAAATATTATTTTTAGGAGTAAAGTTTAAAGTAATGCATGGTTTATGCTTTTTATATACTTTATAAAAAGCATAAACCGTTGCTAAGTCGTTTACTGGATTAGTACCGCCACTATCAATACTTATTGGAATATAGGTTGCGCCTAGCTCTATTAACTTTTGTGAGTAATCATCATATGGAGCAATTGCAACTACGCTATAACCTTTCTGTAGAAGCGCTAAAATTGTGTTTTTTCTAAAGTTATATAAATACCAACTAGTATTTGCTGTTATTGCACAACTGTGTGTAATACTCATATGTAACCTCTAATAGTAGGTGGTGATAATGATGCGTTTTTACTATTCAAAATTAATACCTTTCAAAGTAGAAAAAAACAATTCATCAAACTGCGGATAGTCTTTCTTATTGACTAGCAATCCAACCTTTAATAAGTCATTATTTTTTTGTGAAACCACATCTAAAAATTTCTGAGTCGTTTCCTGTATATTATCTACATCAACATAGCATGCATTCTGGTAATCCCGAGTATAATTTTTAATTTCCCCTACGGGTGTTACAACAGCAAACAAACCATTTTTTATTGACTGAAAAACAGATATAGCCATTCCCTCAACTAAACTCGTTTGAAGGTAAAAGTTATACTTTTGCATTTCAATTTCGATTTCAGTTGGTAACAAGGAGCCGCGGAAGGTAACAACATCAGATATATTAAGCTCAATAACATACTCTTTTAAATCAGCTAACGAGCCATCATCTCGCCCATATAAATCAAAACTTACTTGCTTGCCAAGCTTTTTAAGCTCGTAAATAAAATCAAGTGACTTAAAAATATTTTTTTGTGGTGTAAATCTACCTACAAAAACAAAACTTAAAGGTAAAAATGCGGTGGGTTTTTCGTTACTAGTAAAGCTAATATTCATTGGTAAAGTGAATGATTTGTTATAGTTTAATGTGTTTTTAAGCCACAGTTGTGTTTGTTTAGAGTCACAAAATACATGTGTTGCCATGAAAATTGATAACCTAGTTATTACCTCATCAACTCTGTGTGCAAATCGACCACTATGCAMAAAGTGTATTCGTTTGTGCATTGGGGCTATAAATTTATATAAAATACTTACAAAGTGAGCCCGCCATAATGAGCTAATTACTAAGCTAGGCTTAATTTTTATTAACTTTCTGAGCGCATTAAAATACCCATTGCAAACATGTAGCCTACATTTTTCGCTTTCCGAAAGTGAATTATATATCACCTCATCACACCCTTTTACAGTAACAACATGGTACCCATTACTTAAGTGACTTTTTAGTAAGCTTAAAACACCAACTTCTACACCACCTATTTCCATTGCATTAATTATGTGTACTATTTTTTTCATTATATAATTCAACTTAACCAATAGTTAAAATAAGAGTCGAACTCATATTGTTTTATGTATTTTGTATATAAAGCCCATACAACAAAAGCAAACATGGCTGTTATAAACAAAATAAAATTACCGTAAGGTTTTAAAAACCTAGCGTTAATATTTGTATTGCGTGCACTAACTAACATCCAACAAAGCGTACTTAATAATATAAAGTAATATGCAAACCGGTCAGCAATTGTTGACGACAACACCGAAAACAGCACAACAAGCGGAAACGAGCAGATAACAATAGATACCAATCTTTGCTCAATTAACGAAAATGTTTTAACTGTGTTTATGTGTAGTAATAACAGCACTGTTGGGACGAGTAAAAATACCGATCTTAAATAAACCCCTGAGCTTTCCATTGTAGAGTCAATGTATTGGCTATACTCCATTAACATAGAGTAAACAATAGGCGGTATAATCAAAGCAAACAAAAGAACGACATAACGTTTTTTATGCTCAATAAAATATAGAGGAGCAAAGCACAAAGCTGATGTATGAAAAGACCCTGCTAAAATAATAAAGAGTAAAAATTGATTTTTTTTGTTGTTTATTAAGCAAGCAACCGCATAAATAAATATACTTAACGCCACCCCTTGGCGAGTATAATTAACGCCTGACATAACCAAATGATATGGCGCGACTATAGCAAAAAAATAAAAAGGATTAACACCTGCTTTTTTAGCCCCTAGCAGGGTAAACGTAATAAAAAATACAGTTGATAAAAATATAACCGTAACAATGCCTATATCCATATAGTAAGCTATAACATTAAGGGCTTTGTATCCAACTTCAATAGTGTTCAAAGACCATATATCAGCGACTTGTCGTTCGTAAACTTTTACATAATTGAACCAATCAACTCCAACTTCAAACCTAAAGCCGTAGGCAATTGAAAAAACTAATACTATAAACGCTATAATCTTAGCATTATTCTCTCGCCCAACTCGCTCATAAATATAACCAAAAATTATAAATATAATAATTGTGAAGTAGTATATAGCCATGGACTCACTCCTATTATATTTTATTTAAGGGACTAGCCCTAAAAGCCACTCTTTTTTTATGTAGATAAACATTGCAGTTTCTTTCAACCAAATACCACATAACCATGGAAAACATGATGCAAAATGGAATAATCAAAATCCACAAATAATAACTATTCATATCATTTCTAGCAACATTAAAGTAATAGTATAAAACATTCTCTGCGAACACTATAACCACAAAATGATTTAAGTATAAAGAGTAACTAATCTCCCCTAAAAAAATTAAACCTTTGCTTTTTACATCTAGATTATTCACATTAACAATAATAAAAATAGAACTAACAGCAACTAAAAGTGAAGTCAACTTAGGATCAAAAGCTAGAATTTTTTTCATAACTAAAATAATCATGAAAAGTAAAATGCATATCATATAAAAATACGTTTTATTTTTACACTTGAGCTTACCTAGCTTAGAGAAGTTATTATATGTATATATCCCAATCATAAAATAGATAAAAATATCAGAGAAAAAACTCAAAATAATATTTTTAGATGTAATAAAACCACTACCATAAAAATAGCTCAGAGAATAGAATACAATAGAAAAAAACATTGAAAAAACGAATAACCTACTTCTTATTAATAACAAAGGTGCTAGAAGATAAAAAATCACTTCATAAACTAAAGACCAATACTGAGCGGTAAATGATCCATCCGATTTAGCATAAAGCAAATATTTAGTTATATTATTAGAAGACAAGTAATTAACACTGCCATCCCAATTACTAAATACTTGAGCTAAAAAGATAACAAATAGTAAAGAAAAAAAGTATGGTGGGTAAATTCTTATAAAGCGGTTTTTAATAAAATTAGCTACACTACCATTACGGTTCAAACTATGTGCAATACTAAAGCCACTAAGAACAAAAAATAAGATAACTGCTTCTTGACCTAGTGATGTTAATTGCAAAAGTGCTAAATTAGCTTTATCAAACCAATCTAACTCTTTGATTGAAGATAAATAATTACCTCCTGCAAACAAGTGCCCCCTAGCATGATTAAATACTACATACAAAGCAGCCAGCCCTCTGATGACAGATAGATCATTAAAGTTGATTTTTACGTTCATTATTTTGCCTATTTAATACTTTATTAATCAGAGAATCCCACTCATCAAAAATTTTATTTTTAGAAAATTGCTGAGAACTAATAACTGCTTTCTCTGAAAGGACTCTTCTTTTATTTTCATCCGATAACAAGCAATTTAGCTTTTCACTCATTTGCTCTACATTTTGATCGTCAACTAATACGCCATCAATGTTATTTGTAATTATATCAGATGGACCAGTTTTACAGTCAAAAGCAATACAAGTACATCCTTGAGACATGGCTTCGATTAATGCCATTGGCAAGCCTTCATTTCGGGAGGTGAGAATAAAAACGCTAGAGTTCTGCAATAATTTTTTTACATCACTGACGGCCCCAAGAAATTGGACATTATTTTCAACACCTTTATTGCGCGCTAATTCGAGTAACTTGCTCTTGCCCAGCTCACCAGAACCAGCAAGCTGCAGCACCCACCCAGGATGTTGAGTGGAAACCTGTGAAAATATTTCAATTAAATTATCCCAACCTTTCACGTGAATACGGTTTAAATCACCTACGGCCAAAACAACTTTACGCCTTTGTTCTTGAGTAATTAATATTTCGGATTCAAAAGTCCCAGGGTTTTTCATGACAGAAGTATTTTTTAAATACTTGCCGTAAAAGCCATCGATATCTGAAGTTGTTAATACAGTTATTTTATTAGCTAATTTATATATAAAGCGCCTATCGATATATGCAAATTTTCCTTTAAGCCCATAAGGCATATTAAAACTTGTATGTTCACACGCTATAATAGGGATATTCAAAAACCAACAACTTAAAATAGCCTCCCGATTAGTAGATTGGATATGGGAAATAACTAAATCTGGTTTTATTTTTTTTAATTTACTTACAAGATAGAAAGGAGCTAATAGTTTTCGTTTTACTTTACTTGTGATATTAGAAAGCTCTAAATTTTCTGCAGGCAAGGCGTACTCGACTTTAACTTTTTCTGAGATTATGTAAGGGAACTGTAAAGCGCCAACTACTAGCAATAAAGTAACTTCATATCCTCTTTCAGCCAATTCATTGGCTTGTATACAAGCTACTCTATGAGCTCCGCCATGAATCATGGTGCCTAAAACTACTGTTATTTTCATTTGAATAATTCACTTCCAATACAATTTAAAGCTTGTTTTTTTTAAATTTAGATTTTATAAAATAAGTTTTCTCTGCCAGTTTTGGGAATGGTTCAGTACCCAAATAATCCACATCTAAATCATAGTTAAAACTAAATACCGACGTAGATGTTAGTGTGACTGCTTTTCTAAATTTAATACCGTGCAATGAAATTAATTCAAAAGGGAAGGGATCGTCAATTACAGATATATTGGGAAATATGTTTTTGTAATTTGTTTTTTCTCTTGGATGAGTTTTAATTAAAATATCGTCTTCATTATATTTCGATACAATGCTTTCATAAATCGCTATCTTTTCACTTTCGGATATAAAGCCATCTTCACTAAAGCATTGTGTTAAAATCAAAATCTTTTTTGCATTCAGTTTATTTAAATATTCTATATCAATACAAAAAACATCTAATATATCATCTCTCTCTGGCTGGCTTAAATTCTGCCATTTATCATGTATATTAATTTCAACTACATCTTTTAAGTACCTCTTAGGTATATCATCAGACATAGTTAAGATATATTTTTTTACTTTGTTTTTTAAAAAGCCTCTTTTAAGGTTTAAAAAATCTGAGATACTTTGCTTTAAACTATTATTACCTTGTAAGTGTTTATATGTACCAAGCCCGTCTTCTATTTCAAATCTATTTATTTTTCTAAACGGTAAGTATAAATTAGTACAAACATTCCCATAAAATTCAGTATACTTTTTGAACTTTAAATATTCTTTACGCTTTTCTGAAAAAAATTTAAACGAGTGATTTTTATACGAAAACATAAAGCTTTCTAGGATATCAAAATGCGAAACTTTTTCACGCATTTTATTAATATACTTTGAACTAATCCTATTACCAAATATAAAGTAATCCTTACTTTTCCAATCTCGGTCATAAAGGAAGTACAGCAACAGGCTATAACAAGTATTTTCTACTACAGCTCTTTTTTTCAACTATTTCAATCCTTACTTTCATTATGAAACATCGTAGCACTCTGTTAAAGCCGCACTCATAAATTGGTTTTTATACTAATAACCAAGGCATTTTTACTTTTTTGCTCGCAATTAACCAGGTTAGTAAAAACCTTATTAGCATTGATGCACAAAAAGAGTATGCGGCTCCTTTTAACCCAAACATTGGTATTAACATATATAGTAATAAAACGTTTAGCGCACCTGTAAAAATAGTTACAAGTGATAATAACTTTGTTTCTTTTGAATAAAATATATAGTTAGTTACCATTAAGTACATGCCACTAAATACTTGGCCAAGTAACAACCAGCCAACAATTGTCGCTGCCTCGCTAAAGTTATCACCAGCCACAAATGTAACTACCCACGGGCCAAGAACAAATCCAAATACGGCAACCACACCTAATACTACAAAATACTTATAGGTATTTTTTACAATATTAAGCTTTGTTAGCTCGTCATCTTTAGTTAAGCTTTCGAACAACCAAGGTACATATGCTTTATTAATAGCATCAAATATTATAGATAGAGCACTACTTAGTTGAACAGCAAGTAAATAAACACCAGCCGCGCCTAGGCCTAAACTATCGTTAATAACGTATCTGTCAGCACTCGATAGTAAAAAAACTCCAAATATATGTGGTACTAAAGGAGCACCAAAATTGAGTGCCTCATAGATACTTTTTTTATTAGGAAAAGAAAATGTAATTAACTTATGCTTTACTAGAAAATAAAAAGAAATAATAGCAGTAATAATACCCGTTATAAATAAAGCATCAATTCTACCTTGTGCCCCCATTGAAAGCACAACAACAAATATTAAAGAGCCACATAAATTAAATAAACTATTACTAACTTGTAACACACCGTACTTTTTAGCTTCTCCTCTTATTTGCCATTGGCTCAACCTAAATTGAAGGATAAAAGAACTAAAAGATATCGTTATAGCCAAATAAATCCAGTGACTAGGTATTGATAACCATAAAGCAACCTCTTTACTGAATAGCAAGGTAAGTAGAGTAATTGCTACAGCAGTAAAGACAAGTATCCATAGGCAGTTCATATTATAAATAGCTAATTCTGATTTACTTATATTTTTATCGTAAAACTTGCGTCCCGCAGCTCCAACAGTGTTCAAACCAACTAAACCTGCAAGCCCTGTAATTAATAGTTGAAACATAGCTATTTGACCATACTCTTCAACCGATAGGTAACGAGTTAATATCGGTAAAAGTAAAAAGGGTATTACTGCATTTAGTATATTAGCTAAAAAATATACTGAAGTATTTTTAAAAAAGCTGCTCATTAAGATCACTATCTATCATTGAGAACTTTAAAGCAGTACCAGGTGCAATACTTGAATTAGCTTTTTGTCCAATTACGTCATACAAGTATTTTGGTTCTAGCCCATAACCAGGTCTAATACTCTTTACATTTTCATGCGTAAATAATTGACCTTCCGCAATATCCTTCACCACATAAAGTGAACGCCTGAATTTCGCACTACCTTTTTCACTTTCTTTTCGCTCATAATTAACTTTGCCAACCGCTTCCCATGCTATTTTAGAATCTCTACACAATTGTAGTAACTCTGGCTTTTCTAATGAGAAACTATCATCTGGCCCACCACCATTTCTATCAAGCGTTACATGCTTTTCTATTAAGCACGCGCCTAATGCTACTGATGTAATTGCTGTTGTGTTATCTATTGTATGGTCTGATAGACCAGTTAGCACATCAAAACGAGTTGCCATGTCTGCCACAGTCGCTAAGTTATAATCTCCAGAAGGCGCAGGGTAACCACTTACACAATGCAGTACAACAAGCTCTTCACAACCTGCATTTCTGGCAGTTTCCACTGCTTGACGTATTTCTTCTTCGCTAGCCATACCTGTTGAAATAATCATTGGCTTACCTGTTTTAGCAACATATTCAATCAACGGTAAATCAATGGCTTCAAATGAAGCTATTTTATAAGCAGGAGCACCTAACTCTTCGAGCAAATCAACAGCCGTAAAGTCAAAAGGCGAGCTAAAAATAGTGATACCTAGCTCTTTAGCTTTTTCAAATAGCAGTTTATGCCATTCCCACGGCATATGTGCTTCTTCATATAAATCATAGAGTGAACGACCATCCCATAAGCCACCTTCAATCAAGAACTCCGGATTATTGCTCTTCATCGTAATAGTGTCTGCTTTATAGGTTTGCAATTTTATTGCATCAGCACCACACTCTTTTGCCATTTCTATTATTTTATAAGCCTTTTCTATATCACCGTTATGATTTGCTGACATTTCAGCAATTATATAAGGCGAGTAATCAGGACCAATCTTTCGTTTCGCAATCTCAATATAGTTTCTCATAATTTCCTACTTAATATACTCTTGGATCCCACGATAAAACTTAGTTCCATTTTTAGGGGGATTGTAATCACTTAAAGGGAGCAATAATATTTCTTCAATAGCCCAAACTAAATCTGCAAAACCTAATTTATGTCTAAACATAACAGTACTTGATAATCGTGGGTTTATTTCGAAAAGAAAAGGCCCTCTCTTTGTTAATCTAAGCTGAAAGTTGACAGCGCCTTGAATATTGAGGCTTTGTGCAATATTTAAGATATACCGCTCAATTTCTAAGTTCTCTACTACTTCACCTTTATCAGTAAAGCCACCACTCAACGTTCTTCTCATTATTATAGAGCGGCACTCGCCGCTAGTATGTCTGTACACACCACAGGTAAATTCTTGTTCATCTGGTAATAGGAGCTCTTGCCAAATGTAGTCACCTGTATTAATTAGGCTCTCAGCTTCCGAAAGTGACTCTACAACCTTTAAACCTTTACTCCCCTGACCACTACGTGGTTTAAAAATACAAGGTACTTCATTAGGTAAAAAATTAGCTGGGTGTGTCCAAGGAGAATTCAAGCCAATTTCTTTTAGTACATTAGCTGTTTCAAGTTTATCCAAAGCTATTAAAGCCGCTTTTTCACTCGCGATTAAAACAGAAACACCAAACAACTTACTATCGGCCAAACCAAAGTCAAAAATTGCTTTAATCTCAGCTTCACTAGTTGGTATAAAAAGCTCAACTTTGTATCTTTCGAATGTAGACTTTAGAAAAGTAAAATAATCATCATCTCTTGCCAAAGGTGATTGAATAAACCTATCAAAAACACACTCACCAACGTGTCCTATTTTTGCATCACAACCTATAACACTAGTAATTTTTTGCTCTTGAAGGATTCGCCCAATTGCAATACCGATGTCTCCTCCAGCCCCGCTTACCATTACAACGTTTAAGTGTTGGTTAATATTATACATATGGATTGTTTCTCTTTAAAATCTCGACTAAATAATCATAATGAGGATCATGCTCAAGCACTTTCGCCCGTACCGTTTCACTATTGAAAGGTACCCTTTTAAAGCTGAGTGAATTATTTCTTGTGTTTAAAATAATATAGCTAGAAAGAGAGCCCACATCTCTTGGCTGCCCAACAGATCCTGGGTTGGCGATTAAAGTATTATTTTTAGTAAATATAACGGGGTAATGGGTGTGCCCAAAGAATATGAAATCAAACTTTTTCACCTGAATATCTTTAATTCGTGAGTTTGGTGAATCAGGGTAAATATACTCATCAGTTTCTCTTTCACTACCGTGAAAAAGACCTATGCGAATATCATCTATGCAAACCTCTGCACTTTTTGGCAATGACTCTAGCCATAACAGTTGTTCATTTGACAAGCTTTCCATACATATATTGAGTCCACTTCCATACTTTTTATAACACTCAGATTTAAAACTACTATCGAGAATAGAGCTTTTTAATAAATCCTCATGATTTCCACGAATAACTGTAAACTTTGGATTGTTCATCAATTGTTCAACAATATATTTTGGCCAATGGTAATAACCAACTAAATCGCCAAGCACACAAATATGTGCACATTTATTTTTCTCAATATCCTCTATTACGGCATCAAAGGCTGGTTTATTTGCGTGTATATCGGCAATAATCGCTATTTTCATAATCAAAGTTTACACATATCAATTAGTTTTAAAGCAACATCTGTGGGAGATTTTAATTGCCCATTAACTTTAAAGTCTTTGAAATTATCAACCAATGGCATCTCATCTGCAGTTGCCTGCCTAATTTTTGCTTGCATACCTGTGTCGATAACCCCTGGGTCAAAATGTATAACTTCAATATGTTCACTCTCTTTTGACATGACATCTAAAAACATTTTAATGCCTGCTTTAGTCATACAATAGGCCCCCCAGCCTGCGATAGGGCTATTTGCAGCCCCGCTGGTAATATTAATAATTTTTATTAATACTGAGTTCGCCTCGGCCCAACGAGCTAAACTACTAAAAATTTCTATAGGCGAAAGTATGTTTACATTCAAGCTCTGCTTCAGAGTATCAAAGTTATCTGGTGTTATCTTTCCTAGGGGATCAATTATACTAGCGTTAGAGATCAGAGTAATTAGTTTTGGGAAAGGGTAACCGTATATTAAATCCCAATTGATATAGCCACTTTGAGAAAGATCAAGCTCAAGGTATTTTTGATTGTCACTTTTGGTTAACCTACTTAGATCCCTACCTAAATATAAAACATTATAATTATCTAGCAATTCACCTGAATTAACTATTTCATGAAAAGCTAAGCCAACGCCGCTTGTACAGCCCGTAATAATTATTTCATTCATATTTTTCGCCATATAGGTATTTTATAAAAACATCTAAGCTGTTACCAATATCTAACTGTAAGCTTGCTTTCGACACAGGTTCAAAATTATTTTCTAGCTTATCTAATGCATTAGCTAACGAAGATTCACAATCAAGATCACCGATATAACCAATTGCAGCGTTACATGAAATAACCCTATTAATGACATCAGCTTGATTTTCTGCGGTCTTAACTAATAATGTTGGAAGACCTAGAAAGCAGCGTTCCCAAGTACTTGCTCCTGCGGCACCAATACACAGGTCAGAATCTAGTATTAACTCACCAACAGAGTTAGTATCGATATATAGCTTTATCTTATAATGAAGACTTTTTAGAGTACTTTTAATTTGCTCTAGAGAAGGGCACCCGCTACCTATAACAAGTAGTACTTCAACATTTTTTTGTTTGGCATAACTCTCAATTCCTTTTAGCGCCAATAATGTTTGACCTGTTGGGTCGGTACTACCAAAATTTATCAGAACCTTTTGGACACTCGAAAAACTATTTCTTTTTTCTATGGCCCTAACTCTCAAAGAAAAAAATTCATCTCTTAGTAAGCAGAACTTCTCTCCCAAAAATAACTCTGCTGTGGAGGGAACTAGCTCTTTATATTCTTTTTTATCTCTGCCACAAGTTTGATCAAGTAAGAAATTGGAATTGTGACAACGATTTACTAAATCATCTATTACTCCAACTTTTATACCTTTATTGGTAAATTCATTTTCCCAGCGACTATCCAAGCCATAATGATCAACTATCAGCCAGTCTATTTGACTGTTAAAGTACTTATTTATAGCTCTTAGCGATTGAGCTGAATCAGTTTGCCACGAGGCCCCGACCCAGCTTTCATAGTACCCATATTCTTCATTCTTTTCTAACTGTAAAGGTAGAAGCTCTAATTTATGACCTGCTCTTGTTACCAAATCACTAAGGCTGCCTTGATGTTCTCTAAGAACAAAAAGGCAATTTCCACCTCTTTTCTTGATCAAGTTAGCTATGGTTAAGCATCGGCTTAAATGCCCACCACCTATATGAGGAGATCCATCAACACGGAAAGCTATATTCATTTTTTATACTTATTCAATACTGAAAATAACAACTCAGCATATTCCCAATCTTCTTCTGTATCTATATCTTGTACGCAAGCTCTTGGAAGTAACACCGCTTTAGAATGAGAAGTAAACATAGCCTTGCCTTTTGAAAAAGCATCAGCTGTACCCCAGTAAAACTGACCTGCATCATGGTAGGCCTCTTCTAAATCTTGAGAACGAGTATTTAAATGTTCTGGCTGAAACATTTCAACACAATGTGCATTATTAAGCTTTAAAGCTCTTTGAATTGGAAAAGGAAAACTTGTTGCACTGAAGGCGTAATCTATATTACTCGATGTCAGCTCTATAAATCCGCGCTGGATAAACTCAGGTATTAAAAAAGGAGCGGTTGCATATATACAACATACATTTTCAACGCCCCATTCCTGTAACTCGGTATACTCAACAGCATGCTTTATTACATCGAGCGTGGTTGCATAATCATCCGCAATATTAGCAGGGCGCATAAATGGCACTTCTGCCCCATATTGTATTGCAACTTCGGCTATTTCAGCATCATCAGTTGATACAATTACTTTATCAAAACAATTACTCTTTAAAGCCGCCGCAATCGAATAAGCAATCATTGGCTTACCGTGAAACTCTTTGATATTTTTGCGAGGTATGCGCTTACTTCCACCACGTGCAGGGATGATTGCTATATTCATGATTAGGCTTCTAATATTTGTGTTAGCTTACTGATAACTTCGTCTTGCTGCTCATGGGTCATGCCATGAAACATCGGTAATGAAATAGCATTGCTGTAATAACTTTCTGCATTTGGAAAGTCACCTTGTTTAAAGCCCATTTTTTGGTAATAAGGCTGTAGGTGCACAGGAATATAATGCAGGTTTACACCAATACCGTTTTCTCTTAGCTCGTCAAACACTTCTTTATGCGTTTTGCTGATTTCATTTAGGTTTAGACGAATAACATATAAATGTAAGCCAGAATAAGTATTAGGTAACTGATAAGGCAGTATAATCGATAAACTAGCTAGCTTGTCATAATAACGTACTGCTAATTCATGACGTGCAGTAACAAACTCACTTAAGCGGCTCATTTGCGACACACCGAGTGCAGCTTGCAGCTCCGTCATGCGGTAGTTAAAACCTAAATCCACTTGCTCATAGTACCAACCACCATGCGATGCATTTTCCATTAATACTTCGTCACGTGTTATTCCATGGCTTCGGTAAAGTGCCATTTTTTCTGCAAGTGCTTTGCTATTCGTTAATGCCGCACCACCTTCTGCGGTGGTAACAATTTTAACAGGGTGGAAACTAAACACGGTAATATCGCTGTATTCACATGATCCAATTGGTTGTTCTAAATAACGCCCACCTATTGCATGTGAAGCATCTTCAATGACTTTAAAGCCATATTCTATAGATAACGCATGGATTGCTTTCATGTCACATGGCTGACCACATAAATGCACTGCAACTAAAACTTTAGGCAAAGCACCTTCTTTTTTAGCGCGGATAAGCTTTTCTTTTAATGCTACAGGGCAAAGATTATAAGTTGCGGGATCTATATCAACAAAATCTACTGATGCGCCACAATACAAACCACAATTAGCTGAGGCTACAAAAGTGACTGGTGTTGTCCATAATCTATCACCTACCCCTAGCTCAAGCGCTAAACAAGCAATATGCAAAGCCGACGTTGCACTATTAACAGCCAAGGCATGATTGGCGCCGGTTGAATCCATCAATGCTCTTTCAAACGCAGGGACTTGCGGCCCTTGCGTCAAAAAATCCGACTTTAGAACATTAACCACTGCATCAATATCTGCTTGAATTATATCTTGCTTTCCATACGGTATCATTTAGTTATCTCTATACTTCAAACGATGGGTCAACATGTTCAACAATAAGCTCACGCAAGCCTTCAATTGTTTCCCACTCAGTATTTGTTCCTGAGTTGTATTTAAAGCCAAATGGTACTTTTTCAGCTTTATGGTGAGCGAGGTATTCTTCTTCGGTATATGTATACGATACAGAGGGTAAAATTGCGTAGTATGGACCCAAATCAATCGTATTTAATGAGTCAGTATCTGTAATCATTTCTTCATGTAGTTTTTCACCTGGGCGAATACCTACATCACGCGTTTCACATTCAGGTGCTACGGCTTCTGCAATGTCTAAAATTTTGTATGATGGGATTTTAGGGATGAATATCTCACCACCAAGATGGTTACCCAAGGCAAACATAACTAGATTAACGCCGTCTTGAAGCGATATATTAAAACGAGTCATTTCATTATGTGTTATTGGTAAAATACCTTCTTTTCGCTTTTCTAAAAAGAAAGGAATAACAGATCCACGAGAACCCATTACATTGCCGTAACGAACAACACTAAATTTAATGTCTTTCGAGCCGCGAATATTGTTAGCAGCAGCAAATAATTTATCTGATGCAAGTTTAGTGGCACCGTATAAGTTAATTGGTGCGCACGCTTTATCTGTCGATAGTGCAACAACATCTTTTACACCACATGCTAGTGCAGCATGAATAACATTTTCAGCACCATCTATGTTTGTACGAATACATTCTGTTGGATTGTATTCAGCAGTATCAACCTGCTTAATAGCTGCTGCGTGAATAATTACATCAACACCTTCACACGCTTGCGTTAAACGCTCTTTGTCACGCACGTCACCAATAAAAAAACGTAATTGCGGGTAATCGTATGCTGGGTATTTTTGTTTTATTACAGATTGCTTTAATTCGTCACGCGAATAGATGATTATTTTTTTTACATCTGGGTAGCGCGCTAAAATAGTTTCTATAAATTTTTTACCAAATGACCCAGTGCCACCAGTAATTAACACTGTTTTTTTGTTTAACATATTAGTTCCATAAAAATTTAAATTAACCTAAGTACATTGGACTTACTTATCTGATTTATACTCATAATTGTAATAGCCGTAATACCCATACGCATTACTGGCTTTTTTAATAACACCGTTAAATACCAAGCCCCTTACATCTGTACCATTTTGCTCAAAACGATTGCGGGTTAGCTCTATCTCGCGCAAATGGTTTTGCCCAAAGCGCGCAACTAATAACGTTGTACCAACATGAGCACTTACTATTGCAGGGTCGGTTACTGCAAGTATTGGAGGGGTATCAATAATTATAATGTCGTAAGCTGCACTTACTTCTTCAACTAGTTTACTAAAATTAGAGTGCATTAATAGCTCAGATGGGTTTGGCGGTATTTGTCCACGCGTAATAACACTTAAACCTTCAACTTTGGTTGCTTTAGTAACTTGCTCTAGGTTTAAACGGCCCGACAAGTAATCACTTAAGCCATTGTCCCATTTAAGGCCAAACTGCGTTTGCAAGTAACCTTTGCGCATATCGGCATCAATAATCAGTACTTTTTTACCGCTTTGCGCAAGAACCGAGGCTAAGTTAACCGATATAAACGACTTACCTACACCGGGACTTGGGCCTGATATAGCAATAATATTGTTTTTAGCTTCCATCATCGCAAAGTGTAAACTAGTGCGTAAGCTCCGCAAAGCCTCAATCGCAAGATCTGCTGGGTTATCAACAGCGAGTATGCTTTGAGCTTTAGCCGTTTTATTTTTACGCACTTTAACAAAACCAGCTAGCTTGTCTTGATACTCTGAATGCGGAACGCTTGCATATACAGGCAACCCAAGCGCTTCTATTTCACTAGGATCTTCCACTCCTTTATTAAGTGCTTTTTGTACAATAACAATAGCTATAGATAGTAACGCACCTAATATTGTCGCAATAACAACTATTAATGGTTTTTTAGGCTTTATTGGTCCGGTTGAGTTTAACTCTGCTGAGTCTATTATACGCACATTACCTACTGTACCTGCGCGTACCACATCAAGCTCTTGAGCTTTGCTTAAAAGCAGCATGTAAATTTGGTTATTTACTTCTACATCGCGCCTAAGGCTTAATAACTGCTGCTGAGTAGCAGGTAGGTTACCAACTTCTTGTACAAGCTCTTCTTTTTGTTTTTTCATCTCATTAATTTTTTCAACTAAGCCTTGATAAAGTGGGTGCTCACTTTTAAATTTTCGGCTTAATTCTAAACGCTGTAAATCTAAGTCTTGTAGTTTTGTGTCTAAGGTTACAACACGATCGAGTACTGATTGCGTCTCCAAGCTTATATCTACAGACTGTTGTTCTATTTTATAATTGTTGTACTTAGCCTCTGCAGCTTCTAATTGTTTTTTTATCTCTGGTAGTTGTACTTTTAAAAAGTCGAGTGAATTTTGTGCTTCGGCGCTATTACGCTCAACATTTCGGCGCACATATATTTGTGCAATTTCATTTATCACTTTTTGTGCGTGGCTTGGCGAGCTATGCTGCATTTCAAGGGCAATTATACCGGTTCCCTTACCTAACTCACTTGCCATTAAACTATTTTGCAAACCTAAAACAGTACCAAGTCGATTTTTTCGTGTAATTAAAAACTCAGTACCTGGGCGTGCATTAAGACTCTTTACTGTTAGCGTAAAGCTCCCATTGGTGAGTTCCTCTCCTACATTACCCTTTAATATTTGCTCTTCATTACTGTTGAGTAAAAGCAGTGTCTTTTTAGCCGCAACTCTTAGAATAAAAGTTTTACCAATTGACGAGTTAGGGACTTTAAATCTAAAAACATCTATACTTTCTCCTCCCCAAGCATAACTATCAGCTCCAAATTGAGGCTCTGCAAATTGGTTTGGCTTAACAGGTGAAAACGCATTGTATGCGTGCTCTCCAATGTAAGGAAAAAGTTTTGGGGTAGCAATTACATCAAGTTTAAGTGTATCGACAGCCTCACCAATTATGCTACGCGATTTTAATAGTTCTATTTCTGCTGTTGAGTTACTTGACGATTCAAACATGCCACCAACATCATCTAAACCTGGCACATTTGAGCCTGAGCTCTCTACTTGTAAAATTGAGTTTACCTGATAGATTGGTGTTGAGTATCTTGCGTAAACAATACCCATCAGCATAAATACTATTGTAATAGTTAGTACCCAAAATTTACGATCAATTATGGCGCCAACAAACACCATTAAATCTATATCTTGTGAATTTTCGTTTTGTTTATTAGTTTGGGTTGCACTTGGCTGAGAATTCATTAAATTAGCCATTCCTTATAAATACTTTTGCCAAGCGCTACAGGCGCTATCGATTAATGTGTAAACGTGTTCAAAAGCTTCTCGGCTTTGGCGGTATGGGTCTGGTATTTCGGCGTTATTAATCCACTTACCAAGTAAAAACGTTTTACCGCGCGCTTCTGGGTAACGAGCATGTACGTCGTTTAAATGGCGCTCTTCCATTACGAGTATTACGCTGTTTTGCGCAACTAAGCTTGATGTAAGCTGCTGACCTTGGTGAGCATCCATACTAACTCCATGTGCGAGCGCTATTTGTTTTGCTTTTTCATCTGCAGGCTTCCCTTCAAGCGCGGTTAACCCAGCTGATGCTACTTTAATATTTTTGCCTTCAAGCTTTTGCTTTAAAATATATTCGCCTGTTGGGCTGCGGCAAATATTACCTGCACACACCACTAAAACTGAATCAAACATTTTAAAAAACCTTAGTTTGCAGTTAAATCGTCAACACTATCTACAGTAGCGATTGACGGTAATAGTAAGCTAATTACACGGTTCCAGCGCGCAAGCGGTGCCGATGTTACATACACAATATCGCGCGGTTGTAGCTCAAACTGCTCAGCTAATACCATTGCCGCTATATTTTTAGCGTGTAATTGGTATACGTTTGCGATAACCCCAGTTTGCTCTACGTTACTTTTACGCAATACAAATACGCCATTAGCGTCGGCTGTTGCTTCGTTTAAGCCGCCTGAGTCGCTTAGCGCTTCGGCTAAGTTTAAACCATAACGGTTAAGCGTTACTGAACCCGCTTTTTTAACATCACCTAATACAAATATTTTTTGTGCATCGTTACGGTTTACGTGCACTATGTCGCCGTGTTGCAGTAAACGGTTTTGCGAAATGTCACCATGGGCATAAAAGTCATCAAGTTTAATAACTTCTGTTTTGTTGCCACGGGTAAATGTCACTGTGCGCCAATCAGCCTCAGCAGTTAAACCGCCAGCTTGGTTTAAGGCATCAATTAAAGTAAGCGGGTTATCTGTGACTGGATATATTCCAGGTTGCTTTACTTCACCCGTTATGTAGGTTTTTTGGCTTCTAAAGCCAACTACTTTTACATCTACTTGAGGGTCTTCAATTACTCGGCTGAGGCGCTTTACAAGCTCATTACGTACTTGGCTTATAGTTTTACCCGCTGCTGGTATATTTGGTGCGTAGGCATAAGTTATTGTGCCGTCTTGTTGCACACGGAAGCCATCAAATTCAGCGGTACGCTGGGTACCCGCCGGTATTGTTAGCTCTGGGTGATCCCACACGCCTATTGTAAGTACGTCGCCCACGCCTATTTTATATTCGTAATTATTTAGGTTTAAACCTGCAGTACTTGAAAGTGGTTTAGCTGCTATACGCGCTTTATTTTTCTTATTTATTAATAGCGAATCGATTATTTGAATGTTTACTTTTTCGAGATCTTGTTCGAGATTTTGTGTTTGCTCGCCTGAGTCTATGCCTTCAAAGTGGCTGCCTGGAACTATTGTACAGCCGGTCATGCTTAATATTGCGAGTATTGATACGAGTGATTTACAGCTTAACGCCATTGCAGAATCCCAAAATTATTTTAAATATTGCACTTGCCCACCAACTTTGGTGAACACTTGTATTTTAGCTGGCTAATTAAAGCATGAGCCCTATTGTGAAGCAATAGGCTATGGTTTGTAAAAGCTTTGTTACTTAGTTTTAATTAGCACTGAAATTGTATCAGCATTTTCATAAGGTATTTATGAATAAATCCAATTGGATGTGGTTTTTAGTAAAACACTAGGGCCATTCATTACCCATTGCACAAAAAAGGTGAATTAGAGTAGATGAGATGCCACTTAGATATAAAAATTATGCACTTTGCTCGTCATACCAGCAAGCTGTGCGTTTACAAGTAGTTTTATTAACCACGGAGCTTTTAGTGTTTCTGGCACGCTTCCGCCCTTAGGTTACAGTTCCTACTTACTGATATAAAGCTATTTTACGCGGCATAAAGCCGCTGCTACGCTTTTAGTTATTATTGCTTAATATCTTTATTATCTACACTTACTTCAATTTTTTGATTAAGTAAGTTAATTAATAAAATACTACGCATGTCGCCATCTGGCTCTTTGTATATTGCTTGTATATTATTAAATGACTCGTTATTAACGCTTACTACATCACCTATTTTTGGTATTTTCGATTCTGTGGTCTGCGAACGTTCATTTTTTAGTAGGTTTATTATGTATTCGGAAACTAATTGATAACTTGCGCCATAAGACACAAAGCCACCTATTCCACGTGTATTTTTTACAGCAGAAAAGTTACCATTTTTTGAATCAAGGCATGCAAATAAATAATTAGGGAATAAAGCAGTTTGTTTGACGGTACGACGACCTTTAACTAACCTTTCGGTAGTTAATTTAGGGTAAAACGCTTCAATCCCTTGATTTTGCAAGTTAGTTTTAGCTCGTTCTTCTTGCTTAGGTTTGCATACGACTAAATACCAACTTTCCATAGTAGTCCTTACCTAATACATCACTAAAATTGCAATAAATACAACACTAAACTATAAAGCAGCTGCATTATAACCAGCATAGAGCGTCTATGTAAATAAGCCTTAGTGGTTAATAGCTACTCACTTGAGTAATTATTTTTATTCAGTTTAAGAGGAGTAAAGTCTTTAGCAATAACTTAATGCTTATAAAACTATATTTAGAGTGATGACGGTAACCCTGTTAAACCTGTGGCTAATATAGTTAAAAGTTAATATCTAAGTAACAGCACGTAATAAATTTTCACTTGTCGATTGATACAAGTTTATAAATAAAGCTGATAAATTTAGCTTAGTACTAGCAACTTGAATATTTATAGTTTTACTTCTACCTTAAAATGCAGTGTAGCAAATTAGCAACAAGGACAGTTAATGCAAATACATCATCATGGGGCTGTTAACGGGGTTACTGGCTCGTGTCACGAGCTAGTAGTTAACGAGCAAACAAGTGTGCTTATTGATTGCGGGTTGTTTCAAGGCGAAGACTCTAAAGTCGACCTATCTATTGAGTTTAATATTGCCTGTGTTACTGCGCTCATAGTTACCCATTGCCATATTGATCATGTTGGTCGTATTCCTTACTTATTAGCTGCAGGGTTTAAAGACCCTATTTTTACAAGTATTGCGTCAGCTAGTTTATTACCTTTGGTAATTGAAGATGCTTTAAAAGTGGGTGTTACTCGCGACCCTAAAATTATAGCTGCCTGCTTAAGCTTATTGAATAAACGAATAGTTGCTGTTGACTATAAAGCATGGTTTGAACTTCCAAGTAAAGGTAAGCAAACTGCCAAAGCGCGGTTTCAGCGTGCGGGGCATATATTGGGCTCAGCCTATGTTGAAATTGATGTTACAAATAGTGATAACAACAAACACCGCGTTGTATTTTCAGGAGACTTAGGCGCGCCATATACCCCGTTACTCCCTTCGCCTAAGCCACCTTATAAAGCCGACACTTTGGTTATAGAATCAACTTATGGCGATAAAAACCATCAAGGTAGAAAAGAGCGTACTCAAACTTTAAAAAATGTAATTGAACGCGCAGTTGCCGACAATGGCGTTGTTTTAGTTCCCGCTTTTAGTATTGGCCGCACGCAAGAGTTACTGTATGAGCTAGAGCAACTCATACATAGCTCATCTAAAAAGTCTAAGTGGCGAGACATTCACGTAATACTCGATTCCCCCATGGCAGCTAACTTTACCGAGCAATACAAAAATTTTAAGCACCTTTGGGATAGCGAGGCCAAACGCAAAGTTGCAAAAGGTAGGCACCCGCTCGATTTTAAAAACCTAACAACGGTTGATTCACACAAAGAACATATGGCCATTATTAATTATTTGAGCTCTCGCCAAACGCCAGCCATTATATTAGCTGCGAGTGGTATGTGCACAGGTGGCCGCATAGTTAATTACTTAGAGCGATTTTTAGGTGATAAAACCACCGATGTATTGTTTGTAGGTTATCAAGGGGCTAAAACATTAGGCCGCGAGATCCAAAAATATGGCCCACGTAACGGGTATATTTTTATAAACAATACACGCATTACCATAAACGCAAAAGTACATACAATTAGCGGGTACAGCGCCCATGCAGATCAAAACGGATTAATTAAGTTTGTAACGGGTATGCATAAAAAGCCAAGCCATATAAAAATTGTACATGGGGATGACGAGGCAAAAAGTGCATTGGCTAATAAGTATAGAGAAGTGCTAGTTGATGGGGAACTAGTTGAGGTTGCTAAGTAACTTTAATTATAAAAGTTTAATATACTCTAATCAGTCATTAAACAAAACCAAGTGATTTTTGTCACTAATCTTATCTCAAAAACTACGTTATTGAACATTTAGGCGAATTGCGTAATAAAATTACACTCTATACCCCTACCGCTGTTGTACAATGTTGCACTGTAGCTCCAATATATAAACTAGGAAGTAAGCTTTGCAAACTGTATTAAACGTAACAATGCCTATATTATCATTTTTAATTTGTATTTTAGTGGCTTACATCTTAGGTAAAACACCAGCATTTAATTTTCTGAATGCAAGGGAAAACCGCTTTAAAAGCCTTGATGGTATAAGGGGATTTTTAGCATTATCAGTTTTTTTTCATCATTTTGTAATTACCTATTATTGGAAAGATACTAATATCTGGGCATCGCCTCCCGAAAAGATGTTTGATAACTTTGGCAGTGTAGGTGTCGCTATCTTTTTTATTATAACTGGCTTCCTATTCATATCTAAAATAACAAAAAAAAGTACAACTAATTGGGTATCCCTTTATAAATCTAGGTTTTTTAGGATCGTTCCTTTGTATATATTTGCTTTGGTAGTCATTTCACTCATTGTATTTGCTAGCTCTGAATTTAATTTACATGTATCACCCCAGGTGCTCTTGAAAGATTATATTAAGTGGGGATTATTTCACGGTGGCAGTTTAAATGGATTCTCAGATACTAGAAGAATAATTGCAGGTGTAGATTGGACCCTTAAATATGAGTGGTTTTTTTATTTCTGTTTACCTTTAATATCACTATGCATAAGCAAGCTTAAAAAAGTTGGTATGTTTTTTTTAGTAGTAACTGCTCTAATATTATTTATTCAACCGCTCTATATTTTTTCATTTAAAACAAATTATTTAATTTTATTTTGTATTGGTGGCCTCGCTTCATATTTAGTAAAATATTATAAACCTAGCTTTAAAATAACAGGAAAAACAGCTTCAACATTTAATCTTTTGTTTATAATTACTGCAATGCTTTACCCAAATACATTAGATATTTTTCACGTTTTTACTATAGCGATTGTTTTTTTGCTAACACTATTAGGCAACGATCTTTTTGGAGTGTTTACATTACGTTCTTCTGTTATTTTAGGTGAAATTAGCTATAGTATTTACTTACTCCATGGAATTATTTTATATCTATTATTCACGGTAGCATTTCCTCTTGAAGCTTCAAGCAGCCTGTTAAGTGACTTTTTACTACTCATGCCTGTGACTTCAGTAGTCGTAGTTTTAATATCAGCAACTACTTTTTTATTGATTGAAAAGCCTTGTATGAGTATTGGTAAAAAATAAAATCATTACCGTCAACATTTAAAAAAATGTATTTCGCAGTACTAATTTTCATCCCGAAAGTGAATAGCCCGATGAGGCTATTAAGCAGAGGCGATAAGACAAAGCCTGAATATTAGAGGTTATTTAACTAAAGACAGTAAAACATTGCTGCCTTTAGTTCTAATAGCAAGTAAGCAATAAAGTATAATAATAAATGCAGTGGGTTTTACTTTTTTAAAATACCGATTACCTTTTTATTATCACAAACGATTAAGCTATTTATTTTATTGTGTTGCATTGCTTCATAAGCCATTGCTATTGAAACATCCGGTGCTATTGAAACTGGGCTACTATTAGCAATGTGCTTAGCCTTTAAGTCAAATAAGTCTTTACCATGCTTTTCAATTGCTCGACGCAAGTCACCATCTGTTATAAGTGCTCTAGCTTCGTTATCACTCACGACTAATGTGAGCCCCAACGATCCCTTAGACATAACGTTTATAACCTCAGCTAAAGGTGTTTCCTCACCAACTAGGGGCAAGTTTTGAGCAACCATTTCATCGCTGACTTTACTCAATAGTTTACGACCTAAGCTACCACCTGGGTGAAAGCGCGCGAAGTTTTCTGGTTGAAATGAGCGTGCTTCCATAAGTGCGACAGTTAACGCATCTCCCATTACAAGCGTTGCCGTTGTAGAAGATGTTGGTGCCAACTGTAAAGGGCAAGCTTCTTCAGGAACTGCTATGTTGAGATGATAATGTGCATTATTAGCCAAGGTTGAGTTAATATTGCCCGTAATGGCAATAATTTTATTGTTATTATCTTTTAAAAAAGGCAGTAGTTTGAGCACCTCGATGGTTTCACCTGAGTTTGATATAGCGATAAAAACATCATCAGGAGTAACCATCCCTAAATCACCATGAAAAGCCTCACCAGGGTGCATAAAAAAGCTAGGAGTTCCTGTACTCGCAAAAGAAGCAGCTATTTTTTTACCTATGATGCCTGACTTCCCCATGCCACAAATAATAGTTCGTCCAGTTGTATTTAAAATTAATTGCACAGCATAATTAAATTGCTCATCAAGCTGTTGTTCAATAGCCTTTAACGCTTCTATTTCTATCTTTATTACCCGCTGAGCTACTTCATAACTGCTCATATATACTCCATTATAGCTTTTACATTCAAGTAATCACTTTCGGTGTCAATACCATGAGGGATATCACCCAAATATTTCATTACACCAATTGTTAACCCGTTACTTAGTGCGCGTAACTGCTCTAGTTTTTCACTTTTTTCTAGTGCTGATTCAGTCAAACCACATAGCTTTTGCAATACTTTAACACTATACAAGTAAATACCTATATGACGATTTGCATGGGATAAGCTTTCAGGGGCATCTCGGTCTATTGGTGCAGGACTTCGGGTAAAATATAAAGCCTGATTGTTTTCTGTAACAATTGCTTTAACTACATTTAGATTAGTGAAGTCTTCGTAATCATTTATCGCAACAGACGCTGTACACATGTCAAATTGGGGGTTCATTTTACTGAAGCTTATTAGCTTTTTTATTAAAGCGGATGGGATTAATGGCTCATCACCCTGCACATTAACAACTAAAGTATTTTCGCTCCAGCCTAATTTTGTAGCAACTTCGTTGACCCTATCGGTACCACTTATATGCGCACTTTGGGTCATAACCACTGGCAGTTGTAGTTGGTTTGCCTTGGTCTCGATACGGCTATCATCTGTAGCTATAACTATGTTGTTAATACTAACACCAGCCTCTAAAACACGCTGAGCAACATGCCAAAATATAGGTTTTTTATTTATTTCTAATAGTGGCTTAGCCGGTAGCCTTGTTGAACCATATCTTGTCGGAATTACTACTTTAAAATCCAGAGGAATACTCATTGTTACTGTCCCATACTGTTACATTACATTACCTACTATTATTTAGTGATTCGATAATGACGCCCTAAACAATATGCTTTTAATACAAAATGAATATCTAGCGGCCCTTTTTTTAGCCCTGCGAACCTTTGTAAGTTAATAAGAGCAAGGCGTAACAGGCGATAAATTGATTTGTAAAAAGGTGAATAATAACGCCACTGTAAGCCTACATCGTAACCCCTTTCTTTAGCCCTAAAGGCAGTAATCGCTTCAGGCTCACTTTCCAAGCGTGATAGCGAGTGATTAAGGCCACTTAGTAATTTTAGGTTTTTATTTTGTTTAAGGCCGTTTAATCTATAACAAAAAGTAGTATCAACGCCATATAGGTAAAATTTACTATCGAAAACATCTTTGTATACCGACTTTAATGCTTCCGCGACTTCGCACCCAATGACTAAACCACTGCCTATGGCTAAAATATCGTCATTATTCTTACATTCATCACTAGTAGATTGGACTACTTTATAATTAATTTTTGGACCTTCTACCTTCCCATTAAATAATATGAGCGGAATGCCAACTTGACTTTCATCTAAGGAAAATGCATCACCTAAATAAGAGTCATTTAGTTGGGTATCATCATCTAAAACAATATATTTTTGAGCTACATTTGTGTTTATAAAACGATTATAGATTTTAGCAAGAGACTCATTCTCAATAGTTTCGATAACTTCAACCTCAAATCCCTTCAGTATAAATGGTTCTAGGTTTTTATTACTCAGCTCATCGGGTCCATTATTCCAAACTGTTAATTTACAATTTTGAAAGTTTAAATTGGACGCAAGTAATGTTGATAGTGTTTTGGAATCCGATATTTCTTTTTTAAAAAGAAGTACAACGATAGCAAGCTTACTTTGCATTTTTATACCTATGCTTTGAGTGTAAATATTGACATTGTTACACTTGCTGCAAAAACAGGCAGCATTTTTATAAAAAAGGCAATGGGAGATTTGTTAAAAACCTTTATATATAGTAACAAATAAGCTTGGATAAAGTTTATATGCATTGCTATAACCAAGTACCATGAAATTAGTAACATATCTTTTTTTACTACCCCCATAATTATAGCTAAAATCATTACCACAGCAGACAAACAGCCACTTAAAAAAAGTACACCAGTCTTATCCATAGCTTGAAAAAAGCTCCCACTAGTAGAGGCAACCACCTGTATAGGTATTGAAATAGCTAATATTTGGATAATAGGGGCAACAGAATCCCACTGTTTTCCTAGCATAATAAGAACTATCCAATCAGACAAAAAGAACATTCCAACACCAGCAAAAATAGCAATCATCGAAAGCTTAAAGGTGAATGCTGAGTGTATTTTTTCTACCTTTCTTTTATCGCCTTTATTTTTACGAATAACAGGCTGAATTGCAGGTGTCATGGCAAAAGTTAATAACATTAGCGGATACTTCATAAGTTGGTATGATTTATCATATATACCTAAAGATGAGGCACCAATAAATTTACCTATAAGAATATTATCAAGATTCCTAGAAAAGAAGTTTATAAAATTAAACCCAAATTGATACAAGGAAAATGATAGTAATGGTTTTATTGCCGAAAATTTTCTTCCTAGCTTAGGTCGACCAAACTCAGTTTGACTTGAGTAATAGTATTGGACTAAAAAAGACATTCCTGCACTGGTTAAATATTTAGCCGATAAAGCATAAATTGGTTCAACCATAAAAGTTAAACTATATGCAATAGAAGTAGAAATAACTTCTGAGCATGTACCGGCAACTGCAATTTTATAAAATGCCTGCTCTCGAAGTAAAAATGCATTGGGGACTATGGTTAAAGCAAAAAAGACTAATGATATGGATACAAAAGGTACGACTTTATCAACCCCCTGTATTTCGTAAAATGAAACTAAAAAAACACTGAATGCACTAAAAATAATAGCTAATATAAGACCAACTAATAATGTTAACGAAAATATTCCATTTTTATCATTATCAGACAACGCTGTTAAATTAATAATAGCAGGCCCTAAACCGGCCTCTGCCATTAACTGAAAAAACAAATAAAACACCATAATAGCGGCAACAATACCAAATATTTCAGGTGTAAAAACGCGAGCTAAAAGCATCATAGATAAAAGATTAACAACATAGACTGAATATCTACCTAATACACTTTTGCCGATCGCTTTGTATAATACTTTACTTTCTTTCATTTATTTTGCCCAGCGGTCAGTACTAGCTAATCCTGACTGCATAATACGCTTCATGTTAGGTAAGAAACTTGTTAATAATTACAAACTCTTTGTTGTGGGTAGCAAAGTGATTATTGAACTGCCCATATTTTTTTCTTTCCAATTCAGGTCGCATATACCATCTGTTGGAGAAAATGCGGTAGGCGCTTGCAGTAACAGCTTACGTATTTGAGTATGATCAGACTCATCACATGCTGTTTTAAGTTTACCTAAAAATGGCTCTAGTTCTGCCCACGGCATTTTAATTTCTTGAGCGCTTAGAATTCTTGGGTGTTCGGTGCCAATAACGTTATCGCCAATTAAAAGCTCTTCAAAGAGTTTTTCACCTGGTCGCAGGCCAGTGCATTTTATTTCTATATCGCCATTAGGACGTTTTTCGTGTTTAACTTCAAGCCCAGACAAGTGCACCATTTTAGTAGCTAAGTCTTTTATTTTTACAGGCTCGCCCATATCGAGTACAAACACGTCGCTACCAACTCCCATTGCTCCGGCTTGAATAACTAACTGAGCAGCCTCGGGAATAGTCATAAAATAGCGAGTTATATCTTGGTGGGTTAGCGTTATAGGGCCACCCGCTTTAATTTGCTTTCTAAATAATGGAACAACAGAACCCRACGACCCCAAAACATTGCCAAATCTCACCATAGTGAAACGAGTGGTGTTTTGAACTTCAGATAGTCCCTGCAGTACAAGCTCTGCCATACGCTTTGTAGTGCCCATAATATTAGTTGGGCGAACAGCTTTATCTGTAGAGATTAATACAAATGTTTCGACATTTGTATTAATCGCAGCGGTCGCTAAATTATAAGTGCCATAAATATTATTACGCACACCTTCTACAACATTATGCTCTACTAATGGAACATGTTTATATGCAGCAGCATGATAAACAGTTTCAACATTAAAAGTAGAGAACGTTGACTCAACTAGTTTTTTATTCTGTATTGAACCTAAAATTGGCAGCACTTCAATATTTAAATCATTAGTAAGGCAGTGCTCTGTTAACTCTTTTTCAATTGCATAAAGGGCAAACTCAGAAAGCTCGAATAGTACTAATTTGGTAGGGCTATTTTTTATAATTTGCCTACATAACTCAGAGCCAATTGAACCACCTGCGCCAGTAACCATAACGACTTTGTCAGCTATATTTGCCGACATAAGATCTTGTCGCGGTTGAACTGAATCACGACCTAACAAATCATCAATCTCAACATCTTTTACTTCATCAAGGTTAGTTGTTCCCGATACAATGTCGGCCATTCCAGGTATGGTCATAACTTGTAACTTGAATTTTTCTATCGCGTTTAAAACTTCTTTTCGGCGACTTCGTGAAGCACTAGGAAGCGCTAACAAAATTTTACTTGCGCACTTTTGCTTTGCAACTTCAGCAATTTGTGACGGTGCGTGTACGCAAACACCTTGTATAAAAGATAAGTGTTTTTTTGGATCGTCATCTATAAAGGCGACAGGAGAATATTCAGGACCATTTGCTAAAGCTGTTGCTAACTGACGCCCCGCAGAACCTGCTCCATATATAATTACACCTTCTTTACGGCGCATAGTTACTTGCCCAACAATAGCCCGTACTGTGAGCCTCGCACCACCAACAAATAAAATACAAAAACTAGCATAAATAAACGGAACTGTTCTGGGTACTGGGGCACTAAGAAAGAAGGATAAAACGGTTAAATAAACAGTTGAAAGTACTACCCCTCCAATAATAGCCCACATAGCTTGTGTGTTCATGTAACGTAATACAGCTCTATAAAGGCCAAGTTTTACAAAGCTTAATAAGCTTAGAGGCAATACAGCAGTAAGCAGTATCCAGGTGTGTGTATTTTTTAGCACTGCAGCACTATCTAGTCTTAGTAAAAAAGCGAGCCAAAAAGCGGTCATAATGAAAATACTATCTATAACAAGAGAGATGACTCTTTTTTGAGGGCGAGGTAAATTAACTAAAAACTTTAAAAACACGGTACAATTCCCTGAAGTTAGCAGCAAGGCTACTATTCTATAGGTTACAATTTTACTACAAGATGAACAACTAATGCACTTAATAGTTAAAGACTATATGCAAATATTTATATAGTCTTTATGTATTTGGTTATTTTTTGTAAATTTATGTATGAGAGTATAGCTATTTAACTCTATCCCCACTTCCACTCCCTGTGACTGTTTGTAATATGTAAGTGAAGTAGTGCTTTAAGCTAAGTGTAGCTATCATTTTTTCATCTGTCTGAGCCAGTAACTCAGGTGTAGACATATCAATCTCATTAACTTGGGCTAAACCTGTAATACCCGGGCGAACATTGTATATATTTTTAGCCTCACGTGCTTGGGTAAGCTCTTCTTGATTAAATAATCCTGGACGAGGACCAACTAAACTCATTTCACCTTTAAGTACATTCCAAAGCTGCGGTAGCTCGTCTAATTTAGTTTTACGCAAAAAACCACCAAAAGGAGTTATAGATGATGTACTTGCTAAGTGACTTGCTACCGATGCGGTATCAACCGACATTGTCCTAAACTTAATTAAAGTAAAAGGTTTTTTGTATCTCCCTACTCGTTCTTGCACAAAGATTGGAGAGCCGGTATCAAATAAACCTATTACGTATAAAATTATTAAAAATGGCATTGCTAATGTTAAACCGAATAATGCAAAAATAAAATCGAGTGTTCTAATCATGTGTTTCTCTAGTTAGTTGACGCATAGATGCATTCATTGTATTGGGCGGTGTCCAATTTAGTAATTGAAACATATTGCTAGAATCTACTTCTAAATCGTCAAATAATTGTTTACTTAAAGTTGGTTTTCCCAACAAATTAATAGTTAATTTCATTAAAGATACAGGGACAGGAAGATGCCAAAGCGTTTTATTAATACCTTTTGCAATTGAATTCGTAAACGCTTTAGTCGATGTAACTTGACCATCTGATGCTAAAAATATTTGTCCCGCAGCCTTTTCGTGCTTTAAACACAAAATAATAAAATCAACTAAGTTTTGCACTGCAATAAAGCTTCGCTTATTTTTCACAAAGCCAAAAGGTAACACACCAAATTTACTGATCATTTTTAATAACAAGCTGAAGCTACCCGGAGCTTCCTTTCCGTATACTAAAACTGGTCTAATTATTACAACTTCTAAGCCTGTCTTTTTAGCAATACTCCGTAACTCTTGTTCAGCATTGTACTTTGATAAAGCATAATCATTATGTGGATTTGCTAAGTCTGAAGGTTTAAAAGGCTCTTCGCCAGAATTTAAGCCATTTACGCCTATAGTACTAATAAATATAAAACGCTTTATATTTGCTTTAACGGCTTCATTAGCTAAATACGACACTAACTCAGTATTATATTGAGTATACGTTTCAGGATCTGCAACGGCAGTGTGGGCTACACCAGCTAAATGAACGAATGATTCACACCCGACTAAGTGCTCAGCCTTAACATCAAACAAGTCATCATATTTAATGTATTTTTTTGCTGTTATGCTTTTTCTTGTTAGTGCTAATAGCTCAATGTCATTAGGGCAATCTATAAGTAGCTCTTTCCCTATAAAACCAGTTGCACCTGTAATTGCTACTTTCATATTAATTCTCTATTTTTAATAACATTAATCACTACTTTATTTTTCGAGAAAAAAGATAAACCAAGTAAAGTAGTTTTTGCGGTAGCAACCTTGGTAATGAGCGTAGTATAAAATAAAAATACGACTTTAAAGCGTACTGAGGAAATAATTTAGCTTTTTGCTTAGCAAGCTTAGCCTCGTAAGTCACATACTTAAAGCCAGTACGACGCGCAACCATTTCTTTGCCTGCACGTGCCCTCACCAGTGTTTGTTGAATATTGTATCCCTGGTATCCGCTACTAAGTAGACGTAACCATAAATACCAATCTTCCATCGATATCATATGTTTATAACTACCGACAGACATAACAGCGCTTTTTTTAAACATAACGCTCATGTGGTTAAAAGGATTTCGTGAGATTCCGCTTTTAATAATGTCATCATTAAACTCTTTTACATAGCGAGTCGCTATATAATTTGTGCTTTCACATTCTATTTCATCAATAAACGATCCGCAAAAAGCAAGTAATGGCTTTGCTTTAAATACAGCTAATTGTTTTTCAAAACGTTCTGGCAAACATAAGTCATCAGTATCCATTCTTGCAACGAGCTCGTGAGAGCACGCCTTTAACCCTTCGTTTAAAGCACTCCCAAGTCCCACGTTTACTTGTAAAGGAACTAATACTATATTAAGTTTTAGTTTCCATTTATTTATTACATCCATCAAGCTTTGCTTAATAGGCCCGTCGAGTACAAGTATAACCTCTGATGATCTGGCAGTTTGACTATTTAAACTTTCAAGACATGCATTTAAATATGTAGGGTTTTCTTTGTCATAAATTGACATTAAAACCGAAAAGTCAGTCATTCATTTTTCCTATTAATACACAGTTGGCAGAATACAATAAAGAGCGCACTGTGAACTTTTACTTACTAGTTAACGCCAACAGTTTATCGAATTCTTTTTCGCTAATTAACTCATCTGAAAAGTAATCAAAATCTACGAGATAATTATGTATATAGCTAAGTACCCTTGAAAAATCGAAGTCACTATAAATTGCTCGGCCGTAAACTTTAAGCTCTTTATTGTATATAAGAGCCTCAAGCCCAACCGTTGAATTTATAGTCACTACTACTTTGGCCTTTTTTATTAACTCAGTAGTATTACTATTGACGATTAAAAAATTATATTTATCTTTAAGAAGTATATAATCTTTTAAAATTTCGGGATCAGTTTCCGCAGGATGTATTTTAACATATAGTTTGTAATTTCGCTCTTTAGCTAACTTAACTGCTTTTTCGATAGCTTGCTGGTTGCTTATATCACTATTTAAAATTAACTGTGAGTCGTATCTTACTTGCGTAGGGAAAAAAATATAATCACAGCTCAAATCTGCATCATCGAAAATAAGCTCTGAACTAGATTTAGATTTAAATAGCTGTAAAACAGAGATGATTTTTTTGATTAGCGATACCTTATCTTCTTCTCTAGTTCCTTTACCTAGCAGGCTACTAAAATAATCTAATACATAAGCTTTAATAAACTTGGATTCTAACTTGCCTTGCGGGATAGGATTATTTTTATAATTTTCGTATACTTTAATCCAACGCTTATGCTCTTCTATATCTACAGGATCAAATGTATCTAGCTTTTTCGCATTAAAAAATAAGCTTGATTTTGCATTTACACCTAACCGGTCAAAAATGACTTTTCCTGGTAAATTACTTATTTCACAAAACAGAGTTTTTACACTTTTATCAGTAAAATGATCTATAAATGCTTTTTGTGAGGCTGAATTACCATTAAATACAATAGCAACTTCGACCTTTTGATAGTTTAATTGAGTCGAAGCAAGGTTGTCTCTTACCATCGTATAAACTTTCTTTGCTTTCTCTACTGATTGACTACCACGGTAAACATAAGTCAAATTCAAAAAATCAGTTTCTGGAGGAATATCATTGTAATTACTTGCATGATTTTTGCTTGCATTAAATAAAATTACTTTAAAGTCTTTTTTTAAAAAGCGGTAAACAGAGTACTTTGTTGTATAAAAAAGAAACTGCTTCTCTTTTATTCCTTTTGCTAATCGATAGAAAAATGTAGCCCTATCGAAGTTATCAACATAAATAACTATCATTTCAGATCCTTTTAAAGCCTACCAACAGGTGGTGGAGCTTTTTTATATTCTTCATACAATAACTCGTACATATTATTGGACAAAGATTCTTGCGTGGTTGACTTAGTAACGAGCACGCCAAATACAATTACATTTTGTGGCAACAAAAATATTGTGAATACCATTGAGTAAACAAAAAATCGATTAACGAAAATTCTCATATGCTCAGCTGCAAGTATTACTATTGGTAAAAAGAAGAACATACCAAAATAGATGTAGCGTTCTGCTAACGTTCTTGAAAAAATAGCCAAAAATAATACAGGAAACATATACAAACTTACGTTATATAACATTTTTATTGCATATTCTTTTTTGTCTGTAAGTTCTTTATTATTGTATTTAAGTTTAAATTTACGTATAAAAACTTGTCTTACTCTATACATTGAAAAAATAAAAACGACTAGCTTAATAAGTGCGATTAAAATAAATTCGAAATCCCTTCGCTCTATGTACTCACTCCAAGGGCCTGTTAAAAATGTAATTAGCTTTCTTTGAATATGATCTAAAAAGGGTAAAATACTAGCCAAAGGAAGTAATAAAAAGCCGATAATACCAAAAACCAACAATACAGAGAGCAATACTTTATATTTATAAAAACGTTTTTTAAATAAAAACACAGGAATAAACATAATAGAAAAAAGTATGGCTGCGGGATGTATCAGGGGAGCTAAAATTACAAACACCAATGAAGACTTTCTTCTTTGTGTGCATAATAAGTATAAAGCTATATAACTGAAAGAAAAAGACAGCATAGACTCAAAATTACCAATAGCAGTACTTGGTAAAGTTACTATGGTAAGAAGAAAGAACAGTAGTAATTTTTTGTTTGTATTAAATGAAAATAAAATAGCAAACTTTAGACTTACAACTAACATAATAAAATAATTTAAAAAAAGAGATAAGCCTGTATAAAACTGCGGCCCCATTTCAAAGTATTTCAATACGCTAAATACGCTGTAGCGATATAACTTACCTGTTGCCAAAATATAAATATCTGGTTTATAAAAAGATAAGTAGTACCTGGAGTAATCGCCAATATACGAAACGGGGTCCATTGCCATTCCATAAAAAATAAAAAATAATGAAAATATAAATGAAACTAATAAATAGTTTTTCTTATTTATTAAAAAAGGGATCGTACAAGAAACTACGATAAAAGAGAAAACTGGGTAATAAAAGCTTCCTAGTAGAAATAACACATACAGAAAAAAGCTTTTAACGTTTGAATTTAGCATAGATACCTGCCAAAAATAACAAGATACTTTCATACCATGAATATGAAATATCATTTTCAGCTAACATTTTTTTATCGCATTTACTTAAAAGGTAAATCTTATTTTTAAGTAAATATAAATATTCTGAGAGTGAAAGCGTGTATATGCTTTTCATATATATCTCAAGAGTGGTAAAAGCCTTTAAGCCCTTAATGTGTTGCTTTGTAGTTTTTAGATCTGTTATTTGGCCTTCACCATGATCTTTATTCCAAAAAGCGACTGGATGATTAAAATATTTCACTTTTTGAGACTTAATCATTTCCATATGCAACTGAGTATCTTGATATTTTGCTAGTGATTCTAAAAACTTTACTTTATCAAATTCTTCTTTTTTTATTAATGAACCATTAGTATGTAGTCCACCAATTGCATCAAAACTCGTAATAAATGTATTGTCTTGTAACAGATTAGGCTTTAGCCCACTCCCTTTTACATGACCAAAAGCAGCTATCAGTTCAGGCTGCTCTAATAGCTTATGCATTAAAAAATCAATTTTATCTTCCAAGTAGTAATCATCATCATCTAAAAAAGAGATGTAAGTTCCATTGGCTAATTCTGCCCCCCGGTTACGGGAAGCCGCACCACCGAGTCTTTCTTTATTTCTCGAAATAGTCAGTGAGCAACTAGCATTGTAGTCATCTAGTTGAACAGGGGTATCTGAGTAATCATCTATAACTATAATTTCTATATTTTTATAAGTTTGCTGGCAAACAGACTCTATAGCTCGTGTAAGCATTTTACTTCTATTCAACGTTGGAATTACTACACTTACTAATGGCTCTTTAGTGTTCATAACTTTTACCCACAATAATACATAATGTTGTAAGCGCTTTATCTAAACACTCATAAAATATAGTTTTAAGCTTTGATTAACTCTTTAATTTCGCTTTAAAAAGAAACGTAAAACTAAAAAGAAAAAACTTAAAATAATTCCTAAAAATGTACCTGCAATACAAATAATTGCTCTTCTTGGTTTAAATTTTTCTTCTGGGATTATTGCAGGATCAATAGTCTTAAATACATATTCATCACGCACATTAGCAAACATGATAGTTTTAGTTTGCTCCTCAACTAAGTTATAAAGGATACTTCTAATATCTGATACTTTTGTTTTTTCTAGTTGTTCAGTTAAAAATTGAGTACTTTTAATGGCCTCAGTTACATCACGTTGCTTCACTTCAATATTTATATCTTCTATTAGCCATTTAACCCATTGCTGGGCTATTACAGGTGAAATATGCTCAACAGAAAATGTAATAGTGGAGCTTTCTGCTTCCGAAGTGGCTATAACTATTTTAGAAAATACTTTATAGGCTTCTTGCATTGATGGTTTAGCACGCTTTGGAGCCTTTACTTCTCGAATCCACTTATCTTCAGAAGGTAGATATAAATCTTCGTTATATGATATTGAATTATTCGATATATCCCAACTTTCAGCTGCCATTAAATCAGGTAATATTTCGTGTTTTTCTATAAAGTTACTAGTGAATTTACGTGATTTAAGTATCTCAAGTGCTAATTGAGTTTTATCATCACTGCCACCACCAATATCAACCCCAGCTAACCCAGCTAAACCACCAAATTGACTAGCTAAACCAGCCAAGCCATTTGACTCTTTTGATTCTGATGCGACCAGTACTGCTTCAGCCTTATATATATTAGGTAGATTAAGTGCATAAATTACAGAAGCTACAGCAAAACAACTGGTCACTATAAATATAAGTAGCTTCCCAGCCCATATGCTCGCTATTAGCTCACGTATGTCCAACTCATCATCTTGGTTGTACGAGACATCCGTCTCATTTCCAGCCTTACCACTTTGTTTAGTCATTTCGCATTTTTCACTTAATCTATTACTGAATAAAAATATGGTTAATTTTGATCGTGTTAGCCTATATACCACTAATAGCGGCAACTGCTACACCTAGCTGATAAAGGATCTGAGTTGCGGTGCTCCAAAGTGTGAGTCTATCCATGTGGTCTGCATTCATAGGAATAACAATAGTGTCACCAGGTTCTAGCTGTTCAGCATTATTAGCTGCAAACCAGCCACCTGTATTTGGTATTTTTACCGAGCCATTCGCTTTAATTATATATATACGATCTTCTGCTGCACGCTCTTTAAGCCCGCCACTTAAGTCAATATAATCATCAACACTTACACCAGCTTTATATAAGTGCGATGTTGAATAGTTAACTTCACCAATTACGCTAATAGAGTCTCGCTTACTCGGTACATAAAGCACATCACCATCTTGTAGAACTAAATTCTGTTGATTATTTACAATTAATGGTAAATCAATGACTAAACGCCCTACGGCCTCCACACTAGCAAGATCATTTAACAGTTTATTCATCTCTTCATAAGAAAGTGTGTTGCTACTTACAGAGTTTTGGAAACTTTTCGATGCAATATCACGACGAAGCTCTGTTGAAAGACGAGCCAATTGCTGCTCTTCCTGCTTTTTAATTGAAGCACGGGTAAATACTGCAGCTTTTTTCTCTGCAAACTCAGAAAAACCACCGGCACGCTTAAGTAGTTCAGTAAGCGTTTCACCTCGGCGTATTGTGTAAGTACCCGGGAATCTAAGCTCGCCTTTTAATTCTACTTTTACGTTTTCTTGCCAGTTTGGTATTGCGAATACGTTTATGCTGTCTTTGCTTTGTAGTCTGATGTTACTTTGTAAATCACCTTTCATTGCACTTTCAAGGTCAAGTCTTAAGTGCTCAATTTTAGATGCATCACTTGCTACTATGCGTGTGATTTCAGCTTGTTTTACATAAGCAGATTCAAGCAATCCACCCGCTGCTGTTATTAAGTGTTTTACCTCGCCACCAACCATTAATGGGTAAACACCTGGGAAAGTTACATTGCCATTAATCTCGACTAACTGCATCGCTTGCTTCACTGATGCTTGCTGCTTAAATTTAGCGATAATTGGTGCAAGTAAGTTATGACGACTAAATAGTGCGTAGTCTTCAGCTTTTAATTCTTGTTCTGTAGCTTCTTTGGCTTTGCGTTTAGAAATTTCAGCAATCGTTAGTATTTTGTTGTCTTCAAGAGCAAGTTCTTCCTCTTCTTGATTAATACCAATATATTTTTCGAACTCTTTTTGCTCAAATTTATGCCACTGCTCAGCTTTTTGTTGCTGTTCTTGCTGCTCTTGGCTAAGAGCCATATTTGCTAATGCAGATAACTCAGCTTCTTTTTCTTCAAAACGACTAAATATGACTATTTTGTCGTTGCTTTGAAGCTGTAAGTTATTTTCTGGATTTTTGATAATAGCTTGGGCTACATCAAACTGATGCGCTTCAATATCGCCATTAATATTGATTTCACGGATTACTAGTCCGTAGCTTAAATCGGCTTGCGGAAGTAAATCACCTCGCACTGATTTAAGGATATCTGAAATACGCTTACCTTCATGCCATTGATAATTACCAGGGCGAGCAGCAGCACCGATTAAGCTAACTGAATTTTGATATTGAGAGCTAACTGAATTAAAACGAATGCGATCGCCATCTTGCGGAATATAGTTAATTTGAGGTTTTGAAAAATCTACTGAGAGTACTTCTTTACGGTCGAAGTTAAAGCGCTCTACAATTGCGCTCTTAGCGTACGCATTTGGTTTAAGACCTCCAGCCATAGCTAGTAATTGTTTGGCAGACTCACCTTTTTTAAGTTCAAATATAGCAGGGCGTTTAACCGCGCCTTCAACTCTGACTTGAGCACCAACCGATGGTATAAATACAGCATCACCAGGTTTTAGTACTATGTCATTGCTGCTATCGCCATTAATAAGTAGGTCATATAGATCGAAGTTTGCAACTACTTTGCCTGCTCGCTTAACTTTAATATTACGAAGAGAAGCAATATCAGAAACACCACCACTTACAAATAGTGCGTGCGATACAGTTGTTAAAGAGGACACGCTATAACTACCAGGTTTGTATGCTTCACCTAATACCAATATACGCATACTACGAAGTTGACCAAGCGATACAAAGGCTTTTACCCCTATCACTTCTTGTTCTACTTTTGCTTTCACTAACTCTTTAATTTCTGCAAAAGTTAAACCCGCGATCTCAACAGGGCTTAAATCAGGGATACTTAAGCGCCCTTCACGATCAACTATGACTTCATAGCTATTACTTTCTTTCCCATATAAGTTGATTTTTAATTGATCGCCAGGACCTACAATATATGTGTCGGGAACTGCCGCGTTTTCATTTGGCATAAATGTTGTTGGCTCACCAGCAAACAGCTCGTAACCATATGGTTTTAATTCATCTGTCTTAGGCTTAAAACGTTCTTCGTCTGTAAGCTCTTCTTTTTCTGGCTCTGTGCGCTCACCAATACTCTTTTGTTGCTCTGTACTATTTTGATTATTAGATTGGTTTGTACCAGTGATAGTTGAAATATCAACACCGTACTGCTCAGCTAGAGCTTCTTGCTGGGCTTTGGGTAATTTTTTAAATTGCTCTATTTGAGACGCTGTTGGCGTAAAAGCCAAAGTACTAAAACTACAAAGTAGAATAAAAGCACTAATAAATTGTGTAAAAACTTTCACGAGTAGGTATATCCCTAGGTCTACAACCAAAATTGGCCGTTATAATACCTTAATTTTAAGCAAATAAAAAAGGGACTTTCGTCCCTTTTGTCACTTTAGTGTAATTAACTTAACTACATTGGTTAAAAACTATAAACCAACGTGAATGACGTTTCAGTGTCAGTGCTTTCTTTGTCGTCAGCAACGTCTGAGTTGTTGGTAACATTAAAAGCAACTTTCATTTGTAGCGATCCGTTTATTTTTGCAAGTAATGCAGTTTCTGAACGAGTTTTAGTGTTTGTATCACCATATTCAACAGCGACTAATTGAGTAAAACGTGCATTCTCAGAAATTTGCCAGTTGTAATCTAATTTACCTAAGGCAATTACTTCACCTTCAAATTCACCAGCTAATGAATTACCGTTGTCATCAATTTCAGAGCTGTCATCTGGGTATTCAAAGTATTTATAACCAGGACCGACTTCAGCACTTAGCCACATGGTTTTTTCGTTTAGTAAACGTAAACCGTAACCAGCAGAAACTACTGACTCACTTCTATACGCTCCAAAATAATCTGAAACATGTGAACCATAAATGAATAAATGAGAATGATCTTCATTTAATTTATAATTACCTTGCGCAGAAATAGAGTACTTTTCATTTGTACGCTGTTTGTTTTTGTCACCGTTAGCATCTTCAACTTCATCTTCTTTATAGATGCCATCTAGCTTGTATTCATTGTTCCAGTTTTCAAGATTGTGCTGAACTTTAATACCACCTTTAAGCGTGGTCGTTTCTGTATTACCACTAGTGACAATAGCACCAAGCTCACTGGTAACTTCCCACGTTTTTTGTTCTGTGTCTAAGTCTGCAGCAAATGCGTTAGTTGCAGCAGAGGCTGCAACTAAAATTGATAAAAGCTTTAATTTCATTAAAAAATAACCTTTGTATAAATGTGTATCTATTTTATTAAACCGCTACTTGTTAGAGCAAGCAAAACAACTCATTAATTACATTAAAATTTTCATGCAGAAAATTCCACATGAAAATTTTATATTTTTGAGTTGCTTTACTACTGCAACAATTAAGACGAGCTTTAATTAAATAGGTATTTAAAATTAGTCTTGCTTGTGAAAATGAACATCCATTTGTGGAAACGGGATATTAATATTAGCTTCGTCTAATGCAATTTTAATGTTTTCCATTAGAGACCAGTATGTTGGCCAGTAATCAGCAGCGTTAACCCAAGGGCGAACAACAAAGTTTACGCTAGAATCACCTAACTCATTTACAGCTACAGTATAAGCTGGATCTTTAAGTATGCGTGTTTCTGCATCTAATACAGACTTCAATACTTCTTTAGCTTGACGTAAATCAGCATCATAACCAACACCAATAACTAAGTCGATACGACGAGTAGACTCTCGCGAGAAGTTTGTAATAGCACCTGACATTATTTGAGAGTTAGGTACGATGATTACTTTGTTATCAGGAGTACGTAGTTCAGTTGAGAAAATTTCGATTTTTTTAACAGTACCCATTTTATTACCTGCTTCAACAAAGTCACCAGACTTGAATGGGCGCAGTAAAATAATAAGTACGCCTGACGCAAAGTTAGATAATGAACCTTGTAATGCTAAACCAACAGCTAAGCCTGCAGCACCTAAAATAGCAATGAATGACGTTGTTTCAATGCCAATTTGCGAAAGCGCCATTAAAATGGTTACTGCGAACACAAGAGTAAACACGATACTAGCAACAAAAGATCCAACTGCCTTATCTACTTTCTTCTTAGCAAAACCTTTTTCGGTTAAGTTAGAACAAAACTTAGCAACACGACTACCAATTAAAAAGATAACAAGCGCAATAGCAGCTTGTATACCGTAGTGTAAGATTAGGCCTGAGTTATCGTTAAGCCAATTAAGTACTGAATCCATATTTACTCCAAATGTTTTTTATTAAGCGTTTTCGGACATTATTATACATTAATTTACAATTTATTCTCATGAAATAATGAATTAATACTATTAAGCATAACTTAATTCGATTTTTTAGATGTGATTCTGTGCCAAATATACAGCTTGGTATGGATAAATATTAATTGCCCAACGCTGATTACATTTGCATAGTTAAAATTATTTTAATTTATTTCACTTTTGGGCTTCACAACATTTAATATTTTATGTATTATGCGCGCCACACCAAACAAGGTGTGTGTAGTGGCGGTTGTAGCTCAGTTGGTAGAGCCCCGGATTGTGATTCCGGTTGTCGCGGGTTCAAGCCCCGTCAATCGCCCCACTTTTTCTTAAAAAATATTATTTTAATATTTTCAAAAAACATACCTAGCAAACTTCTTAATATTTTACTTCTTTCTAGTAATTCTTTAGCGATTTAAACTTCCTTTAAATACTTTTATACCCTTTGTTCAGAATAAATTATTTGTTTCCGTATACTCTATATCCATTAAAATTAATAAGAGCCTCTACACTTCATTTTATATCAATTACATTGCTATGTTAGCGCATAAGCCAAAGCCTTCTAAAATAAAAATTGCGTAGTTCAAACCCATTCTAAACAAGCTCTAGTCTTGATGATCCCAAGATCGAATTCGCTATATTAAGCTCTATAGAAGTTGCTTTAAACTTTTTTACTTTTTTCTTAATTAGCCCTATGAACAAAGCTACAATCGTGAGTGCCCACAAGTTGAGCCTTTACGAAGTAATACGATAAGACCAGCGTTTTATTTGTGGGCGGGGCTTTATGCCGCGCTTTTATGTTTGAGCTTATGTTTTATTTGCGCGAGGTAAACCTTCGCATATGATTTATAATAGATTATAAAAAATGCCACCTTAAATAAGGTGGCATTTACACACGGGGTTATTTCTACTTATAGAAATACTTTTACTTTTTATTTGTTTTTTTATGTTGTTTTATTAACAAAAAATATGTTCCCAAAGGTAGCATTTAGCGCTTTGGGTAGCAACAGTAAAAGGTAAAGTTCATATATCTGCCATATTAGCGTCATAAAAAAGCGCGAAGTAAATTCGCGCTCGTATACTTAACTGCCGTTATATTTTAATACACACATATTTTTCTTCTAGGTATTCATCCAGACCCTGGTGCCCACCTTCGCGCCCTAAGCCTGATTGCTTAACACCACCAAATGGCGCTACTGGATTTGATATAACACCTTCATTTACGCCCACCATACCAAATTCAAGCCCTTCACTAATTCGGTAGACTTGTTTAATGTTTTGGCTGTAAAAATAAGCCGCTAGACCAAATGGTACATCGTTAGCAAGTGCAAGCACTTCACTTTCTTCATCAAAAGGAATAACCGTTAACACTGGACCAAATACCTCTTCGTGGTAAATATCCATTTCTGTGGTTACATTGTTTACTATTAATGGATTTTGAAAGCTGCCACCTAAGTCACTATTATCGCCAATCAGCGTCGCGCCTTTATCGAGTGCATCTTGTACTAACTGTTGTACTTTTTCTTTGGCTTTAGGGTAAATAAGCGGACCAATATCAACATCGTCTTCAAAACCATTTGCCACTTTTAATGCTGCAACCTTAGGCGTGATTTTTGACAGTACTTTATCGAGAATATTACGTTGTATAAAAATACGGTTTGCAGCAACACATGCCTGCCCACTATTTCTAAATTTAGCCGCCATTAGCCCTTCAACAGCTTCATCTAAATCGGCATTATCAAAAATAATAAAAGGTGCATTACCGCCAAGTTCCATCGAGGTGCGTTTAATTGTGTCTGCACATTGCGATAACAACTGCTTACCTACACCGGTAGAACCGGTAAATGTAAACTTACGCACGACTTCTGAGTCAGTCAGCATTTTACCTACTGTTTTGGCATCTTGAGAAACCAATACATTAAATGCACCTTTAACAAAACCAGCTTGGTCGGCTAGATGAGCAAGTGCGATAGCGCATAGTGGCGTATGTTCAGAAGGTTTAAGTACAAAGCTACAGCCCGCGGCGTAGGCTGGAGCTACTTTTCGAGTAACCATAGCAACAGGAAAGTTCCACGGCGTAATACCAGCTACAACACCGACAGGCTGCTTAAAGCTAGTTAAACGATGCGAGTCATCTGTTGGCGGAATAACATCTCCGTAACTACGCTTTGCTTCTTCTGCAAACCATTTGATAAAACCTGCACCGTAATCAATCTCACCAAGGGATTCTTTGAGTGGTTTACCTTGCTCTTTGGTCATTAGCTCTGCAAGTGTTTGCTTGTGCTTTATAACTAGGTCATACCAGCGCATCAACGTTTCGCTTCGCTCAGTGGCATTTGTCGTTTTTAACTTAACAAAAGCCCCTTGAGCCGCGGTTATTGCGCTATTTACACCCTGCTCGTCAATATCGCTTACTTCAACAATACTTTTTTCGGTAGCGGGATCGTTAACGCTAAAGCGCGTATCAGTTTTATAAAATTCGCCGTTAATAAATGAGTCAGAAAAAATAAGATTACTCAAAATAAACCTCCAAAATTACGTTTTAAGGTGTTAGCTTTTAATGCGTGGCATAGAGCCAAGGCTAACATTTTAGGATCTTTGCTTACGTGAGAAGCGCAGCTTCTATATTTATAACCTAGAGTTAAAACACATAACGCCAGCAAGCTTTGCTTGCCTACAAAATAACTTACGAGCTTTGCTCGTCACGCCTACAATTCACAAACAAAAAAGCCGCTGTATCAAACAGCGGCTTTTAAAAGTATATCGTTAAAAACTAATGCTCTTCATTAACGATATTGAGATTGTACTTAGGTATTTCAACCACTAGGTCTTCATCTCTTATAATTGCTTGGCAACCAAGGCGTGACTCAGGCTCTAAGCCCCATGCTTTATCTAGCATGTCGTCTTCTAGCTCATCACTCTCTTCAAGTGAGTCAAATCCTTCACGAATTACTAAATGACACGTAGTACATGCACACGATTTTTCACAAGCATGCGCAATGCTAATACCATTTTTAAGCGCAGCGTCGAGTACCGTTTGACCTGTAGGAGCTTCAATTGCAGCGCCGTCAGGACATAATTCAGGATGTGGAAGAAAAACAATTTGTGGCATTCTAATCTCTCTTAAATGTTGTCTACTGACTGCCCTGTAAGGGCCTTTTTAATTGATGCATCCATTCTACGCGATGCAAAGTCGCTACTCGCATTATCGACTTTTTCGATAGCTGCTTTAATTTCGCCAGGCTCTTGTGCATTTTCGCGCACTTTTACCAGTTCTGCAATTTCAGCGCGTAAGTTAGCTAGTTGCATATCATCAAGTAATGCACCATCGGCTTCAAGTGATGCATTAAGCGCTTCTATAACACGCAACGCTTCTACTTGTTGCTCTTTAAGCATACGTGCTTGCATGTCGCCTTTAGCATTGCTCATCGACTCTTTTAGCATGTTAGCTACTTGGTCATCAGATAAACCAAACGAAGGCTTAACCTGAATTTCAGCTTGTACACCTGTTGATTTTTCCATAGCTGAAACACTTAATAGACCATCAGCATCAACTTTAAAGGTTACACGAATATGTGCAGCGCCTGCCGCCATTGGTGGAATACCTTTTAAGCTAAACTTAGCAAGCGATCGACAATCATCAACAAGCTCACGCTCACCTTGTAGCACATGTAATGACATGGCTGTTTGACCGTCTTTAAACGTCGTAAATTCTTGTGCGCGTGCTACCGGAATCGTTGTATTGCGCGGAATGATTTTTTCAACCAAACCGCCCATCGTTTCAAGGCCTAGCGATAACGGTAATACATCAAGCAACAGCATGTCAGAATCGGGCTTATTGCCAATTAATACGTCGGCTTGAAGTGCAGCACCCAAGGCTACAACACGATCAGGATCGATTGAAGTTAGCGGCTCTTTATCAAAAAAGCTTTGTACTTGGCTACGTACCAGTGGCATACGGGTTGAACCGCCTACCATAATAACTTGCAGCACTTCTTCGTTTTCAATGCCTGCATCTTTTACAGCACGGCGACACGAGCGCAGCGTCTTTTTAATTAATGGCATAGCCATTTCATCAAACGTTTCGCGCGTTACTTCAACGGTATATTTTTGATCGTCAAACTCAAGACCTACGTTTACTTTAGCGTATTGGCTTAATGCTTCTTTACACGCTTTTGCTTTATTGATGAATAAACGTAAAACTGAAGGTGATAATGCTGACACACCTGTTTGCTGCTTAAAGTAATCAACAAGTAGTGAGTCAAAGTCATCGCCGCCAAGGCTTGAGTCGCCGCCCGTTGCCATTACTTCAAACACACCTTGGTGTAATCTAAGTACTGATATATCGAACGTACCACCGCCTAAATCGTAAACAGCAATAATACCTTCTTGACCTGAATCTAAACCATAAGCAACCGCTGCTGCTGTTGGCTCATTTAATAAACGTAGTACGTTAATACCTGCAAGTTCTGCGGCATCTTTAGTACTTTGGCGCTGAGCGTCATCAAAGTACGCAGGTACTGTGATTACAGCCCCTAAAATTTCTTGGTTGCCAAAACTTTGCTCAGCTCGCGCTTTTAATGCAGCTAAAATATGGCTTGATGCTTTAATTGGACTAATTTTACCTGCCGCAGTTTCTATTGCTAGTGCACCATCGTGCTCACAAAATTCATACGGTAGCTGACCATAACTTTGCTCTATTTCAGCCTGAGTTTTACCTAAAAAACGCTTAACCGAAATAAGTGTGTTAGCAGGGTCTTGCGTTGCTGCTTGTGCAGCCTCTGCGCCAACAGTAATACCGCCAGCTTGATAACGAACAACCGACGGTAACATAGCCGCGCCAAGATCATCAGTTAACGTGCGGGCTTCGCCACTTTGCACTGTTGCAACTAATGAATTGGTTGTACCAAGATCAATACCTATCGCTAGTTTATGTTCATGTGGTGCCGCGCTTTGCCCCGGCTCAGCAATTTGCAATAATGCCATAATGCTCTTTAAACTCGTGTTGCTCGCTTTGCAGCAAGTAATTAATCGTCAAATAAACTGTCTTCAATACGTTCTAGTTCTTCACGTAACTTATAAACAAACTTCAGTTTACGAATATTATCCGCGGCAAGTTGATATTGCTGCTCATCGTTACTTGCTAATTGCTCAGCAAGTTGTGCACTGTATTGCGTGTTTAATTGCTTAATTTGTTTTTCAAAATTTGCAATGGCGGTATCAGGATCGCTAGCTGATGTTAGCTCTTCAAGCTCTTCGCGAAGTTCCATTTGCTGCATTAAAAACATTGGATCTTGCAAGGTTTGCTGCTCTGCACGAATATCAACGCCTAGCTCGCTCAACATATATTCGGCACGTTTTACTGGGTGCTTTAATGTTTGTAGCGCATCGTTAATTTCGGCGGTGCTTTGCACAGCCATTAACTTATCGCGGCTGCTCGCATTAGCGTGGCGATCGGGATGTACAGTACGCTGTAATTCCAAGTAGTGCTTGTTAACCGTTGCTAAATCAATATTGTAATCAACGGGGACTGCAAATAATTCAAAGTAACGCATAACTTCAACCAATAATATTCAGAAATAACAAAGCCCTACATTTACTGGCAGGGCTTATTTATACTACAAAGATATTTAAAGCTTAAACGGTAAAGCTTTCGCCACAACCACACTCATCTGCTTGATTCGGGTTATTAAATTTAAACCCTTCATTTAAGCCTTCTTTAGTGTAGTCGAGCTCTGTGCCGTCGATGTAAACTAAGCTTTTAGCGTCAACAATTAATGTGACGCCTTTAGCCGCAAAAGTTTCATCGTCTTCGTTTAAATCGTCAACAAACTCAAGTACATAAGCAAGACCTGAACAGCCCGTCGTTTTAATGCCAACGCGCAGGCCTAAACCTTTACCGCGGTTTGCTAAAAATGATTGTACGCGGTTTGCTGCCGCATCTGTCAATGTCACTGCCATGAGTTTCTCTTCTTACTTCGCTTGTTTGCTTTTGTAGTCTGCAATTGCTGCTTGAATTGCGTCTTCGGCTAAAATTGAACAGTGAATTTTCACTGGTGGCAACTCAAGCTCTGCACTGATATCAGTGTTTTTAATGGTCGCTGCTTCGTCTAGCGTTTTGCCTTTAACCCACTCTGTTACAAGTGAAGAAGAAGCAATTGCACTACCACAACCGTATGTTTTGAATTTTGCATCTTCAATAACGCCTTCAGACGATACTTTGATTTGCAATTTCATTACGTCACCACATGCTGGTGCGCCTACCATACCCGTTGCCACTGACGGATCATTTTTATCTAAAACACCTACATTACGTGGGTTTTCTACGTGGTCGATTACTTTATCACTATAAGCCATTATTCTATCCTCATTACCTGCTAGGGTATGTGCTCACACTATTAGTGGTGAGCCCATTCAACTGAATCTAAATCAATACCTTCTTGATGCATCTCCCAAAGTGGAGACATCTCACGTAGGCGACCGATAGAGTTTTTCATTAATTCGACGGTGTAATCAATCTCTTCTTCGGTAGTAAAGCGACCAATACTAAAACGAATTGAGCTATGTGCTAATTCGTCGTTACGGCCAAGTGCACGTAATACATAAGAAGGCTCTAAGCTTGCAGATGTACAGGCTGAACCTGACGATACTGCAATGTCTTTTACTGCCATAAGTAACGACTCACCTTCAACAAAGTTAAAGCTGATATTTACAATGCCAGGTACTGATTGGTCTTGTGTGCCGTTAAAGTATACTTCGTCCATATCAGCCATAATGCCGTCAATTAAACGATTACGTAAGGCGCTGATGTGTGCGTGATCTTTTTCGAAATCTTGCTTAGCAATTTTAAACGCAGTACCCATACCCACTAATTGGTGAGTTGCTAGTGTACCAGAGCGCATGCCGCGTTCATGTCCGCCACCGTGCATTTGCGCTTCAAGGCGAGCACGTGGTTTACGACGAACGTAAAGTGCACCAACACCTTTAGGGCCATACACTTTATGTGCAGAGAACGACATAAAATCAACTTTAAGCTGTTGCACGTCGATTAATACTTTGCCCGCGCTTTGCGCTGCATCTACGTGGAACATAATTTTACGTTCGCGACACATTTCGCCAATAGTCGCGATATCTTGAATTACACCTAGCTCGTTATTAACGTGCATGATGCTTACAAGTACTGTGTCGTCACGCATTGTGTCGGCAAGTTTTTGTAAATCAAGTAGGCCGTTTTCTTCAACGTCCATGTAAGTTACTTCAAAACCTTGGCGCTCAAGCTCACGACATGTGTCGATTACAGCTTTATGCTCAGTTTTAGCGGTAATAACGTGCTTACCTTTTTTCTTGTAAAACTGTGCTGCACCTTTAATAGCAAGGTTATTTGATTCTGTTGCACCCGATGTGAAAACAATTTCACGTGGGTCTGCATTAATTAAATCAGCAATATCTGTACGCGCTTGGTCAACAGCTTCTTCTGCTTGCCAACCAAAACGGTGTGAGCGTGACGCAGGATTACCAAACTTACCGTCCATTGTCAGGCACTGCATCATTTCTTTAGCAACACGTTCATCAACAGGCGTGGTCGCTGCGTAATCTAAATAAATCGGTAACTTCATTTCTCTCTCCGCTGCAGGTCAACCTTAAAGTTGACAGCTTACTTGAATGTTTTCCAACTGCTTAATTGCATTATTGATACTGTTATCTTGGCGAGATGCTATTTCTTTCACATCTGATTTTTCCACCAATTCAGCAAGGGTAATATTATTCAAAAATTCTTCTATGCGTGCGCTTAAGTCTGACCACAAATTATGTGTTAAACAACGCATACCACTCTGACAGCCGGTATCGGCACCTTGGCAACGTGTTGCATCGACCGATTCGTCTACGGCGCTAATAATATCGCCAACAGAGATAACGCCCGCTTCACGCCCTAGTAAATAACCACCACCAGGTCCACGAACAGAACTTACTAGGCCATTTTTACGTAAACGAGCAAATAATTGTTCAAGGTAAGACAAAGAAATTTCTTGTCTTTGTGAAATATCAGCAAGGGCTACAGGACCTACACCTGTGTGTAGTGCAACATCCAGCATAGCTGTAACGGCATATCTGCCTTTTGATGTTAACTTCATAACGCCCCCTGCACAAAAGAGTGCAAATTTTAATTACCAGAGTAAATTAGTCAAGTATTATCACTTGATAAAAATTTGATTTATAAACTCTTACTTTTTAAATAGTAGAGTTAACAAACTTTCAATACTTGACCTCTTTGGTCAAGTATTACAGCCATTGTAATTACCTGAGTATTTTAGTCAAGTATTAGCTGGTTATTTACCTATTGGTTTTTATAACTAATAGCTATACCTAAGTTACTTAGGGATAGACTTATTAATTGAAGTGAGAATACCGCGTAAAATATTCATTTCGGCCTCTTCAGGGTGAGCTCGGTTAAACAAACGGCGCAATTTAGTCATAACTAAACCAGGGTGTTGCTTAATGATAAAACCGGTTTTGAAAAGCGTCTCTTCAAGGTGATCATAAAACAGCTCTGTTTGCTTTGAGCTTGGGTAAACAGCATCGTCTTCTTCAACCTTTTTAGGTTGTTGATTTAAAAACGCCATACGTGTTTCGTAACTAAGTGTTTGTACGGCCATAGCTAAATTAAGCGAGCTGTACTCTGGATTAGCAGGAATACATACATGGTAATTACAAAGTTGTAATTCTTCATTAGTTAAACCACTGTTTTCACGACCAAATACTAGCGCTACAGGACCATTTACGGCTTCAGCAACAAGCTTTTCACCACATTCACGTGGTTCAACCATTGGCCACGAAAGCGTACGAGAACGCGCACTTGTGCCAATTGTTAATGTACAGTCAGCGATAGCTTCTTCAACAGTACCTACAATAACTGCATTGCCTAAAATATCAGTTGCGCCTGCAGCTAATGCACTTGCTTGGCTATCTATTTCACAAGCAGGATCAACTAAATAAAGTTTTGATAAACCCATGGTTTTCATGGCGCGAGCCGCCGAACCAATATTGCCCGAATGTGACGTGTTAACTAAAACAATGCGAATATCATCTAAGATCATTACTGTGCTACTTTGCTATGCCAAAAAATTGCGCAAATTCTAACATGAAAATGTAATAAGATCCTAGATTCAAAAGGCTAGATCCTATGATCAAACCCAATATAACGATTCTTACATGGGGAAATTCTAGGGATACGCCACCAATTTGTTTTGTTGCTTAAACCATTGCCGCTTTTACATAAACATCAAAACGGTTCTTTTTGGTTTTAATCTGCATACTTGGGGTTTTTTCATTTAAGAAAGGGGCGTAATCAGGGCGTTTTACAACGACACGCTTACTGGCCAGTGGATAGGCAAAATCAAGTAAGTCGTCAGCATCGTTATCTGCACCAACTAGCTCTTGAAACACGCGCATTTCTTTTTTAACTAATGCTGATTTTTCACGATGCGGGAACATAGGATCTAAATAAACAACATCAGGCATACTTTCACATTGCTCAAGTAGAGTGTGGCTTGAACCAAATATTAGGCTCATGTTTTCTTTCATCCACACACCGATTTCAATATCGCTGTAGGCTCGTTTTAAACCATCGTATAAAAGGGCTGCAACAACCGGATGACGTTCATGTAATATGACTTTACACCCTAGCGAGGCAAGTACAAAGCCGTCTCGCCCTAAGCCTGCGGTAGCATCAAGTACAACAGGCGTTGCACCTTTGTTTAAGCCAACCGCTTTGGCAATAGCTTGCCCTTTACCACCACCAAACTTGCGCCTATGGGCGGCAGCACCGGTTACAAAATCAACATTAATTGCACCTAGTTTAGGCTCGTCGGTTTTAAATAGGCTTAACCCTTTATCATCGTAATGTAAGCTAAAGCCACTGCAATTTTGCGCCCATTGGGCTAAACCAAAGCGTGTTTCTAATTCATTTAAATAAGGACGTAACTCTTTAAAAGCACACTGAATAACCACAATAAACTCCGACGATAAAATACGCCTGTAGTATATCAACCGCTTTACTTTAAAGCACTAAAATAGCTCTATATCACTGTGATGATTCGTATTAACTTTTGCGGCTTCTGATTTAGTGCGTAAATTAGATATAAGTTCATTGCGGCTTTCGGCAACTTGTTTAAGCTGATATTTGATAAAGGCTAAATCGCTATTAGCCGATACAAATAACTGCATTGTTTGATCTAATTGAGATATATATAAGGTGAGATCTGCAGAATTTGCCTGTGTTTGCTGTTGCTTAACAGCGCAGTCAAGTTCATGTAACTGCTCTATAAATACTTTAGTACTTTTGTTTTGCTCTACATTTTGAGTAGTTAACTGCTTAACAATATCTTGAAGGGCTGTACTTATTTGAGCTGCCTGCTCATAACTGCTTTCGCTTCTTTCCATGGTAACAACCTTCTCGTTGGTTACTTCTAGTATATGCGGGAACAGATCTTTGTAGCGCCCGTACAAAGCATCATTATCAACCGGCATATTTTTTATCAAAAGGGATACTTTGGGGTAATTAATAATAGTACTACTACCAATATCAACAAATCGTTGAGCTTGTCTGTGTTGCTCAAGCAGCTCTTGCTCTAACGGGCACACACCGCTTTGCTGACTATAAAAAACACCTTTTCCTTGATACCAAAACACCACCACAACATCTAAATTTAAAGGCGCAAAAAAGGTAAAAAAGTGTTCACTCAACGATTGAAAGTTATTAGCGTGATAACTTTGCCCAACGTAGCGCATTATACGCCCCATATCGCCCGACTCTGTCATTGCTATTTCTGCTGTTTTATTCGCTTTTACTATATCCAGTTTTAGTTTTGTGCATTTTTGCCTATATTCGTAAAGTACCTTTATTCGCGCTATTAACTCTTCTGCATTAAAAGGTTTTGTAATGTAATCGGATGCGCCAACGCTATAACCTTTTACACGATCGCTTAGCTCTATTTTAGATGAGAGAAACATAACGGGAATATCTTGAGTATTTTGACTCTGCTTTATCGTTTTACATACGTCATAACCTGACATACCTGGCATTTCAATATCGAGTAAAATAATATCTGGGTTGTATTTATTGGTTAGCCTTAATCCTTCATCGCCATCTTTTGCATGAATTATTTTACAAAACCCTGCTAAAGACTCTTCAATTATATGATGAACATACTTGTCGTCATCAATTGCCAATACCAACTTTGCCATGCCTTAATCCATTTTAATAGGTGTGCTAAAAGCATAGTACGGTAGGATGAAATTACTAAAAATTATTAGATAATAATTTACAAATAATAAAAAAGCGCCATTTAGGCGCTTTAATTTGGTTTGTGCTAAATATTAGCTTTTTAAGCTGCAATACCGCTGTGGCGTAGTAACGCGTCAACATTAGGCTCACGACCACGGAACTTTTTAAATAATTCCATTGGCTCTTCACTGCCGCCTTTTTCTAAAATATTTTGCATGAAGGCTTGTCCGGTTTGTGGGTTAAAAATACCTTCTTCTTCAAATTTAGAATAAGCATCAGCAGAGAGAACTTCAGCCCATTTATATGAGTAATAACCAGCGCTGTAACCGCCTGCAAAAATGTGGCTAAAGCCATGCTGAAAACGGTTAAAATCAGGTGGATTAACGACTGAGGTACGGCTGCGCACGTCGTTTAGTACTGCTTGAATTTGACACTCTTCACCCGCTTTATAATCATTGTGGATTTTAAAGTCGAATAATGAGAACTCAATCTGACGTAGCATTTGCATGCCTGAGTTATAGTTTTTAGCCGCTAGTAGCTTATCAAGTAGCTCTTTAGGTAACGGCTCGCCCGTTTCATAATGACCTGAAATAAAGCTCAGAGCTTCTTCTTCATAACACCAGTTTTCTAAAAACTGACTAGGAAGCTCTACCGCATCCCACGCTACACCATTAATGCCCGCAACAGGGGCAGCATCAACTTGTGTAAGCATATGGTGAATACCATGACCAAACTCATGAAATAACGTAGTTACTTCGTCATGAGTAAACAATGCCGGTTTATCGCCAACCGCTTTATTAAAGTTACACACTAAATAAGCCACTGGAGTTTGTAGTTCGCCGTTAGCACGTACTTTACGACCCATACAGTCGTCCATCCACGCTCCACCGCGTTTACGGTCGCGTGCATATAAATCGAGATAAAAACGTCCGCGTAGAGTATTGCTACTATCTACAATTTCAAAAAAACGTACATCTTTGTGATAAGTATCAAAGTCAGTAACTTCTTTTACGCTAATACCAAATAAGCGGTTAACGGTTTCAAATAAGCCACTTAATACTTTATTTGCTGGGAAGTAAGGACGCAGTACTTCATCTGAAATAGCGTACTTTTCTTGCTTAAGTTTTTCGCTGTAGTAACCAAAATCCCATGCCTGTAATTCAGAAATACCATGTTTTTGCTCAGCATAGGCTTTTAACTCTGCCACCTCTTGCTCTGCTTGTGGTTTTGATTTAGCCGCTAGGTCTTCTAAAAACGAGAATACTTGCGCCGGTGTTTCGGCCATTTTAGTTGCCAGTGACTTTTCAGCGTAGCTGTTGAATCCTAGTAATTGTGCAAGTTCATGGCGAAGCGCAAGCTCCTCACTCATGATGTCAGAGTTATCAAATTCACCGGCGTTAGGGCCTTGATCTGATGCGCGCGTAGAAAACGCGGTGTAAGTTTCTCTGCGTAATTCGCGGTTATCTGCATAAGTCATAATTGGTAAATACGATGGGAAATCAAGTGTAAATACCCAACCGTCTAACTCTTTACTTTTTGCCGTATCGGCTGCAAGTGCAAGAGCCGATTCTGGCAAGCCAGCTAAGTCGCTTTTATCAGTAATATGTTTGTGCCAAGCAAGTGTGGCATCCATTACGTTGTTGCCAAATTTTGAGGCAAGTTCTGATAAACGCGCGCTAATCTCACCGTAGCGTTTTTGATCTTCTGCTGATAATGCAATACCCGATAATTTAAAATCACGTAGCGCATTAGTAATTGTTTTTTGCTGTGCTGTAGTCAGCGTTTTAAATTCGTCACTGTTATAAAGCGTATTATACGCGTTGTATAAACCTTGGTGCTGACCTATGAATGTTGAATATTCAGATATTAACGGTAAGCACTGCTCGTAAGCTTCGCGTAATTCGTCGTTATTCATTACTGAATTTAAATGCGATACAGGGGAGAACATGCGTGATAATTTATCGTCAGCTTCTTCAAGGGGTAATACTAAGTCATCCCACGTATACGAGCCTTTAGCTAACACGTCATCAATGGCTTTACGACAAAGCTCGATACCGTCTTTTAATGCTGGTACTACGTACTCAGGCTTTATTTTTGAAAATGGTGGTAAGCCTTCAAGGCCAATTAATGGGTTGCTCATAAATACTCTCTTTGCGTTAATGCATTACGTTTTAAATTGGGTCTAAAAGTAAAAAAACAACTCTTATCTAATCGGTAAATGGCGCTTACTTTGCCTAATGAAATCTAAAGCGGGCTCTCTTACGTATTCCTCAAACTGTGATTTATGGTCGTTAAACCAGTCTCTATTATTGTTTTTATCAAGCTGAGCAAGAAATTCGAATGTTTTTTTACTAAACATAGGTCACCTAAACACTCTTTATTTTTAAAACTTAATGTTATGCTAATACGCATAAAACTCAACGCCTAAGGACATAAAATGACACAACACTTTGATTATATTGCAATCGGTGGTGGCAGTGGTGGTATTGCCTCTGCAAATAGAGCGGCAATGCGTGGCGCTAAAGTAGCACTTATAGAAGCAAAACACATGGGCGGCACGTGTGTAAACGTAGGCTGCGTACCTAAAAAAGTAATGTGGCACGGTGCTCAGGTTGCTGAAGCAATTAATTTATATGCCCCAGATTACGGCTTTAATGTTGAAGTTAAAGACTTTGATTGGAGCAAGTTAGTAGAAAGCCGTGAAGCCTACATAGGCCGAATTCATAAAGGTTACGACAGTGGCCTTGCTAGCAATGGCGTTACTGTAATTAAAGGTTTTGCAAAATTTGTAGATAATAAAACAGTTGAAGTAAACGGCGAGCACTACACAGCCGACCACATATTAATTGCAGTAGGTGGTCGCCCAAGCATTCCGCATATTGAAGGTGCTGAACACGGTATCGATTCAAATGGCTTTTTTGAATTAAAAGAGCAACCTAAACGCGTTGCAGTAATAGGCGCGGGCTACATAGCTGTAGAACTTGCTGGTGTATTACATGGTTTAGGTACTGAGACACATTTATTTGTACGTAAGCATTCTCCACTTCGTAACTTTGACCCATACATAGTTGAAACACTTGTTGATGTTATGGCTGCTGAAGGCCCTACTCTTCATACAGAATCTGTACCTCATAAATTGGTAAAAGAAGATGACGGCTCTGTAACGCTACATTTAGATAACGGCAAAACTCATAATGTTGACCAAGTAATTTGGGCAATTGGCCGCCAGCCAACAACAGACGCAATTAATGTAGCCGCTGCCGGCGTAGAAGTTAACAGCGATGGTTTTGTTAAAGTTGATGAGTTTCAAAATACCACAGCTAAAAACGTTTATGCTGTTGGTGATATTATCGAAAACGGTATTGAACTTACGCCTGTAGCAGTTAAAGCAGGGCGTACTTTATCAGAGCGTTTATTTAATAAAGAACTACCTGATGATTTAAAAATGGATTACAGCCTAGTTCCTACTGTTGTATTTAGTCACCCACCAATTGGTACTATTGGTCTTACTGAGCAAGAAGCAATTTCTCAGTATGGCGAAGAAAACGTTAAGATTTACCAATCTGGTTTTACGGCTATGTACACAGCGGTGACTAAGCATCGCCAGCCTTGTAAAATGAAGCTTGTATGTGCCGGCCCAGACGAAAAAGTAGTTGGCCTACATGGTATTGGTTTTGCGGTTGATGAAATGATTCAAGGTTTTGCAGTTGCCATGAAAATGGGCGCTACTAAAGCTGATTTTGATGCCGTTGTAGCTCTTCACCCGACTGGCTCGGAAGAATTTGTAACGATGCGCTAGGCTTTAAACTCTAAGAGCTCAATTATAAAAGCCCTTGCTAAGTAAACAGTAAGGGCTTTTTTAATATTTATTATATTGTTCACAGCCAACGTTACATCAAAAACCTTTATTAAACATTAAATTAAATTTATAGGCCTTATTTTTAACACGAAGGTCATTAGACAGATAAAAACATTAAAAGTTTAAATTTTGTTTTGGCTTTAAAGCATTTTAACGATTAGAATCCGCGCATTTATAGTTTCTCTTGGTTATTTATGTTTTTACTGCGATCTTTTATTTATTTATTATGCTTAGCGGGTGTTGCTTATTTAATTCAACTTGAAGGCTTTGAGTTAAAACAGGATGCACTCTACAGTGAAGAAACGCTCACTGAACATATGCAAGATGTTTTAACTTTTTTAAGCTGTATTTTATTTTTTTATGCTTCGCGAATTAATCTTCAACTTAAAATACCGGCTGTATTACTAGCTGCGTTATCGGCAATGATGTTTGTAAGAGAGTTTGATACCTACCTCGACTTATACTTTTTTGATGGCGCTTGGCAAAGTATTGTCTATTCAATTTTAGCTGGCGTGTTTGTTTATTTAATAACGAACAGAGGAAGTATTTTTAACTCTTTAAAAGCCTATAGCCTCACTCCCAGTTATGGCATTTGCCTATCAGGCATGGTTACTTTACTCGCATTTTCGCGAATGATGGGCAAAGGCGCATTTTGGCATTCAGTAATGGGTGATGATTATGTACGTGCAGTAAAAAACATTGTTGAAGAGGGTATAGAAACGCTTGGCTATACTTTGATTTTTATTTCAGCCATTGAGCTTGTACTCATATGCCGAAAAAGAATGGCTAAAAATCACAACCATTGCACTGATGAAGTAACTCAATAGCGTCGCTCCATTTTTATTGGTTATTTTTTCACTAAATTTGCTAATTGGTTTAATAAATCAATATACTGAGCCTGTTTTTATCACTCGCGTTTAATTGGATACTATGACTAAAGATATATTGCTGCATCCGTTTCTTCTTTCAATTGTAATGATCACAATTGCTTTTGTACTGAAAGTGCTTGTTGATAAGCTAGCTAAAAGTCGCGCAGAAAAAAAAGAAAAAGACATTCGTTACATCGCACACAATATTAAGCACTTTATTAATTTTGTAATGATAATATCGCTGCTATTTGTGTGGTCTACTGAAATTCAAAACTTTGCACTTTCTATTGCTGCTTTTGCTGTGGCCATTGTGCTTGCAACGCGTGAGTTTATTCAGTGTGTAATAGGCTTTTTTTATCTCGTAACAACTCGCCCGTTTAGAGTCGGTGATTGGATACAAGTAGGTGATTACTTTGGTGAAGTAGCTGAAACGGATTGGATAAAAACAACCATGCATGAAATTGATATACATACTTATCAATTTTCTAGAAAAACGATATACATACCTAATAATAAGCTGATTACCAGCTCTATTAAAAACTTAAACTTTGTAAAACGCTTTGTTACGCATCATTTTATTATTGTCCGAAGAGAGAGCCTTAACCCTTACCCTATTCACGACACACTCACTGAGCAAGCTAAACTGTACTGCGAAGAGTTTCAAGAAGTAGCTAGCCGTTATAATTCGATGATTGAGCGCAAACTCGATGCAAAAATATCTGGCCCAGAACCGGTAATTCACTTTGGTACAACAGAGCTAGGTGAGTTTAAAGCAAGCTTTACGCTATTTTGCCCTACAGAAAAAGCGCTTGAAATAGAGCATAAATTAACAGAGTGCTTTTTTGCGTTATGGTACAAAGAGGCTGAAAAAAATAAAGAGGATGAAGGAGAAGTATAAACCTCACCTTCATTAAAACAAAAAGCGCGAACTCACTTCGCGCTTGAGTAATGTTTAAGCTGTACCACCTACTGTTAACTGATCTATTTTAAGGCTTGGTTGGCCTACGCCTACCGGTACGCTTTGACCATCTTTACCACAAACACCCACGCCTTTATCAAGTGCTAAGTCGTTACCAACCATAGATATTTGCTGCATTACTTCTGGGCCATTACCAATAAGCGTTGCGCCTTTAATTGGTCGGGTAATTTTACCATTTTCGATTAAATACGCTTCTGATGCACTAAATACAAACTTACCTGAGGTTATATCAACTTGTCCGCCGCCAAAATTAGGCGCGAATACCCCTTTTTTAACTGAGCTGATAATATCGGCTTGGCTGTGCTCACCACCTAACATGTAAGTATTAGTCATGCGAGGCATTGGTAAATGTGCATACGACTCACGACGTGCGTTACCGGTAGGATTTACACCCATTAAACGCGCGTTTAGCTTATCTTGCATATAGCCTTTTAAAATACCGTTTTCGATGAGCACGTTGTAAGCGGCTGGTGTGCCTTCGTCATCTACGTTAAGTGACCCACGGCGGTCAGCCATGGTGCCATCATCAACAACTGTACACAGCTCAGATGCTACTTTTTGGCCCACTTTACCACTAAACGCAGACGCGCCTTTGCGGTTAAAGTCGCCTTCAAGTCCGTGCCCTACCGCTTCGTGTAAAAGCACGCCAGGCCAACCATTACCAAGTACCACTTCCATCGTGCCTGCAGGTGCATCAATAGCCTCAAGATTTACTTTAGCTTGGCGTACCGCTTCTTCAGCAAATTCCATCCAACGTGGTTTACCATCAACAAGCTCTTTAAAGTAACCATAATCTAAACGTGCACCACCACCTGCGCCACCGCGTTCACGGCGACCATTTTTTTCAAGCAGTACTGAGCAGTTTAAACGAATAAGCGGGCGAATATCGGTGGCAAACGTACCATCACTTGCTGCGATTAATACTTCTTCGTAAACCGCTGACATTGAACTAATTACTTGCTCTGCATCGGGTGCTAGCTCACGAATATAGTTTTCAAGTTCGCGTAATAAGCTCACCTTGTCGGTATCACTCATACTCGAAATTGGCTGGTGCGGTGCAAACTGCTCTTTAGCTTTAACATCACTAAATACTTTAATCGCTCTATCTTCGCCAGCATCTGCGATACTACGAGCCGCTGTAGCCGCTTTATTAAGTGCTTCGAGGTTTATTGCATCAGAGTAAGAAAAACCTGTTTTTTCGCCACTTACAGCACGTACACCAACACCACGTTCAACGTTATAAGAACCTTCTTTAACTAAGCCGTCTTCAAGCACCCAAGATTCGTGGTGGCTTGATTGAAAATATAAGTCAGCGTAATCCACTTTATGCTGGTGTATGTAAGCGAGCGTTTTTTCGAGCTCTTCTCTATTTAGCAGGCTGTCATGTAGTAAATGCTGTTCAACCGAATTCATAATAAATGCTCTCTAAATCGTTGATGAGACTGCACGGGCATATCTCGTCTAATTTTTTGTAACTGGTCTAAATCTGCATAGCAGCTTATAAAACCGGTGCCTGTTGGCAATTCACTCAGGGTATTGCCCCAAGGTGAAATAATAATACTGTGGCCATATGTTTGTCGGCCATTTTCATGTGTACCGTACTGAGCTGCTGCAACTACATAACATTGTGTTTCTATTGCTCGAGCTGCTAATAGCGGTTGCCAATGCGCTTGCCCTGTAGGGACTGTAAATGCACTGGGTACTAAAATAATATCGGCGCCTTGGCGTACTAGTTCATTGAATAAGCCACTAAAGCGCAGATCATAACATACTGTTAAGCCAATTTTACCAAAGGGAGAATCAACAACCACTACATCGCTACCTGCTTGGGTAAAATCTGACTCTCGATAGCTACCTGTTTTATCATCAACGGTTACATCAAATAAATGTATTTTGTTATACGTTGCAACCAGCTCACCTTGATTATTAAATAAGTGCGATGCTGCGTAATATTTATGCTCGTTAAATGGCTCAGGTATTGTGCCTGCATTTAACCAAATATTATGGTGTTGGCACAATTCACTAAGTTGTAATTTGTATTGCTCAACCTGCTTAGCAACACGTAACGTATCGTTACCGCTTTTACTAAACACTAAAAAAGCCTCTGGTAAGCAAACAAGTAATGGCCTCATTGTTGGGAGGGTTTTAAGTGCGCACTTTAAGCTTGCTATGTTGTCATCTGGGCTTAGCCCTGAACACATTTGTAGGGCAACTATTGTGGGTGTGCTTACATTTACTGTTTTGTTCATTGCGCTACTGTTACTTGTGCATCTTTAAGTTTTAAATCGACTGATGCTTGTGGCTGATTTTGCGCAGCTTGAGGTAGCGTAACTTCACGACTTTTTCTGTCGAGCTCTTGAACAATAGGATCGTTCATTTTACCCGTTACTTTAAAATTGATCTCTGAGATGACGCGCGCAGAATGAATAACTTTATCAAGTGCCAGCGCTGCAAGCCCTGTTACTGGATTAACCATCCATGCCACTATAACCGGAATGCTTGAGGTTACTTGTGGCGCTACAGCAAGGTCGTAATCTATATCTAGCGTATTTAAGTTTGCGTAGCCTTTAATTGTTAAATCGGCAGGCACACCGTCCATTTTAGTATCTTTAGTGTAAGCGATACCGTTTTCTAACTGCATAGAGCCTTGCATGCTGTTATAAAAAAAGCCCTTTGAAAATACATCTCTAAAATCAAGTTTCAGTTTGCGTACGAGTGAATCAAGGCTCAACAGCGAAAATACGCGTGCACCACCATCACTGATTTCAGTTAAGTGACCTTCCCCTAAATCCCAAGTAACTTCACCACTTAAACTTTTTACGTCAAAATCATAAGGTGCAGCTTGCCAAGTAAGATCATAATTTAGATCAGCTTTTGAATCTTTAATCGCGGAGGTTATATCAAACTCGCCAAACAATGCGCCTATATCATCACTTTTAAGCTCACCACTTAGGGTTGTTAAGCCATTTTGCCATTGCCCTTTAGTGCGCAGTACATGATCTCCTTTATCGATTACAAGTTCTGATATCGATAAGCGCTCGCCATCACCTAATAATGACGCACTCACTTTATCAAGCTGGTAGCGATCAATTTTACAGTCACTACATTCAAACTCAATGGCAGGTATTTTGGTAAGCCAGCTCAAGTCTTCCTCAGGAAGCACATCTGTTATTTCAATTAATTGCTCGCTAGGCTGTGCAAAATTAAGCCTTAAGTAATCGGCATTAATTCGTATAGGCATGCTCGGTTGTGATGTAGGAATAAAAACGCCAGCTCTAAGTTCTTTAGCATTTAGCTTTAGGTATAAATCGTCTTTTGATGGTGCTAAACGCATTTCAAAATCATTAAAGATGATGTTACTCGCATCAAGCATACCTATATTTGCGACCACCTCATTAAGCGGTGGCATAATCCCTTTTGATTTTTTATCTGGGTTTGATTTACCTGCTTTAATTATTTGATCAATCAGATCAAACCAAGGCACTAATTCACTCTGCTCAAGATTTATATTTACGCTTAAGTCTTTTTGGTTTAATCCTAAGTCTTGTTTTCCGAGCACAAAATGGACATTACTAAACTGTGATTTTCCATTTTCTAAAATAGCATTAAAGTAAAACTGTTGATTAGCGTTTGCTGTAATGAGATTAGAAATATCATCACCTTGTACTACAGCATCAAGCGCCCACACTTGTTCGCTATTTTTATTATAAGGTGCGGGTAAGTTACTCGTTAAGCCAAGTAGTTCTGAGTTTACCTGTGCACGATAATTAAAGCCTTGTTCGGTAAAATTAAGTACTAAACCAATATCAACATCGCTTTGCCCGCTTAAATAATTTTTTAATATACCTTGTCCACTATCTATTAGTGTATCAGCATCAATTTTGGCGTTTATATCTATGTCTGCTTGGTAATTTTTAGCATCACTTTTACTGCTGTAATTAATAGTTAGCGGCATGCCCAACCACTTCGCAGTCGCATTTTTAAGTGTGATGTTGTCGTTTGTAAAGTTAAGTTCGCCAGTTAAATTTTTAAGCTCAATACCTGGCGTTGCTATAAATACTGGCAAGTCATTTAAATTAACTTTGCCGCTAACACTGGCTCCGCCTTTAAACTTAGAGCCTACTAAAAGCTCAATACTGGCATCGGCTTCGCCTTTGCCCTGTATAACTTTAAAAATTTCAGCAAGAGGTTTGGCAATAGGTGTCGCTGCAAAAAAGTCATGTAACTTTTCCATCTCTGCTTTTTTATCAATTTGCACAATAAGTTCATCAGCATTCATTAAATCTGCAATGCTCACCTGTACACTATTACCAATATCTAAATTAACCAACTTGCCTTGCTGGCTATATATGTCCATTCGCTCATTAGCAAAATGTAACTGTACATTAGCATTAGTGACCGCAGGCCAACCAGGATCAAACTGATACGCTGCGTTATCTATTTGCGCTAATACATCAAACTGACCACCACCATCAGTAAATGGGAAACCAGACAAAGGCCCTGCAAATAATATTTGTGCTTTAGATACTTCTCCGCCTTTAATTGCACCATTTAAATAGCTAACAAGCTCAGGGCTCATCGCTTTTAATGGGAAGTAATGACCTGCAATGCTAGCATCTGGGGCGAATGCTTCTGCGTAAAGATCTAATCGAGGATCATCTGTTAGACTAATTTGTAATTCTGCAGCAAGAGTAACTTCATCATTATCAAACCAGATATTGTCACTACTTATATGCCAGCCATCATCTCGCTTAGTTAAATCTAGCTCTACATTTAGCTGGTTATAATTTATGTCGTTACTAAAGCTTTCGCCTGTAACTAATGTGCCACTTTCACCAAATAAATTTATTCGACCAGTACTTTGGGTAAGTAAACCATTTACTCTAAGTCCTTGCGCTGCTGGTACCGATCTTAATTCTTGCCAGCCAATATTGTTAGCCTCAAACCATAATTGCCATTGCTGTGCATTAGAAAAACTTAAATAAGCTTGATCTATTTGCCCACTAGGTTGGCGTTCTAAAAATGGTTCAAGTGCATTAAAATTACTTAGCCCGGCTAGGTTACTCAGTAATTCAAAATCAACTTGATGCAGCCACACTTTATTTTGCAGCCCTAGTTGGGCTTCAAACTCTAAACTTGGCCATGCTTTATCGTTACTATTAAATGTTAAACCGGTGCTTTTTAAGTGCCAGCTATTTTGTTCTGGATATAGATGGAATCCACCTTCACTCAAACTAACTTGTTGGCTTTGCTCTTCTCGCTGCCAGCGTACAAAGCTTGGTAACCACTGCATTTTCACATCGCTTACAAAACCTTTATCTAGTTTTAGCCATGCTTGTAAATTAATATCACTATGCAGTTGTTGTTTTTGCGTATTTATATATTGCGCTAACCAATTAGATACATCGACCTTATTAGCCTGCACGTAGATGTCGCCCGCTACTTGCTCTAGAGTATCCCCAGTAAGTGCTATGCGCGCGTCAAAGTCTCCGACCGAAATACCCGGTAATGCTAAGCTTCCACTCCCAAGATGCTGCTCATCTTCATTTTGCCAAACAATGTTTTGAAGAAGTAATTTACGTTCTTTACCGTCTTCTAAAATAAAGTTGATGCTGGAATTTTCTATTGCAAAATGCCCAGTTTTACCCAAAAACAGTTCTTCAATTAGCTCTTTTTGCTCAAAAGAAACTTCGTCGTTGTCACCGGGTTTAAATAAGTTAGCGATATTTACACTGGTATGAAAACCATTAATAACAAAATAATTAGATCTAAGTTGCAGTGCTTTTAAGCTTTCCCATAGGTTTAGCTCTAAACTAGTTTTAGCAATAGTGAGTGATATTGGCGCGGTTTCGTTATCTTTAAACGATAAGTTTTCTAGCACTAATGCAGGACCACTGCCCTGCCAACTAGCTGATATTTCACCGATAGATAAGCTTATTTCAAATTTTTCGTGTAAATAGCTTTCTATGTCACCTTTGTATTCGTTTGCATACGGGAGGGTATATTTTAAAATTGAAACAATAACGGCCAGTAATACCAAAATTATGGCGCAGGTCTGCCATAACTTTCTAAAACAAAAAAAACAGACCGCTTTTGCTTTCATTACATCATTACCACATCAAACTGTTCTTGGCTGTATAAGCTCTCTGTTTGAATATTGACTTGCTTACCAATGAATAGTTCAAGCTCAGCAAGGTTATGATACTCATCGTTTAGTAGGGCCTCACTTACCGCAGGCGCTGCATACACCATAAACTTGTCCGCTGCGTATGCTCGGTTAACACGCACTATTTCACGTAGTATTTCGTAGCAAACCGTCTCAACTGTTTTTTGCGAACCACGACCGGAACATGCAGGGCACACATCACATAAAATATGCTCTAAGCTTTCGCGTGTACGTTTACGCGTCATCTCAACAAGACCAAGCGCTGAAAGCCCATTAATATTTGTTTTAGTGCGATCTTTTGCAAGGGCTGATTCAAGTGAATGTAATACTCGGCGCTTATGATCCTCACTTACCATATCGATAAAGTCGATAATGATAATACCGCCTAAGTTACGCAACCTAAGCTGGCGGGCAATTGCAGAGGTTGCTTCTACGTTGGTATTAAAAATTGTTTCTTCTAAATTACGATGCCCTACAAATGCGCCAGTATTAACATCAACAGTCGTCATTGCTTCTGTTTGGTCAATAATTATATAACCACCCGATTTTAGTGTAACTTTACGATGTAGTGCTTTTTGAATTTCGTTTTCAACATCAAACAAATCAAATATAGGTCGCTCGCCCGGGTAGTATTCAAGCACTTGAGAAAGCTGTGGAACAAATTCTTCTGTAAATAATTTTAGTTCTTCATAACTGAGTTTAGAGTCAACGCGAATGCGCTCCATATCTTCGCCTACGTAGTCACGCAGGGTTCTAAAGGCAAGCGTTAAATCTTCGTGTAGGATACTGGCTTTACTCGTTTTTCTACGACGTGATGTTATTTTTTCCCATAATTTTCTTAAAAAGCCAGCATCGTGTCGTAATTCAGCTTCGCTAGCACCTTCAGCAGCTGTACGTACGATAAAGCTGCCATTTTCATCGCCATATTCTGCGACTATTTTTTTAAGACGTGAGCGCTCTTCTTCAGTTTCTATACGCTGACTAACCCCTACATGGGTCGCATCAGGCATAAACACTAAATAGCGAGAAGGAATAGTTATATCAGTGGTGAGCCTTGCGCCTTTAGTGCCGAGCGGATCTTTTACCACTTGCACCATAATATATTGGCCTTGACGAACTAACTCTCTAATATCTTGTACTTTTTTTATTGGTACGTCGTCTACGCCTTCAACAATAGAGGCGCTATTTACAATATCGGATGCATGCAAAAATGCAGCCTTTTCAAGGCCGATATCAACAAAAGCAGCCTGCATACCTGGAAGTACGCGGCTTATTTTTCCTAAGTAAATATTGCCTACAATACCTAGGTTACCAATTCGCTCTAACTGTATTTCTTGCAGTACACCGTTTTCTATTAGGGCAACACGGCTTTCGCTCGGTGTGACATTGATCAGTAATTCTGTACTCATGTTACCTTCTTAAGAATGTTTTTAATAATTGTTCGGTTTCATATAAAGGTAAGCCTACAACAGAAAAATAGCTACCCGCAATGTGAGTTACAAAGCGGCCGCCTAAACCTTGGATACCGTAGCCACCGGCTTTATCTTGTGGCTCACCTGACTCCCAATAAGCATTAATTTCTTCATCTGTTAAGGTTTTAAAAGTAACATCTGTGCTTACAACACAGCTAAGCACATCATTTTGCGTCGCAAATGCAACTGCGGTAAGAACTTGATGCGTGTTACCCGATAGGCGTTTTAACGTGTGTGTAAAATCATTCTTATCGCGAGGTTTACCCAATGACTCGTTGTCTATAACAACCACGGTATCACTACCAAGTACAGGGCGATCGGTATATCCAAGCTCTACACCGCTTTGGGCTTTCAAGCGCGCTAAACGCTCAACAAGTGCTCTAGGTTGCTCGTTTGGAAGTGGGCTTTCATCTGCATCAACACTAAATTGTGTAAATTCGACACCTAATTGGCTTAATAACTCTTTACGACGGGGAGAGGCTGATGCCAAATATACTGCGGTAGTCATTACCTGATCCTAAAATGTCTGCGATATTTACGAAGTAGTAAAAAGACCCAAAACCAGCTAACCATTCCGGTTGCTACTGGCCATAAGTACTGTGGATTAAAATAAACCCCTAACAAAAAGTGATTTAGCCAAAACTGCATTAAGTGATACAGCGTTAAAAATAAACCAATTAGTAGGCTTTGTTGCCAAAGCGAAAAGTTACGAATTTTTTGAAAGTTGCTCGCGGTTACAAAAATACATACCGAGAATGTAAGCGAGTTCACGCCCAGCGGTGAGCCAGACGCTAAATCTATTAATAAACCAACGACCCAAGCAGTACCAATATTTAAACGATGCGGTACTGCTAGCGACCAATACATAAGTACAAGTAAAACCCAGTCAGGTCTAAATGGCTCAAACGAAAATGGAAGTGGCATTAGTGCCATTATTAACGCAAAAAAGATGCTTAGCGCAATTAACAATGAATAACGGTTAATCATCGCTGATTTGCTCCTGTTGATTACGCCATAAAATAACCAGCAAACGAATGCGATCTAGTTGCGCAATAGGTTCTGCAAAAACTTGTGCAAACGGTCGCCCTTCATCACGATTTATTTCAGTTACTACTGCCACCGGGTATCCTTCAGGGAATGTACCCCCTAAACCCGATGTAACAAGTACATCGCCAATTCGCACATCTAAACTGTGTGGAACGTGAGAGAGCTTAACGACGTTAATTTTACCTATGCCTTCAACAACCGTTCGTACATCGTTACGAAGTATACGCACAGGTGTGGCATGTGTGGTGTCGGTCATTAGTAGCACGCGTGAAGTTGTTGAACCAACCTTTGTAAGCTGCCCTACTACACCCATTTCATCAATTACAGCTTGGCCTTCACTAAGCCCGTCAGTAGTACCACGGTTAATAACAACCTGATGACTATACGGGTTTGAATGTACAGAAAGTACTTGAGCAATAATTTTACGATTTGATTGCTTTGCAGATGAGCCTAGTAAGGCGCGCAATTTTTGATTTTCTCTGGCTAGAAATTGATACTGCTGAAGTTGCTCGCTTTGTAGCATTTGCTTTTTTTTCAGCGCTTCGTTTTCAGTAAGAAGTTGATCCCGCGTATGCAGGCTTTTAGCACTTAAGCTAAATAATTCGTAGGGTAAATTAGCAACATAGATTAGTGGGCTAACTAGAGTATTAAGGCTGGTACGAACAACGGTACCACCTTGCGTATATCTGTCTCCAACTATGAGTACGATACTCAAAAGCACTGCGACAAAAAGTCGCAGTTGCAAAGAGACTGTGCGTCCAAACATTAATTTCATTAGTCGTAACTAAAAACGTCACCACCATGAACATCGATCATTTCTAATGCTTTACCACCACCACGCGCAACACACGTAAGTGGATCATCAGCTACAACAACCGGAATACCCGTTTCTTCCATTAATAAACGGTCTAAATCTTTTAATAATGCACCACCGCCAGTAAGTACCATACCGTGCGCAGAGATATCTGATGCAAGCTCTGGTGGTGATTGCTCAAGCGCAACCATTACTGCACTCACAATACCCATTAACGGCTCTTGTAGAGCTTCTAGGATTTCGTGTGAGTTAAGTGTGAATGAACGCGGAACACCTTCGGCAAGGTTACGACCGCGCACTTCAATTTCGATTGGCTCATCAGTTTTGAACGCAGAGCCAATTTGATGCTTAATATTTTCAGCTGTCGCTTCACCGATTAAGCTACCAAAGTTACGACGTACATAATTAATAATAGCTTCGTCAAACTTATCACCACCAATACGAACAGATGATGAGTAAACAACGCCGTTAAGTGAAATAATAGCCACTTCAGTTGTACCACCACCAATGTCAACAACCATAGAACCTGTTGCTTCTGATACTGGTAAACCTGCGCCAATAGCTGCTGCCATTGGTTCTTCAATTAAGTAAACTTCACGAGCACCAGCACCCATTGCAGATTCACGTATTGCACGTTTTTCTACTTGAGTAGCACCACACGGTACACAAATTAGTACACGCGGACTTGGGCGCATAAAGTTATTGTTATGCACTTGCTTAATGAAGTGTTGTAACATTTTTTCAGTTACATAAAAATCAGCAATTACACCGTCTTTCATTGGACGGATTGCTTTAATATTTCCCGGTGTACGACCTAGCATTTGTTTTGCTTCTGTACCTACAGATGCAACACTTTTAGGTCCACCAGCGCGTTCTTGGCGAATAGCAACAACAGAAGGTTCGTTTAATACAATACCTTCTTCTTTTACATAAATTAGGGTATTGGCTGTACCCAAGTCGATCGATAGATCGTTAGAAAAAATACCACGGAGTTTTTTAAACATGAGGCTGGATGACCTTTGAAATACGTTCTTATATTAGCTGCCTCACTTTAACATGCTTAACTATATGAGCAATATAAAGCGCAGCGCCTTTGTGAATTTATGAAAAAAGGAAGCAAAGCTTCCTTAATTGAGTTTATCGTTCGCGAACTAAGCGAAAACCAATGTAGTTAGATCTAAAATCAGGCGCTAAAATTAAACGCGTAGATGCACGAGCAAGGCTTGGTGCAAAATTCCACGCTCCGCCTCTTACTGCTACATCAGACTCACCTGATTCTTTATCGGTCCATTCCCATACATTGCCTACGGTATCGTATAATCCAAATGCATTTGGAGAAAAAGAACCTACTGGTGATGCACGTCTATTTGACCATTCACTACCACACCAACCACAGTTAGCTAGGTTTTTACCAATTTCGTTACCCCAAGGGTATTCTGTTTCGGTTCCTGCACGTGCCGCGTACTCCCACTCAACTTCGTTAGGTAAACGAAATTGCTGCCCTGTTTGACCCGATAACCACTCTGCATAAGCTTTTGCATCGTTATAAGTTAAACATACAGCAGGGAAGTCACTGCCTTGCTCAAAACCAGGATTACGCCAATTTAAATTTGCTTCCCATACTGGCTCGCCATTTAAATAATACGCACACCCTTTATTTTTTTCCGCTTGAGTTTTATAACCTGTATTTGCTACAAACTTCTCGTAGGCACCTACGGTTACCTCTTTACTTTGCATAGCGAAAGAATTTGCTATTACTTTTTCAATTACTGGACGTTCATTAGCTAAACCATTGCCATTAATATCGCCCATTTTAAATTTGCCTGCAGGAATAACGACAACCGGCGTTTCAACGTTTGCATTTAATACATTAACGTTTTCACTAACCTGACGCGTTGTTACTTCTGGTTGCTCTCGAGTATAGGTCGGTGCAGCAATCGACTTAGGCTTTTTTACCAAATTTGCATTAATTGTTTGTGCTTTATTCAAATCAACACGAACTTGATAAGGCTTATAGCCAAGCTTACGTATTTCAATGTTGTGAATACCCGGAGGTAAACGCGTGATCAAGCGTGTTGAGCCAAAGCTTACACCATCAATAAACACTTCATCGTCGTATACGTTTGAGCGTAATGTCAACTCTATTGATTGATCCTTCTTCTTATTAAGGATAGAAGGGTAATCTTTTTTCACCGATGCAGGTTTAACTGAATAATCACGTACTGGCTGCTTTTCTAAACGAGAAACCGACACCGTGTTGCTATTATCCGCGCTATTACTGAATGTTAACTGACTATCAGTAAATGTTGTGCCATAAGCGGGTTGATAAGCAGCAGTAAGTGGCGTGCCGTACTCAGAACAATAACGGTTATCAATGCTTAATAAGCTACATAAACGGCTGCTGTTTACTTCGCCGCGCATGGTTACACTTAAGTTAACGTTGTAGTTACCTTGGCCGCTAAATGCACTGTTAACTACATGGCTACTTAATATTTGTACTTGAGCGCCAGCCAAATTACGTTTTGGCTCAACAATGCGCTCTTCTGTTAAGTTGGCAAATATTTGATCTACAAAGCGTTTAGTTGCTTTTTGTAGACCCATTTGCTGACCGCGTTGCTCACACGCTGCTAGCGTTTCTGTTCGCTTACAGTTAATAGTATGGTTAACTTCAAGCGTGCCTTCACGTGTAAACTCGTTACGTAAACGCTCTACTCTGGCTGTAGTTAACTGCTCTTTTAAACTTTCTAAAGTATTTAAAAGCGTATGCTTAGCAACACGAATTTGCTCTATATCTTTACGGTGGGATGCAATTGCCGCCAACTGCATAGAAATATCATCTTTATTTTGCTTATGATCAATCACCGCTTTTTGATAGCGTGATTGAGCCGCACTAATATTAATAGTGGGATCGTCAATTAAACGACGGTACATTTCGTTCATCGCATCGAGCGCTTGGTTTTTTTCTTTATCTAGCTCTGTAGAACGAGAACGAAGTAGCTCTAGTTGATTTTGTAACTGACTTTCTTCTTTAAGATGTTTTTCAAGTATTCTTGTCGAGTTATCGTATTCTGTCTGTTTAACACTAATCTCTGACTCAATTCCAGTTACTGTAGCTGTGTCTTGTGCAAATGCACTACTAGCTAACAAACTAGCTGAAATTAACAGAGATAAAGGAGTAATTCGCATATATTCCAGTCCCAAAAAGCGGCAATTATTTGGTCGTTATTATTTATTATAATTAAAGCCTTATGCTATGTACTTGCAGCACAAAACACAAGCTTTGTTCAATTATTATCTTAGTTTACAACTATTCGCGTGTTTCACGCCAGTAAATAACCCGATCATTTCCTCTAAAGCGTCCAAATTGTAAAATAGTACGAGGATCAAGCTGTGTTTCATCCCCCTGCCAATCCCACTTTAACCAATCATAAGTATTATATTCTAGGATAAATTCACCCAAACCATTTGGCTGTGCATAAATACCATTGTTTGCAGGATACACTCCCGCCTCTAACTGGCCAGATACACCTGTTCCATATTCATAGGCTAATTGCGGGCTGCTAGGTGATATTTGAGTAATCTGGGTATGATCAAATACACTACAGTTATCTTCTGCGTTATTTACAAATCCACTGCCGTTGTAATACTGAGCCTGCATAGGAATAAGTAAAGGGTCGAGATCGGAGCCTGCGTTATTACCAAGTACTAAACGTCCAAATCTAAACTCTATTGGCAATGTATTTAGTCGTACACTATTACAGCCACCCGAACATGCTGTTTGTGTATTAGGTTTATCATTTGCATCAATAAGTGTTGCCCCTTCTATGTTAGAAAGCGTTGCCATTAAACTCACCATAGCGAACGGTCCATCTGCTTGCCCTACACCTAATCTTTGAAGTGTGGTGTTTATTTCACTCATTTGCCATTGGCCGTCGCTTATATCTCCCCAGTTATTATTCCCTAGGTTTACTAAACGGCTAGCAAAATTAGTTGCGGGTACATAGTTAGCTGCTTCATTATTTTCGGCATTAATGGCTACACTGGACTTATCAAAGCCCTTTTTATAATTAGCCATTAGCTCACCATTTTGATTTTGTGCCTGTACTGTAAAGCCAAGTTCAAAAGGTTGATCGAGGTAAGTTAAATTACTGCCGTATTGCATGCATTGCGCGGCAGCTTGAACACCTAATATTTGAAACTGTGAAGGTGCAAAACGGCCAATGTTATATAATTCACCTTTAACATCCCCCGCACCAAAGTAATCAGCATCTTGAAGACCTGCTGTTAAATCAATTATGCCAACTTGGTCGTAATTATACTGCGATATAGATTCACTCAAACTGCCTGTATCACTAAAGGCAACAGTGCTCATCGCTTCAAGCGTACCTTGAACGCCTGGCGTAGGCGCTTTAAGTAATGCCTCTAAAAGAGGTTGCTCTGCAATAAAGTGCTTGGCAATGGTGTTATTTGTTATATTGCTGTAGTTGTCTGGGTAACCATCGTTGTTAGTGTCTTGTCCTGTTTGCCATTGCACCGCATTCATTTTTAAATCAAATGCTTCGCCCGTTAATCTAAATAAAGTTCCATCAGCGTCTGCTGCATAACCATCACTTGCAACTTCCATCGCCAATCCAAATGGCTTTACAACATATTCATTTGAACTACCCGTTAAATTGACTGATAAGTTAGTAATTGGATCTAAAATTAAGTTGGTTTTTACATTTAAGCTCAATTTTCCTGCATCGGGATAATTTATAACAATTGGGGCTTTAGACTCACTATCAAAGTTAAGTATGAATGATTTAGAGGCTTGCTCGACCGCAAAGGTATTATTGTTGTTACTAAGTGAAACCGTATCGGAGCAACTTGCACCCGCGCTGCATGTATACGATAAATCTAAGCTTACATCGCCACCAGCGGGAAATGCAGCTTCGCATACGCCCGTAGTGGTATTTGTTTTTACTGCCTGAATAGATAGCGCTTTTGCATTAAATCCAGTATTTGAAGGCTTTGCTGATAACTGAGTAGGAATTGTAGTATTACCATCGGTTTCGTTATTAAAAATAAACCCTGCATCAGAAAATGTAACTTTACAGCCACTCAAACCAACATTGTTACCACCGATATAACAACGAAGAGGTGCGGAAGGCTCTGCAGTGTTATATCCAAATGTAACACTGCCTGTGGTGCGTTTCGCAAACTCAACAGTTGTTGAGCCTGTAAAATTAATATTCTCCCCCGTAACCCAGCTTTGTTGCCCACTATTATCTGGAGAAAGATTTAAACTAGACGGCTCTGCAAATAATAAATCGCAGGCATCATTTGCACAGGCTGTGAGTGTCATCTCTTTAGCTTCACACGTTAGAGCATTGTTATCGCTTATTGTTAAACGATAATGATCCAGTGTTTCTGGTGTATAAATACCACAAAAACCAGGGATACTTTCGGGTACTGGTAGAGCGTCAAACGTTGAGCTCCCTTCGGTAATAATTTGAGTAGCCGATGTAATTGATCCCTGATACGTTACATTTTGAGCGATTCTTACCTCACCAGTGGCAACAATATAGCCCGTAATATTGGCATCAGCTGCAATAGCAACCGCACCATCCACATAAATAGCCAAGTACGCGCCAGTTTCTACTACTATATTTGTTTTACCGATATTCAAAAATGAAGTTGATAGAAGTGAGGTTGTGTCTTTTAAAAAAATACGTGTAGGCGCTGTTACTCTGTACTCTGTTTCCAGCATACTTAACTGCAACTCATCGTAATAATAGTCGCCAGCTAAAGAAGTAGGTACGGGCCCCGTTGAGCTGCCATCGTTTGTAACCGTTGGCACCTGCGCCGCTTGATTTGGCTCTAACGAGTTATAGCCACCAGCAACACACGCCTGACCATTACACAAAGGAGGGCTCGTCAGCGCTGTAGAAATCAAGTTTGTGGTGGTAACAAACTGCGCATTACCATCGGTTATTTCTACCCCCTGAACCAACTGTACCTCACCGTTATTATAAGTAGAAATAGCACCTGGGAATAACGTATCACAATCTAAAATATCACCATTAAATACAAAGGTACTGGTCATGGCGAGTATTGATGCTTCCTCGTTTACGTGACGGCGCTCGTTATCGCCATCACGATCTTCGTCAACAACAAGCCCTAGCCTGTCGGTCCTTAGATTACAGCTGCGTAACCACCCACCATCATCTTCTTGGCGTGAGTTTTTACTTGCTACAACTAGCGGAGCCACACTAAAATTATTAGTAAAACTAAAGTAATTACAGCCATTGCTCCAACCGTCAACTTCAAAGCCAGTGAAAAAAGTTTCCCACGATACCTCAACGCCATTATCGTCAGAAAATATGCGATTACTTCCAGGCTCTACAGCCATATAAGCAACAGTTTCCGTTTCTATTAGCCCAAGTGCTGTTTCAGATGCTTCTAAAGCAATATTAACGCTGCTGGCAGATAGAGAACCACTTTCTACTGCAACGGTTAAAAACGGGATTAACGCCTGCGAAGGTGGATTGCTGTCTATGCTATTGAGTGTTTGTAATGAATGGAAAAAGTTTGGCCTTTGAGTGAACGGTTCAGCAAATGTCAGTGATTTATATCCCTTAGGTGTTAGTGGAGCAAAGCCAGATTTAGAGCCGTACTGTAATTCGAGTAATAAGTCTGTACTGCCAACTTCCATAATTGTTCCATCAGAAAACTCATGCACGCCATATTCAACGGCTAAGTAGTGCGCCCCCATACTAATATGTCCGCCGTCCTCTCCTGAAGGTTCAAGCGGTAAGGCCTCAAAGCTAGTTGTGGTTATATTACGTATTCTTATTATTGCAGGGTTTCCGCCTTGGTTTGTTGAGAGCATAAAGACAGCAGGAGGTGTAATATATTGCTGCTGAAAATTAACTTTTGTCCAAACAGGCGATGTATATGTATCTTGCAGTTCTATATAACGGCCTTCGATTTTTGGAGGCACTGCATTTGCGTAATTACAAAGTAACACGCAGCTAAAAAATATAATGACTAATACATTTTTCATCATGGTAAGGTTTTAGCCTCCACACTGAGCGTTCTTTGTGTTTGCCAATAATCTTTTCTGCAGCTACTCCCTGCAGGGCAATCAATTGCGGCGCACGTTGCACTGCTTTGTAAGTAATATATATTCACAAGCCCGTTTGTTGTACTGCTATCTGGTAGGTCTATATATTCATCGCAACTTACCACTACTTTACAGTTAGCTAAATATGCAGCTTGGAAAGTTAAATCAGTAGTAACTGATGCACAGCTTTGAACTGAGCTATTTATTGGAAATAGTTGTGTTAAACCACTTTCAAGGCCGCTTTGTGCTGCCATATAAGCGCGAGCCCCATAATACTCAATGGTATTTTGTTGAGATGCACCAGAAAGCACTTTAACTAATGCTAATCCTAGTGCTAATAAAGCAACAATAATTACCAAAGAAACAATTATTAAGTTTCCTTTTTGTTTACTGGGTAAAGCTTTTCCGTGGGGATTTTTTTTAAGGTACATTAGGAATATGCACCTCATGGTTAAAGCTCATAACTTCAGTATCGTTAAATTGCATTTGCGCATTAACATTAAGCACAGCGTTTCTTTGTAGGGAGAGCGCATCAAGAGTAAAAAACAAATCGCTCGCTAAATTGTTAGCAATATAAATACCTAATAAATCACGTTTAACACCACTGCTTATTTGTAAGCTCACGGCATCTAATTGATTAACAGTAAAACCGTAATTGGTATATCTATATAAATACAGCCCTTCAACGCAAAAGCTTACAGGTTGAGAGAGTAAATAAAGGCGCTTACTCGGCGACTCTTGGGCAAATGCTTTGCTAAATTGCCACTCATCAATTGCACTAGTGGTGGAGCTATTAAATGCTGATATTATTAAACGTTTATTATTATTCTCATCGTATATATCAGCGCTGCTTAATGGGTATATCGTTGCCCAATCTCCAGCTTGCGGCTCAATTAAATTATTAAGTTCAAAATCAACAGCGCTAACATTAAAAGGCGCTACAGTTGGTAAATAATTTGTATAGTGAGTGGCCGATAAAAACGGCGTAAATTCTAAACACTGCTGCGCACTACACGCTCCGCTAGTATTATTATCGCAAGAGAGCCTTAAGGAATTTGGCGTAGCATGGCGCAACTCTTTACTGAGTCGCGTTATTAAAAAACGAGCTTGGGCTACAGCTTCTTGGCGTTCAACCCCTTGCGAATAAATACTGACTCCAGCACCAATAAACGAAAACGCACTTACGGCTAAAATACCAATAATAACCATAACAAGTAATAGCTCTATAAGGGTAAATGCATTTTGATATTTGGCTCTTTGCATTAGTAATTCCCCTTATAAGCACTAAATCCGTAAACTTCGCCTAAGGGTGATGTTACTTTTATAGTAATACGCTTAAAGGTTGTGCCATCGTTGATGGTCAATTCGTTAAAGTCGCTATCGTACTGGACTGTAATAACTAAGTTAAAGTCACTGTACTCGCTTAACACCTCACCTAGGCTATTTGTAATCGGTTGATTAGAAAGTGCAATATAGTCATCTACATCGTTATAACTGGTTCTGGTTTCTGAGTTATCTACTCCTAAGTCAGCAGGTGCGGTACAAGCCTCAGCACCCAAGGTTGTTTCGCCGCAACGCCTAAAAGGAGCGCTTCTATCGCTGTGCTCATCAAACGATTTACTTTGAATTTCGTTCATTAGTGATTGACCAAATTCAGAGGCCCTTAAAGCAATAATTGGCTCTGCACTTTTTTTGGCTTGTGGGGCTATTAAAGCGGTAATAATACTAAGCGCGATAGCAAACATTACTATGCCAATAATAAGCTCTATTAGAGTAAAACCCTTCACACTAAGGGCACGCATAGATAAGCCCTTCACCACTGATGCATACGCCAGCTAATCCAACATCTATTCGACACTGCGAAGTACAGGTTTGATTTGATTTACCTAAAGGATCAAAGCTAATTTGGGTAAATATATTCGCGTTACTATCTAAAGCGTTAAATGTTATGTCACTTCTTTGCGTGTTTATTTGTACCACTAAATGATCGGTATTATTAGCATCAGCTCCTCCGATACATGTATCGGGTGTGGGGGGAGCAATAAGTGTGGAGGTTATATAAAGGGTATAACAACTTGCCATTGCTGTATTTTGCATGGCACGTAGCTGCACTGTTCTCAGTGCATTTAAAGTACGATCTCGATACGAATAGGCGTCTTCTGTTGAGCTGCCCAGAAATTTGGGAACTGCCGTTACCGACAGTATTCCCAATATTACTAGAGTAATAATTAACTCAATGAGTGTGAAGCCACGCAATCGTTGCTTACTACTGCTTTTCATTTATGTAATTAACAGCCTTCTATAAAAAGCTCAACTTTAGGCGGCGTCACTATCACTGGCCCAGTAGTCGCCGTTGCTTGAGTATACTCAATACGACATTTGTCATCTGTAGCTGAGTCCCCTGTTGCAGTATAGCTGTTTGGGTAAATAGTAACTTTTGGTACGGCACCAGCATCAGTAGTACCATTAGTACCATTAGTCGTTTCTACAAAATTAAAGTCTGCTATATCAGCTCCAGTACCATCGAAATCCACATCCAAAAATGCTTCAAACGCAGCCTCTTTTGCAGCTGGATAACCATACACAATAGCAACATTTCCTGTATCAACTGCAACAGTTTCTGTTTTTTCCTTTTGCGTGCTAGCAATTATAGCCTTCCCATTCACAATATTCATACCACTGCGAATAGAGCCCTGTAATCCTTCAAGTGTTGAAGCATTCGCGTCACCCTGTAAATTTAAAAAACGAGGTGCTGCGGTAACAGCCAAAATGCCCAAAATAACAATTACGATGATCAATTCAACAAGTGTAAAACCTGCTTGTTTATTCATTGGTAAACTTTTTAACGATTGCGTTTTCATAAGTAAGCCTCTTTTAATTACTTAATTTTTAAATATTTTTACTTTGCCTGTTTTAGCAAAGTATGAAAAACCTGTTAACCCTAATATTTCACCCGTATTGGTAGGTATACTTTTAATATCAAAGGTATGAGCTAAATAGTAGACGCATTGCGTACTTTCTGCATTGTACCTAACTAAAAAACTTACACTTTTTATTTTTGATATATCACTACTCAAGGTACTACTGGGTGCGTCTTGTAAAATTACATTTAAAACTTGGCGACATTTATTGGCATTTATAGCTTCAGCACGAGTATCTTTTTTTTCTGTTTCATCGCTTGTTGGTGTACCTAACATTCCATCAACACCAACGATTACTCCTCCATAATTAACAAATGTTTTGTTTGACCTACTGCTTGGTCTCCCTTCTAATTCCCACTGACCCCTAACCATGTCAACGGCCGATGAGAAACCACCTGCAATAGCATCCACGCTTGCATTATGCGCTTGATTTTTAATACCTATATATTGAGGTATAGCAAAACTCATAATTACGGCCAATAAAATAACAACAATAACTAACTCAAATAATGAGAAACCTTTTGAGTAAGCCTTTGATGCTATCACTTGGTTAATTACCTTTAATCGCTGACATCATGTTCCACATCGGCATAAAAATACCTAATGCTAAAATCAGCACCATAATGGCAACAAACACTGTTAAAATAGGTTCTATTTTTGCGGTTAAACTACGTAGATCGTAATCAACTTCACGCTCATAATAATCAGCAGCCTCTTGAAGTAACTCATCAACCCGGCCTGTTTCTTCACCCACCGCAACCATCTGTAATACAAGCTGAGAAAACAGCTCAGAGCTTTTTGACGCTCTAAGTAAACTATCGCCCTTCTCTATATCTTGGCGCATAGTTATAATCGCTTTTTCCATATAGCTATTATCTACAGCATGCGCTGTTAACGATAATCCAGTGGTCATAGGTACACCAGACCGTAATACCATAGCTAAACTTTGACTGTAACGTGCAAGCAACGTACGTTTTAAAATATCGCCAATAAAGGGAATTTTTAATTTATATTGATCCCACTTGAACCGCCCAGCATCTGTATTTAAATAACGTTTCCACGCGAGGACAGAACCAATACCCATCACCAACAATAACCACCAGTAGTTAACAAAAAAGCTGCTAGTGCCAATTAATATTTGAGTCATTAACGGCAATTCGGCATCAAATTTTTCGAACATACTCGCAAAGGTAGGGATCACAAAAATATTCAAAATAATCATGGCTCCTACTAAAGCCAAAATGACAAAAGTGGGATAGCGCATTGCTGCTTTTATACGTTTTCGGGTTTCCTGTTCTTTTTCAAAATAAATAGCGAGTTGGTAAAATGCATCCTCTAATCGACCAGAACCTTCACCAACCATTACCATTGACACAGTTAATCGGCTAAACACTTCGCTATGTATTGCCATAGCACTGGACAAGTCACGGCCTTGCTCAAGCTGCCTAGTCACTTCTATTAGTACATTTTTAAATTCTTTATTTTGCGTGGTATCTGCCAACCCAACCATTGCTCGTATGATTGGGATACCTGCTTTTAATAGTGAGTACATTTGCCTAGAAAACATAATCATGTCGTCTAGCGTTATTTTTTCGGCAAACAAGTTATCGAAAATTTTAATATTATTTTTTGTTTCAACTAAAGAAATTGATATGGGTATAAATTGACGCTTTATTAAACTATCAGCTACGCCAGCTTGGTTACTTGCTTCTAATTGGCCTTTAACCAATACACCCTTGCTGTCTTTCGCCTTATAGCTATATAGCTGCATCAATATCCCCTACTATTTCTGGGATATACTCAGCCACTTTAAATACTTCATCTAACGAGGTGATACCTTGTTTAGCGTAATTTAATGCCATTATTGAAAGTGGTGAAAAATTCGCGCTATTTTTAGCTGCTTTTGCAAAGCCTTGTGTGTCGTTAACTCGTAATGCATCCATCATTGCATCATCCATTTCAAGCAACTCAAAAATACCTACACGTCCTTTATAACCACTGTGATTACATGCTGTGCAACCTTGCCCTTTAGAAAATTGAGCGTCAGTAACATTTTCGCCTAAGTATTTTAACCAGCTTATTTCTTGGCGATCTGGCAGGTAAGGTACTTTACAGTCATTACATACTCGCCTTACTAATCGCTGGGCAATAATTGCGCGCAGGGAGCTTGCCACTAAGTAAGCAGGTGCGCCCATGTCTATTAAGCGCATAGCGCTGGTAATTGCATCATTGGTATGTAACGTTGATAGTACGAGATGACCTGTTAAAGCGGCCCTTAATCCAATATCGACCGTTTCTTGGTCCCGCATTTCGCCGACCATTATAATGTCAGGATCTTGCCTTAGAGCGGTCCGTAAAATACTTGCAAAGCTCAGCCCTATTTTATTATTAATTTGTACTTGGTTAATACGCCCAATACGATATTCAACCGGATCCTCTACTGTAATAATTTTACTTTCTTGTTGATTCAGTTCACTTAGTGCACCGTATAGTGTGGTTGTTTTACCCGAACCTGTTGGCCCGGTAACTAAAACCATGCCATGTGGACGTTTTATAATGCTGCGCACACGTTTTAATATGTGTGCAGGCATACCCGTTTCATCTAACGATAGTAATCCTGCGGATTGATCAAGCAGGCGCATTACAACTGATTCACCATGCTGGACCGGCATGGTAGATAAGCGAACATCAATACTATGACTGCGCACTTTTATATTAAACCGGCCATCTTGAGGAAGACGTTTTTCAGATATATCTAATCCCGACATAAGCTTTAAACGAAGCACCAATGCCGATGCTATTTTTACTTGGTTAAGAGTGTGCTCTTGTAATATGCCATCTACACGCTGGCGAATACGTAATAAGCCTTCATCTGGCTCTATGTGAATATCGGATGCGCGAACTTGCACAGCATCCTCAAAGATTGATTGCAGTAACTTTACAACAGTTGCATCTGATGTCTCATCACCTAAAGAATTTAAATCAAATTCTTCTACGTCTTGATATTCTTCCTGAAGCTGTGCCGCAAAGTTGGTAATTTCATCTGTGCGGCGATATACGTTGTCAAACGCAGCCATGACTTGGCTTTCTTGAACAACGGCTAAATCAATTCGTTTAGGAGCGAGCATAGTCGCAAGTTGATCAAGGCTCCTTAAATCAGCAGGATCGCTCATCCCGAGCAAAACAGAGTCACCATTGTCTTCAATTACTAATGCTCTGTAACGACGCGCATATACTTCAGATAAAAGCTTAGATACATCGTGTGATATTTTTCGCTGTGATATATCTAAAAAAGGTACCTGTAATTGCTGCGCTAAAAAGCGTAATAGTTGTGGCTCACTAATAAACTCAAGGGTAATAAGTGTCGAACCTAATTTACGACCCGTCGCTGCTTGAACATTTAATGCTTCACTTAGTTGCGCTTCGGTGATCATGTGTTCATGAACAAGTAAATCGCCTAAGCGCATTTTTAAACTAGGTCTCATACGGCCTCCTTTAGCGCAACTAAACGCTGTAATGCATGCTGAGTCATAGCTGTATTTAATCCACCTAAATCTAGGGCTACTTTGTAAAGCTGTTTAGCATCCAAATATTCTCCCAGTGCATCTTTTGAGGTTGCAAGTGCAAGCCACCACTTGGCTTGACTAGGCTGAAGCTTTGTAAGATGTTTAAAACTTTCAAGTGCTTTATGGTGCTTACTTGCACTTTGCGCGGCAGTACCTTGCAGCACCCAAAAATCAAGATTCGCTTGAGGCTCAAATTCATCACTTAAAAGCAGCAATACCCCTTCATACTGTTGTTGCATAATAAGTATTTTGCTTAGCATTACACGCCATTCAAGTACGTTAGGACTTTGGCGAATACCCGCTTGTAAAACCTGCTCTGCCGAATTTATATCTTGTTGTTTAAAGTAAGTTGCGGCCAGTAAATTTCGAGCCTCAACATGTAAAGGCGATTGCGCTAAAATCACGTTTAAATCACTTATAGCTTCGTTGTATAAGCCAAACTGTATTGCTTGCTTAGCTGCAGCTAACTGCTCAAGCAATAAAGCCTGTGGCGACTTAGCTTCTGCCACACTTTTAATCATAGTATTTTGGGGCTTAGCTTTAGTCACTGGCTTAGCTTTAGTCACTGGCTTCGCTTTAGTCTCTGCCGTAATTTTTGGCTTACTCACAGTAACTTCGTTAGCGGTTAACTCTTTATTAGCTAATGCAGAACTTTGTTTAACCTCGGCAATTACAACCGGCTCAACTATTGGCTGAGAAACCAATAATGTAGCTTCACTCAACTTAGGTTCAGCTAAATAATTAACTTTTGGTATTACCTGCTCAATTGGCATAACCGTCTTCACAGCTTCTTGCTCAACCAAAGGTTCTGCAGGGCTTTTTTCATCTTGGGAGTCAGGTAAATTAGAGGTTATAACCGCGACCATTTTTTGCTTTGGTAACACAGGCTCACGCTGGGTCTCTTTTTTGTCGGCGGTAGGTAAATACAGGTATGCTAAAAAAATGACACTTAACATAATAAGTAAAATTACGGCTTTAAATACAATGTTTCTTACATCATATATTGGCTTTATGCTTACACCTTCTTTAATACTTACTTGCTTAGCTTCACGTTGCTCAATATTTTTAAGCATATTATTTATAACGCTCATAACCACTGCCTCCAAACCCATATGGCAGCAATAGCTAAAACACTAAACATTAACGCGCTGTAACTCCAATATTGGCCTGTCCGGTATTTTGCGCAGTCTTCGGTATCTTTTATGGCAAGCTGAATATGGCGATTTGTTATTGTATTTAATCCTTCACCGTACGCTTGTAATAGTGCTTTGTGGCATAAAACATTAACTAATCTAGGAATTCCACGGCTAGCTCTGGCAATCTTAAGCCCCATACTATTATTAAATAAAGGAGGCCGATTAAACCCTGCAACTTGTAAGCGATGATTAATATAATAAACAACCTCTGCACCAGTCATCGCCCTTAATTTATACGAAAAACTGATACGTTGGCGTAACTGCCTTACTTTATTATTTGCCAGTTTTTCATCAAGTTCTGGTTGTCCAAATAGCACTACTTGAATCAGCTTTTCGCTTTCTGTTTCTAAGTTTGTAAATAACCTAAGCGCCTCTAGAGTCTCCCAGCTCAAGCATTGCGCTTCATCTATCAAAAGTACTACGCGCTCATTGTCTTCTTGTAAGTCGAGTAAATGATGATTTATAAGCTGTCCTAGTGCTTGTTGATCCAATGCTTTATCTACATCCATGCCCAGCTCAACTGCAATCGCCCATCTAAGCTCTTCTGGGCTTAAATAAGAGTTAGGTAAATAAGCCACAATGTAATCTGGCTCAAGTTGATTTAATAACTTTCTACAAAGCAATGTTTTACCAGTTCCAACTTCACCAGTAACCTTAATAAACCCCTCCCCCATTTCAATGGCAGTTGTTAGCACTTGCATCGCTTCGTGGTGCGGCTCAAGTGCACAAAAAAATTGCGTGTTAGGGGTTAACGTGAAAGGCATTTCACTTAAATTAAAAAAGCTTAAATACATAGTTAATTTTCATACCATGTTTTTAAAAGCTGACGACTTTCACCTTGTTGTTTTTTCCATGTGTCGGGCATAACAACGGTTGGTTTGATTAAGATAATCAACTCTTTTTTCTCTTGGCGTTTACGAATACTTTTAAATAAGTTGCCAAACATGGGGATATCACCCAGTACGGGGGTTTTGGATTCTTCATCCTGAGTTGACGTTTGCATCAAACCACCAATAACCACTATTTCGCCACTTTGAGCGCGAATAACGGTATCTGACTCTCGAATGTTGCTTTGCGCTAGCGGTAATTCGAAGCGCTGATCGTCTAAGGTAATTACTTTTAATTGCTCCTCAGTCTCTGTAACCGAAGGGTGAACATGTAAAATTACTGAGCCGTACTTATCAATCTGCGGCGTTACATCTAATGCAATCCCTGAAAAAAACGGCGTTAAGTCAATTTCTGGAGATGTTGTAGTCGATGTGCCCGTAACAGTAGTACTCGATACGTTGGTAACAAAGTATTCGTCTTGCCCTACTTTTATAACTGCTTTTTGATTATTTGTAGCGGTAACCCGTGGGTTAGATAACATTTGCACATCACCTTGCGTTTCGAGCAAGTTAATTACTCCGTTAAAATCACCTTTTTGAATCGTTAACGATGATGCTCCACCAATGGCTGCAGAAATACTATTACTTATAGTAGAACCCGCTGTTGTAGCAAACGAAATACCGCCTTCTAAACCACTTGAAATACGCTCCCAATTAACACCTTGTTGGTACTCGTCTTTTAAAGTTACTTCTATTATTTTGGCTTCTAAAATAACTTGGCGTTGGAGGTTTTCTTGGCTTTGGCGTAAGAATTCTTTTAACTGACTAATTTCACTTGGCAGTGCATTCACTGTAACCAAACTTGCTTGTGGGCTAGCAATAACGTAGCGGCCATCATTTGCGCCAATAAAAGACTTAAGAGCAACTTCTAATTCTTTCCAAAAGTCGTTTTTATTGATAGTTTGAATTCGAGAACCATTTAAATCTAAGTTTTGGCTGTCACCTCCGAATTCACTATTTTGCTGATTGCTATTACCTGAACTAGAACCATTTGAGCCACTGCCGCTTTGCGCAAACTGACTAACACCACCAGCAACAACACTTACGGTGGACTGGCCATGTCGTTGCATCATTAAATAATTTACAGGTATTGTTTCTGTGCGCATTTTGGCTGGTAGCACCTGCACAATTCGTCCTTCATTAACAATATCTAGTGGATACATTCGCTTAATAACAGCAATAACTTCGTTAAATGTCACGCTTTTAAGGTTTAAACTAATGGTGCCATTTACCTCTGGGTGTACAGCCACACTGAAAGGCGTATCGTCTGTTAAACCTGCAAAAAAAGCACCTATTTCAATGTCATTTGCAGCTACATCAAAACGCTTGATTGATAAATCATCACTTATTGTTTGGTCATTGTTTATAGATGACAACAAGCTTTGTGTAAGTTCACTTGGCATTTGTAGAGGCGCAATTACTTTAGCCTCTGCTGGTTTTGCTGCTAACTCTTGCTCTATATGCGTTTTAACCTCTTTACCTGGTTTAAAGCTATGGCACGCAGTTAAAAATGTAGGCAATAATAAAATAACGAGCCACGGGTAAGATAAATTATTTTTTAATTTCATAGTCATATAATTCTAATTTTATTTGTTTATCGTCATTTGCTAACACAACCTGCTTTGAGTCAATGCTTAGCACCCGAAAATCGTCTACAGCATCACCAACTCGATAAATATGGCCAGAAATAATAGCCTTAAACGCTGTACTGTTTTTAATAATAGATTGCAATTTAAGTTCTGTGTTTTGAGGTATATTCTTGTTGTTATTTACATACATATTTGGTTGAGTAGGATCACGTAATTGCGCTAATGCACTAGGTGCGAAAGTAAACAAAAGTAATAAAAAACATAAATTATAACGCGATGAATTTTTCATTAGCGCTCACTGTAGCAATTTGTAAAGTTAGCTCAGCTTGTGGGTACGTTATTACCTGATAACTGAACTCTTGTATTAACAATTTTTCTTGGTTATTTTTTAATGCTGCTAAATATTTTTGTAAGCTAAAATAACTACCTTCTAAAGTAACCACCATCTGATGCTCAAAAAATAGTGTTTGCGTATCATGCTCACCCAATTTTTCAACATCTATAGCCTGTGCAGGCTTTACATTAAAGTTACTAACTCTCACATCGTTACTATCTACGAGTAAATCTTTTAAAACAGTAGGTACATTTTTAGCAGCAACAAAGCCTTGGCTAAAACTATTAAGCTGATTATTTATTTCCTCTAGCTTATTTCTTGTCTGTGCTATTTGACCGCGTAATACTTTAGTGTAATCGTGATTAAGTGCTTGATTTAACATAGAGAGTTGAGCATTTATTTGCTGCAACTCCTGTAGCGCAATATTTTGTTCAGAACGAATATGAGCAACTTCGTCTTGCTGTGGAAAAATAACAAACCACAGGCCTAGGTAAATCACCATGAATAAACCAACAAATACAGTAGAGTACTTCTCACGCTTTTGAAGCGATGCAAATTGTGCTCGATACTTTGCCCAAATAGGCCAACCTTTGTCTTTTTTGCTCATTGCTTAACGCTCTTATCACTAAGGTCTGTCGCCACATTAAATTTACTTACACCGTCTTGTGTCGATAGCTCTAAAACTGAAAATTCTTTATTGATAAAAAATGATGACAGTTTTAAATTATCAAACCATATAGGCAAAGATTTTGACTGAGACGTTTGTCCTTGAAGAGTTACACTTTGCCCTACAAATTTGATATGTGTAAGCCAAATACTAGGTTCGTGATACTTTGCTAAATCTTGCATTACTTGAGAGTAATCGGTGGCAGATTGATCTGAGCTTTGCTCTAAATAGCTAAATATTTGCTGTTTGTGTAAAACCTCTTGCTGGAGTGCTTTTAGCTCATTAATGAATAGTGTTTTATTTTGTTTCTCTGCTAGCTGTTGTTTTACAGCTTCTAACTGAGCTTTCCCTTGCTTGAGGTATTGCCTATTTTGTTCTAAATCAAGCTCACTTGAATAGGCTTTATAACTATAAAAAGCCCACGTGATTGCAATAATTAATAGCGCACCTAACCACAGTGTAATCATTCCCGACAAAGGGACTGGATCTCGCCGTACTCGTAAGGTTTTTTGATAAAAATTAATCCGGGTTTTCATAGCACAGACTCCGGATCGGTTAATTGATAGGCTGCACCAAGTGCGTAATAGAAGTTAGGTTCTAATTGCTTTGCTAATTCTAAATTGGGCGCAAAATCTACAACCTTTACTTGTAAAAACTCTGCAAGACCGGCCCTAAGAGTTAATGACGATAAATCATCGCACTGTAGCTGAATACTTCGAATTGGCGGTTGCTTGAGCTGGCTTTCAAAAAAGTCCATTGAACGTTGAATTTCTAATCCTAACGCTTCTACTAATTCTTGATTTTGATCTATATCAGAAATACCTAAAAAACCGTTTAATCGTCTAGCTAATACTAATTGTCCATTACGAATAATTAAGATTCGAGGCTCAAGATTAACATGTTGCACAATCAACATATGAGCTTCTTTATATGCGCCAAACAAGGTAACTAAAATCATCTCTTCGGAGGTCATTGCACGCAAAACTGGCTTGGTTTGCTCAAAACTATCTATAAACGGAAGTAGCTGAAGCTTATTAGTAATAAATACATTCATTTTGCTGCTTTGCATTGGTAACGTTATTGGGTAATCAATAAAGTCAGCAACTATGTTTTCAGGTGCTATATCAACTAAATCTTTTGTAGTCCAAGGGAGTGACTGGATGATTTCTTCATCACTAAGGTTTGGTTTATCCATTTGCACTATTTGATAAAAATAGTGTGGCACAACTAAATTTACTGCACACACGTCAGTAGAAACTTGATTTGTGCAAGCAACAATAGCAGCGGTATAATCGGTTTGCTCAGATACATTTACACTATGTGAACTATGCACCATCCATTGGTCGCGTTGTTTTTTTAAACATACTGCGTTTACAGTATCTGCATACGTTGCAACACCAATAGCTGTATTAGGATCTAAACTACGATTTAACCAAGAAAACAGCTTTTCTTTCATATAGCTACTATTGTTAATTATGTATTAACCAAGTGTCGTACATTTTAATTATTTTGCCAAGTTGAAAACTAATAAATATGCATAAATCATTCAAAATAAACGAAAATAACCATATTCAACAAATAGATACAACGTTTCTAAAAAAGAGAAATATTTATTTAGGTGTAAAACGTGACGATCTACTACATCCGCTAATAAGTGGTAACAAATGGCGTAAATTAAAATATAATTTAGCGCATATGCAAAAGATAAATAAAACAGAACTACTTACTTTTGGTGGCGCGTTCTCAAACCATATTCACGCCTGCGCAGCAGCAGGAAAAGAATTTGGCATTAAAACACATGCAATTATTCGCGGGCCAAAACTTGATAACAACAATCCGACAATTCAGTTTGCAAAACATTGTGGTATGCACCTACATGTTGTTAACCGTATAGAATATCGAAAACGCCACGACACCGATTACCTTAATGCTTTACAAGAGCGCTTCCCCAATGCTTATATAATTCCTGAAGGTGGTACAAATGAGCACGCCTTATTAGGGTGTAAAGAGTTAGTACAAAGCCTACCTGAGCATAACTACTTAGTTTGCCCCACAGGCAGTGGTGGCACGCTTGCTGGATTGATCGAAGGTAGCTCATCAACAACTCAAATAATAGGCATTGCTGTATTAAAACAAGCTGATTATTTAAATGAAGAAATTAAAAAACTAAGTAGCAAAGCCAAAAGCCAAAACAACTGGCAGTTACTTACAGAGTTTCATGGTGGTGGCTATGGTAAGTTTTCACCTGAGTTATGGCAGTTTTGCCAAGATATGGGCCGCACTTATAATTTACCGCTTGAGCCTATTTATAGTGGAAAAATGATGTATGCATTATGGCAGCTTATTGAACAAGATTATTTCCTATCCGGGAGTCAAATTATAGCTATTCATACTGGCGGGCTTCAGGGGCTAAATGGTCTTAAATACAGAGGGTTAATTTAATTAAATACCGCTTGCGTAAACTCTTGAAGGGGTTCTGAAAAGTAAAAGCCTTGAGCCCCTGCCACTCCCAATTTATCAAGGGTAAATAGCTCTTTTTGAGTCTCTACACCAACCGCATACACGGGTAGATTTAAAAGATTCGCCGCTTCTACTATTTTTTTTATTTTCTTTTGATTTTGAGTGTTTTCATTTAATAAATGAACAAGTTCGTATGATAATTTAAGCCCACACACTTGGCTGTAACCAACTAACATGGCTACTTTTTCACTACTTTTAATATTATCAATTATAATGTGTGAATGGACTTTTTTGATTACATTAAGCGCATTAGTTAGCAACTTTCTATGAGTAAAAAATTCTATTTCACTTATTTCAAATTGTAATTTAGCATTTAATTTAAGCTCTGCCATTTGATTAGTTACCCATTCCCAAAATGCATTATTAAACCAATTTTTAGGATGTAGATTTATACTAACGGTCAAAGCTGAAGGCTCACTCAGTATAAGCTTTTTAACTTGTGTTATTACAGCTTTATCTAATATTAAAGCGTCTTGATTACTATAAACTTGCTTAATAAAATAACGAGCAGCCAGTAAACCAAGTTGGCTATGCCTAACCCTAATAAGAGCCTCATGCTGTAAAATATCTCCACTAGAGAGTTCGAATAAAGGTTGAAAGAATAATATAAACTTATTTTTTTTAATTTTTTCGATAGCTTGCTTACTAGGGAGTAGTTTTTCTTGGCAATGATTTAACGCTAAGCGATGACAGTGCTGTAATAAATTGCTTTGCGATAACACGAGTGCTGATTTTGCTAACTGATAAACTGTAACTTGGTCAGCGCCTATTTGATAATCACACGCACCTATTTTAATATCTTTATGGGTAATATTTTTTTGATGATTTTGACATATTAAAAACAAATTTTTATGGAGTTTTTCTATATAGCTATCTAATTCATTAATAGGGATATTTGGTAAGGTGACAGCTAAGTAACTAGAATTTAGTTCTTTTACTGACGCACCTTTAAGTTCGGTCAATTTTTTAGTAATTAATACTTTAAAACTGGCTTTTTTATCAACGTTACAATCACACTCAATAAGTAAAAATAAACTATGTGATACTGCATTAGCCCCATATAAAGAGCTTAGCTCGCAGCTTTTCACTTGTTTAATTAGCTGAGTTTTTTTCTGTTTTTTTTGAGTTGTTTTAGTGGGTTGTATAACTTGATTTTTAAGTGCTACTTTATGGTTTACTGTTAGTAACCTCCACCAGCGATATGACCAGTTAACAGCACCTAATATGATCAAGTTTAATAGTAAAAATAAGTAACTTTGTGTTACCCAGGCTGGATAATGATAGAGGTTCAAACTTAGTGTTTTATAAGTAAAAACTTCACGTTCTAAACTTATTAACGGTCTAAAGTCCTCTGTATATCTTTGCACTTCCAACATAAAACCTTCACTTTTAGCTAATGCGATCAGCACATCATTATTTATAGAAGGAGATAAATTTAATTCAAAAACCTGTTTAACAAACTGCTGCCCAGAAACATGTACTTTTTGATGTAATGCATCATTCAAAATGAAATTAAAACTAATAAGCATCATCAAAAATAAAACAAAAGAGATGCCTTTGAAGTGCTTTAAAAGCCAGAGTTTAATCTTTTGCATAGCCTGCCACTCGTTAAATTATTGACTAAAGTGTTGTTCAATATCTATAGAAGCACAAGGCTCTAAACTAAGTTTAAACGCTTATTAATAGTACAAAACAAAAAAGTCCAAAATAAACGAGAACTTACAAAGTAATAACAACTCCTTATATTATCTAAATAGATCAACTCAAATTGGAGAGCGCCTGACCATCCTCTTTGTAAAACTCGCCTACTGGGTGCCTTTCTAATAAGTCCAGAACGGTTTCGCTAGGCCGACAAAGCTTTATACCTTTTATAGTACAAACAATCGGTCTATTAACTAATATCGGATGCTCAAGCATAGCCTCTAAAATAGTATCATCCGTTACACTCTCCTCTAATAAACCTAGTTCTTTAGCTGGAGACTTTGTTACTCGAAGTGCCGCCTTAACGGTAAGGTTTGCAGCTGAAAACAGTCCTAATAACTGAGGTTTTGTCCAACCTTCTTTGAGATATTCTATTACGACAGGCTCATAGCCTGAGGCTTTAATAATGTTTAATACATTACGAGAAGTTCCACAATCTGGGTTATGATGTATAACAATCACAGCTAATTTCTCCCTTTATTTAAACCAATGACGCGTTCTATTTGCAAACCACACTAAGCTAAGCATTACAGGTACTTCAACTAACACACCTACAACAGTTGCAAGAGCAGCTCCTGAATGTAATCCAAACAATGATATAGCAACGGCAACCGCTAACTCAAAAAGTTAGATGTTGCAATCATGCATGCCGGCGCAGCGATATTGTGCTCTAACTTCATTTTTTTTGCGGCAAAATAAGCAATAGCAAAAATACCGTAAGTCTGAATGAGCAGCGGAATAGCTATAAGTATAATCGCTTCGGGATTAGCTAAAATTGTTTGTGACTGAAAACCAAATAATAAAGCGACAGTTGCTAATAAGCCCACAATAGAATAGGGTTTCATAATGCTTAAAAAGCGATTGAGTTTAGAATGATCACTGACTTTATCTAGCTTTTTACGCGTAATCGCACCTAAAATTAACGGTATAAGTACATATAACACCACAGATAAAAATAACGTATCCCATGGTACTGTTATATCGGTTACACCCAGCAATAAACCCGCTATAGGTGCAAATGCAAATATCATAATAATATCGTTAATAGATACCTGCACTAGCGTATAGTTAGCATCGCCTTTAGTCAGTTGGCTCCATATAAATACCATTGCAGTACATGGCGCAACGCCCAGTAAAATCATGCCTGCAATATACTCAGTTGCAGTTTTTGGGTCGACCCAGTCTGCAAATATACCCTTAAAAAATAGCCAACCTAAAAACGCCATTGTAAATGGTTTAATAAGCCAATTAAGTACAACGGTTAGTAATAATCCTTTTGGTTTTTTACCCACGTCTTTAATTGACGAAAAATCTATTTGTACCATCATTGGGTAAATCATTAACCAAATAAGTACAGCAATAACTAAGTTAACGTGAGCGTATTCTAAACCTGCTATAACGTTAAAAAGCTCCGGCACTATTGAGCCAGCAACAACCCCTACAGTAATCGCCAACGCAGCCCAAACTGATAAATATCGTTCAAATAATCCCATTACATTCCTCTAAATAGAACGCTGATTAACGCGTTGGCTAAGCTCTTCTGCAGATTCCACACGTTCAGAATAGCGATCTATAAAGTAATCTTTTTGATCTCGTAATAATAAAGTAAACTTCATTAGCTCCTCCATAACATCAACAATCCGATTATAGAGCGCGGAAGGTTTCATACGTCCATTTTCCTCAAATTCTAAATGGGCTTGTGGCACTGACGACTGATTAGGTATTGTGACCATACGCATCCAACGCCCTAATACTCGTAGTTGGTTCACCACATTGAATGATTGCGAGCCGCCACAAACTTGTAACACAGCTAATGTTTTACCTTGCGTTGGCCTTACACCACCTAAATTAAGAGGGATCCAATCTATTTGGTTTTTGAATATACTCGTCATTGAGCCATGTCGTTCTGGCGAGCACCACACCTGCCCTTCTGACCAGAGCATCAAATCTCGCAACTCTTGTACTTTAGGGTGCGACTCATCTTCACTATCGGTTTGAGGTAAACCTTCAGGGTTAAAAATTTTAACCTCAGCACCAAAATACGTTAATAAACGAGCGCTCTCCTCTATAACTAACTTGCTATAAGAACGCGATCTTAATGAGCCATATAACAATAAAATTTTAGGTTTATGCTCAGAAAAACTAACGTTAAAATTTGATGTGAGTGGAACAACACTGTGTGCTTTATTTGTATTTGGTAACCCATTAACTTCTGACATTGATAACTCAACTTTTGGTAAAAACAAACATATGAAATAACGCATATATGAAATTTCACACGTAAAGACCTATGAGTCAAACTCTTTTTTATAAAATTTACTTTTAAGTTATTTAAAATTAGCTCAAGACAATGGGAGGATTATGGTAGATATTTGATATAACTAATTTTAATAGCTCAACTATTTACTCAAGCAGAGGACTATAGTTTCACGTAGATTTTACACTTAATAAGCTTTGCAACATGGGTATTCATGCCAATAGATAAATTAAAAAATAAAAATTACTATTTCTACTATTTCTACTATTTCATTCACGTTTTAGTGCGCACAAAAAACCCAGCAATTACGCTGGGTTTGTAAGTTACTTCTTTAAAAGCATTTAGCTTAACACTAATAACTTTATATCATTTAAAACGGGATATCGTCGTCAAAATCAATGGTTGGTTCCATTGGGTTTGATGCACCGCCTTGCGGAGCATTTTGTGGTTTAGGAGCGAAACCACCTTGCTGCTGCGGTGCACTGTTTTGTTGTGGTGCAAAGCCGCTTTGCGGTTGTTGGTATTGATTATTTTGCTGTGGCGCAGGCGCTGATTGAGGCTGCGCTGCAGGTGCTGCTTGCTGCTGTGGAGTATAACCACCTTGCTGTTGGTTACTTTGGCCTTGATTATTTTGACCGTAACCACCACTTTGCTGACCACCTTGTGATTGATTATTTTGATAACCACCACTTTGTTGTCCACCTTGTGATTGATTACCTTGGTAACCACCACTTTGTTGATCGCCACCACGTGCGCCTAACATTTGCATTTGACCAGTAAAGCCATCTACAACTATTTCTGTAGTGTATTTTTCTTGGCCTTGTTGATCGGTCCACTTACGAGTTTGAAGTTTACCTTCAACATAAATTTGTGAACCTTTACGACAATATTCACCAACAATTTCAGCTAACTTGCCAAAAAATACAACACGGTGCCACTCAGTTTTATCAACCATTTGGCCAGTGTTCTTATCTTTATAGCTATCCGAAGTTGCTAGGGTAATATTTGCTACACCATTGCCGTTAGGCATATAACGAACTTCAGGATCTTGCCCTAAATTACCAACCAAAATTACTTTGTTCACACCGCGTGCCATGGAACCATCTCCTATAAATGTTAGATTAAACCAGCAACTTTACGCGCTTGGTCTAGGTCAAATTCTTTATCATTAATCTTTAAATAGCTGCGACTTTCATCGCGAACTACAGTTGCTTCTATTACACCTGGTAAAGCAACTAACTGAGAAGCAAGTACTTGAGCATGCTCTTCAGAATCTAATTTGGTCATTAAACTAATAACTTTACTTTTGGGTGGGACTTGCATTTTCCACGCAATAATAAGCCATATTAACCCAACAAGTGCTGCTGCCGCAAACACAGCTTGCGTCGTTGTAGTTTGCGCGACATAGCCGCCTAACATACCGCCTAAAAAGGCGCCTAAAAACTGACTAGATGAGTAGCCACCCATTGCTGAACCTTTTTGGCTTGCGGGTGCTATTCGCGATACAAGCGCAGGCATAGTGGCTTCTAAAAAGTTAAACGCCACAAAATAAAGCAGCATACACACAGCAATACCTACTACACTATTAACCCATACAGACATTGCTAACATACTAATAGTTAACAAGGCTACTGAGCCAATAAACGCTTGTTTTTCTTTCTCTTTTTTAATGGCCACAATCATTATTGGTACCATTAATAAAAATGCTAAAAATAGCACTGGAATATATAAATACCAGTGATGATCGGCAACTAAGCCATCTTTAATTAATTGACTCGGCAGTACCACAAAAATTGTGGTTAGCGTTAAATGCAATAACAATACACCTGCATTTAATCGTGCTAACTGAGGGTGTTTAATTAATTTTTTAATGTCGCTAAAGCTTGCTAATGTATCGCCTTTGGGCGCTTTATTAACAGCATTAGGAACTAAAAACAGAATAATACCAATACCAAACACAGCGAGTATTGCTGTTAACCAAAATACGCCTGCTACGCCCCAAGATGCGGCAACAATTGGTCCAAGTAACATAGCAAAAGCAAAGCTCATTCCTATACTCATGCCAATAACGGCCATTACCTTTGGTCGTTGCTCATCGCGGCTTAAATCTGAAGCAAACGCGAGTAGCGCACTGGCTATTGCGCCCATACCTTGTAAAGCGCGCCCTACAGTAACCATTTGAATAGAATCAGCTAATGCAGCAACTACAGAGCCAATAGCAAATACAACTAAGCCACCCACAATAACTTTTTTACGACCAATTTTATCGGATAATCGGCCCATAGGTATTTGCAGTACGGCTTGCGTTAAACCATACGCACCAATGGCAAAACCAATCCAAATAGGCGAAAAACCTTCAAGCGATTGTCCATAAATAGCCAATACAGGCATCAGCATAAACAAGCCGAGCATTCTAAATGCAAACACACTCGCCAGCGATACTGCGGCGCGTTTTTCTCGTGAATTAAGTGAAGATGCGGTCATTATCTGCGTGATCTTACTCTATGAAAAATTGAGGTTGGGATTCTACCATAAGCTTGGCAATAATTAATCGCCTATAAGTAAGGATTTTTCATTGATCAAGGATTAATATTACTTCGTATTATGCGATACTGAGTAAATAATTTTGGCAATAAACGAGATAGCATGGAAAACATTGAAGTCCGAGGCGCCCGCACGCACAATTTAAAAGACATCAGCCTAACCATTCCACGTGATAAATTAATAGTTATTACTGGTCTATCTGGTTCGGGGAAGTCATCACTTGCATTTGATACACTTTATGCAGAAGGGCAACGCCGGTATGTTGAATCACTCTCTGCGTATGCAAGACAATTTTTATCGCTCATGGAAAAGCCTGATGTAGATCACATCGAAGGCCTCTCTCCTGCTATTTCTATTGAGCAAAAGTCAACGTCTCATAACCCGCGTTCAACCGTAGGTACTATTACCGAAATTTACGATTATTTACGACTTATGTTTGCCCGCGTTGGCGAACCACGATGTCCTACACATGATTTACCACTTGCTGCGCAAACCGTTAGCCAAATGGTAGATACTGTTTTGGCACTGCCTGAGGGCAGTAAATTAATGCTGCTTGCGCCAATAGTAAAAGAGCGTAAAGGTGAGCATGTCAAGTTATTAGAACAGCTATCCAGCCAAGGTTATATTCGCGCCCGTATAGATGGTGAAGTATGTGACTTGTCTGATCCTCCAACACTTGAGCTTCATAAAAAACATACAATAGAAGTTGTTGTAGACAGATTTAAAGTAAAAGATGGCTTACAACAACGCTTAGCAGAATCGTTCGAAACCGCACTTGAAATGTCTAATGGCGTTGCACATGTAGCATACATGGATGATAGCAGCGCTGAAGAAATTCTATTCTCAGCAAACTTTGCCTGCCCTACTTGTGGCTATGCAATGACTGAGCTAGAACCGCGTTTGTTTTCGTTTAATAACCCTGCTGGTGCGTGCCAAACCTGTGATGGTTTAGGTATACGTCAATATTTTGATCCTAATCGCGTAGTGCATAACCCAGAGTTAAGCCTTGCTGGCGGTGCAATTAAAGGCTGGGATAAACGCAGCTTTTATTACTATCAAATGCTGCAAGCGGTTGCGGATCATTACAACTTTGATTTAGACGTGCCTTATCAAGATTTAGATAGCGAATCGAAAAAAATTATTTTAGATGGCTCTGGCAGCACTAAAATTGCGTTTAATTACCGTAACGACCGTGGCGATTTAATTACGCGTAACCATGAGTTTGAAGGCGTTTTAAACAACATGAATCGCCGCTACCGCGAGACCGAGTCAAACTCTGTACGCGAAGAACTTGCTAAATACCAAACAAGCCAAGCGTGTCCTAGCTGTCATGGCTCGCGCTTACGCGAAGAGTCTCGAAATGTATTTATTGGACAAACCAACTTACCTGCAATCACATGCATGAGTATTGGTGAAGCCATGGAATTTTTTGAAGGTTTAGAGTTAACCGGACAAAAAGGCCAAATAGCTGAAAAAATATTAAAAGAAATTCGCGACCGTTTATCGTTTTTAATTAACGTTGGCCTAAATTACTTATCACTTGAGCGCAGCGCCGATACATTATCAGGTGGTGAAGCTCAGCGTATCCGCTTAGCCAGTCAAATTGGTGCCGGTCTTGTAGGTGTAATGTACGTACTAGATGAGCCATCTATTGGATTACATCAACGCGATAACGACCGCTTACTACAAACACTAATCCATTTACGCGACTTAGGTAACACCGTTATTGTGGTAGAGCACGATGAAGATGCTATTCGTGCTGCAGATCATATTATTGATATTGGTCCAGGTGCGGGTGTTCATGGTGGGCATATTATTGCACAAGGCACACGCGACGATATTTTAGCAAGCAAAGAGTCTGTTACGGGCCAATTTTTATCAGGCGTACGTAAAATAGAAATACCAAAAGAGCGCCACCCAACGAACGACAAATGGCTAGAGCTATTTGGCGCAACGGGTAATAATCTTAAAAATGTGGATTTAAAAATCCCATTTGGTTTAATGACCTGTGTGACAGGTGTATCGGGCTCGGGTAAATCAACGCTAATAAACGACACCTTATTTAAACTGGCTCATACAGAGCTAAATGGCGCAACCACTGCCGAAGCGGCACCGTATAAATCAATTAGCGGTTTAGATCATTTTGATAAGGTGATCGATATTGATCAAAGTCCGATTGGTCGTACTCCACGTTCAAACCCGGCAACCTACACAGGTATATTTACCGGTATTCGTGAATTATTTGCAGGTACACAAGAAGCGCGCTCACGTGGCTACAAAGTAGGTCGCTTTAGCTTTAACGTTAAAGGCGGGCGCTGTGAAGCGTGCCAAGGTGACGGCTTAATTAAAGTTGAAATGCACTTTTTACCTGATGTGTATGTACCGTGTGATGTATGTAAGAGCAAACGCTATAATCGCGAAACGCTAGAAGTACAATATAAAGGTAAAAACATACACCAAGTGCTTGAGATGACTGTTGAAGACGCGCATGAGTATTTTGACAAAATACCGGCTATTGCCCGTAAGCTTAAAACCCTAATGGACGTTGGTTTATCGTATGTCCGCTTAGGTCAAGCCGCTACCACACTTTCAGGTGGTGAGGCGCAACGTGTAAAATTAGCGCGCGAGCTATCAAAGCGGGATACAGGTAAAACGCTCTACATATTAGATGAGCCAACAACAGGCTTACACTTTGCCGATATTGAACAGCTGCTTGTTGTATTACACAGGCTTCGCGATCACGGCAATACCATTGTTGTTATTGAGCATAATCTCGATGTTATTAAAACAGCAGACTGGGTTATCGATTTAGGACCTGAAGGTGGTGCTGGCGGTGGTGAAATACTCATTGCAGGCACACCAGAAGAAGTTGCTGAATGTGAGCGTTCACATACTGGGCATTACTTAAAACCTCTATTAAATAAATAGAGGTTCGGTTGTTACAAACCAATCGGCATTAAGGTTATTTAACTGTCGAGGCTACACTTAATTAAAAATGGCGAGAAGACTCACTTCCCGCTATTTTTTTTGCTCTAACTTTTCTTTTATCAACATAACAATCGAAAATGTTATTAAAGAAAAACAACATACTGCAATAAATAAATTAGCGACAAAAATGAGTAACACACTCGCCTTAAAACCAAGATAAGCAAATACGCTGCACAATAAGCCAATAACTAATTCAGTGAGTAGCATTTCCCACTCCATTGCATAGCTAGTCTTAATCGTTTTTGCAGCATAGTGCTTAACTTTAAAGCTCATGTAAATTCCTTTCAATACTGTAATGTTGCATAAAATGAATGTACTACAACATAAAATACCGCTAAGTAGCGGTATTTTATGGGGGTTCAATATTTATAATTTAACCACGAGGTATAAAACCAAGCGCATCGTATACCGATTTCAATGTTTTCTCAGCACGTACACTTGCTTTTTCAGCACCTGACTTCATTATGCCATCAAGTAGGTTTTGATCTTCTCTGATCTCTTTAAAGCGTGCTTGAATAGGCTCAATCATATTTACAACTGCATCTGCTGTATCTTTCTTTAAATGGCCATACATTTTATCTTCATATTCAGGAACTAGGTCTTCAATTGAGCGCTTAGTTGCAACACTCAATAAAGTAAGCAAGTTTGATACGCCAGGCTTTTCTGTGCGATCAAAATAAATACGTGCTTGTTCATCTGAATCAGTTACTGCTTTTTTAAGCTTTTTCACAATTTGCTTAGGCTCATCTAATAACATGATGTAACCATTTGGGTTTTCGTCAGACTTAGACATTTTTTTAAGTGGATCTTGCAAGCTCATTACGCGTGCACCAAACTCAGGGATATACGGCTCTGGTAATTTAAATACGTCGCCATATAAATTATTAAAGCGTGTGGCTATATCGCGAGTCAGCTCTAAATGCTGCTTTTGGTCATCCCCTACTGGTACTTGATCAGCTTGGTATAATAAAATATCCGCAGCCTGTAATACCGGATATGAAAATAAGCCCACGTTTACGTTATTTGCATGCTTAGATGACTTGTCTTTAAACTGAGTCATTCGATTAAGCTCACCCATTTGCGCGTAACAATTTAATACCCATGCTAACTGTGCGTGCTCAGGTACTTGTGATTGTACAAATAACGCAGATTTTTCAGGTTCAATGCCACATGCCGCGTAAAGAGCAATACCATCTAACACGCGAGAGCGCAGTAATTCAGGCTCTTGGCGAACAGTAATAGCGTGTAAGTCTACTAACATAAAGAAACTTTCGTGGTCTTCCTGTAACTTTAGCCACTGGTTAATAGCGCCAACATAGTTGCCTATTGTCATACCACCGGTTGGCTGAATGCCGCTTAAAACTACTGGTTTAGTCATGATTTTCCTTTATTTTGCTTAATGAATAATATTTAACGCTGCGTTAGAACAGGTATTATATCTAAGAAGTTATCGCATAGGTACTGTGGATTATAACCCTCAAGATTTTCACCTTGGTTATAGCCATAACTAAGTGCAATTACGTCTATATTAGCGGCTTTAGCTGCAAGTATATCGCTTTTAGAATCACCTATCATTATTGCTTTATTAGGCTCCGCATTAAGTTTTTTGCAAGCAAATAGCAATGGCTCTGGCGATGGTTTTTTTGCCATGTCGTCACCGCATACTATCACATCAAAATGACTCGTTAGTGCCAATTTTTCGAGTAGTTTCTCTGTAAAAATTCGAGACTTATTAGTGATTAATGCTTTAGGCATACCGCGAAGTGCTGCAAGCCCTGTTTCTACATGTTGGTACAAAACACTATACTCACCAACTTGTTGTTCATAATACTTATAGAACTGTAATATTGCTTTGCCACTAAGTGACTCATCTAGATTTTCACTCACTTGCATATCGCCACTCAAAGCGCGTTTAACAAGGACTTCAACACCATTACCAACCCAACTTTCAACCAGGCGTTGGCTAACAATAGGAAAAGCAAAGTCGCTCAAGGTTAAATTAATAGCGATATACAAGTCGTAAACGCTATCAACCAAAGTACCATCTAAATCAAATAAGGCGACATCGTACTTCATTACTTAACACTTCCAAGCTGCTCACGCATTTGATCAATCACCACTTTGTAATCAGGTTGATTAAAAATAGCTGAGCCTGCAACAAACATATCAGCACCCGCTCGAGCCGCTGCTGCAATATTATCGACTTTAATACCACCATCTACCTCTAAGCGAATATCTCGGCCTGATTCAATAATACGCTTTTTGGCTTGGCGTAATTTTTCAAGCGTATGAGGGATAAAGCTTTGCCCGCCAAACCCAGGATTTACCGACATTAGTAAAATGGTATCTAGCTTATCAATAACATGGTCTAAATAACTTAGGCTTGTTGCTGGGTTAAACACTAATCCTGCTTTACAGCCGTGATCTTTAATTAACTCTATTGTACGATCGACGTGCTCACTGGCTTCAGGATGAAAAGTAATAATTGATGCGCCAGCCTCACCAAATAAAGGTATTATACTATCTACAGGCTTAACCATTAAATGTACGTCGATAGGTGCTGTAATACCGTAATCTCTGAGTGCCTTACACACCATAGGACCAATTGTGAGATTAGGTACATAGTGATTATCCATTACATCAAAGTGAACCACATCAGCACCCGCTTCGAGAACTTTATCAACATCTTCGCCTAGCTTTGCAAAATCAGCAGACAAAATAGAAGGGGCTATTAAATATTTTTGCTCTGGGTTAAACATGATTAACTCCATCAATAAATAGTGTATTGCGTTAATGTAACTTAATTGAAGATGTTACCCAAGTAATATGGCGTAATAGCCCCCATTTTAGGTAACTTTAAGTTTGATATTTAACCAATATTTGCTATGATTAAAAAAGTAACAAATTATTGGATTTCATCATGCGTGCTTTTAAAATTGGGATATTAATTGCGTCGGCATTACTGCTTATCGGGGCGTTTAGCTTTGGTTCAAGCTCTGAGCAAGAATTAAGCTCAGTGAGTAATTGTCATAGTACACAAGTGGTAAGTGCTCAAAACACTTTAACTACGTGTATTAAAATTGAAGAAGAGTCATCGTGGTTTTCGTGGTTAACTGGCGATAGCCGCAGTGCTCAGTTTCATTACCTTGATTTATTGGAACTACTTACTAGTTCTGAAGATTCTAAAAACGCTCCTTCTTTAAAACCTTTATTTTAAATAATGCTACAATTTTTTAGCGCGTTGCAAAGTGTGCTAGCTGCATTTTTTGGTGTTCAGTCTGAAAATAAACGCCAAGTCGATTTTAAACAACACTCTCCTATCTCTATCATTTTAATTGCGATTGTACTATTTTTTGCTTTTGTTATCGCAATTTACGCAGTGGTTGCTTGGGTGCTAAATACATAGCCATCAACTCGTCAACTTTATTTCTAGAGCCACCTTTGGGGCTAATAGTGCGCTTTACTTGAATTTTATCAAGTGATGCTTGGCTATAAATTTTTCGAGTCCATACAGTATCGTGATTAGATATAAGCACTGGCGTATTGTTTTCAAACGCCGCCTTCTCAGCCAAATTAGCCAGATTAGCCTGATCATCTAAATTAAACCCGCCCTTAGCGTAAGAGGTAAACGAAGCCGTTTTACTTAATGGTACATAAGGTGGGTCGCAATAAATAACAGCATTGTTAGGTACTAACTTAAAAACGTCATCATAATCTAAACAGGTAAAGGTAGCTTTTTGTGCTTTTTCAGCAAAAAAATACATTTCTTTTTCAGGAAAGTAAGGCTTTTTATACTTACCAAAAGGCACGTTAAAAATGCCTTTTAAATTGTACCTACAGAGTCCATTGTAGCCATGACGGTTCATGTATAAAAACAAGATTGAACGCTCATATACATCACGACTTTGATTAAACTGCACACGATATTCGTAATAAGCATCTGCGTGATTATTCAAATCAACAAATAGTTTTTTAGCATCACTAATCAGCTCATCTGGAGAGCTTTTAAGCTCTTTGTATAAGTTAATTAAGTCTGCATTTATATCGTTAAGAATATAGTGTTTAAAGTCACTATTTAAAAACACAGAACCTGCACCAACAAAAGGTTCGACCAACGTATCAGCATGCTTGCTAGCTTGGTTTAATCGCGCATTAATGTTTTCAACTAGGCTGTATTTTCCGCCGGCCCATTTAAGGAAGGCTCTACTCTTTTGCTGCATTGGCTCTTTACTTCAATCTGGTGTTGCGCGATTTTACACTAAAGCAGTGTGTTTTACTGATCAACGAGTGCTATTTCTTGCTTTATTTTACTAATTTTTTTATAGAAAGGTTTATTTTTTCTAACCCCAGCAGATAAAGTATCCATTGCTGATTTTGCTTCTTTTATACTTTCAAAACTGCCAAATGTGACAACCCACCACATTTTATTATTTCGTTTGGTTTGATACGTATGAGTTTGCTGCTGTAGATTAAATTGAGCAATAAAACTATCGCTAACTTCCTGCTGAGTTACAGCTAATAATTGAATAACACTATTTGTATCTGGCTGCTGCATATACCATATATTATTCTGATTAACCTGAGTTTGCTCTGCGGTATCTACTTTTTTTATTTTAAGAGCTTTAGATTTAACGTCACTTACTATACTGCTTTTGTTTTTAGCACTATCATCAACATCATGGTCTAATACATTAACAGTGTTGGTAGGCTCAGTAAGGCTTTGCATTATAGCGGGCACATCATTGGCATGTACACGTTCTGACTCAATAGGTGGCTCAACTACCTTTGGTTCATTTAAGCTAATTATTGAGTCATTTTTCTTTATAAACGGCTCACTTACTTGCTCTATTGGTATTGCTGTATTAATTACCTGCGTCTCTTCTTGCTGATAGTACTGTTGCCACCACTGTGTCATATCAGATTTATAAAGTAGCCCAATAATTAATAGCATAATCAGCAACATCAAAATCACTAAATGCAACCGCCAAGACACTTTGTCTTTAACGATAATATCGGCTATGTGCTCACTAGGTTGCCAAGCAAGCAATAAACTAGGATTGCCGTGAGCTTCAGCTAAAAAAGTGCTGAAGACAGGGTCTTCATCATAAGGTAAATCAGTAAAATACCACTGCAATAACATCTTGCTTTCTTGAAGCGTTAGCGGTTCCAAGTAAATTTCAACAGCATTATTTAAAGCTAATTTTGACTGTGAAGCTACTATGATATATAGCGTATTTGGGCTGTTTTTTGAAAGTAACTCAAGCTCAATCAACATCTCTTCAGATAACTGCCTACCGCCATCAAGTACCCACAAGCATGGCCCACATGGTTGTTGCTGCAGTAATTGGTAATAGTTTTCAGGTAAACTTAAGTTATGATCAACCAGGGGGGAGTTAAAGCTTTGCTCTAATAGCTCACTCATGAGCTGAGCGTCAGTCATTTGTGCGCTTACTTGCACAAAGGCTTTATTAAAGTCGTTATATTTATCTGTAATGAAGGTTTCGAGCATATAGCTTTTACCTAGCCCAGAAGTGCCAAGTAAAACAATTAAATTTTGCCCGTACTCAAATTGCAGTGCGATTCTATCCACCAAAGCCGCACGGCTTGGTAAAATTTGTGACTGCATTTACTGCTCGATTAAGTCTCTAACTTGATCATCAGATACATTATCAACTAATGCACACTGGCCAAATTGGGTAGGTAGAATAAAGCGGATAGTGCCTTTTTTATTCTTTTTGTCTTTACGCATATGCGTTAAAAACTGCTCGCTAGTCATTTGCTTTGGAATTTCTGTTGGTAAATTATATAGCTCAAGTAGCTTAATAATTCTCTCAACTTCATCTGCGCTTAAATCTTGGCGTGTCTGCGCAAGTTTAGCTGCTAATACCATTCCCGTTGCAACAGCTTCACCATGTAACCAAACGCCATAACCCATCTGCGCCTCAATTGCATGGGCAAATGTATGACCTAAGTTTAACAAAGCTCGCAGGCCATGTTCTTTTTCATCTTGAGCAACTATAAGCGCTTTTATTTCACAACATCTAAAAATAATATGCTGTAAACATGCTTCATCGAGTTGCTGTAAATTAGCTACATTTTGCTCTAAATAAGCAAATAGTTCGGTATCGTAAATCAGACCATACTTAATTACTTCAGCCATACCTGCTGCAAATTCTCGTTTAGGTAAGGTGTGTAATGTCTGCGTATCAATAAAAACAGCTTGAGGTTGATAAAATGCCCCTATCATATTTTTACCCAAAGGATGATTTACTGCCGTTTTACCACCTACCGACGAATCAACCTGTGAAAGCACTGTCGTTGGTATTTGAATAAACGGTACGCCGCGCTGATAACAAGCCGCAACAAAACCAGTTAGATCACCTACAACACCGCCACCTAATGCAATTAAGCATGTATCTCGGCCACAGTTATTTTGTAGTAAAAATGCTGATATTTTTTCAAACCATTCAAGTGATTTATATTGCTCACCGTCAGGAATAATAAAAGATAGCGGATTTAAATCAGCTAATGAATCAAGTAACCTTTGTAAATATAAAGGCGCTATTGTGTCATTAGTAATGATGATAGGCCGACAATCACTAATATGGTGAACTAGGCGGCCATTATCTTGAAGTGCAGATTCTCCAATATAAATAGGATAACTTCGCTCGTCCAAATTAACAGTTAATTTAAGCATGCTTGGTTATTCCCTTATTATTGGTTTTTAAAAATCTAATTTCTCGATGATTTGGTTAGCAACAACTTTAGCGCTTTGCTCATCGGTACGTACAACAAAATCAGCAACTTCTTTGTATAGTGGCTCGCGTTCTTCTGCTAAGCGCTCTAATACGTTACGAGGTGCTTCTTCAGTTTGCAGTAATGGACGACGCTTGTCGCGTTGCGTGCGTGCAACTTGCTTTTCTATAGGTGTCTCTAGGTATACAACGATACCTCGAGCCGAAAGCTTGTTTCGAACTTCTTTGCTCATTACTGAACCACCACCGGTAGCAAGTACAATACCTTGCATCTCGGTTAAATCGCCAATAACAGACTCTTCTCGAAGTCTAAAGCCTTCTTCACCTTCAAGATCGAATACCCATGCAATATCTGCACCTGTGCGGCGTTCGATTTCTTGATCAGAATCAACAAATTCAAGGTGTAATTGGTCAGCGATGTGACGACCAATCGTGCTTTTGCCAGCCCCCATGGGGCCAACTAGAAATATATTACGTTTCTCAGCCATATCTTTTAGTACAAACAAACTCTAAAATTTGAAATAAAACCCCGCCTAACGACCTGGCCCCAAAATTAAGGAGGGGATTATCTCAGTAATTGCAGGGGTATTTCAAGTCAATTAGAATAAAAAGCCATATAACGAGCAATTAATCTAAATAATCACCCGTTGGTTAACATAAAACCACTGTATTTTAATCAATTTGTATTTTCGGTGTCACAAAAATAAGTAATTCACGCTTTTCATTAAACTCACTTGTGCTTTTAAATAGTCTTCCTACGTAAGGAATGTCACCTAAAATTGGTACTTTACTTGTAGTATTAATGATTTGCTGCTGGAAAATACCGCCGAGTACGACGGTTTGGCCATTTTCAACTAACACTTGTGTTTGGATCTCTTGGGTATCAATAGACACAGCTTCACCTGTACCCGTTTGTACGGTATCACCACGTGTATCTTGAGTAATCACTAAGTCTAGTATTACTTTATTATCCGGAGTTATATGAGGCGTTACTTCTAAACTCAGTACCGCTTTTTTAAAGCTTACGGTAGTAGCACCACTTGAAGCTGACTCAGTGTAAGGAATTTCAGTACCTTGCTCTATTCGCGCTTTTTGCTGGTTTGCTGCAATAATCCGCGGGCTTGCAATAATCTCACCTTTGTTCTCTTTTTCAAGCGCACTTAGCTCTAAATCAATTAACGTACCGTTAGCCAGTTTTGCTATGTGTAAGCCAATACTTGCTGCTGGGTTTGATGTAGGTAAATTTACATTTAATCGTTCTGAAATACTTGGCGCATTTGAAGTTGATGTCGCATTATAAATGCCTTCTGCGCCTTCAAGTGAGCCTGAAATACCAACACTACTACCTTGGTCACTAAAGCCCCAGCGTACGCCTAAGTCCTCAGTAACGTTATCACGCACAGTTACCATACGAGATTCTATTACAACCTGCTGTACTGGAATATCGAGTGTTTCAATCATGCGGCGGATATTTTCTATACTCTTTACCGTATCCTTTACTAATAAGGTATTTGTACGCTGATCAACCGATACACTACCACGGGCTGTTATAATGCTGTTTCTATCTGTTTTTAATAAATCAGCAAAATCTTCCGCTTTAGCATAGTTTAATCGAATGTATTCACTGTATAGAGGCTCTAAGTCTTCAACTTGCTGTTTAGCTTTTAAATCTTTAGCTTCACGTGCAGCTAGCTCTTCTGCAGGTGCTACCATTAAAATAGAGCCATCCATGCGCTTATCTAGCCCTTTAATACGCAATACTACATCAAGCGCTTGATCCCACGGTACGCCATCTAAGCGCAGCGTTATGTTACCCGTTACTGAATCGCTGGTTACTAAGTTAAAGTCGTTGTAACCCGCAATAATTTGTAGTGCTGCGCGTACAGAAATATCTTGAAAATTTAAGGTCATAGGGCGACCTTGATACTCAACACCACCATCTAAATAAGCGTTTTGTGTTTCATCTTTTTCTACTGTTAACGTTAAAATATTATCTATTTGCTGATAGGTAAATGTAAATTGAGCGTTTGGCTCAATAACAACACGACTTAATCCGTCTTCTTTAAAAGTCTCGATATTACTTACAACAGTACCAAAATCTAAAACATCCAGCTCATAAAGTAAGTCATCTAAAATATCAGTATGATGGAAGTCTGCATAAATTTTACCGCCGCTCTCATGTACTTCAATTGCAGCTTGCGTATCTTGTAAGAATACCAGTACTTTCGCTTCGCCCTTTTCACCACGTCTAAAGTCAATTGACTGAATACGATTAATATAATTTCCGCTAACATCACCTGAATCCATCACTACATCTTCGTTTTCAGATTCTGTAAGTGGGTTGTCCGATACGCGTATTGATACTAAATTATTATGAACTTCGGTTTCATAAATTTTTAATCTATCTAGGTTTACTGTTACTTTTAAACCACTATCAGTTAGAACATTGTTTACATTGCTAATCCCAGCTTGATTAACTGCAACATCATTTAAACCAACTTCTAATTCAGCAGTATCAAAAAACATTTCGATTCTGGCTGGGCTATTAAACACCTGAACTTTTGGCTCAAGCGTTAACTCCTCATCAAAAACAAGCTGTAATTCAGTCTCGCCTTTAAGTAATGGGTTATAACGAACATCATATAGTAATGGCCCTGCAACGGCTGTATTTACAGTGACTAAAGCAACAGCAACCAATAATACTCGTGAAATACGATGAAGCCAAAGTACGTCCTTATACATGCTATTTTTACCTTTTTTATTATTAATTTGCGCCATCTGTTGCCGCCTCTAACATTTCTAATTTAGTCAGGCGCTCTTTCCAACAGCCAGACCCATCAGGGATTAGTTCCACTAATTCTATATAATCATTGCTTACTGTTTTTACTTTTCCATCATAACTACCAAGGTAATTCCCTACCGTTACGCGGTGTAAAGTATCATCTGTTGCTGTTATTAATGCCCATATTTGTCCACTAGAACCAATTGTGCCTTTCATTGCTAAGTTATCTAGCGGGTATTTCTCTAATGGTTCGCGACGACGCTCTTGATCTGGGTGCAAACAGTTTTTTACTTGCGTTAATTTATTTTGAATTATTTCAGGCTGAGGCGCTACAAACGGACTACGTAGCTGCCCTGCACTATATTCAAATATTTCAAACTTTGTAAGCTCAGGAATTGAGTCTACTTTTGGTGTTGTACTTGCCTTAACTTGATCAATAAATTCTTTTTGTTCAGAAGTATCATCATTACAACCAGCTAAAACAAAGGCTATCGCTAAAGGTACTATGCGAAGGAGTTTCATTTTTTAACCCCTTCTTCATAACGATATGTTTTTGCAACAACACTGAATGTTAACTGTTTATCGCCCGATGATAAAATAGAAAAATCATGTAGGCTTACAATTCGTGGTAACTGAGCCACTTTACCTACAAACTCACCAAACTCATGATAGGTACCGATCACTTCAATTTTAATCGGCAGCTCGGTATAAAATTCTTTTTCAACCTCTGGCAACCAGCCTATTTTTAAAAAAGTCAGGCCACTCGTTGTCCCAACATACGACAAGTCATCAAGTAAGCCAGGAGTTTCGTTCGAAGTAGGTAGACGTTTTAATAGCTGTGAAAACTTATCTTCCATTTCAACCATTTGTTGACGATAGATTTCAAGCTTACTCGCTACTGCGTACTTAGTACGATAAGTAGTACGTAATTCAACTTCTTTAGCAACCGCACTATGGTAGCTATCAATTTCATCAGAAACTAATAGGCTGTAACTAAAAAACAATACAAGCCCAGCAACAAACGCACAACAAATTGCTTTAACAGCAATAGGCCAATCGCCAATGTTATCGAGCTCTATTTCATTCCAATCAATTTCACTCAGTGCTTTAAAATCAAGGTTCATCGCTAACCTCACCAATTTTATCAAATGGTTTTACATAAAATTCCATATTAAAATCACTAAGTAAACGCGACGATTGATCGCCTGCAACAATACCTTGCATTGAAGGATTCTCTAGTAAATATGAACTTTGTACTTCGCGCAGCATTGCCGATAAACGGTTATTAGACTCACTACGTCCCAACACATGTATTTGGCTGCCTCTGCGCTCTAGTTTTGTTAAATAAACGCCACCGGGGACTATTTTGGCAACTTCATCCATTATTTGCGTACCCAGGTTACGACTACTCTGTAATTCTTCAATAAGCCTCATACGCTGCTGTAAGTTTTCTTTTCTTTTATCTAAGCTTCTTATTTCACTTATTTTTTTATCTAACATGCTAATTTCTGAGCTTAAATAGTTATTCTTTAAGTTTTGCCCATCTTTTAAAGCACCATAAAAAGAGCTCAATAAATACATACTCGCAAAACAAATTATAACGACACCAACAAGTATAGTTACAAATTTCTTTTTCGATTCTTCGCGTTGTAATTCGCGCCAAGGCAGTAGATTTATATATGGCATGTTGAAAAACTCCTTAATGCCAACCCAGTCGCAATTGCAAACTGTGTTTTGTGACGCTGCATCACATTACGATCTACTTTAGGTGAAATTTCCATATTCTCAAAAGGCTCAGCAACGACAGAGTGAATACCGAGTTCTTCGATGAGCAATCGGTCAATACCTTTTATCATCGACGTCCCACCCGTTAATACAATATAGTCAATTTGTTCTTTACCACTGGTTGTTAAAAACATTTGTACTGCACGTCGCACCTGTTGAAGTAACGATGTTTGAAAAGGGGCCAATACTTCAAAAGTATAGTTTGGTGGTAAATCACCTGATGTTTTACCAATTTCGGCTTCATCAAAGCCTTTATTATAATAAGCGACAATACTATTTGTATATTGATCGCCGCCAAAAACCTGGTCTCGTGTATAGATTGTTTCCCCTGCTTGTACTACGCTTACAAGCATTAAAACTGCACCAATATCAACCACCGCTACACATTTATTAAACGCATCGCTAGGTAATTGTTGATAGTAAACATCCATTGCACGACTTAATGCATAGCTTTCTACATCAACTATTTTGGCTTCTAAATTTGCAGCTTCTAAAGCGCCAACGCGCGCTTCAACACTTTCTGTCCGAGCAGCAGAAAGCAAAACATTCATTTTGCTAGGATCTGCCTCATTCGTCGAAAGCCTCTCAAAATCAAGGCTTACCTCATCAAGTGGGTATGGGATTAAACTATCGGCTTCAATTTCAATTTGTGATTCAAGTTCAGCATCAGTTAACGATACATCCATGAAGATCACTTTAGTAATAACTGTTTGACCAGAAACAGCAACCGCAGCAGATTTTAACGATTTTGGTAACTTTCTTCTTAATTTTGAAATTACATTACCAATTGCTTCAATATCTTGAATTGTACGCTCACTCATGGCGCCTTTTGGCATTGGCTCAATTGCAAGTGCTTCTAGTCGAAATCCTGTTTCAATTTCACGTAAAAGCACAGCCTTAATAGAGTGCGATCCAATATCAATTCCTACCATCATCGGGGACGGTTTTTGAAATAGTTGACTTAGCATGTTTCAACTTGGCCTTTGTTTTAATAATAAACAAGTTATAATTTTTATATGAAAAAATATTATTCATTTTTTAATCAATATATACTAACAGTCAAAACTCGCAATTGGGAGTCCATTTAGGGAAATATAAGTGATTTTATTAAAACGAACTTTACAATTTTTTATCATTTGTGTGTTAATTGGTCTGATCACTTTGGTCAGCCTTTATTACTACGTTAAACCTGATATCCCCAGTGTGCAAGTTTTAAAAGACGTGCAATTACAAACTCCTATGCAAGTTTTCACTAAAGATGGGCTTTTAATCAATCAATTTGGTGAAAAACGCCGTATTCCTGTGACTATTGATGATATCCCTCAAACGTTAATTAATGCGTTCTTAGCGACGGAAGATAATCGTTTTTACGACCACATAGGCATAGACCCTATAGGTATTGTACGCTCAGCCCTTGTTCTTATATCTACCGGCGAGAAAAAACAAGGCGCAAGTACTATTACCATGCAGCTTGCTCGTAATTTCTTTTTGACACGCGAAAAAGCCTATATTCGTAAAGTTAAAGAAATATTTATAGCACTGCATATCGAAAATGTATTAACAAAAGACGAAATTTTAGAGCTTTATCTTAATAAAATAGAATTAGGTAATCGTGCTTTTGGCATTGGTGCGGCAGCGCAAGTATATTACGGCAAAGAGTTAAAAGATTTAACACTTGCCCAAATGGCGATGATTGCAGGTTTGCCTAAGGCACCTTCTGCCTTAAATCCGATTCGTAACCCGACTCGTGCAAAAGCACGTCGAAATGTTGTTTTAGGCCGCTTACTAACCGAAAATTACATAACACAAGAACAATATAACGAAGCAACCAACCAACCTATAACTGCTTATTTTCATGGTGCAGAAATAAATTTATACGCCCCGTATATTTCTGAAATGGTACGCGCCGAAATGGTCTCTCGTTATGGAATTGATAAAGCATATAACTCAGGTTTTAAAATATTCACCTCAGTAGAGTCAAAAGTTCAAAAAGCAGCGCAAAACGCACTTGTAAACAACTTACATAATTACGATATGCGCCATGGTTTTAGAGGACCAACAGATGTTTTATGGGACCCTGAAACGCAACCTGCTTTAACTGAGCAACAAATACTCAATAAATTACAGAGCGTAAATGAGTTAGGTACTTTAAAAGCAGCAGCCGTGCTTAGTGTTAATGATAAAACAGCGTCGGTATTACTTAAAAGTGGCGAGCGCACAACTCTTACTTGGGATAACTTAAAATGGGCGCGTAAATATATTACTCGTTACCGCCAAAGTTTTGCTCCAAAAGCTGCGACTGATATTTTAACGCCAGGAATGCAAATATGGGTGCGTAAAAACGAAGATAACAGCTACTTACTAAGCCAGATACCTGAGGCATCAAGTGCTATTGTGTCACTAGACCCACAAGACGGTAGAATTAAAGCCATAGTAGGTGGTTACAGCTTTGAACAAAGTCAATATAACCGCGCAGTACAAGCTAAGCGTCAAGTTGGTTCTAATATAAAACCGTTTATATACTCAGCAGCGCTTGAAAAAGGTTATACACTTGCGTCTATATTAAACGATGCTCCTATAAATCAATGGGATAAGAGCCAAGGCGTAGCATGGCGCCCTAAAAACAGCCCTGCTGTTTATAACGGTCCTATTCGAATTCGCCGTGCCTTAGCACAGTCTAAAAACGTTATTTCGGTGCGCTTACTTCGCGGCGTTGGATTACAACGTACAGCTGATCATTTATTAAAGTTTGGCTTTAAAGATTCAGACATTAATCGCAGTGAATCACTAGCGCTTGGTAGTGCTTCTATCACCCCTCTTGAACTTGCCAGGGGTATGAGTACATTTGCCAATGGTGGTCACTTAATTGAACCTTACTTTATTTCAGAGATTCAAGATGCCTACGGCAATGTATTATTTGAAGCAAACCCTGCTCTTGCCTGTGACGAAGAGTCTTTACCAACATACAATGAACTCTCAATGCACAATAGTAACGTTGAAATAGATCAACCAAAAAAGTGTGCACCGAGAATTATATCTAAGCAGAATGCATTTTTAATAGCTGATGCAATGCACAGTGGTATTTGGGGCGGCGGAAGCTGGGCTCATAAAACAGGTTGGAGTGGTACAGGTTGGCGCGCGCAAGCCTTGGAACGTCGTGATCTTTCGGGAAAAACAGGCACAACAAACGATTCTGTAGATACTTGGTTTAGTGGTTTTAACAGTAAAGTGATGACTTCTGTATGGGTTGGGTTTGATAACCCTGGCAACTCTCTTGGTCGCTCAACTTACAATAACAACCTTGATAGTAGCCAAATATCTGGAGCTGAATCGGGTGCTAAAACAGCACAACCTGCATGGATTGAGTTTATGAAAGCCGCACTTGAGGGAACACCTGAAGCTCCAATTGAACCACCTGAAGGGCTTGTTTCGATCCGTATTGATTTAGCTACTGGCTTGTTGAGTCATAAAAACGACTACACAAGTCGCTTTGAATATTTTGAAAAAGGCACCGCCCCCACAAAGTATGTGCTATCTCAGCCTAACGATATATTTGAAGAAGACACAAAAACTGAAGAAGAGCTATTTTAATAATATGTATGTAATACAAAAACGGCCGCTTATTTAAGCGGCCGTTTTATTTCGTGTAAATATAAAACCTATTTTAACTTTTGAACAAGCCAATATAAATCTGAATGGATACCCGCTGCGGTTACTTCTTGGCCTGCCCCAGGTCCTTGAATCACTAATGCGTTGTCGTTGTACCACCTACTATTAATTACAAAAATATTATCGCCCGGTTTTAAATTCACTAACGCATCGCCATTGGGCACATACGTAATTCCTACTTTAGCGATTACTTCAGTTTTTGTTATATCTAATAGGCCCGTGTATCTCAGTACTGAGTTATTAGCTTTTGCTGTATCAGCATGCTCTTTAATGAACGCATCTAGCTGAGCTTTATTGTTTAGAAAGTCATCCCAGCTTCCTAGCGCAAGCTCGCCGGGCATTAATGCCGATAAGCTAATATCATCAAGCTCAAGCTCTATACCTAACTCTCGGGCTAAAATAAGTAACTTACGCTGCATATCTCGTCCAGATAGATCCTCGCGAGGGTCAGGCTCTGTGAACCCCATTTTCTGTGCTTCTAATACCAACTCAGAAAAAGCAGTGGTACCATCATACTTACTACATAACCACGAAAGCGTACCCGAGAACACGCCTTCAATACGCGTAATTTTATCACCACTATTCTGCAAATCAGCCAAAGCAAAATTGATAGGTAAGCCTGCGCCTACACTTGTATTATATCGCCAATGTAAATTACGTTCGCCAAGGTTACTACGAAGTGCTTTATACCAAGAAGTAGGTGCTGTACCTGCATATTTGTTAGCACTAATTAAATGACAATCTCTGTCTACAAAATCTGTATATAAAAAGCTAAACTGCTCACTTGCAGTAATATCAATTAAAACTTTATGTTCGTAGTCAAGCTCGCTTATCGCATTAAGTAAATCCGCAGCTTCATAGCTATTCGCCTCATGCTGCCATTGAGTTTTCCATTGCGATATATTTATGCCACTTGCATTAAATAACATATGTTTAGAGCGAATCAGCCCTACCAATTTAATACTAAAGTCGCCTGATAAACGCTCAAACTGTGCCGATAACTGCTCAATAAAAGCATCGCCTACATTACCAAGCCCCGCAACTATAACGGCTATTTCTTGGCCTTTATTGATTAGTTTATCGTGTAAGGCGCTTTGTATATCGCTATCTATAAATTGGTCTGTTAATAATAAAACATAACCATTATCTTGATGCACAAAACGCGGCTTTATAGTCTGCTCAGCTAATACTTCTAAAGCTTGCAGTTTTAGTACGCTAATGTCTTGCTCAGGGGCAACAATTGCACAGCCATTTAAATTTGACTCACTAATATTAGCTCTACCAGCAAAGTAATTAATAACTTGATATGTTTGTGCAGCCGGTACTACTAAATACACTTCACCATTATGGTTAAAGTGATGAAGGCTATGTTGAATAAGCTGACTAACGCTTGCGACCTCACCTTCACTTAATCCTTCAACCATTAACAAGTCAACATTTTGCAGCGTGGTTATAAAGCGCTTTTTCTTTGCTGAACCTTCTTTTACTATATTTGTTGGGCTTGCTTGCACATCAAAACTACTACGAACAGCTAGCTTAATATCTGTGTTTTTAAGTGGCGATAGTGTTTTTGCATGTAATACAGGGTTACCCAAACGAGCTAATAAATTAGCTTGCCCGCGACAAATTTTACTATATTTAATCGCTTTTTTTACCTTACGAGGATCAGTGCTAAACACTCCCTGTGTATCGGTCCAAATACATACTTGCTTAGCATTACAGTAATTTGCAAGTAGTGTTGCACTATAATCGCTACCGTTGCGCCCAAGTGTTACGGTCTCACCTTTCGTATCTGCGGCAATAAACCCAGTAACAACATTTATCTTATTGGGTAAAATTAACTGCCCACATTGCTGCGCATTTTGCGCATGCATTAATTCACCATCGTTTAAGGTAAAAAGACTACGGGCATCTTGAGCACACGCCTCAATATTTAGCTGCTGTAAATAAGTAGCGAGTAAACGTGCTGACCACAGTTCGCCATGCGCAAGTAACGCAGCCTCTTTTAGCTGCTCAGCTTGAGCAAGTTCTGCAATATTACTAAGTTCGGTATTTAGTATTTTAAGTGCGCTGCGCTTTAAATCAGCTTGTAATAACTGCTCAATTAAATCGCTTTGGTGGTTATTTAACTGCAGTAAAATATCAGCGACAGCTTGCGTGTCTTGCTGCTGATAACTTTGCCACAACGACACAAGTGTATCTGTAGTTTTACCTGCAGCAGATACCACAACACAGTCGCCCGGCTGAGTATGCCCAATAATTATTTTAGCTACGCTTTGATAGCGCTCACTAGAGCTTAAGCTTGAACCACCAAATTTATGTACACAATTGACCATATTTATACCAATTCGCTTAATTAAGTTGTCTATTTTGAGGTAAGAAAACCGTATCGATAACAAGGCAAAAATTTCGTTATTTAGTTGTTCCTGGCAATTGCTCCTGCATTGCTCTACCTCCTGCATCCATGCAGTCGTATATCAGAAACTTTTAACGATGTTAGCGTGCGGTTTAATCCCTCAAATTGATTAGGTATTATTGCGGATTGGTATTATTTACCAAAGCGCTGGACGGGCTGCACTTAATTTAACGTTTCCACCAGAAGTGCCAGCACCTTTGCCTACACGGCCAACATTTTTATTTTGCCCTGGTTTTACAAGGTCAAATACTCGTTCAAAGTCAGCTATTAAATCGTGTATATCTTCAATCCCAACCGAAATACGAATAAGCGTATCGCCCACACCTGCTTCTAAACGTGCTGTTGCCTCCATGCCTGCGTGCGTCATAGTTGCGGGGTGACAAATTAAACTCTCTACGCCACCTAATGACTCAGCTAAACTAAACGTTTTAAGGCTAGTTAAAAATGCTGCGGCGTCGTTTATATCGCCTTTAATATCAAAACTAACCATGCCACCAAAGCCAAGTTGTTGTGCTTTAGCAAGCTTATGCTGAGGATGCGACTCAAGCCCTGGATAGTAAACTTGGCTTACAAATTCAGAGCTTTCAAGGTACTTAGCTATTGCTAGCGCATTTTCTTGGTGCTGCCTTAAGCGTACATTTAAAGTACGTAGACCACGAAGCGTTAAATAACTATCAAAAGGGGCGCCCGTAATACCAATATTATTTGCCCACCAAGCAAGCTCATCACCAAGCTCTTGTGTTGCAGCAATAACAGCGCCGCCCACTACATCTGAGTGCCCGTTGATATATTTAGTAGTTGAATGCACCACAATATCTACACCAAACTTAATAGGGTTTTGCAGCGCAGGAGACAAAAACGTGTTATCTGCGGCAACCAATGCACCGCATTGCTTAGCAACATTGGTAACCGCTTTAATATCGGTTAAACGAAGTACTGGGTTACTTGGAGTCTCTATCCAAATAAGCTTAGGTTTAATTGCTAAAATTTGTTGAAGGCTTTCTTCTTTTGTTAAATCTAATACTTCAAGCTTCAATAGTCCGCGTTTTTGTAACGATGTAAATAAACGATAGCTACCACCATAACAATCATGTGGAATTACTAACGTGTCGTCACTGTTAAGTAGCTGAGTAGCTAAATGCACGGCAGCCATACCAGTAGCCGTAATTATGCCACGAGCGCCACCTTCAAGCTTAGCAAGCGTCTCTGCTAAAATATCACGATTAGGGTTACCACTGCGGCCATAATCATACTCACGCTTAGTATCAAAGTCGGCAAGCGAATAAGTCGTTGATAAATAAATTGGCGGCACCACTGCACCATGATGTTTATCAGCATCAACGCCGTTACGTACAGCAATGGTCGCTTTGTTTTTTTCGCTCATATTCGTCACCTGATTAATTTGGATGTTTAGACGTCTAAAAGAGTAAGTTATCCGTTTTAATAAGTCAAAGTATTTTAAAGCTCTAGATGGCTAAAATTGGTAAAGGCGTTTACTACTATCGCATTTCAGCTCACAAAAGTGAGCTTATCTTTACATCCCAAATAGGCTTATTAAGATAGATTGGTATCTATTATTTGACTATCTTTTTTAAATCGATAGAATTTCACGCATATTTACACGCTTTTTATACCGTGTGAGAAATTAATAATCTGAGGCAACGATACATCTTATGGCTAAATGGAATGGTGAGTATATTCACCCATACGCAGAACACGGGAAAAAATCAGAGCAAGTTAAAAAGATCACCGTTTCGATCCCGCTAAATGTATTAAAAGTTTTAACGGATGAGCGTACGCGTCGTCAAATCAATAACCTTCGCCATGCAACAAATAGTGAATTGCTATGTGAGGCGTTTTTGCATGCGTTTACTGGTCAACCTTTACCAAATGACGATGATCTACGTAAAGACAATGCAGAAAAAGTACCAGAAGAAGTTAAAAAGATAATGCAAGAAATGGGTTTAGAAGTGCCTATTTTAAACGAAGAATAAATCGTTACCTTTTTAATCAAAAAAACCTCAGCATTGCTGAGGTTTTTTGTTTAAGCGTTATATATTACGCCATATAATTTTCAGGTAAGTCAATTTGCGCAACACCCGACTCTACCGCAGCAAGTGCTACAGCTTTAGCTATACGCGGTAGTAAACGCGGATCCATTGGTTTTGGAATAATGTACTGCGCACCAAACTCTAGTTTATCTACGCCTGCGGCTTTTAAAACTTCTGCAGGTACAGGCTCTTTGGCAATACTACGAATAGCCTCAACTGCAGCAATTTTCATTTCATCGTTAATCGCGCTTGCACGTACATCAAGCGCACCACGGAAAATAAACGGAAAACATAAAACATTATTTACTTGATTAGGGTAATCAGATCGCCCTGTTGCCATAATTAAATCGTTGCGTGCGCCATGTGCAAGTGCAGGATCAATCTCTGGATCTGGGTTTGAACATGCAAACACGACCGGCTTTTCTGCCATTAGTTTTAAATCCTCGGCAGCTAACAAGTTAGGACCCGAAACACCAACAAACACATCAGCATCTGCAATTACATCTTGCAATGTGCGTTTATCGGTATTGTTAGCAAAAAGCTGTTTATATTCATTTAAATCATCACGACGAGTATGAATAACACCTTTGCGGTCAAGCATATAAATGTGTTCACGCAGTGCCCCACACTTAATTAACAGTTCCATACACGCAACTGCAGCAGCGCCTGCACCTAAACATACAATTATTGCATCTTCAATTGATTTACCTTGTACTTCTAGCGCGTTGAGCATACCAGCAGCCGTTACAATTGCAGTACCGTGTTGATCATCATGAAAAACCGGAATACTACAACGTTCAATCAATGCCTTTTCAATTTCGAAACACTCTGGGGCTTTAATATCTTCAAGGTTGATACCGCCGAATGTGTCGGCAATGTTGGCAACCGTATTAATAAAGTCTTCTGTTGTTTTGTGCTTAACTTCAATATCAATAGAATCAAGCCCTGCAAAACGTTTAAACAATAACGCTTTACCTTCCATCACAGGTTTAGACGCTAAAGGACCTAAATTACCAAGTCCTAAAATTGCAGTACCGTTAGTGATAACCGCAACCATATTACCTTTACCGGTATATTTATATGCATTTGTAGGATCTGCAGCAATTTCACGTACAGGTTCGGCGACACCTGGGCTATAAGCTAGGGCTAAATCTTGAACTGTTTCAGCGGGCTTTGTTAGCTCAATGCTAATTTTACCTGGTACGGGATGTGAGTGATAATGTAGTGCTTGTTCACGAAAGTCAGACATAACGCGATGGTATCCTGCAATTTAAGTTAAAGTGAGAGGTAGTGTGTTGGGGTACGATACCCTTATTATTTTTAAATTCCAAGCAATATCAGGTCTATCCTGTTATATGCTATATCCTTTGATTTTAAGAGGTTTTTCAGTAACTTTGTAGGATTATAGCGACATTTAATAAATAAAAACTCACCTAAAAAGTAAGTTTTGAGGTGCTTTTATGTCTCTAATTTTTTTACAAAATGTACGTTTAAAGTATTATTATAAATTTAAAATAATAGCCTTTTACTCTACTTTAAAAACAGATATCCCCACGTTAGCTACTTTTATCAACCTAGTTAACAATTATACTATTTAAAATATAGAGAATATCTATCGATTTGTCTGTAAAGGTTTATGCATACTCAGAATAAGAATAGGAAATAGTTATGCAAGGAGTGGTGTAGCTCGAGCAAGCTAAATAAGATAAAAAGAGGTAAATTTTAGGCACAAAAAAAGCACCCTAAGGTGCTTTTTTTAACTAAACAGCAATGATTACTTCTTGCTGCTAAGTGCACCGAAGCGCTTGTTGAAGCGATCAACACGGCCGCCAGTGTCTAAAATCTTTTGCTTACCAGTGTAAAACGGGTGACACGCAGAACATACGTCTAAGTGAATATCTTTACAAAGAGTTGAGCTAGTTTCGAATTTGTTTCCGCATGAACATGTTGCAGAAATTACTTCGTACTTAGGGTGAATACCTTCTTTCATAGGAACCTCTAGTTAAGGCCGCATCGCTCTCCAAACCCGAAGTCTGGCACCATACGTCGTTAAAACAAATTTGTTGGTGGCGAATTTTATCCAACAACAACCTCCTACACAAGTATTTATTTCTGTTTTTGCCAAAAAAGTGAACAATCTCGCTCTCAAGTACTATTGCTAGTAGGTTTTTAGCGTTATTTTTAGTACATTACAGCATTAATTTTACGGGTTGAGTTGTTATGAGTTTTGTTGAAGTTGCTATTAAAGTTCCGCTTCCACGCACCTTTGATTATAAAATAGAAGAACAGCTCAGTGGCTTATCAAGCCCTTTACTACCTGGCATGCGGGTTTTGGTACCTTTTGGTAATCAAAAAAAAGTAGCCGTAATTCTCAGTATCAAAAATAGTACTGATGTCCCAGAAAATAAAATAAAAAGTATTATAGAAGTCATCGACGATACCCCTATTTTAAGTTCCCAACATTTAGACTTACTTAGCTTTACTGCTCGCTACTACTGCTACCCTTTAGGCGAAACTATTCACATAGCGCTACCGGCTGTACTTCGCCAAGGTGAATCACCAGATAAAACCAGTATTAACATGGTTGCTCTGACAGAAAAAGGCGCTAAAGTACCGTCATTAAAAGCCAAAACACAACTCAATTTATTAAAGCAGTTATCGCAATCGGGGAAATCATCGTTAACCGAATTAAAAGCACTTGGCTTTAGTAAAAAAACAATAGATAGCCTAATAGATAAAGAACTTATTACGCAAACTATTGAACACGATAACCAGTGGCAAAGCGTTGCACCAACTGTCGGTAGTAAACCTGTACTTAATAAAGAACAAGCAGTTGCCTGTACAGCAATAAATCAAAGTAGTGGATTTAGCAGCTTTTTATTAGAAGGCGTAACTGGCAGTGGTAAAACAGAAGTGTATTTACAGTGCCTAGAAGAAGTATTAAAACGTGGCGAGCAAGCATTAGTATTAGTGCCAGAAATAGGCTTAACGCCACAAACTGTAAACCGTTTTCGTCGCCGCTTTCCTGATACACCCATTATGCTTTGGCATTCAGCACTTACCGACAACGAACGTTTACAAACATGGCGCTTTTGCGAAAAAGGCAGTTGTGCGATAGTTATTGGCACACGTTCGAGTATTTTTCTGCCATTTTTAAAACTCGGTATGATAGTTGTTGATGAAGAACACGATTCGTCATTTAAACAACAAGATACGCTTCGCTATCATGCCCGCGATTTAGCCGCTTACAGAGCTTTTCAGCATAAAATCCCGCTTATATTAGGCAGCGCAACGCCCGCGCTTGAAACGCTTCATAAAGCAATTAATAACAAGTACCAGCTACTAAGCTTAACCGAGCGCGCACAAACTGCGACCGACAATCAATTTAAGTTACTCGATATGAAAGGCCAACCCGACCAAGCAGGTATTGCACATGCAAGCCTTGCAACTATGCGTCAGCATTTAAATCGCGGTAAACAGGTTATGGTATTTTTAAATCGTCGTGGTTTTTCGCCTACCCTTATTTGTCATGAATGTGGCTGGCTTAGCGAGTGTAAACGATGCAGTACCAGCGCCACTTTCCATAAAACGATTGGGCAAATGATCTGTCACCACTGTGGCGATCAATACCCTGTCCCTCACCAATGTCCTGATTGCGGAAGTACACAAATATTTCCTAACGGTAAAGGCACAGAGCAAATTGAAGAGTTTTTATTAACCGAATTTCCTGATACACCCGTTACTCGCATAGACCGCGATTCAACCCGTCGTAAAGGTAGCCTTGAAAAAGCACTTGATGAAATAAACCTCGGTGGCGCACGTATTTTAGTAGGTACACAAATGCTTGCCAAAGGTCATCACTTTGCAGATGTAAGCTTGGTACTTATTTTAGATGTAGATAGCGGCTTATACTCTTGCGATTTTAGAGCAACAGAACATTTAGCGCAATTAGTTACCCAAGTAGCGGGTCGTGCTGGACGTTCAGGAGAGCCCGGGCAAGTGTTATTACAAACACACTTTCCAGAACATCCTCTTTTACAAGATTTAGTTAATAACGGTTATCAAGACTTTGCTCGATTTGCTCTAAGCGAGCGAGATGATGCTGATTTACCGCCAATCACTAATATGGCAATTGTTAGGGCGCAGGGGCACAGTATTAAGCTAGTTGTCGATTTTTTGACGGATTTGGTTCCTGTGAATGGGGTATCTGGTATACAATTGCTCGGGCCGATCCCTGCTCCACTTGAAAAAGTTGCAGGTATGTATCGTTTTCAATTACATATTCAAGCGCAAGATCGCCGCGTATTACACCAGTATCTTGCGCAAATGGTTGATTATTTAAGTACTAGCAAACTAGCACAAAAAGTTCGCTGGAGCTTAGACGTAGACCCTATAGACATGATTTAGGTTAAGGCCAAAATAACACCATGGCACAGCACGATTATATAAATAAAAAGCCTGCAGGCAGAAACAGTAAAAAAAACGCACCGGCTAAAAAGCCCTTTCCTATCCTATTAGTTATTGTAGCTCTCATACTCGTTGCCAGTTTTGCTTACGGATTATGGTTTATAAAAAGTAATGCCGATCCAAAACTGGTAGAAAAACAAGCTAATCCAACTGCGCCTGCAAAAGTAGACGTTGTTATTCCTCGTACACCGGAATTTATTAAAGAAATAAGAGAACACGAAATTCAAGTTGAAGTAAGAGAGCTTGAGCAAAAAGGTCCTTATGTTATGCAGTGCGGTTCGTTCAGAACTCATGCACAAGCTGAATCGTTAAAAGCTAAAATCGCATTTGCAGGGCTTATTTCTGAGATAAAACAAGCTAAAGGCAGCAATGGCACTTGGTATAAAGTACGTTTAGGCCCTTATAAAACCAAACGCCAGGCCGAAAGCGATAAAAACAAACTTAAACGTGTAAAAATAGTCGGCTGCGGAATTTGGGGCTGGACTTGAAAATAAACCATTCACCCATATAACCTCATCATAATCGTTTTTTACGAGTTGCCTCTGCAGCTCGATGATGAGGAATAACATGACTACTATCGTAAGTGTTCGCCGCGGCGACAAAGTTGTAATTGGCGGCGATGGCCAAGTTTCGCTTGGTAACACCGTAATGAAGGGCAACGCCCGTAAAGTTCGACGTCTTTATAATGGCAAAGTAATCGCTGGTTTTGCCGGTGGTACTGCTGATGCCTTCACTCTTTTCGAGCGTTTTGAAAGCAAATTAGAAATGCATCAAGGTAACCTAACTAAAGCCGCAGTAGAAATGGCTAAAGATTGGCGCAGCGACCGTGCACTTCGAAAGCTCGAAGCTCTGCTCGCTGTAGCAGACGAAACAGCCTCTTTAATTATTACCGGTAATGGCGATGTGGTTCAACCTGAAAACGACCTAATTGCAATTGGCAGTGGTGGTAACTTTGCACAATCAGCTGCAACTGCCCTTTTAGAAAATACAGATTTAAGCGCTCGTGAAATAGTAGAGAAAAGCTTAACTATTGCAGGCAACATCTGCGTATTTACTAATAACTTCCAAACAATCGAAGAATTATAATAGGAACTATCATGTCTGATATGACCCCAAGAGAAATTGTTCACGAGCTAGATCAGCACATTATAGGTCAGGCTAAAGCAAAAAAAGCAGTGGCTATCGCACTTCGTAATCGCTGGCGTCGCATGCAATTAAATGATGACTTACGCAGCGAAGTAACACCAAAAAATATTTTAATGATTGGTCCAACAGGTGTAGGTAAAACTGAAATTGCCCGCCGTTTAGCAAAACTTGCTAACGCCCCTTTTATTAAAGTAGAAGCAACTAAGTTCACTGAAGTTGGCTATGTTGGTAAAGAAGTTGAGACTATCATCCGCGATTTAGTTGATGTATCAATTAAAATGACACGTGAGCAACAAACTAAAAAGTTTAAACATCGCGCCGAAGAAGCAGCAGAAGAGCGTATTTTAGATGCACTTTTACCACCTGTTAAAGATCAATATGGTGAAAGCCAACGCGACGATACTTCATCTACTCGCCAAACATTCCGTAAAAAATTACGTGAAGGTCAATTAGACGATAAAGAAATCGAAATAGACTTAGCACAAGCTCAACCAAACGTAGAAATTATGGCCCCTCCTGGTATGGAAGATATGACCAACCAGTTACAAAGCATGTTTCAAAACATGGGCGGCGATAAACGTACTAAGCGTAAACTAAAAATCAAAGAAGCCTTCAAACTATTAACGGAAGAAGAAGCCGCTAAATTAGTAAACCCTGAAGAGCTAAAAGAGCAAGCTATTTTTGCAGTAGAGCAAAACGGTATTGTGTTTATTGATGAAATAGACAAAATTTGTAAGCGCGGCGATTCGTCAGGCCCAGATGTGAGCCGAGAAGGTGTTCAGCGCGACTTACTACCGCTAATTGAAGGCTCAACAGTAAACACTAAACACGGAATGGTTAAAACTGACCATATGCTGTTTATTGCCTCTGGTGCATTTCAGATGGCGAAGCCATCAGATATGATCCCAGAGCTACAGGGCCGCTTACCGATTCGAGTAGAACTTGAAGCACTTACTGCAGATGACTTTAAACGCATCCTTACAGAACCTCATGCATCGCTTACCGAGCAACAACGAGAACTGCTTAAAACTGAAAAAGTTAATGTTGAGTTTAGCGACGATGCAATTGAGCGTATTGCCAAAGCAGCTTGGCAGGTCAACGAGAAAACCGAAAACATCGGTGCTCGTCGTCTACACACTGTGATGGAAAGATTGATGGAAGAAATTTCATACGATGCTTCTGAAAAAGCAGGTTCGTCATTAGTAATCGACGCCGCTTATGTTGAAAAACATCTTGGTGCACTTGTTGAAGATGAAGATTTAAGTCGCTTCATTCTTTAATTGATACCCTTTATACTAAAAGCCTCCAGATTGGGGGCTTTTTAATGGGATATATTAAATGAAACACGTAACAAAAGTGCATTACCACAGTGTGAGTAAAAATCTAGATGTTTACTTTGATGATGACAGTAAAGCTGTATTTAGATGTGAGTTTTTACGTGTACACTCCCCTTCAGCTGAAGTGCAAGGCCATGGCTCTGGCCCAATGAAGCTAGTACTTAATAAGCAAGCTGTAGGAATAAAAAGTATTATACCGGTTGGGCATTACGCACTTCGTTTAGATTTTGACGATGGCCATAACAGCGGACTATTTAGTTGGCGCTACTTTGAAAAACTACAACAGCAACAAGATACGTTATGGAGTGAATATTTAGCGCGGGTAACTGAACACGAAAAAAGTAAAGATAGCGTGCCTATAAAGTTTGTTCCTTAACCTTATGGGTAATTTTAAGCGAGCCTACTAAGCTGAAAAATCATTAATAATACCAGGCCTTTAATTTTTCACGCTTTTCCATAAGCCTTTGTGTAACGACTCTGTATTATTCCATTGTTTTTTAATCAACCAATTAATTAATGGTGCAGGATCGCTGGGGTAATTTATTTGCTTGTTTTGCGGCGCGCTATTCCAATCGTCAAGGGCTTGTGGGTTTAAATTGTTCATAACATGTGCCATGCCCATGGCAAATAAAGTTTGTGCGTTTGCTGCTTGCTCAAACTGACCATCTAAAGGCTTTAATAGTAACTTTTTACCTAACTTAAGCGCTTCACTGGCAAGCTCAAATCCCGCATTACCAATAACGCCACTTGTGTTTGCTAAGTCGTTTAAAAAACCAGAGCGTGAAGGGGCTCGTAAATGAATATGCCCAAAAGACTGATTGCTGGCATTTGGGTGATAACAATAAAATTCTTTTTCGGGAAAATCTTTTAAATAATCAACAACGCTATCTAAATTTTCAAAAGGTAAATATACCAATACCTTGTTCATTACTGCTACAGGGTTGTCATGATTATGATGAGCAATAAAAGGCGGTATTATATTATTTGCAAATGGTTGCCAGTGCACGCCTAAGTAGGTAGTCGCTGGTGCATAATGCTTGATAAGTGATTTTCTCAGTACACCACGACCAAACATAGGTACGTTATCTGACAAAAATGCGGCTTGATGACTAATGCCAATAACGGGGATACCTGCCCATTTTGCAGCCCATGCTGTAACAGGCTCAAAGTCGTTAAGTACAAAATCGTACTGTTTCATCTCAAGCGCTTTTATATCACGCATCAATTTACAAACTCGCATGTTTTTAAGTGTTTTTAAATTTTTAACTTGCCCATTTTCAGTACTAAACGATAAACCACGATACGCTTTATAATCTGAGAATTGGTGCATATCAAAGTAATCTTTATTTGCGCGCCCTGAAAACACATAATCAACATCAATACCGAACTCATTAAAGCAGCTTGCCATAACCCTAGCCCGTGTTATATGACCATTACCGGTACCTTGTACTCCATACAATATTTTCATGCAGGCACCACAAGTGCTAACGCAAATAAACCACAAAAACTACCAATTGTTGCGCCTATTATAATATCTGCAGGAAAGTGCACACCTAATACCACACGAGACATAGCAACGCCGGTAGCCCAACTAAATAGTAGTAATGCATATTCTGGAAAAAAATGGCTTAATATAATTGCCACTAAAAAAGCAGCAGCACTGTGACCCGAAGGTAAACTAAATTTATCGCTTGGTACTATATAGGCGTTTGTAACCAAACAGTCGCATGGACGGATTCTGGCAAATCTATTTTTCGCTAATAAGTAAATAGGTCTCTCTATAACAAAACCAATTAATATAGTGACAGGCAATAACTGATGCTGCTCATTATTACTAAGCCACCATACAGCTAAGCACACCAATACATACAATCCACCATCACCACTTTTAGATAATCCAAACGCTATTGCTTTAAACCACCTTGGTGAATTGCAATTAAACAAAGTTAAAAATAATTGCTCATCTATATGAGTTACCTTTTTAAGCATATTATTATTCATCACCATCCCTCATTGCATAATATATGAACACCGATTTAGCTTATGTGCTGTAAATAACAATTGAGTGACGCTTTTAATACACTATTATTGCGATTAATGATTTAGCGCTTGTTTTGCCTAAATTTACTGCGATTAAGTCGTTGTTATTGCTTATAAGGAGGGTATACTGAGATATAAATTAATGTACCTTTTGAGGATAAAATAATGGATTACAGCACTTCTGATTTATGCGACCACTTTGCTGACGTGGTTGACGTGCTAGAGCCTATGTTCATCAACTTTGGTGGTCGACACAGCTTTGGTGGCCGCATTAAAACGGTTAAATGTTTTGAAAATAATGAACTCATCCGCGAATTACTTTCTCAAGATGGTACAGACCTAGTACTTCTTATTGACGGTGGCGGCTCAACTCGTCGCGCACTAATCGATATTGAACTGGCTGAGCTAGCACTTGAAAACAACTGGAATGGTATTGTTGTTTACGGCGCTGTACGCCATGTTGATGAGCTTGAAGAACTTGATTTAGGCATTCAGGCAATTGCTTCTATTCCTGTTGCAGCCGACAGCGAAGGTGCTGGCGAAGATGCCATAGGTGTTAACTTTGCTGGGGTATCATTTTTTGATGATGATTTTATTTATGCCGACAGCACAGGCATTGTTTTATCTGCAGAAGAATTAGAGTTGGAAGTTGTAGAAGTATAACGTGACCTCCCACTTAAAAGTATATGATGAAAGCGCGGTTAGAACACTTTGCTCTACCCGCGCAAATGAGAAAAAAGCATGGCAAGCAATGGCCTTGCTCGACACTCAAGTAAATCTGCAACAAGCACTCATTGACGCTGCTCAATTTGGTATTCGCTACGTACTCCTCGGTATTTGCGAAGATATTGGCCCCAAGGCAAATTTAGGAAATGGCGGTGCAAACGAAGCATGGCCGGCTTTTTTAAAGCGCTTTTTAAACCAACCTCACAATCAATTTATTGCCACTCAAAAAGTACTTTTATTGGGTGAAGTAAATACTGATGATTTAATGGCGCAAAGTAACCAACTTAATAACCGACAAGCCCAGCAGTTAACTCAATTGCGAGATTTATGCCAACAACTTGATGAACGCGTAGAGTCAGTATTAAGCCTTATTTTTAAAGCGGGGCTTGAGCCTATAGTGATTGGCGGAGGTCATAATAATTGCTTGGGAATTATTCGTGCGCTAAGTAAGTCAAAAAACACGCCTATTAATGCTATTAACTTTGACCCTCATGCAGACTTTAGAGAATGTGAAGGTCGCCATAGTGGTAATGGATTTCGCTACGCTTATAACGAGCAGCATCTAAGTAATTACCATGTTATTGGCTTGCATGAATTAAAAAACAATCAAGCAATTATAGATGCAATGAAAGACGCTAACTTTAAGTTTGATAGCTATCAATCAATACACGTTAAGCGAAAAGTAACGCTTACGCAGGCAATTGAAAACGCACTGAATAGTTTTAACGATTTACCACTGGGTATTGAAGTTGACTTAGATAGTATTACTTACATGCCTGTTAGTGCGTACACATGCTGTGGATTTAGTGTAAGCGACACCGAGCACTTTGTACATTTAGCTGCAAGTAACCGCCACGCTAAGTATTTACACTTGTGTGAAGCCGCTCCCAGCCAGCATCCTAATGGAGTAGAAACGGGTATTACGCATGTAGGGCAAGTAATAAGTGCGCTTGTAAATAGTTACCTACAAGCCAAAGAAAACACCTAACGCTGCTGCGCTTGTCGCCACTCTTTTAGCCAGCTCATCAAACCAATGCTACTTAGCGGGTGACCAAAGTAATAACCTTGGGCAGCATAACCTTTTAAGCTTTTTACAAACTTAAGTTGCTCAAGTGTTTCTACCCCTTCAAAAATCACTTTTGTTTTTTGTTGGTTATGCATTTCAACCATTCCGCTAACTAAACTGCGTATATTGTTTTGATTACTAAAGTCAGCGGTAAGTGAAGGTGAGACCTTAATATACTCTACCGCTAAACTTGGTAACTTAGAAAGCAGTACCGGGTTATCACCAAGTCCATCAACACATACTTTTAAGCCTATGTTATTAAGCCTTGCGATCATGCCTCTGCCTTTGTCATCTAGTCCCGCAAAAATATGCAAAGGGCACTCAACAATTAAATCGCCAGCTTCCAAGTGATGCTCACTTAAAACAACATCAACAAACTCAATAAACTCTTCGTTAAGCATTTCAGGACCAAATACGTTAATGCTAAGCGGTATAGAAATACCTTCTATTCTAAGCGCCATTGCAAGCTCAGCGGCTCTCTCTATTACAAATTTAGCAAGCGGATAGCCAAGCCCTGCAATTCTTATATCGTCGATAAATCTGTTAGCGGATAAAATCCCTTGCTTAGGGTGCTGCCAACGCAGTAGTAATTCTAAAAACTCAATCTGACCATTTTCGTTACAAATAATAGGCTGAAAATAAAGCTCTAACTCGCTCGAAAAATCAATATTTGCTAATTCTTTTAGTCGCGCTTGTTGCTCTCGCAATTCAATCATCATTTGTTGATGATAAGGCACAACCTTGCGGTCTGGGTGGCTATCGAGTGCCAGATATGCGTACGATATTAAATTATCAAAGTTGTTATCTTGCTCAATACAATCAACATAACTCGCTCTCGCTTTTACTTCTACAGTGCAGTTAGCAACATTAAATGGCTTAAGCGTTGCACCCAGTATTTGGTCAATAATTAATTCATGTAAGTGTTTTTGATTCGCGAAGCTACAAATAAATGCAAAGTTAAGCCCCCCTAAGTGGGCTAGCTTTTCTTGCCCAGTTAAAATCACTATTTCGTCACTTGAAAGTAGCTCTTTTATTCGATTAGCCGATTGCGCTAACAGTATATCGCCAAAGTCGCGTCCAATATGCTGGTTAACTTGCTCAAAGCCTTCAAGGCGAATAACTATTAATGCTGCGCTTATTTGTTTGTTGCCGCACCATTCATAGTAGCCTTGGCGTAACTGTTTTCTATCTGCAAAAACTGAAAGCGGAGACTCTTCAACAAATGCATCACCTTCAGGTTCTGGCTCTATAACGACTTCTATTTCACTGTTTTCATCATTTAAAAAGCCAACAATAGCTAATAATAATATTGCTAACACAACCCAAAATAGCGGAACTTCCAATAATAAATGAGCTGAAAATAGAACAACAAATAAAAGACCAGCCATTGAGCTGGTAATTATCATACTCCAATTATTGCGCTCAAATGCTTGCCATAAGTGAAAACAAAACCCAAAGGCTAGTAAAATAGCAAGCCAAGCCGCACCGCTGCTTAAAATAGCTAAACCAACAGCTGCTGTGCATAAATAGCTAAATTTAATACTGGTATTTTTAACAGCAAATAAAGTGGCGATCATCGCCATTAATAGTGCACCACTAAAAAATATTGGGAAATTACTGTCGGTTAGTATGTTCAAATTAACGGCATCCGTATTCGCTAAAAAAGTTTAAACCAAGTTATATGTGGGTAAAAATAATACAAACTAATTAATTCTACCCAAAATCCATAAATTTAACAGTTTATTTACGCCAAATTGGTAACTTAATTGTGATGGGTGACTTATTTGCCAATGCGCAATATCAGCTCTTGCGCCAACCTTTAAAATACCACGGTCGTCTAACCCTAGTGCTTTAGCAGCATTTCGAGTGACACCAGCTAATGCTTGCTCAGGTGTTAATCTAAACAATGTGCATGCCATATTCATCATCAAGTGCACTGAACATAGGGGAGATGTACCTGGGTTAAAATCACTCGCAATAGCTATCGGTACTTTATATTGATTAAGTAATTCAATAGGTGGGATTTTAGTTTCTCTTAAAAAATAAAATGCACCTGGCAATAACACCGCTACCGTCCCAGCGTCTGCCATGGCTTTTACACCCTCTTCATCTAGATGCTCAATATGATCTGCCGAAAGGCCATTAAACTGCGCCACCAGCTCAGCACCATGTTGATTAGATAACTGCTCAGCATGGCATTTTACTGGGAGATTATGCTTTTTAGCCGCCTGGAAAACACGTTTGGTTTGCGAATAACTAAACCCTACATTTTCACAAAATACATCGACTGCATCAGCAAGATTATTAGCCACTACCTGATCAAGCATGTCGGTACACACTAAATCAATATATTCATCAGCACGGCCTTTGTATTCAGGCGGTAGAGCATGCGCCCCTAAAAAAGTAGTTTTAATATCAATAGGATGATGCTCACCTAATAAACGAGCGACTTCTAATATTTTTATCTCGTTTTCAGTATCTAGCCCATAGCCCGACTTTATTTCAGCGGTGGTTACACCTTCTTTTAACAACGTATTTAAGCGATCTTTTGCATCAACAAACAATTGTTCACGGTCGGCTGCTCTCGTCGCTTTAACCGTACTTGCTATGCCACCACCTTGTGCTGCGATTTCCTCATAGCTTACGCCTTGCAAGCGCTGCTCAAACTCTTGCGATCTTGAACCTGCAAATACTAAGTGCGTATGACAGTCTATTAGGCCCGGCGTTAACCATTGCCCTTTTACACTCAATGTTGGCGTTGCAAACACATCAAAACTAGGCAATGTTGATTGCTCTCCAATCCACGCAATTTTACCATTTTTAATGGCTATCGCAGCATTTTCAATTGCGCCATAAGGGGCATTTATATTGCTATCCATAGTGGCAATATTGGCGTCAGTTAAAAGTAAGTCGATTTCTTCTAACTCATAATTTTGTGTTGTGCTTTGCATTTTACAGCCCTTTTTACGCCCAGAGTGATGAAAATATAGTCTAACAACCCATCTTGTATATACAAGGTAATTATGTCATCTTATTTATATAGTTTATTTTTAATGTAACCATAAATTTAATGACGACACCTAAATTTGCGCAAATCAAACAATTCATTGTTGATAAAATTCGCAGCGGTACGTGGCAAGAAAACCAACGTGTTCCCTCTGAAAACGAACTAAGTAGTCAATTTAATGTAAGCAGGATGACGGCCCGCAGAGCACTAAGCGAATTAACCGAGGCAGGTATTTTAACCCGCAGCCAAGGGTTAGGTACATTTGTAGCTACATTTAAATCTCAGTCATCGTTACTTGAAATAAAAAATATTGCTGATGAAGTAAAAGAGCGTAACGGCAACTACACCTGTAGTGTACTCATACTCGAATCAATGAATGCAGTCGCACCTATTGCCATTGCACTTGGTGTTGAGGTTGACAGTGTTGTATATCGAAGTGTACTTGTGCATAACGAAAACGACAGCCCTTTGCAGCTAGAAGAGCGTTTTGTAAATCCTGCCCTTGCGACTGGCTACTTACAACAAGACTTCAGCATGCTTACACCTCATGAATATCTATCTAGTGTTGCCCCACTTACCCAAGCAAGGCATACCGTAGAGGCCATTATGCCAAACAGCGAAATGTGCCAATGGTTAAACTTATATAATGAAGAACCATGCTTACAAGTAATCCGACGTACCTGGTCTGTTAAAGGCATTGTGAGCTTTGCACGCCTTGTATCACCAGGCAGTAAATATCGCTTAGGTGGCCACTTAACATTTAAAAAATAACAAACGATAGCGCTTACTGCGCTTTTTTATAACAAATCACCTTGTATATACAACAGGAGCAAAACATGAACAACCGACTCGACACAAGTCGCGTAATACGTGCACCTCTCGGCGATAAAATAAGTGCTAAAAGCTGGCAAACAGAAGCTGCTAAGCGCATGCTAATGAATAATTTAGACCCTGAAGTAGCAGAACATCCTCATGCACTTGTTGTATATGGTGGTATTGGCCGAGCAGCTCGTGATTGGCCAAGTTATGACAAAATTATAGAAACCCTCGATAGACTCGAAAGCGACGAAACCCTGCTTGTACAATCAGGAAAACCCGTTGGTGTATTTAAAACCCACAGTAATGCACCTCGCGTGCTTATTGCTAACTCAAATCTTGTTCCACACTGGGCAAATTGGGAGCACTTTAATGAGCTCGATAAAAAAGGCTTGATGATGTACGGGCAAATGACGGCGGGTTCTTGGATTTATATTGGCTCGCAAGGCATAGTACAAGGAACTTACGAGACCTTTGTAGCTATGGCAAAGCAACACTTTGCAGGTAGCGCTAGTGGTAAGTGGGTATTAACAGGTGGTCTTGGTGGTATGGGCGGTGCGCAACCACTTGCAGCTACAATGGCTGGCTTTAGTGCACTGGTTGTTGAATGTGATGAAAGCCGTATCGATTTTCGTATAAAAACAGGCTACGTTGATGTAAAAGCAACGAACCTTGAACACGCACTGCAATTAATAACCGATGCATGTGTTAAAGGTAAAGCCCTCTCAGTGGGTTTACTAGGTAACGCTGCCGATATTTTTAGTACACTGGTTAAAACAGGCATTACCCCTGATGTAGTCACAGATCAAACATCTGCTCACGATCCATTAAATGGTTACTTACCACAAAACTGGACAATGGAGCACGCTGCAAAAATGCGTGAGCAAGATCCAAAAGCCGTAGTAAAAGCGGCTAAACAATCAATGGCAGTCCAAGTTAAAGCGATGCTGGCACTACAAAAAGCCGGTGCCGCCACTACTGATTACGGAAATAATATTCGTCAAATGGCGCTTGATGAAGGTGTTACCAACGCGTTTGATTTTCCTGGATTTGTACCCGCCTATATTCGCCCTTTATTTTGTGAAGGTATTGGACCATTTAGATGGGTAGCATTATCGGGCGACCCTGAAGATATATATAAAACCGACGCTAAAGTAAAAGAGCTTATTCCTAATGATGCACATTTGCATAACTGGCTTGATATGGCGCGGGAACGCATTCAATTTCAAGGTCTACCTGCACGTATTTGCTGGGTTGGCCTAAAAGATAGAGCGCGCCTTGCACTGGCCTTTAATGAAATGGTTAAAAATGGCGAACTTAAAGCCCCTATCGTTATTGGTCGTGACCACCTCGACTCGGGCTCAGTTGCCAGCCCTAACCGCGAAACAGAAAGTATGAAAGATGGCTCAGATGCAGTATCAGATTGGCCACTACTCAATGCACTGCTTAATACCGCAAGTGGCGCTACTTGGGTGTCTCTTCATCATGGTGGCGGTGTTGGTATGGGCTTTAGCCAACACTCTGGTGTGGTTATTGTTGCAGACGGAACAGATGAAGCTAAAGAGCGTATTGCTCGCGTACTGTGGAACGACCCTGCAACGGGTGTAATGCGCCATGCTGATGCCGGATACGACATAGCAAAAAACTGCGCTAAAGAACAAAATTTAGACCTACCTATGTTAAACGAGGAATGATCATGTTCGAACTTACTCTCACACCCGGATCACTTGATTTAAACACACTAAGAAAAATTAATAATTCACCGGTAAAGTTAAGCCTTGCAAAGCATGCCGAGTCGCAAATAGCAGCCAGCGCACAAACCGTTCAAAACGTTATTAATGAACACCGTACTGTATACGGGATTAACACCGGCTTTGGGTTATTAGCCAATACCAAAATTGCCGACGACGAACTTGAATTATTACAGCGCTCCATTGTGCTTTCACACGCTGCAGGTATTGGCGAATACATGGATGACAGCACAGTAAGGTTAATGATCACCTTAAAAGTAAACTCGCTTTCACGTGGCTATTCGGGCATTCGCCTGCAAGTAATCCAATTTTTTATGCAGCTGCTTAGTAGCGAAGTATATCCATGCGTGCCTAAAAAAGGCTCTGTGGGAGCTTCGGGAGATTTAGCCCCTCTTGCGCATATGTGCCTACCTTTATTAGCTGAAGGTCAAATGCGACATAAAGGAGAAATAATTAGCGCAGCACAAGGGTTAAAAATAGCAGAGCTTGAGCCCCTAACACTTGCAGCTAAAGAAGGCTTAGCATTATTAAATGGCACACAAGCGTCGACTGCGTTTGCACTACAAGGCCTATTTAGAAGCGAGAACTTATATGCACAAAGCTGCGTTATCGGCTCGATAAGTATAGAAGCTGCAATGGGCAGTCGTGCGCCATTTGATGCGCGTATCCATGAAATTCGCGGTCAGCGCGGACAAATAGACACCGCTCAAGTATTTAGAGAGCTACTCGATACGCACTCTCAAATTAGTAACTCCCACGTCAATTGTGAAAAAGTACAAGATCCATACTGCCTTCGCTGCCAACCTCAAGTGCTAGGTGCTTGCCTAACTCAGATACGCCAAGCTGCAGAAGTGTTGCTATGCGAGTCAAACGGTGTAACCGATAATCCGCTAGTTTTTGCCGATGTAGGCGACATTATATCAGGCGGAAACTTTCATGCAGAGCCCGTTGCTATGGCCGCTGACAACTTAGCTATCGCAATTTCCGAAATTGGCGCATTAGCAGAGAGGCGAATTGCATTACTTATCGATTCAAACCTATCCAAATTACCGCCATTTTTAGTTGAAAACGGCGGGGTAAATTCAGGATTTATGATTGCCCAAGTTACCGCAGCAGCGCTTGCGTCAGAAAACAAATCATTAGCGCATCCGGCTTCGGTCGATAGCTTGCCTACATCTGCAAATCAAGAAGATCATGTTTCTATGGCAACCTTTGCAGCAAGGCGCTTAGATGAAATGGCCAATAATACCCAAGGTGTTTTGGCAATAGAATGGTTAGCATCGGTTCAAGGGCTAGAATTTAGAAAGCCGCTTGAACCATCAAATAAAGTGCAAAGCGCTAAAGCGTTGTTACGCGAACATGTGAGTTATTATGATAAAGACCGCTACTTTGCTCCCGATATCGAAGCTGCTAATACATTACTAAGTGAAGGTAAGCTATGCGACTTCATAGAGAGCAGTCCCCTGCCTTCAGCATATTAAATACCGTGCTGATAGCTAAACCCTAAGGCTTCAATGGCTGAGCCTAATATTTTGCGCTCAGCCGAATCAGTTCCTGTGAACGTTGGCATTTCACCATCATGTTGCTGACACTTCATCGCGTAATATTCAGCTTTTGTGGGGTGCGCAGGATTCACAACATTATAAATATTTTGCCCTACTTGCCAGTGCTCTATCACCGCAAAAATAGCATTAATTACATCTTGTTGATGCACCATATTTACTACTTGCTCACTTGATGTATTGAGCTCTTTGCCTGCCACAAAACGCCCCGGTTCTCTATTAGGCCCTAGTAAGCCAGCTAAACGAATTACTTTGCCATCTTGTTCAAACACTTGCTCTTCAGCTTCGTAAAGCTTTATTTGGCGCTCGTTTGTGCATGAAATATCGCTACTTTCGCTATATACACCAGGCTCTTGATCGTACACCCCGGTTGATGAGCACAATAAAAAGCCCTTTGCGTTTAGCTCCTTTGAAAGCTTAAGTGCTGCGGTGAGTGTTTCAGGATAATTACTTTCACTGTGCCTGCTACGTGGTGGAATAGCACATACCCAATAAGCATCTTGTAAATCAACTTGATGCCTCAATTGCCCATCTTCAAGTGTAAACTGACGTTCAAAGTCAAACTCGTGTATATCAGTTCTATGCGTTCCTTGTACTTGCCAGTCAGTCTTTTGCGCACTTACGCATAAAGCATGTCCTAACCAGCCTGCACCTAATACTACTAATTTATTACTTTTATTTGTCATTTTTGTATAAGCCTTTATTTTAAACTCATAATTAGTTCTTTCTATCTAACTTTATAGAGATTTTAAGTAAGATATGATTAGATATAATTTCATAAATAATAAAAATATGTGTACTCATGCTAAATAATTTATCATTACGGAAGAAAATATTATTATTGATTGGTGGAACAATTACCGTTTTACTAATTATCGCCTCAACATTTTTTGTTAAACACATTGCCAACCTTTCTAGAGAAAACATAGAAAACGAAGCACAAAGTTATCTACAGACCGAGCAACTTTCAATGCAAAGTTACTTCGCGATGTACGGTAAAATGGTATCAACCTTTGTTAATAACCCACATTTAATCACCTTTTTTGAAAATTGGGATACTCGCGATCAAGCACTTGAAAGTGCACCTGGCTACAACGAAGTAAACCAAGATTTTGTACGTTTAAGCTCAAATGACGAAAACATTTTATCGGCCTTTTTTGCCTCAGCAACCACCGGTGAATACTTTAAAGAAAACGAGCGTACAAGTCACTACAACGGCCAGCCTTATTACGCTTACAAGCGTGGTTGGTGGCAAGAAGCCATGCGAGTTAACAAGCTTTACGTAGGTCCAATCTCTGTTGATTTAACCACAGGCGTAGCATCGGCTGTAGTACAACAACCTGTTTATAACGCTCAGCGTAAACTTATTGGCATGGGTGGTGTTGATTTACAATTAAACAAAATTAACGACATGGTCGAAAATATTCGCTTTAACGGGCAAGGCTATGGTTTTTTACTCGATGGTAATCAGAAAGTAGTTCATTTTTCAAAAGCCACTGGGCATAAACTTTCAATTACAGATGAAGGTGCAAACGGTAAAGAAGGGCTCGATGCGCTTGAGCAACAATTTACAAATACAACAGGCTTTAAAGAGTTAAATACACAAATGCGAAAAAACCTTGAAGGCAGCCAAATGGTTACTTTTAAAGGTGAGCAGTTTTATGTGGTTTACCATCGTCTGCAGTTAGAGCAGCCTTATATAGATTGGTATGTAGGCTTACTTATTCCAACTAGTATGATTGAAGCGCCCGTAAATGCCGCAGTAACCGCAACAACAACTGCAGTAATTATTATCTTAATCATTATATTGGCCATGATTTTATGGGCTACCCATATGATTTCAAAACCCATTACAACGCTTACACACATTATGCGTGATATAGCATCGGGCGAAGGCGATCTTACTCAAAAAATTGATATTGATAGCCAAGATGAAGTCGGCCAACTGGCCAATCACATGAATACGTTTATTGATAAGTTACGCGCCATGATGCTCGAAACCGCAGCCCAAGCAGAGCAACTAAGTAACGCTGCTGCCCAGTTAAGAAGTGTTTCTGAACAAACAAATTCTGAAATTCAGCAAGAAAAGCAGCAAGTTGATAGCGTGAGCGCAGCCGTGACTGAAATGGCAACTACCGTGCTTGAAATATCACGCAATGCACAACATACAAATAACGCAGCTGAAGAAGTACAAGCAATTACAGCTGAAGGTGCTAGCCGCTCTACACAGGCGCAAACAGTAATGACTGAACTGGCATTACATATTGGCGAAGCATCTAAAGTGGTTGCAGGTCTTGAGCAAGAAAGTAATAATATTGGTGCATTAGTCGATGTAATTAACTCAATTGCCGATCAAACCAACTTACTTGCACTTAATGCGGCTATAGAAGCTGCTCGTGCGGGTGAACACGGTAGAGGCTTTGCCGTTGTTGCTGATGAAGTGCGCTCACTAGCAAGTCGCACTCAAGAATCAACTGACGATATCCGAAATATGATTTCGCGATTGCAGCAAATAGCTCAACAAGCCTCAGTAATGATGCAACAAGGGCAAGATCAAACCGAGGGCTCAGTGCTTCAAACTAAAGAAGTGCTTAGCTCACTTCACAATATTGCGCAGTCGGTTACTAAAGTACAAGACCAAAGTCATCAAATAGCCACATCTACCGAGGAGCAAACAGTTGTTGCTGAAGATATTAATACGAGTCTTTCGGCAATTAATAACTTAGTGAACAGTACCGCTGACCATGCGCACACCCTCGCTGACGAAGCTCGTGACTTAAGTGATTTAGCGGCGGCGCTTAACAAAACGGTTAATCAATTTAAATTATAAAACCTACATTTTATAGTTGTGTTTAACTCTAAAACTTAAGCGCAACTATAACCCTTGTTTTTAATTTATTTAGCACCATATCTTTACAGTTCACTGCTATTTTTACTGTAATTGGGTAATACAAAGTTATTTTTACGAACCAGATCAAATTTTTCGATTTTATACACAGATCTTTTTATTGAGATAGTTTGTTGTTTGGCAGAGTCTGGTATAGTAGCGCACGTAATAAACAGTGCTTTTTGAACGGTTTAATACAAAATTGCTAATTAATATGTTCTAAGTGTTACTCAAAAGCACATATTAATTACCAATTGTTAAAAATGGGTTAGCCGATACTCGGCTGACAAAGAATACATTGTAACGGTTTTATCATGATATCTAATTTATTTACCAAGCTTTTTGGTAGTCGCAATGACCGCACTATTAAAAACTTAAGAAAGACGGTCGCGCTAATCAATGCGCTAGAAACGCAACTTGAAGCGCTTTCTGATGAAGATTTAAGAGCTAAAACAGCTGAGTTTAGAGAACGTTACGATAACGGACAAAGCCTTGACGACATTCTACCTGAAGCTTTTGCTGTGGTACGTGAAGCATCAAAACGTGTAAATGGTATGCGTCATTTCGACGTGCAGTTATTAGGTGGTATGGTTTTACATCAAGGTCGTATTGCAGAAATGCGTACCGGTGAAGGTAAAACACTAACAGCGACCCTACCAGCTTATTTAAACGGTTTAACAGGCAAAGGTGTTCACGTAATTACTGTGAATGACTATCTTGCTAAACGTGATGCTGAAACCAATCGTGCGTTATTTGAATTTTTAGGCCTTACTGTAGGCTGTAACGTACCGGGTATGATGCCACAGCAGAAGAAGCTAGCTTATACTGCCGACATTACATACGGTACAAATAACGAATTTGGTTTTGACTATCTTCGCGATAATATGGCTTTTAGCATTGATGAACGAGTTCAACGTCCATTATTTTATGCTGTAGTCGATGAAGTGGATTCAATCTTAATCGATGAAGCACGTACGCCACTTATTATTTCAGGCCCAGCTGAGGACAGCTCTGAGCTATACACTGAAATAAATACCATCGTTCCTTTACTTGAACTTCAAGAAAAAGAAGACGAAGAAGGTATTGAAGGCGATGGCGACTACACAATCGATGAAAAGTCTAAGCAAGTTCATTTAACAGAACGTGGCCAGATCAAAGTAGAAGAGCTACTTTCTGAACGCGGCTTAATTGAAGAAGGCGATTCGCTTTATTCAGCAGCAAGCATTACGCTACTAAGCCACGTTTATGCAGCCCTTCGTGCTCACAAGCTATACCAAAAAGATGTTGATTACGTAGTAAAAGAAAACGAAGTAATCATTATTGATGAGCATACTGGTCGCTCGATGGAAGGTCGTCGTTGGTCAGAAGGTTTACACCAAGCTGTTGAAGCAAAAGAAGGTGTAAAAATTCAAAACGAGAACCAAACACTTGCCTCTATTACGTTCCAAAACTACTTCCGTTTATACGAAACGCTAGCAGGTATGACAGGTACAGCCGATACTGAAGCATTTGAGTTTCAGTCAATCTACGGCCTTGATACCGTTGTTATGCCAACTAATAAGCCGATGATTCGTGATGACCGCGCCGATTTAGTTTATTTAACACAAGAAGAAAAATACGAAGCTATTTTAATTGATATTAAAGACTGCCAAGACCGTGGACAACCGGTGCTTGTTGGTACTATTTCAATTGAAAGCTCTGAGTATTTATCGCAGTTTTTACGCAAAGAAAAAATTAAGCACAATGTACTTAATGCTAAATTTCATGCGCAAGAAGCTGACATTGTTTCAGATGCAGGCCTACCAGGGACAGTAACAATTGCAACAAACATGGCCGGTCGTGGTACCGATATCGTGTTAGGTGGTAACTGGAACAGTGAGGTTGAAAAACTTGAAAACCCAACTGACGAACAAATAGCTGAAATTAAAGCTGCGTGGAAAATTCGCCACGATGCAGTAATTGATGCCGGCGGTTTACATATCATTGGTACTGAACGTCACGAATCTCGTCGTATAGATAACCAATTACGTGGTCGTTCTGGTCGTCAAGGTGATGCTGGTTCAAGCCGTTTTTACTTATCGATGGACGATGCGCTAATGCGTATATTTGCCGGTGAGCGTATGACTAACATGATGCGTAAACTCGGTATGCAACGCGGTGAAGCAATTGAACATCCATGGGTTAACCGTGCGATTGAAAATGCACAACGTAAAGTAGAAGCACGTAACTTCGACGTTCGTAAGCAACTACTTGAGTACGATGATGTAGCAAACGATCAACGTCGTGTTGTTTATTCTCAGCGTAACGAACTGCTTGAAGAAGGTGATATTTCAGAAACTATTACTGCAATTCGTGGTGATGTACTTGCTGGTGTTATTGATCAGTACATTGCACCACAAAGTCTTGCTGAAATGTGGGATGTGCCTGGACTTGAAGAGCGTTTAAAGCAAGACTTCTTAATTGAACTACCAATCACTCAGTGGTTAGCTGATGACAATAAGCTATACGAAGAAAAGCTTCGTGAGCGTATTGAGCAGGCGGTTGAGCAGTCATATAAGCAAAAAGAAGAGCAAGTTGGCGATTCTGTTTTACGTCAATTCGAAAAAGCGATTATGCTACAAAGCCTTGATCAGCATTGGAAAGATCACCTTGCTGCAATGGATCATCTACGCCAAGGTATTCATTTACGTGGTTACGCGCAAAAGAATCCTAAGCAAGAATACAAGCGTGAATCGTTTGAACTGTTCTCTGAAATGCTTGAAAACTTGAAAGTAGATGTTGTAAGCATTCTAAGTAAAGTACAAGTACGCGCAGAAGAAGATGTTGAAAAAGTAGAAGAGCAACACCGTAAAAGTGAAAATGCTCCTCGCGAATACCAACATGAAGAAGCTGAGCACGTAGGTGGCGAAGCGCCAGAAACAGCGACAGTAATGGCTAGAACAGAGCCAAAAGTTGGCCGTAATGATCCGTGTCCTTGTGGTTCAGGTCAAAAATTCAAACAGTGTTGTGGTAAATTAAAATAGTCACACATTGTAAGTAATTAAAAAGCGACGCTAGCGTCGCTTTTTTTATGGAGTAAAATATGACAATAAAAATAGTAAATGTAGCCGTAGGTGTTATTAAAAAAAACAATGCCATTTTTATTTGTAAGCGCGCCGAGGAGCAACATCAAGGTGGCTTATGGGAATTTCCGGGTGGCAAAGTAGAGTCCGGAGAAAGCGTATTTGCAGCGCTTAAGCGTGAACTAACAGAAGAAGTGGGGATCACAATTCACAGCTCTAGCCAGCTAATGGTGATTGAGCATGACTACGGCGATAAATGCGTTAAATTAGATGTACATGTAGTAAGTAACTTTAGCGGTGAGGCACATGGCGCTGAAGGGCAACCTAGCGAATGGGTAGCAATTACTGAATTAGAAAATTATGATTTTCCTGAAGCGAATGCTGAAATTATCGAAAAAATAGTTGCCCGATACGCATAAAAAAAAGGCATAAGTGAGCACAATGAATATCTCAATACAAAATAAGCTAAGCGAACTATTAACACTGCCCCCTGAGTTAACTCAAGTTACTGCGATTGGTAGCGGCCATATAAATAGTACATGGCTACTTACAAGTATTGATAAACAGTTTATTGTGCAAAAACTAAATACTGAGGTATTTAAAAACCCTGCTCAGTTAGTGAGTAATGCAAAACTAATTGAGCTGCATTTAAATGCTAAACAACTGCAAAATAATTACCCGCTTGAAATAATCAAACATATAACTACACAAAACGACGAACACTTAATAAAAATTGATAATGCGTATTATCGCGTCCTTAACTATATTAGCGATAGCTACAGCGAAGACGTTGTTAAAAATACCCAGCAGAGCGAGCAAGCGGCTTACGCCTTTGGCGCATTTGCTCATGCATTACAAGATTTTAATGCGCAACAGCTACACACTGTAATTCCTGATTTTCATAACTTAGCGATGCGTTTTGAGCAATTAAATACCGCAATCACTAACAACGTAATTAATAGAGTAAAGCACTGCGCTGACGAAATAGAGTATTGCTTAACGCAGCAGCATTTAATTACCGAGCTTAGTAGTATAGCTAAACACATACCGCTTAGAGTGTGCCATAACGATACAAAAATAAATAATATGCTGTTTTGTAATACAACTCACAAAGCAAAAGCCGTTATTGATTTAGACACCTGTATGGCAGGATTTAGGCTTTATGATTTTGGTGACATGGTGCGTACATTTTGCTCCCCCGAAGCTGAGGATTCAACTAACTTACACAACGTTGTTATTCGAAAAGATATATTTTCAGCTATTGTTAAAGGCTATGTAACGCCATTAAAAAGCAGCATGAGTATACTAGAGCAAGAAAGCTTATTATTAGGCGCTAAAATAATGCCGCTCATGTTAAGTGTGCGCTTTTTAACTGATTACTTAAATAACGATGTGTACTTTAAAGTGGCTCATGCAGAGCATAATTTAGAACGAGCAAAAAACCAACTCGCGCTTTATAAAAACATACTGAGTAACGAAGAATGGATGCACGCGTGCTTAGTCGATAAAAAAATTCAAGATACAAAAAAACCAGTAAGCTAAAAACTTACTGGTTTTTTATTAACTTTAAATCGGTCTATTTAGTAAATTACCAAATTTTTACGCGATCTTCTGGCTTGATATACATTTTATCACCTTCTTTTACGTCAAACGCTTCATAAAACTCAGGCATGTTCGACAAGATACCGATTACACGGTAGTGGCTTGGTGAATGAGGGTCTGTTAGTAAACGATTACGTAACTCTTCATCGCGATAGTTACGACGCCAAATTTGTGACCAACCCATAAAGAAACGTTGATCGCCTGTGTAACCATCTATCACTGGTGCTTTTTTGTCACCTAAAGACAGCATATACGCTTTATGCGCAACCGTTAAGCCACCTAAGTCACCAATATTTTCGCCAAGCGTTAGCTCGCCATTAACACTTGCATCTTCAAACGGTTTATATTCGTTATACTGTGCAACTAAAGCCGCTGTACGCTCTTCAAATTGCTTAAGGTCAGTCTCACTCCACCAGTTACGTAAGTTGCCATCACCGTCGTATTTAGCACCTTGGTCGTCAAAACCATGACCAAGCTCATGCCCAATTACTGCGCCAATTGCGCCGTAGTTTACAGCATCATCTGCTTCTAAATTAAAGAATGGTGGTTGTAAAATAGCGGCTGGGAATACAATTTCATTGTTTACTGGATTGTAATACGCATTTACTGTTTGCGGAGTCATGTGCCACTCAGAGCGATCAACTGGTTTACCCAATTTAGCAATCATGTCTGCGTATGCCCATTCGCTATAACGGATATAATTACCTACTAGTTCATCTGAGTTAATCTCTAGCTCTGAGTAATCTTTCCATGTATCTGGGTAACCAATCTTAGGCGTAAATTTGTCTAACTTTTCTTTCGCTGCAAGCTTTGTTTCAGGGCTCATCCACTCAAGATTTTCAATAGCAACGCCATAGCCTTTAATTACGTTATCAACTAACTCTTCCATGCGCGCTTTAGCTTCTGGCGGGAAGTTATCTTTAACGTATACCTTACCTAAAATTTCACCAAGTACACTGTTAGATGCGTCAACCGCTTGCTTCCAAAGTGGTGCTTGTTCTTCTACGCCACGAAGTGTTGTGCTATAGAAGTCAAAGTTAAGGTTAACTAAGTCTTCACTAAGTAGCTCTGCATAACCGCTTACAAAATGAAATTTTAAGTAGTTTTTCCACGTTGCTAAATCTGTATCTTTATAAATAGTAGCAAGCGCTTCTAAGTAGCTAGGTTGACGTACAATAATATCACTTACACTCACGCCGGCATCTTTAAAGAATGCGGCTAAATCAAGTTCACCCATTAGCTTACTAGCATCTGCTACTGTCATCTTGTTATAAGATTTAGTTGCATCGCGGCTTTGCACACGGCTCCACTGAGCATCAGCTAGTGTTTTTTCAAATGCAAGTACGCTCTTGGCAGCTTCTGCTGCATTTTTAACGCCTGACTTTGCTAAAACATCTGTGATGTATTGCTCGTAAGAAGCGCGAATTTTAGTGAATTTTTCGTCATCATTTAAGTAATAATCACGATCTGGTAAACCAAGACCCGACTGAGATAAATACAATGCATACTCGCTTGAGTTTTTAGCATCGTTATTTACAAACCAACCAAATGGTAAAGTACCACCTTGTTTTTGGATTTTAGCCATTAAACCCACTAAATCAGCTTTAGATTTAATGCTATCAATCGTATCTAATGACGGTTGTAATGGCGTAATACCTAACTCATTACGCGCATCTTTATTCATGTAGCTTTTATAAAATGCGCCAATTTTATACTCATCGCTGCCTTTTTTAGCGGCCTTGTTTGCGGCTGCACTTTCAAGGGCAATTTTCATCGCTTTTTGTGACTCATCATATAGCTGCGAAAAAGAACCGTAGTTAGATTTATCACCTGGTATTTCAGTTTTTGCTAGCCACTCACCGTTTACATGGTAATAAAAATCGTCTTGTGCGCGTACTGAACTATCCATATTCGCTAGTTCAATACCAAGCTCTAGTGGCTTTTCAGCGGGTGCTGTTACTACAGGAGTATCGGTTACTTTAGTTTCTTGTTGTTTTTCACCACAACCTACTAGACCAAGTGCAAGCGCTATACTCGCAGCGGCCATTGTTACTTTATTCATAATGATTCCGTTTGTTAGTTAGAATTAAATCATACCAATCTGCTTATGTATGGGGTCTATTTAACGTTAAGAAAATTACGCTAGAACTAGGCAAAAGTTTTTGTATCTAGTTGTTCTAAATAAAAAATTTTTAACGACGTTATAGTACAATTTAATTCGTTAAATTGATCAAAGATTTATGCAGGTTGGTATCACATACCAACTCCATTAAATTCTTGAATATAGCAGGAGTAAAAATAGCACTGCCTGTACGCTTTTACTTAATGGAATGGGTATCAAGGGAGCTTTAAATAATAAAGCACACCACGCAGTATCATAAACCTCATTAAGCCAACAATAAAATGGAATATGTAACAAAGTATTTTGAATGCGGTGAGCTGCCAAATTAGCCCCATCAATAACAAGATGGTGAGTAGTTAAGACTTGCTTTTATTTTTTCCGTGAAGCGCTAAACGCTCTAGTTTTTCTTTTAATGAAGGGGGCGCAGACGATGCTATCGCGTTTAAGTAATCCGCTGTTTGCTCACTCATTTTACGTGAGTTGGTAACGGTAGGACTGCCCGACTTGTTCGCAGTACTTAATCTTTGAGTTGCTTGAGGATTTGCAGTTATTTTTATTTGTCCGAGCTCTGCCATTCCAGCTGCTCTAAAATGTGAAAGCATATCCATTTTTAAATAATTAAGCCTAAGCGCGATAGGCGCAGATACCGCCTCTATCATTAGCGTGCCATCTCGGTAATTACTAACTCGGCATTTATCACCCAATTTAGGACCTAAAAAATCTTTTAATAGGGTTTGCTGTGTATCAAGTGCTTGGCTTTTGCCTGCATAAGCCGATAAACGACTATTTAACCCCGCCATAATATCGGTTAGCGGTTTTGGTGCATATCTATCTTTAGCCATTTTACACCTCGTAAAAGCTCACTTAGACCCAGAGATAATACTCTGGGTCTAAGTATACACTGCGTATTAATACTACGCGCCAGCTATTTGCATTTGCTCTATTAATACTGAGCCGGTTTGAATACCACCACGACGCTCTATATCACCACCAATGGCGGAAATGCCTTTAAACATGTCTTTTAAATTACCAGCAATGGTAATTTCACTTACAGGATATTGAATTTCACCATTCTCAACCCAAAAACCTGCAGCACCACGAGAATAGTCACCCGTTACTGTATTTACGCCCTGCCCCATTAGCTCTGTAACTAATAAGCCAGTACCCATGGTTTTTAATAGTGCAGTTAAATCGTTATGAGTTTGCTCAACAAGCCAGTTATGTATACCGCCCGCATGGCCTGTCGGCGTCATATTCATTTTGCGTGCGGCATAACTTGCTAATAAATAGGTTTGTAGCTCGCCGCCTTGAATAATTTCTCTATCGAATGTTTTAACACCTTCGCTATCAAACGGTGACGATGCCAACCCTTTTAAAATATGTGGGCGCTCAGCAATATTCACACTATTACTAAATACCTGAGTGCCTAAGCTATCAAGTAAAAAACTTGATTTACGATAAAGCGCACCACCACCAATTGCCGACACCAAGTGACCAAACAATGAATTTGCAATATCGGCTCTAAAAATAACAGGCACTTTCATTGTGCCTAGCTTTTGGCTGTTTAACTTAGCTAAGGTTTCAGCTGCCGCTTCAAGACCCACTGCCGCCGCATCATTTAAACCAGCCTGATCGCGAGCAACTGTATAAGCAGAGTCGCGTTGCATATGCTCGCCATCTTGGCCTATTACCATAGTACTAATACTGTGACGAGTGCGCGGAAAGCCTGCAATTAAACCGTGGCTGTTACCATAAACACGTAACCCCTGATGCGATGAAAAGCTCGCACCATCAGAGTTAACAATGCGCTCATCTGCATTTAATGCAGCTTGCTCAGCAGCATGACAAAGATCAATGCCTTCCTCAGGGCTTACATCCCAAGGATGGTATAAATCTAAATCTTTAGGATTAAATTCAAGTAACTCTTTATCAGCAACGCCGTTAAATGGGTCATCCGATGTAAATTTGGCTATATCAATCGCTTTTTCGACTACCGTGCGCAATGTTTTTGGATTTAAATCAGCTGTTGACGCCGAGCCTTTATTATTACCAACATATACACTAATACCTAAGCCGCCGTCTTGGTTGAACTCAATGGTTTCTACTTCACCCATTCGTGTACTAACCGATAAACCAGACGTGCTAGACATCGCAGCTTCTGCAGCTGTAGCGCCTAATTTTTTAGCATGTTCGAGTACTTCTGCTACCGCATCTTTAACTTGAGATATTTGAGAATAAATTGGATCGTTTTGTTGGCTTTTCATAAATTAAGTCCTGAGCCTTAGAGGCATAATGCACGCATTTCTTATATTTAAATGCTAACACACTCAATGCATCACATCAGCTAATATTCCTAAGTATCATATTCATGTATAATGGAAAAAGTTATTTTTATTTAAGAGCACCCCATGGCAAAGAAAAAAGGCAAGCCTGCTGAAATTGAAGAAGAAATTGAATATGTATCAAGAACGGAGCTTAAACGCGAAGCGCAAGAGTTTCATCAGTTAGGTACTGAAATTGCCAAAATGGGTAAAAAACAGCGCGAACGCCTACCATTAAATGACGATTTAAAAGAAGCGATGGTTGTTGCTGATAAAATAAGTAACAAAAGCGACGCGTACCGTCGCCACTTAAATTACATCGCTAAAACACTGCGTACTGTAGAAAACATTGATGATATTAAAGCGATTATCGATGTGATGCTTAATAAAAATAACCAAGCTGAAGTATTGGTCAAAAAAATTGAGCAACTACGTTCAGACCTAATTGAACAAGGCGATGACCTTATCAATGAGACTATTGAGCAGTTCCCGTCTCTTGATCGTCAGCAAATGCGTCAATTGGTTCGTAATGCGGCAAAAGAAGCGAAAGCTGAAAAGCCGGGTAAAGGTTATAAAGAGTTATTTCAATATCTCAAAGATGCCCATACTGTTACATATTAATTAGACCGCATTAATTGATATTTTATTAAAAAAGGTGCTTCGGCACCTTTTTTGTTATAGATCAAACCGCCTTACTGCGTACTTTTTTATAATCACCCCCTGAATAAATACTTAGGTGCGCGTGATGATTAAACTTCCACAATGGGATCAAACCCTAATAAACAAATATAATGTGTCTGGTCCGCGTTATACCTCGTATCCCACCGCTTTATCACTGCGTGACGGGTATGAGCAACAAGATCTACTAAGCGCTATAGAATCGTCAACAAGTCGCTCTCTTTCTTTATATATTCATATTCCGTTTTGTAGCCAGCTTTGCTACTACTGTGGCTGTAATAAAATAATTACCCGCCATCAATCTAAGGCAGATACGTATCTCGACTTTTTAGCAAAAGAAATTACTGCCCAAGCGCCTTTATTTAAAAGCTACACGGTTGAGCAATTACATTTAGGTGGCGGTACTCCCACCTTTTTAACAGCAAAACAAATGACTCGTTTAATGGCGATTTTAGAACAGCACTTTAATTTTACAAGCACCACAGAGCGCGGCATTGAAATAGACCCACGTTCACTTGCCGACAATATGCTTGTTGATTTAAGAATGCTTGGCTTTAACCGCGTCTCGTTTGGGATTCAGGACTTTAATGACGACGTGCAACTTGCTGTTAATCGTCCGCAAAATGCAGGTACTGTAAAACAATTAATTACACAAGCTCGCGAGCTGGGATTTCAATCTATTAATGCAGATATGATTTACGGTCTGCCTCTACAAACGCCAGAGAGCTTTAAGCAAACTATTGAGCAACTTATTGAGCTAAGCCCTGATCGTGTATCAGTGTTTAACTACGCGCATTTACCTGAGCGCTTTGCCGCACAGCGTAAGATTAAAGATGCAGATTTACCCAGTGCACATAATAAGCTCACTATGTTTAAAAATACGCTGGAGCAAATGACGCAGGCAGGTTATCAATTTATTGGTATGGACCACTTTGCAAAAACTGATAACGAACTAGCTGTTGCACAAAATGAAGGTAAGTTACATCGTAACTTTCAAGGTTATACAACCCATGGAAATTGTGATTTATTAGGTTTAGGCGTGTCATCGATTTCGCAGATTGGCACCGCCATTTTACAAAATCAAAAAGAATTAAAACATTATTACCACAGCGTAGAAACACAAGGCGGCTGTGCACTTAATAAGGGCATGCACTTAACACATGATGATGTAATTCGTGCTGATGCTATTAAGCAGCTCATTTGTCAATTTGAGTTAGATATACAAGCATTTAGTGAAAAACACGCCCTTATATTTAATGACTACTTTGAGGATGCATTAGTAGCGCTAACGCCACTTATAAAAGATGGGCTAGTCACTATAATTGATAATAAAATTAGCGTAACACCACGCGGTAACTTATTTATTCGTATTATTTGTATGTGCTTTGATGCTCACTTACAGAAACAAATAAATGCGACGCGTTTTTCAAGAGTGATTTAACCTGAACTCTGGATAATAAATACATCGGCACAAAAAAAGCAGACCTAGGTCTGCTTTTTGTATTTAAGTTGTAGCTTTAATTAAAAACGACTTTATCGCTACCTGGAGCGGCTTTAAACTCGATGATAATTTTAGCGCAATCAGCTTTAACTTCATCTTTAAGTGTTTTTTCAGCTTGCCAACGAGCCTTATCCAGCTTAAAAATCTCTTTTTTAGAGTATTTTTTACGTGCGTCGTGCGTCGGCATTTCTTTAACTACCTGATACATTTTATAAATACCAGGATACTGCGTCGTTAAATCACGCTCGCTTTCAAAGGCATACTGAGAGATAAGTACCCATATGCGTAAACAGCCTTCAGAAAACTCACACTGCTCTTCATTCATTGCACGTGCGATTAAATGAATACTATCGGCTAGTTTTGCGTTTCGCTTTAAACGCGACTTTTCAAGCTTTTGCTTTTGCTCAGCCTGCGTTTTAGCAATTAACTTTTTTTGCGCATTTAACTTATACAGCAACTGACCCGCATAAAATGCCAAACCAGCTATGATAGCAGCGCCTAAAAGTAAGGCTAAAATTACCGAGGTACTCATTATTTATCCTTACTATTTGTCGTCTTCATCTAGCCATTCGTTAGCTAAATCATCAGATAAGTATTGATCGAAGTCAGAGCTGCCTTTGCTTTCAATATCATCTTCAAACTCGTCTTCGTCCTCATCTTCAATACCAAGAATTTCACATAACGCCTGATGACGGGCAATGCGACTATTGAAGTACTTAGCATCTTTACCTGTTAGCATTTCACCTTTTTCATGACGCTCTACTAGTTTAAGTAAACGTTCGTCATTCTCAAGTGCTTCTAGCTCTTGTTCAGGTGTAAATTCAGGCTCGATTACTTTTTTTAGCTCAATAGTTGGCTTTAAGTTGCGTTTCATTTCAACTTTAGGCTCAGGCGCGGTTGCGATTAACGGCACAGGCTTTTTACTGCCTACACGCTTATCTTTAGGCGCATGATTACTATTTTGGCTTTCGCTATCAAGTAAATCTGGCGCATTACGAGAACCGGGCTTTGCGCCTTTGGTTTTTTTAACTCTCTGCTCTTTTAATGCGCGCATTTCTTTAAGCTTATCTTGGCTTAAACGAACAGGTCCGTTTGCTGGGCTTTTGCGTGACTTTTTAGTTCTACTCATATCTTGATCATCTCACTTAAGAGGTTTTGAGCGAAGCGCAAATTAATGGGCATCGCAGTGCTGGCCTAGCCAGAAGAATTCAGTTTGCGCTATAGAGGTTGGGTTTCTCATTTAAAAGCGCCTTAGCTAATTAATCGCTAATTTTAAACGGTGGGTATTGTAACAGGACAAATAAAAAGGCGGTAGAGAAAACATCTCTACCGCCTGCTAATCTGAGCGCCATTATCTGGACACTTCTCCCTTCGACTTTTTTAGTCTTTATTATTTTTATTATTATCAGTCCGTATTGTTATTATTTTTACGTTCCTTGTTACATTCCATTTTGTTTTTATTATTAAACTTCCATGAGTTTTTTATTATTTTCGGTCATCCTGACACTTTTTTATTATTTCCTTTAGTAGCACCAATCTTGTGCTATGTAGTCATGCCGCGCCACTTTCCTTATAGCTGTTTCCGTTTTGTTATTGTTTTTACGACAGGGGTTAATTTACTCGTTAATAATTTTGTTACAACTGATTTATATAACTTTTATTATAATTATTGTACTTAAAAAACACATAAACGTTAAATTACAATAGCTTAGCTTATTATTTAAAAATAAAATAAGACTTTTCTCACAAGATAGCATAGTCAATGTCTTACATACAAAAGGGTGATATCGTTAATTATAGGCACAAAAAAAGCAGCCTTAGCTGCTTTTTGTAACACATTGTAGTGTATTTATTATCAACTGCTAAATAAATACGACTTTAGTGTAAGCCACCTAAGTACTGAGATAGTACTTCAATGTCTTTATCTGTTAATTTCTTTGCAATGTCGCCCATCATGCCATTTAAGTCATTATGGCGAGTGCCATCACGGAACTTTTCAAGTTGAGACTTGATATATCCAGGATGCTGAAAAGAAATTTTTGGAAACTTAGCCAGTGACGAGCCATTACCACGTGGGCCATGACATGCTGCACATGATGGAATTCCACGCTCTGCGTCACCTGCTTTAAAGAGCATTTCGCCTACTTCAACGACATCTTTAGGTGTAGCACCTTCAGACATGTTCATTGAAGAAAAATAAGCTGCTAGATCTTTCATGTCTTGCTCGCTTAGTGGCATAGCCATAGCGCTCATTACTGGATCCATACGCCCTTCTTTGCCGCCTGATGTCATACCTAATTTTAAATCCTGAAGTTGCTTAAGGATATAATCTGGATGTTGACCTGCAATTTTAGGGTAAATATTAACCGGCGCATTACCGTCTGGGCCGTGACAAGCCGCACACGTTGCTGATTTTTCTTTACCTGCGTTTACATCGCCATCAAATGCTGTTGCGTTGCTTGCTGACAACGCACCAAGCAATATTGTTAAAGATAGTGCTATTTTTTTCATGGTGAATTCTCTGTTTCCGACCCTGTATCATCTACAATCGTGATGCTGTAATACATATATTCTACACGATAATAAATTCTCTGGCACGTTTTCTACACATATTAAGCTTATAATTTACAGGGTTTTGACTTAGATTAAGCTTTAACATGTTTTAAATGTACCATAGGTGCTGTTTTTAGGTGGTTAAATACGCTTTTTAATACATCCTTTATAGTATAAAATACGCGCCCTGAGTGAATTTGGTTTACTCAATGTTATTTTTTTAAGTTTTAGGAGAGCCTGTGCTCAAATCTCGTATCAAATATAATACTGCGTCTTTCGTAACAAGCGCTCCCGACATTACTAAATTACCTGCTGATACGGGAATTGAAGTTGCGTTTGCCGGTCGCTCCAACGCAGGTAAGTCGAGTGCATTAAATGCATTAACCGATCAAAAACTAGCACGTACAAGTAAAACTCCAGGACGTACTCAGCTAATTAATACATTCGATTTAGCTGATGTTGACGATATGCGCCTTATCGATTTACCAGGCTATGGTTTTGCTAAAGTGCCAATCGAAATGAAAAAGAAATGGCAGAAGTCGCTAGGTGAATATCTGCAAAAGCGTCAAAGCTTAAAGGGTATTGTTATTTTAATGGATATTCGTCATCCGTTAAAAGATTTAGACCGCGATTTAATTAATTGGGCTATTGGTAGTGAAATTCCAGTATTAGCACTATTAACTAAGGCCGACAAATTAAAGCAAGGTCCTCGTAAATCACAAGTACTGCAAGTTCGTCGTGAATTAAGCACGCTTGATGGGGATATTACAGTTCATGCGTTTTCATCATTAAAAGGCACAGGCTTACCAGAAGTTGCTAAAAAGCTAGATGAATGGTTTTTAGGGCCTGTTATTGCTGTACCACCTACTGATGAAGTAGTCACAGACGAAACTAACCCAGAGGCTTAAGCTCTGGTATTAGGATAAATAAAACTGCTTTCCTGCAGACTTAATAAAATAGCCGAGCTTGTCAGACTCGGCTTTTTCAGCCCACTGATAAAATACACTGCGTGAAACTCGCGCACTACAGCCATAAGGTAACTTTAAATAAGGTACTTTTGACCCTTTATAGTCTTTTATAACTAAAGGCTGCTGGGCGCTCACCAACCACTGCCTAGCTAAATTATCAATACAACACAACACCAGCCCTTGCACTGTATTTTCAAAACGCCAATCAACAATAATAAACGGCGCATCATCAACCGTTATTGTTATTTTTTCGACAGGTGTTTTTAAATAAAATTGCTCATCTTCTCTACATAGAACAGAAGCAAAAAGCTTCACCATGGCTGGGCGGGTTATTTCGCTGCCATCGTAAAACCATTTACCGTCATGATTGATGACAATCGGCAGTTCCCCACAATGGTTAGGCTGCCAACTATCAAAAGGTTTGCTTGGCTCGCTTAATTGCTTGCTAAGCTCACTTAAAGAAATCACTGCTTTTTAAGTGTAATTGCAAACGTAACAGGCACCGCTGTTGCGATTGAAGGTAGGCCTGCTAATTTTTGCAACTGTTTAACACCTTCCGTTACACCGAAATCAGCACTATTAATAATAATAGGTGTAAATGATGACACAGTTAAATCGCCACTTTGTGTGCTATTAACAAGTACATCAATAACCAGTGGTTTTTTATTACCATGAAAATCAAGCTCAGCTTTAATGCCTTTCAATACATATTGACCAGGCTTTTTAATATTACTCAGCTCTTTAGTTAAATTGGCAGTTAAAACAGCATTGGGAAATTTAGCCGCTTCAAACAACAATGCCGTTAAACGCTCATTTCGAATAGGAATTAGGGTTTCAGCTGATGTTAAATCAACATTAACGCTAAACTCACCTTTATCAGAAAGCATACCTTCAAGATTGGTAAAGTGGTGAGCTTCGGCAACAGAGTTCTTTTTTATAGAGACAAAGCTTAATTGGCTTTTATCATTCACTAGCTGCCAATTAGCTTGGGCAACATTAGAGATAACTAAACTTGATAAAGAAAAACCTGCAATAGCTAATGCTTTAAACATAACGCACTCCTTAGTGATAAATTGAAAAATAATAAAAATGAAAAATAATAGCGCTTTGATGGTATCACCTGCAATGTACCCAAACCACCACAAAGTGACGAATGAATAACACAACAAAAAGCATAAATAGAGTAGAATTTTCAAAGATAGAATAAAAAACGGCCCACCAAACAAGTTGGTAGGCCGGTATAGCAAACTGGGGAGAAGCTATCAATTTGTTGCACCCTTTCAGATGCATCATCAACAGGATGTCCTACAGGATAGGACAGGCGGGACTTTAACAAAAGCACGCATTAAAATACAATCATATTCCTGTAAAATAGCTCGAATTGACGAACATATAACTATTTAATACAAATAGTTGCTTAAATTAACGTTATTTTAACTAAAGCTTGCATGTAGCAAATTAAATAGCTGTTATTCGCCATTTTTATTAAACATAAAAAAAGCGCCAAAAGGCGCTTTAATTAAAATACATAAATGGTATTAATGGGCTTGTTCCCAGTTGTCGCCTTCATCGGCTTCAACTATAAGTGGTACATCAAGCGCAGCAGCTTGCGACATCAGCTCACAAATATGTTTTGTGTATTGCTCTGTGCAGTCTGTTTTAATTTCAAATACTAATTCATCGTGTACTTGCATAAGTAACTTAATCGTATTTGGTGTTTGTTCGTGTACCCAACGATTGACGCTCAGCATTGCCTTTTTAATAATATCAGCGGCAGTACCTTGCATTGGCGCGTTAATAGCAGCACGTTCGGCTCCTTTTCTGCGCGCACCATTACGTGCGTTAATTTCTGGTAAATGCAAACGACGGCCAAAAATAGTTTCAACGTAGCCATTTTCAGCAGCTTTTTCGCGGGTTGTTTCCATGTATTCAAGTACACCAGGGAAACGCTCAAAGTATTTATCAATATAATGCTGCGCTTCATGGCGTGGCACATCTAGTTGACGTGCTAAACCAAATGCCGACATACCGTAAATTAAGCCAAAGTTTACTGCTTTGGCTTTACGGCGCATATCGGTGGTTACATCATCAAGCTCTACACCAAATACTTCAGCAGCAGTTGCACTATGCACATCTAAGCCGTTAGCAAAGGCATTTAATAGGCCTTTATCTTGTGAAAGATGCGCCATAATACGCAGCTCAATTTGGCTATAATCGGCAGCGACAATTTTATAACCATCTGCCGCTATAAACGCTTCACGAATACGACGCCCTTCTTCTGAACGAATAGGAATATTTTGTAAATTAGGATCGGTTGAGCTTAAGCGCCCTGTTGCTGTAATTGCCTGATGGTAAGAGGTATGCACGCGCTGTGTTTTCTCGTTCACCATTAATGGTAACTTATCGGTATACGTTGATTTAAGCTTTGATAAACCACGATGCTCAATGATTACTTTAGGTAGCGGATAATCATGCGCAAGCTCTTGCAGTACTTCTTCTGCGGTAGAAGGTGCACCTTTAGGCGTTTTTTTGATAATTGGCAGCCCAAGCTTTTCAAACAGCAATACTTGTAGTTGCTTCGGAGAACTTAAATTAAATGGTTCGCCTGCTATTTCAAACGCTTCTTTTTCAAGCTCAATTAAACGCTCACCTAAACGTTGGCTATGTGCTGCAAGCATATTGCTATCTATTGCAACACCGGTGCGTTCAATGTCAGAAATAACACTAACAAGTGGCATTTCTATATCTAAAAAAACCGATTTTAGTTTTTCATCCGCTGCTACTTTTGGCCAAAGTACTTCGTGTAAACGCAACGTAATATCAGCATCTTCTGCCGCGTAAGGCGCTGCTTTTTCAAGTTCAATTTGGTTAAAGGTAAGTTGCTTTTTACCTTTGCCAGCAATATCTTCAAAGCTAATATTTTTATGACCTAGGTATTTAAGTGCTAGCGAGTCCATATCGTGACGCGTGCCCACACTATTAAATACGTACGACTCAAGCATGGTGTCAAACTTAATACCATTTAACGCAAAGCCTACATTCGCTAATACGCTTTTATCATATTTAAGGTTTTGCCCTACTTTAGCTTTGTTTTCATCTGCCAAAATTGGACCCAGCTTTTGCATTACAAATTCAAGGCTTAATTGTTCAGGCGCACCGGGGTAGTCATGCGCTACCGGTAAATACACAGCTTCACCCGCTTTTACGGCAAAGCTCATACCCACTAATTGCGCTTCCATGTAATCTAGGCTGGTTGTTTCTGTATCAAATGCAAATAGTTCAGCACTGTTTAATTGATTGATCAGCGTATCAAATTGCGCCTCAGTTAAAATAGTTTCGTAATGAGCGTCTTCTACTTTTGGTAATTCAGTCGCTTCGGTAGGTACCGCTAGGTGTGTTTCTGCATCTTTAGGGTTATCGAGTAACTCAGCTAACCAACGACGGAATTCGCACTCACCATATAATGCAATTAATTCGTCTTTATTTGGCTCTTGAAGCTTAAAGGTATCAAGATCTGATTCAACTTCCACATCACATTTTATTGTTGCAAGCTCATAACTTAAAGGCAGATGATCAAGAGCTGCAGCTAACTTTTCACCTATTTTACCCTTAATCTCACTGGCGTGATCCATTACACCTTTCAACGAGCCGTATTTCTCTAACCACTTAACGGCCGTTTTTGGACCACAGCCTTCAACACCAGGGATATTATCGACCTTATCGCCCATTAGTGCCAAGTAATCGATAATAAGCTCGGGGCCTACACCAAACTTTTCAACTACGGTAACAGGGTCTGAAATACTGTCGGTCATCGTGTTTATTAACGTAACGTGTTCATTTACAAGTTGCGCCATATCTTTATCACCAGTGGAGACAAGGACATGCCGTTTTTGCTCAGTTGCAATACGTGCAAATGTGCCAATAACATCATCAGCTTCAACGCCTTCGATGCTAATTAGCGGAAAACCCATCGCTTTGATAATGCTATGTATTGGTGCTATTTGCGTACGTAAGTCATCCGGCATCGGCGGGCGATTTGCCTTATATTCGCTATACATATCGTTACGGAACGTTTTGCCTTTAGCATCAAATATAACCACCATGTGTGAGGGATCATATTGTCTGATCAAGCTTTTAAGCATGTTGATCACGCCATAAATAGCGCCCGTAGCCTCACCTTTAGAATTAGTTAAATGCGGCGGAGAATGATAAGCACGAAATAAATATGACGAGCCATCAACTAAAATAAGTGGGTTTTCGGGGATCTGAGCCATGGTGAATTTGGATCCTAAATGCAAAAAATTAAGGTAATTATAAGCATGCCATAAGGTAGTAAATAAAACGACTGTGAATTACTGTTTATCGTGTTATTAAAACTAGAGCAAGCTGTGGATAAGTGTGTAGATAACAGCCACGAGCTATCCTTCCAAAGCATTATAAAATGCCTAGAAAATACTTTAACTGTATGTTTTAATTTAAAAAAGATAATACGAGGTTCTTTTTTTATTATTTTAAACCAATGTGGAAAAAGGTTTTCTAACGACTGTTTGTGTTGTTATTCACTTTGATTATTCGCGTCCATTTAAATAACCGGAGGAGTATTCTAGCACAATGGATCGAAGATCATAGCGATCCTTTATAATTTTTTTAAAGGCAAAGTGATCGTAAATGGCATAAACCGCAAAACGACTTGCACTGCGAATGATTTTTGTACTAAAAATTTATTTTCGCGAGAAATTTTGAGCATGTTAAACTTCATCCGATCGACTTATAAAAAAGACTTTAGGGGCACAAAAGCATGAAAAACGTAGCAGTAATATTAGCAGGGTCTGGTGTGTACGATGGTAGTGAAATTAATGAAGCAATTTTAACTTTATTACATATAGCCAAAAATGGCGCAACGTATCAGTGCTTTGCACCAGATATTGAACAACTTCATACCATTAACCATTTAACAGGTGAAGTAATGCCTGATAAACGCAATGTATTAACAGAAGCTGCTCGCATTGCACGAGGTGACATTAAATCACTGATTGAACTAGACGTGACTCAGTTTGACGCATTAATTGTACCTGGCGGTTTCGGTGCTGCAAAAAACTTATGCGATTTTGCAATTAAAGGCGCAAAAGCAAATATTAATCAGGACGTTCTTAATGCTTGTAAATCATTTGCAAAAGCGAATAAGCCTGCAGGTTATATGTGTATCGCACCCGCATTGCTCCCATTTATTTACGATAACGCCGAACTTACTATTGGTAACGATGTAGAGACAGCACAAGCGCTAAGTACATTAGGCGCTAAACATATAGATTGTGCGGTTGACGGTGTAGTTATCGATAAACCAAATAAGCTAGTTACCACCCCTGCTTACATGTTGGCAGAATCGATTCTTGAAGCCGATGCAGGGATCGCAAAGCTCGTTAGTAGCGTATTATCAATAAATTGATTTTGATCTTAGGATCTAAAAAGTTAATTGTATAACTGACTGCGCTTATTAAATTGCTTAACAAAAAACAGTAAATAATTAAATTTTATTGCGTTAACGCAAAAAGTAGTCAGTTTTATTAATAAAAACGACTCTTAGCATTTTATAAATTGGCTCAGAGAGTTATAATCGGTTTAATTTCCGTCATCTTTAATCGTGATTGATCACGTTCAAATCGAAGTGAGCAAGGCAAAATGAAAAAATTAACAGCTGCAGCATTATTAATGCTAGCAACCACCGCATACGCACAGCCATATGATAACTCTATGACTGAAGATGCAATTAAAGCACGTCTCGCGCCGGTTGGTGCTGTATACCTTGAAGGCGATAAAGCTGCTGTTGCAGCGGCGCCTACAGGCCCTCGTTCTGGTGAGCAAGTGTATCAAGGTGCATGTTTTGCATGTCACGGTACTGGCGCACTAGGCGCGCCTAAATCAGCTGACGATTGGGCTCCGCGCATTGCAAAAGGTAAAGACACTTTACTTGAGCATGCACTAAATGGCTTTAATGCCATGCCTCCAAAAGGCACATGTATGGATTGTTCTGACGATGAAATTAGCGCTGCTATCGATTTCATGACATCTAAATAAATACAATTGAAATACACAAAAAAGGTTTACTTCGGTAAGCCTTTTTTAATGCATAAAATAGTGCTTATAGCCGCTATTTTAGTAGGAATATCAACTTGACGATAAGCATTAAAAGTGAAATTATATGGCTAATAACTATACAATAAAAATAGCCGGTTAGATCATTGGAAGATAAACACCCCGTATCGAGTAAATTAGCGTATCAAAATAAACGTCTTAAAACGCTACTCGAAAAATACAAACAATCACATCATTTGCAAAATGCCCTGATCCAATTATCAGAGCAAGCTAGTACTGTTGCCGAGCTAACCCTATTATATCCTGCCATCCACGATATTTTACAAAAGTATGTACCAAGTAAAAGCTTTTATGTGGTGCTGTTAAATCAACATAGTCAATCGTTAGAGCTTTCTTATTTTTCAGACGAAAAAGATGGTATTGCTGTGCCGCTTAATCAGTCGAATAGTTTTGATGAAGGTGCAACAGGCTACGTATTTAAACAAGGTAAAACAACATGCTTTACCAAAAAACAAATGGAAGACGCTGCAGCAGAAGGCTTATTCAAAGCATTAGGCACTCCAGCGGAGCATTGGGTAGGTGTTCCGGTTTACCAAGAACATAACATTATTGGTGTATTAGCAGCGCAAAGTTACGATACAAAACAAGTTTATAGCTCACAACAAATACAATTACTTGAGTTTATGTCGCTTTACTTAGCGACTGCAATAGAGCGAGTGAAAAAACGAGAGCTCCTTGAGTCAGAAGTTAAAATTCGTACCCGAGCACTCACTCAAAGTAACGATGCGTTAAACCTTGAAATAGAGCAGCGCAAACGTGCGCTTCAACGCCAGCAAATTCTGTTCAAAATATCTGAAATAGCAACGCAAGCTAAAAACCTTGAAGATGCTTACTTTAAGATACATCAAATAATAAAAACAATTACCTACGCAGAAAACTTATATATTGCACTTTATGATAAAGAATCTGGTTGGATTAGCTTCCCCTATTGTGTTGATGAATTTAAAGAAAACACACAACCCAGGCGCTTTGCTAAAGGCTATAGTGAGCTGGTAATAAGTACAGAAGAAACACAGCTTATACACCCGTATAGAGCAAAAGAATTGATAGAGAATGGTGTAGTACAGCGCTCAGCTCCTGTGCCTAAAGAGCAAATGGCCACTAGTTGGTTAGGCGCCCCACTTAAAACAGCTCAAGGTGTTATCGGCCTTCTTGTTTGCCAAGCTTACGATAACAAACATATTTTTAGCCAAGATGATTGCGAATTAATGACCTTTGTATCGCATCAAATTGCAGCTGTATTACAAACCAAACTCGCTAATCAAGCGATTGCGAAAAGCCATCAAGAACTTGAATTTAGAGTAAACGAAAAAACCAAAGAGTTGCGTCAAACTAATCTGCATTTACAAATGCAAATAGATGAGCGTAAAAAAATAGAGCAGCAGCTTTATCATGATGCACATCATGACTCTCTTACTAGCTTACCTAATCGCAGCCTATTTTTAACTCAGCTTGAAAAAACGCTACAACATTATCAGCGCTTTCCTGAACATCACTTTGCTGTTTTGTTTATTGATTTAGATAAATTTAAAGATATTAACGACCAGCTTGGTCACCATGCTGGCGATCAGTTTTTGATTAACGTGAGTGAATTATTTGCCCAGTGTATACGCGAGCATGATTTACTGGCGCGCCTAGGTGGCGATGAGTTTGTAATTTTATTAACGCATTTAACTGAGCCTCAACAAGCAGAAGATGTTGCTAATCGTATTATCGACTTAATGGAAAAGCCTTTTTGCCTTAAAGGGGAATATTTACAAAGTGGTGCGAGTATAGGGATAACCTATTCAAAAAAAAGCTATATGCATACGGATGAAATTATTCGTGATGCTGATGCCGCAATGTATCACGCTAAAAATTCAGGAAAAAATCGCTACGAGCTATTTCATCCGCTACTAACACAATCAATACCTGCGCAGGCTCTAAAAGCACAACATCACCTTGATATACTCCCTATGAGTTTTAGAAGCTCAGAAATAATTACGCTTGATGAGCAACATCAGTCTGAATCTTTATTTGAAGCATTTGGTGAACACCCAATACTTGGCTTTACTAGCTTTGATATTTTGAAAAAGTTTGCATCAGATAAAGAGCAGCACCTGCAAGTAGAGTTACAACTATTACAACGCGCTTATGCGCAAGCAATTGCTGCAAATGTAACTATGGCACTGGTTCCTTGCTCTGCTTTGCTACTCGAAGAGCACGAATTTGTTTTATTTACAGATACGTTAAATAAACAGCAAGGACAAAGCCAGCTTTGTTTATTATTTGATGAACAAGAAATTCGCCATGCAAGTGCAACACAAATAGAAAACCTAAAAAAACTACCACAGCTAGGCTATTCAATTGGTTTAAACAATTTTGCTAAAGACAGGTGCGAGCTGAATTTACTAACCGATATCAATTTTGACTATCTGCTACTTAGTTCAACCTTTAGTAAACGTGTTTTACAACAAGAAAGTTACGATTTTCAGCTACAGGGAGTGCTTGCAATTACAAAGCTCAAAGCAATGAAGATCATTGCTAAAGGCCCATCAATACTTAATTTTAGGGCTTTGTTAGACAAGCATGGTTTGGCTTTTTTTGTGGGGAAACAACACGCTTTAGTGTGCGCTGAGTTACCTGAAGTACAAGCAACCCAGTCTTTATAAAATTAACCTAAGGTATTACTCAGGCTTTTTAAACATGGCTCGAAGGTTAGCAACTCTTGCTTGGCCTTTTTCCATTCGCTCTGCTTGGGTATTTGGCGCTTTTTTGTTTTCGAACGCTAAATCGTCCTGTGGTAATTCTTGTACAAACCGGCTTAATTCAGTTTGTGAGGTTTCACCAAATTGACGACGTATTTTAGCATAAGTAAGTGTTAACTCCTGCTGAGCACGAGTAATACCAACATAAGCTAGCCGGCGCTCTTCATCAACGTTGTCTTCATCAATACTAACCTGATGCGGTAGTAAGCCCTCCTCCATACCCACCATAAATACGTATGGATACTCTAAGCCCTTTGACGCATGTAATGTTGATAAGTGCACTGCATCGGTTTCATCTTCTTCTTCGTTACGCTCAAGCATATCGCGAAGGGTTAGCTTACTAACAACCTCGGCTAATGTCATTGGTTCGTTGTCGGCATCTCCTGCCAACATATCGGTGATCCAACGATACAGCTCAGATACGTTTTTCATGCGCATTTCAGCCGCTTTAGCACTCGGTGACGACTCGTACAAATATGCCTCGTAGTTAATATTACGCACTAAGTCTTTAACAGCTTCAAGTGTATCGCCACGTACAGCGTTATCAGATAGCTCAACAACCCAGCGTGCAAACCCAGCAAGCGCATTTAAGCCACGCCCTTTTAGTCTGTAGCCTAAATCGTTATCAAAACAGGTAGCAAACAAGCTCGCGTGCTTTTCATTAGCCAGCGTACCCAGCTTTTCGAGCGTAATCGTACCAATTTCGCGGCGCGGTGTATTTACGATACGTAAAAATGCATTGTCATCGTCTTGATTAACTAATAAGCGTAAATACGCCATAATATCTTTAATTTCTGAGCGAGCGAAAAAAGACATACCGCCACTAATTTTATAAGGGATACGGTTACTCATTAGTGATTTTTCAAAGCCACGAGCTTGATGATTACCACGATATAAAATAGCGTAGTCTTTATAGCTAGTTCGCTTCATAAACTTATGAGAAATTATCTCGGCAACTACGCGCTCAGATTCATGCTCTTCATCGCGGCACCCTATTACTTTAATTGGCTCACCGTAACCAAGCTCACTGAATAGCTTTTTTTCGATATCATGCGGGTTATTTGCTATCAATATATTAGCGGCTTTTAGTATTCGCCCTGCACTTCGATAGTTTTGCTCAAGCTTTATTAGCCTAAGCCCTGGATAGTCTTTACCTAACAACACTAAGTTTTGTGGGCGAGCACCACGCCATGAGTAAATTGATTGATCGTCATCACCTACCACAGTAAAACGGGCACGCTCGCCTACTAGCAATTTAACAAGTTGATATTGGCTTGTATTGGTATCTTGATACTCATCCACCAGCAAGTATTTAAAGCGTTGCTGCCAGCGCTCACGAGATGTGGCGTTATTAGTAAGTAACAAAGTAGGGATCATAATTAAATCATCAAAATCCAGTGCGTTATAAGCACGTAGCTGATTTTGGTATCGCGCATACAGCTGTGCGAACAATGCCTTTTGCGCATCACGCGCTTCGCGTATTGCTTGCTCTGGCAGCACTAATTCGTTTTTCCAACTACCAATTTCCATTTTAAGTAGTTTGAGTAAGTCTTTGTCTTTTTTTAGTTCGTCTTCGGTGAGCTCACTAAGAAGCTGGTTGGTATCTTGATCATCAAATAACGAAAAACCGGGTTTAAAGCCCAGTGTACTTAACTCTTTTTTTATTACTTCTAAACCTAGCGTGTGGAACGTTGATACCCATAAACCTTTAGCGTCTTGTTTACCGAGCGTTTGCAATACTCGCTCACGCATCTCTTTAGCTGCTTTATTAGTAAAAGTAACGGCAGCTATATTTCGCGCTTTGTACTCACATTTTTTCACTAAATAAGCGATCTTATTCGTAATAACACGGGTTTTACCAGAGCCTGCGCCAGCTAACACTAAGCAGGGACCACTAATATATTTTACGGCTTCATCTTGTTTAGGATTGAGTTTCATAACGACCAAAGAAATTTAAAAGACGCGTAATTTTAACGTAACCATTACAGCGAGCATAGCAATTGCCTTAATTAATTAAGGTAAAGATGATCATGTGTTAAATACACTAGGTATAAGGTAATATTAGTTATTATTATTTTAGACCGCATCGAAGGGACAAATATGATCAACCCAGCAAAACTTGAAGAAATTGCTAAGCAAATTACTAGCAATATGCCACAAGGTGTAAAAAACCTAGCAGATACACTCGAAGGTAAAACAAAGCAAGTTTTACAAAACAAGCTTGCTGAGATGGACTTTGTGAGCCGCGAAGAATTTGATGTACAAAGCCAAGTACTTATTCGTACTCGCGAAAAACTAACTGACCTTGAAGCTAAAGTTACATTGCTTGAGCAGCAACTTAGCGCTAAAACTGACGCTGAATAATTAATTTAATGTACAAAAAAGGCAGCTTAGGCTGCCTTTTGCGTTTTACTAAGTTTATTCAAATAGCTCATCTAGCACATAATAAAATAACTTAGCCTGTTGCTCTAAACTCACACTCAGCATTTTTTGCGCAACTTGCTCGCCAGTTATTGGTTTGTAACGCTTTAAAAACGGCAGTCGTGTAATAACAGGAAAAATAATACTGCCTATCTTTTCTGCCACTCTAAATTGCTCACGATCACCTAATAATAAAGATGGTTGTAAAATACTTATTTTATCAAAAGGGAGTGCTTTAATATGTTGCTCAAGCTCACCCTTCATTTTCAAATAAGCACTATTACTGTGCGTATTCGCCCCGCTTGATGACACTAAGCAATAATGCGTAACGCCATTACATGCCGCTAACTGCGCTACTATAAACTGATAATCAAAATCTACTTTACGCTGAGCTTGTGTAGAGCCCGCCCGTTTACGGGTTGTGCCCAAACACGAAAACAATACGTCGCCTTTAAAAAGCTCAACGTATTGAGTTAATTTTTCAAAATCAATAACATGATTAACTAGCTTTGCGTGTGTAATAGACAAAGCCCGACGACTTAACGTAACCACTTTGGTATAACGATCGCTATTAAGTAGCTTATGCAGCAACTCATTACCAACCAAACCTGTAGCACCTAATAATATCGCCGTTTTAGTCATGAATTTATTTACTCTCACCCACTTTTTTAAGTACGTGCTGTACTGCTTTTTTATAGCTGTCGGTTTCCTCACTCGCGCACGTTACTACAGACTCTAAATCATGAAGGTGGCCGTTCTCTAAACCATAAACCCAACCATGAACGCTTAGCTCTTGCCCGCGATCCCACGCATCTTGCACAATGTTAGTACGGCATACATTACGTACTTGCTCAATTACATTTAGCTCAATAAGTCGGCTTAAACGTTCGCTTTCTGGCATTGCGTCAAGTTGTTCAAGATGCTTTTCTTTTACATCACCTACATGGCGTAGCCAGTTATCAATAAAGCCAAATTTTGCATTGTTTAAAACAGCTTGTACGCCACCACAACCATAGTGGCCTACCACCATAATATGTTTTACTTTTAATACTTCAACTGCGTACTGCATAACCGACAAACAGTTATGGTCAGTGTGTACAACCACGTTAGCCACGTTACGATGTACAAATAATTCGCCTGGTAATAAATCAACTATTTGATTAGCAGGTACACGAGAGTCTGAACAACCAATCCATAGATACTCTGGATTCTGTTGCATAGATAAAATTTTAAAAAACTCAGGATCTGCTTCACTTGTGCGAGCAGCCCAACGTTTATTGTTATCGAATAAATTTTTTAACTTTCTCATTGCATCTCTTATTAAGTCGAGGACGGAAATTTAATGGATATTAGCGAGAATCAATATATTACGAGGCGTTAACTGCTTTTCACAAAACGTTTTAACGCTTACTTGATAGCCTTGCTGTTGCAAATATAAAGCACGATCGAGCACAAGCCAAACTTCAATTGCCCTTCTGAACACATGTCGAACCAGTTCAACTCGGTCAGTTATTTTTTTTCGAGCCACCCCAACCTCTAAATATTTATTATAATCAGTACCTTGAGGTAGGCTTATTGTCTTTTTTTCTGCAGCCCATGCACAAAACGATTTAAACGAATCTGAGAATATAGCTTTGTTAACCGACGGTACGCTTACGTAATATTGCTCGCCAGTGATCGACTTTCTTAGTGCATCAAAACCAAGTCGCCATTCTAGTTCTGTTTTACGTACTTTTTCCAGACGAGAAGGCGCTGTAACGGTTTCTTGCAAGGCGAGTTTTAAATCGCGATGCGTTAGGTTAAGCTCACTTTGGTTTGCAACCTCACTCATTGCAAGGTACTCATTAGCCGTAAATAAGTGATAGCAACAAGGTGAAAAGCTAATTTGTTGTGCTTTTGCCAAACTTGCTTGCCGCATAAATACTTGGTGCAAACCACCACATGCGTGGAGCGCTACAGCATGCATATTAGGACTAAAGAATTGAGTGATATCATCTTTTAATACATCTGCTTGGCTAAAATGCATTGCCAAACCTTGTTGCTGTGCACTTTTTTGCCCTTGCTCGCATAAGCTTTGTTGCAGCTCAATACTATGCACATCACTTGCGCCATTAAAAGCAAGTATTCGCCCTAAGTGTCCTTTACCCGCACACCACTCTAAAACTGGTTGCTTAATATTAGGTAGTGCAGATACAAAGTCTTGTAACTGATCAAACTTACGACCTTTAATGCCGTTACTTATCCAAAACGGATAATCAGCTCGAGAGTGTGAAGCGCTAGGTAAATCACATAGCTTAGCAAGTTCATCAAGCTGGTTTATATGTTGACTAAAAAATTGATTGAGCTGATTTTGATCGTTATCAAGAACGCTTACTTGATCATCCGTTAGCTCGTTAAGTATGCCTTGCAGTTCTGGCCAAGGAATAGTGTCAAAATCAAATGCGGTGCACTGCCAATACTGACGATGACGCATTAAAAGTGAATCAAGTGCTAAAAATTGCTCAGCTAAAGTCATAACAGCTTAAATAATAAAAAGGCAATTAATTATATCAGCTCAGTGAGGTCTCACTAAACAGTTAATTTTTACTAAAAATCAGTCTCAAATACAAAGGGATTGAAATAATACTCACCAAAATAGCGGCTATAAGCATCCAGGATAACTGCATTTTTTCGGGCTCTTGATATTTGTAGATAAAATGAGATTTCACCTCGTCAAATTCATTTTGCTGTATTCCATATAAGTCAGCTATCAAACGCCACTTTGCTATCGACATATGCCCTAAACTGGTGGTAGGTAGTACTATATAATTTTTTAACACTTCAGCCTCAAAAGCGAGCTGATGAAAGCTTTTATTCGGTGCATACAGTTGCTGGGTGACTGCAATGGCTTCGTCCATGTTCATCATTGCATAGCGCCAGCCTTTTAGACTCGCTTGGTAAAATTTTTCGACCGCTTGCGGGTTTTTCTTCTGCATATTTTCGCTGGTAAATAAAATGTCACTATACACATCCATACCATAACGCTGAGGGCAAACAAGCCGATGCGCTATACCTTGCTGAGTCATATAGTATGGCTCTGTAGTAACATACACTTGCATAGCATCTAGTTTGTTTTCAATCCAAGCTAGGCTTGGGTTTTCACCGTCGTAAACTTTAAGATTATCCACATCTACACCACTGCGTTTAAGCATAACAAGTAGCTCGGTGCCGTCATTTTTGCTCACCGCAGTGATGCGTTTATTAACAAAGTCACGTGGATGAAAAATATCAGACGTGTCTTTAACCATCCAGCAGTAAGGTGAAAATTGCAATAAGGCAGCCATAGCAATAAGAGGTTGGCCATTTATACGTTGCTGTAAAATACCAGAATGCCCTACACCAAATTGTGCTTCGCCACTGGCGACAGGACCAAAGGTATCAGGTTTCATTGGATTAGCTTGTTTAATGGTTACATCGAGGCCAACTTCATTATAAAAGCCTTTTTGCTTTGCCATATAGTAACCGGCAAACTGAAACTGGTGTGTCCATTTTAGCTGTAATGTGACTGATTCTTGCGCCATTATATGGCTGCAAAAAAAGCACAATCCAATGATTAATCCTTTAAATAGCAACTAGGTGTCCTCAAAAGTATGACGATTACCTGTAACTATATGTAAAAAGTGTGATAAAGCAAGCACCCTAGTGAGGTGCCTGCCTTTAAAGAAGGGTTATACTGAGGCTATTTTTTCGACTTTTTCCACTTGCGGTTTTGATGTTAAAAACTGCGTAAAACAAGGGTTTTGGGTTTCATCTTGAACACTATAACCTAAGCGATTTAAATACTCGTTAAACATATCAAATTGGCTTGGCTCAATAGCAAAGCCAGCCAGTACATTCCCCATCGAACCACCGTGATTACGATAATGAAATAAGGTAATGTTCCAATTACTACCTAAAGTATCTAAAAACCGTGCAAGTGCACCTGGATACTCAGGAAATTCAAAACGCAATAAACGTTCATGTAATTGCTCTGGTGCTTTTCCGCCAACCATATAGCGCACATGTAATTTAGCGAGTTCGTTATCCGACAGATCGCAAAATTGGTAATCATTATTTGTTAAGTCTTGCTTTAGCTCATTAAGCTCTTGCTCCCCTTGCCGCAGGGCAATACCTACAAATATTTGTGCTTCACCAGGTCCTGCATAACGGTAGTTAAACTCAGTAATAGCACGGCCACCTAAAGAAGCACAAAACTGTTTAAAGCTGCCTTTTTCTTCTTTAATAGTAACGGCTAATAACGCTTCGTTTTTTTCACCCAGCGCAGTGCGCTCTGCAACATAACGCAGGCGATCAAAGTTTAAATTAGCACCGGATAAAACAGCCGCTAAATGTAACCCTTTTAACCCCGACTGCTGGCTCCACTTTTTAAGCCCTGCCGTTGCAAGTGCACCTGAAGGTTCTGCTATTGCACGGGTAGATACAAAAATATCCTGCATGGCAGCACATATTTCATCGCTACTCACGGTGATAACTTCATCACAAAACTTTTGCGCTAAGCGAAATGTTTCAGTACCAATAATTTTAACCGCTACGCCATCGGCAAAACTGCCAACGCGTTCAAGCTCTACTGGTTTACCTGCTTTAAGTGCCGCTTGTAAACACGCACTTTCGCCGGCTTCTACGCCAATTACTTTTATATCTGGACGCAGCGATTTAATATAAACCGCCATACCAGCAAGTAAGCCACCACCGCCAACAGGGATAAACACAGCATCAAGCTCGTTTAATTGCTGCATAAGCTCACGTGCTACAGTACCTTGACCAACAATGACGTCTGGGTCATCAAATGGTGGAACAAATATACCGTTTCGTTGCTCTGTAAGCTCAAGTGCATGTGCTTTTGCGGCATCAAAATGATGCCCATGTAATACAACTTCACCACCAAGTGCGCGCACTGCGCTGACTTTTATTTCAGGTGTTGTTACTGGCATTACAATAGTTGCTTGATGCCCAAGGTGAGATGCACTCAATGCAACCCCTTGAGCATGATTACCCGCAGAAGCAGTAATAACCACTGAGCCTTTAGGTAATTTATTTAATTTGTTATATGCACCGCGTAATTTAAATGAATACACGGGCTGTTGGTCTTCACGCTTTAACCAAACATGGTTACCTAGCTTTTTACTGAGTTCAGCCATTTCACTAACCTCAGTAACTTTAGCCAAAGGCTCCATGTTTGCTTGAATAATAGCGCGAAAATAATCGAGCTCTTGAGAGACCATAATTAACTAAGCGCCTCCAATTTAGCTAAGTCACGCACTGCGCCTTTATCAGCACTTGTTGCAAGTAATGCATAAGCCTTTAAAGCAGACGATACATAGCGCTCACGATCGACTGGTTTGTACGCCAGTTTTCCGCGTGCTAGTTGTTTTTGCTTACGCGCTTCAAGCTCTTCATCACTTAACGCTAACGTAATTTCACGGGTTGCGATATCAATAATGATTTTGTCGCCATTTTCAACATACGCAATAGCACCGCCACTTGCTGCCTCTGGTGATACATGACCAATTGATAAACCCGAAGTACCACCCGAAAAGCGACCATCTGTAATAAGTGCACATTTTTCAGCTAGGCCTTTTGATTTTAAGTAGCTAGTTGGGTAAAGCATTTCTTGCATACCTGGACCGCCTCTAGGGCCTTCGTAACGGATAACCACGATATCGCCGGCTTTTACTTCGTCGTTTAAAATCCCTTCTACAGAATCATCTTGTGACTCGTACACGACTGCAGTGCCTTCAAAATGTAGCATTTCATCAACTACGCCCGCACTCTTAACAATACAGCCATCGACTGCTAAGTTCCCCGAAAGTACAGCTAATCCACCATCTTGACGAAAAGCGTGTTCAACACTTCGAATACAACCATGCTCTCGGTCGTTATCGCCCTCGTCCCAACGACACTCTTGGCTCATTGCTTTAGTGGTACGAATGCCTGCAGGGCCAGCACGGTAAAATTTGCGCGCTGCTTCGTTAGTAGGATCTGTTGCATCCCATTTTTTAACGAGCTCAGCCATAGTTGACCCAGCAACATGATTAACTGACATATCAACTAAGCCTGCTTTGCCAAGTTCACGTACGATTGCCATCATGCCGCCTGCGCGGTGCACATCTTCAATGTGATATTCAGGTGTTGCTGGTGCGACTTTACATAAAAATGGTGTTTTACGAGAGAGCGCATCAATGTGCGACATATCAAAATCAACGCCCGCTTCTTGCGCTGCAGCAAGTAAATGTAATACCGTATTTGATGAGCCACCCATTGCAATATCAACCACCATTGCGTTCATAAAGGCTGTTTTGTTAGCAATAGCACGTGGCAATACATCTTGATTATCTTTTTGATAATACTCACGACATAAATCAACAATACGAGCCCCCGCTTCAACATAAAGTTGTTTACGGTCTTTATGAGTCGCAAGCGTCGTGCCGTTACCCGGAAGTGCTAAACCAATCGCTTCTAACAAACAGTTCATTGAGTTTGCAGTAAACATGCCTGAACAAGAGCCACATGTTGGACATGCAGAGCGCTCTACTTGCTCTGAATCGGCATCACTTACCGATTCATCAGCGCCTTTAACCATAGCATCTACTAAATCAAGTTTAATATCGATGTTAGCAAGCTTAGTTTTACCTGCTTCCATTGGACCGCCTGATACAAATATTACCGGAATATTTAAACGTAGTGCTGCAAGCATCATTCCTGGAGTAATTTTGTCGCAGTTTGAAATACAAATCATCGCATCAGCACAATGACCATTTACCATGTACTCAACCGAGTCAGCAATTAAATCGCGCGAAGGCAATGAATAAAGCATTCCGCCGTGACCCATTGCAATACCATCATCAATCGCAATAGTATTAAATTCTTTAGGGACACCACCGGCTTGCGTAATGGTTTCAGCCATAAGTTCACTTAGCTGATTAAGGTGAACATGCCCTGGTACAAATTGTGTAAATGAGTTAACTACGGCAATAATCGGCTTACCAAAATCGGTGTCGGTCATACCTGTTGCGCGCCATAATGCACGAGCGCCTGCGCGTTTACGCCCTTCAGTTGTTGTTGCACTTCTTAATTTAGCCATAGTTACCTCAGTTTTTGCCGCAAAATAAGCGGGCATTCCTCATTCTAAAATTGGTGAGTAACCGAGTGATTCAGTTACTCGTAAATTGTTTTTCAGTTCGTAATTACACAGCCTGTTGTTGCTGTAAATTTTGTAAAGTGACTTCTTTGACATCCACCAGCTTGTTTAACTGGCTGGTTAATAGGTGAATTGGTTTATCACTATCTACCGTCATGTCTACATTATAAAAACCATCGTCCATATTGAGCTGAAAATGCGTAAGGTCAAAACCACGATGACGCACCACTCGTAAAAAGCGCTCTACCGCTATACTTTGGCTTTTTAATGCAATAGTTAGGCTATGTTTCATTTTGCTTTCTCCGTCATCATTTCGTCGTTCGCAGCCCCAGGTGGTACAAGTGGCCAAACATTTTCTTTATCATCAATACAGGCATGTACTATGTACGGCCCTTTACTATTAACTAATGCAGTTATCGCATCATCAACTTGATTAGCGTGAGTTATTGTTTGCCCAGGAATACCAAATACAGCGGCTAATTGAACAAAGTCTGGGTTATCCGACAGGTTAGTTTCAGAATAACGCCCTTCAAAAAATAGTTCCTGCCATTGGCGAACCATCCCTAAACGCTGGTTATCTAAAATTAATATTTTTACAGGTAAATTGTTACGACGAATAGTGGCCAATTCTTGAATATTCATCATTATTGAACCATCGCCCGATACAGTAATAACAAAGTCATCAGGGCGTGCTACTTGCGCGCCAATAGCCGCAGGTAAACCAAAGCCCATTGTGCCTGCACCACCACTGCTTAAATGATTACTCGGGTGAGTAAACTTCATGTGCTGTGCTACCCACATTTGATGCTGACCCACATCGCAGCACACAACCCCTGTATTTGGCATGCGTTGGCTTAGTTGGTTTAATAAGTACGGTGCAAAAACCTTTTCACCTGGGTAGTCGTAACGCCACGCATGCTTAATATTCATTTCTTTATTTGTGTCACACCACGCTGTAGGGGTTACAAAGCATTCAAGTGCAGGTAATGACGTTTTTAAATCAGCAATTAATGAAGCTTTAGCTGGTTTTCGCTTACCAACTTCAGCTGCATCGATATCTAAATGGATTACCTTAGCTTTAGCTGCAAATTTAGCTAAGTTGCCTGTTACGCGGTCATCAAAGCGCGCCCCTATACATACAAGTACATCACATTCTTGCACTGCGATATTAGCAGCTTGTGTACCGTGCATGCCTAGCATACCTAAGTAATGTTCGTAATCTGGTAATACACTGCCCAACGCTTTAAGTGTTGATACAGCTGGCATCTGCGTTTTATTTAAAAATTGCATTAGCTCGTCTTGCGCATCAGCGGCTTGTACACCACCACCTACATACGCTACAGGCTGTTTAGCCTCACTCAACAGTTGATTAGCAATAGCAACTTGCTTTAAATCTAACTCTGGTAAGTATTCATCAGCTGCTAACCAAGGTTTAAAAGGGACTTGAGCCATTTGAATATCTTTTGGGATATCGACAAGTACGGGACCTGGGCGGCCGCTTTGCGCTAAATGAATTGCTTCTTGTAATATCTCTGCTAAGTCTTCAGCTCGCTCTACCATGTAGCTGTGCTTAGTACACGAAAGCGACATACCTAGTACATCTACTTCTTGAAACGCATCTGAACCAATAGCTGCAGTAGGCACTTGGCCGGTGATCGCCAATAATGGCACTGAGTCCATCATCGCATCAGCCAGAGCGGTTATTAAATTAGTTGCACCTGGGCCCGATGTTGCAAAACATACGCCTAATTTACGTGTGCTGCGAGCATAACCAACAGCTGCAAACCCTGCACCTTGCTCATGGCGAGTTAGGTAGTGTTTGACTGGCGCGCCATACAGCGCATCGTAAATTGGCATAATAGCTCCGCCTGGGTAGCCAAATACTTCATTTACGCCGTGTTTGGCCAATAAGTCGATTGTTAGTTCTGCGCCTGTCATTAATAAACCCTCATTCCTCAGTGACAACCCAATTACATTTTTACGCTAAAAACTTTACCCTTAAAACTAAAAAGCCCTCCGAACGGTTAAGTGCGGAGGGCTTTTTTAATGCTTAAGTTTTTAAAGCACTACGAAGCCCTCGCGGGAATAATCACCACGATAATAATCAGGACTAGGTTAAGTGCGTTTGTAAGCATGTAATTAATACCAAATTTTGTTCAATTATCGCGAAGGTTATTCCTTCGCTCTCTTTGTATATTAGTACCGCGCTAGGCCCTTTAAGTCAACACCAAAGTTAATCTAACAAAAAGACTAAAATGCAATTTATCAGGTTTTAAAATTCACTATATAAGTTAGTAGTGGTTTTTTTATGCTCTAATTTTATTCTCAGAAATTCACTATTCTTATATCCCTTATTTAAGGTTTGATTAATTTTTAAGAATATTTTTATAAATAAAATTATTTATCACCTTCAGGTAATACGTAGGTTCTCTTAAGCGACTCTTAAGTGTTGTTGCATAGCATGGCGTTGTTATTTTAAACGAGCCTAAATATGAACGTAACAAGCCAAACACCAGCACAAAAAAAGCCAAATCGTAGTAAGCGGTTTTACATTCACTGTAGTGCAAATGCCTTTGTAGTGATGATTGCCTGTTATTACTGTTTAGTTATAAACATTCCTTTTATTCAAGGTTCGTTTAGCGCCATTACCTCTCTTGCATCTTTTTCATGGCTATTTTTACTTTCAGTGCCACTACTTTTGTTATGCCTTTTAATTATTTTCTTTTCAATAGTGTCGGTTAGGTGGTTACTAAAACCAATTAACTACCTTTTACTGATAATTTCGAGTGCCGTGCTTTACGGCTCATTAAATTACGGCGTCGTGTTTGACTATTCAATGATTCAAAACACGTTCGAAACGGATTCAAGCGAAGCACTGAGCTATTTAAATCCGCAACTCATAGGCTTTTTACTGCTGTTTTGTGCGCTACCTGTTTTTATATTAAGCAAAGTGAAAATACACTTTACCCGCCCTCACCAAGAAGCGATTAGTCGTATAAAACTTATTGTAGCGTGCTGCTCATTAATTGCTTTAGTGGTCGTAAACTTTTACGCCGACTACGCAGCGACAGGCCGCAATAACCGCATTTTGAAAAAAGAACTCATCCCATTTCAGTATCTCTCTAGCGGTTATAAATATATGCGCGATCAGCTGCTGTATACCAATATGGAATTTAAAAATATAGATGCAACACCCACTCTTATTGCGCCTAACACCACCAGCGTAACCGTTATGGTTGTTGGCGAAACAGCACGAGCAGAAAACTTTGCTTATCAAAGTTATAAGCGCAACACCAACCCTTATACACAAAAGCATAATGTGACGTATTTTAATAATGTGGCGTCTTGCGGTACGGCCACCGCAGTGTCTGTGCCGTGTATGTTTTCACTGCAAACACAAAATAACTTTGATCGATTAGCAGCCGACAACCAACAAAACCTGATTGATTTAGCACAACAAGCTGGCAGCGACGTACTGTGGGTTGATAACAACAGCGGCTGTAAAAACGTATGCCCCCGTGTTGTTAATATTGATATACCAACCACCCCATCAGCGCTTTGCGATGGAAAATATTGCTTTGATGAAGCACTTCTTACTCCACTTAAACGCAAACTCGCTAATTTAAGCCAAGCTAATACCGTTATCGTCCTACACATGATGGGCTCACACGGACCAACTTACTTTAAACGCTACCCAGATAAATTTAAGCAATTTACACCCACGTGCGATAGAAGCGACATTCAAAATTGCTCACTCGATGAATTAGTTAATACCTACGATAACACAATTGCGTACAGCGACTTTGTTAATGCCCAAGTAATTGAGCAATTAAAAGCACTGCCAAGCAATATAGATAAGCAATTTTTATATGTCTCTGATCATGGTGAATCGCTTGGCGAAGCCGGTGCTTATTTACATGGTTTTCCGTATAGCTTTGCGCCTAGCACACAAACGCATGTTCCTCTTTATATGTGGGCTGATGAGCATAATCAGCGCATTACCAATACCTGCTTAGCTAATTTAGACACCCACGCCGCACGCTCACACAACAATATTTTTCACACCCTTTTAAATTTAATTGGCATTAAAAGCAAAACGTATCAGGCATCGCTCGATTTACTTGCTAGCTGCCAAACAACACCAAGCGAAGTAAAACTATGAGTAATAAAACCATTATAAAACGCCAAGGCTTAATGCGCCTTATTTTTACCTTAAGCCATTCTTTTAACGGCTTAAAATGGATGAGTCGATTTGAAGCGGCGTTTCAACAAGAGCTAGCACTGTTTTCGTTACTCGGTGTGTTTGTGTGGCTACAAGAAATTGCACTAAAGGATAAATTACTGCTTATAGCCAGCCTCCTTTTTGTATTGTTTGCTGAGCTGGTAAATACGGCAGTTGAGGTTGTAGTTGATAGAATTGGCAGTGAATACCATGAGCTTTCGGGGCTCGCTAAAGATATTGCCTCTGCAAGCGTGTTTATAGCTATGCTAATTGCCGCTCTTATTTGGTGGGCTGTGTTATGGGCATAAAGCTAACTTTTATACCTAAAATACAAAATGCACTTGGCCCTGTATGGATTTTTGTTGTATTTACTGTTTTGGCACTTAGCTTTTTAACACTTGCTCGCTTTGGATTAAGTGTATGGCAAGGGGAGCGTGTATTTGGATCGCATGCGTGGTTATCTATATTTATAGGTGGGTTAAGAGTAGATATAGCCACTCTAAGCTACATTATTATGCCCGCATTACTACTTACCTTACTGATGCAAAGCGTAGGTTGGCAAAATAAAGTACGCGGCCTAATTAAAATTTACTTAGTGTGGATGTCTGCTTTACTCGTTTTTTTTGAAGTGATTACACCTACGTTTATAAACGAGTACGACTTGCGCCCTAACCGCTTATTTATAGAATATTTAATTTACCCTAAAGAAGTCTCAAAAATGATTTTTTCAGGCTATAAGTTAGAAGTATTTATTGCTGTTATAGCACTTATTTTAAGCTGTAAATTTGCAAGTAAAGTATTTAGCAATCAATGGCAAAGCAAGTCATCACTAACAGGCTTAAATCAATCAATTTTAGCGCTTGTTTTAGTATGCTTAACTATTTTGGGCGCCCGCAACTCATTAGGGCACAGACCACTTAACCCCGCCATGGTCTCGTTTTCTACCGATCACTTACTTAACGACTTAACCCTTAACTCACTTTATAGCGTCGCGTTTGCAGTTAAGCAACTTTCTAATGAGCAATCAAGTCAAGACTATTACGGTAAAATGCCCACCGATGAATTGCTTAGTATTGTGCGTAGTAACATGCAAAATGCGCAAGCCGCATTTAGCGATGTAACCGCCCCTACAAAAACGTTTCATGGCGCAAGTAATACAGGTAAACCCAAAAATTTAGTCATTATTTTACAAGAAAGTTTAGGTGCTCGTTATGTAGGCACGCTTGGCGGTTTACCGCTTACACCTAATATAGACGCCCTTTATAAACAAGGCTGGGGGTTTGATAATTTATACGCCACGGGCACACGTTCAGTGCGTGGAATTGAGGCAGTAATTACAGGGTTCACACCAACGCCTTCGCGTGCAATTGTTAAGCTTGATAAATCACAACGTGACTTTTTTACCATTGCTGATTTTTTAGCGAAGAAAAATTATAGCACACAGTTTATTTATGGTGGCGAAAGCCATTTTGATAACATGCGAAGCTTCTTTTTAGGCAACGGTTTTAAAAGTATCGTAGATACAAATAACTTTAAAAAAATAGACTTTAATGGCTCGTGGGGCGCATCAGACGAAGACTTGTACGACCAAGCCGACATAGAACTTACTAAGCTTAAAAATCAAAAAAAACCCTTTTTTAGCCTTATATTTTCAAGCTCTAATCATAGCCCGTATGACTTTCCTGACGATAAAATAACGCTGTACGATAAACAAAAACAAACCCGTAATAATGCTGCCAAGTATGCCGATTACGCACTAGGCACGTTTATCGAAAAAGCTAAAAAATCGAGCTACTGGGATGATACTGTATTTATAGTTATTGCCGATCACGACTCGCGCGTATCGGGTTCAAATTTAGTACCGGTTGATCACTTTAAAATTCCGGCCGTTATTTTTGGTAAAGGTATTACCCATAAACGAGATAGCCAACTAGCCAGCCAGCTCGATATTCCTGTTACTCTACTGTCTTTAATTGGCGCAAGTGGTAAGCACCCTATGATAGGTCATGATTTATCAAAGCCAATTAGCAATAACAAACAACGCGCAATGATGCAATACGACAAAAACTTTGCCTACATGCACGATAATAAAGTGGTGGTGTTACAACCACAAAAACCAGCAACCACCTATACGTATAGCAATAACCAGCTTGTACCATGTGAAAACGATGAGCAACTAGTTAAAAAAGCCCTAGCTCACGCGAACTTAGGTAATCTAGCCTACACAAATGGTTGGTATCATTAACCAAGTGACTTGATAATAAAGCCTTGTTAAAGTAACAAGGCTATTTTTATAAACCGAGTAAACATGAAAATCCTCGTTATTGAAGACTCTGAAGCATTACGACGCAGCTTGCAAGTTGGCCTTAGCAACCTTGGTTTTACCGTAGATGAAACTGGTGATGGCTCACAAGGGTTGAGTATGGCACTGAGTGGAAACTACGACCTCCTCGTACTTGATTTAATGCTACCGAGCGTTGATGGCATGAGTATTTTACAAGCACTTCGCAGCAGTAATAACCAAAGCCGTGTGCTAATTTTATCTGCACGAAGTGAGCCTCAAGATAAAATTAACGGCCTTATGAAAGGCGCTGACGATTATTTAACTAAGCCATTTTCGTTTGAAGAACTCCATGCTCGCGTCCTTGCATTACTTCGTCGTGGTTCACTGCAAAACCAACAAAATACCCTTACCGTAGGTAATTGCGTATTAGATCTGTCACTTAAAACTCTTCACTACAAGCAACATGCCATTGAGCTCACGCGTAATGAATACAAAATAATAGAATGCTTATTTAACGCCCCAGAGCGAGTATTGGGGCTTGAGCTTATAAGTGAAGCGGTGGTAGGTCAGTTTGATATGCTCTCTAAAAATGCGCTTGAAGCACACATCTCAACCATACGTAAAAAAGTAAGACAGTTTAATGGCGAGCTCCCGATAAAAAATAAACGTGGATTTGGTTATGTCGCAACAACAAAGTAAAAATCACTCAATAAAACGTAAACTCGTTAATAATATTAGCGCTGTGATCTCAGTTATTTTGTTCACCATATTTTTAACCGTTGATTTAAGTGTTGATACTTGGGTGGAAGATCAGTTCAATCAGTCTTTAACTAATAAAGCTAACTACTTAAAAACCTTAGTTGAAGATGACAACAACGTGGTTGAATTTGATTTTGCTGGTGAGTTTATGTCGGAGTATGAAGCAGCCGATGCCACGGAGTTTTACCAGTTATGGCATGGCCGTGATGTGTTTGAGCGCTCAGACTCATTAGCGCTTTATGAAAATGCTAACCTGCCTTTTTTAGAAATGCCGATAAACGAATCTAAAATTATAGATTACGAGCTTCCTAACGGGCGTGATGGCCGCGCACTCATAAGTCACTTTGTAGCCCAAAAAGATGATAGAAATCCCACCCACTCTGCTGTTTTTAATACCATGACGCTTGCAATCGCAGCGCCGACAGCCGAACTTAATAAAGTACTGATTATTATTGATGTGGTCTTTATTTTAACCTGTGTACTTGGTGTGTTTGGGGTGCGCTATTTAGTGACACGTATTGTAAATAAAGGCCTACACCCGCTACACAACTTAAACGATCAAATTAAGTTACTCGATATTACCGGTGTTGCGCAAACAATAGAAAGCGACTTTAAAGTAGAAGAAATAGAACCCATACGTAACGAGCTAAATAAGTTTATTACCGTTAATCAGCAACTCTATAGTAATGAAAAACGCCTAACAAGCGACATTGCACACGAGCTTAAAACCCCTATAGCTGAACTCATAAGCCTTTCAGAAGTGGCTATTCGCTACCCTGACGATAAACGTATTAGCGATACCTATACCAGTGATGTACTTAATATTTCACAGCGCATGAAAACAATTGTTAGCAACCTATTACTGTTGCAGCGCTCAAGTAGCAGTACAATGCAATTGAATGCGCAAAATATCATTCTAAATAACTTAGTAAATCAAATTATTGATGAGCTGACCTTTAAACACCCAACTATTAAAACGCGTTTAAATAACGAAATAAGTGACGAGATTACACTTAATGCTGACGAATTTAGTTTAAATACCATTTTGTGTAACTTAATCGATAACGCACTATTTTATGGACTCCCTGAGGCGCCAATTAAATTAACTGCCGTAAATAACAGCACAAACATGACCATCTCTGTTAGTAACAAAGTAAATAAACCACTAAGTGGTGAACAGCTAATTGCTATTTTTGACCAGCTCTATCAGCTAGATTCATCTAGAACTAATAACCAGCGCCATGGTTTAGGATTATCTATTGTGCAGAGCTTATGTAACTTAAATAGCTTTACTATTACGGCCAGTAATACCGAAAACAATACGCTAACGTTTATATTAACGTTACCTCTGAAGTAAATTTAGGTTAGTATTTAGACTACTAACCCCCGAGATTTTAAGGACAAACCATGAATGCTCTTACCCGTGTTAGCCACTTTTTTATTATGGCGTTACTTATAACATTTAGCCTTAACAGCTATGCAGCTCCGGCCTTATATAAAATAGAGAAAAATGGCGTTAGCTCTTACTTATTTGGCACTGTACACGTTGGTGATGCCAGCATGAAAGGCTTACCTAACAATGTAACCGATGCGATTAGTGCAAGCAAAGAAGTGATTGTTGAAGTTGATATAAGCAAACTTACTCCACTTGAAATGCAGCAACGCTCAATGCCATTTATGATGCTAAGTGGCGGTAAAACATTACAAACTGAGCTTTCAAAGCAAAATTATACCAAGCTAAAAGATTACTTTGCTAAAAAGTCGATTGATATTGCTATGTTTAATGGCTTAAAGCCTTGGGCTGTTATGGTGACTATGATGCAAATTGAATTTCAAAATGCAGGTTATTCAGATAAAACCGGCATAGACAAGCAAGTGCTTAGTTATGCTAAAGAGCATAATATTAAAATTGGCGAGCTTGAAACCTTAGAACAACAACTACAAATGTTTGATGGTATGGCGCTATTAAGCAATGAAATGATTGAAGAAACCTTTGAGCAACTAGCCGATATTAATACTTACTTTATCAAGTTAGTTAATGCATGGAAAAGCGGTGACATGGACACACTAACCGATTACTACAACATGAGTTTTGATGACAGTAATTACGGTGAAATTAGCGAGCAAGTAATGCTAACTAACCGCAATAATAATTGGGTTAAACAACTCACACCGCGTTTAGCAAACGAGCAGCTATTTATTGCTGTAGGCGCTTTGCATTTACCTGAAAAACACGGGTTACTTAAACAGCTTCGAGATAAAGGCTTTAGCGTTACTCGTCTTTAAAATAAAAATGGGTTGAGTGAATTCTCGCTCAACCTTTCTGTGAGTTTTTAATGAAAGTCTTCCATTTTTAAGTAATTCTCTATTCCTTTAATTTTGTCTGCCGCATGATGATTTACATAAATCACAGTACTTGTATTGGCAGCACAAATTTTCTCTATTAGTAGCAGTACACGTTGCCTGTTTGCTTCATCTAAGCCCAAGCAAGGTTCATCTAAAATAAGTAACGTTGGATGTTTTACCATAGCCCGCACAATTAATAACATACGCTGATCGCCGTACGATAGCTGGGTGAATGAGGTATTTTGTTTATCACTTAAACCAATAAATGCCAGCCACTGCTTAGCAATATTAATTTGTGCGTCGCTCGGTTTTTGATATAAACCTATGCTGTCGTAAAATCCTGAAACAACAGTATTTAAAGCCGATATACTTACGCGGTAATCCATATGTAGCGCGTTAGATATAAAACCAATATGCTGTTTTATATCCCAAATACTCTCCCCTGTGCCACGTTTAAAACCGAACACTTCAATGTCATTGTTATAACACTGTGGGTTATCACCTGTTATTAAATTTAATAAGCATGTTTTGCCTGAACCGTTCGCTCCACTAAGCTGCCAATGCTGATGCTTTTTTATAGTCCAATTGAGATTTTTGAATATGCTTACATCACTGTAACTAACTTTAGCATTACTCAATTTAACTAAGGTATTACCGGTGAATGCCTTTTGCTCTTGCTCGGTATCAGGAGATGGCACATCCAATGAAGTATGTTCTAAATGAAGTAGTTTTAGTAAATCACTCAATTGCTCACTGTCTGGCTTTGCCAAAGTATGTAACAAGCAACCTTGGTTTACATAGCCATAGTGAGTAATGAATGAAGGGATTTCGTCTAGGCGGTTTAGCACAAAAACAAAAGTAATCGTGTGGCTAAGCTCTATAAGTATTTTATTAAGCTGCTGGCAAGATTGTACGTCGAGCCCATCAAAAGGCTCGTCAAGCACGGCTAACTCACTATGGGAGCTGAGTGCTTTTATAAGTAGGAGTTTACGAGTTTCACCCGTTGAAAGGTCTCTAAAATGCCTATTTAGTAATGAGCTAAATTTAAATAATTCTATTAGCTGCGCTAATAATTCATCATTATTACTATGCCCTGTAAAAATAAGGTCTTTAACGAGGGTGTGCTTTTCATGCTCTAATTCTTGAGCTAGTAACTGTTTATGTGAATCTGAAGACACGAGCATAAGCTTATTAATACTACTTATACGCTTACCACTTTCGCACTTAGCTTCACCAACTAACGCAGCTGTCAGTGCAGATTTACCGGCTCCATTAGCACCTAGAAGTAGCCAATGTTCTCCTAGATTAACTTGCCAATCTAGGTTGCATATGTCGTAACGACTTTTACCTTGTCCTTGTAAGTAACCATTAAATTGCTCAAGCGTAATTGACTGCACTAACTTTTCCTAATAAACCTTAAAACAGCAAGTTAACGTATATTAAAAGTGCTTAGCAAGCTTGTTACCTGCAAAATTAATTTATTTCACTAGGGCGTGTTGATCTTTGTGGATTGAAATTTGTTCAATCTAGGGGCGATTAAATCGCGGCGCGAGGTTTGTAACCTAGTGGGCTAAGTCAAAACCGAGTAACAAAGAGTTAATCGTCCCTAGAAAGAACCCGATGGGCAGCGCATGTTTGGTATTTATACTGCGTTATCGCCTATTTATGGGGAATAACCACACTACATAGGCTCTGCCTTGCCTAAAAACCAAACATACTGCTGCAAATTCAACTACCAAAGATCAACACGCCCTAGCAACGCTAATACTATTTAATGCGTCTTTAATTGCTTGCTGACTTATTGGTTTATGCATATGAAGGTTAGCCCCGTATTTATAAGCTCGCTCTATATCATTTTGTGAAGTATTTGCTGTTATAACAATAATTGGCATTATTTTATTAAGAACGGAACGTATTTTTTTAATCGCCTCAAACCCATCCATTACTGGCATATTTAAGTCCATAAAAACAATATCGTACTGATTTTCACTCACCATATCACACGCGACTTTGCCGTTTTCAGCGCAATCATAGCTTAAACCTAATAAGCTAAGTATGCGGGTTAATAACATGGTGTTTAATGGATTATCTTCAACGACTAAACACGTTAGCTTGTCGTTTACTTTAAGAGGTGTTGGGAGGGCTTTACTTATTGTTACTGGTAAACACAAAGACACCAAAGCACCATGAGTTTTATTATTTGTAAAAGTAATTTCACCATGCAGTGCTTTTACAACATATTGAACCCGGGTTAGGCCTGTTCTTAACCCTTGAAAGTGATTGGTTTGTTTAAATGAGTCAAATTCAAGACTGGTAATCTTCTTTGAAAAGCCACTGCCAGTGTCACTCACCGTTAAATGAAACTCTTCATTTAAAAGCTTAGCTGAAACAGTAATTTCACCTTTTTGTGTAAACTTAATAGCGTTACTAATTAACTCTGTAAGTGTGTGCTGCAAACGTTGATGATCCAATTTACATACACAATTTAACGATTCATCTAAACAACTAACTAGTTTTAGGCCTTTTTGCTTACACGCATGCTTGTAAGCTATTACTACTTTATTACACGACTCTAGAAGGTTTTCATCATTTAAATGCGGTACCCATTTACCTGCACTTAAAGCCTGCAAGTCTTGTAATTCATCTAATATGGCTATTAACCTAAGCGCGCAATAGTTAGCTTGGGTTTTAACGCTTTGCTGTTTACCAGAAACCTCTAGTTCTTCAATAGACGTAATTAGTCCCTGCAAAGGTGTTCTAAATTCGTGACTAGCTCTGGCAATAAAATGTTCTTTATTTTGGCTTGTTTGATGAACAAAATCTTTTTGTTTTTTTAGCTCTAAAAGCGTGTCTGAAACCTCTTTTTCCATTGGCATAAAAACAAATCTTAACTCAACAAGTAATAATGTCATTGCCAATAACCAGCATAGTATCTCTAGGTTGGCGACCCAATTTACTTTTTTAACTGCTTGAGATTCAAACAAGCTCACTGCCTTATCAAGCTTTGTTAATAACGTTTCAACATGCTTAATAGAAAATACTGAGTAGTTTATCTCTCCTTGCTGATACAAAAGCCGCTCTGTTTGTTCTATATAGTCAAATACCGCTTTATCTAGCCCAATCGTTTCACCAAAATATAAGTCTACTAACGCTGGATTTAAGTAAATGTATTCGTCATCAGAGTTTTTAGTTAATAATATTTGATGGGAATTTTTAAATGTATTTAGGGACTGCTCAAGTAACTCAGAATGAGCTGGCGAGTAATTACTGATGTTAAGCATAGCGTTACTGTGCCAAGCAATTTTTTGTGAGAGCATACGCTGGCTACCAGCGATGTTAATAATTTTTGCATCAAACTTTTGAACAGAAAAACTATGCTGCATTAATAAAGCAGAGCCACTTATTAATAGCGCTATTGCAATTAGCGCCCATCGGTAACGTGTTCTCACGCTTTTAATAATATTGAACATGTATAAACCAGTTTTTTTATATAAGTGTAGACTAATTTTTTAAAACGAAGAATCAGTCAAAATAATTAAGCGAATTATTAATACCCAATAAAAAAGCCCAGCATCAAGCTGGGCCATAGTCGTAAAATTATATTAGCGATTCTCTAATCGATTATAATCGAACATTCCATATTCTATCCCACGATACTTTTTAGCTGTATCGTGCAATATATCGCTATATTGCCAAAACTGTGGATGAGTACGTCGAATGCCGAACTTAGATTTCAGTGCACCATAATCAGCTTCTATTTGCATCATAGGCAATTGCTCGGCAAAAGCATTTACTTGCTGCTCGTTATTTAAATACCAAATAGCTGCTGGATAATCTCCGATAAACCCAGGAACAATAGTCGCGGTATCTTCATCATAAGCACGTTGGCCATCTTCGTTTAATAAACTAGATATATTGTAGTGCGCATTATGATGAATAATAGTGTAGCCCTTATGGCTATTATCTTCTTGCTTTACAAGTACAAAAGAAAGCTGAGGTAACAAGTTTACCGCTTTTGCTGGCATGTTACTTACTACATTTAACGGCTTTGGCACTTCAGTGTAGTTGTATTTTTCACTTAAAACTGGCGCTAAGGCTTCTTTCATCAAGGTATATAGCTCATGCTGTGGATCATCAGTTTTATAGCTAATACCACTTGGCTGACTAAATTCTCGGTTATTTTTAAAGAACTTAGATAAATCTGGTGGTGAATTACGATACCACTGCTTTTTGATTTGATTACGTTTAGCCTCAGGTAACAATGCTAAAAAGTTTTGCTCACCCTCTAAACGTAAAAAGTCCATATACAGGCGTGTCACTAATTGATGGCCTATATTTCCGTACACATCAAAGCCTGCTACAAGCAAATAGTGAATACGCTCAAACAAAGCATAATCTAATATCCAGGTAGTTTTAGGCTCTTGACCAATAAAACCTTTAACTACAGTTGCACTATCAAAATGGCGGAAAATAGTTAGTGCCGCATTTTTATTATGCCCATCACCTTTCCAAAGTAAGTCAGTTGTGAGGTGCTCACCACCTTTAAACATTTCGTTAGCAAGCTCAACTTTTGCCTGTAAATATTTTTTCTCACGAACTGAATATTTAACCCAGCTAGAAATAGGTAACGCGTTACTTTCCTCTGCGGCAGGAAGTTCTAGCGCTTCTTCATGTTGCATTAGCATTTCCCCTACAGCAGGGGTCGCAACCTTATCAGGATCAGCAAACGCCACCCAAAAGTGATCGTTTATAACATTCAAAGCAATCTGACCACGACAAACAGGCCCTTTTATAAAGCCCATAATAATTAACTCTGCCTCATCAAGCATGAATTGATACTTAGAATTAATTGGAATAACTTCGAAAGTTTTAAAAGGATTAGATGCTGCCTTAGCCTCATAACTAGGCATTTTCGTAACCGTATAATCTGGCGCAATAAACTGCTCATATAAACGCAGTAATTTAGCTTCATTAAGCTCAAGAGGTAAATGTGTTTTAGAAAGTATGGTTGTACGCTCTTGCATAAAACGATAATAAACACGGCTAACTTTAGGGTCATCGTATGGGCGGCGCGTGTTAATTAACTTTATTTCCTCACCAGGAGGCGTACTTGAGCGAACTAGTTTAAAAAAGCTTTGTGGGTTTTCTGAAGTAAAATAAATATGTGCTAAAAACCAATGCTCATAAATATAACGTGCTGATAACTGATACTTTAAGCTATCTTGATTTAAAAATGCTTCCCAGCCCGCTATTTTATTCTGATCATATTTACTTGGTGGTTGAATATGTGACATTTTACCGCCACCTTTAAGCCAGTTCTGTAGGTGATTAAACTCTTCACGCGAAACACCAGGTAAACCATAGGGCATGCCGCCATGAGGTTGATCACTTGCCAATCGGTCAAACTCCCCCATTGTTGCACAGGTTTGCGAACGCGCTAACGAAAAATCAAACTCATCACCTAACACTTCATTTACTGGCAATTCATGGCTTTGCTTTAGCACCAGGCTATTAAATAGCACACTGCCCGCTAAGTTAGCTTCTTCACTTTGCACGCGCTCATTTAGCACTGGCGTAAAGTTTTTCTCTCGCCATTGCTGAGTATTAGTTGCATCAAATAATAAACGGCTTGGGGTCGTTGCCAATAAACGAGTTCCATCGTAAACAAGCTCTTTACTCAAACCTCGGTCAATACCTTCAGGGGACGAGAGCTTGAGTTGGCATGGTGCGTCGTAACAACCATGGCAAACGACGCAGCGGGTATCGAGTACTGGTTTTACGTTTTGTAAAAAATCAGCACCAGCAAGGGTAGAATGTGGAACAATACGCTCTTGCGCTTGCTCTGGTCCAAATAAATCATCGTAATGTGCATTACCTAAGTAAGCACAACCACTAAGAATAATTAATACAAATATACTTATTATTATTTTTTTCATTCGTCCTCGTCACCTAAATCAAAGGTGGGCATCATATCCATTTGAGGAGAAACGAATGTATTCTGACCTTCAGTATTCAAAACAATACTTAAAAGAGGACCATGCGTTAATGTTATCTGCGCATCGTGCTCTTGATCTAATATAGCTAGGTACAAAGAATTAGTTATAAGCAACTCATAACCGCTAACAGTAATAGCGACACTGCTATCTTCACTTGGATTCTGGCAAATTTGAGCAAGTAATTCATCATCGAGTCCAATTGATATTTCAAAATCAGGCTGCTCTAAGTCTCTATTACTTAATGATTCATCTAATAGAAATAAAGGGAGGGTTAAATTGCTATCTTGTTCAAATTCCATTGCGTTCTCTGCACTTTCTGACGATTTAATTGACGAGTATTATATCAAACTAGCGAGCAAATTAACGCTAAAGCTAATGTAACTGTGTTTAAACGTCATCCATAACAGATTCGATCACCGAAAATACAGCACCTTGAGGGTCGCATATAACACTAAAACGACCAACATCGGGGATATCTGTTGCAGGAACACATACTTGTCCACCTAAGCTAGCGGCTTTACTAACAATTACATCGCAACTCTCTACTGCAAAATAAATCATCCAATGAGCAGGGGTATCAGCAGGCCATTCATTTGTCATTTCAAGCATACCGGCAATTGGTTGTCCATCGACTAAAAATAAAGTGTAGTTCATACCTTCCATTGGCTTTATTTCACTTTCCCAGCCTAGTAAAGCACAGTAAAAGTCTCTACTTACTTTACTATTTCTGGTTGCTAACTCATGCCAATAAGGCGTATTTAATTCACCTAAGTGCTTACAACCTTTATGCTCATTGCCTTGCCATAGTGCAACAGTGGCGCCTACTGGATCTTTTAGCATAAGCATGCGACCTGCATTCATAACATCATGAGGACCGGCGATAACTTCAGCACCTAGTTCTTTAGCTTTTAGCGCACAATCATCAACATTATCGACGGCAATGTAAGCCAGCCAATGACTTGGGATCCCTGAACTAATTTGCTCTTTAGGCATTTCGTACATTGCAGCGATATCCTCACCTTGCTTTTGTAGCATGGTGTAGTATATGTTCTCTTCAATAGGTTGATCGTCATGTCCCCAATCAAATAATGATGTATAAAACGCCTTACCGTCTTTCCAATCGTGCGTACAAAGTTCTGACCAACAAAAAATACCATGTGGATGATTATCAATTTCACTCATTATTAAACCCTTATTATTCTATTTTTATCTAAACGAGCTCTGTCACATTTTATAAACGAGATAATGGAACAGATCATAAATTGAGATTAGAGCAATAACTAAGCGGAGTCGATAAAAGAAGGGCAAAAATTCGTTATTCAGTTGTTTCATATTTGAGATTTTTAACGCAGTTAGGATCATATTTAATTCTCTAAATTGGCTAAATATTATTGCTGATTTATACAAATTATTCGCCAAGAAGCGCTTCGCTTAGAGGAATATTAGAGGAATACTTAAATCACTTTTCTGCAGATGTAAAAAAGCCCGATTATTTCTAGTCGGGCTCTCTACAATGTGAAGTCGGTGCGCTACGCAGTAGAATGTCGTAGTGCCCACAGCGGTAGAGAGCCACAGTGAAATGCTACTTTATTGGCCGACTGAGATATTGAGGGGTTTTGTTGTAATTTCAGCGTCGGGAGTCGCTACGCTCGCCCGGCCTACGTGATGTGTGTTGTGTAAGTGTGTGTTAATTGCGCACATTTCACTTTTCTGCAGACGTAAAAAAGCCCGACTCTTTCGAATCGGGCTCTTTACAATTTGAAGCCTGGTAATGTCCTACTTTCACATAGCAAATGCTACACTATCATCGGCGCTGTTTCGTTTCACTACTGAGTTCGGCATGGAGTCAGGTGGGTCCAAAACGCTATTGTCACCAAGCAAATTAGGTTGTCAGTTCGTATCGCTACGCACTAACTGAATTTGGAAAATATCTGATAATATTTTTTAAGTCTTTCAGTAAATATCTACTTTAGTCATATTAACTTCTGTATAAACTATCACATAAAACGCGTTTGGCGTTGTATGGTTAAGCCTCACGGGTAATTAGTACAAGTTAGCTTAATGGCTCACACCACTTCCACATCTTGCCTATCAACGTTGTAGTCTTCAACGGCCCTTCAGAGACTTTAAAAGTCTAGTGAGAACTCATCTC